>CAZRTJ010000017.1:0-92532 GCA_964602985.1 uncultured Bacteroidota bacterium
CAATCGTTCCCACGTTCACATGCGGCTTGTTCCGCTCAAACTTCTGCTTTGACATAGACGTCTCCTATTTCACTTTAGCATTTCAAATGCCGAGCCTGAGACCGGAATTGAACCGGTGACCTCGTCCTTACCAAGGACGCGCTCTAACCAGCTGAGCTACACAGGCAATATTTCTTGAAATTGAATTTTGAAACTCGGCCGAATCCGCAGTCTTTCAAAAAATATTATCTTTGAGCGAGAGACGAGGCTCGAACTCGCAACATCCTGCTTGGAAGGCAGGTACTCTACCAATTGAGTTACTCTCGCCTGATTTCTAACTCGTGACCTGACTCACAAACGACTCATAAACTCAGAAAAAACCGTCAATAAGACGGACTTCTCCAAATGAGGGCTAAATATATAGAAACAGGACTGGGATGTCAAGAAGTTTCAGTCTTAATTATCAGATGTTTAGCGCTTACTCGCCGGCGATGCTACGGGTGGGCTGGGAATTGCGGTCGGCCCGATTCCGCCTGTCGATTTTCCTCAGTAATTCCGCATCCCGCAACACCGATAAGTCTTGATGGTCAGCAAATAGTGACGCGATCTCGGACTCCACGCGACCTTTCAGACCATCCCTTTCCCCCGGCCCCAGGCTCGATGTTCGAACGGGTTTGCCAAACGCCACGTGAACCGGCATGCCAAACTTCAAGTCCGTCAGACCCTCGAACTTGTGGACGATGTTGATGGTTCCGCTGATCGCAACCGGTACGATTTCAACCTGAGACGCGATCGCCAAAATGAACGCACCTCTTTTCAAGGGACGGAGTTTGCCATCGAGACTGCGTGTTCCGTCCGCAAAAATCATCACATTGACTCCATCGTGAATTCTCTTTGCCGCTTGCTCAAGACTTCGGGCCGCACGCTCGCGGTTTCCACGATCAATGGCAATGTACTTCAACATCACAAGGATTTGACCAAACAACGGGATCCAGTTCAGCTCCTTCTTGTAAATGAAACGGAGCTGACGAGGTGTATATCTCATCATGACTGGAATGTCCATGAGGCTCTGATGGTTACAAACAAAAATGTAATTGTGACTGGGTTCGAGATTTTCCAAGCCACTGACTTCCACCCGCATTCTCATCATGCGGCAGATCACACCCGCCCAGAGGTGTTCGATGAAATACGAATAGCGCCCGAAAGGGGCGAAGAGTCCGGCCGGTAGGAGAACGACTATCAGAATAGCGGTAATGGCCCAAGCTAAGAAAACCGTGCAGATTGAGCGAAAGGATCTCATAGCTCTCCGATGATCCTCGCAATGATAGCGGAATAGTCAGAGACGTTGTGCAAGCTGCATTCCGATCCGAGACAGTCTTTCCCACACGGAAGGCAACCCGGATTCTTGGCGGCCCCTAGCCCATAATTCTCTCGGACCCTACCTAATTCCTGCACTTGTTGATCGCTCAACACCTTCTCTCCTCCCAATAGACGGGCGGTGAAAACAATGTGGGCGTAGTGTTCCACTCTTTCCATCTTGGCATAAGCATCGTAAATGTCCCGGCCGCCTGTGACGACCCCGTGATTCGCCATCAAACAGGCATCTGCGTTTGCCATGACTCCTGAAACGATCTTGCCCAGTTCCGGAAGCGAGGGAGCCGCGTAAGGCGCGAGCGGAATCGAGCCGAGAGTCGTGATAATCTCGGGTGCCACACATTTTTCGAGGCTCAGTCCCGCTGTGGCAAATGCAGTGGCATGAACTGGATGGGCATGAACAACGGCGAAAATGTCAGGCCTGACATTGTAGATGGCAACGTGCATGCCGATCTCCGAGGACGGCCGCTTATCTCCAAGTGACTTTCCCTCGCTGTCTACGATGACAAGCTCCTCGACCCGCAGATTTCCCTTGCTCCTCCCCGTCGGTGTACACAGTATCCGATCCGACGAGAGACGTACACTCAAATTCCCGTCATTGGCAGCGACGAAACCACGCTCGTGCACCCGGCGGCAGCATTCGACGACGTCCTGACGGATTTCAGACTCTATCTTCATGAGGACAAGGCAGACTGTAAGTCCACAGGGTCAACTTCATTGACCGGAAGGTGAAAGCGAACACGACCCTTTGATAGGAACAAGAGGCGGTCGACATGGGTCCGAATCTGGTCCCACGAATGAGCGACCGTGATGCAGATCCCACCCTCCTTGCGGAACCGATCCATCGCGGAATCAAAAAGCCGGCAACCGTTCTCGTCCAACCCGGTGAAAGGCTCGTCCAATAGCAGAACCTTGGGTTGGTGCAGAAGGGCCCGGATGATCGACAGTCGTTGCATCATCCCGCGTGAGAATGTCCGTACCAGATCGTGCCGTCGATGGTATAGACCGAATTCCTGTAGCAATAGGTGCATTCGATCAAGCCCGTTTCCTATCTTGTACATCCCGGCATAGAATCGAAGATTCTTTTCGGCAGTCAATTCCCCGTACAAATGCACATGGTGGAACACCGCGCCAACTTCCTTTCGATAGCGTTCCGGCTGCTCCCGGACGTCCTTGCCGTCCCACGAGATCGATCCGGATGAAGGCCGGGCGGTCAGGGACAGCAGCTTCAGCAGTGTAGTCTTCCCTGCCCCGTTGCGGCCCATGATTCCCAGCGACTGACCAGACGTCAGAGACAGCGAAACTGACTCGAGAATGGTGATCGTACCGATTCGTTTCGAAAGGGCGTCCGCCGCGAGCATCACGTGAGTTCGTCGAGAAGGTCCTTCTTCATGTCCGTTCGTCGCTGATGGTATTCGTCCTCGGCGATTTGCCCACTTGCCCATCGATCGTCCAGAGCAGCGATTTCTTCAATCAAGGATTCCTTCGTCTTCCGTCTTTCGATTCCAAAATGCAGGGCCGTCAGCAACAGTCCGACCGCCAACGGCAGGATGATCCAAATCGCCTCCTGGATGTCGTTGTCCTCCGCGACTACATCCTGGACGTCTCGGTGAACGGCCGAGGATCCGCCGTGCATCTTGACGGCTAACGGTGTGCCGGCGGCGATCGTTGCCGATTTGAATCCGGAAAAATTGTTGTTCAGCAGTTCCGTGTCGACAATCGAACTCAATTGGTCCGAATGTACGTTCACATCGGCCGGACTCACGAAGACGTTGACATTCTCGACGTCAAAATCCCACGCGTGCGTCAGATCCGTTTCGGCACCACCGTACTCCAACTGGAAAGCAATCTGGATTCGCGACACCCCCGGCTTCAAAGGCAGCTGGACGACGTACGCATCCCCTTTCTGTTCGCTGACGGCCGGGACTGATAATCCCTTTTCGTAGACCGTTGAGAGGGTCACGTTGTGAGCGCCGGGGGGCAAGTGGAACGAAAGGCCGTCCTTCTGGAAAGTGGTCTTTCCATTGTTGTGAAACTCAAGGGTCTCTTCGACAATGAGGTGTTCCCCTTCCCGCACAGCAATCAGGTGTGGAACGCGAGCGTGTATACCCGCAAACTCCGTCGACGTATCGTAGACCATGAGGTCCACCTCATATCCGCGCGCTTCCGAGAGTTGCACATTGACGGAGTAGTTGACGTCTTGCCACGTCGTTCGAAGGATGAGAGGCATGCCCTGCGTGAGCGGAAGATTCTCAAACAGAAAATCCGAACGATTGGAAGCAGAGGCGACCGTTTCCATTCCAGCGCTGCCCGGTTTCAGGAGTAGGATGTTGGAGGTTGTCACCGGCTTGCCGGTGGTGCCGTTGAGGACTTTGCCGCGAACGACCGCCGACTGACCAAACACCACGGAAGAGAGGAGAAGGAGGAGAAGAAATAAAATCGGTTTCATCGAAGGGGTCCTCCGCAATGCATGCAGAATTTTGCATTGGCAACGGATTTTTCGCGGCAGGTCGGACACTCGACGACTTCGATGGCATCCGTCGTGGCCTTGCGACGGCTCAAGATCCACTGCTCGATCACACTATCGGTGACGTGACCATTCCCGCCTCGAGCGTGATGCGCCGCATCGAGCTTTCTCATGACCTCTGCCACGTCCTGGATCGCTTCTGAGCGCAACGTCTGGTAATCCTGTTCCGCCATTTTTCCAATACCAAATTCAAAATCCAGGTCTCGAATGTCCGCATATAGTTTATTTTTGTGCCGCACCAAGAGTTCGATTTCTTCGGCGCGTCGATCGATTCGAAGACGCCGGGAGCCCTGGCGTTTGTACAGCGGCAAGACGACGTAGAGAGTGAGAAGAATGGCTGTTGCGGCCAGCAAGACGACGCTCATAGTTCACCGTCCCGGAGTTCTTTTTCGATCATCGATGACAACCTGGCATCCACTGGAGCTGGACTATTCTTCGGGATTGTCTTCCTGCTACGGCGTTTGACGACCCAGAAAGCCACACCCGCAAATACTGCGAGGGCCCCAAATGGGGCGATCCACGCCAGCAAATCGAATCCCTTTGTGTCGGGCTCAGACAGAATCGCTTTGCCCCGCGGAGGGTTCCCGCGAAAGGAGTACTCGTTCATGAAATAGGACAGCATCTGATCTTTCGTTCGGCCCTCTACTATCATCGACTCGATTTTCTCGCGAATGGGCACAGCGGACGGACAATTGACATGCCCGCACTGGGACACGACCAAATTGCATCCGCACTGACAGATGAGGGCATCCGATACCTCGCGGAACAAGTCGGCCTGTGCGCCCGATAATCGTGTCGAGTGAGCTGTCTCACCGCTGTGATCATCTTGGAAGAGCAGCCAAATAACGAGGCTATACAGAACGTAGTGTTGCATGGTGACCTTGATTGGATTTTACCGTTTCTTTGTCCTGGCGACTGGGCAGAATGGCGATCACCGTTCCGACGGTCAGGATCAGTGTCCCAATCCAAAGCCACGTGACCAGTGGGTTCACATAAATCTGCAAAATGGCGCGATTGTCCTTTTCCGTGAGCCCCGTGAAGACGACGTACAGGTCTTCGTCCAACGCCTTGCGGAGAGCAACCTCCGTCGTGGGCTGCTGGCTGGCCTTGTACATTCGGTACTCGGGCTTCATCGTCGTCAGTATTCTCCCATCGCGATACACGGTTAGCTCAGCGTATGACGTTTGATAGTTCGGAGTGTCGGCAAATCCGACCTTGTCGCACACAATGCGGTAATCCTTGAATTCAGTGATTTCGCCTTCACCGAGCTCTCGTTTGGTTTCGAAGTTGAATACGGCGCCCGTGATGCCGATGAAGATCACAACGATGGCAAAGTGAACCACATAACCGCCATACCGGCGTTTGTTGCGCCAGGTCAGATTCGTGAACGCCTTCAGGACATTTTCTTTCTTCCCTGACATTCTCGATCGGGTTCCTTTGAAGAATTCGATCCCGATGGCTGCCACGACGAACCCCGCCAGGGCGAAGCTGATCACGGCGTAGACATGCCGTGTCAGAAGGATGGCGGTGATCACTCCGATCACGATCCCGGCAACCGCCGGCCACAGAAATGCTTTCCACAACCCTGCGCCTGATGTCTTGCGCCATGCGAACAAGGGACCAGCCCCCGTGAGAAAAAGCAAAATCAATCCGATCGGGATATTGACCTTGTTAAAGAACGGCGCCCCAACGACGATCTTCTCACCCGTCACTGCTTCAGACAGGATCGGAAATATCGTCCCCCACAGTACGGCGAAGCACGCGATAAGGAGGATGAGATTATTAAACAGAAAACTGCTTTCACGCGAAACCGGACTGTCTAACTTTGCGTCGCTTCTGAGTAATGGCATGCGCTTCAGGACGATGATGGTCGATGCGAGGATCACCAGGACAATGTACGAAGCGAAAAACGTCCCGATCGTCCCTTGCGCAAACGAATGCACGGACGATACAACCCCCGACCGCGTCAGAAAAGTGCCAAAAATGCAGAGGAGATAGGTCGCGATGATCAGCGAGACATTCCAGAGTTTGAACATATTTCGCTTTTCCTGGATCATGACGGAGTGCAGAAACGCAGTGCCGGTCAACCAGGGCATGAGGGAAGCGTTTTCGACTGGATCCCATGCCCAATACCCACCCCATCCCAATTCCACGTACGCCCACAAACCGCCCAGCATGATCCCCACACTCTGAAAGAGCCACGCAAAGAGTGTCCACCGACGCGAGATTTTGATCCATTGCTCATCCAGGCGGCCGCTCAGCAAGGCCGCGATTGCAAACGCGAACGGCACAGCAAACCCAACGTAACCAAGATACAGCATCGGCGGATGGATGATCATCGCGGGATGCTGAAGCAGCGGGTTCAGTCCCCTGCCGTCGGCAGGGACGAAGACGTCCCGGGTACCATCGGAGTAAATGCCGATCAATTCCCGGAAAGGATTCGCCGACCAAATGTTCAGTGCAAGAAAAAACACTTGCGTCAACATCAACGAAATCACCACATAGGGCATCAGTTCGACATGCTTCCTGCGATTCCGGAACACCACTGCGAACGAGTAGGCACTCAGGATCAACGTCCACATCAGCAAGGAACCTTGCTGGCCAGCCCAGAAGGCCGTGATCTTGTAAAACATCGGAAGGTCACGGTTGGTGTGGCTGGCCACGTATTCGTATTCCATCTGGCTCGATGCCAGCAGAACCATCAGGGCCGCCGACGCAGCCACTACGCACAGAACGGCGGCATAGGTGGAACGCTGGCCTGCTTCGATGAGGTCCCGCCGTCGCATCCGAATCCCCATCCATGAAGACACGATGGCCAGGAAAGAAAAACTCAATGCCAGGATCAGGAAGAAATTTCCTACGTTCGTCATGTTATGCCTTCCACCCGTTTATGGGAATTTCGTACACACGAACCGCCTCGTCCACGCCCTTGAGTTTCACGTTGTCGATGGGGATCGCCACCGAAGGATCCTTCAGCAGGTCGAATGTCGATTGACTGACAATGACCTGACCCTTTTTGGCTACGCTGCACAAGCGGTTGGCAATGTTGACGGTCTCCCCGATCACCGTGTATTCGAGTCGCTTATTCGACCCGATGTTGCCCACGACTACGTCTCCCGTGTTGATGCCGATGCCGATGTCGATGGGAGTTTGTCCCTCAAGCCGGCGGTGCGCGTTGAACTTCTCGGATGCCTTCTGCATGTCGATGGCAGCGGAAATGGCGCGAATGTGGAAATCATCGTAATTCACAGGCGCTCCAAAAAACGCCATGATGGCGTCACCTATGAATTTATCCAAAGTACCCCCATATCGATCAATGATATCGATCATCTCGTCAAAATGGCTGTTTAGCAGGTTAATGAGCGCCTGGGGATCCATACCGCGCGACATGGGAGTGAAACCGCGTATATCGGTGAACATCACACTGAGGCGGACCTTTTCGCCTTTGAGAATTCCGTCGATGGTCTGCTCGGCGAGCACTTTCTTCGCGACGTCTGGTGAAAGATATTTTCCAAATAAGCCCTCGACGCGCTGCTTCTCCCGAAGGCCGT
Source organism: uncultured Bacteroidota bacterium (assembly GCA_964602985.1). GTDB lineage: Bacteria > CLD3 > CLD3 > SB21 > SB21 > CAYZJB01. The sequence goes on from CAZRTJ010000017.1 coordinate 7,432, forward strand.
GCGTCATGGCGTTGAACTGGTGTCCCAGCTGTCCGAGTTCATCGTGCGTGTGTACGTGGACCTTGTATTCCAGATTCCCCGATTCGATTTCCTTCGTTGCCGCAAAAAGTTCGCGCACCGGTTTGGTTACACCGTTGATCAGAGTAAAGCCGATCAGAAGAATGATGGCTCCTCCTCCCAAGCCGATGTACAGGACGGCCTGCGTGGCCGCCCGCAGAGGGGCCAGAGCCTTGTCCAAGGACGAGTAGAATAGGAACGTACCGAGTGATTTGTCCCGCTGTCCCTCGTACCCGGGCGAGGCGATGATCGGCGCGGCAACGGCGATAAATTCCTCCCCGTCCATCTTGATTCGAAAGGCATCGCTGCTGGATTTTCGAATCATGGCTTCGTCCATGCGGTCCCTTCGCTCCATGATTTGTGACAGCAGGGTTTCCCGATCATACAGACTGTCCTTCGCGACAATGCGATTGCCCACCAGGAACGCGACGTGGTTGTTGATCACGCGACTGATCACCGTGGCTCGTTCGTCATTGATTTGCTTGCCGATCACGATGGCCCCCAGAAGCTGGGTGCCGCCGGCGATGGCCGGCGTGGCCGCAATCCAATACACAGAGTCCTTGACGACCCAGAATCCCCCCGAGGCGATTCCTTCCTGGATGGCTCCCGTGACTTCCGGAAACTGACCGATGTTTGAGCTTCCTTTTGTGTCCAAACCGACGTTGCCCAGGACTTCTCCCGCTCCGTTAACGGCGACCATGATGTCGGCTTCGAGATTCGTGCGGTATTCCTCAACCGCGAATTGAATCGTCGGTCGATCGTTCGTTTCCAGATTGGCGGAAAACTTGGGATTGTCTGCCGCACTGTTGACCTGCAGCAAGAGCTGATTGAAATAACTGCGTGTGTATTCCTCGTACGTCGTCCGGCTCTTCGCGAGTCGATCGACGATATCCGCCTCCACGCGCATACTGACCTGTCTGGATGCCACAAAGAAGGCAACGCCCGCGATCATAACCACGATGACCAGCAAGCCCAGCAGCTTGTCCCGAAATCTCAAGCGCATATGAAATTCCTTCTCAAAATCGAATCGAAAGTAGACGAATCCATTTCAACATTCAATCCAAATCGACGGTTCGTATCGGGTAGATCATCCACCTATTTGTAAAATTCCTTGAAAGCCAGGCTGGTTTTGGGTAATCTGATGGAAGTTCTCATCCATTCCGATGACCGCATGATTCGAATCCTTCTCCTCCCGCTCGTACTCATTGCTGAGCTTGGTGCGCAGGAGAGCATTCCCCGATTTTCGAAATTGACGCTCGAGGATGGTCTGTCCCAGTCGATTGTGTTTTGTACGTACCAGGATGCCGAGGGCTTTCTGTGGTTCGGCACGCAGGACGGATTGAACCGGTACGACGGATACGAATTTGTCATATTCCGCCATGATCCCGGCGAGGAATTATCGCTGACGAACAACTGGATCAATCATGTTTCTGGCGCGGGGAATTGGCTCTGGGTCTGCACATCCGGCGGAGGATTGAACCTATTTGATCCCGCGAAGAATCGCGCTCAGGTAATGCGTCATCGGGCGGGAGATCCTCTGAGCATTCCGAGCGACAACGTTACTCATATGCTCCGCGATCGTAAGGGGGTATATTGGGTGGCCACGGCCACGGGTCTGCGTTTGCTGGATTCCGCAAATCAATCCTTCCACTTTCCAGAGGTTCTCGTACCTTCCGCTCCCGAACTGGAGCGAGCGTCTATCACCCGACTCATGGAGTCCGCCGACGGATCTCTCTGGATCGCGACGGAGACGATGGGGCTCTACCGGCTGACTTCGGCAGGAAATGTCGAACGATATGCGCCTGGCCTCCCCGGGCGTGCCCTGAGCCGAGCGAACATTACCGCGCTGGCGGAAGATGCCGAAGGGCGCATCTGGGCCGGGAGTGATCAGGGCGTGAACATGATTGACCTGTCATCGGGGACCTTGCGTGTCTTCTACGCGGGTGCACAGAGTTCTGAGACGGCCGACAGGATCTTGTCCTTGTATTGCGATGGACAAAATCAGGTCTGGATCGGCACTTCCGGGGCGGGAATTCGAATTCTGCGTGAGGTCCGCGTCGGTGAATTCCAATCCAGAACCCTGGTTCACGATCCCTTGGATCCGGAATCACTCATCGAAAATCGCGTGTGGAATTTCTACGAAGACCGATCTCGAATTTTGTGGATTGGCACCGGCAATGGCCTGAGCAAGTTTGACCGGAAGCCGGCCAAGTTTATCACGTACCGAAAGATGCCGAGTAATCCGAATTCGCTTAGCCACAATCAGGTGTGGGCAGTCATGGAGGATCGGGACCACATCCTCTGGGTCGGCACGACACAGGGGCTGAATCGCATCGACCGGACCCAGGGAGAATTCCGCCATTTCCGGCACGATCCGAACCGACCCCACACACTTAGCGATGACCGCGTCTGGGCGATTCATGAAGGGGAAGCTCCCACCCTGTGGATCGGTACGAACGGGGGTGGACTGAATCAATTCGATCGGACGAATGGTCACGTGGTGCGATATCTGGCGGATGGACGACCCGGCAGTATCAGCCATCCTGCAGTTCGCGCGATCATTTCAGCCGGCAATAACGATCTTTGGATCGCAACCCGTGGTGGAGGTCTCAATTACTTCGATCATAACCACAGGCGATTCATCGCCTATCGACATGATCCCAACGACTCCACTTCCCTGAGTCACGACGACGCGTACTCGCTCTTTGTCGATAAGAACGGCAATCTCTGGGTCGGCACGGCTGGCGGCGGGCTGAATCGCCTCAATCCCGATCTGCGGACATTTACCCGATACGTCAACAACCCCCGCGACAAGTCAACCATCAGTTATGATCGGGTTCTCGCCATCAATCAGGATCGTTCTGGTACGCTCTGGATTGCGACCGGTGAAGGACTGAACGAATTTGATCCGAAAAAACGGACATTTCGAAGATACTACAGCAACGACGGGCTCCCGAGCAATTTCGTGTATGCCATCCTGGAGGATCGCGACGGGAATCTGTGGATGAGTACCAACCACGGCATTTGTAAAATGATCCGCAAAGGGGATCACGTGGAATTTCGCACCTACGACAAGACGGACGGACTCCAGGGCAACGAATTCAACGGCAACGCCTATTTCCAATCACGTGGAGGAGAAATGTTTTTCGGCGGCACCGATGGCTTGAATTCGTTCTTTCCGGATTTGGTGACAGACAATCCATACGTCCCACCGGTCGCGCTCACCGGATTCCGCATCTTTGACAGGCCACAGCCGCTCGAACGCATCGACCCGGTCAGCGGCATCCGACTCAGTCATCGTGAAAATTTTGTGGCGTTTGAGTTTGTCGGTCTGGAATTCACGAGCCCGCGGCATAATCAGTTTGCCTTCCGGCTGGAGGGCTTTGATGAGGATTGGATTTTTGCGGGGAATCGCCGATTTGCCAACTACACAAATTTGGACGGCGGCAACTACGTGTTCCGTATACGCGCCGCCAACAACAACGGAGTGTGGAACGAACAAGGGATATCGATTCCGGTGACGGTGGTACCAGCGTTCTGGAACACGTGGTCCTTCCGCATTGTCGCCGTGTCGGCGATTCTGCTGGGTGCATTTGTTTTCTACCGCCGCAAGATTCGCGAGGAAAAGGAAAGAAACGAAATTCTGGAGCGCAAGGTCGCCGAGCGGACGCAAACCCTACAGGAAATGAACCTGAAAATTCTGGAGGCGGACCGTCTGAAGTCGGAGTTTCTGGCCAACATGAGCCATGAATTGCGAACGCCATTGAACGCCATCATCGGGTTTTCTGAATTGCTCATGGAGGATTTGCAACCCACCGGAAGCGTCGAGCAGGTTGAGAGCCTTCGAGACATACACAGCAGCGGCAAACATCTTCTCCAGTTGATCAACGACCTGCTGGACCTGTCCAAGATCGAATCCGGCAAAATGGAACTGTATAAGGACTGGTTCCGCCTGGAGGAGATTCTCTCGTCCGTGCATCACACGTTGTTGCCGTTATTCGAGCGAAAGAAACAGCGCTTCACGTGGGAACTCTCGCCCGATCTTCCGCTCCTGTACGGCGATCCCGCTCGTATCAAGCAGGTCATGATCAACCTCGCCAGCAACGCGCACAAGTTTTCCGGGGAGCAAGCATTGATCCACGTGACGGCCGGACTGACAGAGGACCACCACGCGTTTGTATCGGTTCACGACGAGGGGTCCGGGATTGCCAAGGAGCATCTCGAAATTATCTTCGACCACTTCCGCCAGGTGGACGGGAGCAGTACCCGCGAAGGTCAGGGCACCGGCCTCGGACTGGCGCTGTGTCGTCAGTTGATGCGGATGCACGGGGGGGACATTCGGGTGGAAAGTGAAATTGGCAAGGGCAGTACGTTCACCATCACACTTCCCTTGAACCGGGACGTGCGCGATGTCCGGCCCCACCGACCGGAAGTTGTCCCGTCGGTCGATCAACCGTTGGTACTGATCGTGGAAGATGACATGCAATCGTATCAACTGCTCCGGCGTTATCTGGAGAACGCAGGATTCCGTACTCAGCACACGTCCAATGGCCTGAACGCACTAGCCGATGCCAAAGCCTTGCGACCATCGGTGATCACACTGGACATCATGTTGCCCGGCAAAGACGGCTGGCAAATCCTGCAGGAATTGAAATCGGATCCCCTCACAGCGACGATCCCTGTTCTGGTGGTCTCCATCGTGGAAAACAAGGACCTTGCCTTCCGCCTGAACGCCGCCGACTACTTCGTCAAGCCGATTGACAGGCACATGTTCACAGACCGGATTCGACGACTGACGGATTTTCAAGGCGGCGATTCCAAACGGGTCCTAGTCGTGGATGACGACGAACACTGCATCGATATGATGAAATATCTGTTGGAACGGGATTTCTATGACATCCGTTCCGCGGAAGACGGTCTCGATGCACTGCGTGTCCTGCAGGAGTTTACTCCCGACCTTATCATTCTGGACCTGATGATGCCCAAGATGAACGGGTTTCAACTCCTGGAACATCTCCGTGCGGACGCGAAGCTCCGGGATATTCCTGTCATTGTCCTAACGGCAAAGGACCTAACGGAGCAGGAAATGATCTCACTGAAGCAGCACGTTCGTAGCGTCATGAACAAAGCGACGTACAATATGAGGGATTTGCTGGCAGAGGTCATCCGTCTGACACGTCAACCGGAGCAGGCTTCATGAAGAAGGTCCTGATCGTCGAAGACAATCCGGCCAACATGAGATTGGTCAAAATGGCTCTGAAGAATGAATCCTGCATACTCCTGGAAGCGATGAATGGTGAGGATGCACTGCGGGTCGCCCAGGCCGAAGCGCCGGACCTGATCGTCATGGACATCCAAATTCCAAAAATGGACGGATACGAAGTCGCGCGTGCTCTGAGACAAAGTCCGTCCTTCCGCACGATACCCATCATCGCTCTGACCGCCCACGCCATGAAGGGCGACGAGGAACGCGCGCTGAATGCCGGCTTCGATCGGTACGTCTCCAAGCCCATCGATTTGTCCACGTTTCGCGGCCTCGTGCGAGCCTATCTGGCGTAGCCAAAAACCTTGAATCCCGGCCTTTTTTGAATATATTTCGACCCTGTTTCGGACATTCTAACTGAAGGAGTCTCATGAAAGGGGTCATTCTCGCCGGCGGACTGGGATCAAGATTGCAGCCGCTCACGCTCATCACAAACAAGCATCTACTCCCCGTGTATGATAAGCCGATGATCTACTACCCCATCCAGAAATTGGTCGAAGCCGGTATTACAGACATTATTCTGGTCACGGGTGGCAATTACGCCGGCGATTTCCTTCGTCTGTTAGGCAACGGCAGGGAATTTGGCCTCTCTCACATCAATTACGTGTATCAAAAAGGTGAAGGCGGCATTGCGGAAGCGTTGGGGCTGTGCGAGCATTATTCGAGGGGAGACTCGGTGGTGGTTATTCTGGGCGATAATATCTTCGAGGACTCCATAGCCTCCGCGGTCGCTGATTATGATCGAACCAAATCCGGAGCCAGGATCTTTCTGAAGGATGTGCATGACCCTGAACGATTTGGCGTCGCGGAACTGCAGGGCGACCGGGTGATCGGTATCGAAGAAAAGCCCTCGCAACCCAAATCCACGTACGCCGTCACGGGTATCTACATGTACGACCCTGAAGTCTTTGACGTCATCAAGACTCTCCAGCCATCCGGGCGCGGAGAGTTGGAAATCACGGATGTCAATAACTACTACATCAGAAAAGGCGTCATGAAATACGAGTTCATGAAAGGCTGGTGGACAGACGCGGGGACATTCGAATCTCTTTATCACGCGAACTACCTCGTCCACAAGGCGCATTCCCGCGGATGAAACGAATCGCCCTCTTCGGATCGACCGGATCGATTGGCGTGAACACGCTCAACGTCGTCCGGGAGCACCCCGATCGATTTTCGGTAACCTGTCTGACCGCCCACACGAATGTGCACCTGCTGGCCAAACAGGCACGCGAATTGAACGTGAAACAGGTTGCCGTTCCGAGCATCGACGTGTATGACGAATTGCGCGGCCTGCTTCAAGGCAGTGGAACGGAAATTCTCTGCGGCGAGAATGCCCTCTCGACACTGGCCCGTGAGGCTGATTATGATATCATGGTCGCGGCGATCGTCGGTTCCGCCGGCTTGCTTCCGACTCTGGAAGCTGTACGGCGTGGGAAGATCATCGCACTGGCCAATAAGGAAACCCTCGTGTGCGGCGGCGAACTCGTTAAGAAAGACATGGCGGGATCTGGCGCGCAGATCATTCCTGTGGACTCCGAGCACTCCGCACTGTTCCAATGTCTGGTCGGCGAGGAACGGTCCTCCGTCGAACGGATCCTGCTAACGGCCTCCGGCGGACCCTTTTTCAAACTTCCGAAGGAGCAATTTCCGGATATCACCGTAGAACGGGCGTTGCAACATCCCAACTGGACGATGGGTTCCAAGATCACGATCGATTCGGCCACTCTGATGAACAAGGGCCTCGAAGTCATCGAGGCGCACTGGTTGTTTGACATGCCGGCGTCCCGGATTCACGTACTCGTTCATCCGCAGTCCATCATCCATTCGATGATTGAGTTTGTCGACGGAAGCGTGAAGGCGCAACTCGGTCTGCCCGATATGAAATTACCCATCCAGTACGCGCTCACCTACCCGGATCGTCTCGTCAACGGTTTTGGACGTGTTGACTTTTCCAAGACGCCGCGATTTGATTTTTTTGACCCGGACACAGAGAAGTTTCCGTGCCTCGGGTATGCCTACGAGGCATTGGAGGCTGGAGGAACAACCCCGGCCGTCCTGAACGCTGCGAACGAAGCGCTGGTGGGACAATTCCTGAAGCAAGAAATAACTTTCACAGATATTCCCGCGGGTATTGATGCCGCTCTCCAGGCGCACGATCCCAAAGCCACACCCCAGCTGGAGGAGATCATCCAGGCGGACCGATGGGCGCGGGAGTTCGCAACCCGTCTGCACCCAAGAAAGTAAAGGATTTTATGGCAAGCGCGATTTTCGATTTTCTCATCCCCTTTCTCGTCGTTCTCGGCGTTCTGGTGTTTATTCACGAACTGGGCCATCACTTGGCCGCCAAACTCTTCGGCATGAAAGTGGACGCGTTCAGTCTGGGTTTTCCCCCGCGCGCATGGGGATTTCGCTGGGGCTCCAAACGCTTGCGCAAGAAGTTCCAAGCCGATAGCTCGCAGATGCTGGCTTCGAATGCGGAATTTGGACATCTCTTTGCCGACATCGCCAAGAGCAGCGGCCAGGGCACCCGGGAAGAATTTGCTGTCTGGTTATCCGACGCCTTTTCGGTGCGTTCGGAAACCGTCGAGAAGGAAGTCCCGAACAAGAAGGGCAAAATGGAAAAGCGGGAAGAAACAGTGATGGTTTTTGAAACCGCGCCCAAACACGTGGAATCTGCGATTGCGGCCAGGGTCAGCGAAGCCTTCCAATCTCACCCGGACCTCCTCGATTTGGTTTGCGATTACGCATCGATCCAGGATGACAAGAAGTATGCGGAAAAATTTCAGACCGACTATTGCCTTTCGTGGATTCCTCTTGGGGGGTACTGCAAAATCAACGGCATGGTCGATGAAAGCCTGGACCCCGATAGCATGAAGGAAGGCGCGCCGAAGCCGTGGGAATTCCGCGCGAAGCCTGTGTGGAAACGGGTGATTGTGATTTCTGGGGGCGTGATTTTTAATTTCATACTTGCCGCACTGATTTTTGCCACGGTGGGTCTGGTGAAGGGAATTCCTGAGTTGCCGGACGATTACCGGTTTGGAACGAAGATCGGATCTGTGCTCCCCAACAGTCCCGCGCACAAAGCGGGTCTACAGGCCGGAGATCAGATTCTGAAAATCGATGACTACGCTATCAAAGACTGGGATGAGGTCTTGCGCAAAATAGGGTCGTCTCCGGGACAAACCCTGCGAATCGAGTGGGATCGCGCGAGTCAGTCCATGCGCGCAGAAGTGACGACGGAGACCGTCACCGAAGAAGGCGTGTCGCGCGGTCGAATCGGAATCAGTCCCCTTCTCGAGGAAGCAGTCTTCCGTCCTGCCGGATTCGGCGAATCCATCGTGTACGGCTTTGGCCGTATGGCTGTGACGACAGCTACGATCGTCGATCATTTGGGACAATTGATGACCGGCAAGCAGAGCGTCCGCGAGTCACTGGGCGGCCCGATCATGATCCTGCAGACGACCGGCGCCGTGAAGCAACAACAAGGATGGGAGGGTATTTGGTATCTGATGGCCTTGTTGAGTATCAGTCTGGCCGTTTTCAATTTGTTTCCCATTCCCGCCTTGGATGGCGGGCACCTGGTGTTCTTGTTCATCGAAGCGGTGATTCGCAAACCCATTAGCCTGAAAGTTCGTCTCTACACGCAACAGATCGGCATGGCCATCTTGCTGACGTTCATCGCGTACGTCGTTTTTAACGATATCGTGCGGTGGACCGGCGTGATGTAGTCCATGAAGTTTTCGCTTCAACATACGGACACGAGCTCTCCTTCCTCACGCGCCCGAGCGGGTCTGTTGGAAACGGACCACGGATCGATCGAAACGCCGATCTTCATGCCGGTCGGAACGCTCGGAGACGTCAAAGCCATAGAACATCGGGAGTTGGTTGAAAATGGCGCCCAGATTATTTTGGGCAACACGTATCATTTGTACTTGCGTCCGGGAATGGACGTCATTCGCAAAGCCGGCGGATTGCATCGATTCATTTCCTGGCAACGGCCCATGCTGACCGATAGCGGCGGGTACCAGGTTTTCAGTCTGAGTCAATTACGAAAGCTGACGCGGGACGGGGTCCATTTCCAATCCCACATTGACGGATCGAAACATTTCTTCCGTCCAGAGGATGTCGTGAAGATCCAGCGCGAACTGGGCTCTGACATTTGCATGGTTTTGGACGAATGTCCGCCCTACCCGTGCACACATGAATACGCCCGCCGATCCAACGACCTGACCCTCCAATGGGCGGAGCGTTGTCGGGAGGCTTTTGACAGATCAGAACCCCTGTACGGGCACAGCCAGACCTTGTTCCCGATCGTCCAGGGAAGCGTTTTTGAGGATATTCGCGAGGCGAGCGCAACGGCCTTGCGGAACATGGACTTCGACGGTTACGCGATCGGCGGAGTCAGTGTGGGAGAACCCAAAGAGGAAGTTTATCGGATCGCGGAGATGAATTGCGCGTCCCTGCCCGAACAGAAGCCGCGGTATCTCATGGGCGTCGGTACGCCCGAGGATATTCTGGAATGCATCGAGCGCGGCGTCGACATGTTTGACTGTGTGATGCCCACACGTAATGCCCGCAACGGCACCCTCTTTACCACATGGGGTAAAATGACCATCCGTAACGCCCAGTACGCCGACGATTTCACTCCGATAGATGATCAATGCGGATGCTATACGTGCCGGAATTTCACCCGCGCATACGTACGCCACCTTTCGTCGATCGGAGAAATCGTGGGGCATCAATTGACCACGATTCATAATATTTATTTTTATTTGTGGCTGACACGGGAGGCACGGCGGCATATCTTGCAGGACACCTTTGCTTCGTTCAAGACAGACTTGTTGGCAAAGTATGTGGCGCAAGAAAACATCCGAGGCTTGGGCAAAGACAAAACGCGAAAGCCGCGACGAAAAAGGAAAGACTTTGAAACCAGCGGTCTCTAGTCTTTCCTACAATCACCCGACCCCGCCCGGCCATGCATTTTGAGCTCCTCCAGTCGCTTCTGACAAAGGACACCGAAAAGAGCATCGCCTTGTGCAACGAGTCCGGTGATCGTACTGCAGTGTGCCGGGCTCTGACGGTGTATGCATTCCAACAAGACGTCCGGGCGGCTGACGACCCATCCCTTCCCGACGTTGTGAACTCCGCTGTTCAACTTCTGATGCGCGACCGGATCGGCAAGTCGACAGCGTTTTATGGTGAGCTTGTTCCCGTATTGACGCGTTGTCGGACGGTGTCGTACGATACGGAAGTTTTACGCTCCGCTGGAGCGACGGGAGTCGTTTCGATACACGACCTGGAGGAAGCGTTGGCGGGAGACGAATGGGAACGCGTCTTGCAAGTCGTGCGCGATTTGTCATTCCTGATGGACAACCGGAAGTACTTGTTTGAAGTGCTAACGCTGACTGCCCTGAGAAAATCCTCGAACAGCGTGGAACGCATGCGGCATGTGTGGGAGAGCATGGATACCATCGGCTGGCAGAACCACTTCGCGCCCTTCCTGCTCTTGCACACGTTGCATGCTTTGCATGCGGATCACACCGTTTCAGTGGCGAGTCAGTGGGACGAGACGATGTTGTCCGATTCGTCTTCGTGGGATTGGCGGCGGCGCATTCTCGTGTCCGCATGTCGGACGCTGATTCCTCGTTTGGATGTGACCGGAGCGAAGGGGTTGTCGTGGATCGCCGGGCATGTTCAAAACGCACGCGGCTGGAAGTCGATGGATGAACCTTCGTGGCCGGATCGTGTCCGGCTCGCATACGCTCTTTCGGATGTGAACCGTAACGTGGATCATATTTCTTTTGATGATTGAGTTCGATATATTCCTCGTTCAAAGGAGCAAACGTTGTCAGTCCTGAAAATTGTCAAGTATGGTCATCCGATTTTGCGTCAAGTAGCACAACCGGTGACCCAAATCGACCCGGCGCTGAAACAACTGGTCGAAGACATGTTTGAGACCATGAGGGACGCGGACGGCATTGGTCTGGCGGGTCCGCAAGTCGGGAAATCCATCCGATTGTTTGTGGTCGATGTCACTCCGATCACGGAAGGATTCCCGCCGATGACGTTCATCAATCCAGAAATTCTCAGTGCGCACGGCATGGGCCCATACACCGAAGGTTGTTTGAGTATACCGGGCGTGTCGGCCGAGGTTGCGAGGCCCGAAAAGGTGGAGATTCGCTACACCGACATCGATGGGAAGACGGTCCAGGGTGTTGCCGAAGGAATCCTGGCGCGGGTCATCCAGCATGAACTGGATCATCTCAACGGGAGGCTCTTTATTGATTATCTCGACGAGGCCACTTTGGCGGAATTCCAACCGATTCTCGAGAAGCTGAACGAGACGCAGACGAAGGTCCGTGCGGGAAGAGCTCTTTGACTATGGTCCGTTCGGTTTTTAAGATTTTTAACAGCCGCAAAGAGCCCATCCGCGGCGACGTCACGATCCCCGATCCTAACAAGCGATTTCCCGTAATCATCCTCTGCCACGGTTTCAAGGGATTCAAAGACTGGGGGTTCTTTCCCTTCCTTGCGGACCAATTGTGCAAGAAGGGATTCATCGTCGTCAAATTCAATTTTTCAGGCAGCGGCATCGGCGAAGATCTGCAGAATTTTACAGAACCCGAGAAATTCGCAAGCAATACGTATTCCCGGGAACTTGAAGATCTGGTGCGGGTCCTGGATGAAATGGAAAAGGGCAACATCTGCGGTCGCGCGGCTTATCTGGATCGGATCGGCCTATTGGGTCACAGTCGCGGCGGGGGCATCGCCCTCCTTCATACGGCACATGATCCGCGAGTGCGTTGCCTGGTGACGTGGTCGGCCATCGCGCGGGTGGACCGGCAGTCCTTTCGGGATGTCATGCCTCAATGGAAGCGCCAGGGTTGGATCGAAATACCCAATACCCGGACCGGCCAGATGATGAAGTTGAACCTCGAAGTTGTCGAGGATATTGAAAAGAATTCCAAATCCAGGTTAAATATTCTGCACGCCGCACGGTCAGTCCGCGTCCCCTACTTGCTGGTTCATGCCGACCTCGACGAATCGGTCCCCATCGCTGAGGGACGGCTGATTCATGGATACGTGAAGTCTCTGCATTCGCGCATGGAAGTCATTTCGGGAAGCGGACATACGTACGGTGCCGTACACCCCTTTGTCTCCTCAACTCCCCAACTCAAACAAGCCGTCTCCGCGACGCGAGACTGGTTCATGAATTGGCTTCGATGATTCTTGAGTGTCTCACGGTGGGCCCGTTTCAGGAAAATTGTTATCTCATAGGAGATCCTGAGAGCGGCGAAGGGGCAATCGTCGATCCCGGAGATGAAGCGGATCGCATCCTGGCGGCGGCTGAGCGTGTGGGACTGACTTTCCGATACATCTTGAACACTCATGCGCATCTGGACCATGTCGGGGCGGTTGACGAAGTCAAATTTCACTTGAAAATTCCCTTCTTCCTGCATGAGAGCGAGTCACCCGTCTTGAAGACCGTTCCCAAGCAAGCCGCGATGTTTGGATTGCAAATATCGAAGGCGCCGCAAGTCGATGTTTGGTACGATTTGAATCGAGATATCCAGCTGGGAAATCTCACAATCCGCGTACTCTTTACGCCGGGGCATACGCCGGGAGGAGTGTCACTGTACATTCCGTCCGAGTCCGTCCTGCTTGCCGGAGATACGCTGTTCAACGGCTCGATCGGTCGTACCGATCTTCCGGGAGGCGACTACGAGACGCTGATCCAATCGATCCAGCAAAATCTGTTTGGTCTTCCGGACGAAGTGATCGTGTATCCCGGTCACGGTCCCGAAACCACCATCGGATATGAAAAAATGAATAATCCATATTGTGGCACTCATCGGGGGGGATATTTTGCGTGAGATCGATCAAGGGGTTTCTCTTTCTTCTCGCCGCGGGAAACGCCGCCGCCCAAAATGACAACTTGGCCGCAAGGGCGACCGCTGACTTTCTTCATGTCCGATCCAGTGGCCGCACGGCTGTCGTGTCCGGACTCAATCTGACGCGCGACGTCGGCCGATTCGAATTGACGGAGGGCAAACTGTATGTGGGTACGCCGGTCGGACAACGAACGTGTGCGGCGCTCTTTCTGGGGAAAGGACGGCTCCGGATGCGGCCATCCACTCCTTTCGAGGTCCGACAGTTGGAAAGACTTCTGGAGGTCTCGGAAGTCGATCAATCGTTCACTTCCCTGTTCCTGATCTTCACCGATTCTACGATGGACGAATTGTCGCGCCACCTGAGGTTTGAGAACGCGGAAATTCCATCCGACGTGGATGACTATTTTCACTCGTACGGCTCCTATTTTGCGGACAACGATCGGGAATGTGTTTCATCCTTCGATGACGGCATGATGTATGCGTTGTTGAATCCCGGAATTTCGTACTTCATGGCCGGACTTTCCACTCGTAGCCCGTCCGGACTCGCTGGGAGTGGGATGTTCAGTCAGCGATGGGCCGACGACCCCTTGTTTTTTTCGATTGACCCTCGCGGGCACGACCTGGAGGAGGTTCGCCTCCTCCGGAGAAATGCGGCGGCAAAAAGCCGTTATTGGAAAGAAGTGATATCTCAGTTCCCCCAGCTTCCAGATACAACCGTGCCGTCATTTCTCAGCCTGAAAAAGCCGACACACTATGCCGTGTCTCAGTACAGGATCGATTGTGCCTTCGACTCCAAGCTCAGAGTCCGCGTGTCGGCGGAGATGAGAGTGACGCCACTCTTGCCCGAGCTGCACTGGATCTACATGACCCTGCATCATCGGCTCACAGTTGATTCTGTCTATGTCAACGGACGTTCCGTGGCTTTTCATAAACCAGCGGAAACCTCCGCGTTGTTCGACGACTCTTTTGAGCGTCAGACGTTGTGGATCGAAACCGATCCGGATTTTCGCCGGCAGTTGCCGTCGACGATCCGCGTGGTCTACGGTGGCGAGGTCATCACTCGAATTGAAAACGATATTTACCTGGAGTCCACGATCACATGGTATCCCAATGCCGGTACCAGAACAAACTCCACATTTGATCTGACGTTTCATGTTCCCGAACAATTTACGATCGCTTCGGTCGGCGAGAAAGTTGCTGAATCCATCACGCGACACATTCGCACTTCGCATTGGGTACTGTCCGCTCCCAGTCACAATGCAGGATTCGCGGTCGGATTCTATCGCCAGACCTCCATCCGCGACTCGCGAATCCCCCCGATCACCGTCCTGGTGGACGTGCACAAACAAGGTATTTGTCTTGGATCCAAGATAGAGGACCAGGTTTTGGCGGACATCGCCAACAGCTATGCGTATTTTCAGGAGTGGTTCGGTCCGATCTCCAGAAAGTCCCTGATGGCGGCAGAGATTGCCTACAGTCATGGGGAATCATTTCCAGGACTGATTCACCTCGGATGGCGGACGTTTACGGATCGAGACGCGTATGGATTTGACGAGCTCTTTCGCGCGCATGAGGTCGCCCATCAATGGTGGCCGGGTGACGATGGATACGCCACCTATCACGACCAGTGGCTGGGGGAAGGGTTTGCGGAATATTTCGGCCTGATGTACATGCAGCACTACCGTCAGAACAACGACGACTTCTTTCGGTTTTTAAAAGAGTATCGGGAAGATTTGCTGCGCGCGCGGAAGGGTCTTTCCGAGAAACTGTTTGGCGAAGATGTTGTCCCAGGACCGATTTGGCTCGGCCATCGCAATGCCAACTCGGCTACCACAGGAGACGTGGGCGTGGTGGTATACGAGAAGGGTGCGTGGGTTCTTCATATGCTTCGCATGATGATGATCGACCTGAACATGATGAAGGAGGATCGATTCCGTGCGATGATGAGAGATTTTTCTGAATCCGGACGGGCCGGGGGCCTTCGCACACAGAATTTCCAGCGAATCGTTGACAAGCATTTCAGCCAGGACATGTCGTGGTTCTTTGATCAGTGGGTGTATGGGTGCGAAATTCCCAAGTACGAAGTTTCTCACCGGATCCTCCCCCAGAAGAATGGCCGATTCAAAATCAGATTCCGGATTCGCCCATCGGGAGTACCTTCGGCATTTCACATGCCGTTTCCCGTACTGATCGATTACGGTCAGAAGAAGTCTTCGCGATTTCGTCTTCTTGCGACCGGTGAACCGACAGAAGTGGAGACCCCCGAATTGCCGCTGGAACCGAAAGAAATCGTTTACAATTATCTTGAGTCTGTTCTTTGCGACTTGAAGGAGACATCATGGTGAATTCGTACTCAAACCTCAGCCCTGTCAAACGAATCGTTTCGAAACGCGATATCGGCATCGAGGCGTTTGAGTTGGAAAACGGTTATTTGATGCTGGAGGCGACCTTTCTCGATCCGTATCATCTGATCCGGCTTAATTTGCATATCGATCCATCCTCGCGCACGATCGTCTACGCCAAGAGCGAGATGGCCAATCATCCGCATACGGTCTGTCCCAGCGTGACGGAGAAAGCCAAAGAACTGGTGGGGTTGTCTGTCACTCGCGGGATCACGAAGGAAATCAACCGCCGGATCGGCGGGATGGAAGGGTGTGTACACCTGCGAGAACTCTCGCTGGAGACGGTCAATTTCGCCGCCACTGTAATGGTGGGTTTTGAAGAAGGCTTTGGGCTCATGAGCAGAGATTTCAATATCCTGGATGAAGACCGTCGATACGATTTGTCCAAGCACATTCTCAAGGACACGTGCCACGTGTACAAAGAAACGAGGAGTGAGTCATGAGACTGGGATCTTACGAAATTCACGCCATCGAGACCGGTCGATTTGCATTGGACGGCGGGGCGATGTTTGGTGTCGTGCCAAAGAACTTGTGGAACCGCACGAACCCCGCGGACGAACAGAACCGGATCACACTGGCGGCGCGCTGCCTGCTCCTGTTACACGATGACGGTCGCAAGGTCCTGATCGACAACGGACTGGGCCATAAGTTCAACGAGAAGCTCGTCTCCATCTACCGGATCGATCACACCGAGTACACTCTTGAGCGATCACTGGCACACCATGGCTTGACGCCAAACGACATCACAGATATGATCCTGACGCACTTACACTTTGATCACGCAGGCGGAGCGACGGTCAAGACTGCGGAGGGTCGAATCGTTCCGACTTTCCCGCAGGCGACATACTACGTGCAAAAGAATCATCTCGTCTACGCGAGAAATCCCACGGAAAAAGATCGGGCGAGCTTTTTCAAATCGGATTTTGAGCCGGTCATCGAGGCGGGACGTCTGCACGAGTTGGATGGAGAGTCCTGTCCCCTGCCGAATATCCGTTTCTTCGTCGCTCACGGGCATTCTCCCTACCAGCAGTTGCCCATCCTTTCAGATTCTGTGCATACCCTCTTCTTCTGCGGTGACTTGGTGCCGACCGCCACACACGTCCAGGTGCCCTACGTGATGGCCTACGACAATCAGCCCCTGGTGACCATCAGAGAAAAGAAAGACATTCTGGGTCGCGCGTTTGACGAACAGTGGACACTTGTGTTTGAGCACGACCCGCAAATCTCCGCCGCCCGGATTCGGCGTGACGAGAAAGGCTACCGCATCGACGAGGTTGTGGAACTATGATCGCCGGTAAGAGTGTCACAGCCATCCTCCCTGCGGCGGGAGTCGGAAAAAGAATGGTCACGGCCGGACACCGGCTTCCCAAACAGTTTCTTGAGATTGCGGGCGTCCCAATTCTGACGCACACCTTGCGACAGTTTGAATCATGCGATTCGGTCGATCACGTGACGCTGGTTTGTGAAGAGTCGATGCTCGATTTCGTCGCGACGGAGATTGTTGAGGCGGAACGCTACACCAAGATCCGTAAGATCGTCCGCGGAGGCAAAGAACGCCAGGACAGCGTCTACTCAGGATTCTGCAGTAGCCTTCCATCAGACTATGTCGTGGTTCATGATGCTGTCCGTCCCTTTGTCAGTCAGTCGCGGATTACAGAGGTCTTGGAGGAGGCGCTGCGCTATCGCGCGGCGATTCTGGCTGTTCCCGCCAAGGACACCATCAAAGCCCAGGATGACCAGCAGTTTGTCGAGCGCACGCTGGATCGCTCCGTTCTGTGGAATGTCCAGACGCCACAGGCATTCGAATACGGCCTGCTGCGGGAGGCGTTTGAAAGCGCCTATGCGGAAGATTTCTACGGTACAGACGAATCGAGTCTGGTTGAGGCGTTGGGGGTTCGCGTTCGCATTGTTCCAGGGGATTACGAGAACATCAAAATCACCTCCCCTGAGGATCTCATCATAGCAGAAGCGATCGCGAAGAAACTGGGGCGGGCATGAGGCTCACTTCTTGACAGAGAGGACGGTTTCCGATATCTTTCGCCAATCTCGTAACCGGAGGAGGATCAGATGGACGAGTTTAAGGACTACATGGCAAAGGGCCGTGACAATTTCATCAAACAAGAGTTCAGAAAATCGTACGAGTTCTTCAATGCGGCGCTTGACTCCATCAAGGACAAGAAAGACGCCATTGACGATAAGGAACTGTACTATCGGACTCAGGAATGCGTTTTCGACGCCATGGAACGGATGCAAGACTACAAGGCGGCGTTGGCTCGTATTGACGCGGTGATTGAGGAAGAGAAGAAGAAAGGTGACGATGCCCCTATCCACCACATCGCCCACTTCATGCAACGCAAAGCCTGCCTCGAAATCCGCAGCGGCAACAATCGTCCCGGCGTAAAACTAGCCGGTGAGGCCTATGAATTGAGTTTCAAAACCAAAGAAGGCACGAACGTCAAGATCGCCGCCCAGATTTGGAATGAACATCAGCGCGGAAGCAAGATTACGGCAGAATGGATTGAATATTGGCAGAAGAATTATGACTACTGGGTGGCCGATAAAGAATTTCACATGTAGCCACAGAACACCTGATTTTGACTAGGGTTCCAGGAGGAACCCTTTTTTATTCCTCATCCAGTCTCAACTTTTCCAAGACGGAAAAATCCTCGAGGGTCGTTGTGTCCCCGAGGACGCGACCATTCGTTGCAATCTCGCGAAGCAATCGACGCATGATCTTTCCACTCCGCGTTTTCGGCAGGCCATCCGCAAATCGGATCTCGTCCGGTCGGGCCAACGCCCCGATTTGTTTGGTCACATGCGCGGCCAAAGTCTGACGCAATTCCTCCGACGGCTCTGAGCGGCCCCGCAGGGTCACAAACGCCACGATCGCCTGTCCCTTCAAATCATCCGGCCTTCCCAATACAGCCGCTTCGGCAACGGCAGGATGATGAACCAATGCACTTTCAATTTCGGCAGTCCCCAGCCTGTGTCCGGATACGTTGATAACGTCGTCGATTCGACCCATGATCCAGACATAGCCGTGACCGTCCCTGCGTGCGCCATCTCCGGTGAAATAGCAATGCGGGACCTCCGACCAGTATTGCTTGCGATATCGCTCGGCATCGCCGTAGATCGTCCTCAGCATCGCCGGCCAGGGTTTGCGAATCACCAGATATCCGCCTTCATTCGGACCAACCTCATCCCCGTGGCGATCCACGACGGCGATGTCCACTCCGGGCAGGGGCAGTGTGGCGGTACCCGGCTTCGCGGGAGTCGCTCCAGGAAACGGAGAGACCATAATCCCTCCGGTCTCGGTCTGCCACCACGTGTCGACAACAGGGCAGTTCGATTTGCCGATATTCTTGTAATACCACATCCACGCCTCCGGGTTGATCGGCTCACCGACTGTGCCCAGCAATCGAAGAGTGGAAAGATCGTGCTTCAATGGCCATTGTTCCCCCCATTTCATAAACGCGCGTATCGCGGTTGGCGCAGTGTACAAGATCGTGATGCGATGCCGGGCGATCATAGACCAGAAGCGATCCGGTTCGGGATAGTTCGGCGCGCCTTCATACAGGAA
Organism: uncultured Bacteroidota bacterium; assembly: GCA_964602985.1. Classification (GTDB taxonomy): domain Bacteria; phylum CLD3; class CLD3; order SB21; family SB21; genus CAYZJB01. The sequence continues at coordinate 26,629 of CAZRTJ010000017.1, forward strand.
GGTCGTCGCACCGTTGGAGAGCGGACCATACACGACATACGAATGTCCGGTAACCCATCCGATATCAGCCGTGCACCAATACGTGTCTTCTTCCCGGAGGTCGAAGATCCATTTCGTTGTCAGATGAACCCACAACAAGTAGCCCGCCGTCGTGTGGAGAACGCCCTTCGGTTTTCCCGTCGATCCGCTTGTGTATAGGACGAATAACGGATGTTCGGAGTCCAGCTTCTCTGCAGGACAATCGGGCGTCACCCCGGCCATGCGCTCGTGCCACCAGTGATCGCGACCCGCATGCATCGGGATCGTCTCACCCAAACGCTGAAACACAACCACGTGCTGTACCGATGGACAACCGCCATTCTCCAATGCCGAGTCGACACTGGCCTTCAGATGCACAACAGATCCTCGCCTATAGCATCCGTCTGCCGTGATGATCGCAGTGGCGCCACAGTCATTCACGCGATCCCGTATCGCATCGGCGCTGAAGCCGCCAAAAACAACCGAATGTGTGGCTCCGATCCGCGCACACGCCAGAATGCCGATCGCCAACTCCGGACACATGGGCATGTACAGAATGACACGGTCGCCCTTTCGGATTTCCAACGTCTTCAGAACGTTACCGAACTTGCAGACCTCGCGATGGAGTTGCTGGTACGTGAGCGTACGGATTTCTGGCCTGCCGTCTTTCATGGGCTCCCCTTCCCACACAATGGCTGCCTTGTTCCTGCGCCACGTAAGGACGTGTCGATCCAAACAGTTGTAACTCACGTTGGTTTGCCCTCCGACAAACCATTTTGCGAAGGGTTCTTTCCACTGGAGAATCTTCCTGAAGGGGCGGAACCACTCAATCTCCCGAGCCATGCGGGCCCAGAACTTTTCCGGACGGCGAATGGATTCTGCGTACAGCCTTCTGTATTGCTCCATGGAGCTGATGTGTGCCTGCGAGGCAAATCTCTTGGGCGGGGGGAACATGCGATCCTCGTTCAGAACCGATCGAATCGCCTGAGTAGACTTCTTTTTCATGGAAGTAAACCGTCGTCTTGATTTTGAAAAAAGTATCAGACCGGTCTGACAGTGTCAACAGAAGAAAAAAAGCGGGCGATGTTTTTTGGGGTCATCGCCCGCGGGGAGGAGAGGAGGATCGTTCAGGCGACCGATTTCATGGTTCCTGACACTTTCTTAAATGTCAAATGTCCGTCTTCCGAGCGGATCTCGATCTCATCATCCTTTCCGAAGCGTCCGGAGATGATTTCCTCTGACATTGGATTTGTAATTTCCCTCTGGATCAAGCGTTTCAAAGGCCGGGCTCCAAAGGAGACGTCATAACCCTTCTCCGCCAAATACCGGGCCGCCGGTTCCGCCAAGTGAACGTGGATGTCCTGCTTCGATAGCAGTTGTCGAACCGGTTCAAATTGGATTCGAACGATTGCTTCCATGTCGGCCCTCTCTAGGGGACGGAATACGACAATGTCATCCACGCGATTGAGAAACTCTGGACGCATGCGTTGGCGAAGCATTTGCAAGACCTGTTCTTTCATTTCATCATAATGGCCCTGTTGCTCCAGAATGACCGTGGAACCCAGATTCGACGTCATGATGACGATCGTATTCTTGAAATTGGCAGTTCGGCCCTTGTTGTCGGTCAGCCGGCCATCATCCAAAACTTGGAGAAGGATATTCAACACGTCGGGATGCGCTTTTTCAATTTCGTCCAGAAGAATCACGCGATACGGACGACGACGCACCGCCTCCGTCAGCTGTCCACCGTCATCGAATCCCACGTACCCCGGAGGGGATCCGACCAATCTGGAAACCGAATGCGACTCCATGTACTCGGACATGTCGAGCCGCACCATTGCGTTTTCGTCGTCAAATAGTTCCTCCGCAAGCGCCTTGGCCAGTTGCGTCTTCCCCACGCCTGTCGAACCGAGGAAGATGAAAGAGCCGATCGGACGGCGAGGGTCGGCGAGGCCCGCGCGTGAACGCCTAACCGCCTCTGCTACCACTTTGACTGCCTCATCTTGACCCACCACCCTGGCTCTCAGTCGAGATTCCAGTTGCAACAGTCTTTCCTTTTCGGCCTCTAGCATTCGTGTGACGGGAATTGCAGTCCACTTCGCCACGACCTCCGCAACGTCCTGTTCGCTGACCTCCTCCTTGAGCATCTGCTTTCCATGCTGAACAGATGTCAATGTAGCGCGTACCTCGTCCAACTCTTTGGTCAATTGAATGAGACGACCGTACTTAAGTTCGGCCGCGCGGGTCAGGTCGCCATTGCGCTCGGCTTTTTCGATCTGGTTCTTAGTCTCTTCGACCTCGATTTTCAGTTCTTGCGCCCGATCGATAATCTGACGCTCCGATGCCCACTGCGCACGGAGTTGGGTTTGCCGCTCTTTGAGTTCTGCCGATTCAGCCTCGACAGAGGCGAGGCGCGTCTGAGATTTGGCGTCAGTCTCCTTATTGAGCGCAAGATGCTCGATTTCCAATTGCCGCAAGCGCCGCTCGACCTCGTCGAGTTCCTCCGGCATGGAGTTGATCTCCATACGCAGTTTGGAAGCCGCTTCATCCATCAGATCGATGGCCTTGTCCGGCATGAATCGATCGGATAAATACCGGTCCGAAAGGACGGCCGCGGCAACCAGGGCGCTGTCTTGAATGCGAACTCCATGGTGGACCTCGTATTTTTCCTTTAATCCTCGTAAGATCGAGATGGTGTCCGATATCGATGGTTCATCGACGAAAACGGGCTGAAAACGCCTTTCCAATGCGGCGTCCTTCTCAATATGCTTGCGGTACTCATCCAGAGTCGTGGCCCCCACGGCACGCAATTCTCCTCGTGCCAGAGCCGGCTTCAACATGTTGGCCGCGTCAATGGCGCCGTCTGCCGCCCCTGCTCCAACCAGGGTGTGCAACTCGTCAATGAAAAGAACAATCTGTCCACTGGCTTCGACAATTTCTCGAAGGACGGCCTTCAGACGATCTTCGAATTCGCCCCGAAACTTGGCTCCGGCAATTAAGGCTCCCAGGTCAAGAGCCACGATGCGCTTGCCCTTCAGATTGTCAGGCACATCACCGTTCACGATTCGGTGGGCAATGCCTTCGGCGATGGCGGTCTTGCCCACACCTGGTTCACCGATCAAGACGGGATTGTTCTTGGTTCTCCGGGAGAGAACCTGGAGGACACGACGAATCTCCTCATCCCGCCCGATCACCGGATCCAGCTTGCCTTTTGCCGCAAGATCGTTCAAATCTCGTCCGTACTTGGCAAGCGCCAGGTATTTATTCTCTGGCGTGGGATCCGTCACCCGTTGACTCCCGCGAATATCCTTCAACGCACGATAGATCTTCTCTCGGACAGCGCCCGTCCCTCTCAGGAACTTTCCAAGCTCAGAATCCTCCTCCGCGACAGCCAGGAGAAGATGCTCCGTACTGATGTATTCGTCATGCAGCCGTTCTGCCTCACGACCGGCCTGTTGGAGAATCTTGTTCATCCTGCCTGATAGATAAACCTGACCAGAATGTCCCGCGGTAACCCGAGGTATGGCTTCAATCAATTGATCTACCCGGCGCAGAATCAAATCCACCGAGACTCCAAGCTTGTTCAAAATCGACCTGGCAACCCCTTCCTGGTCCATGAGCAGGGCCCGGGCGACGTGTTCAACGTCAACGGAAACGTGCCCCCGGTCCAACGCCTCTGCTTGAGCCGCTCCGATGGCTTCCTGCGATTTGACTGTCAGTTTTTCTGAGTTCATTGCTCTATGCCAGTAGGATGATCAACAAGCTGGCAAGGAAAGCCAGCGCAATAAAAATCTTGTTTGCTGTTGTCATGGTGTCCTTGTGTGCCAATGGAGGGGCTCTTCGCCCCTCCCATCGACCGAGACCTTAGAACTTCACTTCAATTTCCTTTGCCTTCGCTTCTTCAGCTTTCGGCAGCGTGATTGTCAAGACACCGTCTTTGTATGCGGCTTCGATCTTGTCCGCTTTCACCAGCGTCGGAAGCCGGAAGGACCTCGCAAAAGAACCGTACGATCGTTCCACCCGATGGTAGTTCTTGTCTCTTGCCTCTGACTCCTGCTTCTTCTCACCACGAATCGTCAGCACGTTGTCCTGCACCGAAACCTTGACATCCTTCTTGTCGATTCCGGGCAACTCGACGTGCACGGTATATTCTTCTTTCCCCTCCGCGATGTCTACGGAAGGATACCAGGCCCCCGTGCTGGTCTCGTCGCTCCACAACGAGCCAAACAACCGGCCCATGTCTTTTTGCATTGTGGCAAGATCCTGAAAGAGATCCCGCCCCCCGGGTGACCAACGAATCAGTGACATACAAACCTCCTTTGAAGTTTAGTTGTAGTGGATTTCTATCTCGCGCGCCTTGGCTCCCTCTTTCTTGCTCAGAGAGATTTCCAGAATTCCATCGCGCCACTGCGCTCGCACGTCATTGTGATCAATGTGATCCGACAACTTGAACACTCGCCGATATTGCCTGAGTGGAATCTCGTCCATCAAGAGACGCCCGGTTAGGCTGGCGGCCATGCGCCCTTGCACGACCAAGTATCCTTTGTCGACTGAGACCTTAAGCGAGTCTTTTCCAACTCCAGGCATCTCGAGAAACACCCGGTAGCCGGCCGCGTCCTCCGCGACATTCGCACGCGGGACGACTGAGCAGAAGTTCTCAGTGGCGGCGTGATCTTGAACTGTTCTTGTTGTCATTTGCTTGCTCCTTTTTGTGTTCGTCTCCATTATTACAACCCACGTACCAATTCGCTAAGCATTTTAAAATCAGTGGCGGAATCCAATTATCAGACAACAGTTGATGACAAAATGTCTTAAATGCATGAACAACATTTGACACACATGCAGAAAAACATGACAAAGTGACATGCAGATTCCAATGATACCAAGAGCTCTCTGTCGGTCTATCGGATGACTTGTGAATCCTCTCTTGAAAGATATATCCAAATTCACTTACTTGCGCAAATGTCCACCGATTACAAACAACTTCTGTTGCGCTTTCCTGAGCAACTGACTTCGGCCCTCCGGTCTGTCCCTGTTTTGTCCGCACCTCCACGTAGTCCACAGGAAGTTGTTTACTGCGGGATGGGCGGCTCGGGCATTGCGGGCGACATTTGCCAGTCCGCATTCTATGATTCCGGCGCGGTTCCCTTCATCGTAGTGAAAGACTATCAGATTCCGGGTCATGTGGGTAAGGACAGTTTGGTTATCCTTTCAAGCTACTCAGGCACAACGGAAGAGACGCTCGCGGCAGGTCAGGAGGCCAGGCGTCGAGGGTGCATGATCCTGACTTTATCCTGTGACGAGCGCATCACCGAAGTGGCGGGTCCCGGGCTGATTGGTCACATACCTTTGCCGCCGGGGCTTCAGCCTAGGCAGGCGTTGGCCTATCCGGTCGTTGGTTTGTATTTGACCTTGAGCAATCTCCTTCTGTCGAAGAGCGCTGTAATGGATGTGGAGGAGGCCATTTCATGGACAGCGACGAATGGACAACGTTTGGCCAATCCCGATCAGTTTGACGAGTTTGTCAAGGACCCGGAAGCGCAGATTTTGGTGTACTCGTCGGCACGCATGTTTCCGGCAGCGGTCCGATGGAAGGGGCAACTTGCTGAAAACGCTAAGCTCCACGCATTCGCCTCCCCCGTGCCGGAGATGAACCACAACGAAATAATGGGATGGGAACCCAACTCAGCAATCCGGCAGAAGGTCGCTCTACTGATTGACAAAGGCGACCATCCACGAGTCCAGAAGCGCTTTGAGTTTCTGATGTCCTTCCTGGCGAATCGCGCGCACATACTAGTGGTCTATTCTCACTGCCAGAGCCTGTTCGCGAGGCTACTCTCCCTTATTTACACCGGTGACTGGCTGAGTTTGCACTTGGCTGCGGCAAGAGGGATCGACCCTGTCGCTATCCAATCCATCATGGACTTGAAGTCATACATGGCTCAGAAGTAGGCTCGGAATTCTGCAGAGCCGATCTGGATCAGTCTGTCCCTCTCTTGGCGAACACTGAACGAAAAATTGAGACTTATGTGCTCGCGGAATCGGTATTCGCCACTAGAAATCAGGTTGAAATTCCATCCACGCTTTTGACCCTGGGTCAATTCAAACGGCACGGGCCTGTTACCGGCAAAATAAGCCCGAACCAAGCTCATCTCAAGTATCGCTTGATATCGAGATTCCTTAGTTATTCTAATTTTCTGGATGGGTCCGATTGCTCCATATCTAAGATCATTTATCCTCTCCCGTGCCACCGATGAAGTGATTCCCGGGGTGAAACTGACTCCATGCCACCAATCAATGCCGATCGAGGCTGTCCCGCTTAATTGCTGGATGTCAAAATTGCCTCCGATACCGGGAGTTGATATTGTGCTTGCCCTATTGTGGGACATCCAGTTCAAGACCGTCTCGAAACTTCGATTCTCTGCCCAAATCCACCTCGTAATGGACGTGTAAACGTCTTTCCTTTGGCGATCCTGTGCGTTGGTGAACAGCCTCGTGGCCTGTTTCTGAATTTCTGCTCGAAGATTCAGAAGGAAGGTACGGTCACTATTGGACGTGAAGATATCATTGCGGAAATACACTTGTCCGCGAAAGGAACGATCACCCACTAAGAATGCCTGCGGGTTGAGAAAGTAAAACGACCTTGAAGGACTCTGCTGATCGTCTTCCAGCCGGACAATCGTTTCTGTCTGGGACCGGGATGCAATCCTTTCGAAAATCGAAGCCGAACTGTCATTGTAAATTCTTGCAAAATCTAATCTTATACGGACAGAACTCTGCAGGCTCACGACCGGAAGAAAACGCTGTGAACGTATCGAACCCTGCACGTAGTCCCCCAGTCCGCGCGGCACCTGCCGGAAGCTATCAGGGCCTACCCTCACATAGTCCCCGGTGTTGGGTGAGACTTCGACAAAAACGATCTTACGTTCCTGTACGCGCTGATCAGACAGCTGATAGGACAAGGAAAGGGTAACGAAGCGGTCCCATAGAGAGGCGTCTGTCGAATTTCTGATAATCAGGGACTTTTGGTCCGAAGACGATGACGAAGCGTAACGGGTCACCCGCCGACTGAGGAAAAGGCGATTTCGCCAAGAAGCCCCGTTCATTTCTGATTCGATACCAATCATGCGTGCAGTTGCTGTCTTGCCGTCCAGGGAGTCCAATCGGGAGTTGACAGAGAAGTCCTCCCTTTGCTCGTAAAGAACCATGAAACTTGAAGTCCTGGAGGGCATGATCAACAAGTGTGGTCTGGCCATGTAATATGCCGACCCCGTCCTGCCACTGTCCGTTTCCATACGGCTTTCCTCGCTTTCGAAGTCGAATCCGGGCCTGAAGAGGCTGAGCGAATGCTGGCCATGAAAGCGATTGCGAAGTACCCTGCGATATGTGGAATCCCGCGACTGAACCCGGTAGATGTCGTAGTTCATTTCCGAGGAGGAGTCGCTCGCCAGGCGGAGATTAAGACCATCTCGATCCGACTGCGAGGAACCGGACAGATAGCGTCCCTTTCGCGGAGCTATCTGAATCCAAGTCCACGGTCGATACCGCATCTGACCATCCAGTAGTGATTCCCGTCCGAGTCTTCCCGCGCTCACATTCCATGACCGATCGAATTCCGCGTCATTCAATCTGTCCAGGGCCTCGAAGTTGCTGTCGAGAAAGCGATATTGAAAGTCAAAATCCAACTCCCCGAGCCTGCGGATCTTCTGGGAAGTCAGTTGGATCCTGCCATCGAACGCTTTCCCGGTCAACGTGGAGGACGAAAATGAGTTGCGATCGAACCGACTCAGCGCTATGTCGTTTCGAATCACCAGATTCCTGGTCGGCTGGAGATCAATGCCAAGGGCCGTCATTTCTCGAATCACTGGCAGACTGAGAGGTACGATGGGCAGGAAGCCGCCATTCCCGGGACCAACATAGACGAACTCGCCGACAATATTGCCACGGTTATAGGAACCATTGCCCGATCCGACTTCTGTGAAGCGAACATTGTGGTCGCCCGTCGAATCGTCTCCCACGTAAACGAAAATACTCTCTGCATCTGCAATATGATAGCTCTTGACGTATCGTCCACGTCCAATGTCGGTTCTAACAGCCCCGTCAACGGTGATCGTGCTCCCCCGACGCGGGAGGAGGTCGTCATTCAATCCTGCGAGTGAGTCCACCTGTTCGCGGGATAGACTCAAGTTAATCGGGTTGGATTTGTCGTCAGACTCGCGGATGTACGCGGATCGGACGCGAGCCCTTCTGCCTGCAAACTCGTAGGCGAGTTCCGCTCCAAGCGAGTTGTTTGGGAAGAGTTCGGCCGCGTACTCAAAGTCCACGACGACCCGGGATGCCGCCGTGATGACAATCCGCTCGGTGAACTGGATCTGGCCCGACGCGTAATCCATGATGTAGTCGTTTGCGTCGCCGCGACGAAGCAGTCGCCCGTCCAGCCAAACGCGTTCCGATCCTGCGATCACGAGTATATTGCGGACGCCGTTGTCCCCGGACAGTTCATACGGACCTTGAATACCCTCGGAAACTGCGATGCGGTTGGTTTGGAATCGACCCCGCGTGGTGCCCAAGCTGACCGAACTTTGCACATCGGGCCGTCGAATGTCCAAACGGAGTCCTTGAAGTTCCCGCGAGTATTTCACAAACGGTGACAGACTGAAATCGGAGCGGATATCACCCAGGGTCGCGGAGTATGCGTTCCCTTTCTTCACATGTACGTATACCTGGTCGATTTTCTGAATGTTCTCCGTGTTGCCTTCGGGCTGAATCGGAATATTTTGATCTGTCAGAGTGGCCTCGACCGTTACATCCTCGGATAAATTACCCTGAATCTGCACGTTTAGTCCCGATGTGATAGATAAATCTTGATTCGACCCAACGGAGAATCCCCGACTGATCGACCCAGTCGCGCGCAGATCACCCGAATTCTCCTTGTACGTACCGATGGGTTCCATGCGGCGGACGGTGTCTCCCCCGATCGTCTGGATTTCTCGAATTCGATATTTTTGCAACGACGTAGACACGCCGAACGGAAGGCACAAATAACGGATTCGAATCGAGTCCAGTGGATCGATTTCCATCAGCAAGTGAACCTTCCGGGCGACGACGTCCAGACGGTAGTCGACTGTCGGCAACTGGATCGAGCGCCAGTAGACCTGCAGGCTGTTCTCTACAATAAGCGAATCCGGAAGATCGATGACCGGTTTGGCTGGGGTAACGATTTCCCGCACAAAAAGATTCTGTGAGGAATCAGCAATTAACCTGCGAATCAAATCGCTTTCGAGACGAATCGAGTCCGTTTGGGCCACGAGCGGCGGGCACATGATAAGAATCAGCCAAAGCCCACGCCACATCAGGGATGACCCGGACGAAAGCGGAGGATGGCCGGTGGATCCGCCTGGAGGATGAATATGTCGGAGCGGATCTCGATTGCCCGAGACGATGCGGGCACGCGGCGGATTGACTGTCTATGACCCATCTTCGAATAACGCACGAGTGTTCCTGGGTACAGAATCCAGATCTCATGGTTCGTTCCCAGGGCGACGTCGAGCGGACGACCCCGCTGAGGATCGATGACATCAAACAGGAACTTTCCGTAGTAATCAAAAACAGCCAGACGATCTGCATCGACCACAGCCAGTCGCTCATTAGAAATTGCGATTCGACCGGGAAGGGTGAGCCGACCAGCCCCAGCCATGGCATCGCCGTAGCGCAAGTCGATCTTCTGCTGACGATTCAGCCGCAGGATCTCGTAAGACCCGACATCCGCGATGAACAAATGGCCAATCTCGTCCACGGCAACCGCTGCGGGCCGGCCGACCCCGGTATTTCTGATCGTCAGCGAGGCTCCTTGGATGGACCCCAAGTACTCCAGATTGCGCCCAAATCGCTGAATGCGTTGGTTATTTTCATCAACGACAAAGAAGTTGAACCCATCCGTAGACGCAATGTCCGACGGCCCGTCCAGTCCATGTGTGTCAGAACCCAGTCCCCCAATCTCGGCTACCACGACACCGCTGGTGTCGATCTTGAGAATCCGGTTTTGATTGTAATCACTGACATAGCACATCCTATTCGTGCCGATTGCCAGTCCAAGACGGGAATCTGAATGAAAGGTTGTTTGAACGGCCAAGACTTTGACACGCACAGAGTCCATTTCTTGCGCAACGATCGGAATAGCATGGAAAAGAAAGACGAGGCGGGCTATATTCATTGGCATACTCAAGGTGGACAGGAAATTAACAAAGGAGTTCCCGTTGATCAAGATGAATTGCGTCCGGACGACAGTCACGCTGGGGTTTGTACTGGTTTTGACCGCGTGCAGTCAGGAAAAAATGCTGCAGAGGGTGAACAAAGAAGTTGCAGTGATTGAGACGAACATGGGTAGTATCACCCTGAATTTCTACGACGAAGATGCGCCTAAGCATGTTGCCAACTTCAAGAAATTGGCCAGAGAGGGTTTCTATGACGGTACGACGTTTCACCGGGTCATTGAGGGTTTCATGATCCAGGGAGGCGATCCTCTCTCCAAGGACGGAATCCCGGAAAACGACGGGACCGGCAATCCGGGCTACACCATTCCTGCGGAAATCAAACGATTTCACAAGCGAGGCGCTTTGGCCGCGGCGCGGACACCGGATCATGTCAATCCGCAAAAAGCGTCCAGTGGCAGTCAGTTCTACATCGTGCAGGCGCCGTCCATGTCCCTGCCCCAGTTGAAGACACTCGAGGCTCGCTTGAAGCAGTCTCAAGGAAAGACGCTGACCCAGGAACAAATCGACCTGTACACCACAGTCGGCGGAACGCCTTTCCTCGATGGAGATTATACCGTGTATGGAGAGGTCGTTTCCGGTATGGAGGTCGTTGACCAAATTGCCCGAGTGCCACGCGATGGACGCGATCGCCCACTCGAGAACGTGGTGATCAAGAAGATCACTCTCTCGTTGATGGAAGTGATGGAATACCGCTAGAGGACGAGCTTCTTGATACTGTCGAGGATGCTGATCAAGGGACGGCCGGTCACATCCACCCACCGGATGGATGTTTCTTTTCGGAACCACGTCATTTGACGCTTGGCATAGTTCCGGGAGTCCTGCTTGAAGCGTTGGAGGAGTTCCTCTCTGGAGATCTCACCCTGCAAAAAGCGCACAATATCCCGATAGCCGATGCCCTCCATGGACGTGAGCGTGGGTGCATAACCCATTTCCAGCAAGCGCCTAGTTTCATCGATCGCCTGGTCATCTGCGAACATCATGTCCACTCGCGCCTCGATCCTCCGGTACAATTCCGTCCGTTCACAACTCAGGCCGATCATAACACAATTCATCGGAGGTGGCGTATCCTGGTGCCACTCCGACATAGGTTTGCCGGTTACCCGGTACACTTCGAGGGCGCGTTCGATGCGTTTCAGGTCCTTTGGAGCGATTCGAGCGGCCGAGACGGGGTCCACTTGACGTAATTCATCATGCAAATACTGCGAACCATGCTCCCGTGCCACCTGCCGAATCCGTTGTCGCGTGGACTCGTCTCGAATGACCCCTTCGAACATCCCGTCGACGAACGCTCGGACGTACAAGCCTGATCCACCGACGACCAGCACCCGGCGTCCACGATCGCTGATTTCAAAGGCACAGGCGCGGGATTCCCGTCCAAATTGACCCGCCGAATAGGAAGTGTCAGGGTCGAGATGATCTATAAAATGATGCGGCACTTCCCTCCGATCCGTCGTCGATGGTTTTGCGGTCACAATATCCATGTGGCGATACAACTGGCGAGAGTCGGCGGAGATGATTTCCGCATTGAGATGGAGAGCGAGTGGAATGGAAACCGCCGTTTTCCCGACCCCGGTCGGACCGACAAGAACGACCGTGGTCGAAGTCATGTGACACGCATGAAACGCTTGTCCAGTTCGTCCAAGGATAGCTGGATGATGATGGGCCGACCGTGTGGACACGTGTAGGGAAATTTCGTGGCAAACAGTTGGTCGATCAAAGCATTCATCTCCTCTACGGTCAGTGGATCGCCGGATTTGATGGCCGACTTGCAGGAAAACGACTTCGCCAGATTGTCTCTGGGATCGATGGAAGATTCCTGATGTTCTTTGTAATACTCGACCATCTCGCGGATGATCGCCTGCTCATTGCCCAGGCGAAGGTCGGCCGGGACGGCCTCGACGATCAACGTTCTTTTCCCGAAAATTTTCATGACAAATCCCAATTTCTCCAAGAGCGGCAGAAGCGGCTCGACAATCGAGAAGTCTTCGTGAGACAGTTCCAGCGTCTGAGGAAAGAGCAGTTGCTGGGAGAACATCGGCGCGCGTTCAAAAGCATCCAGGGCCTTTTCATACAGGATCCGCTCGTGCGCGACGTGCTGGTCGATAATAGCCAGCCCGCTGCGTATTTGCGAAATGATATACCGATTGTGCAACTGCCAAACCAGGTTTTGGACATTGACGGCCGGACGGGAAACAAGCTGGGACTGTATGGATTTCTTGTCGGATTCCAGATGGCCCCCCGTTTGATGAGAGAGGTGGCGTTCGACCACGGTAGCGTCACCAATGAGGCTCTCCTGTGTCGACAGTACCGGCGTGGGCACGGCGCCGGACAACGAAGGGATCAAACTATCGGTGTCCATACCGTCGTGTATGGAGTGATAGATGAACCGATAGATCCACTGCTCATCGCGAAATTTGATCTCGGCTTTGGTCGGGTGGACGTTCACATCGTAATCCCGGGGATTGCATTGAAGAAAGAGAACAAAGAAGGGCTTGTCCCCTTTTGGGATCGAATGACCGTATGCCGAGAAGGCCGCATATTGAATGGTTCGATTGTTGACCGGACGACCGTTGACAAATAGAAATTGCTCCCCTTTTGTCTTGTACGAGAAACCGGGCTTACTCACATACCCCTTCAGGTGCCACTCTCCTTCGGCACGCTGAATGTCGAGGGAGGTCGACAATACTTCTTTTCCGACGACTTTTTCCAAACGAGAGGCGAGGTCTGACTTCCGGAATTGAAAAACTTTTTCATCGTCATGAAGCAACGTCCAATCGATTTCCGGATATGCGATCGCGAAACGTTTAATGACCATTGTTGCGTAGCGAAATTCCGTATGACTGGCTTTCAGAAAATTCTTGCGTGCGGGAACGTTGTAAAACAGGTTTTTCACACTGATACTGGTTCCGGTCAGGCCGGACTCCTCTGTCACGTCTGAGATTCTCCCTCCGTGTGTGCGAACCAGTCGAGCCACATCGGCTTCCGGCTCTTTCGTCTTGATGTCCAAGTCCGAAACCGAAGCGATACTGGCCAGAGCCTCCCCCCGAAAGCCGAAGGACCGAACCGCCAGGAGGTCTTCCCAGCTTGCGATCTTACTGGTGGCATGTCGCTCCAGGCACAGCAGGGCGTCATCCGGGGACATCCCACGGCCATTATCGATCACCTGAATCAGGTTCTTGCCGCCGTTCCGCAGGTGCACAAAGATCTCGTCTGCTCCGGCATCGATGGCGTTTTCGATTAATTCCTTCACCACGGACGCTGGCCGTTCGACGACCTCACCCGCCGCGATTTTGTTGGCGACATTTTCCGGAAGAACTTTAATTCGATTGGCCATCCTTACGCTTTCTTTGTCGGCACAGCAATGCACATCATGGTGGAACCGTTCCGCCCTCCTCGTCCCTTCCACAGACTCATCGGAAGCAAAAACAGGAATTGCACCACGCGCAGAGGCTTGAGCCACGGTGGGTCCTGCCTCATCGCCGCCACCATGCTGTAGAGTGCGTTAAAAATCGTATCCAAGGGGATTTGACGGATTTCCACCAGCCGCCAGTCGTGCACTTTCAGCATTCGTCGGATCGTCGTCGGAGTAAAATGCAGCAGATGCCGCGGCGGGTCAAGCGCAATCCAATGGCGTCCATATGTCACCGCATCAGGGCTCGCGACATTCGGAACAGCGATGACGACAAGGCCATCCGGCTTCAGCAGGTTGTGCAGATTCCCGAATACCTGTTGAGGCTGGTGGACATGCTCCAGCACATGCCAAAGGGTAATGACATCAAATTGCTCAGAGATCCGAATCGGTTCATCCACTGCAGAGCGATCCACTGCCAGGCCCAATCGATTCCTGGCGTACTCGGCGGCTTCTGGCGACATCTCCACACCCATGGCTTCCCAACCGCTCCGCTTCATTTCGGCCAAGAATTCGCCGGTGCCACAACCGAGGTCCAAGATGCGCCCGCGTTCATGCAAGCGCGCAATCAGCCGACGTTTCCAGCGGACGGAATACTTACGAACCCGACGGTACAGGCTGGCTGTCAGAGAAAAACGGGATGCCTGACTCACGAAGGGTTGGTATTCGGATGCAGAATAGTATGCGCCGATCGTATCGCGAGTGGGCCGTGGATTCAGAAAGCAAAAACTGCATTGAACACAGCGAACCAACGTATAGGCGCCATGGGGATCGGCGAAAGAAAATACGGAGGAAAACTCCGTATGATCACACAGGGGACAAGGGATGTATTCGAACTCAACCTGGGGAGTGGTTTCCGTCGCGGCCATGATCAGTTATATAAAATTCGCTGAAGCAAATACAAGACGCCAATTGTCACAACGATCGATGCCACGTATCCGGCTGTCCGGGACGTGCTGAATTCCGACGATTCGATGACAATTTCGGATTTCAGAAACTTAAACTCCTGCGGGTCCGAGGTTCCTTTTTCCCAGCATCGGGCATAGACAAACTGATCGTCCGTTTTCACGACTTCCATTCGGGCGAATTCTGCCACTCGACCATCGGCAAATGTGACGCGGATGTTGGTTGCCTTGGCCACGCGGTCGAAATTCTTTTCGTTGTAAATCACCCGACGAGACGTCGTTGCACATGCCGTGAGGAGAATCAGGGAAAACATCCAGAGCTTCATACCTGTCCTTTTTGAATAAGCGACCCAACGGCAACCGCCAGAAGTATCCAAATCAACGCAATGACCGCAATGACTCTCCTGGAAGCACCGCTCCCTACATGAAGAAGCGTACTGAGGAGCGGACCCACCCACACGACTCCGAGACCCCACGTGTACGCATCCTCACGAGAACCGACAAAGCTGGCTCCAATGAGAATCGTCAATCCCAACATCATGTAGACCTGTGTCGCGAGCGCCGCGGTTCGCAATGTCATGGAAGTCTGTAGGCTTGGATCATCATTCGTATAGAACTCACCAAGAGGAGCGTGATAAAAATCCAGTTCAGCCAGCGAGAGTGGATGCGGGAGGATAGTTTCGGCCCAATCATGGCGCCGATCAGAGATCCCACCACGACGTGAGCCGGCAGGTCCATTCGTATACTACCGGAAAAAAAGAAAACGACACTGCCCATGAGCGCAGTGAATCCGATGACGAGCGTGCTGGTCGCCGCAGCGGCCTTGAAGGGAATCTTGCCAATCTTGGTCATCACCGGCACATTGACCAATCCGCCTCCCACTCCGAGAAGTCCCCCAAACAATCCGGCCACGGCGGTTGCGGCTATTTGCAGGGCGGGCTGTTGAATGACGTACCGTACAGGAGACTGGTCCATCGTCTCACGAAACTCTCCAAGCAACCAGCGTCCGGATTGCGCTTCTGTGGGCGTCACGACTTCATCGGTCGTCTGTCCCGGTCGCATCAGGAAGTATGTCGGCACAAACAGAAACACAGCAAAGAGCAGATAGAGTGTTCCAGAAGGCGTCTGCACGGCGATGTGGCTGCCCAAGAACGCACCGGTGAGACTGCCCACCACAAGGACATATCCGAGTGTCTGATGCACCCAGCCTTTCAACGTGTAGATAGCGGTTGCCATGGTCGATGTCGAAACGATGGACATCAGGCTTGCAAAAATCGCATCCTTGATATCGTATCCCATCAGGAGCGTGAGGGACGGAACGATGATCACTCCTCCGCCGATCCCCACCATGCTGCCGACGACACTCGCCACGAAGCCGATACCGCCGGCAATCACGAACTCCGTCATCGGCCGGACAAAATCATTTGGTAGCGGGTCTTCTCGCTCAGAACTTTGCGGGCCTCTGCCACCACTCGATCCTCACGCAGCGCAGCGGCGATTCGGCCATGGTTTCCCAGGGCGCGGGAGATCATCTCCAGTTCGATCGTTCGCTTGATCGTCTGCGCGTTCCGATGGAATTCGCCTTCGCGGTGTGAACGCACCGTTTTTCGAAGGGCGCTCAATTGTCGTCCGAAATCATCCGGGTAATGACCGGTGCGGGCAAGGGTGTCTACTTCCGAGAGCCTTTGCTCGATGCGACTCACGTACTCAAAGCGCGTGGTGTCCACCAAGGTACGAAAGGCATTCAGATCAGAATCGGATATCTCGTACGCCGAATCGATCGATAACGCATGCTGTGTGAGGAACTGATAATGACGGGTCACAAAATCAAAGATCAAACCGCGTCGAAGAATCTCCGAAACGTACTCGGTTGGCGGCTCTTCCTGGACGACCACATCCGGTTGGATCCCTCCATTGCCGTAGACCTTCCGACCCGAGGCGGTTCGATACGTGGTGGTATCAGCGGTGGAGTCCAGTCTGAGCATTTGTTGACTCTGACCAAACGTTTCGTTCTCCGTGTTATCGATCAAGGCGCCTCTTCGGACGTGCGACCCGCGATAGTTGGCTTTCTGGATACATCGTCCACTGGGTGTGTAGTATTTGGCCGTCGTGATCTTCAGGACGGAGTTGCGTTCCTGAAGCGGGTAGACGGATTGGACAAGACCTTTGCCAAACGTCGGCATCCCGATGATCACCGCTCGATCCAGATCCTGCAACGCACCGGCCAGAACTTCGCTCGCACTCGCGCTGCCTTCGTCAACGAGAACAGCCAACGGCAATTCCGGATATCGTGGGTCGCGGGTCGCCTGATAAACCCTATTTGACTCGGCCGTCCTGCCGCGTGTCACGGTGATGATGGATCCCCGACGAATGAACTGATTGGCAATATCGATCCCGACTTCCAGCAAGCCTCCAGGGTTTCCCCTCAGGTCGATGATCAGTGATTTCATCCCCCGCCTCTGCAGATCCTCCATGGCCCCCGCAAATTCGACTTCGGCGTTCTTGGAGAACTTCGTCAGCTTGATGAATCCAACGCCGTCGGCGATCATCCCGGCATAGGAGATATTCTCAACGTGTACCGTTTCCCGAATGAGTTGAAATTCCAGCGTGCGCTCCAGACCGGGTCGTACGATCGTCAGGTGTACCTTGGTTCCAGGGTCCCCCCGGACGAGGTTGGACATCTCCTGATAGTTGAGTGTACCCAGCGTCTGTCCATCCACTGCCACGATACGGTCGCCAGGTAAAATCCCTGCGCGTCGTCCGGGGGATTGATCGGCCGTCGAAATGACAGTCAGGTAGCCGTCCTTGACTCCGATGGATACTCCGATTCCCCCGTATTTGCCCAGCATGAGCAGATCCAGTTCACTGGTTTCACTGCCTTCGTAATAGACCGTGTACGGGTCCAAGTCGGCGAGGAGTCCATCAATGCCGGCACGGATGAATTCGCCAGGACGAATCTCATCGACATATTTTTCCGTGACATTCTTGTAAATGTCGCCAAAGAGGCGGAGTCCCTTCTTGACTTCCTGATAGTAATCCCCGTCACCAGTCCAGGCAACGCTGCCCGCCAGAACGATTCCTGCGATCGTCACCAGGAGCCATTTGTGGAACGACTGGGGTTGCATGGTCTGCCTTTCTATTTCGAGTTGCCCGACTTGGGCTCCAGTAAAATAAACCGAACGGCGTCAAATGCAATATGGCCTCGCTTCTGACCCGTCGCATTATCGAGCGTCACGACCACGGAGTCGTCTCGATCAAATTCATACGTGCCGATGTCGACAAAAGCGTCCGTGAACTTGTTCTGATTGACCTTCACTTCCCGCACGCCGGCTTTGCTCACAACCCGGTACGTGGCCATCGCGTTGGCAAATTTCTTGGGAATGTGAACTTGAACTCGGTATCGCCCGGATTGCGTCAACTTGGGTTTCCAGACAGCCTCGATTGTTTTGTTGCGAACCGTGACGGGTCCGTACCGGTAGCTGTGCCAATAGCCCCGGTATTCCTTCCACGTTCCGGGGATATTGGGTTCGTCGACGGTAACGATATGGGGCGGATCGTAGCGATTGTCGGACAAAAACGTCTGACCGTTGTAGATCGACTGAATGACGGTCGAATCGTTTTCGAACACCGGTTCTGGTGGGACACAGATGCCGTCCACGCGCAATTCCCAGTGCACGTGCGGGGCGCTTGACCGGCCGGTACTTCCGCATGTGCCGATTTCTTGCCCTTGGCGGACCCGTTCACCGTCTTCCACCGAGATCGTGGCCAGATGGCCTGTCAGTGTCGTATACACATGGCCTCCGTACTCGTAGTCGATCCGCACCGTTCGACCGTAACCCCGCATGTAGCCCGCAAAGGAGACAACGCCATCCGTAGCGGCACGCACGGGCACGCCGTAATCACTGTCGCTGCCCTCATTCCCGGGGCTATTCAGATCGAGGGCGTAGCGAATGCCGCGTATATGCCAGCCTTTGTTATAATAACTACCTCCGCCGCCGGCGGTCCACTCGCCATCGAACGGCAGCCGGTACTTGGGGAAATCGTCCACGATCACCTTGACGACCGTTGGATCGGACCATTCGCCGCGATCATCCATCGCCTTGAAAAAGACAAAGTGCGTTCCTGCCGGTAACTGACGTGGATGGCTTGTAAAACTCATTCGATCGCTCAGGTCTCCGCTGATACTGGATGTCCAGAGCACCTTTCGGACCTGGCGACCCCTGGCGGCGTGAACGCGTCCTGCAAATCGGATCGATTTGTACTTTCGCACCCGGATCTCGCCCGTCTTGGCCTCCTCCGTCATCAGGTTCCATTGGTCCTGGCGAGCGCCCCATCGAACTCGCTTGTGGAAGACAATTTGCGTACTTGCAATGGAATCGATACCGACAGCAAACTCTTTTTTCAAATCCGGCTTGTATTTCGCCACATCGACCTTTGCGGAAAACTCCATCGCCATCATGGAATCTTCCATGGACTCCCATTTGCTTGCGTAGATGGAGTCCTTCTCGAATTCCTCGTCCTCCAATCCAAATGCAAAAGCATCGGACATATCGCTCTTCTGGAAGGTCGGCGGCGGAAGGTAATAAATTCCGCGGAAGTCCATTTTCGCCACCGTCCATGCCTGTCCCTGGTCCTCTGATAACAGGATTTGTCCTTCGGGGTGAGACAGCACGAGACGCGGGCCTGCGGCAGTCAGATTGGAAACTGTTTGGGTGAACTCACCTGCACGCTCCCACGTATGACCCTGATCTGAGGTTTGTATCAGATTGATGGTCTGGAATTCCTGCCCCGCCTCCACGTACTGTTCGACGGGCGCCAAATCGAGCGCATACCAACTCCCGGATGACGGCTGCACATTGGCAACCAGATATTCGCTTGTCTTGCTGTCTTTTTCGTATTCGATGCGACGGGGCTGATGAGAAACAAATCCATCTTTCGATTGATAGAAGATAGTGGTCCCGTATTCCTCGAAATCGTCGTGAAGGAGACGAGCCTCGGCGACTAGCTCCTGATCCATTCGGTACAGACGTCTACCCCGCAAGGTGGCGCCGGCCTCGGCCACAAAACTCGATGCTTCGATCCACACGCTGCCTCCGTCTTGTGTGCGGAGCACGGACAATTTCTTGAAGTCGTCATCGAGGTTGACCAGCACGTATCCGTCCGAACCCTCAAACCACAAATCATGAAAGGTTCCATAAACATTCAGGTCGGCGCTCGACCAGGTCAGACCACCGTCACTTGTCCGAAGGAGGTGCGAAGCGCCGATCTCGTCGTCGGCGATCATCCACCCATGTAACGGACCGACAAAAAACATCCGGTGGGGTCGATAGTCCGCAATTCGGGACATCGTCCACGATTGGCCGTCGGTTGTCCTGAGCAAGAACGTCCGGTCACTGGCAGTCCGATGTGCGACAAACCAGGCATGGGTTCGGTCCAGCGCAAACGCGGCTCGAATTTCAACCGCTTCGTCATCGCTCTGAAGTACGGTTTGCAACGACCACGAGCGCCCCCCGTCTGTGGTTTTCATGATCATCGAACGGTACAGCGTGTCCTGTCCGACGTTCGTCGTGTCCGAAACCGTGCGACGGATACCGCCAGTCAGAATTGGCCCAGACGCCCAGCCCACCAAAGAATCGGCGAAAGCGAATTGAATGACCGCGTCGCCCACATACCGATAAGCGGCCTCCCTTCCAGTCAGACCCGAAAGCAATCCACATAGCAGCATCATTCTCGCCAAAATCATGCGTTCGCTCCTTGCTGCAACAACCATCTTGCGTACAGAATTCGTTCTTCCAGTCGGTGACGATCAGCCGATCGTAACGGAAGGCTGCGGGCCGATTCAGCAATCTCCAGCGTACGCTCCGGTTTGCCTGCCCGCAGGGTAGACTGAATCAACATCCATGCACGCTGCCACTCGAACGTCGGATTCGAAAAGACCAGAGAGGAGTCATCCAAAATCGCAATAGTCTCCTGCCAATGGCCCGCCTGGTACCGCGTCAATCCGTACCAAAATCTGCCGACTTTGTTGTCGGGATTTCTCGCGACCAAATCTCTCAGAATCCCCGAGCGTATCTCCGGATCACGCGTAGCAAGGATTTTTTGGACGTCCCGAATTTGGGGAATCCCCCCCAGGCAACTCAAGCGCGTATGACACGCCACAAAAACAGATGGGATGAACGAAAAGTCCCGCGCACATGACTCATAGTGCAGGCTCGCGGCGTCCACGTTGTTTTGGATGAGCAGGATGTCGCCCCTGAGAATCGTTGCCTCGGCGCGGCGGAGGGGCGCGAGGTCTCTTTTCCCAATTCGATCCAGCAGGGTTTCTGCGCGCGACCAGTCCTGCATTTCGATAGCAAGCCGGACCCGTTCGAACATCAGGTCGGTTCGCGTAGTATCTAAGTGAACGGCTTCATCCAGCAAAGAGTCGGCACGCGGGAGGTCCCGTGCCGTGTATGCCTCCGCCGCGTCGGCTTCCATATCGGCCACCGCATGGGAGCATCGACGATCAAACAGACTCGGCGTCAACAAGATCTTGGCAACCTCGATGTCACGCTCCCCCACAACCTGCCGACCCAACATCGTACGCCATTCGCTCTCCAGCGAATCGAGGGGGACGGGATACACGTCATCGAACTTTCCGGTTGCGTACGCCTTGCGAAACTGCGCCATGCCGTATGTATCCACAAGAAATCGCGTGAACGAACCCGCCACGATGTAACTCATTCGACTTCCCTGTCCAAAAAAACCAAGTCCGGTAAAAAATTGTCGGATGGGCGGCAATCGATCCATTTTTCCAAGAGCCGCCGACCACTCGTGAGGTGTAAAATACGACTCATTCCAGTCGACCGCAACCGCCAAACCTTCCACCAAAGCGGGTTTCGAGGAACTGATGAACGGCAATGCAAATTCATCGGCGAGTACATGGACCGCCTCATGTTTCAGCACCGACTCAAAATCGCTCGCATTAACCCATATTTCATTTTGCCACACTTTGGCAAAATTTGTCGGTCCCGCGCCCAGCAGACGCTTCTTCGTCCGCTCGTCGGCGAAGACGAGTACCCTCAACTCAATGGGAGCAGTCAGTTGCAGTTCCTCCGAGATCCGTTCGTAGCAAAACTGCGTGTACGACAGGTAGTGACGACTGGCGCTGTCAAGAACCGCTTCGTGCTGGATCCGAATGTCACCGGTCTCAATCGACCTGGTCAACACGTCAGTCACCTCATGATCACTCGTACGATAACCCCACCAACCTCCCGTGGCGACGAAGCAGATCAGTAGGCCCGACGCCACAGAGACTCTCAGAAGCCGCTCACGCGAGACAGTTGCGATTTCCACCATCCACCATGCAAATGCAAGAGACCCCAATTGATGTACGACCAGTGAGGATGGAATCTCCACCCACTCGTCGTAGATGGGTCCGTGGATGTATCCCCACAGCCAGCTGTATACGTAGATCGGCCTTCCCCACAGAACACCCAACAAGACAGCCATCAAGCTCAACAAGAAGATTCCCACACCTGTGAGAATCGACCGACGACGGCGAGAAAGGAAATATCCCAGCGATATCCCTACGAGGGCCATGGGCGCCGGAAGCAACCAGAACCATTGGAGGGTACGCGTCAGGGAGCATCCGCAAAACGCAAATCGCGCGATCAACATGACAGTGACGACACCAAGGATCGCCATGGCGCTAAGGAGCACGATTCGCAACCGGACTTGCTTCTTGAACTGAAGGACCGACCAGACCGTGAAGGACCACACTGTCCAGATGCCGGCGACCTGTGCAAATTCGTAGTCCAGATCTGACAGCAATGGCGCAAAACTCAGTCCCATGAGTGCGAGAGCGTACACGGCGCAAAAGAGAATGGATTCCAGACCCGGAGGGAGTTTCGGCAAGCGTTACTCGAACTTGTGAGAAATCTTCGTCGTCCCGTCCGGACGCACCCAGACGGACGATTCAAACGTCTTTGAAAACCTGGAGTGCACCAGGCGAATTTTGTAATTGCCGGGTTTGAGTTCAAAGCTTCTTGGACTTGCCGTGTCACCGCGCTTCACGGAGTTGACAAACACATCCGCACCGGGCGGTTCCGTCCGAATTTCCACGAATCCATTCGGATTTGCGGATACGAGGCGGACGGTCGTGGTATCGTTATCGCGTACGCGAGCGGATCGGCGCACATTCTCCTTGCCGAACACGGCGCGTACCTGCTGATTGCGCGCGAGAACTTTGTCGATTACGATCGGTGCACGTCCGGCCGATTTGGCTTCATCACCGATGAAGATTTCGGCCCCAGAAGGATTCGATTCTACCGCCAGCCATCCATACACCGGCTCTAGAGTTTCCACGAAGGCAAACGTACTGTCGTGAAAAACATGCAGTGTTTCTTCGACATCCTTATATCCATCAGCCTTTACGACCACCCTGTGCTCACCCACCTCGACGCGATAAACGTTTTCCTTCCGATACCGCCACAAACGCTTGCCATCGACCGTGATGTACGCATCCTCAGGCATCACTCGCTGGAGGGAAATGAAGCCTTTTAGTTTTTCCATTTTCAGCGTGACGGAATTTTCCCGATTTGGGCGCAGACTGACATCTTGTTTGATGTTCACATACTCTGGGCGGGACACGAGGAACGTGTATTTACCGGCAGGGAACATGAACTGTTCGATCGGCGTGTAACCCACGAACCTTCCTGCGCTGGTCTCAACCCGCGCCATCGGTGGATCTGAAAAGATCGACATATATGAGGTATCGACACCTTCCGGAATGTCGACGGCTTCCAGCGTGAGATTCGCCACGAATTCCTTGACCTCCCCTGCGCCGAAGATCAGTGCGCTTTCAAAGGGCTTGTATCCATCACGGCGAATCACAAGCCTGTGCTCGCCTACGGCCACCGGATTCAGTTTGACTTCGGCGTTTTGGACCGCAGTCGGGACGTCGTCGACATACACCGTCGCATCCGGGACGTTCAGTTTCAGCACCAGGGATGCCGGACGGTCAACGGTCAAGCTCTCCGCGATCCTGGAACGCCCGGAGTCGCTTCCCAACCAGGAGAAGATCAAGAGAATCGTCGCGACTAAAGAGTACAAACCGAAACTGGCCGTCAGCTTCTTGTAATCGCTGAGGCGCAAAGAGGACAGGAAAGGAACCTTGGGCTTCGACACGATCTGGTCGCCATCCACGTGGATGGTGCGAGATAGCAGCATCGTTTGTTTGATCTTGCGGATATCCTTGCCGATCAGGTCGACGCTCCGGTACCGCTCTTCGGGATTTCGCCGCAACGCTCGCGTGAGAATATTATCGAAGACTGGCGGAATCAGCGGATTCAACACCTGCACCGGTACCGGGTTCTCGTTCATGACCTTGTACATCACTTCCGTGATCGAGTTCCCGTTGAAGGCCCGTTTGGAGCTGATGCATTCGTAAAAGACCGCTCCAAGAGAAAAAATGTCACTGCGTTGATCAGCAGACTTGCCTGCGATTTGCTCGGGCGCCATGTATCCCGGAGTTCCCAAGATGGTGCCAATGGCCGTTCCCGTGGAGGAATTGATCTTGGCGATTCCAAAATCCATGATTTTGGCGTGGCCGGTTTTGGAGACGATGATGTTGGCCGGTTTGATATCCCGATGCGTGACGTTGTGAGTGTGTGCAAAATGCAGACCTTCGCACACCTGCAGCATCACTTCGATCACAAACTCGATGGACTGGAGGGACTCCCAGTTGGTGGGCTGTTCGGCAATAATCTCCTCGAGCGTTTGTCCTTCCACGTATTCCATGGCGATGTAGGACGTATCCCCTTCCGTTCCCACGTCATAGACGGTAACAATGTTGGGATGCGACAGCTTGCCCGCGAATTGAGCTTCCATGACGAAACGCTGTTTGAACTCATTTCTCTGCGTTTCGGAAACGGTATCGGTGAGACTGAGGGTCTTGATCGCGACAGTACGATCGATGATCTCGTCCTGTGCTTTGTAGACAATTCCCATCGCCCCGCGTCCGAGGACACTGACGACACGAAATCTTCCAAAACGCTCGGGAACGGATTCACTCATGGTATTGATTCTTCGTAGACCTTGTCCGCCGGAAGGACATCATATGACGAAATGATTTTGACTTGCGGAGAGGGTGGGATTCGAACCCACGATACACCAAAGCGTATACTGATTTTCGAGACCAGCTCCTTCAACCACTCGGACACCTCTCCGAAAAAGCCGATCAATAAAACATTTTTTGGCCAAAAATGCAATGTTTCGACATGTCTCATTGAATATCCCGCGGAAACCTTATACCTTGCGCTCCATGAAATTGACTCCCCGGGTCCGGGTATCCCTGTTCACGATTTTCTACGTAATGGCATTGGCGATTCTTCTGGACCAGATCATTCTTCCCCTGTACGTCAACGGGTCCGGCGAAATCCGAGTCCCGGATTTGGTCGGTCAGAGCGAGGAGTCCGGGATGCGCATTTTGGAAAAAACCGGTTTGACGGGTCAGGTGAAATATCGATTTGAACCGAAACAGCCCGATCGCACGATATTGACTCAGAGCCCGGAGGGTGGTGCGATGGTGAAGGCGGGCCGCACGGTTCGTCTGATTGTGAGCCAGAGAGACCAAATCGTGGCGGTGCCATCGGTGAGGCTGACTACGCTCCGAGATGCCACCGCTTCGCTGGAGGCAGCCGGATTGCAGGTCGGAAATATCCGTGAAGAAGTGACCAGCGAATTCCCAGCCGGGATTGTGTTACAGCAATCTGTGTCCCACCCTGAAATGGCGAAGAGGGGCACATACGTCGACCTCGTTATTTCAGTGGCGGCAAGTCGCACGTCGGCGGTGGTGCCCTTTCTTGTTGGATCGACATTGGCCCAGGCAAAAGAAAGAATCATTGACGCCGGCCTCAGTTTGGGCGTGGTGTCGAAGGCGCAGAAAGCCGATCTCCTTCCCGGTACGGTGGTCGCGCAGACGCCGGACTCGGGCAGCGTTGTCCTGCCGCAGGCGAAGATCGACCTTGTCATCAGCACGGTCGACCGTTAATGACAACGTCCTCAGCCAGTTTAACCCCTTCTCTGTACAATCATCCTCAAGAAGGCTACGAGTGATGGAATGGACGGAGGCTGCGGTGGTCGCATTGTTGGTCGCTTATCTGGCGCTGTGGTGGTACAGTCAAAGGATTTCCTTTGAGACTGGCTTCTTGTTTTTCTTGTCGACCAAATTTACCCTGGACAGTCTGTGGGATTTCAAGTTTGGGGGCATTTCCCCTCTACACATTGTCGGCACGGTCTTCTGTTTATGGCTGTTGTTTCATGTCGTGATTCGCTGGTCGGCATGTCAACGACAGATGTTCTTTCGCCCTGTCATGGCTGTGTGCATCGCATGCGCTGTGTCATCTGTCTGGGGGTTGCTGTTGAATACGTTTGACGTGTTTCCCTTGGTCGCGTCCCGATTGACATTTGGGAGTATTCTGTCGTGGAATGCTCGCGTGCTTTGTCTGGTCCTTCCCTTGATCGTCGTTCCGGTTCTCATGCCAGATTCATTCCGGCGTGTTCTAGTCGCGCTGGCTGTCTCCACGTTCGTCCCCAGCGCGGTGGGGATTGTCCAGGTGTACGACATAGCCCTCGCGGCGGAGCGCATCGAACACCTCCACCGGACTCTTGTGAAGATGCGTGTGCGAGGGCCTTATTCTGACGCAAATACGATGGCCCTCGTTATGATGAGTGCAAGCTTGGGATCTGCGTATCTCGTCGTGATCCTCCGCCGTTTGTGGCATCGACTGGCGGTGGCTTCCTATTCCATTCTGACATCGGTACTCCTTCTGAGCACGTACAGCAGGACCTTCTTGGTGACTTATGCAGTGGCAATGTTTCTGATGGCATGGACTGCCGAACGTCGTTCTGTTTGGGCGATGATGGCTGTGGGTATGACGTTATTGCTAGCCGGCCTGCCCTTTCTCGTTGAACGCTTTTCGAAGGAAATTGATTTTCTCCACAAGGGAGGCCCTGACCTCGGAAAACTTGCGGCCGGACGTTTCAATCTGTGGGTCGAGGCTTGGGACCATTTCTGGAAGCTGGATCCGATCTCGAAGACGGTAGGGTCGGGTGGATCATATGGGTCGCACAACCAGTACATTGCTTGGATTTTGCGGCACGGGTGGCTCGGGATGTTGCCCTTCTTGTACTTACTCTCTCGGTGTGTTGCTGGTGTGAGACTATCATCAGCCATTCATCGCCCGTACGGAATTGCGATAATCCTTACGACGATTGTTCTTTCCAATTTGTTTGCACACCCGTTGGAAAATACTTCGTATGCAATTGCGACCGCGACCGTGGTTGGCCTTGCGGGTGGGAGTGCGCGATGAGATTGGCGCAGGGCGTGTCTCGAATTCCGACAACGTATGTGTGGGCCATCCTGGCAACGCTCGTGGCTTTGGGACTGAGTGTCATTTCGCCCTTGCTGTCGGGCGTATTCCTGATCGTAATAGCATTTGTTTTTGTCGCACGGCGTAATGCGGCGAATGCCGTCCTTTTCCTGTATGTGGCAAAGCCCATCATCGACGCCGCGTGGGATCTCCGAATTCCCGGAGTCGGTTTGAATTTTCTTCAAATCACCGGCGTCATGTATCCTATCTTTGTCTTGACGATTGTTTGGTTCAATCGACCACGCGTTCCTCGTCACCCAGCCACAGTCACATGGGTGATTTTTGCCGTGTGGAGTCTCTTTGCTGTCGTACTATTTCTTCTCGGCGGATTGACATCGGGTTCCGCCCCTTCTGATCGCTACATCGTGAATACGGCGTCCACCTACTTTCAATTTCTAAACAGTTTGTCAGGTTTCTTGATCATTCCATACTTTTTCACTGATCGGGCGTCACAACGCCGTTTTGTTCTTGCGCTGGTGGTTTCCGGTTTTTTTCCTATCGTTGTGGCCTTGCTGCAAGTAATGGGTCTGTACCAGGGTCGCGTCCTGAGAACGACCGGCGAACTCATGAGAATCTCCGGACCCTACCATGACAGTACAAACCTGCGGATGTACACACTCCAAACCATGTTGGCCATCATCATCTACATGACGAATTACGGTTCGATCATCCGGTCGCAGAGGAAGTTGAAGATCGCACTTCTTGCGATTTCCATGCCTATTTGTCTGCTGATCGTCTATCGAGGATATTCCAAAGCCTCAGTCGGAATTGTAGTCCTTTGGTTTCTTCTGTATGCGTTGTTGCGCCGCAACTACAAGTTCTTGCTGGTTGGAGTGCTGGTTGTCGCGATCTGGATTCCGAGCGACTCCGAGGTTATCCAAAACCTCTCGCGCCTTTTTCAGAAAGAACTTTGGTACACCAAAGGTGAGTTAGCGGAAGAAGTGGAATATACATTGTTGGGGGGACGTCTGCTGTCTTGGGGCTCTGCCTGGGATGACTTTCAGGAGACCCAGCTGGTTGACCAAATGATTGGAGTTGACTTCCTGCGCGCGCCGATGCTTCACAACGACTTCCTCCGAACCCTGGTGGCATCCGGTTATGTGGGGTTGGGGTTGTATGTCGTTTTGTTGATCCAATTAGGACTCGCCGTCTGGAAATGTCACCGCATAAAGTCGGATGGTCTGTCCATGGGCGCCATGATGGCCTTTGCGGCTTTTCTGATCGAGTGCCTGGGGCTGGTTCCACTCCTCTATCCGGGGTATTGCTGGCAAACTTTTGGTTTAATTAGCCTTGTCCTGCATTCCCCGGACCACAATCCGAAAAGACATGATCAAGTTCCTGCTTCGACTCAGTAAATACACCTCCCTCATTCTGTTGGGCATGGCTGTCGGCATCGCCTTGCTCGAAGTCGGAGTCCGCCTTGTATTAGGGGCAAAGCCGATCACGTACCTCAGGGAATTTTCAAGGTATCACCCGTCTTTGGGTTGGGAGAAGGTGCCAAACACATCGGGTGTCTTTCGACGAGGCGACGTCGAGATCAAGGAAACGATCAATTCGGTCGGGATGAGAGATATTGAGTATGCCATGGAGAAAGGGCCGAATGTCTATCGAATCATGGTGATCGGGGATTCCTTTACCGAAGGCTACGACGTCCAGTTTGAGAATCTGTTTACAGAAATACTTGAACATCGTCTCAATACGCAGGATTCTATCCTGACCTATGAGGTGCTCAACTGCGGAACCGGGGGTTATTCGACGGATCAGGAGTTGCTCTTCTATGAAGAGGTGGGAGCGAACTATCGGCCTGACCTGGTGATCCTGATGGTGTATGCGACAAACGACGTCTACTACAACACACAAACAACGTACGGAAACTATAGCAAACCGCGCTTCGTACTCTCAGACGACTCGCTTCAATTAACAAACGTGCCGCTGCCCAAACAGACGCGTAGCGAAAGTATCAAAGGACCGCTCAGACATCTCGCGCTGTATCCCATCGTGACCCACACGATTCTGACACAGTTTCCATCGTTGACCCGACTGTTGCATCGCATCGGACTGGTTTCGACTTCCACCGCGGAAATGGCCATTTCACCCGACTCTGCCAAAGCACGCTATCCGAAATCATTTGACATATTCAGTCGGGTTCAGCCTCCCGACATCGCATCCGCGTGGCAAGTCACCGAAGCCCTCCTTGTCCGCCTTCACGAATCCGTGACGAAGGGAGGAGGCCAGTTTTTGATCGTGGGTATTCCGGACCATTTTGAAATTTACGCAGAGTCCTGGGAGAGCACACAAAAGAGGTACCGCGTCGATGCGGAATTGTGGGATATTGACCGACCGCGAAGAATTCTCGATCGGATTGCTCGTTCGAACCAAATGACTTTCTTGGATCTCAAGAACGAATTTCTTGTCAGGGGCGATGATTCGCTTGCTATGTACAATGGTGTTCACTGGAACGAAAATGGCAACCGCGTCGTCGCAGAAATACTCTTTAACTGGATCCGGCGAAAGTGAAGGCGCGAGTCGGGATCGTATTACTCGGCAATCTGTCAGAAGATTCCGGAGGTCGAACGTATGCGACAAATCTGGTCCAACAGTTGTTCCCTCTGGACGCGCACATCACTGTCTTTTTGTCCCGAGGACACGAGCAGTTGTTTGGACATCTTCCCGGTTTGAGCCAGGTCCTATTGCCCCGCTGGACGGTAAGCACCGTGGGCCGGCTGTTTGCAGAGCAATTGCTGATCCCGATTCTCGCGACGCGCATACAGATCGACGTGCTCTATTTTCCGAATAACTTTCTTTCGATCTTTTGCACGCTTCCCTCCGTGGTGGCGATTCGCAGTATGTTGGTCTTCAATGCGGCCGATAGCGTCGACTGGCTGCGTTTGGTTTATCGGAAATTTCTCGCGCGGGAATCGGCCCGTCTTGCCAGAGGGATTATCACCCCATCCTACCACACCCGAGGAGAAATCCAGCGATTTCTACCTGGAAACGGACACAAGATCCGGGTAATTCCTCATGGACTGGATCTCTCAATGTTTTCACCCGGCGTTCCTACTGAGAACATTCTGCACAGGTTCGGTTTGACTCGTCCCTATATTCTCTATGTGTCGTCCCTCTGGTCCTACAAGAAGCACGATCGACTAATCGAAGCGTTTGCAAAAGTTCGCACGGATCGACATATTCCGCACCATCTTATACTCGTTGGACGTGGCGTCCAAAGTCACGATCGTTATGTCGAGAAACTCTTTGAACTCATTCGGACGGAGCGGTTGGAATCAGTCGTGCATATGATCGATTTTGTAGGACATGATGAGCTTGTGCACATCTATCGTGGTGCGGATCTCTTTGTGTTTCCCTCTGAGACGGAGAGTTTTGGACATCCGATCTTTGAGGCGATGGCGTGCGGGATTCCCGTTGTGTGCTCATCCTCCCATGCTTTTCCTTCGTTTCTTGGGGAGTCCGCTCTCTTTGCCAATCCGGACAATACAGAGGAATTTGCCCGTGTCCTGTTTGAGGCATTGTCAGAAATGGATGCCAGACAGGTACTGATAACGAAGGGCCTTGAGAAAGCGAGGTCCCTTTCGTGGAAAGAGACGGCTCGACAGACCCTGCATGTGTTGACGAGCTCTGTCCAATGAAGTTGTCCGTCGTCGTTCCCGTCTATAACGAATCGCAAACGGTCCGTGATATTCTCCGAGCCGTAGAATCTGCGTCTGCGCAGATGGAAAAGGAAATTATCGTCGTGGATGACTACTCCACCGATGGGACCAGAGACATCCTGCGAAACGAGTTCAACCGCGCGCCGATCCGCGTCTTCTTTCACGAAAAGAACACTGGCAAAGGCGGTGCGATCCACACGGGTCTCCGAGAAGCCAGCGGCGATGTGGTCCTGATTCAGGATGCGGACTTGGAATACGATCCGGTGGAATATCCCAGGCTCCTTCAGCCCATACTCGATGGCAAGGCCGATGTGGTCTATGGAAGTCGATTCAGCGGTTCCGATGCACACCGCGTGTTGTACTTCTGGCATTATCTTGGAAACAGGTTTCTCACTACCCTCTCCAACATGTTTTCAAATTTGAATCTCACGGACATGGAAACTTGTTACAAGGTATTTCGAGCGGAGACCATTCGCGCCGTGCGGTTGGAACAAAAGAGATTTGGTTTTGAACCGGAAGTGACTGCCAAGATTGCCAAACTTCCTGGTTGCCGAATCTACGAGGTCGGCATTTCCTATCATGGCAGAACTTACAAAGAAGGAAAGAAGATTAACTGGAAGGATGGAGTATCGGCGATTTGGTGCATCCTTCGGTACAATTTGTTCAGATAATCATACTACGCTTTGAAAGGGATCTCATGAACAAGTTCTCGATATTTGGCCAGCTATTGACATTCCTGTGGCAGAAGAAGCTTTGGTGGATGCTGCCAATGGTGATCGTACTGGTACTATTTGGGCTCCTGCTGGTGTTTGCACAAGGATCCGGTTTGGCGCCGTTCATCTACACGCTATTCTAGGATTCAGACGCGTGTGTGGAATTGCCGGTTTCGTGGGTCCCGGACCTGAAAAACTTCCGGTCATTCGTACCATGACTTCCGTATTGGAGCATCGTGGACCGGACGACGAAGGATATTTTTGTAATGAACACGTCGCGTTGGGCTTTCGCCGACTGGCGATCATTGATTTGAAAACGGGACACCAGCCCATGTCGACTCCGGATCAGACCTTCTGGATCGTTTTCAATGGAGAGGTTTACAACTATCGCGAGTTACGACGTGAATTGGAGATGGCCGGATCGGTATTTCGCACAGAGAGCGACACGGAAGTCGTGCTGGAGTCTTACAGACGGTGGGGAGCGGCATGCTTGTCGCGTTTTAACGGCATGTTTGCGTTGGCTATCTGGAATCAAGCCGAACAAGCGCTCTTTCTGGCCCGGGATCGTTTGGGAGTAAAACCGCTGTACTACACCCAACATCGAGACACGATTCTTTTCGCGTCAGAAATCAAGGCCCTGTTGCAGCACCCGGAGGTGGAGAGACAAGTCGATTTGACTGCTGTCGATTCGTACATGTCATTCCTGTGGACGCCGGAACCGAAAACAGCCTTTCGAGGCATTCTGAAGCTTGAATCCGGTCATTACGCCGAATGGAAGAACGGAACGCTTGTAAAACGCCAATACTGGAATGTGTCGTTTGATCCGGACACGACCATGAGGCCGGCCCAGTGGATCGATGAGGTCCAAGAGCGGCTTCGTTTGTCGGTGAAGTCCAGGATGATGAGCGACGTTCCGCTCGGGGCCTTCCTCAGCGGAGGAGTCGACTCGACGACCATCACGCATCTCATGTGTTCCTTCACCGACCGGCAGATATCCACGTATACCATCGGTTTTTCTGATGAAGACTTGAAGCAAGATGTGATTCGGAGCGATGTGTATTTCGCCAGGCTGGCGTCGCAGCACATGAACGTAGACTACAACGAGATCATCGTGAACCCGAAGATTCTCGATCTCCTTCCCAAGCTAATCTGGCACATGGATGAGCCCGTCGCCGACCCTGCCGCTGTTACGACGTTTCTTGTATGTCAAGCAAGTCGAAACAAGTTGACCGTCCTGTTGTCGGGGGTCGGGGGCGACGAGATTTTTGCCGGTTATCCCCGCTTCCTGGCCATGAAGGTCGCCGAAACGTATCGACGATTGCCGCAATGGGCGCGTGCCCAATTTGCCACCAAAATCATCTCGAAATTGCCGGCCGGCACTTTCCGAACTTTCCGCGATGCCAAGAAATTTGTTCGTTCCGCAGACCTGCCCTTTCAGGAACGCTACCTGGGTTACCGAACGTATTTTTCCGAAACGGACAAGGCCCAATTGTACCACAGAGACTTTGCCGAGGCGCTGCGGTCGCAACACTCCCAACCGCTGCTGGAACACGAACGATCCTTTGCAGAAGCATCTGGTTGGGACTTTCTGAGCCAGTTGCTTTACGTGGACTTGAAGACGTTTCTACCCTGTCTGAACCTGATGTACACTGACAAGATGAGCATGGCGGCCAGTGTGGAAGTCCGAGAACCGTTCCTGGACTATCAGTTGGTGGAACTCGCTGCCCGCATGCCTTCCAGCCTCAAACTCAAGGGTCTGACACGAAAATTCGCGCTGAAGAAGGTTGCGGAAAGGTTGATTCCCAGGCAAATTGTCTATCGAAGAAAAGCGGGCTTTGGGGCGCCGATTCGCGCGTGGCTGACAGGGCCTCTCCGGGAACTTGTGCTCGATGTCTTTTCCGAATCCACGATCAAGAAACGCGGATACTTCAACGGCGCATCCTGTCAACGTCTGTTGCGGGAACAAGAGACTGGACAGGAATACAACGCGAACCACCTTTGGCAATTTCTGACCTTGGAATTGTGGCACCGTCAGTTCATGGACCCTCACACTTAACGGAGACAATCTTGCTTCAAGTCATTCAGGATTATAAGAGCGGACAGCTGTCTGTCCTGGAAGTTCCCGTTCCTTCGGTCGCACCGGGAAGCGTGCTGGTCCGGACGCACAGTTCCGTGATCAGCGCAGGCACCGAGCGGACGACCGTTCAGACGGCCCAGAGAAGCCTTCTTGGCAAGGCCCAAAGTCGGCCCGACTTGGTTCAGAAGGTCATTCGTATGGCCCGCACCCAAGGCATTCGACAGACGCTCGACGTGATCAAGACCAAGCTGGAGACCCAGGTTCCGCTCGGTTACAGTTGCGCCGGCGTGGTCATGGAGGTATCCTCGGAGATCACGGAATTTGCTGTGGGCGATCGCGTGGCGTGCGCAGGTCAGGGATACGCGTCGCACGCCGAGGTCGTCTGCGTGCCGAAGAATCTCGTCGTGAAGCTTCCGGATGTCGTCGACTTTGACTCGGGCGCATATGCCACGCTGGGCGCGATCGCCCTGCAAGGCGTACGACAAGCCGAAGTGCAACTGGGCGACATTGTCTGTGTTTCGGGACTTGGCCTCCTCGGTCTCCTCACCGTCCAACTGCTGAAAGCGGCGGGATGTCGCATTCTGGGTCTGGACCCCGATCCGCGGGCTTTGGAAAAGGCTTTGGAGATGGGCGCGCACCACGTTTTCAGTCCGACGGATGATTGGCAGCCCGTCGTCGAAACAGAGACCGCCGGGTATGGAGTCGATTGCACGATACTGTGCGCAGCGACGAGTTCCAATGCCCCCATCGTAACGGCCGGACAAATGATGCGGGACAAAGGTCGTCTCGTCATTGTAGGTGCCGTGCCCGCGGATGTGCCGCGCAGTCCGTTTTATGAAAAGGAAATCGACGTGCGCTTTTCGAGATCGTACGGACCCGGGCGCTACGACATCGCATATGAGGAAGCCGGCGTGGACTATCCGTACGGATACGTCCGGTGGACAGAAAATCGAAACATGCAGTCCTTTCTCGGACTCGTCGCATCGGGAGCGGTCGATTTGCGCTCCGTCACAAGTCATCGATACAAGATCGAGAATGCTTCAGAGGCCTACAAGCTGATCACGGGAACAGCGGAACGTCCGTTTGGGGTTCTCCTGGAGTACGCACATCGGGTTCGGGAAGAGCTGTCCCCGCCTTTTCCCGTACAATCCACTTCGGCACGTCCTCGCGAAGGCGTACTGCAAATCGGTTTCATCGGGGCGGGCAATTTCGCGCAGAATTTCCTTCTTCCGCACCTTCGAAAGATGAAAAAAACAAAACTCGCAGGAGTTTGCACATCCAAAGGCATCTCTGCGCAAAATGTTGCAAAGCGCTTCAAATTTACTTTTGCCACGACGCGCACAACGGACATATTGGATCATGCGGAATTAGATGCTGTCTTTGTGGCCACGCGTCACAACCTCCACGCTCCGTTGGCTGTGGATGCGATGCGTCGCAACAAAGCCGTTTTCGTGGAGAAACCTCTGGCCATACACGCCGACGAACTCCAGGACGTCGTCAACGTCCAGCGTGAAACGCAGGGACGCATTATGGTGGGTTTCAACCGAAGATTCGCCCCTGCAGTTGCGGAGGTCAGAAAATTCTTTGAAAAGCGCCTACAGCCCGCCATTGTCCATTACCGCATCAATGCGGGCTTCATTCCCCGGGACCACTGGACACAAGACCCCATCGAGGGCGGAGGCCGAATCATCGGAGAAGTCTGTCATTTTGTCGACCTGGTTGGATACCTCACGAATTCCGTTCCCGTCAAGCTGTATGCGGAAGTCATTTCCTCCACCAGAGAAGATCTGGTTGCCAAGGACAATGTCTCGGTCACGATCAAATACAGAGACGGGTCCATCGGACACATTCTGTACATCGCCGTGGGCGATCGCAGTTACCCCAAGGAACGCCTTGAGATGTTTTCCGAACAATCGGTCGCAGTGATCGACGACTTCCGCTCCGTCACCCTTTCGCGGCACGGCAAATCCAAGGTCCTCGCGACGAAACGTCAGGACAAGGGACATCGTCACTGCCTGGATCGCTTCCTGCATTCAGTTCGTACCGGCAAGGATCTTCCGATCCCCTTCCAGGAATCAGTCAATGCGACCATCGTGACGTTTCACATATTGGAGTCACTGCAATGCGGACTGCCCGTGAACATTCGACTCGACGATCGTCAGCAGCTTCTGAACAAGATCGTCAATCGATTCAACGTCTGACCGGCCATCATGGAACTCCGTATCGGCATGTGGGATCTCGTGTTCATTTATCTTTTTCCTGTCGTTGCCTTTGTCGTCGTGCTGGCGGCCAAACTCCTCTTCCTGTTCATCTGTGTGAAAATGCCCGGCGTTCATTTTGATTTCAAAGACGACCTCTTGTCTCTCTTTGAGGAGCAGCGAAGACGAAAACGGTATCGCAACAAATCGCTTCCTTTTGTCCGCTTCTACTGCAAGACCATGCTCGGGGACAATGGGACCCAGGCGCTCTTTCTTTATCGGGTTGCACGTTTCTGGCGAAAACATCATATGGGCATACTGGCAGATTTCATTCACCGCGTTTCCAAATTCCTAACCGATGCCGACATTTCGCCGGACGCGATCATCGGACCCGGATTGTCCATCTATCACGGTTCGGGGCTGGTCATTGGCAAGAACACGCGTCTGGGAGCGAACTGTCTGGTCTGTCAGGGCGTCACCACAGGTCAGGGAGCGCCACAGATCGGAGACCGCGTCAAACTATGGGCCGGCTCAAAGGTTCTGGGCAATATCACGATTGGCGACGATGCGGAAGTCGGCGCAAATGCCGTCCTCCTGGACAATCTCGAGGCCAATACGATTGCTGTTGGTGTCCCGGCAACGCGTCGTATCCCGAAAGCCGCGAATGATCGTTGACGACGCCCTGGAAAGACTGGAACAGTATCTCGAAAGGGTTGGCTATTGCGGGTACGACTGCTATGATGCGCTACGGAGTCCGCTCCTAAAAGCCATGACGCGCCCAAGCCGCTGGCTTCGCATCGCCGCCATCCAGCTGCTGAAGAAATCACCCATCAATCTTCGTCCGTTGCTCTTCCTGCCCAAGGGCTTCAACCCAAAGGGACTTGGTCTGTTTCTATCCGGCGCTTGCCGGATGTACCGCTTGACCGGAGCCCAAAAGTATTTGAAAAACATAGACTTTTTTGATACACTTCTGCTTCAATTTGCGTCCAAAGGATACTCGGGAATGTGCTGGGGTTACAATTTTGATTGGCAAAGCAGAGTCTTCTATTTGCCCGCATTCACCCCGACCATCGTGAATTCTTCTTTCGTCGCGCACGCGTACCTGGACGCATATGAGGCCACGGGTCGATCGGTCTTCCTGGACAACGCGCGTTCGACGTGCTCGTTCATCATGAAGGACTTGCACCGTACCGTGGAGCACGAGGGGATTTCATTCAGCTACACTCCCATCGACCGACTGAAAGTCCACAATGCCAACATCCTTGGCGCAGGCCTTCTGGCGAGGGTCTATCGACAGACCCAGGAGAACGACCTCCGGGAACTGGCGCTTCAATCCGCCGAATACGTCATACACTATCAGCGTGCGGATGGATCCTGGCGCTATGCTGAAACCGATATTCAAGATTGGGTCGATAGTTTCCACACGGGATTTGTACTCGAGAGTCTGTCGCGTGTTGCCGAGCATACGGATGCTCCGAATCTTCAGGAGTCGATTCGAAAAGGGTATCGGTACTTCTTGGATAATTTCTTCCTGGATGACGGGACGCCCAAGTACTACGATCGCGAAACCTACCCAATCGACATTCACAGCGCGGCGCAGGCGATTGTGACCATCATTCGGTTACACGATTTGGATTCCCGCTCCACTCCAGTCCTCGGCAGGGTCACGGAATGGACATTACAGAACATGCAATCGCCCCACGGTTTCTTCTATTTCCAAAAGCATCGGCACTACACCAACACGATCCCCTACATCCGCTGGTCACAGGCGTGGATGTATTACGCATTGACGATACACAAGCAATTCCACGCGAACGTCCGATCATGAATATCCTTGGCATCAGTACGGGTCACGACGCCGGAGCGGCCGTGATTCAGGATGGGATCATTACCGCAGCGATCAACGAAGAGAGACTCAATCGACTGAAGATGTATTGGGGATTTCCGGACCAGTCCATCCCGGAATGCCTGCGGATCGCCGGCCTCACGCCCGATCAGATCGACCTGGTCGCGGTCGCAGGCACAAGTTCGACCCGAGCGAAACCGCTCGAGTTTGGATATGAGTCCGTTGGATTCTTTCGGACGTTCTTCGCGGAGCTGAGCAAGACCCCGTTGACGGGTCTGCTGATGGGTACCGAGGTAGGCACGAAAGCAAGCCGCCGGCTTTTTCAGACATCGATCTTTCGGGGTACTTCGGAGATTGAACAAAAGTTGTCCGCATTGGGCTGCAGCGCGCCCGTGGAGTTTGTCGATCATCATCTGAGCCACGCCGCTTCCGCATTCTACACTTCCGGCTGGGAGGACGCCCTCACGCTGACTCTGGACGCCAGTGGGGACGGCTACTGCTCCAGGGTGTATCGCTGCCGTGACGGTCGAATGACGCTGATTAACTCGATACCGGCCTATCATTCACCCGGCTTCTTCTACTGTTATGTCACTCATCTGCTCGGATTTATTGCACTTCGTCATGAAGGCAAGGTCACGGGACTGGCGGCCTATGGCAATCCTGAGGCGACACGCTCCATCTTTGCCCGGAGGATTCGGTACGAACCCAGACGATTCAGCTTTGTCAACAAGGGTGGCTGGCTTCAGGCGGAGATTCGATTTCTGGAAAAGGAATTTCAGTCGCATTCCAAAGAGGACATCGCCGCCGGAATCCAAAAGCATTTTGAAGACGTCATTTGCTCCTACGTGGAGGATGCAGTCAGGCGGACGGGATCGTCGCGGATCGCTTTAGCGGGAGGCGTATTTGCGAATGTCCGGCTCAACCAGGAAGTGTGGCGTCGCACGCATGCGGAGGAGATTTACATTTTCCCCAACATGGGTGATGGCGGTCTCGCCGCAGGCGCCGCTCTGGAACGACACGCGGCGCGACATCCCCAGTACCGACCGTATCGACTGCGGGACGTATACCTGGGTACGCAATTTTCCGATCCGGATATGGAATCAGCCATCCAACAAGCGCATTTGTCGTACACGCGGCCTGCGTCCATCGAGCCTGCAGTGGCGCAACTGCTCGCAGACAAGAAAATTGTCGCACGATTCGATGGCCGCCTGGAATACGGCCCGCGGGCTCTGGGCAATCGGTCGATCCTCTACCATTGCGGCGACCGTACGGTTAATTCGTGGTTGAATGAACAACTCAACCGGACCGAGTTCATGCCATTTGCGCCGGTGATGCTGGAGGAAAATGCATCTGAATATCTGGAAGGATATTCCACGGAAAGACATTTCGGAGCCGAGTTCATGACGCTCACGTACCCCGTGACAGACAAATGCGCCGAACAAGCTCCCGCCATCACGCACCTGGACCGCACCGCACGACCCCAGATCGTGACCGAGGAGATCAATCCGTCCTACTACGCGATTTTGAAACATTATCGTGATCTGACCGGTCATGCCGTCCTGGTGAACACCAGCTTTAACATGCACGAAGAGCCGATCGTGCGCACGCCCGAAGAGGCCATTTCCGCGTTTCTCCAAAGCAAACTGGATGCACTCGCGATGGGACCCTTCCTGGTGCAATCGCCGGCCAACCCTCAGCAACCGTAATGGGGACAGAGACGATAGACATACTTGGATTTCCCGCCACTACGTTGACGCGGGAGGAAATACTTCATCGAGTGAATGCATGGATTGACGAGCGAAACCGATGCCACCATCTCATGGCCCTCAACCCGATCAAAGTCTGCCGCGCTCAACGCGAGACGGAATTGTCTCGACACATTCATGCAGCGGATCTTGTGTATCCGGACGCGTACGGAATTGCGTGGGCCATGTCTCGCTTCTCCGGAAAGAAATTTCACCCCATCCCCGGGTGTGACCTTCTGCTCGAGCTGCTCCAGAGCCGGCAGAATCGCACGACGACTGTTTATCTGGTCGGGTCTCGCGATGAGGTGGTCCGCGAGGCGGCCCGGAAGTTGAGTGAACGGTTTCCTCATGTGCAGGTTTTGGGTACGCACGCCGGATATTTTGTGTCGCTCGATGACGAACACTCGGTATTGCAGTCCATTGTCACAACGATGCCGGACGCTGTGTTTGTCGGCATGGGCGCACTGGTCCAGGAAGACTGGATCGAGCGAATTCGTCGAGCCTGTGAGGACCGTGGCGCGGTCATCCCGTTGCTGATGGGGGTTGGAGGATCCTTTGACGCCATCACCGGGACTGTGCGACGACCTCCCCGATGGATGCTGAACCTGCATCTGGAGTGGCTTTTCCGCCTTTTGCAACAGCCCTTCCGGGCGCCTCGGATGATGGCTCTTCCCCGATTTGCGATGCAGGTACTTAGGAAGCAGTTTTTGAGGATGGGACACTAATGCTCGCTTATCTTATCATTTTCGTGACAGGCGCGCTGATTTCGATTCTGGTCACGCCGTGGATTCGGACAAGACTCTTGCGGCGCGGAGTGGTCGATAAGCCGGACGTCCGCAAGGTTCACACGAAGGATATTCCGCGTCTGGGCGGAATTGCCATCTTTGCGGGCTTCTTTGTGGCAATGGCAGTGGCGTACTTCCGATACCGCGTTTTGTTTGAAGAAAAGGAATACCAGATGCTCGGACTTCTCGTGGCCGCCACGTTCATTACGGGCGTGGGCGCCATCGATGACCTCCGGAATCTGAATCCGTGGACCAAACTCGTTTGTCAAATCGTCACGGGTCTGATCCTCATTTACTTTGATTACGATATCGAAGCGATTGGGAATCCGTTCGGAGGCAATATCGAACTGGGCTGGTGGGGATTTCCACTGACTGTGCTCTGGGTGATTGGCGTAATAAACGCCATCAACCTGGTCGATGGTTTGGACGGCCTTGCGTCGGGTGTCGGATTGATTATCAGTATGACCATTTTTCTCATCAGCATCTATTTTGGAAAGACATATACCGCGCTGCTGGCTATTGGACTGACCGGCGCACTCCTCGGTTTCATTCGACACAACTTCTACCCCGCAAAGATCTTCATGGGCGATTCGGGCAGCATGTTCATCGGCCTGGTTATAGCCGCGCTGGGTTTGGTGAGTTCACAAAAAACGGCAGTCAGCTTTGCGATCCTTGTTCCGCTCATCACCTTGGGCTACCCGATCGTGGACACGGCGCTGGCGATCTTTCGGCGAGCCAAGGCACGGAGAAATATCTTCGTGGCCGATCGCGAGCATATCCATCACATTCTGATGTCGTACGGGTACAGCCACCAGAAGACGGTCATCGTTCTTTATGTGATTTGCCTCTTCTTCGCGATCATGGCCCTACTGTATGCCTTCTTCAGTCAATACGGTAATTTCATCATAGGCGTCCTGTTCTTTGTTGCACTGTTTATCTTCCTGTTTGTTCACGCGGTCGGCCTGCTTCGACGACACGTGAAGACGGAGCCAACGGAGTCGTCGGAATGAGGTGGTGTGCCTTCTTGTTACTGGCCTCCGCGCTGGACGCACAAGAACTGCCTTACTCGCCCCTTCCTGTGGATCACTGGACGTATCTGTACCTGGAGCGTCTACTGGATCGAGGCCACCTTCCAGAATTGCCCGTGTCTTTCCGTCCGTGGAATCGGTACGAAATTGCCGGGGCTTTGACCCGCATCGACCGGTCGAAGCTGGGCGACGGCGAAGTTCACTGGCTGAAACTGCTGGAGCAGGAGTTTCGTTCGGAACTGCAGTCCGTGGATACGTCTGCACGATTCCGGCTTGGATTGGACGCGGGAACGGGTTTTCAAAGGCGCGAAGGACGCTCGGACAAAGATGGACGCCTCGACTTGAGTGTGGAATATACGATGTCGAATTTCTCCGGATACGCACGCGGTCGAATCGACAACAGTCTGAAGGACGACCCACTCTACACAGGCCGAAAAACGGATTGGTTTGGCGCCCGCATGGAGGATGCCTTTGGCATGGCCCATGGAAAGAAGCTCTACGTCTGGATCGGGCGGTTTGGCGAAAACTGGGGGCCCTTTCCGGATCAGAGTCTGATTCTGTCTGCTCACTCCTACACATACGACAAATTGGGCTTTGGATTTCGCGGGAGACGTATGACTTTCCGATCCGTGTTCAGCCAACTGGATGATGTGCAGGGAGCAAGAAGATTTCTGGCCGCCCATCGTATCGACTTTCGCGTCACGCGATCGCTTCACATCGGACTGTCGGAGTCAGTCGTCTACGGCGGGCCCGGCCAGGACTGGGACCTGACATACAGCAACCCATTTACGATTTTCGCCGACGCCCAGCACAACGAACAGAAGGAAGCAAACGAAAATGTCGCGCTGGATGTACTTTGGCGATCCACGCGTGTCGTTGCGCGGTTTCAGTTTCTCATCGATGATCTCATTTTGGACGGCCCCTCGCAACCGGCCCCCAATCGAAAGACGTCGCCGGACCGCCTCGCCTCCCTGACCTCCATTACGCTCAACGATGTTCCCGTGCCTTCGTCAGAGTTGGAGTTTTCGTACTTTCGCGCAGGTACGCACACATACAATGTCAAATCGAAACGACCCTGGCAATCGTACACGTTTCGGTCTCGAGGTCTGGGAGCCCCCCGTAACGATGGGGATGCCTTCCGCGCACGATTTTCTTATTTCCGCTGGGCGCCGGCGATGTTGATCACGGAAGCGGGCTTCACACGCCAGGGAGAACGATCACTCCTGTCGAACGATTTTGAAGACAGTACGTTTGTGAAGGCATCCTCATTTCCCTCCGGCACGGCGTCGACCATGATCAGCCTTGACCAATTTGTGCGGTATCAGCCATCGGGCGCCTATTCCGTCGAAGGGTCTGTGGGATGGGGCCATGTTCGCAATTACCGATTTGACAAGAAGGATTCACGCAATTTCATCCATGCGATGATTCGACTGCAGGTTATTTTTAGACAGACGCGAAACGGGTATTAGGCCAGATGCACATACTTGGAATTTCTTGTTATTACCACGATTCTGCAGCGGCCCTGGTGACGGACGGAAAGATCGTCGCGGCGGCACAGGAGGAGCGGTTTACGCGAAAGAAACATGATGAGGACTTTCCACATCATGCGATTCGTTTTTGCCTGACCACCGCAGGGATCCGGGCGTCCGAGTTGGACTATGTGGTCTTTTATGAAAAGCCGTTTGTTAAGTTTGAACGCTTGCTTCAAACGTACTTCGCGTATGCACCGTGGGGGTTACCATCGTTCATAAAGGCCATGCCTCAGTGGATACGGAAGAAACTGTGGCTGCCGGAATTGATCTCGAAGGAATTGCCGGAATTCAAAGGCAAGATTCTCTACCCCGAACATCACGAGTCCCATGCGGCCGCCGCCTTTTTGCCCTCCCCCTACCACGATGCAGCGATCTTGACGATCGACGGTGTGGGCGAATGGACAACGACCAGTTATGGTGTGGGAACCGGCAATCGTATCGAATTGATGGAGGAATTGCACTTTCCACACTCTCTGGGTCTGCTGTATTCCGCCTTCACTTATTACACGGGTTTCAAAGTCAATTCTGGCGAGTACAAGGTGATGGGATTGGCCCCGTATGGGGAGCCGAAGTATTCGCAACTGATCTTCGATCATCTGATTGATCTCAAGGACGATGGGTCGTTTCGACTCAACATGCAGTATTTCAATTATGCCGCCGGCCTCACGATGACGCATGAACGATTCCACCGGCTGTTTGGCGGGCCGCCACGGCGTCCAGAGTCCAAACTCACACAGCGGGAAATGGATCTTGCGCGATCCATACAAGTCGTCACAGAGGAAATCATGCTCCGTCTCGCGCGCTACGTCCGGCAGAAGACCGGCCAACGGAAACTGTGCCTGGCCGGCGGCGTCGCGCTGAACTGCGTCGCGAATGGAAAAGTCCTGAAGGAAAGAATTTTCGATGAAATCTGGATCCAACCTGCCGCTGGCGATGCGGGTAGCGCGCTCGGAGCAGCGCTATTTGCCTGGTACCAGTTGTTGAATAACTCGCGGGCGACCGATGAGAAAAATGACGCTCAGCAGGCTTCCTACCTCGGCACCTCCTATGGTGACGAAGAAATCGAAACCTTTCTCGCCTCGCGGAACATTCCACACGAGCGACTGGACGAAGAGTCCCTGGTGGAGCGAGTGGCCGCGCTCTTAGCTGGAGAAAACGTAATCGGTTGGTTGTATGGCAGAATGGAGTTCGGTCCTCGCGCCCTGGGCGCCCGCAGCATCCTGGGAGACGCGCGCTCCACCAAGATGCAGTCGGTGATGAACCTCAAGATCAAATACCGCGAATCGTTTCGCCCGTTTGCACCCTGCGTCCTCCGCGAACATCTCGCGGACTACTTCGACATGGATGCGGACAGTCCGTACATGCTG
Organism: uncultured Bacteroidota bacterium; assembly: GCA_964602985.1. Taxonomy (GTDB): domain Bacteria; phylum CLD3; class CLD3; order SB21; family SB21; genus CAYZJB01. The sequence continues at coordinate 70,604 of CAZRTJ010000017.1, forward strand.
CTCGTTGCGGATGTGAGGGATCATGTCCGGATTCCTATGACAGAGCAACAGCAAAAGCTGTTTGGAATCGACAAGCTTCACGTACCCCGCTCCACAATTCCCGCAGTCACCCATGTTGACTATTCGGCCAGAATCCAAACCGTACACGAGCAAACGCACGGGACCTTCTACAAGCTGATGAAGAGATTCTACGAGAAGACCGGTTGTCCGGTGATCGTCAACACGTCTTTCAATGTCCGTGGGGAGCCCATCGTATGTTCCCCGGAAGACGCTTATCGCTGCTTCATGCGCACAGAAATGGACTATCTCGTCTTGGGTAATTTCCTCCTCACGAAGGCATCTCAGCCCGAAAGTACCGACAAGAAAGAATGGATGAAGGAGTTCGCGCTCGACTAATGAAGAACATGATTCACGAGATTCGCCACGAAATCCAGCATATCAATGCATCCCGATCGGCGCTGAGAAACTTTGCATTCGTTCTCGGTCTGCTTCTGCTCTCCATGGGGATTCTCTCCTGGTACCGTGACCGTCCCCTTTGGTTCGCCTTCGTGGCAAGCGGCTTGCTTCTTTCCGCCCTCGCATTTGTCAAACCGCACTGGATCCGTCCCGTGTACTTCGTGGCAGCGGGCATCGCGGCGGTGATTGGTTATTTCTTGTCCCGGCTGATCCTGTTCGTGGTGTTTGCATTCGTTCTCACACCGATTGCCCTGGTGGTCCGGCTGTTTGGCAAGGATCCCATGCAGCGACGACTCGATCCCAAGGCTGGGACGTATTGGATCACGCGCGAGAAGAAAACCAAGACGCTCGAAGAGTATGAACGACTTTTCTGAATCCGACGCCCCGAAAACGGTTGCGGCAGACGAACCGAAGCTAAGCCGTCTGGATATTGACGAAGAATATTCCGAACTCGAGAAGTCCCGTATGTCTTTCCTGCAACATCTCGAGGAGTTGCGTCGCCGCTTGATCTCGATTTTGACGACGGTCCTGGTCCTGATGGCGGCGAGTTTTGTCGTGAGCAACCAGATCATCAAATTCCTACTCTACCCTCCGATCTTTCTTCCTGGTGTCAAACCGCCGATTGAATTAATGCGCCCGGTCATCACACAGGTACAAGGACTCATGATGGTGAAGATTCAGGTGGGTTTGATGCTAGGCATTGCTCTGGCATTTCCCGTCATCCTCTTTCACATCTGGCGCTTCGTCTCCCCGGGTCTCAAGAAGAAGGAACGTCGCATGGCGTTGCCGGTAATCGTGCTGGCCACACTGTCTTTTCTCATCGGGGCGGCGTTTGCCTACCTCATCGTCGTTCCGATTTCTTTGAATTTTCTGCTGACAATGGGAGAAATCGACAGCGAACTCGGGATCCGTGTCGAAAACATGATCGATGTAGACGGTTATCTCGGATTCGTTAGCGGTTTTATGCTCATCAGCGGACTGACGTTTGAATTGCCGGTTGTGTCGTTCTTTCTCACCAAGATCGGAGTGGTTCACCACAAGTTCCTGCGCAAGTATTGGCGTCATGCCGTGGTCAGTTCCCTGGTCGTTTCTGCCATCGTCACACCGACGACGGACATGATCACACTTTTTGTCGTGGCCATTCCCATCATCATCCTCTACGAGGTGAGCATTTGGGTTTCACAGATCACCGGCCGACGGAAAACCCAGTCGGCATGACGTTCCGCACCGGGTCTCCTCGCCATTCGTTCGAATGCCGGCCACGGGTTCACTTCAGGGCCGTAAGGATGGTTTCTTGAACAAGACCCGCATCATCTTTTTCGCCGGCAAGGGAGGAGTTGGCAAGACCACGATCGCCGCGGCCACTGCGATCCGCATTGCGTCAACCAAACGTTCCGTTCTTCTCGTCAGCACGGATCCGGCACACAGTCTGCGCGATCTCGCAGAAGTGCTTCCGGGGGATAATCCTGTCGTGCTCGAAATTGACCCCTACCAGGAACTGGAGCAGAACTGGGGTCACGTCCGTGACTATCTCTCATCGTTGATCACGGCGCTGGGGTCCGAAGACCCGGCTATTTCTGAATTGGCTATGATCCCGGGATTGGATAACCTGTTTGGCTTGCTCCGGCTGTATGATGTGATTCGAAAGGGAAGCTACGACACGGTTGTGGTCGACATGGCTCCGACGGGAGAGAGTCTCCGACTACTCGGGCTTCATCAGGCGATCTCACTCGCGCTCCGCATCACGACCGTTTTGGAAAAGTACCTTGTCACCCCGGTGATTCGCCCGGCCTCCAGGGTCTCGCGCGCTCTGCGCACGGTGGTCGCGCCGGCAGAAGTGGCTCATTCCTGGCAGCAGTTGCTCCGAAACCTTCTGGACATGCGACGCCTGTTGTCCGAGGAAGCCGTGACCTCCGTCCGCCTGGTCACCCTCGCCGAGCGAATGGTCATCGCGGAAACCAAACGCACACTGACCTACCTCAACCTGTTTGGATTCGTAGTAGACCTCGTGGTCGTCAACCGACTCTTTCCGCGATCCGATGACTCCACGTTTTGGCATGCCTGGCACTTGACACAGCAGGAAAACCTTTCCGACATCGATACGTCTTTTGCGCCTCTGCCTATCAGAAAGCTCCCGCTGTACGAACGCGAACTTCACTCGCATGAGGACCTGACTTCTGTCGCAGGGTCGATGTATGCGGATGCCGATGCAAACGACATGTTTTATACAGAACCGCTCATGAAACTCGAAAAGGCAGACGGCAAACCGTCACTCGCCGTCCGCCTTCCGTTTGCTTGCCAAGACGACATTGAGCTGGAACGTCGGGGTCATGAATTGTTCCTGCGTTCCGGCGGGTACATTCGAAGCCTCACCCTTCCCGATTCGCTTTACGGATACCAAGCGTCTACGGCCCGTTACGACGAAGGCTGGTTGCGAATCGCATTTACGAAAGACACCTGATGCGCCGACTCTTTCTGACTCTGCTGATCGTGGCAACATCCGTTGCCCAGGCTCAGCCGGACAATTGGGCGCATCCCGAACTGACTTGGTTCGTGATCCAGACGACACACTTTTCGGTGCACTATCATGACTACCCGGACAGTCAGCGGTTGGGGGCACGCTCTTGCCGGCGGACCGCAGAAGTCGTCGCAGGCATAGCGGAATCCGTGTACGAACCACTCTCGCGCTTGTACGACCTTCCGCTCGAGAAGACACACATCCTCATCCGCGACACAGACGACTACTCCAACGGAGCCGCTTATTTCTACGACAACAAGGTCGAAATCTGGGCCACCAACCTGGACTACGACCTGCGCGGGAATCACGAGTGGTTGGAAAACGTGGTCGTACACGAACTGACCCACATGTTCTCCATCCAGGCATCCATGAAACTGCCGCGCGCATTTCCGGCGATCTACCTCCAGGGCATCGGCTATGAAAAGGAACGCCGCAAGGATGTGATTCGGGGATTTCCAAACGTGATCACTTCCTATCCGATCTCCGGCGTTACCGTTCCCATCTGGTTTGCCGAAGGAGTCGCTCAATATCAATCGCGCTCCTTGGCCCGTGACTCCTGGGACAGCCACCGCGACATGATCTTGCGGGAACGCGCATTGTCCGGTACCCTGCTTTCCCTCGGCGACATGAGTACGTTTGGCAAGAATTCCATAGGCAATGAATCGGCGTACAATTCCGGATTTGCGTTTGTCACCTATCTCTCGTCGCGTCACGGAGAGGAATGGCTGAAGCGTCTGTCGGTTGAAAACGCGCGGCTGTTTCGCTCCTTTGAGGGAGCCATGGAAAAAGTCTGCGGCATTTCCCTTCGCGACAGCTACGCGGGCTGGCAATCGCTGGTTACAACCCGCTACACCGAACGAACCACGAGCATCCGCCGTCACCGGACGGAAGGCGCAGATGTGTATTCCCACGGTACGGCCAATTTTCACCCTGTAGGGTCGCCCGATGGCACCCGGATTGCGTTTCTGACCAACAACGGATCCGACCATCTCAGCCAGACGTCCCTCGTCATCATGAACATGCAGGATCAATCGGTCACACGAATCACCGACCGGGTCACTGGAGCGCCAACGTGGACCTCCGACGGAAACCGCCTGCTGTACGCGAGGATCACGAATAAGAACCCGCACGGCTCGGAATTGGGTGATCTGTATCTGTTTGACCTGTCCAGCCGACGCGAGATCCGTCTGACAAACGGATTGCGCTTGTCCTCACCGTGCATCGGTCCGGCGGACACGACCATTGTCGCCGTCCAGAATGTCGATGGCACAAACAACCTCTTGAGATTGAGTGGACTGAATGTGCGCGAAATGGAAATGCAGTCCCCCCCTGCGGATGTCGTATCCGTGAGCCGCCTCACGACATTTGCTGACGGGACACAGATCTATCGTCCCACATTCGATCCCGATGGATCGCACATTTACTTTGACTGGTCTCGCGCGAAGGGACGGGATATCGCTCGCTTGAGTCTGAGTGACCTGACAGTCCATCCTCTCCTGTCCCACGAGTGGGATGATCGGTCACCGGCGTTTTCAGCGGATGGACAGGTTCTGTATTTTGCCAGCGATCGGTCCGGAATTTACAACCTGTATCGGATGAACCTCGAGTCGCAAGTGACCGAAGCGCTGACCAACACCACGGGAGGCTGTTTCTATCCCTCTGTTGCGCGTGACGGCGCATTGCTTTTCACACTGTATCGGAAAAATGCGTTCCGCATCGCGCACATCCGGAATCCGATGACGGTCCCCGACAGCCTGATGAACTATCCGCACGACAATGTGAACCTCCCGGATGGAGCGCGACCCTATCCGGATCGCACCGACACGTCGGCGCACCACGATCGCGTGCCGGTACCCACACCTGTTCCCTACCGGACGACGTTCCTGGATTTTTCCATTCTACCCGTACTGCGGGTGGATTACGGAATTCTCAAACCCGGTTTGTACACGTATGCCTCGGATGTCCTTGGCAAATCAAGTTTCTTTGGCGGCTTGATGATGGGCGGACCCGACTGGGATCGGGACGCATTCGCGATATTCGAATTTGCCGGCTGGGGCCCGACGCTCTTCCTTGAGCTGTACAATATCAAACGCTCCCTGACCTATCGCGACAATGCCGATCCAACCAATGATGCCCTGGTCGTTCATGAATCGATCCAGAAAAATGCATTCGAATTGCGTGAATTCGATATAGGTGTTGATTGGAGCTTGCTCTCGCCCCGCGACTTCCGGGTAAATTACTCCCATCCGGAGTACTACGTGAAAATCAAGGGGAAGGAATTTCGGTCGGGACGGTATGAAGCCATTCCATCCACCGGCGCCATTAAGTACTTTTTCGGAAACGATTTCTGGACGGAATGGAAGCTCTCCACGCTGCGCCCCGCCGTGGACGGAGCCATCAATCCACGGGGAGGCCGGCGGCTGCGTCTCCGCTACGGGTACTACGATGACGAATTGATAAAGGGGTTTGCCTTCAATCAGGAGACCGGCGCAACGGGTGAACTGTATGATCGCACCCGACATCTTCGCCTCGAACATGCATGGAACGAATACATTCCCGTTCCGATCTCTGAGCACACATTGGATCTGGAAGTGCAAGGCTCCCTCATTCCCTCGCGAGTGGACAGTTTCTATCACTTTTTCGGCGGCGGTCTTCCCGGATTGAAGGGATACTCATTCTACAGCATCGAAGGCAGGAAAATGCTTCTGCTGATGGCCCATTACCGATTCCCGTTGCTCAAACGGATCGATCGGCAGTTCCTGTTCCTTCACTTTGACAAGGTCTATGGAGCCGTCTACTCGGGTGTCGGCAACGCATGGAGCGACAAGACGTCCTGGACCACACTCAAGGACTTCAAGCGAGACATTGGATTTGAATTGCGCGCGGAAATTCACTCCTTTTATGTGTATCCCACCCGACTCACGCTACGCGCGGACTACGGACTGGATCGATTTACCAGCAACGGGCCGTTGATCACAGTCGTGGACGGCGGGGGCAATCTCGTAAAAACCCCCCAGCGGATACGTAACGGACGCGAGTGGCGTTGGTATGCGACGCTGCTGTTCGGATTCACACTGTTTGATGAAAACTAAAAAACCGCATGCTGTATGCGGTTTTGGGCGCGGGCACGACGAGGCTCGAACTCGCAACTTCCGCCGTGACAGGGCGGTGCTCTAACCAATTGAACTACGTGCCCGTAAAAAGCGGGGTCAGTATAACAGAAGACCCCCCGAAAATCAAGGTCTTTTTTTCAGCTGTCCCCAAGCATTTTCTTCACATCGGACTTGATCTCCCGTAATAACTGGCGGGCTTCTTCAGACACAGGACGTTCCGATTCGCCCGATTTCAATCGCTGTTTTGCGCCCTCGATGGTGTACTTTTCTTCATACAGAAGGCGGCGAATGCGCAGCACAATGTCGATGTCTTCCTTGGTGTACACGCGGTTTCCCGATCGGTTCTTGATGGGTTGAAGATCCGGAAATTCGGATTCCCAATACCGCAACACATACTGCTTGATTCCGGTTTGATCCGAAACCTCACTGATCGTGTAGTACAGTTTTTCTATGCCTTCCATGGACTCACCCATAATGATTGCAGCCCGGCTGATGCGTGCGACCAAAAATGTATGAAATGTTCCTTGAGAGACTCGCCCAAATGGTTCTCCCACTTGCGCCGCAGAGAGGACTCCGTATCCAGACTGTACACCGGTCGTCGGACAACCCAGTCCGGAGCCGAAGTGCGGAAGAACCCACTCAGCGTGTCAAATCCCGCCCGACGTACCGCCGAGTCCGTACGGTCGTTTCGCATTCCAAACGGATAGACGAAATGACACACCGGTATCTGCAGTCTATCTTCCAGCAGGCGTTTTGACTCATTAGCCTCTCGCTCGATCCATTCGCTCCTCAGCGATACCATCGACCGATGTGAACACGAGTGCGAGGCGGCTTCCCAACCCTGGGCAATCAGTTCTGTTAATTCGTCCCAGTCGCAGTGTCGAAAGCGCCTTCCGATCGGCACATCCCATGTGTTGTCGGCCCCGACGTAATTCGCAATGATGGCCGTGGTTCCCGGACACGAGTGTTTCCTCATGATCGGCAGAGCATACTGGGTCACCCCGGCATACGCATCATCCCATACGATCGCACAGGCTCGTGAGGGAGTCTCCTTGAGGCCGGACAGCGTTACAAACCGGAAACCCTGTTCCGATAGAAATTGCAAGTGCGAATCGAGGATCTCCGGGTGGATGGTCGACAGACCAAAGTCCGGCCGGGGGTCGATCTTGTGATAAACAAGGACGAGCCGATTACAAGCCTGTGTGTCCAAACCCGCCCTCTCCTCGTTGCGTGACCTCTAGCATCTCGACATCTTCCCATTGAGCCCGTGCCACGGGACAAAAGATCAATTGCGCGATTCGCTCTCCATTCTTCACGACGAATTCTGTCCTTCCGTGATTGATCAGGATGACCTTCACTTCTCCCCGATAGTCGCTGTCGATGGTTCCTGGCGCGTTGAGTACGGTGACGCCATGCTTGGCGGCCAATCCGCTTCTGGGTCTAACCTGCGCCTCGTATCCCACGGGAATAGCCAGCCGGATCCCGGTTGGAACCATGACAATATCCCCCGATGGTATCGCGAGGGGGTCCTCCAACCACGCCTGCAAATCCATGCCCGCACTGCCGTCCGTCATGTACTGGGGCAGAGGAACTTCTGAACTGGCGCGTAAGATCTTAACCTGCATTCCTATGATACCCGACACTTAGATGTCGTCAGTTCGAATCTACTTAAGGATGGAGTCCACTGCATGGTATGGAAGACCGAACGCATCGGCGACACCCTTGTACACGATCTTCCCCTTGACCATATTCAGACCGAGTACAAGTTCGTGATTTTGCTTGCACGCTTTTTCCCATCCGTGATTGGCGATTTGCAGTGCATACGGCAGGGTGGCATTGGTCAATGCGACTGTGGAGGTGAAAGGAACCGCGCCCGGCATGTTTGCGACACAGTAGTGTACGATATTGTCGACCATGAAAATCGGATCCTCGTGCGTCGTCGGTTTTGTTGTTTCAAAACAACCACCTTGATCGACGGCCACATCAACCACCACCGCCCCCGGCTTCATCGTGCTCAACATGGCTCGGGTCACCAAATGGGGCGCCTTTGCACCCGGTATCAAGACAGCTCCAATGACCAGATCCGCCGTGCGGATCACTTTGGCGATGTTGTACGCATTCGACATCATCGTGGTTACGTTCTTTGGCATGATGTCGTCCAGATAACGCAGACGGTACAGGTCGATGTCCATCATCAGGACGTGCGCACCAAAGCCTGCCGCAATCTTGGCCGCATTGGTTCCGACCACCCCTCCACCGATAATGACCACGGTCGCCGGATCCGTCCCGGGGACCCCGCTCAGCAAGATGCCGCGGCCGCCGTAGGTCTTCTCCAGATACTTCGCGCCTTGTTGGACCGCCATTCTTCCTGCCACTTCACTCATCGGATCCAGCAAGGGCAGTTTACGATCCGAACGCTGCACGGTCTCGTAGGCGATGGCAATGCATTCGGTTTTCATGATCGCATCGGTCAACGTCCGATCTGCGGCAAAGTGAAAATACGTAAAGACAATCTGGTCTTTCTTGATCAGACCATACTCGGGAGCAATAGGTTCCTTCACTTTGATAATCATTTCTGCCTTGGCGTAGACTTCCTTGGCGCCTTCCAAAATAACCGCGCCCGCGTCCACGTACGACTGATCATCAAAACCGCTCCCCTGTCCCGCTCCTCTTTCGATGTAGACTGCATGTCCGTGCTTCTTGAATTCCGCAACTCCGACCGGCAGTAAGCCAACGCGATTCTCTCGTGTCTTGATTTCTTTCGGTACGCCGATAATCATGTCCGTCTCCTATGCCAATCCTGTGGTTTAGCTGACTTCCGTAACTTGCATGTTGTCCAACTGCTGCACCCACCCTTCGGCGAGATCATTCAGGTCTTCGATCGAGATCCGATCGATCGCCGCAGTGAGATCGCCGACGTTCACTTTGCGACCGTGATAAATCTCGTTCTTGGCCAATCGGATCATACGGGTGGAGGTGCTTTCCAAACCAAACAACAAGCCCGCCTTGATCTGCGCTTTGGCCATTTTCAGTTCGCCATTTCCGATCGGATGGGCGACGAGTCGGCGCATTTCCTCTTTCACCTTGTCAATCGTCCGATCGACCTTCGCTTTGTCCGTCGCCACGTAAATACCGAACAACCCGGTGTCGTACATGAAATCCACAAAGCTGTACACGGAATAGGCCAAACCGTTTCTTTCCCGTATCCTCTGGAAGAGGCGGGAACTCATTCCGCCGCCGATGATCGTGTTCAACGCCAGCGCATCAAACTTCCGCTTGCCGGTGTACGGAATGGGAATAGGCCAGCCCAGGCACACGTGAGCCTGGGAGAGCTTCTTCTTCACGTGGGTGCGAGTGCCGCGGAACGATTTTTTTCGGTAGAGCTGAAATCCCTTGGGCCAATACGACTTCCGAATGCCACTGGATGGCCACCGAAATCTCCGGGCAACAAGCGACTCCAATTCCGACTGACGGAAGTTGCCCGCTACGCTGATGATCATGTTGGATGGCGTGTAGTGTTTGCGGTAATACTCTGACATCGACCGGATCGTCATGTGGGATAACGTACCGTCCGTTCCCAGGATGTTGTACCCAATGGGATGATTGGGGAAAATTTCCGCGTAAAACTGATCTTGGACGAAGTCTTCCGGAGAATCGTTGTTATCCCGAATCTCTTCCTTGACGACCTGCCGTTCTTTTTCAATTTCCTTGGGATCAAACCGGGCGTTGGCCACGAGATCCGCCAGCACATCGATTGCCAGCGGCAGGTCCTCACTCAGAATGTTCGCGTAGTAACACGTCTGTTCCTTACTGGTAAACGCATTGAGACTGCCACCGACGTTCTCAAGCACCTTCGCAATCTTGAGGGCGTTGCGTTTTCGCGTGCCTTTGAAAACGGCGTGTTCGATGAAATGGGAGATCCCCATATTGGAGCGCGTCTCAAAACGCGAGCCCACTAGCACCCACGCCCCGATCGAGATCGACCGGAGATGCGGCATGTTTTGAGCGATAACGGTCAGACCGTTGTCAAAGCCAAACTTCACATATTGCTGGTCATCATACAGCGTCTTGGAAGCGGCTGCTTTGGATTCGACAAACGACGAAACAAAATGACGCCTTCTTCTCAATGCAGATCCTTTACGAGTCCTGTTTGTGCTTTTCGGGCTTCGGGATGAGCGCCTTTCGACTCAATTCATACTTCGTTTTACCGTCCCGTGTGGTAATTTCCTGTAGCAGGACTTCCACCTCGTCTCCGAGCTTCATGTACTCGTCGACTCGGTGCACGCGCTTGTGATCGATCTCCGAGACATGCAACAGGCCTTCTTTGCCGGGCAGAATTTCCACAAACGCGCCAAAATCTGTAATCTTCTTGACCCGGCCTTTGTACTTCTTCCCCACTTCCGCGTCTGCTGTCAGATTCTGGATCAACGTCACCGCGATCTCGTTGCCTTCGGCGTTCGGCGAAGCGATCATCACCGTACCGTCATCTTCGATGTTGATCTCGGCGCCGGACTTCTCAATGATTTCTTTGATCGTCTTGCCACCGGGTCCGATCACCAGACCGATTTGATCGATCTTGATCTTGATGGTGACGATCTTCGGCGCAAATCGTGAAATCTCCGGCCTGGATTCGCGAATCGTTTCGTTCATGACGGACAGAATATGCATGCGCCCCCGTTTGGCTTGTTGCAGCGCCTCCGCCATAATCCCGGCCGAGATACCTTTGATCTTGATGTCCATCTGGCACGCTGTGATTCCTCGCGATGTGCCTGCCACCTTGAAATCCATGTCGCCCAGATGATCCTCATCGCCAAGAATATCACTCAGGATGGCATAGTGCTCCCCTTCCTTGATCAGCCCCATGGCAATTCCTGCAACGGCCTCTCGAATCGGAACGCCTGCATCCATGAGCGAGAGGGAGCCTCCACAGACGGACGCCATCGAACTGGAACCATTCGATTCCAGGATGTCGCTGACGATACGGACGGTGTACGGGAATTCACTTTCCGTGGGCAACAGGGATTTCAGCGCGCGCTCTGCGAGATTTCCATGACCGATTTCCCGCCGGCCGGGGCCTCTGGACATGCGAGCCTCTCCCACGCTGAAACCCGGGAAGTTATAATGAAGCATGAATCGTTTTGAAGACTCACCGTCCACGCCGTCGATAATCTGTTCGTCGATCTTCGTCCCCAGAGTAGTCGACACCATCGCCTGCGTTTGGCCTCGCGTGAACAACGCGGACCCATGGACACGTGGAAGAAACGCAACCTCGCATGTAATCGGGCGAATGTCCTCCGTCGAACGACCGTCCAATCGCTTCTTTTCCGACAGGATCATGTTCCGCATGTCCTGATACTGCAGGTCCTCGACGACCTTGCCGGCTAGATCTTCCACCTCAGGATGGGTTTCCAGGAATTTTGCTATCATCTGTTGCTTCAGTTCCTTCAGCCGGGCATTCCTTTCCGTCTTGGCCGCAATGCGATTCGCCGCGCTCACCACCGGCTTCGCCATATCCACCAGTTGTTGCTTCAACTCTTCATTGACCGCTGCCGGCTGGAATTCCCGCCTCATGGGTTTCCACTCCGACACCAGGGCCTCCTGCAACTCGATAATCTGTTTGATCACCGCATGGGCGGCCTGAATGGCCCCGAGCATATCTTCTTCGGAAATTTCCTTTGCCTCGCCTTCAACCATCGTGATACTGTCTTTTGTGCCCGCCACCACGAGTTCCATATCACTCGATGCGAGATCGTTGAACGTCGGATTGATGACAAAACGCCCGGACATACGCCCCACACGGACAGACGCAATGGGACCCAAAAAGGGTATGTCGCTGAGCACGAATGCCGCCGAGGCACCAATGCCTCCCAGGACATCTCCATTGTTTTCCTGATCGCTGGAGATCACGTTCACGTTGACCGTTGTTTCGTGATTGTACCCCTCAGGAAATAACGGCCGAATCGGACGGTCGATCAGGCGCGAACTCAGGATCTCTTTTTCCGTCGGGCGGCCTTCGCGCTTGAAAAAACCTCCCGGTATCTTTCCCGCCGAAAACGCATTCTCCCGATAATCCACCGTCAATGGAAAGAAATCGGCTCCCTCTTTGGGCTCGTAATTGGAAACCACAGCGGCCAGAGCCATCGTATCGGCATATCGCACCACAACAGCGCCGTGTGCCTGGCGCGCCACGCGCCCCACCTCGATCGACAGTGTGCGCCCGTTGATTTCCATCTCTTTCTTAATGATCATTCATGCTCCTAAACGTCTTTGATGTACTCCATAAACAACAAAAGTTAAACTCTCGTTTAACTTTTGTGCCTTCAACTACTTTCGGATACCGAGCTCGTTGATCAAGGCTCGATACTTCTCAATATCGGTCTTGGTAAGGTAGTTCAGCAACCGCTTGCGCTGTCCTACCATCTTCAGAAGGGATCTCCGCGAACTGTGATCCTTCGAATGAGTCTGCAAATGATTGGTCAGCTCGTTGATCTTTTGGGTCAACAGCGCAATCTGCACTTCCGTCTTGCCGGTATTCTTGGGCGAACCGCCGTATTTCGCTACCAGCTCCGTCGTCATCGCTTTTGTCATCGCCATGTCGTAAATCCTCTTTTTTCTTATTTTAGCACGCGCAATATATCAAAATCGACTTCCTATAGCAACCGAAATCTGAAACGCCTAAGTGCTTGTAAACACGCTACTTAACGCCGTTTGTATGTCCTTCTGAATAGCCTGCCTCAAATCCTCAGGAGAGCCGAATTTCCGTTCATCCCGAAGCCTCTCCAGGAAAGTCAATTTGACCTCCAACCCGTACAAGTCGCCGGACCATTGCAGAACGTGAGCCTCGACAGAACGGCCGTTGGTGCCAAACGTTGGACGATGTCCAATATTGATCACCGCATCATGCACGGAATCTCCCACGTGGATACAGCCAGCGTATACCCCGTCTCGCGGAATCAACTTAAGCGAATCACTGACCCGGATATTGGCTGTGGGAAATCCCAATTGACGTCCCCGCATTTCACCCGCAACAACCGTTCCCGTCAGTGAGTACCTTCTACCCAAGTAGCGATTCGCCAACCGGATGTCACCCGCATCCAACGCGCGACGGATCACACTGCTGCTGACCTTGCCCGGGTCGGGACTTACACGCGCGACCTGCTTCACATCAAAACCGAGTTCGGATCCCAGTACTTCCAACGTCTCGAGGTGGGCGCTGCGATCTTTTCCAAAAGCGTGATCGTAACCCAATATGCAGCACCGCATGTGAAAACGAGTGATCAAGAGATCACGAACGAATTGCTCTCCCGTTTGATCGGCAACCTCTTTCGTGAAGGGCAAAACGTAGCACACGTCGATTCCACAGTTCGAAATTACCTCCAGCTTTTCGTCCGTCGTTGTCAGGATCCGCAACTCCGGTATCCGATCAGGATGAAGAACCAGCTGCGGATGCGGATGAAATGTGATGAGAACGGACTGATACGCCCGCCTCCGCGTCTCGGCAACCAACTCCTCCAGGACCGCTCGGTGACCGACGTGCAGACCATCAAATGTCCCGAGCGTTATCACACTCGGTTTCTGGTCCTGATAGGTGGCAATGTCCCGAATGATCCTCATGACACCCAGAACACCTCCTTCCACTGATCCATCGTCAACGCCTGTTCCACTCCCCACGATCCGATCGCCGTCCGTCTCAACTCCCTCACATATCCGCACGATCCCAACGCCACTGCGATATCTCTCGCCAATGAGCGAATGTATGTGCCCTTGGAACAAGTTATTTCGAATTCAGCCAACGATCCGTCGACCTTCAGCAGTTGAAGCGAGTGGATGGCGACCTCACGCGGGTTTAGAGTGACCGTTTCACCACGACGAGCGGCTTTGTAGGCTCGCTTCCCAGCCACCTTGATGGCGGAGTATGCCGGTGGAACTTGCTGGATGACGCCCGAAAAACGACCGAGAACGTTTCTGATCTCGTGTTCGGAAGGAAGGTAGGCGGATTCATGAATCACGGTTCCATCCACGTCCAGCGTGTCTGTTTCTTTGCCGAACTCAATGATGGCTCTGTAGCTTTTTAGACAATCCTGGATTTCGCTTACACGTTTGGTGGCACGACCGGTGCAGAGGATCAGCAATCCAGTGGCAAACGGATCCAGCGTTCCGGCATGTCCGACGCGTCGCGCTCCTGTGAGCCTCCGGATTTTGTTGACCACGTCAAACGATGTCCAACCCGACGGCTTATCAACGAGCAGTACTGCGCCCTCGTCAAAAAGGGACTCCGGACTTGCGATCGGAAACCTCTCCTCCTGGCCCATCCGGCCCCTATGAAAGACGGGAAACTCAATCACGCTTGTGGATTTCTTTGAATAATGCTTCCATTCGCGCCGCATGTACGGAGGAATCGTCGTAGTAGAACTGGAGTTGTGGCATGTACTTCAGGTCGATTCTTTCAGATAACTTCGAACGCAGATATCCGGACGCGTGGTTCAATACCGCCCGCATCTCCTTTCGCCCTTCCTCTGGCCCCGTCCAGGTGAAGTACACTTTTGCCAGTTGCAAGTCAGGAGTTAGTTTCACTTCCGTGATGGTGACGTGCTGGATGCGTGGATCGCGCATTTCGAAGACGATCATGGCACTTAGGTTGCGGTGGATCAATTCTGCAACCCTCTCAGAGCGCTGATTCATCAATACACCTCCATCTGTTGAGAAGTGATTTCCACATCTCCGCGAAACTCGATCGATTTCCTGATTTCTTCGAAACTGGAGTCGATGAGCCGACGCTCATTCGTCACGAGGGCAATCCCCAGACCCGCCAATTGCCACTTGTCCAGATGATCCACCTCGGCAATGGAGACATTGAACTTGTTCCGGATTCGATCCTTGACGCTCTTCACGATGAAGCGTTTTTCTTTGAGGGACTGGCTGGCCTGAATGAACAACTCCAGCCGCAGCACACCGATGAACATAGGTCAGACGGACAGCGTACGCTTGGTCTCCACCTTCTCGTAACATTCAATGACGTCGCCGATTTTCACATCGTTGAAATTCTCAATCGTGCATCCGCATTCCATGCCGGCGCTCACCTCACGGGCATCGTCCTTGAATCGCTTCAACGACGCCAGTTTGCCTTCGTGAATCACCTCCCCATTTCGGAGGATTCGAATGGGTTGCGTGCGGTTGATCTTGCCGTCGGCTACATAGCAACCCGCCACCGTGCCAATCTTGGAAATCTTGAACGTTTCCCGGATTTCTACCGTGCCCGTCACTTTCTCCGCAAACTCCGGCTCAAGCAATCCTTCGAGTGCCTTTCGGATATCCTCGAGGCAGTCGTAAATGATATTGTAATACCGGATATCCACTTCCTCCCGTTCAGAGATCTTGCGCGCATTCAGATTCGGTCGGACGTGGAAGCCAATTACGATGGCTCCAGACGCCGAGGCCAGTAGCACATCGCTTTCGGTAATGGCGCCCACACCTCGGTGAATGATTTCAACTTTCACCTCCTGGCTCGGAATTCTCATAATCGAATCGGACAAGGCCTCGACCGATCCGTCCACGTCTCCTTTGAGGACGATCGGCAGGGTCTCGACCTTTCCTTCCCGGACCTGCTTGGAAATTTCGTCCAGCGTCAAATGGCGAACCCGTCGATGCTCTTGTTCCCGTTTCAACTGCTGTCGCTTGGTTGCAAGATCTCGGGCGGTCTTTTCGCTCTTTGTAACGACAAATTGGTCTCCGGCTTGCGGCACGCCGTCAAAGCCGATCAACTGGACAGGACAGGAAGGGCCTGCTTTTTCCATTTCGTTGCCTCGTTCATCGAACATGGCCTTGACGCGACCCGCATAGATGCCGCTGATAAAGGGATCGCCAACCCGCAAGGTCCCCGCCTCAACCAGGATGGTCGCCGTCGCTCCGCGACCCTTGTCCAGTCGCGCTTCGATCACCGTGCCACGCGCCCGGGTGTTCGCGGGGGCTTTCAATTCCATCACGTCGGCTTCCAGCAAAATCTTCTCCAACAACAGATTGACGTTGGTGCCGACTTTTGAAGAGATCTCTACACATTGATATCGACCGCCCCAGTCCTCGACGAGAATGTTCTTCTCGGACAGCTGGGTCTTGATCCTTTGAGGATTGGCCTCGGGTTTGTCACTCTTGTTGATAGCGATGATAATCGGGACAGTCGCAGCCTGGGCGTGGTTAATGGCTTCCACGGTCTGTGGCATGACGTTGTCATCGGCGGCAACGACGATCACGACGATATCCGTCACCTGAGCGCCTCGCGCTCGCATCGCGGTAAACGCCTCGTGACCCGGCGTATCGAGGAACGTAATGTGTCTTCCATCAGGAAGTGTGACTTCATACGCACCGATGTGCTGTGTGATGCCCCCGGCTTCACCGGCAACGACATTGGCTCGGCGAATGTAATCCAGCAGCGACGTCTTGCCGTGATCGACATGACCCATGATCGTGACAATCGGCGCTCTCGAAACCGCTTCTGCATTGTCGATTTCGGCCACCTCGTCTTCCAACTCTTCGCTGTGAAATTGCTCGGATTTTTGCACTTGATACCCGTACTCGCTGGCCACCAATGTGATCGTATCCATGTCTAAACGCTGATTGATGGATACGATCATGCCCAGAGACATGCAGGTCTTAATCACTTCCGGCACGTCGACCCCCATCATGTCGGCGAGTTCATGAACGGAGATGAACTCCTGGACTTGCAGCGTATTGTCTTCGACGCTTTCTCCTTCGGTGGCTTCACGCTCTTCCCTTCTTCGGCGTTTCCTCTGCTGCCGCTCCTCCCCCAGCGTCTTGGTATCTTCCATTCGCGCCAGAGTCTCCCGTATGGCAGCCTCTACGTCTTTTTCATCCACCTTGGACTTTTTCTTTTTCTTCTTCTTGCTCTTGGACTGAGCAAGTGCGGCTTCCGCCTCTTCGTCCTTCTTGGTCCGTCCCCGGCGTCCTTCGGCGTCCTTCTGCGCCTGCTTTTCCAACTGCAACCGCGCTTTTTCGAATGCTTGCTTGAACTCCTCAATGGATTTCTGTGAGGATTTCAGCGATTCAAGAAGATCCTTCTTGGCTGTGGGCACGGGTTCTTTTTTCTCGACCACGTCCGTGTGGAAATCGGTCGTCTTGCCTTGCACCTTCTCGATCTCAGGTTCAGCCGCCACGACCGGTTCCTCGACCTTCGGCGCTTCGACAGAAACCGCCTCTACGATTTCTTCTTTGGCGGGTTCGGGCTGGCTGATTTCTTGGACCGCCTCCGCACCGGGTTCCTCGTGATCCTTCTGACGCTGCTTGTAGGTCTCGGCGTGTTTCTTTTCCTTGCTAAATTTCGCAAGAATTTTGTCCAGCATTTCGTCGTCCACCGGACTCATATGCGTTTTCACGCTCTTGTATCCGCCCTTCTGTAGAAAAGCGATGATTTCCTGGTGGCTAACGAGAAGTTCTTTCGCGACCTGGAAAACTTTCTTGCCCTTACCTGCCATACGGTATATGCTTTCTTTAGGATTCTTTTTGTTGCAGCTTATTCAGTGTGTCCATCAACTTGTTCAACGATCGCTCCGTCACGCCTTCCACGGCACGCAGCGCATCGGGATCTTTCACATCCGCCAGAACGAGAAATCCGGCTTCGGCAAATTTTTCCGCCGCCGCCTTGGAAACGCCCTTGATGTCAGAGATCTTCATTCCAGACGTAATTTCCAAACCCTCGCCCGTTTCGCTTTCTTCAGCCTCTGCCATCTCGACGGTCGTTTCGCTCGGTTGTGCATCCTCAATCTGTTCCGGGGATTCGTCCTCGGGCGTTTCCGTGCTTTCGCCCGTGAGTTCAGAGTACTTGATCGTTTGGATCATGTACCCGGTCAGACGCGATGCCAGTTCGATGTTCTGTCCGTGTCGACCGACGGCAACGCTCATTTCCTCATCATTGATGACCGCCAATGCACGGCGCTCCAGGGTGTCCACTTCCACCCGGAGCGGCTTCGCGGGACTCAGTGCGCGGGAAATGAGGATTTCGGGATCTGGGCTCCAACTGACGATGTCGATCTTCTCATTGTTCAATTCTTTGACGATGGCTTGAATCCGGATTCCCTTCATCCCCACGCAGGCGCCAACCGCGTCGATGCGTTTGTCATTGGAATACACAGCAATCTTCGTGCGTTCCCCTGGATCTCGCGCGATGGACTTGATTTCGATAATGCCGTCGTAAATTTCCGGAACCTCGTTTTCAAACAAGCGGATGAGGAACAGGGATTCTGCACGCGAAACAATAATCCGCGGTCCCCGGGGATCATCGACGACCTCCTTGATGACCGAGCGTATCGAATCACCACGCTTATACCTCTCATTTGGGATCTGTTCGGCTCGCGGCATAATCAGTTCGGTGCGCTCGAAACTGACGATCAGTTCGTGACGATTCATTTGCCGGATTTCACCCAGGACGACTTCGCCGACCCGCTGGGAGAACTCATCGAGGATGACTTTGCGCTCGATTTCCCGCAACTTCTGATTCAAAGTCTGGCGCGCATTGATGATCAAGCGTCGTCCAAAGCCTGTCGGATCCAACACATCCACGAAGTCGTCGCCGACTTCCATGGACGGTTCCACCTTTTGAGCATCTTCCACATCAATCTCCGTGATCGGGTCCGTCACCTGCTCAACGACCTTCTTCGTCTGATAGATTTCGATGGCGGCCTTCTCCAGGTTAACGATCACATCGAAGTTATCGCTCGTTCCATATTTCTTCTTGATCATCATTTTGAAAATATCTTCGATGATCAGATTCAACTGATCTCGTTCGATATTCTTTTCTTTCGCAATCTGGGCAAATGCATCAATGATTTCGCCCTGGTGATTTTCTTTCATTCTTCCTCCGAAATATCATTCCTAATAATCATAAACACAAAATGATCCGTTTTACCAGCGCATCTTGATCACGGCCTGCTGAATCTGATCCATCGGGATGCGGATTTCTTCAGTGGTCTTCCTGCCTTTTGCCACCGGCTCCAAAACCAACCATTCACCATCCACCGCAGTCAATTTTGCCGCCACGCGTGTCCGTCCCCCTCCTGCCGCCGTGTAATCAATATCCAATTCACGACCAATGTTTTTTCGAAATTGCCATGCCTCTCGAATCGGCCGCTCAATGCCTGGGGAAGAAACCTCCAACGTGTACGCACTGTCCATTAGTTGCTCGGACTCCAGCGTCGCCTCGATGCTGCGACTGAGTCGGGTGCACTGGTCAATCGTTACGCCCTTTTCCGTATCGACATAAACCCGAACCAGCAATCGCTTATGCAATGGTTTCACGTCCAGCTCGACAAGACGAAGTTCATCCATAAGAACTTGTGTTTCAATCACTTGTCGTATTTTTTCTTCGTTTCTTATACCCATTGCAAAACAAAAAAAGTGGGCTTGCGAACCCACTCCGTAAACATAATCTCAATTGCGTGAGCAATATATGTGACCAACGGCAAAGTGGCAAGGCTTTTTTTCCCAAGCGCCCTCAACCGCGTTGACTCACAATTATGATTGTTACCAAGGGTTGGGTTGACTCGAGGTCGTTGCGTCATACTATGTGTTACCAAGGAATGGAAAACGTGTCGGGTGCAAAATCGATGTTGGCAATGTTCGCACTCTTCGCGGCCAGCACAAAAGCAAATTCAGTTGTCGCGAAAGTCAGTAGTCTCGGTGGCGTCGATAGATGAGCAAATGTCTATTTTCAAGAAAAAGGTCAAACTGAGTCGGCGTGAATTTCAACACTTGATCGACGTCCTTGTCCACGATCAAATAGTCAATTCCATGGCGGTTGAGTATTTCCATAGCCACGATTTCACTATGAGTTGAGTAGATCGAGTCCGCGTCACGCTTCCTTTGAGCAAGCTCGCTCGCCGGCACGTCAGACAGGCGAATCTGGGTAAATCCTTCAGAGAAAGCAATTTGTTCTGCCAATGCGCTATACTCAAAAAAATAGATATGCGCTCCACCGCGCGCGGTTGGCCCATAACGAGCCCGACTGCACATCATGCGGGTTGGCGCTGACGCTGCGTGTTCCTCTCGGATCGCACGCATCGCATCTATTCGTTCCTCGGGAATCGTAATGATCATCCGCGGTTCCACGACGGATAACGTTACATATCCGGTCCATCCACTCATGAAAGGCAGGCACAGGGCAGCCAAAATGATTTTCCGCCTCCTTTGCACTTGGTCGAAGACCCGCACGAGCATAATGGTGAGCAGAATAGACGCCACGTAGTACATATACTTGATCGTATGATCTTGGTTCCTCTGCACAAAAAAATAAAACAGGAAGAGACTCGTTGCGACGGCGATCCACATGAATTGGCAAAGTTTCCGATCATGCGACTTCCAGTCTGAATAAAACCATCGAAAAGCAAGAAACCGTGGCCCGAGTTGCAAGAGGGTATAAACGGCAAAGGCGAGAACGATGCGAAGCACAGATTGATCGCCGATCCACTTGCCCGACTCAGACTTCCAAATCCAATGGCCTGGACTCCACACGTATCCCGACACCGAGGTACCCATCACTTCAACAAGAAAAGGAAGAGAGAAAAAAAATGCTACTACGCCCACCATCACTGGCTGAACCTCGCGCCTTCTTCCCCACCGGAAGGCAGCATAAAGGAACAAAGATATTGCCAATACAACAAACATATTGGCCTTGACACCCAACATACCGCCAATCAAGAACCCTGGCAGGACATGCATCTTCCAACTGGACGAATCAAATGAGTACTTCAAGAGGAGTAGGATTGCCATCAAGCAAAATGTACCTGCGCCGTGCGAAGGACTATCCAGGAAGAAGGAAACAAATGGCCGCACCTCAAACAACGCCCAACGCGCGAAAGGAGTATCCGTGGCGAGCGAATAGATGTAGGAAAGAGCGCGAAACGCCACGCTTGCATTTTCCAGGAAAAGGACAATCAGCATCCCAAAAAACGCCGCACGTGGCCTCACGAATAACCTGAGAACCGTAAATACTGACGCGGCAACTGAAAACATGAGATAAAATGGGACAAGCTTGAACCACACGACCGCGGTTTCGATCGTTGAAATTTTTGAGAAAATCGAAGCAAAAATGTACAGAAAATGGTGATAGGGTATCCCGTAATTCGCTCCGGAGTGGATATCACGGAACTCGAACGTGTGCTTCGTCCATGCAACGTTGCCTACGTGCCACATTCCCTCTTGAGCGTAATTGTTGATGAGTGCTCCATGCTCAGTCATGGTGAAATTCATCGCATGTACGTAAATGCAGCCCAGTGATAGTACAGCTATTGCGGGAAACCAGCTTTTTCGACGGACAAGCTCCCTTATCGAGTGCCCCCTTTCCGACTCACTGCTGGCCCTGAACAACCTGCCAGCGAGGTACACCAGCCACATCCCCGTTGGAAAAAGCAGAAAGGACTCATATTGCAGGCCGACCTTGGCATTGAGAATCCATGAAATGTAGCAGAAAGACGCAAATCCTACAGCGTTTCCCACAATGAGTCTTTCAGCCAGCGTTGGCAGTTCCACCCTAAGTAATTTCATCAAAACCAATCCAGGAACCAACGCAAAGATCACAGCATAAAGCAGGAATAGGATCATACCTAGTACTGGCAGTTGAATAGAAGAATGAAACCAAGCGAAGAGCCCTGCAAAGGCTACCAAGAGACTGATATTTCTGCTCATAGATTCATTCCTGGCAATACTGCCTTTCATAACTGCCAATTCAGACCTCAGCGAGTGGCAACAGAATACCGTCATTTAGCCAGCTCGATTGAAAGCCACGAGTTACCTTCAAATGTTGTGGAAATTCCAACGCCCATAAAATAGGGTAGAAA
>CAZRTJ010000018.1:0-879 GCA_964602985.1 uncultured Bacteroidota bacterium
AAACCCAATCAAATCTTGCGACGATTATGCGCAATTACTTAAGACGTTCTATATATTTCTCGTATTGTGAGGCCGCCTTTGCGACCCGGAACATCAACGTGATGCAGTTGGTCTATGCGCGGCCCAACACGCGTGCGTTCGACACGGCATCCCGATGAGATCGATTCGGGGATGGCTGGAGTCGAAGCTGTGGCAGCCGCTCCTGCAACTTCTTCGACAAGGGGTGACGCCGCGGAAGTTGGCCCTGAGCGTGGCGTTGGGATTTGCGCTGGGTATCTTTCCGATGATTGGCTCGACGACTCTGTTGTGTTTTGTCTTTGGTTACTTTCTAAAGCTCAACCCCGTCGCCATTCAGCTCGTTAATTATTTTACCTACCCGCTTCAACTGACACTGTTTCTGCCGTTCTTCCACATGGGCGCGTTTTTGTTTGGCGTTCCTCCGATTCCTTTTTCACTGGATGAGATCTTCGTACGCCTAGCGGAACAGCCATTCGACGTGATCGGAGAGTTGTGGAGCGCCAACGTCCGGGCGATCGTCGCCTGGCTGCTGGCGGCAATTCCGATCATCTGGTTGACAGCGATGACGCTCGAGACGGCTTTTGTTCGAATCGCCGCGGCGATGAAAAAGGATGTGTCCTAACCTGTACGTGCGTCAGGGATCCCGGGTGCAGGGTTGGCCCTTGAGCGTTTGCAAAAATGAACCGAATCGTGTATGTTGTCGCGTGATTTGGGTCCTTAGCTCAATTGGATAGAGCATCGGTCTTCGGAACCGAGGGTTACAGGTTCGAGTCCTGTAGGGCCTACGATTGAGATTCCCATCGTATCACGGAGGGAATTTTTGTTATCGGGTCTTCGGAATTCCGACAAGTCGGGATTTCA
>CAZRTJ010000018.1:979-75812 GCA_964602985.1 uncultured Bacteroidota bacterium
GGTTCTGCGCCATAGGCGCATCCGCCTCTGGCGGAGAGTCCTGTAGGGCCTACGATTGAGATTCCCATCGTATCAGGGAGGGAATTTTTGTTATCGGGTCTTCGGAATTCCGACGAGTCGGGATTTCAGGTTCTGCGCCATAGGCGCATCCGCCTCTGGCGGAGAGTCCTGTAGGGCCTACGACGCGCCTGTCTGACGACGGGCGTTTTTCGTTTTGCCTGCGAGAAAGGGGGCTAAATCCTCATAAAATACTGAAACTTCACAAACACACTTTGATTCGTGCGCGTAAGTCCGTCGTAGTTTTCGTACGGATCTTTTCCGCCGCCCACGTGTGCTCCGAGAAAGAGCACCGTGAAGGGGTTGATCTTGTAACTGAGCAGAGGATCCACACTGAAACGCGTGCGGTGCTCCACCTGCTGGCTGTCGCCATCGTAAAAATCCACATACGAAATCTCGCCTATCAGTCTCAGGAAAAGACGCTTCGTAAATTGATACGCCAGGGCATCTCGATAAATTTGTTGTCCGACCAGCAATTTCCCGCCGTAATGCGTCCAGAGATTAAATTGCCGATACTCGAATTCGTTGGACAGCTGGCTCGTCGGTTTCAGCGTGAGCCACACGCTCAGGTTATAACCCTTGGCTTTGGCCAGCGGATTGCGCGGATCGCCTTCGGTCCCGCCGCGATTGACGTAGGAACCCGTTTCCGTCCAGAAGCCGCCGCTGATCAGTCGAAACGCCTCCGTTCCCATCTCCACCGCCGCCCGGTGTATGTGGTTGAATTGCTTTCCGCGGAAGTTTTCATTATTGACGACGGCGGCGTTAGACCAAAAGTACGTCTGCTTCTTCATCTGGATGAACAACTGCGGGCCGATCCAGAAATCTTTTAGTTTGCCATCGTAGTTGTACTTACGGTTCATCTGGACGCGCGGCTCGATCCGGCTCAACCATGGATGCGATTCATCCAAGTAAAACGTGTAGCGGTTGAACGCGCCCGCCTCGCGAAGGTTATTGCCCCGGATAAATCCGTTCTCGGAACGGAATCCGGGCGAGAGATCATTGTACCACGCAAAAAATCCCCAGTGCCGCGCCGTACGATCCAGTGTTACGCGCATAAAGTGGCCGTTAAACCGCTCGCCGTTGAAATCGCTGTTGTAGTCGCGGTCCCCGGCATGAAACGAAACATCCGGAATTCGATCTTCCGAAAACGCACTGTCGGTCGGTTCGTCCGTGCGGCTCACGCCCGCCATGGCCGATAGTGTATACTGCTTGTTCAATCGGATCTTCGTATCGATCGTGCCGACCGAATTGGAACCATCCGTCGTCCGACGATCGGTCCCGACGAAGCCGATGTATGTTCCGGTCCCGAGTTCGACCTTCGTTCGCAGGACATTGGAGGTGGAGTTGGCCTTTGTGGCCAGAGTGACGCTTCGTTCCTCGAAGGGCACGACGTACGGCGTATTTTCGTCGAAGGCGCTGACGTACCCGAGGCTGATCTTTCCGACTTTGCCGGTGATTTTTCCTGTCACCAGCGGATCGTTGATACTGCGGGTGTACAGGAGATTCACGTCAGGATCGACAAAGAAGATGTCGCGCCCTTCCAGGAAGAACGGGCGCTTCTCGTTAAAGAACAGTGCAAATGTATTGTTGACGTTGATCTGGCCCGCATCCGCTTCGATCTGGCTGAAGTCGGGATTGTATGCGACGTCCAGTGTCATGGTCGATGACAGGCCATACTTCAGGTTCAATCCGACGTTGTGATCGAAGTCCGTGTTGTCCCATTTGCCGTTCACTCCGTCTTCTTGGGCGACCAACTGATTGCTGGATGAACTGGCCACGTACGGCAGGAGTTCGACGGTTTTCTTGGACAAGTGTCCCAGGGACAGTTGCAATCTACCTGCTTCCGCATACTGATTGCTCACGTCGCGTGAGTGTGGCATCCAGGAGTAGACAAAACGGCTTTCGCGAGGATAGATTCGAAGCAGATGGATCAACCACGTTTGTTGGTCCTTGTTGGGGAAACGAAGACTCTGGAACGGAATCTTCATTTCCACAATCCACCGGTCATGTCCGATGCTGGCGGCCGATTCCCAGACAGCGTCAAAACTCTCATCCTCGTTGCCGGTCACGTCGACGCTCAGGTCACCTTGAATTCCAAGGGGGTTGACAAAAAACTCGAAGCCATTCACCTGGGCACCGTAGGGATCGATATTGACGCCGACAAAGTCATCCCGGAAAATGCGATCCCGATCCGACAGGTGCGCGCGGAGTTTCGCGATATCCGGGTCGTGGGAGATGAAGGCCACATACAAATTGTCTTTGTCGTACAGGACGAATCCTTCTGTCTCGACAAGGGGTCGGCCGCGTTCGGTGGGGTAATTCTCGGAGAAATTCTCGAACGCCGCACCGGAATACCAGACGTCTTCGAGCGTGCCATCAATTCGGATGGGCGACTCGATTTTGGTGGGTGTCAGGGTCAAGATGGGGTTTGGCAGAAAGTCCTTGTCCTCTCCACTCACCACACTCTGGTGACCGGCGAACACGCGTGTGGTTATGAGAACGAGCGCAGCAAGAACTGGGATTCTCTTCATAGATTCTTCCTCGTGTAAGGCCTTGTTACGCCCTTTCCATGCCGGAAGTTTCAGGCTAAAATTCTGGTGACCAACTCCCGTATGATGTGACCCGTGACGCCCCAGATGGAATGCGGGCCGTACTCATAAAAATGAACTTCATACGAACGATTTTCGAATGTCTTGTGCCCAACGCGATGGCAGGCAGGGTCCAGAAGGTGGTTGAGAGGCACTTCGATCAACTGTTCGGTTTCGTGAGTATTGACTGAGAAGTCATATGGATACGGGATGGATCCGACGAACGGCGTAACGCGGTATCGGGTCGGTGTCAGCATGTCGTTCAGTTCGGAGAGGATCGTCACATCGTCCGGCGAGACTCCGATTTCTTCAAATGTTTCGCGCAGAGCTGTCGTGCGCAGGGATTCGTCACCGTCTCGCGCTCCGCCAGGGAAAGAAATCTGTCCCTTGTGATGCCGCACCCGATCGGTGCGCAGGGTGAACAACACGTGCGCTTCGGAGTCACGTTCGAACAGGGGAATCAGGACAGCCGCCGCGGTAAGATCGTTCAGGGGAAGGGGTTGCTTTGAGAAATTTCTGCCGAAAGCAGCGATTCGCTCAACGGCATCTGGATAGGAAATTACGGGCGCGATACGACCACCTTTCCGTTCTTGACGACCTTCGCAATATGATTTTGTCCGAAGCGGTAGGGGATGTATGTGTACGACGGAGCCCGGAAGAATGCGATGTCTGCCATATGGCCGATCGCGAGATTGCCGATCCGCGGGCGACGGAGTGACCGGGCGGCGTAAAGTGTGACGCCCCGAACGGCTTCCTCCGGCGTCATTTTCATCTGCGTGCAGGCGATCGTCATGATCAGATGCAGATTTTGCGTGGGACACGAACCCGGATTAAAATCGGTCGCCAGCGCTACGGGGATATTTCGATCCAGCAACGCGCGCGCCGGAGGATATTTCATGTTCAAGTAGAAAGAACAGCCCGGCAGGAGTCCCGCTACGACTCCGGAACCTGCGAGCGCATCCAGGCCCGCCTCGCTGACGTTTTCCAGATGATCGGCAGAGACGGCTCCCATTTCGGCGCACAACTCCGCTCCGCGAGTGTTGGATAACTGATCCGCGTGTAGCTTCAGACCCAGACCAGACCGTCTGGCGCTTTCGAAAATTCTTCTCGTCTCATCGCAGGAAAACGCATTTTGCTCACAAAATACGTCGCAGCATTCGGCCAGTTTCCTTTCCGCAACAGCCGGTAGCATTTCTTCACAAACCAGTCGTACATATCCTTGCCGGTCCGATTTGAATTCCGGCGGAACGGTGTGTGCTCCGAGAAACGTCGACACCACGTCGATTGGCACATGCTGGCTGATCCGGGCGGCGACCTCCAGGAGTTTGATTTCGTCCGCGAGCGATAAGCCGTAGCCGCTCTTCATTTCGATCGTGGTAATTCCCATTTCCAGCGCGGCGTTGGCGCGTGCCACACCCAGTTGCAGCAGTTCCTCGAAGCTGGCGGCGCGGGTCGCGCGCACCGTGTTGGCAATTCCACCCCCTGAAGCGGCGATTTCCGCATACGTTTTGCCTTGGATTTTCAGTTCGAACTCATTCTCGCGACTTCCGGCGAAAATCGTGTGCGTGTGCGAGTCGATGAGTCCCGGCAACGCAACAAGACCCTCGCAGGAAATCTTCGGTACGGATACGAATTTCTTTGGCAAATCCGATGCGGGTCCCACCCACAAAATCTCCCGGTCGCATGCGATTGCCGCGTGATGAACCAGTTGCAACCGGCCGTCCGGGTCGAAGCGGACCAGCTGGTCAATGCGCTCGTACACGGTTATTTCGGAATTGTCATGCCGCACAACTGTAAGATAAATAATTACTTATTGAACTCAAGAAAAGTTTATGACAAACCAAAAAAAAATTGCATTTCCTTAGACCAGCCTATATATTGGCCGCGTCCCTAAACTCTTTAACCTTAAAGGAGAGACGAAATGCTGAAGAAAATGATCGTTGCGGGATTGGCGATTGCCGTCCTGGTCGGTTGCGGCGGACCCCCGAAAGCCGAAATCGAAAAAGCCACGTTGGCCAAGAAGAAAGCCGATGAAGCGATGGCTGAAGTGTACGCTGCCGAGAGCTATTCGGCTGCGACAGCTGCCTGGAACGAAGGCCAAGAGCTGGTGAAGAAGGGCGACAATGACAAAGCCAAAGCGAAGTATGTGGAAGCCGCGACGGCGTTTGACAAGTCCGCTGCCGACGCTCCTGCCGGCAAAGATGCGATGAAAGCTGAAGTCGAGAAGTCCATTACGGATTTCGAGACGGCTTGGACGGCTGGCAAGAAAGACATGACCAAGGCCGGTTCCAAGATGAAGGGCGATGACAAGACGGCCTTCGAGAAAATGATGGCGGATTGCGAAGCCGGTCTTGCCGAGTGCAAAGACATGATGAGCAAAGACGACATCAAAGGCGCCAAGGACAAGATGGCCAGCGTGATGGATAATCACAAAGCCATTACCGAGAAGATGGCTCCCAAGAAGATGTAATTTTCAGTTCGCTGAAAAACAAAAGGCTGTCCCCAAGACAGCCTTTTGTTTTTTCCACCGGTTGATTTTCTACGACCGAATTTCTATCATGCCACCCACCACCCACTCGGAAGAACTGTCTTATGCTGGATCTCAAATTCATTCGCGAGAATCTCGATCGGGTCCGCCAAGCCATGATCGACAAGAAATTCGAGGCCGACCTCGACGGAATCGTCCGGCTGGATGACGAACGAAAATCCGTCCTGCAGCGCGTCGAGGAGATGAAAGCGCGGCGCAATCGCACGAGCGACGAAATCGCCAAGCGAAAGAAAGCAAAAGAGAACGCTGACGAGATGATTGCCGAGATGAAGACGCTCGGAGATGAAATCAAGACGTTGGACGAGCGCCTCGGACTGGTGGAATCAGAATTGCGTCAGCTTCTTCTCACCGTCCCCAACGTTCCACACGCCAGTGTCCCCGATGGACAGTCCCCAGCCGATAATCAGTCGATCTTTCAATGGGGGGAAATTCCGAAAAGCGATTTCACACTCAAGCCGCATTGGGAATTGACGGAGTCGCTCGGATTGATTGACTTCTCCACCGGCGCCAAAATCGCAGGTTCCGGATTTCCGGTATACTTCGGTCTGGGGGCCAGGCTTCAGCGCGCGTTGATTAATTTCTTCCTCGACGAAGCCGGCAAACGGGGATATCGGGAAATCCAACCGCCGATCGTCGTCAATGCCGACAGCGCGACCGGTACCGGACAACTGCCGGACAAAGAAGATCTGATGTATGTGGTGACGCGGGACGAACTGTACATGATCCCAACCGCTGAGGTGCCGGTCTCCAATATTCATCGGGACGAGACATTGCGTGCGGATCAATTGCCAATCCGATACGCGGCCTATACGCCGTGCTTCCGGCGAGAGGCAGGCTCATACGGCAAGGATGTCCGCGGTCTCAATCGCCTGCACCAGTTTGACAAGGTGGAATTGGTCAAATTCGTGCACCCCTCCACGTCCTATGATGAATTGGAAAGCCTAAGGACGGATGCAGAGATGTTGCTCCAGGCGCTGGAGCTGCCGTACCGTGTCCTGCTCATGTGCAAGGCAGACATGGGATTCACGCAAACGAAAAAATACGACCTCGAAGTGTGGTCCGCCGGGCAGGAGAGATGGTTGGAGGTCTCCTCGTGCAGTAACTTTGAAGCCTTTCAGGCACGACGCATGAACATTCGCTTCAAGGAAGGCGCAGACAAGCCGGAATTCGTTCACACGCTGAATGGCTCCGGTCTGGCTCTGCCCCGCGTCGTCGCGGCGATTCTTGAAAATTACCAGACCGACGAAGGTACAGTCGTTGTCCCGCGCGTCTTACGACCCTACATGGGTTGCGACGTCATCAAGTCCGACCGATAAGACTTTGGAAGCCCCTGTGGTGCAGATGGACGGTTCACCTCTCCGAACCGGTGAATCCTCATGACCCCGCGTTTGTGTGTTCCACCCCGCTACATCGAATTTCTCGAGACCGAGTTGAACCTTCCCCTCTCGCGTCCGACGATTCTCGATCTGGACGCAATGGCGCAAGAGGTGGCGGCACTGTCGAATCGGTTTGTCCAGCGCGACCGACTGACGGAACGATATCTCGATTCCCCGGATCTTGAACGTGCCTATTTTCTATATTTTGGAACGACCCACCTTCCACGAATGTTTTTTCCTCTGAGTGAGTTGGCAGGAACTGGATTCTTCGCACGACCGGAGATACGCCTTGCAGATTTGGGAGCCGGCACGGGAGCGGGATTATTCGGAACCTGTTTCTGGCTCGAAGGGCGATACGCGAGCGACGTGATAGCCGTCGCGGTGGACCATTCGTCGTCGGCCTTGCAGAAACTCAGCGAGCGATTTGCGAAGCTCTTTCCCAAGGTCACGCTCCAGACCGTGCGGGGGGATCTCGCGAAGCCCCTGGAGTTGGACGGCGCCTTCGACCTGATCACGGCCGCCCACGTACTCAACGAGATTCCGGAGGACGAATTTTTTCCGAGTAGGCTGCGTCAATGGCTGAAGCCGGATGGGGTGGTGATCCTCATGGAGCCTGCCCTGCCGGAAACCTCACGACGGCTGTTGAGGCTGCGTGACCGGATGATCGCGGAAGGCTGGCATGTCGTCTCGCCGTGTTTTCGTGGCGTTCCCTGTCCGGCCCTGGATGCGGCCACGGATTGGTGTCATCAGGATATGCCATGGGAACGACCGGCGTTCATCCGCTGGATCGACGAGCGGATCGGACTGATCAAAAAGTCCCTGAAGTTTTCGTGTATCGTCCTGTCCCCGCAAGGCGAACCCTATCCGAAACTCTGGCGGGTTGTGTCGGAACGATTCGACGAAAAAGGCAGAACGCGAATCTATCTCTGCGGCGGCGCCGGCCGGCATGTGTTTGTTCAGAACAAGCGCGACCGGACCGAAGGCAATCGTGCGTTTGCGAAATTGAAACGATACGATGTCGTCGAATGCGAAGGCATTGCGGTGCGGGCCCACGACCGCTCGGTGGGCAAAGAGTCGACAGTTCGCTTAGTGAGAGGCGGGGGAGCGATTGACCAGACTATCGACGGCGCTGACAAATTCGTCGATACTGAATAGCTTGTTCATATACATATCCGCTCCGGCGGACAGGACGCGGCGCTTGTTGGCGGCGACCGTGAGGACCATGATGGGAATGTGCTGTGTCTCGGGGAGGGATTTCAATTCTTCGCACAGTTTGAGTCCGTCTTTGCCGGGCATCATGACGTCCAGCGTGATCAGGTCCGGTTTGTGCGACTTGGCCATTTCCATCGCTTCCATGCCGTCGCGCGCCTCAATGACTTCGTAGGAGGAAAAGCGCAGGATCCGATGGATCATTTCCCGCACATCCTCCTCGTCGTCGACCACGAGAATTTTCTTGTTGAATTTCTTTTCCATGTTCGCAATGAATATATTAAAACAGGTGGCGGCTTGTCAATTGACTCCCGCTGGAGTAACCAAACCATAACATTGTCTACGCAATTTCCATGGCGGATCTGACACTGGACTCCGATGTGCGGTATGTATCCGGCATCGGCCCCAAGCGAGCCCAGGCCCTGTACGACGAGGGAATCTTCTCGATTTACGATCTGTTGCGTCACTTCCCGAGGCGTTACTTGGACCGTTCCAATATCGTGCGCATTCGAGATGTGCGCGTGGGCGAGTCGTATACGATCGTGGGAAAGGTTGCGCGGATGGGACTGATCCGCAACCGGACATCCCGCGGTCAACGGTTCAAGCTGGTCCTCGAAGACGACAGCGCCGCCCTCGATCTGGTGTGGTTTCAAGGCGCACCGTACTATGCAAGGATGTTTGAAGAAGGGGAATGGCTGGCGGTGTTTGGACGTGTCGAGTTCTACGGCCGGAGTCTGCAGATGACGCATCCGGAGTTTGACCGATTGGATGAGGAATCCGAAAACCCCATGCTCCACACGGGCGCGATCGTTCCGCTGTATCCGTCCTCGGAAGCGCTGAAGGCGCAGAACTTCGACAGCCGGGGATTTCGACGGATCATTCGTCCTCTGCTGGATGTAACGAGTCAGATGGAGGAAACGCTGTCCTTGTCCATCGTGGAGGGTCATCGTCTGCTGTCCATCGGGGCGGCCTATCGACAGATTCACTTTCCATCGTCTGCGGACAATCTCGCGCACGCGCGGCGAAGGCTGAAGTTTGAGGAGTTGTTCTATCTTCAATTGCTCCTCGCGTACCGGAAGCAGAAAATCAAGAGCGACGACCGGGGGATTGCGTTTGATACCGTCGGCAACAAGACGCGGCAGTTGGCCTCGCAACTGCCTTTTGAATTGACGCCGGCACAGCGGCACGTGTTGCGCGAGATTGTCGACGACATGCGATCCCCGCGGCCGATGAACCGTCTCATCCAGGGCGATGTCGGCAGCGGCAAGACCATCGTCGCCGTGTTCTGCCTGCTGATGGCCGTCGAACACGGTTTTCAGACAGCCTTGATGGTCCCGACCGAAATCCTGGCCGAGCAACATACCATCGTGATGCAGGAGTTGTTGTGGGGATTGGATGTCCAGGTGCGCCTGCTGAAAGGGGGACAGAAGAAGACGGAACGCGAGCGCATCGTTCGTGAAGTGGCCGCTCATCAGGTGGACATCGTCATCGGAACGCACGCGATTTTTCAGGAACAGATCGAATTTGCCAAACTCGGGTTAATCGTTGTGGACGAACAGCATCGCTTCGGCGTGATTCAACGTGCGGAGATTCGCCGCAAGGCGATTGAAAAAGGATTTCATCCGGATGTTCTGGTCATGACAGCCACGCCCATTCCCCGCACGCTGGCCATGGCGCTCTACGGAGATCTGGACGTTTCCGTCATCGGGGAGCTGCCAGGAGGACGCAAACCGATACGCACCGCGCTTCGGACGGACGATGCGCGCGACAAGGTGTATGAGTTTATTCGGTCGGAAATTCAAAAAGGCCGCCAAGCCTACATCGTGTATCCTCTGATCGAGACCAGTGAAAAGGTCGATCTGAAAGCCGCGACCGACGCCTTCGAACTTCTTTCCGGCAAAACGTTTGCCGATCTCCGGGTCGGCCTTCTGCACGGTCGCCTGAAAACCGATGAAAAGCAGTCCACGATGGCGCGATTCAAGAATCGAGAACTGGACGTGCTGGTGAGCACGACCGTCATCGAGGTTGGCGTGAATGTCCCCAATGCCACCGTCATGCTGATCGAACACGCGGAGCGATTCGGACTCAGCCAGTTGCACCAGCTGAGAGGCCGTGTCGGACGCGGATCCGATCAGTCGTACTGCATTCTGATGACGGACAGGAAGTTTCTGAACGACGAGACGCGGGCGCGCCTGCAGATCATGGAATCCACCACCGACGGATTCCGCATTGCGGAAGAAGATCTGAAAATACGCGGGCCGGGCGAACTGTTCGGCACGAAGCAGTCCGGCCTGCCTGAACTGCGGATTGCGCATCTGATTGAGGATCGTGAACTGATGGGGGAGGCGCGGAAGGCCGCGTTTGATCTGGTCCATCGCGACCCCCAGCTTCGGGACCCCCGCCATGTCTGCATCCAAAAGAAACTTCGAAGTGAATACCTGGACAAGCTGGAACTTGCGAGCGTGAGTTAGCTGACAGACACCCGCTTGGTCGTCGCGGGCGCTCGGCACGGGCCGGTCCGATATCCGCCGTCTTCCCTGCACATTAAACCATTTCGCTCCGTCCGCGTCTATCGTTCAAACAAACATAAGGAGATGGTATGAAACGAAGTCTATGGCTGGCCGCTTTCTTTCTGATCGGCGGCTCGGCCTTTGCGCAAGAGGAACAAGAGTTTGCGTGGAGCGGCGAGCCGGATGAAGATGTCTTTGTCTGGATGGGCGGGATGGAGTTGCCCGAATTACCGGACTTGCCGGGACTGCCGGAATTCATGTCGGACATGGATGCGGACGTGGAAGTCGACGTGATGGAAATGGGCGATGGCAAGGGGCTGGAACTCACCAAAGATCAGCGCGACAAGATCCATCAAATCCGCACACAGACGCGCAAGGCCAACATTCCCCTGGAAGCGGATCTGAAACTGAAGGAAATGGAATTACACGAGCTGGTTCAAATGGACACGCCTGCCAAGGACCGGATCGCCGCGAAGGTGAAGGAAATCGAAGGCATCCGGACGCAACTTCGGTTGAACAAGCTGAACGGCCGCGTCGATCAGCGCAATGTGCTGACCAAGGAACAGCGTGACAAGCTGCAAGAAATGAGAATGACGCGTCACATGCGCGTTCATCGTTTTCCAGGCATGCGCGGACGCGATGGCGACGGATTCAAGATGAAACGCTTTATGATCGAGCGGGACAAAGACCGATAATTTCTTTTTCTCTCGGTTCCTCCTCGCGCCGCAAAAGCTCATTTTCGTAGCTTTTGCGGCGGTTTTTTTTAAATTGCCCACGGTATTGCATTCTCAGGAATTTCATTCATTCAGGTGACGATGACGCCTCCCGTTCACACGCGCATATCGACCATGGCCGCCGGGTTGATTGGTTCGCAAATTCTCGGAATTGCCGCAGACATTCGGGCTCTGGTGGGCCAGGGGAAGAAGATCTGCAATCTCACGGTGGGCGATTTCAGTCCGAAGCAATTTCGGATTCCACTGCTGTTGGAGGAGTCCATTATCCGGCGGTACCGCGAAGGGGAGACCAATTATCCTCCTTCCGACGGAATGATGGATTTGCGAAAAGCCATTCGCGAGTTTTACAAAACGTGGTTGGATGTGGATTACCCGGAATCTTCCATCCTGATCGCCAGCGGGGCGCGTCCGATCATCTACGGGATCTATCAGGCCCTGGTCGATCCCGGAGAAAAAGTGGTATATCCGACGCCATCGTGGAATAATAATCATTATGTGCACATGGTCGGTGCGCAGGGATGTCCGGTCGTCTGCGCGCCGGAAACTGCTTTCCTGCCCACGCGTTCTCTGCTTGAGCCTCACGTGCGTGATGCCGTTCTGCTTTCTTTGAATTCTCCCCTGAATCCGACGGGTACAGCAGTCTCACGGGACACGCTGCGGGGGATTTGCGAGATGGTTCTGGAAGAAAACGCCAGACGGGGCCCCGGTGGGCGGCC
Source organism: uncultured Bacteroidota bacterium (assembly GCA_964602985.1). Taxonomy (GTDB): domain Bacteria; phylum CLD3; class CLD3; order SB21; family SB21; genus CAYZJB01. Next base: position 12,718 of record CAZRTJ010000018.1, read on the forward strand.
TCTATACGTCATGTACGATCAGGTGTATTGGATGCTGACGTTCGGCGATACGCGGCACGTGCATCCGCTCGAATTGTATCCGGAACTCCGGCCTTATGTTCTGTTCGTCGACGCGATTTCCAAATCGTTTGCCGCGACGGGGACGCGCGTGGGATGGTGCGTCGGTCCCGAGGACGTGGTGAGCCGGATGAGTGCGATCATCGGGCATGTCGGAGCCTGGGCGCCGCGCGCGGAGCAACTTGCGACGGCGGATCTCCTCGTGAACAAGGCGGAGATCGAAACCTATCACACCACCATGAAGCGCGGTATTCAGGAACGACTGGAGAGTTTGTATCAGGGATTGAAGGAAATGCAGACGGCCGGACTGCCTGTGTGCGTGATCCCGCCTGCCGGCGCGATCTATTTGTCCGTTCGATTCGATTTGTGCGGTCGCACGGTCGGAGGCCGGGTCATGGAGTCCAACGAGACGATCCGACAATATCTCTTGCAGGAAGCCGGATTTGCCATCGTACCATTTGAAGCGTTTGCGTATGAAGGCGAGTCGGGATGGTTTCGTCTTTCTGTCGGGGCGGTCTCGCCAGAGGAAATCCGGGAGGCGCTTCCGCGAGTACGAAAGGCCTTGACGGCATGATCGTTCAAGCGGGCACTCCGGCGCCGCCTTTGTCGATCCGAGAGTGGGCGCAAGGCGATCCGATGACGCTGAACGACTGCGTCGGGAGAGTCGTCCTGATCGAGGTGTTTCAGGTGAATTGTCCGGGGTGTTTCTTGTACGGATTGCCGGAAGCGGTCGAAGCGATTTCGCACTTTTCCAAAGAAGATTTGCAGGTCATCGGACTGGCGACGGCGTTTGAGGATTTCGAATTGAACACGATCGACCATTTGCGACTGCTGTTGGAGGAGGGCGAAGTGATCGGCGAGACGCGTCGCGCGCTGGAAGATCGGGAGTGGCTGGTGGACGGCAAGTTGCGCTATCGGATTCCATTTCCCGTTGCCGTCGATCGCCTGTCGCGTCCGACGGACGAGGGCCTCGATCGACAAGTAGACCATATTATTCGACGGGACATCACGAATTACGAGCGATTCAGTTATGGGGAACAGGCGCGCATCCGGGATCGCATTCGTCACTTTTTGCTGGGTCGCGAATGGGTGCCGGAGACATTTGAGCGCTACGGACTCCACGGGACGCCGACCAGTATCCTGATCGACCGAAATGGGTTTCTCCGGTACAAGATTTTCGGCGCCGATGGCCAAACGCACACGCGCATACGCGAACTCCTGAAAGAATCTCATGCGTGAAAAGACACCTACTGTCGAAGATGTCTTTGTCAATCTGCTGGCCGCGAGCAACGAAGACCCGAAAATCCGCAAATTCCTGATCGCCGTGGTCTCTCTGGACGACTTCGAACGGAATTCGCTGGTCAACACGTTTATCACGGAAATGTCGTTGAAGGGTGCGCCTGCGGAATTCATCCGGGCCGTTGCCGCTCTCCGGGATGCAACGCTTAGTCAGGAAGTGAAAAAGTGGCTGGACGCAGGACCATTGCCATGACGGGGACAGGCGTGTTGACGGCGATGCTCGTGCTTTGGCCGCTGCTGAAAGATGCGGCTCCGATCGGGATGCCGTCCTATGTCGACTTCTTTAACAGTCGGTACATTATTGTCATTGACCCGGGCCATGGCGGGGGAAAACTCAAGGACGTCGGTTCCAGCGCCAACCTGGACGGCATCGTCCTGCGCGAGCGCGACGTGATGTGGGAATACGCGCTGCTGATTGAGAAGAAATTGAAAGAACAGGGATACGTCGGCGTTTTCAAAACCAAAGAAGAAGTTGCCGACTCCACCATGTCCATCTTTGGACGAATGCGTCGGATTCGGGAATTCGGGGCGCGTGAAAAAAAGAAAGTCGTTGCCCTGAGTTTGCATTGGAATTATTTCGAGGAGCAACCGTGGGTCCGCGGGACGGAGATTTACATCGCCGAGACGCGGAATGCGCAGAGCCGCAAACTGGCGGAGTTCATCCAGGGCCACGTCCGGAATCACATGGAAATTCACGGCAAAGGATTCAAGAGCAAAGGCATCGTCGAACGGGATTACAAGTTTCTCCGGGAAAACGACCTGGCCGTTCTGATCGAATTGGGTTTTGCGAGCAATCCCGCCGACCTGCGGCTGCTGATCCACGAGCGTGACGCCATCGCGGGGGCGATCGTCGAGGGAATCAACGGGTTTTCCTCCTACCTGGAAAAGAATTCCGTCAACCGCGAGGCGGAGGTGGACTCCACGAACCTGTTGGGTCGCAACGAGTTCTACTCGTTGAACAAAACGCCTTTGGGTTGGAGTTGGCGGCCGGAGCAGATCTCCGCGAAGACGCGGAAGCTGCTGGAAACGCATGACGCGATGTGTGATGCCGGAGATTCTGCGAAGACGCTGTACCTGACATTCGACAACGGATTTGAGAACGGATACACCGAAACGATTCTGGATGTTCTGAAGGCTCATCAAGTCAAAGCGACGTTCTTCATCACCGGTGCATACCTGAAGAACGCCAAATCCATCGTGCAACGAATGATCGACGAAGGACACATCGTCGGCAATCACTCGATGCATCATCTGAGTCAGCCGAAATTGGAATACGGCCAGGCCAAGGAAGAGATCCTGGAATTGGAACGAGCGATGTACGACTCGACGGAATACAAGATGTCGTACTTTCGTCCCCCGAGCGGAGAGTACAGCGAGCGCTCGTTGGCGCTGGCGTCCTGGCTCGGCTATCGGACCGTGTTCTGGACTTTCGCCTACGACGACTGGGACACGCAGAACCAAAGAGGCTGGCAGTACGCGCACAAGAAAATACTGGCCAATGTTTCCCCCGGGGCCATTATGCTCCTGCACGGCACCTCGCGCGACAACGCGCAAGCGCTGGATCGTGTGCTGACCGACCTGAAGTCACAAGGATACGAATTCCGCTCTCTCGACGCGATCGACGGAAGGGAATAGCCGGCGCCAACGCGGAACGTTGTTTCCTGTGATACCGAATCCATGCATCGGACAAGGCCTGATATGGACGAGCGACAAGAAGCACATTTTTCCGAGACAGCGGATGGCCGCGTGGCGGCCGGCGAGGAGGCGTCCCCGAGGTCCTTGTGGCGGGATATTCGTGAAGCGATCGCCGGGAGCGAGCAGGATTTCACGAAAGGAAGCCTCGGACGAGCGATCACGCTGCTCTCCATACCCATGGTTCTGGAAATGTCGATGGAATCGCTGTTTGGGATCGTCGACGTATTCTTCGTCTCGCAATTGGGTCCGAATGCCGTAGCGGCGGTGGGCGTGACGGAGTCCATGCTGACGATCCTGTTTGGAATTGCGATCGGCATTTGCATGGGCACGACCGCGATGGTCGCGCGCCGCATCGGTGAGAAGGACGAACACGGGGCGTCGGTGGCCGCAGCGCAAGCGATTTGGATCGGCGTTGCCGTGTCGATTCCGATCGCGCTGGTCGGATGGTTTTTCACGCCGGAGTTGTTTTCGCTGATGGGTGCGTCTGACGAGGTCGTGCGGACGGGCGCTTCGTACGGGCAGTGGATGTTCACCGGCAATCTGACCATCATGCTGCTGTTTCTGAACAACGCGATCTTTCGCGGGGCGGGCGACGCCGCGATGGCCATGCGTGCGCTCTGGATCTCCAACGGAATCAACATCGTCCTCGACCCGTGTCTGATCCTGGGGCTCGGACCGTTCCCGGAACTGGGCATCACGGGCGCGGCGATTGCGACCAACATCGGCCGCGGAACCGGCGTCTTGTTTCAATGCTACATGCTGTGGCGCGGACACAGCCGCGTACACATCCACCGGCAGAATTTCCACGTTCAGCCAAAGGTTTTGTGGAAGTTGATCACTGTTTCCCTCGGTGGGGTTTTTCAATTTCTCATCGCCACGGCGAGTTGGGTCGGACTGGTTCGGATCATCGCATTGTTTGGAAGCTCGGCCATCGCGGGGTATACGATTGCTTTGAGGATCATCGTCGTGGCGATTTTGCCGTCGTGGGGGATGAGCAATGCCGCGGCGACGCTGGTCGGTCAGAATCTGGGAGCGGGTCAGCCGGAACGCGCGGAAAAATCTGTTTGGGTGACGGGATTGTGGAATGCAGTGTTCTTGGGCTGCGTCTCTGTCGTTTTTATCGTCTTCGCGGAGCGGCTGGTGGGGTTGTTTACCACGGACGCGGATGTTCTGGCGTATGGGACCGATTGTCTGCGTTTTGTGAGTTATGGGTATGTCTTTTATGCGTACGGCATGGTGATGGTGCAGGCCTTCAACGGCGCGGGAGACACATATACGCCGACGGTGATTAATTTCTTCTGTTACTGGTTATTCCAAATTCCGCTTGCGTATGTTCTCGCCGTCCCCGCGGGCATCGGGGCCAAGGGAGCATTTGCGGCAATCACCATAGCCGAGTCGATCATCACCATTGTCGGAGTGACCGTGTTTCGCAGGGGGAAATGGAAGATGCAGAAGATTTAGAGATGACAGGGAAAGACACAGTCTGCCGGAAAATTCGTCATCTTTGAGATCGGCGCGTGACGCTCAGTCGCTACATATCATGGCTTTGACGTCTGGCATGTGTTTTGAGGATATTTTCGTAAACCAAATGTGGAGGAAGCCGTGAAGCTTTTTGCGCTATTCCTGTTCGTAATTTTCCTGTCCTGTTCTCCCACGTATGTCGTGCAGGATCCACCGCTTGACGTTGAGGAGGTCATTCCAGCCCGGCCGCGAGGGGAAGTGATATGGGTCAAGGGCCACCACGTCTGGAGAAAGGGGCGCTGGGTGTGGGTTTCCGGGCACTGGCAGAAAGCGCGACACGGTCGCGTGTGGGTCGCGGGACACTGGAAGAAGACGCCTCGCGGATGGGTGTGGGTCGACGGCCACTGGCGTCGGTGAGGGCGGTTCATTCGCGGAATGAGTCGTCGGTTATCCTTTCCCGTCGATGGATTCCCCTCGCTACCAGTGACTGTATCCGTACTTTGCCAGCATCGCCAGACACATCATCACGATGATCGCGCGGAGAAGTTGACGGTTGATCGTGACCAGGATACGAGCGCCAAAGTGGGCGCCGATCGACTGACCGAGCATCATGGCGACGGCAAGCACCCACACGATCTGACCTGAGAAGACGAAGACGGACACGGATGCCAGATTGGTCGCAAAATTGAAAGCCTTGGCGCTCACCGTCGACGATATCATGTCCTGGCCGCGGAAGGCCATGCCTGCAAAGGCGAAGAAGGAACCCGTCCCCGGTCCGACCAATCCATCGTAGAAACCAATCCCAGGAATGATCATTCCTGCATACGTTCCATCGGACAGGCGGATCTTCCTGGCGTGCGCCGATAAGACTGGAAGAAACATGAAATACACAGCGATGACGGACAGCACGATCGGTATCGCCCATCGTAGAGACTCCGTGTCCACGAACTGAACGGCGAGTGTTCCGGTCGCCGCACCGGCAAACGCAATCAAACAAAGACTACGGATCTCTCGCCAGCGCAGAGAGCGAGAGCGGATCAGGAAGAATGTCGCCGTCGCCGTGCCGACAACTCCCTGCATCTTGTTTGTGCCCAGAGACAGGAGCGGGGGGACGCCGCACAGGAGGAGCGAGGGAATGGTGATCAAACCACCCCCACCCGCCAGGGTGTCGATGAATCCTGCGGTCAGCGCGACAGCGAACAGGAAGAGCAGTACCTCCAGAGATGTGTCCAATCAAGAGCCTATGGTCATCGTGTGCGGTACCCGCACCGCCTGAGCGTGATCGATTGAGTCGTTGGTCCTGTGCATGTAAGGAACCAGGAGGAGAAGATCAAGTCTGGTCGATGGGGTCGGGCTGATTCATTCCGTTACGGATGATCGGAGATCTCCGTGTTTCTGCTGCTGATTCATTGCATTTCCAGTCGAATTCTGCTATAGATGTCTATGCGACAGAACGGGTTTTTCGATACCGCAAAGCGCTTGCAGCGGTGGTTGAATTCCGCCAATCAAAAATTGATCGGACTTGCAGAGATCTTCTTCATGCAGCGTCACACAGACGCCGGATTCCTCTTGTCTGCCGTCGTGATCGGAATCGCTATTGGGGGTGTGATATCGCTGTTTCACTGGATCATGATCCTGTTTGAAGCGATGTTTCACTATCTTTTTGAGGCCACGGATCACATTCCGATCGTTCGATTCTTTGCCTTTCCATTGATTGCCGGTCTTGGCGGGCTGGCGGTCGGCATCCTGAATCGCTCGGTGTTCAGACAATTTGGCGGGGAGGGCATTCCGTCGGTCACGCACGCCATTCACCGGCGGGACGGCCGCATTTCCATCGTGCTGTCCCTGAAGACCATGCTGACAGCGGCTTTGTCCATCAGTTCCGGCGGGGGTGCGGGACGCGAGTCTCCCACGGTCCTGCTCGGCGCTTCGCTGGGAAGCGGCATCGGACAATTGCTGAGGTTACGCGCCGGCCAGCTTCGCCTGTTGTGCGCGGCCGGCTCGGCGGCGGCCATTGGCGGCATCTTCAACGCTCCGCTTGGAGGTATCGTGTTTGCGGTGGAAGTAATCCTGGGCCGACTGAACCTGAAATCGTTCATTCCGGTCGTTGTGTCCTCCGTGATGGCAACGGCGACGGCGCGGCTGTTTGTCGGCAACCGACCGTTGCTCACCGAGCCGCCGCTGGCCGTGATCACGCTGAAGGATTTTTTCTTTCTTGCGGTGGCCGGGATCATCAGCGGATGGATGGCCATTTATTTCTTGAGGGTTTTTCGTCTGACGCGCATTGGCGTCGGCCGTCTTCTGGAGCCGGTGCCGCTGGTGTGGCGACCTGCCATCGGCGGTCTCGGCGCGGGAACGCTCGTGGCGTTTCTTCCCACGCTTTTGGAAACGACGTATGATCCGATCAACGACGCGATTGCGGGCAAGGGTGTCTTCTGGATCGCGGCCGCGACATTTCTGGTCAAACCGATTTCGGCCGCCTTCACATTGGGGAGCGGCGGGGAGGGAGGAGCGTTCGCTCCGGCCATGAAGGCCGGGGCCATGTTTGGCTTTTGTCTGGGGTATCTGTTGAACCTTGTTTTTCCGGATATTCCTCCGGGCGTGTATGCGATGGTGTGCGCCGCCGCCCTGATTTCGGGCGCCTTCTACGCACCACTGACCGGCGCCATCATCCTGTTCGAGATCAGCCGAAACTACTCGATGTTACTCCCGCTCCTGTTTGCCGCGATCTTTTCGGCGTGGATCGTCCACCGGCGCAAGATCCACACATTCAATCCCAATCAGCGAACGATTGCAAGCGAAACGACGATTCTTGTGTCACCCGGCGAGCGGTCCGAATCCGATCCCACGACCCCCGATGCCGGCTCCTAACCAGGTCCCTCGCACACCATTATACTGTGGAAAAATCTCTTGCATTGCGGGGGTGCCCGCATTATATTGCCGTCCCTTTAGACAAGATGTGTTTGTAGGTTACGAATTAATAAAGACTTGAGAATAACGGGAGATAATAAAGTGAAGGTGACATTCAAATCCACGATGCCCAACGATCAAAGCGTCGATCGCAAGTGGTACATCGTCGATGCATCGGGCAAGACACTCGGACGATTTGCCAGCCGCGTGGCCTCGATTCTGAAAGGCAAGAACAAGCCCTACTACGCTCCTCACGTGGACTGCGGCGATCATGTCGTGATCATCAATGCCGAAAAGATCCGCGTCACAGGCAAGAAGACGAAATTGAAAGAATACATCCGCAACACGGGCTATCCCGGCGGCCAGCGAATCGAGACGTTCGAGTCTCTGATCCGCACCAAGCCGGAGCGAGTGCTGTACTACGCGATTCATGGAATGCTGCCGAAAAACCGTCTTGGTTTCCGCATGATCAAGAAGCTCAAGATTTATTCCGGCGAGAAGCATCCGCATGCGACGCAGAATCCAGAAAATTTGAATTTGTAAGAGGAGCCATTCATGAGTTCACAGGTTACGGCAGTCGGACGCCGCAAGACGGCAAGCGCGAGGGTGATCCTCGTCCCCGGCTCGGGCAAAATCACGGTTAACAAGCTGAAGTTCGAAGAACATTTTGAGCGCGGCTCTCACCGGTACATCGTCGAAGAACCGCTTCGCGCGGCCGAAGTGATGGGCAAGTACGACGTGATCGCGAATGTGCACGGCGGCGGCAAGAGCGGCCAGGCGGGTGCGGTCATGCTGGGCATTGCGCGCGCGCTCGTGAAGATCGACGAAGAAATGAAGCGTCTGCTGAAGCCGCACGGCTTGATGACGCGCGATCCGAGAATGAAAGAACGACGCAAGTACGGTCTCGCCAAGGCCCGCAAACGCTTCCAATTCTCGAAACGATAATTGTCACAACCAATCACACTCGTGGATTCGGTCGGGGGTGTGGGCCTGCGGGCTCATTCCGACCGGAAATGACACGAGTGGTCGTTTAACCCAGTAAGGAGTACCATGTCTCAATCCCCCACGTTCGATCCCCAGAAGAAACTCGACGATCTTCTGGCCGCGGGCGTTCACTTCGGCCATCTGACGCGCCGGTGGAATCCCAAAATGAAACCGTTCATCTTCATGGAGAAGAACGGCATTCACATCGTCGATCTCAAAAAGACGGTCGTCTCCCTTCAGCAAGCGTGCGAGGCCATCGTCAAAGTCGTCGCCTCCGGCGAGAAGATCCTGTTCGTCGGCACCAAGAAACAGGCCAAGGAAATTATCAAGACCGAAGCGCGGCGCGCGCACGCGTTTTATGTCAACGAACGCTGGCTCGGCGGAATGCTGACCAATTTCTCTACCATCCGCAAATCCATCAAGCACATGAAGAACATCGAGAAGAAGGAGACGGACGGCACGTTCGAGAAAATCACCAAGAAAGAACGGTTGACGCTCGAGCGGATGAAATTGAAACTGAAAAAGATCCTCGAAGGCATCGAAGACATGAGGCAATTGCCCAGCGCAATCTTCGTCGTGGACGTCAAGAAGGAACACATCGCGGTCAAGGAAGCCAACGTTCTCGGCATCCCGGTCTACGCCATCGTGGATACGAATTGCGATCCGGACAAGGTGAAGTACGTCATACCGGGTAACGACGACGCGTCCAAGTCCATCCAGGTGATCACGCAGACGCTGGCTGATGCGATTGTCGAGGCCAACCAGCATGCCGCCGCTGTCGCCAAAGAAAAGGATGATAAGGAAGTCGATTTGGAACGCGTCAAAGACGAAACGCGGATTAAGTACGAAGAGAATGAGGCGTTCAAGAAATTTGAGAAATCCGCCAAAGAAGAACCGATCGGTAAGTAACGGGAATCAGGAGTAAGGAATGTCGGAAATTACTGCCTCGGCCGTCATGGCTCTGCGTGAGCAGACGGGCGCAGGAATGATGGATTGCAAGAAAGCGCTGACGGAAGCCGGAGGCGATTCGGAGAAGGCGATTGAGCTTCTGCGACAAAAGGGGCTGAAGAAGAGTGCGGAGAAAGCGTCCCGCGTCGCGAAAGAAGGCATGATCCTGGCGAAACTGGACGCAAAGAAGACGTCGGGGATCCTGCTGGAGGTCAATTGCGAAACGGATTTTGTCGCCCGGAATGAAGATTTTGTCTCGTTCAGTCAACATGTGCTCACTCATATCGTGGAATCGCGGCCGGCGAACGTGGAGGCGCTGTTGAAGTCGGGCGCGTCATGGAATGGCGGCAAGAGCATCCAGGATACGATCGCGGAATTGACCGGCAAGATCGGCGAAAAACTCGAGATCAAGCGGTTTGTGCGTGTGGACGCGGGCAATGGGATTCTGGCGACCTACATTCACCCGGGCAACAAGCTCGGCGTGATCGTCCAGTTATCCGGCGACGGGGTCAGCGGACACGCCGATGAAGCCCACGCTCTGGCGTACGACGTGGCCATGCAGACCGCCGCGATGCATCCGTCCTATGTCAAACGCGAGGAAGTTCCGCAGGACGTGATCCAAAAGGAATCGGCCATCCTGCGTGAGCAAACTCTCGCCGAAGGAAAGCCCGAGAAGATCGTCGACAACATCGTCAAAGGTCGGTTGGACAAGTTCTATCAGGAAATTTGCCTACTCGAACAGGCATTCGTGAAGGATCATGCCAAGACGATCAAGGACCTGATGAGCGATTTCAGCAAGAAAGTCGGCAAGCCGGTGACGGTGGAGCGCTTCGAGCGTTATCGCCTCGGCGAATAATTGATTTGAAAAAAAACCACGAATTTGATTCGTGGTTTTTTTATGTTTGACCCATTACGGAAAGACCCATGCCCATACCGGTATTCAAACGAGTTCTGCTCAAACTGAGCGGTGAGGCCCTGATGGGCGATCAGGGATACGGAATCGATCGGCAGATTCTGGATCAGATCGCTCAGGAAGTCAAGGACGTCAAGTCGCTCGGAGTCGAAATCGCGATCGTCATCGGCGGCGGGAATATCTTCCGCGGTCTGGCGGCCAGCGCGCAAGGCATGGACCGCGTCTCCGCGGACCACATGGGCATGCTGGCCACGGTGATGAATTCCCTGGCTCTTCAGGACGCGCTGGAGAAACTCGGCCTCTTTACGCGCGTGCTGAGCGCCATCAAGATGGAGCAGGTGTGTGAACCGTACATCCGTCGCCGGGCGATCCGACATTTGGAGAAGGGCCGCCTGATCATTTTTGCCGCGGGTACCGGCAATCCGTACTTTACCACGGACACGGCGGCTTCGTTACGGGCGATCGAGATCGAAGCCGACGCCATTCTCAAAGGCACACGCGTCGACGGCGTGTATGATTCCGATCCGGAAAAGAACAGCAGCGCCTTTAAGTTCGACACCATCAGCTACATGGAAGTCGTCAAACGCGGACTGAATGTTATGGACACGACGGCCGTCACGCTGTGTATGGAAAACAAACTTCCGATCATCGTGTTCAATCTCAAGGCTCAGGGAAATTTCAAGAAATTAATCCTGGGTGAAAACGTCGGCACCCGGGTGCAGTAGGAATACTCTGGATTAAATACAGGATACCACCATGTTTGACCTCAACAAACAGAATCACGACGCAGAAGAAAAAATGAAAAAATCGGTGGAAGCCGTTCGACATGAACTGGCCAAAGTCCGAAGCGGGCGCGCCACGACCACGCTTCTGGATGGCGTAAAGGTTGACTATTATGGCACGCCCACTCCTCTGCAGCAGGTCGGGAACGTCTCGGCACCCGAGGCACGCATGCTGACGGTACAGCCGTGGGATAAGGGCATGATCGCCGCGATCGAACGCGCCATCCTCGAGGCCGGGCTCGGTCTCAATCCCGCCAACGACGGAACGATCATTCGGATTCCCATTCCCGCGCTGAATGAAGAGCGGCGGAAGGAGCTCGTGAAATTGTCCAAGAAATATTGTGAAGACGGACGCGTGGCCGTGCGCAACATCCGTCGCGACGCCAACGAGCACATCAAAAAGGCTGAGAAAAACCACGAGGTTTCCGAGGACGATTCGAAGGCGGCACAGGACAAGATCCAAAAAATGACCGACGCCTATATCAAGAAGATCGACGAGATGCTCACGGTGAAGGAAAAAGAAATCATGGAGGTGTAGAATATTCTATTCGTCTGCCCCCTACCTGAGACTCGAAGGTGAGGGTTTTCGATTTTCTTTTGTGTGGAAGACTCCAACCTCGTGCGTCCTCCATAAAGTGGGGACAAGGAGAAAGCCATGTAAGATTTCTGCGCTTTCTGACACTCTCAAGTCGACAGCCGTCTAGCCCGATGAGGTGATCATGAATCATAACTTGTACACCAAAACGCTGAATATCGTTCGTCCAGCCTGATCCTGCCGATCGGATCGATGCCGCACCCATGACCATCGTGTGGAATCGGGATTACACGGTCAGGGACCCTGGCCCTACGCGTGTATTCTATGACGGCTTCATCCAGAGAGACTTACCGCTGGCCGAAGCCGTTCATTCTCACAAAGGCAAGATCAGACGAGATCTCTCTGTGCGGACGGCAAATATGGCGAGTTATTGCCCGGGGAGACGATCACGCTGGCGCCGCATCTTGACTTCACATGGCCCACTTCCTGATGCCAGCAAGATTTTTCAAGAAATTCTCAAAATACTATGTGGAAAATCGCCCCTCCCTGCATCTTATAGACAGGAATGTGCTGTCCGGAAGAAATTTCTCAAGAAAAACTTTGTAATGTTTTCTGAATTCGCGGCACTATTAGGATAACACGATAACTCATTTACGCGAATTTGAATCCAAACCACTGAAACCGTACTCCGAGGGAGGTGATGAAAAAATGATTCTGGGAGAATTTATGAGAACGCTCATCTTGGTAAGTGCAATCGTGATACTCTGCTCGTGCAATCCCGATCACAAAGGCCCCGATCCTTGCGGCGACGGCGAGATCAGCGCCGCGGATGCCGTGTGGAGTCATGGGGAAGGGGACTTGCAGAACTCCAAGCGAGTCGCCAGTTTGCGAACCAAGGGCTGTGTTACGGGGCCTATCGATACTCCTTCAGTTCAATGGAGCCTTGATCTCAGCGGCCCGGGGACAGCTGCGGCTCCTGTCATTGGCGACGACGGAACGATCTACATTGTCGGAGAATATCCCGGCCAGCCGAAATTCGGCGGGATTCGAGACGCCGGCCTCTTTGCTCTCAATCCAAACGGAAGCATCAAGTGGTTCTTCAGCAGACCGAGGCAGTTTGCTGCTGCATATGCCAATTCGGCCGCAATTGGAACCGACGGGACCATTTATTGTGTCATGTGGGACAGCACATTTTATGCGCTCACGCCAACCGGCGCCATCAAATGGTCACGGAAAGGGGCCTTTACACCGGCATCGAATCCTGTCATCGATGCGCAAGGCCGAATCTACGCGTCTTCGGATACCGTCTTCTGTTTCAACCCGGACGGAACCGTGCACTGGTTTTATGCCAACACAGAGGCGACGGAGAATTGCGTGCGCATCATGCCGGGACGAAGACGCATTTTTTGTTCGTATTGGGCCGATGGTATCCTTGCGCTGGACTATTCGGGTAATAAGAAATGGATGTACTCCGTGAACATCACCAACCTTCCCCATTATGGCATCGTTTCTGATCAGGATAATAATATCTATTTCATCTCAAAATACGGCACACTCATTTCTTTGTCCGAGAATGGAACGCTTCGATGGATGTACGAACTGGGAGAGTTCGACGGTGGATTGTTTAGCGAACCTGTCGTACGTGGTGATTACGTTTATGTTGGAAACTATTTCATCAGCAGAATTCCACTGCAAACAGGAGTTCGAGATTCCTTAACAGAAGTTGGCGACGCATTTTTTATCCACTTTTGGTCTTCTCTTCTTGTGGATGACCGAGGTACAATTTATGGCGTGGCCGGACGGTATGTTTTTGCCTTCAACGAGAGTGGGCAGAAGTTATGGCGTTTCGAGCTTCCAGAAACGTATCCAACCAATTTCTTTGGCTATTTAGCTCTCGATCGCATCGGAACATTGTATGTCACAAGTTACAACTACATTGACGCAGGGCAAGTCAACAGGCTTTATGCATTACGGTAGAACCATGTCATAGCTTGAGGGTTGTCCCACGAGGAGTGAAAAATGAAAACGATATTTCTTCTTTCAATGACACTCGGATTAAGTATTGCACAGAATCCCGAAGCTGAATTATTCGTCTATTATAACAACGGTCCCAGTGACGAATGGGTCATAATTTTTCCATTTCAAAACACAAGGTTGTTCGACAAGCATTTGAGGCCCTTACCGCTAACGATCAGGGCGGATTTTGGTGATCCTCAACTCTATTTAAATGCCTGCTACCAGGGTCAGGGAGAATATGGTCAAACTAACCCGGCAAGCACTAATGGAACCGTGTTTTATGGAAAATACGAGATCCAATTCGGGCAACGGATCAACAACGAATGGATACCGACTCAAGGTCTTAGCCGGTTCATCGATTTTCGAGACGACGAGTACGGCTGGAATCTCGCTGGTACGGCGATCGACGGAAGCGTCGATGGCTACAGTAATCAGGATTTCTTCGTTGTCTGCCTTTACAACTCATCAAATCCGTCGGCTTCTACGATTAGATTCAGCAGTGTCAGCGCAAGTAATACCGGTCAGACCGGTTCGGGTTACGGCATTTGGGAATTGGGAAGCAAGACCGAACCCGGCGCCACGCAGGGCGCTCATACGACGCGGTTCAGGAATTTCAAAGCCACGTTAATAGGCAACGAATCGAACACCCCCGCCGCATTCACCGTGAATGGAAACACTTACCAAATCCCTTACAACGGAACATTGGAAACAGGTCTCGGTTTTTCTTCGCCAACGGCGTTGATTTCCACAAGCAACCGACTGCGACTCGCTACTCAGAGTAGCCTCTATCAACACGTCAATTTTGTCCGGTGGGTGGGCGGACCTGCTCTTGACACCACGTGGTCTTTGCCATTCGGCAGCCTCGCAGTCCACCCGGTGGCGATCTACAAATGGAGCAATCAATGGCAGAAGATATTGGGTCAATCAGAATTTGGAAGTACCGCGCCGCTTGCCTTTACAAGCGATCACAAAATTGTTGCTTCCCAAGGGTACCAATATGAATGGTATATCAAGTGGGACTATGTCGGCTCTTGGCAATACTTGGGTAACACGAAAACGGTCAACGTAACTCCCTCTTACACACCTACCAATGCGTTTACGCTCAAATGTTATCTTCGTGACTACCATGATACGGTGGCAGTGTGGTCGAACGAACACCGCGTAAGCTACGCGCCACCCGTGTCGGCCTCGATCAGTGGCCCGACGACGTGCATCGCGCAGTTCAGCACAGTCACCTGGTATGCAAACGTCTCGGGCGGTAATGGGGCATACACGTATCAATGGAAGAAAGACAATACGGTCGTCGGTACCGGCCCGTCTGTGACTCTGCAGGTGCCGGGAGGCTTCCGGTTGCACCTTACGGTCACGAGTACCTACGGTGCACAGACATACTCCACCTACAAAGACATCTCGACCAGCGGTTGCGGGGGTGGTGGCGGCTGTCCGTTCGTGTTCATTGAATCCGACACCGGCGTGGTGCAGGACAACAACATCCTGAACAGGTCAGAGTTCGAGGACAACGTTGGAGTCGACATCGTCGACCGATACCGGCTGAACGTGAAGCCGAGTTTGAACAGCGGCCAGTACAGGCTCTCGATCCAGGAACTGAACGACGATCACAGCTATTTCGACGCCTTTCGGCTCTATGCCGTCGATCATCCGGAAGGAACCGACATCGGAATTACCGAAAACAACGACATCGTGCTTCTGTATCCGTCATACGTCGAATCCGCCTCCGAAGGCCGGATGAAAGATCAGGATTTGACGAGTGCCATCACGTTCAAGGAAGCCTTCGGTCTGCGAGGACAGAAATCGGATACGCTCCGGCTCAAGTTCAAACAAGACTCTGAGCGTATACGACATTGGAGCTCCGTCCGTTCTTCCCATCGCAGGGACTCGCTTGCCTTCCTGGCCAAGGTGGGCGATGTCGGAACGAACGCCTTACCGGGACCCAAGGATGAGTTTGCCTTCGTGTCAGACGGTTCCTCGTCATACAGCCTGTCCGGGCGGGAGAGTTCGTCCAGCCTGATCCTGCCGATCGCATCCATCCCGGACGCCATGACCATCGTGTGGAATCGGGATTACACGGTCAGGGACATTGGCCTTACCCGTGTATTCTATGACGGCTTCATCCAGAGAGAATTACCGCTGGCCGAAGCTGTTCATTCTCACAAGGGCAAGATCAGACGAGATCTCTCTGATGCGGACGGCAAATATGGCGAGTTATAGCCCGGGGAGCCGATCACGCTGGCGCCGCATCTTGACTTCACATGGCCCACTTCCTGACGCCAGCAAGATTTTTCAAGAAATTCTCAAAATACTATGTGGAAAATCGCCCTTCCCTGCATCTTATAGACAGGGATGTGCTATCCGGAGGAAATTTCTCAAGAAAACTTTGTAATGTTTTCTGAGTTCGCGGCACTATTAGGACACGATAACTCATTCACGCGAATTTGAATCCAAACCACTGAAACCGTACTCTGAGGGAGGTGATGAAAAAAATGATTCTGGGAGAATTTATGAGGGCTCTCATTTTTCTATGCGGAATTGTCATGTTCTGCGCGTGCGATACGGATCATAGAGGGCCCGATCCTTGCGGCGACGGCGAGATCAGCGCCGCGGATGCCGTGTGGAGTCATGGGGAAGGGGACTTGCAGAATACAAAAAAGGTTGCCGCTGCACGAACAAAAAGGTGTCTAATGGCTCCTCTGGACACGCCCACAATTCAATGGTCGTTTGATATTGGCGGCGGCGGTACTGGAGCCGCTCCCGTAATAGCAGAAGATGGAACTATCTATCTGGTTGGAGAATATCCTGGAGCGCCAATTGGAGGTGGCATCCGCAATGCTGGCCTCTTAGCCATTTCGAATTCTGGACAGTTGAAGTGGTTCTTCCAAAAGCCTCTTGACCTTGGCTCAGGTAATGCGACAGCTCCTTTCTATACGACATCCGTATCATTTGGCACGGATGGTAGTATCTATGTGGGTTTTTGGGACAGCACATTCTATGCGCTCAATACCAATGGTGAGATTCTTTGGAGCTATGAATCGGATTACAACTTCACAGCCAACCCAGTAGTAGACGGAAGCGGAAATGTTTATTCTGCAACAGACAGTATTTTTTCATTTTCGCCATCTGGGACGATAAGGTGGCGATTTGGTCATCCAAATTTCGATACCGGGTGTTTCGGCCTTGCTCTGGGCAAGACTACGATCGTTGCGCGATATCCGATTGACGGTGTTGTCGGATTGAACCTCAAAGGACAACTTGTCTGGCAGTATCCTATTACTGGTTTTACAGGCCATTATGGAATTCTCTTGGATGAGCAAGACAACATCTACCTTAAGATTGATAACAACAACCTGATTTCACTGGATAAGAGCGGGTCTGTGCGATGGGAAAGTACAGCAGGTGGTTTGGCGGGAATTAGTGATCTGGTTCTTAGGGGTGATTACCTCTATTTTGCGTCATTTAATTCTCTGTATCGTCTTCACAAGGATTCTGGCAATGTCGTTCACCATGTAGCAACCTGCCCGAATTATTTTGATCCCTTCATGTCGCCACTTGTGGATGATAACGGGAATGTGATCATTGCTTCCCGCTGGGCCGGTTGGCAGTCGGTTCAGCACATACCTGCGAATACCCCTCTTATTGCATGTGTGAGTCACGAAAACTCAAAGCTGTGGGAAATACCTGTTCTAGGAGCTGAGTTCAGCGATCTAATGGGCTATTTGGCGCTGTCACCTACTGGTCAGATCGTTGTAGCCACTTACTCTGGGGCTTCCCAAAACTCACCAACAAATAGACTTTATCTCTTACAATAAGAATCTGTGGAGAAAGACAATGAGAACTTCAGTTGTGATATTACTCGTATTTATCACGAAACACGTTATGGGTCAGTACGAACCTGATATTGGAAATGGCGAATTGCTGGTCGCTTTTCGCGGTATTCAAGATTCATCTAAGGAAGTTTCAATTCAGGCTATTTCAACTGTCTATGACAAAAATTTTCAAGTTATAACGGCCGATACCGCCTATCAAGAAAAGAGCGGACTTGTATTACGACTCAATGCCGGCTATGACGCTGCTAACGTTGGGACGCATTGGACAATTTATTATGGCAAGTATTTGGTGAGGTTTTGGCAAATTCATCACAATCAGCCGCGTACTCAATTGGGATCTGACATGGTAATTGATTTTCGAGATGCGGATTACAACAACGACCTAGTTTATTATGCATACAATGGTACTGGACAAAAGGACTTCTTTGCATTGATGGATTATGATAATAGCGGCAACAGCACTCCAGGTGGCAGTCAGGCGACGCAGTATTTCCGATACGGTCCAACTTACCAGTCGACTTCATTAAATACATCAATTTGGGTCATGTGGAATGGCAGATTCGATCCAGATAAAACTCAAAATCAACTCGCCTTCCAGAACTTCAAGCTAACGACTCAAGGTATTGGCGATTCTCCCTCCTATACGATTGCCATCAATGGATCCAATTACGCGATGAATGGGAATGCAACGAAGAGTGTCGGGCTTGGGTTTTCGAACCCCTTGTCTGCATCCATTACTGTTCCCAGCAAGCTTCCAAGCAATACCCCGAACAGATTTTCGTGGTTCAGCACGTGGGACGGAAATGCGACATACAATACGAATAACACCGTGACCTTTGATGGTAATTTATCCAAAACTGTGACGGCAAACTATGTATCCACATACCAGAATTGCGTGTTGGGCGGTCCAACCACATTTAGTAACGGTTGTTCTCCTTTTTATCTTGCCAGCCTGGGCCGCCCCGACCTTTTTGATTATTGTACGTTTGAATGGCGTATCAAATACGACGCGATCGGTGTATGGCAGACCATCAGCACGTCATGGGTGGTAACAATAACTCCACCGCAATACAACTCAAATTACAATTTTGAGCTTCAATGTATCATGAAGGATCAGAGTCTGAAAATAACCTGCCCATCGAATATCATTCGCGTTACCTACGCACCGCCATTATCTGATGTCATCATTTATGGTTCGACCAGTTGTATCACGCAATTCAGTACGGTCACCTGGTATGCCGACCCTTCAGGTGGTGATGGCGCATACACTTACCAATGGAAGAAGGGGAATTCCGTCGTGGGAACTGGCCCGTCTGTAAGTCTGTATGTTACAGGTGGATTCCGACTACATTTAACAGTGTCAAGTGGTGACTACTGTGTCCAGTCTGCCTCCACCTACAAAGACATCTCGACCAGCGGTTGCGGCGGTGGTGGCGGCTGTCCGTTCGTTTTCATTGAATCCGACACCGGCCTGGTGCAGGACAATAACATCCTGAACAAATCCGAATTTGAAGAGAATGTCGGGGTAGACATCACCGACCGATACCGGCTGAACGTGAAGCCGAGTTTGAAGGGCGGCCAGTACAGACTCTCGATCCAGGAACTGAACGACGATCACAGCTATTTCGACGCCTTCCGGCTCTATGCCGTCGATCATCCGGAAGGAACCGATATCGGAATTACCGAAAACAACGACATCGTGCTTCTGTATCCGTCATGCGTCGAATCCGCCTCCGATGCCAGGATGCATGAGCAGGACTTATCCGGAGCGATTGGATTCAGCGAAGCATTTGGACTGACCGGACAGAAATCGGATACGCTCCGGCTCAAGTTCAAACAAGACTCTGAGCGTATACGACATTGGAGCTCCGTCCGTTCTTCCCATCGCAGGGACTCGCTTGCCTTCCTGGCCAAGGTGGGCGATGTCGGAACGAACGCCTTACCGGGACCCAAGGATGAGTTTGCCTTCGTGTCAGACGGTTCCTCGTCATACAGCCTGTCCGGGCGGGAGAGTTCGTCCAGCCTGATCCTGCCGATCGCATCCATCCCGGACGCCATGACCATCGTGTGGAATCGGGATTACACGGTCAGGGACATTGGCCTTACCCGTGTGTTCTATGACGGCTTCATCCAGAGAGAATTGCCGCTGGCCGAGGCTGTTCATTCTCACAAGGGCAGGATCAGACGAGAACTCTCGGATGCGGACGGCAAATATGGCGAGTTATTGTCCGGGGAGACGATCACGCTGGCGTTTAACAGCAACGCGCCGCTCAGGCAGGGTTACGTGCGAGATTTTGTGTTGGAAACGACGGGCCGATACACAGGCCATCAGTCGAGGACATCCTTCAGGAAATCCGAGTCGACAAAATCCTTTGTCCCGACAAAATTCGAACTGGTTGGCAATTACCCGAACCCGTTCAATCCGACGACGAGCATCGTTTATGACATTGCTGACCGATCGGACGTTCGCATTTCCATTTTCAATAGCCTGGGTCAGCTTGTTCGGGAATTCAACGAAGGCGTCCGCGCTCAGGGCCGATACACGCTCACATGGGATGGCAAGAATGACGCCGGCAAACAAGCGCCGAGCGGAGTTTATGTTTACCAATTGACTGCCGGGCAGTTTGTTCAGACGAAGAAAATGACGCTCGTGAAGTAGACTGCCTCCACCCTTCATTCAACGCCGGTTCGCTAAGGGCCGGCGTTGGCTTTATCTCGCATGTCGCGCTAGTCACGCAAGTCAGGGTTGACTCGGAAGTCGCCAATTCATACTTTACGGCGTTCATAGAAGATCAACCAAAGGACCCCTCATGGCCTTTACCCTTCCCTCGCTTCCCTACACCCACAATGCATTGGAACCTCACATCGATGAGATGACGATGCAGATCCATCACGGCAAACATCATCAGGCGTACATCAACAATGCGAATGCCGCTCTGGAGAAACATCCGGAGTTCCAAAATAAATCGGTCGAGGAGTTGCTGAAAAACATCAACTCCATTCCGGAGGACATTCGAGCGGTGATTCGAAACAATGCCGGGGGACATGCGAATCACAGCCTGTTCTGGACGGTGATGGGACCGGGCAAAGGCGGAATGCCTTCGGGCAAGCTGGCCGAGGCGATTCAGGCCACCTTCGGTAGTTTTGAAAAGTTCAAAGAAGACTTCGGCAAAGCCGCGACGACGCGTTTTGGCAGCGGCTGGGCATGGCTGGGTGTCGATGCGAAAGGCAGCCTCGTCGTGACCAGCACCGCCAATCAAGATAGCCCGTTGATGGATGGACAGACCCCGATCCTGGGTCTGGACGTGTGGGAACATGCGTATTACCTGAAGTATCAGAACCGCCGGCCCGATTACGTCGCGGCCTTTTGGAGCGTCGTGAATTGGGAGAAGGTCGGCGAATATTATTCCGCCGCGAAAAAGTAGGAATCGACTATGGACCTGACCAGGGAAATCAAAGACAATTTCTTGACGACGACCGTCGAAGCGCTGTGGAACTGGGGCCGCAAGAATTCGCTCTGGCCGATGCCTTTCGGGACGGCGTGTTGTGCGATCGAAATGATGGCGACGCTGGGTCCCCGCTACGACCTGGCGCGATTTGGCGCGGAGGCCATTCGTTTCTCGCCTCGCCAGTCGGATATGATGATCGTGTCGGGGCGTGTGTCGATCAAAATGATGCCTGTCCTCAAGAGAATCTGGGATCAAATGCCCGACCCGAAATGGTGCATCTCCATGGGCGCCTGCGCCTCCTCCGGCGGATTTTTTAATACGTATACTCTGATCCAGGGTGTCGATCAGTTCATCCCCGTGGATGTGTACATCCCCGGTTGTCCGCCACGCCCCGAAGGTCTGATTGAAGCGGTGATGAAAATTCAAAAACTGATCACAAAAAGGGAAAAGGTTTACGATCGGGACGCCCTGGACGACGGCATGTACGGCGACGATCGTGTCGGCATTCAAGGCCGTGGAAAAGATCTCGTACCGGAAGTGGTGACTGGAAAATACTGAAAACCAAGTTGCGCGTGCGATGATAAGGCTGTCTCAGGTTTGAGGCAGCCTTTATTATTTGCTTCGTACGGGTCTACTGTGAATATAGCTGCAATTTGCTCTATGAAAGAGATGGCAGTGTTGATATTCTCAGGATTTCGGAATCCGCAAGTTGTCCTTTTGACTTCTTGAATCATTCCCTCAGGCTTCAGCCTGAGGAATGCAATGTCGGAAGTAAGGAAATCCGGGCTTTAGCCCATATCGATTCACTGCATCACGATTCAGAATTCCATGCTTTCGCAGAAAATTCACAACTTCACGGCAAATTGGATTTTTTTCGGCGCGTTCTGCGTCATGTGTTCGATTAGATTTCTGCAAAAAGATGGCGGCAGAGTTTTTTTCACGTCGTTTGGCGGACCGGACCTGATGGATCCAAAACCGGAGGCAGTGCATGATATCACTCCGCTAAAGCCCCCTTTTGGCGTGTGCGTTTTTCTTGTCGATCTCAAAAAGCGTTGAGGAATGGGTAGACTTTCATCACTTTGATTTCTTAACAGTATCCAATAATTCAGGTTCCAGCGTTCCCTACAGCTTGATCCAAAACAAATACAGATGAACCCCTCGATCATGACCTCCCTGGACGACACGCTCCGGTATCTCTACGATCTTCAGCTATTCGGCATGAAGCTCGGGCTGGAGAATATCCGACGACTGTGCGAGCATGCGAGTCGACCGCAGGGTGCGTACCGCAGTTTCCATATTGCGGGCACCAACGGCAAAGGATCCACCTGTGCCATGCTTGCCTCCGTACTTCAAAAGGCCGGGTATCGTGTCGGACTCTATACGAGTCCGCATATCCACCGCTTCCATGAACGCATCCGCGTAAACGGCGACATGATTTCGGATGAAGACCTGATTCGATGGACGCAGTATTTTCGATCCGAAATTGACAAACGCAAATGCACGTTCTTTGAAGCCACGACGGCGATCGCGTTTTCCTATTTTGCCGAACAACGCATCGACGTCGCGGTGATCGAAACGGGACTCGGCGGCCGACTGGACGCGACGAACATCCTCGATCCGGAGATTGCGATCATCACGTCGGTCGGACTGGATCACACCGAGCATCTCGGTTCGACGGTAGAGGCGATCGCATTGGAAAAAGCCGGAATTATCAAGCGCGGTTCTCCTGTCGTCATCGGCTGGATGGAACCGAACGTGAAAGGCGTTTTTCAGAAGGAGTCCAGAGAGAAATCGGCAGCGCTTTTCGCGGCGGACGATTGCGCGCAGATCCGCAATGTGCGGGTGACCGCATCGGGAGTATCGTTTGATCTCGATCTTCCGGATCGGACGATATCGTCGATGGAGACTTCGTTTCATGGACGACACCAGGCTGAGAATGCGGCCCTGGTTGGACTTGCGTTATCCTCGCTCCGTGCATTTCCAATTTCGGAGGACGTAATTCGTGCGGGTCTACGCGAGGCGAAGTGGAAAGGGCGATTTCATGTCGTGGGGACCGACCCGTTGATCATCGTCGATGCGGCGCACAATGCCTCGGCGTTCGATGCCTTGCTGAAGACGCTGGAGCAGACATATCCCGCCAAACGCAAACATCTGATCATCGGTATGCTGAAAGACAAGGACTACCGGGGCATCACGGAGCGATTGGAGTCAGGATTCGAGCGCATCGTCACGGTGCGTCCCAATTCCCCTCGCGCGCTGGACGCGGAGGAATTGGCGCGATGTTTTCGCCGTCCCGTGGAGGCCATTTCCAAAACGACAGACGCTCTGGACTATCTTCGTCAGCGCGCCTCGACGGACGATCTGATCGTTGTGTCAGGGTCTCACTTTGTCTTGTCGGAAGTGGACTTTTGAGGGCGATGCTCGCAAGAGGGAGTGTTCAGGCATGAGTCGGCCAATTCATTTTTCTGCAGGATACGACCTTCCTTGAGCCCGCGGACGATTTCGTCGACATCGCTTTCCTGAACGAATCCGTACCACACGGCCTCGGGATAAATCACGACCGTCGGGCCGTGTTCGCACTGTCCCAGGCACCCGCTTTTCGTCGCGCGCACCGTGGCGGACAGACCATGCGTGGCCACGGATTTCTTGAACAACTCAATCAACCGAAAATCGTTGTCTGGATTGCAGCTTCGTTTCGGCGCGTCCTTCGGACGAGTGTTCTGACAAACAAAGATATGGTGCTCGTGTTTCGGCATCAGATCGTCTTGAACGAATCCACGATGCGGTGAATCATGCCGTATTCTTTGGCTTCCTTGGCGGTGAACCAGTAATCGCGATTCGTATCCCGTGCGACACGATCCATCGGTTGTCCGGTTTCTTCCGAGAGAATCTGATTCAATTCATCACGCAGTCGCACGATCTGCGATGCAGAAATTTCGATATCCTTGGTTGTTCCCCGCGCGCCGCCGAGCGGCTGATGGATCATGACGCGAGAGTGGGGCAAGGCCATCCGGTTTTCTTTCTTTGCCGCGACCAGAATGATCGCCGCCGCACTGGCCGCCAATCCCGTGACAATGGTCTTCACGGGCGCTTCGATCAGTTTCATCGAATCATAAATGGCCAGACCGTCATCGGCAACGCCTCCCGGCGAATTGATCAGCAGTTTGATCGGTTCCGTTCGACTTTCTTCATTAAGAAAGAGCAATTGACTGACAATCCTGCGCGTGACGCGCGGCTCGATCTGCTCGAACAGCAGGATGGTTCGCGCCTTGAGAAAATACTCCATCATTTTGCGAGACAGCGGGTCGGCGCGTTCTTCCTTCGATTCCTCGTTTTCTTCGTCTTCCAAACGAAACATGCAATCTCCTTACACTATGAATGAACGATGGTAACAAATTCTTTGACCGATTGCTCGATGCCCTTGAAAAACGCCCGCGCAAACAAACTGTGTCCGACATTCACTTCTTCGATCGTGCGAATGTCTTTCAGAAGCGTCAGGTGAGTCGAATCGAGCGGTCCGCCCGCAGTGACTCCCACCCCCAACTGGGCGGCGGCTCCGGCCAGATTCTTCAGATTATCCAGTTCCATGTCCCTCTCGGGAATGGACGAGGCGCGGACGAGACGCGTGGCGTCCAGTTCGACATAATCAAAGCCAAGCTTCACGGCCGTCTTGACGTCGTCGACGGTCGTGTTCACAAGAATACTCGTGACGATCTGTTTTTGTCGAAGTTGTTGGACGATTCCCTGCAAACGGTCGGGGTTGGACAGATCGGAGGTTCCTGATCGGCCGACCAGTGTAATCATCCCGGGTTGAACGGCGCTCACGAAAGCGAGGTCTCCGTCCGCGTTCAGTCGGACATTCAGATGCGTATGCACCATGGCTTTCAGGATGGAAATTTCCTGCTGATTCTGGCCTCCGGGAAGAAGCGTGCACACGATGGATTCGACCCCGTTCATTTCCAGAATGGGGACGACGTGAGCCGGATCGGGAGCGCGGGTTCCGCCGAGATTGCGAAAATCCGCTACACTATCCAGATTGACACCAAGCCGCATGCGTTCTCCGTTGTTTTGCAAGGCGGGTCAAATTCGGAAATTTGCCCGCGAATTTCAATGATGAACCGGTCGCACGACAAACCGTCTCAGGCATCGATCCGCACGAGATCGACGTGGAGCGCGACGAGATTCTCGACGCCTTCGCGGGTGACACGATAATCGTTTTCAATACGAATGCCGAATCGTCCCGGGATGTACAGGCCCGGCTCGATCGTCAGGATCTGATTTTCGGAAAACCGTTCATCGGACGCCATCCCCAACGTCGGCGATTCGTGGATATCCAGACCGATCCCGTGGCCGAGCGAGTGTGTGAAAAACTCGGCCAGCCCGCGTTTCTCCAAGGCGGTGCGAGCAACGGCATCCGCCTGTCGACATGGCCCGTCCACACGAATGGATTCCGCCGCGGCGAGATGCGCCTCCTGCACAGCTTCGTAGGCCACCAGAAATTCCGCCGGAGGCACACCGTAATAAACCGTTCGGGTGAGGTCCGCGTGGTACCCGTCGACAACGGCGCCGAAATCGATGAGGACACATTCGTTTGCCTGCAGGACCCGGTCTCCGGGCCTTGCGTGCGGCAAGGCCGCGTGATCTCCAAAAGCGACGATGGTGTCAAAGGCGATTCGTTCCGCTCCGCGAAGGCGCATTTCGTAATCCAATCGCGACGCGAGCTGACGCTCCGTGACGCCGCCGCCAATCGATTCCTGAACGGCGAGATAGGACTGCTCGCTCACTTCGATCGCACGTCGGATGGCCGCGATTTCGGACGGGTCCTTGGAATCGCGCAGGGATTCCACGAGACGATCCGTCGGTCGCCATTCGACTGTGGGAAGTGTCTCCTGCAGTTTCCGCAACGTCCACACGGACACGAGCCGCGATTCGAATCCGATGGCGGCCCGGTCCGGGATCAGAGCGGTCAGCGCATCGTGCAGAGTCTGGCCCGGTTTTGTGATGATGACGTGCGCGTGCGTCACTTCTTGTCGAGCCTGTTCGGTATAACGTCCGTCGGTGATGAGTGTGGCATTTCCATCAGACATCCAGACGCAACCGGAGGATCCGGTGAACCCGGTCAGGTATCGCAGATGGCCAGGATGAAACGTCACGAAACCGGACAACCCCGCGCCGGTGATTTTGTCAGACAGATTGTCCAGGCGCGTCTTCATTCGCGGTACCGTTGTTTCAATTGCTTGTGAATTTGCTTCCAGCGCATTTTTTCGATACGTGCGGCCGTTTCGTTTTGTCGCAGGGCAAGATACATCAATTCCCGCTTCATTTTCTGATAATTCCGGAATCGACGCGGGTCAAGTTCCCCGGACGCGAGCGCGGCTCGTACCGCACAGTCGGGTTCCTCTTCGTGTGCGCAGTCGCGGAATCGGCATCCTCCCGCAAGCGTCTCCACGTCCGGGAAAGCCGAGTCCGCGCTTTCCTCATGACTCCAGAGCTGAAGTTCCCGAAGTCCCGGCGTGTCAATCCAAAGCGCGCCGCCGGGCAGGACGAACAACTCGCGTGTGGTCGTCGTGTGTCGCCCGCGAAAACCGACTTCGCGTGTGGACTGGCGCTCGGCGCCGAGGAGGCGATTGGTTAATGTGGATTTTCCCGCGCCGGAAGAGCCGAGCACACATGCGGTCTTGCCCGGTGCGAGGTAGAAGGAGACCGTATCCAGTCCCTGACCGTCCACAGCGCTGACGGCGATCACCGGCGTAACAGGGAAAGCCGATCGCACTTCACAGACACGCTCGGACGCATGCGGGTCGAGATCGGCTTTGTTCAGAAGCAGAATGACATCCGCGCCGCTGTCCTGCACGGCGGTCACGTACCGCTCGATGCGACTGAGATTGTAATCCCGGTCGAGACCGGTGAGAATAAAGACAAGGTCCACATTGGCGACGAGAACCTGTTCCAGCGTCACCTCTCCGGGGACTTTGCGGGAAATGTGTCCACGCGCTTTGAGGATAGACCGAATGACGACGACCGATTCCCGAGTGTCCGTCAACACCCAGTCGCCCGTCACCGGCCATCGATCGCGACCGCACTCGATTTCGTGGCGCAATTTGCCTGACAATACCGCTCGCGAGTCGCCATCCGCTGTGAGAAGGGCGTACTCCGTCAGGTGGACCCCGGAGATTCGCGCCGGAGACAGCGCTTCGCCCGGAGTAAGTTGTTTCTGAAAAAACGCACTCCAACCAAGAGATTGAAGAGACATGGATGATTCCTCCAAGAGTTGAATGTGGCGGAGGAATCCGCTTCCGTTTAGAAGCGTGGACCTCCGCTGTGGCGAACGAGGAGGCTGGAGGCAATCATAGGCGATCCTTTGAAGGTTTGGAGACGACCACAGCATACAAAATCCCGGCGCACGAAGCAACGGTCGTGTCGCGAATCGCGGCGCGAAGATGTTATCCGATCAAACCTTTTCGTATTCGCTCGACAAACATCTGCAGGAGTCGATCGCGCGTCGGCAGTGTCTGTACGACAAACCCAACAAATCCGATCGCAGACAATCCGTTCAACAGAAAGATCGGGTGAGACGGCGCCAGTCCGTTGATCACGGTGAGGAAACAAACCACGAGTCCGAAGAGAGCCGGCGCTTCCAACAAACCCAAACGTAGAATGATCGCAGTCCGCATATGCATCAGAGCCCGTGTGGCGGGGTTTTGCGCCACTTCCGATCCGGACGCTTTTCCCGGTGCGGCTCTTTCCAGATTCCTATCTGAAAATTGCGCGTCGAACAGAAATCGGCCTCCCACGATCGCTCCGACCAGAAGAGCAAGGTGAGCCAGGCTGAGAACTTGCAGAACTTCGACGGCGCCCTCATCCGGCGTCGCCGCCTGCGTCAGATACAACACAACAATCACCAGACCGAACAGAGTCACGCCCATTCCCAGTGCGGCCTGCAGGATGGCCATTTGACTTACGTTCCCGGTCGACAGGGCCGATTCAAAATCGGCAGTTGAAATTTCTCTGAGTGAGTTCATGCTCTCCACTTTCGTTTGGGTCAATCGTGTAAACGATGAACGCGAGAGTTGCGTGTCGTGGACCTCACGGCAACGGCGACCGCCGCGCCCGCGGCAAATCCACCCAGATGCGCCCACCAGGCAACACCGCCGAGCGAATCTCCCGCCATGATCGATGCCGTTCCCTGAAAGAACTGAAGGAGAAACCAGAATCCCAAAAAGAAGACGGCGGGAATTTCAATGATCTGGATGAAGACAAAGATCGGAATCAACGTCAACACCCGGGAACGCGGATACAGCAGAAAATACGCGCCCATCACTCCGGAAATGGCGCCGCTCGCACCAATCGTCGGGATTTGGGAGTGGGCATTGAGCATCATGTGTGCGACGCCGGCGACCAGACCCGTTCCCAAATAAAATCCAAGAAAGCCGACATGCCCCAGCCGATCTTCGATGTTGTCCCCAAAAATCCAGAGGTTCCACATATTCCCGATGATGTGCATCCATCCGCCGTGCAGGAACATCGAGCTGACGAAGGGGAAGAAACGATCGCCCCACTCTCCGGGGCGCGCATCGCTCAGCCAGAAGTATCGAGCCGGAACCAGACCGTAGTCGAGAATAAATTGATTGACCGACTCGCCGAGCATCAACTGAAAGATGAAGAAGAACGCATTTACGGCGATGATCGCGATTGTGACGACAGGGACTGTCTGCGAGGGAATCGTATCTCGAAGGGGAATCATCGTGCGTGGAATCTATTCCATCGGGGAGAGGAAACCAAGAATTTTTGCACGTGGGGCTCGGCTTCTATTGCACAATCTCCACGAGGACATTTGCCACGCCGGACTGGGTGATGTCGAGCTGTTTGGCAGCTGCCAGGGAGAGATCGATGATTCGTCCTTTGACGAACGGGCCGCGGTCGTTGATCCTCACGACGACGGATTTTTTCGTATCGGTGCGCGTGACCTTCACCTTGGTGTCAAACGGCAGTGTCCGGTGCGCGGCGGTCATGGCATGCATGTCAAACACTTCTCCACTGGCCGTCTTCCGCCCGTGATACTTGTCGGCGTAGTACGATGCCTCTCCGGTTTGGACGCCATCCGATGCGACCGCTTTCGCCGGATCTTCCGTCGGCGCCCACGCATAGATGGTTTCCCGGGTTTCCGTGAGATTTTCGTCGATTTCCAAAACCTGCGTGAACAGTTCATCCACGACCAGCGTGCCGCGGTAGGAATTTCCTTTCCACGAATATTCGTACCGATACAGGGATGGATTTTTGAAGCCCTTGCCGTTCTTTTTCAGAAAGGCGGCGTCCTTCACCGATTTTGCCACTTGCCGTTCCGTGCTTCCGCCGACGAACGTCCACTCCACGACGAGGTCCCGATCGTTCTGTGACACACGGACGAGGTGAACCTTTTCCTGATCGGAGACGAAATAGCGATCCGGCACAGCGGCAGCCACGCGCTCCGTCTTTCCATCTCCTCCGGTCGCAAGCGCAAAGAATCGCTTGGCGCCTGTGAGATGATTTTGGTAATGACCTGCCAGCGGGTCGATTCCCAGCAGTTCTTTGGGATTGCGCGCATGAATGATGTTGCCATCGCCCAGATAGAAGGCGACATGGCTGACGCGAGCGCCATACGAAAAAAACAAGAGATCTCCGGGCATAAGGTCCTTCGTCTGCACCTTTGCGCCGATATCCTGCGCCCAGATTTCGTGAGACGAACGCGGCAATTCGATGTTGGCAATGGCCCGGCACACGGTGGTAATAAATCCGCTGCAATCACTGCCTCTGCGCTTTTGGGCGGCTCCCCACACATACGGAGTACCCAGCCAGCTCCGTACCTCGGCTTCGAACTGGGACCGGGTTACCTGGGTTTTGACGACCGCTTTGAGCGAGGAAGAACCGCGCGTGATCAGGGCGTCCGGGATGTCCACAAATCGCTTGGCGGCGAAGCAATATCCGTGAATCGTCGCACCGGACGACAGGACGATCCCCTGGGCCGGCGTGAGGTGGGCGATGCCGTCTTCATCGTTCAGATAGATACCCAGTTCGGCGACGTCGTCTTCATTGCCGGTGTAATCGCGGTAGAACAACACATCGCCCGGACGCAATTCGTCTTCATCGTGGTAAATACGCTGACCTTGCCCACTCTTCCACAATTCTGAAGCGCTCGCAGGCAGATGTACGTCGAACACGGAAGCATACACGTCGGCCACAAAGGCCGCCGAACTGGAAGGTCGCGATCCGAGACGAGCATCCACCGCGACCACGAAATCCCGGACCGTGGCACGCGTGGGGACGAGTTGTTGCGCAGAAGCAGTCTGCGTCACCAGGCCCGCGAGAAGCGCAAAACAAACATGTCGGAGGATCATTGTCGTGCTGGTAAGGTGGCTTCGTTGTTCCAGTCAATGTATACGAATCGTTTCAGGTAATCACTGGATTATTTTTTGGAATTGCCGACGTGCGCCGGTATATTGCCCGCCATGAAAGTGCGGCTCAAAGCAGGCAAAGACAAAAAAATTCGGAATCATTATCCCTGGATTTTTCGCGATGACATCGCGACGCATTTTGCAGATCGCGGGGAGATCGAGGACGGATCGTGTGTGGACGTGATGGATGCCGATGGGAAATTTCTGGGCGTGGGCATGTACAACGCACGTTCCCACATCGTCATTCGCATGCTGACACGGCAACACATGCCGATCGACGCGACATTCTGGAAACGACGCATCGAACAAGCGGTGGCGTTCCGGAAATCGCTGTCGATTCCCTCCGATGGGATTCGCTGGATCCATTCCGAGGCGGACGGTCTGCCCGGTCTGATCGTGGACGGTTTTGGCGATACCGTCGTGGTGCAGTTTCGCACCCTGGGCATGGAACGGTGGAAGGACACGCTCACAGGTCTGCTGGTGGAGACCTTGCAGGCATCCGCGGCATACGAACGCAGCGATATGGAATCCCGTCTGGAAGAAGGACTGGAGCCGGCGAAAGGCTTGCTGTGCGGAAGACAGCCGGAAGCGGTTACGA
The DNA here is from genome assembly GCA_964602985.1 of uncultured Bacteroidota bacterium. Classification (GTDB taxonomy): domain Bacteria; phylum CLD3; class CLD3; order SB21; family SB21; genus CAYZJB01. The sequence continues at coordinate 43,638 of CAZRTJ010000018.1, forward strand.
TACGGGAAGGTGATCTGAGTTTTCGCGTCGACATCGTGGACGGTCACAAAACAGGATTTTATCTGGACCAGCGGGACAATCGCCAGCGGGTTCGCGCGCTCGTGCGAAAAGGAGGGAGGGCGCTGGACTTGTTTTCGTACGCCGGGGCCTTTGGGATTGCGATGGCTCAGGCCGGCGCATCGGTCGTTTGCGTGGATTCGGATCCCCGCGCCGCCGAAGAAGCGACCGCCAACGCGCAGTTGAACCGCGTGGAGGATCGCCTGACGTCGATCTGTGCGGATGCGTATGCCTATCTGGAAAACGAAAACGCGTCGTGTGCCGCACAACCCGGTTCGTATCGGAAATTCGACGTCGTCGTCATCGACCCTCCCGCGATTGCCAAGCGCAAAGAAGGCATCGACAAACTCAAATGGGCGTACTGGCGGCTGTTGAAAGACAGTTTGCCGCTCGTACAGCGAGGTGGATTTGTCGTCCTGTCTTCCTGCGCGTATCACATGAGCACGGATCTGATGCAGGAAGCGGCGCGATTCGCATCGGCAGACCTCGGTGTGCGATTGCGTGTGGTCGATGTGACGTTCCAGCCGCCCGACCATCCGTGGATGCTGCAGATTCCGGAATCGCTGTACCTGAAGACCGTGTATTATCAGCTGGTGTGAAGAAATGCGCCTGGCTGTGGTGATGACTAATCCGTGAATGGATCCAATCGTGAGGGGATCGAATCTCTTGAAATTACCTTTGTTCTTTGCTAAGGTTGTTTCAATAGAGTTCAGGGAAAGTTTATTGCATGAGAAAGAGAATCAAAGAAACGCCTGTTGCACGTGCCCTCCGCATAAAAAAAACTCTCGCCAAGTCGAAAAAGCCGGACAAAATTTCAGAATTGATCGGAAAGTATTCGGTTGACTCAAAAACGACGTGGAGTCTCGGATTTACGGACGACGTACCAACTGAAGGTCGATGTTCGGCATTTCACGCAATATTTTGAAAGGCTCTTTCCTATCATTGTCCTTTGAGGTGGGCGGATCGCGCATGTCACGCCGTCCCACAGGCCGCGTGACGCTGTGTGGTGCACAGATTTGGAATGGACATATGAATCGTAAGCGTCTGATTTTCGATTGAGTATTGTCAAAAGCGTGCTGTGCCGGGACAGCGATTAAGTAATCCAATGAAATCACATCTTCCTGAAAATCTCCGGATGTCTCCACCAATGCGGATCGGACTGCTGGCGCTGGTTTTTGCATTCGCCGGATGCGCTCGGACGTTCGTTGCCAAAGAATATGAGGCCAAAGACTCGACGGCCCGCGTTGCGGAGTTGGAGCAGTTCCTGTCCACGCTGCGGCCGGACGATCCAATCACGCTCGTGATGGAGGATGGTACGACGAATGCCGGCGTTTACTATTCGACCCAGGACGGCTACGTCACGATTCAGCAGGGAACGTTCTTTCGTGATTACAAACTCACCGAAATTCACAAAGTTCAATTTCGCAGTGAATCCAGAAACATGAAACCGCTTGCGTTCGGTTTGGCGGGTGTGATCGCTGCGATCATTATTTTTCAATTTTCACGGGAATAACGTATGGCACGACCCATTGAAGCAAAACGCCTGCCGGATACTCTGATTCTGAAGAATGCGCGGCTGTTGGATCTCTCGAACGATCGGGAGGAAGTTACGGACATGGTCATTCAACACGGCCACATCCATTCGATCGGAAAATCCAACGCGAATGGGGAAGCGCTGGACCTGCAAGGCGCGATCGTCACGCAGGGACTGATCGACATGCACGTCCATCTCCGGGAACCCGGGCGTGAAGACAAGGAGACGATCCTGACCGGGTGCAATGCGGCGATGGCCGGAGGATTCACCGCCGTCGCGTGCATGCCGAACACTACGCCTCCCGTGGATACGGCAGACACCGTCCACTTCATCCGCTCAAAGGCCGCCGAACTGCTCGTGGACGTCTACCCGATCGGCTGTGTGAGCAAAGGCCGGGAAGGAAAGGAAATTGCAGAAATCGGGAGCCTGATCGAGGCCGGCGCGGTGGCGGTTTCCGACGACGGCGATCCCGTGTACAGTGCGGAAATCATGCGCCGGGCGCTGGAGTACGTCAAGATGTTCAACGTCCCGGTGATCGAACACGCCGAGGACAAAGAACTTTCCAATCGCGGTTCGATGAACGAAGGGACCGTGTCGATGAAACTCGGATTGCGCGGGATCCCGTCGATTTCCGAGGAAGTGATCGTGGCGCGCGACATTCTGCTGGCGGAATTCACGGGATCGCACGTGCACATCGCGCATATTTCCACCGGCGCCACGGTGCGACTGGTTCGCGAAGCGAAGAAGCGCGGAGTGCGGGTCACGTGCGAAGTTTGTCCGCACCATTTCACGTTGACCGACGCCGCCGTCGGGTCGTACAACACGTTTGCGAAAATGAATCCGCCGTTGCGTTTGTCCGAGGACATCGAAGAAATCAAACGAGGCCTGCAGGACGGCACGATCGACGTCATCGCGACGGACCACGCGCCGCATACGATTGAGGACAAGGAATGCGAATTCGATCAGGCGACTTTTGGAATTACGGGACTCGAAACATGTGTCGGGATCGTCTTCCAGGATTTGATTCACAAGAATGTGCTTCCCCTGAAGACTGCCCTGTACAAAATGTCCATCGCGCCCCGGACCGTGCTGAATCTCCCGGTCCCCGCGATTCAACCCGGCGCTCCCGCCAATTTGTCGATTCTGAAGGGAGATCGGGAATGGGTGTACGATGTGCACCAATCGTGTTCCAAAGGAATCAACACGCCGTATCACGGGTACGCCATGAAGGGCAAAGCCTTGGGCGTGATCAATCGCGGGAAGATGTTTTTCGAATCGTAGCCTTCGATGCACGGCGAGCGCATCATGACCGATGAATTTCTAACCGTTCGGAACGAGACGGAATCGGAAGTCAAGGTCAAAGGGTCCCGCTTTATCGCTCTGCTATTTCCACTCTCTTCCTCTGCAGATTTTGAACAACGGATGGCCCGGGAAAGGAAGAAAACCTACAACGCCACGCACCATTGCTACGCGTATCGGCTGGGACTGGAAGATCCGGGACGCTTCAGCGATGACGGTGAGCCGTCCGGCACCGCCGGCAAACCGATCCAGCTGGCGCTCATTTCCCGGAACGTGACGAACGCCGGAATCATCGTGACGCGCTATTTCGGCGGGACCAAACTCGGTACGGGCGGGCTGATGCGGGCGTACCGTGATGCGGCCGATGCCGTGCTGTCCGCGGCTCCGCTGATCGTGGAATGGGTGACGGACAGGTTGCGATTGCAGATGGGTTATCCCGATGTTTCCATTGCCATGCAATTGATCGACAGCGAGCGGGGGAAAATGGTCGAGTCGGACTATTCCGACCTGGTGCGGTTGACCGTCGATATTCGGCGCTCCCGCGCAGAATTCGTGCGCCATGAACTGATCGACCGCAGCGGCGGACGCATTCACATTCTGCCATGAGGATTATTCTCCATCTGCTCTGCGTGGCCGCGTGTGCGGCGCAGACGGTGCGCGGCATTTCGTTTGAAGGGAATACCGTCTTGTCCGACGCGTTCCTGCGCGATCGACTCACTACACACATCGGATCGGCGTTTGACCGGGTCGAGTGGGAGGAGGACCTTGGGCGAATTCTCGATGCGTATCGCACGCGACATTATTATTTGGCATCAATTGATTCTGTACGCCAGGTGGAAGCGACCGACGGGATCGAGATTCGTGTCTTCCTTACAGAAAGCCGGCGTCTGCGACTGGGCCGTCTGGCCATCGATGTCCGGGAGGAAGACCCATCGCCGATGCAGGACATTCTGACGGAGGACATGGGAGATTATTTCGAACCGGAGATTTTTTCTCGAAATCTCCATCGCGTTCAAGATTTTCTTGAGGAACAGGGTTATCCCTTTGCGACGGTGCGGGTGCGATCGATGGACCTGTCCGGAGACGGAATTCTGGAAGGAGTGATCGACATTCAGACGGGCCCGCAAGGCGAGATTGGCGATGTACAATTCCGTGGACTCTCCTCGACCAAGCCCGAAGTGTTGCGGCGCGAATTGCGTCTGGCGACACCATCGCGGTATGACCGCTCGTCGGTGGAGCGAGGCGTCAATAAGATTCGCCGCCTTCCGTTCATCGCCTCTGCCGGTGAGCCGGAATGGACGATTGCAGACGATTCGACATTGCGTCTGATCATTTCCGTGATCGAAGGATCAGCCAACCGTGTAGACGGGGTGATTGGATACGTTCCTCGCGAGACTGGACGTTCGGAAAAGGGATATTTTTCCGGACTGGTGGACATGGGTTTTTCGAATCTGGGCGGCATGGGACGACAGCTGGCTTTCCGCTGGCAGAAGAAGAATCGAGCCTCGCAAGACTTCCTCCTGTCTTATACAGAACCGTGGGTGGGCGGCATTCCCGTTTCGGTATCCGGGCGCATTCGCCAGCAAATTCAGGACACGCTGTATGTGGACCGCGAATGGGGACTCGACGCGCATTACGCCCTCACGTCGGAGGTCACCGTATCGATCGGAGGTTCGATGCGTCAACTGCAACCCTCGAACAAGACGAATGGATTTCTGTTTTCCATACCGACCACGCGGCTGGAAACGGCCAGGATGGGAATCGCATTCGATTCGCGGGACAACGTGTACAATCCACGCGAGGGCGTGTATTATCAGACGACGGTGGACGTCAGTCGGAAGCGCGAGAATTTCTTTATCGAAGACGACAACGGCATCGATACGCTGACGGTCGGAGGAGTCCCCGTTCCCGGACAGAATGCACGGCGATCGGAGATCGTCCGACGGGTCTCGTTTGATGTCGAGTGGGTGCGATCGGTCCATCGCAAGATCGTCCTGTTCGACGGTGTGCACGGGGCGCTGTATCGTTCGGGCCGGCGGATCATTCCCTTGTCGGAGCAGTATCGTCTCGGCGGACTGCACGATCTGCGCGGGGCCATCGAGGATCTGTACAATGGCACACGCATTGGGTGGAATAATTTTGAAATCCGGTATCTCACGTCGCCGCGCTCCCGCATGTTTGTTTTCTGGGATGTCGGCCACTACTTTCGATACGATCCCGACGCTTCGGGAGTTCCGGTGAAGCGAAGCGGTTGGCCGATGGGATATGGGTTTGGATTTCGGATTGAAACGCGACTGGGGATATTTGCATTAGACTACGGTATCGGGCGCGGGGATTCATTTTCCACGGGCAAAGTTCATTTCGGCATGACGGGTTTGTTCTAATTCCCTCCTTTTTTTCCAAAGTTTTTCCAAAGTGATTTTGCGTAACACGCACTCGTGAATCCCATCACGACGCGTGTCGGTTCATCCAGCCATAGAGACAATCACGCTGTTTGCCTGTAATCGCGTTGTTCAAAGGAGGTTGCCATGATCAGGGTACGACGCACGACCAGCATTCCCATGGGTTCTCTTTCGGACATGGCTTTTCTGCTGATCATCTTCTTTCTGGTCATGTCGACGATTGGATCCGACAAAGGAATTGGAGCGCTTCTTCCTGAGGCGGAGGCAAAAGGTCGCGGGGCAGCGCCCGTCGAGATCCTGATCGATCGGAACAACCGGGTCGAGTGCGATGGCCAGTTGACTCCGCTGAACAGATTGGGCGAGCAGGTGGTGCGTCTTGGCGCAAGTCGACCCTTCGTCGTTCAGACGGCACGCGGTGCCAAGTACGAAACGTACGTAGCTGTATTGGATATTCTTACAGGCTGTGGTGTGCAACATATCCTTCTCGTTCCATCCCTATAGGAGTCTGTCATGAAACAGGATTACCCAAAGACATTGCGATTCTCTCTTCTTCTCACGCTCGTCCTGATCACCGCAGGATTCCGGTGGATTCGTTTGTCCCCTCACGAGAAGAACAAGCCGTCGATCGGGGACCGATTTGATCCGATCGAACTGACGGATGTGACATGGCAAGATCCCATCGCGCGACACGAGCCGCTGACGGCTTCAACGTCGGAAGAAGGCATTCCCGTGGTCGCGAAGGATCAGCCTGTAGAAGAAATGCCGGACTCGGTTCTCATCGAAAGCATTTCCATTTTGCCGCAGATTGTGTCGCCGATCATCGAGGCCCCCGAGGATCCGTACATCGAATTTCCCGAAGTCGCCCCGACTCTGGTCGGCGGGATCGCCTTCCTGCAGAGGCAGTTGGAATATCCGGCAATGGCACGCCTGATGCGTCTGGAGGGAATGGCGGTGATCAAGGCCTATGTCGATATCCATGGCGAAGTCGTGCGAACGGAGGTTCTGCATGAGACGGAGAATTCAGGATTCGGGAATGCGGCCGCGCAGGCCGTTCAGAAATGCAAATTTACTCCGGCGATGCAGGGAGACCACCCCGTTCGCGTGCAGGTGAGTATTCCGATTCGATTTCGATTAAAATGAGAAGATCGGTCGGTCAATGGCGGCGTGGCATCGGGCGTTATCAATCAGGTCAAAATTCGCAGACTGAGGGCTACCCTCTCCTGGTCTTCTTTCCTCTGACAGATCGTCTCGCCGGCCGCTTGGTCTTTGACAATTCATCGCGGGTGACTCGGATCAGACCTCCAAGCCACCTCTTATTCTCCAACTCGCTTCCAATACAAAAACTCGGTTTCGCGCCGGGATACGCCGGTTTTTCCACGACATTCCCTATGTATTGGCGGCCAGCCTCTGTAGGTTTCATGAATACCGCGTTGTCGCTGACCAGGCCTACGTAGATTCCATCACAATAGACCAAATATTCTCCCATCATAGGCCTGGTGGTTATGAGTCCCGCGAGTTCCATCTGTTCCGATACATACTCCACAAATTTCTTGTCCGACGGCACGATCCGACTCCGACTAGATATTTGACTGAGGACAAAGGCGACGGCAGAGAAGCCGCTATTTGATGACGACCTTGGAGGCGACTTCGATCTTTTCGCCCTCTTTCTCGATGAATTTCGCTTCTGACAATTTCGGCTGAACCGACGTGATGACGAGTTCGCCGAGCTTCGTTACCTTTTTTCCCAGGACTTCTTTGGTTACGGGGTGGACGATCGCGTCGCCCTCTTTGAAGGCCACGCATTTCGTGCCTTTTCGGACGCCGCGTTCGGTGCCGATGTCGAGGTAGACTTTGTCGCCTTCGATGTTCACGATGTACCCTTCGAAGATCGGCAGATCGTTGTAAATCAGGACGGAGAGCGCTTCGATGCTTCGGTCGATGGCCTCGAGCGTTGCGTTCTGCGATTGGACTTCCCGAGCCACGACGGTTTCGCCCGTTTCGACGTCGACCAATCGGGCGCTGACGCGCGCATAACCGGTTTCCATTTTGACGGTGCCGATCACAATCACGTCTGCGCCCGCGACCTTTCCGACCACGGCCGCGTCTTTGGAATCCACTGCATCCGACATGCGGAAGTCCTGTTCCTGCATGACCTTGTCGAGTTCCGTGCGTTCGATTACGCGGAACCGGCGGAGATTGACGAGTTGCGTGATCAGTTTGTCTGCCGCGGACCTCGGCAGGTCGCTGGATCCTCCGATGTTTTCAAACGGCAGAATGGCGAGAGAGAGCCGAGAGCCGACGCGGATGATTCGATCGGCATCGTAATTGAGCTGGCCCACGGCAATGCCCGCCTTGGCTTCTTTCTGACGCTGGACGGCCAATCGCGCGCGTTCTTTTTCAATCTTTGCGCGCTGTTCTTCGAGACGCTTCTGTTCTTCCTCCTGCTTTTTTCGGGACTCCTCTTCGCGGCGACGAAACTCCTCTTCTTGTTTTTTCTTTTCGTCGGCTTCCTTCGCCAACCGTTCTTGGTCGAGTCGGAGTTTTTCCTGTTCGGCCTTGATGCGCTGTTTTTCCAACTCCTCTTGCTTGAGGCGCTCCTGTTCGGCTCGGCGGCGTTCTTCTTCTTCCTTCTTCCTTCGTTCTTCCGATTCCCGTTTCTGCCGTTCCTGTTCCTTGCGGATGCGCTCTTGTTCCTCACGAAGCTTTCGCTGTTCCTCTTCCTTCTGTTTTTTTCGCGCCTCCTCCTCCAGGCGTTTCAATTCCGCTTCCTGCCGGGCTTTTTCCTGTTCCTCTTTGACGAGTCGCTCCTTGTCCCGTTTCTGTCGTTCCTGTTCTTCCTTCTGACGGAACTCCAGAGCTTGTTTGGCTTTGAGCTCTCCTTCCATTTTCAATCGCGCCTGTTCGGCGGCGATGCGCTGACGTTCCAGGTCGGACTTCTTGTCGTCCTCTTGTTTCTTGCGAAGCGCCTCTTCACGTTCCTTTCGGAGTTTTTCTGCATCCAGTTTGGCTTGTTTTTCTTTTTCCGCCTGTTGGGCGCGCAGAGCTTTCTCCTCTTCCTCCAGTCTCTGGATTTCCGCCAGGGTCTTTTCATCGACAGCGGCCACTTGACCGCCGGATTGAATCTTCTTCAGGTACTCTTCTGCGCGGGCGGATTTCTTGTACGCGATGCTGAGTTCGAGCTCGGCCTTTGCGGCCGCATACTCGCCGAGATGGTAATGCGCAATTCCCAACTCCCGATGCGGGTAATATTCGATGAAGCGGGTGCCGTACGTTCGTTTTTTGTGTTTTTCTTCAAAATCCAGGGAAATGGCGCTGCGAAATTCGCCGACGGCACGAACCCAATCGGCTTTCTCGACGAATTTGAGGCCCTTGTCGTAGTAGTTGTAAAATTTCTCCTGAGCCTGCAGAGAGAGGGAGCCGAGAAGAAAGGCCAGCAACGTGGCCAAAATTGCCGTCATAATTGAACCTTTGGATATGGGTATTCTGAATGGCAAGCGGGTATCTCCGGTAAACGGATATTCTGTTAGGCCCGGCCCATTGTACGAAGGAATCGCGTTGAGCGCAAGACTTCCATCGGTGTATGACGGCGGAGTGCGTCAGCTTCGAAGTAATTTCACCCGGTCCAGAATTTCTGCCATGGAGTCTCCGCCGACTTTTTCCAAGAACGGATTGATCAAGGCCAACGCTGTCATGGCTTCGCCGACGACGGCGGCGGCGGGAACGGAACAACTATCCGTCCGCTCTTTGTGGGCGCTCTCGGCGGCCTTCGTCTGGATATCCACCGATTGCAAAGGACGAGCCAGCGTTGGGATCGGTTTCATCGCGGCGCGAATGACGATTCGCTCTCCATTAGACATGCCGCCTTCGATACCGCCGGCGTGATTGGTCTTGCGGTGGTATCCCTGTTTCGAGTCGTACAGAATTTCGTCGTGAACCTCGGACCCCTTGCGCGCCGCGCTGTCAAACGCATCGCCAATCTCCACGCCTTTGATGGCCTGTATCGAACAAACATGTTGTGCAAGAATAGCATCCAGCCTTCGGTTCCACTGCACATAACTCCCGATCCCTGGAGGGACGCCGTCGACCAGGACTTCGAAGATTCCACCCAGCGAGTTTCCCTCTTTTTGCGCGGCGCGAATGGCTTCGATCATGTGGTCCGATGTAGACGCATCGACGCAGCGGACTTCAGACGCGTCATTCCTCTGTGTAATCTCGGCCGCAATCAGGGACGATACTTCCGCGCGCACGGATTCCGGCAGGCGAACGCCCCCGATCTGCAGGATGTGAGAAGTGATGTGAATTCCGCACGCCTCCAGAAGGACTCTGGCGATCGTACCTAGGGCGACCCGCATCGTCGTCTCGCGTGCGCTGGAGCGTTCGATCACGGGGCGGATGTCGTCGAACTGAAATTTCTGCACCCCTGCCAGGTCCGCATGTCCGGGACGCGGCAGAGTGACCTTCGCGATCGCCTCGTCACTCGTCAGCGGCTCGATCTTCATTTTGTCCGACCAGTTTTTCCAATCGTTGTTCTGTACCAGCAATGCGATGGGGGAGCCCATGGTCTGGCCGAATCGGACGCCGGAAAGAATCTCGACCGTGTCGGATTCGATCTTCATTCGTCCCCCGCGGCCGTATCCCTGTTGCCGGCGGAACAACTGATGCTGGATCGGATCGGTGGTGAGCCCGAGACCGGCGGGCATGCCGTCCAGAATACCCGTCAACGCCTTGCCATGAGATTCACCGGAAGTGAGCCAAGTGACCATGTGAGCTACCGGGGCGGCGTGCGGTGGACGTGGGTCGTGCCCCCCTGACACGTCGGGAAGACGATGATTTCTGCGATCTGCACATGCGGCGGGCGCGTGGCGGCAAAGACGACCACCTCCGCAATGTCGCGGGCCAAGAGCGGTTCCATGTTTTCGTACGTTTTTTTCGCGCGGGACGTGTCTCCGTCAAAACGAACGAGCGAAAATTCCGTCTCGACCAGGCCCGGGTCCACTGTGGTCACACGAAGAGGCGTGTCGACGAGATCGAGCCGCATGCCCTTGGTCAGGGCGGTCACCGCGTGTTTGGTCGCGCAATAGACGTTGCCGTTCGGATAGACCTCGTGTCCGGCGATGGAACCGATGTTGATAATATGGCCTTGTTTGCGCTGGACCATGCCGGGGATCACAGCCCGGCTCACGTAGAGCAGACCTTTAATGTTGGTGTCGATCATGGTTTCCCAGTGATCGATGTTGCCCTCGTGAAGTTTCTCCAACCCCTTGCCGAGTCCGGCATTGTTGACGAGAATGTCGATCCTGTCCCAACCGTCCCGAAGGGAACGAATCGCATCAGCGGTTGCCTGGCGGTCGCGGATATCGAACGGCAGTGTATGGACGCGAACCGCATGGCGAGTCCGAATTTCGGCGGCCAGTTTCTCCAGACGGTCGCCGCGGCGTCCCGTCAGAATCATATGCGCTCCTTCTTCCGCAAACGCAGTCGCGCATGCTTCACCGATCCCGGCGGACGCTCCCGTGATCAAAACGATTTTGTCTTTCACTCTCGACATACCGGCTCCTCTGCTGTGTTCAAATATACAGGAATTTCACAGAAAGTCGACGGAGAACTCCAATCCGAATGTATGATCTCGGGATGTTTTCTTTCATTTCGTACCCGACCTGCGGCGTGCGCGGCCAGCGATACCACGTGTCCAACCGATGATCCGATATCTCTAGACTGCAGGACCCGTACATCTTCCATGCTGTCGCAAATGGAAGAAGGTGTAAGCCCGAAGAAAAGCCTCCTATTGGGCTAAAGCCCGAATGCTTATTAAAAAGCGCTTGTCTCCACAGGCTAAAGCCTGTGGTAAAGCACGATTGATAGGCATTTGCAAATCAAGAAAATCGAAAGCAGACCAGCCGACTTTGAGCGGCTCGATGTTTTGAACCACCCCCACCTCGGCAAGCTCAGTGCTCGCTCCCTCCTTGCGCCGCTATGCGCCATAAAGCGAATCAAACCGGCGTTTAAAGAAATCCCGGAAACAAAGAAACCGGAATGACATTTCAGCTAAAGCCGATTGTTTTAGAATAGCTTTCATAGCCCTGACCTTTAGGTCAGGGCTATGATGATGTTAAACGCATTCGGGCTCTAGCCCAAAGGAGGGGGCAGGCTTGGTGGCTCCAGGCACGACGAGAAAGGTAAGGTACGCGGTAAGACTAGAATTCAAAATGCATTTTGAAAATCTTCAAAACCTACCATACATTGCCAGACAATCCCATTTGCTATCCTTATCCTTGAGGTGACAAACGTATGAAGAACTTGATTATCCTGCTGTCCCTGTCTGCGGCCGCATCGGCGCTGACAGCCCAATCCATCACCAACGTACAGGTCACGCAGGCAGGCAAGACCGTCGTGATCACCTACGATCTGGACGGCAAGGCCGGCGACAAGTACACTATCTCCCTTGACATATCCAAAGACGGCGGCAAGACATACTTGCTTGTGCCATCTTCCGTCACCGGCGACATCGGCAAGCTGATTTCATCCGGTACCAACAAGCGCATCGTCTGGGATGTGCTGAAGGACGTGGAGAAGCTGGTCGGGCCAGATTTTGTTTTCAAGGTCAAAGGCGTTTCAGGTGGCGGAACGGAATTTGGCATCGAGATGATCTTCGTCAAGGGCGGCACATTCCAGATGGGTGACACCTTCGGAGATGGAGACTCCAATGAAAAGCCTGTGCATACGGTGACGGTGGGCGATTTCTATATGAGTAAGTATGAGGTGACGCAGAAGACGTGGAAGAGCGTGATGGGCAACAACCCGTCTCATTTCTCCGGCTGTGACGATTGTCCGGTGGAGCAAGTGTCATGGAATGACGCGCAGGAATTCATCAGGAAACTCAATCAGAAAACGGGAAAGAAGTATCGCTTGCCGTATGAAGCGGAATGGGAATATGCGGCACGGAGCGGTGGGAAATCTGAGAAGTACTCAGGCGGCGCCAATTTGGACGCCGTCGGCTGGTATAATGGCAATAGCGGAAGCAAGACTCATCCTGTCGGGCAGAAACAGCCGAACGGACTTGGCTTGTATGATATGACGGGCAATGTGTGGGAATGGTGCGAGGACTGGTATAGTGACAGTTATTATTCGCAATCGCCGTCTTATAATCCAAAAGGTCCTGGCAGTGGAACGTCTCGCGTTTTGCGTGGCGGGTCCTGGTTCTGGATTCCGAGGTTCGTGCGCGCGTCGGTCCGGTTCGGGTTCATACCGGACGGCAGGAATGACATCGGCGGGTTTCGGTTGTGTCGGTTGCCTCAGTAATGTCATTACGCTTTAAGTTCTTAGTTCCTTACTCTTTTGGTTTTTTTGCATTTGTGAGATTTGCCAAATCTTTAAGATTTGGCAAATCTCACGATGAAAGGGATAGGTCAAGAAACGCCGGCGCGTTTTGCGTGGCGGGCGGAACCACCCCCGTGCCCCCTCCTTGCTCCGAGTCGGCTGTGCGGAAACATGGATTGTCTGGAGCAAGGAGGGGGACTTTCGAAAATGTTGCAAGTCCACAACAAGATGTCCACCACCATACGCCAGACTTGCGTAAAATCAAGTACCATTAAAATGGCGTGAGGAGCCCATCCATCCAGCGTCCCCCTCCTTACGCCCGTCTATACTGCAATCAAGTACACTCAGTCTGGCGTAAGGAGGGGGTACGGGGGTGGTTCAAGCAGCGAACTGGCATGGAAAGTGAACAAATTCAATATCAAATCCCAGAAGCTATTCCGCAAGGAACTGCGAAATCACTCGACGCGATCTGAGCAGTTGCTGTGGATGCAATTGAAAAACAGTCAACTCCTTGGTTTCAAATTCCGGCGTCAGCATGGCGTCGGAAAATATGTGCTCGACTTCTATTGTCCCGAACTGAAACTGGCGATAGAGATTGATGGGCCATCGCATGAAACGGATGAGGCGAGACAGCGGGATGCCAGGAGGCAGACGTTTGTAGAATCACTTGGGATAAGGTTTCTTCGATTCACGGATGATGAGGTGAGTCAGAATGTGGATGAGGTCGGGAAGAGAATACGTGTTTGGATTGAGGATCATTCTTGAACCACCCCCTGCCCCCTCCTTGCTCCGGAGCGTTGGTACGGAAGCGCAGATTTTCTGGAGCAAGGAGGGGGACTTTTGAATGGGCTCCTCTCGCTCCTGTACGTGCGTGCGGAGTTCCAGATTTTTCTGGAGCAAGGAGGGGGACTCTGGAAAATGGTGCTTGATCCCCAATTAGAGATCCCCCTCCTTACGCCGGTAAAATTGTCGGTGTTTAGAAAATCGAAGTGGCGTAAGGAGGGGGCAGGGGGTGGTTCAGGGATACCCAGAAAAAAATGTCGCAAAAAAAACTTCACAACGCAGGAGTCTTTCTGTATGTTTGTGTATCTCATCGATAAGGAGGATCTCTATGAAACGTAGTCTTATTTTATTGCTATTTTCCTTCAGCGTTTCTGCGCAAACCTTTGAAGGAACATCCGGAAAAGTTTATTTGAATATTACCAAAGACCCGCCAAAGCCGCCTATTCTGTCTATTGTCGCCGGCAGTGTGCAATTCACAGACTTCAATGGCAACAATTGCATCGACGCGGGCGAAAGTTGCAAAATCAAGTTCACAGTCGAAAACTCCGGTCCGGGGGACGGGTTGGGACTCAAGGCATCCCTCAGCGTCAAGAATTACGCGGCGGGTTTGAACTACTCCGCTAAAACAGACATCAGTGCGATCAAGGTGGGACAAAAACTGAACGTTGAACTGCCTGTCACAGGTACGATGAATACGGCGGAGGGTTCGGCGCAATTTGTCATCAAGATCGACGAGCCGAACGGATTTTCGTCCGATCCGTTTGAATTGGAAGTGAAGACGAAGGCCTTTGTTTCCCCGCTCGTCAAAGTGGCGGATTACACGGTGACGAGCAGCGCCACAGGCACCCTGCAGAAGAAAAAACCGTTCGACGTCCAGGTCCTGGTTCAAAACGTCCAGTACGGCACGGCAGAAAACGTCAACGTAGCGCTTGAATTGCCCCCCAACGTCCTCTGCCTGTCGGGCAATGAGAATCAGAATTTCTCCTTTCTAAAGCCAGGTGAAACAAAAGAAATTATCTACTCACTGATCGTCAATGATCTTTACAATTCGTCGAATCTTCCTCTGAAAATCAAACTCAGTGAGCGGTATGGCAAGTATGCCGAAAACCGGACGATTGACCTGCAATTGAATCAATCCTTGTCCGCCAGCAAGATGGTTGTAGAAAGTAAGACGGGACTCGAAAGCAAGGAAGAGATCAAAGTCGCTTCGTTGGGCGCGGAGGTGGACAAGAACATCCCTTCTGCTGGAACCACGTTCCCCAATCGATATGCCCTTGTGATCGGCAATGAAGACTACAGCTCCTACCAGAAAGACTTGAGTACGGAAGTCAACGTGGACTATGCCGTAAATGACGCCAAAGTATTCTCTGAGTACTGTCGCTACACGCTCGGCATTCCAGAAAAGCAAATTAAGCTGTACACCAACGCCACAACGAGTCAGATTAGACAAGGACTCGCATGGATCAACGGTCTTGCGAAGAACGAGCAGGGTCAGGCGGAGATTTATTTCTACTATTCTGGCCATGGATTGCCGGATGAAAACACCAAGGAGCCGTACGTGATTCCTGTGGATGTGTCGGGAAAGAATGTCACGGATGGAATCAAGGTCTCTGAAGTTTATCAGAGATTAAGCGAGCACCCGGTGAAAAGAGCCACGGTCTTCATGGACGCCTGCTTTTCGGGCGGCGCGAGGAATCAGGGACTGGTGGCCGTCAAGGGCGTCAAACTTGTTCCCAAGGAGAACACATTATCCGGTACACTCGTCGTGTTCAGTTCCAGCAGTGGCGAGCAGTCGTCGGCGGTATATGGGGAAAAACAGCATGGCTATTTCACGTATTTCCTTCTGAAGAAATTGCAGGACACGAAAGGGCAGGTGTCTTACAGGGAACTTTCGGAGTATCTGAAGACGAATGTCGTAAAAGAAACACTTCTGTCCGGCAAGGAACAGACGCCGCAAGTCCAGGTCAGTTCCTCAGTTGTCAACGAATGGGAAAATTGGACGGTGAAGTAGCCGAAACCAATCTGTATGTAAGTCTCACGGCGCCCCTGGCGGGCAGTACGACGGATGGACGGTCTGCCTAGCAGACGATGAGTACTTCCTCATGATCGCGCCCCGCCTCGACCTCTCGTGCCATCGTAATCTCTCTTTGGAATTCGCCGACCAGGTCATCGGCCTGCGGATTTCTCGTTGATTTCGACGCAGAAAAGTATACTTTTCCCGCCCTACGAAAGAGAGATCAAGCGAATGCCCTTGAAATGCGGAATTGTTGGTCTGCCGAACGTCGGGAAGTCGACGATTTTTAACGCGTTGACCGCCGCCGGAGCGCTTGCGGCCAACTACCCCTTTGCGACGATCGAACCGAATGTTGGCGTCGTCGAAGTGCCGGATGCGCGCATCGATGCGCTCACGAAAATTTACAAGCCGAAGAAGAAAATCTACACGACGGTCAATTTCGTCGACATCGCCGGGCTGGTCAAAGGAGCCAACGCGGGAGAAGGACTGGGCAACCAATTCCTGAGTCACATCCGCGAGGTGGATGCGATCGCACAGGTGGTGCGTTGTTTTGACGATCCGGACGTGGTGCATGTCGAAGGATCGATCAACCCTCAGCGCGACATCGAGATTATCACGACGGAACTCGTTCTCAAGGACATGGAGACGGTGCAGAAGAAATTGTCTTCGCTGGAGCGAACCGCCAAGAGCGGAGACAAGGACGCGCGCGCCGCGTTTGACACGCTGACCAAAATCAAGAGCCGGCTGGACGCCGGACAACCCGCGCGGTTGGAGCCGCTGGGAGAACAAGAACGCCGATTCGTGAATGACACGTTTCTGCTGACGATGAAACCGATTCTGTACATCTGCAACGTGCGGGAGGATCAGGTGGCGTCCGGAAATGCGTATGTCGAAACGGTCGCGGCCCTTGCAAAAAAGGAAAACGCCCGATCCGTCGTCATTTCCGGAAAGATCGAATCGGAAATCGCGGAGCTTCCGGTGGACGAAAGACTGGCGTTCCTCGAATCCGTCGGTTTGCGTGAGCCGGGACTGCACGCGCTGATCCGTGAGACATATGTCCTGTTGGATCTGAATACATTTCTGACCGCGGGACCGGACGAAGTGCGGGCGTGGACCATCCCTCGCGGTACGAAAAACCCGCAAGCGGCCGGCGTGATTCACTCCGATTTTGAGCGCGGGTTTATTTGTGCCGACGTCATCTGGTGGGAAGATGTGGTCAAATACGGTTCCGAGCAGGCTTGCAAAGACAAAGGCGTACTGCGTACCGAAGGCCGCGACTACGTCGTCAAGGACGGTGACGTCATGCATTTCAAATTTAACGTCTGATGCGGGGAGAGATCTTTTGAAAACACATACCTTGATCCCGTCATCGGTTTGGATCATCTTTGACGTAATACCAATCGAGGAGGAGACGTCCATGGGAATTGTGATCGCCGGAGGGTTCCTGGTTGCTTTGGGGGTGTTGTTTATCTTCCTGCGCAAGAAAGCGCAAGACCAGTTACTCGAGATCAAGTTTGTCAAGACGTCGACGGCCGCTGAACTGGCCGAGATGGCTGCTTCCATCAAACAAGAACTTGGAACGGGTGGATTCCGCCAGCAGACGGAAGTCAAAGGAGTGATCAAATGCGATCAGCCGCTGACGGGGGAATTGTCGAAGCAAGCCTGCGTGTATTACTCCATGAGCGTTTCGGAACGGTACGAGGAGACGTACTACGAGCGCGACGCGCAAGGCAATCAGGTGCGACGGACGCGCACCGGCTCCACCACGGTCGCCAGCAATTCACAGCGCGTGCCGTTTCATGTACAGGATGACACCGGCAAGGTCCTTGTCAATCCCAACGATGCCAGCATCGACGCCGTGAAGGTGATCAGCAAATACGAGCCCGGGTCGCGCCAGACGATCTCCTTCGGCAGTTTTCGTTTCAATATCTCCGGAGGATCGTCGGACCGGCGGATTCTTGGGTACGAATTTGAAGAGAGCATCGTGCCTCTCGACCGTCGGGTGTACGTCCTGGGCGAAGCGTCGGACAGTTCAGGCGAACTCATGGTTCAAAAGCCGGAGGACAAGAAGAAGCCCTTCATCGTTTCGTTGAAATCGGAAGAAGAACTGACGCGGTCCGTCGAAGGCAAGATCAAAGGCTTCATGATCGGCGCGATCGTGTGCATCGCGCTGGGCGCCGCAGCGATCGCGTACGGCATTGTGAACGGGTGATCGCGGATTTTCAGAACTCTCCTCAAGAATCTCGCTTTCACGATCCTGATTCCGGGAACGGTAGCCGTCGTCATTCCTTTCCATTTCTGGCTGCCATTCTCCCTTCCGACGCTCACCGGTGGGCGGTTCGCTGCGTGTCTCCCGTTGGTTCTTGGGGCGTCGGTGTATGTCTGGTGCGTGTGGGAATTTGCTGCGCGAGGACACGGGACGCCGGCGCCGATCGATCCTCCGAAGCAACTGGTGATCACCGGACTGTATCGATATGTCAGAAACCCGATGTATACCGGCATCCTCACATGGCTCGTCGGTCTCGCCGCTCTCTACGAATCGTGGACGATGCTGGCCTACGCGGGCGGCGTTTGTGCTATATTCAATGCGGCAGTTTTCTTGTACGAAGAACCGACACTTCGGAGACAGTTTGGAGATGCGTACGTCGACTATTGCAAATCGACTCCGCGATGGGCGCCGAACTTGTGGAAGAGGCATGAAACGGAGTAACGCATGAAGATGGTACTCCTGATCGCCATCGGAGGCTCGCTCGGCGCGGTGGCGCGGTACGGGCTTTCGCTGTTGACCTACCACACCGTGGGAGCCAGCTTTCCGTGGGGCACGCTCGCTGTCAATCTCACGGGTTCGTTCTTCATCGGGATTCTCGCCGGGCTGTTTGACGCCGCGATTGTCACGGCGGAGTGTCGCAGTTTTCTGACGATTGGATTTCTGGGAGCGTTCACGACGTTTTCGTCGTTTGCGCTCGAGTCGGTCAATCTGTGGAGAGACGGAGAGATCAAATGGCTGATCATGAACATCCTTGCAAACAATGTTGCGGGAATTCTCCTGGTTGTGTTGGGCATGGTTGGGTCGCGATTGATTTGGAAATTTCTTTCCTGAAAGGGTTTGTATGAAACTACCGGAAGAAGCGCTACTCTTGCGGATCTTCGTCGGTGAATCCGACCAGATCCACGGGAAACCGCTGTACGAGCAAATTGTTATGAAGGCCCGCGAACTCAATCTCGCAGGCGCGACGGTGATTCGCGGAGTGATGGGTTTTGGCGCAGGCAGTCGGATTCACACCGCGAAATGGCTCGAACTCTCGGCCGACCTGCCCATGGTGATCGAAATCGTCGACACGGAGGAAAGAATCAACCTCCTGATGCCATTCCTGGATGAGACGGTTACCGAGGGCCTGGTGACGTTGGAGAAAGCGCGGGTCATCAAATATCGAAGCAAGACGAGTACGCCGTGATTCAGGCCGCGATCTTTGACATGGACGGTTTGCTCATCGATTCGGAGCCGCTCTGGCGCATGGCCGAGAAGGAGGCGCTGGGTCGGGTCGGATTTCGACTCACGGATGAAATGTGCGAAGAGGCGGTGGGTCTGCGAGTCCATGAGGTCGTTCATCACTGGTATCGTCACGAACCCTGGCCGGATGCGGATTTGCCGGCGCTGGAACGTGAGATTGTCGGACGGATGAATCATCTGATCCGGACGCAGGGAAAACCGATGGCCGGCGCGCATGAGGTCGTCGATTTTTTTTGGAAGAGCGGAATTCCTATCGCCCTGGCCTCCTCGTCGCATCGCGTACTCATGGACGCCTTTCTTACGACGTCGGGACTCGCAAGCAAGTTTGCCGTCGTTCATTCCGCCGAACAGGAAGAATATGGCAAGGCGCATCCGGCAGTGTTTCTGTCGGCCGCGCGGTTGCTCGGTGTGCCGCCGCAGGATTGCCTGGTCTTTGAAGACTCGCCCAACGGAGTGATCGCCGCCCGCGCCGCGCGCATGAAGGTCGTGGCTGTGCCGGAAAAAAATAATCGATCGGAATACGCGACGGCGCACCTCGTACTCCGTTCTCTTGCCGAGTGGTCAGCAGGGCACTGGGAGCGTCTGCGATGATTCCGCGAATGCTCGGTCGTCTGCTGCAAGGTCTGACGCTTTGCGGGCTTATTGTTTTTTCCTTTTGGCTGATCGGTTTCTTGATGCCGTACTACAATATCCGGAATTCATTCGACGTGCGCGCCTCTCAGCGGATCGTCTTCGGACGATGGACGGATCTTCGTTCCAGTGGTGAGTGGAATACGCGCCTGACGAAGATTCGCGCCCCTTTTCCGTGGCAGATGACCGGGAGGGACAGCGCCGACGTCGACGAAACGTGGACAGTGGTCGAGGTGTTTCCGCCCGATTCGCTCGTGCTTCTATCGGTTCGGGACGAGGTTCATATGCAACATCGGATTCGCGTGGAAGCGCTGGACTCCGCCCATTCGCGAGTTCGCCGTACGGTGCGTGTGTTTCCTCACGGAGCGTGGTTTGATTCGTGGTTTTTTTTTATCAAATCGCGCTACGAATCGGACGTCTACCGGGACGACGACGATTTGCGGGCCTTCGTCGAGCGAGGCGGGTAATCCGGTTTTGATTTCTTCAACGGCTTGATGGAATGGACCGCGCGTTTCTGACAGCAACAGCAGGCGTGAGGCTGATAGTCGATGAGACTCCCGAGATGATCAAAGTCAAAATGACAACACTCCAGCAAGAGTTCTTTTAACATTTCTCGGCCCCGTTGCACGCGGGATTTCGCACCCGAAAACGAAATTCCCAGTGTCTGGGCGAGTTCCCTCTGTGACAGATTTTCCAGTTCCGTCTTGCGAATGGCATCGCGGTAAGTGTCGGGCAATCGGTCGATCATCGCCTGCAGTGACAGACCGAGTTTGTGATACGCATCGCCCGCTTCGGCATCCTGCGCCAGCTGTTCGACGTCCAAATCCGTTTCGACTCGCTTCTTCTGATGATCGGCGATCGCGTTGCGCGTGATGGAATACAGCCATGATTCGATGCGATCCGACGAGCGCAGCTGATCGATGCGGAGATGAATTTTCAGAAACACATCATGCAGAATGTCATCGGCTGCTTGATCGTCCCGAACACGACTGCGAATGAAAGCGCGCAAACGCCCGTGCAGGTCCCGGTACAATCGGTCAATGACTGCGGAATGATTTTCCATCGTGCGACTCGTATTTCCCGGAAACATAACAGATGCTGTCATCAGAATCAAAGCCCCCGGGTCGGATACCGGAGGCTTTTTTTGCAGATCACGACTTCTTCGTGCGCCTGGTGACAGGTGGAGGATCGAAGAAACCGTCCGTGCGAACCAGCAAGCGCGGCCTATCCCGACGCCTCCGGTCGTCACATCGTCCCGGTACATAACGGAGAGTCAGACAGCAACTCTCCATGAGTTGTTCGGTGCAGGCTTGCAACTTCATAACGCCTCCTTGGGTTACCATGTAAATGTTCGATTGATCTTGAGAGCAATTGCTTGACGATCCGTCACCGTCCGTCGTGGCTCCGAGTCTCGATTCTCGGATTGGCCAAACCGATTGAACACGAGGTACACATAGCTTCCGGATCCGTATTCCCAGGACAAGGTCAGGTTCAACAGTGGGCTTGCCTCTCTGAGCCCGTCATCCGAAGGAGTGGTCGCGCGGTCTTGCTGGGCCACGGCGCGGATGTTGATGCGGTCGGTGAGGTTATACTCAATCTTCCCGCGATGGATCGCTTGTCGGTACGGCGCTTGATACGCGGAGCCGTGAATGCGGACGTAAGCAAGAGAGTAGCCGATGAGCCACTTCGCCGTGATCTTCACCTGCGATTCTGCCTGCACGCTGTGCGTGGACGCCCCGCGAACGGGTTGGTTGTCGTAGTTGACCTTGAAGCCGATTTGTTTGGAATAATCGGACTTCACACCCGTCATCACGATGTGTCGACGATCGGCTACGAGAACAAACGAGCCGATGGCGTCCCAATACACGCGACGCGTTCCGAAACCCTCCTCGTCCCGGTAACGAAAAAATTTTCTCGTCGGCGGCAACCAATACAACTCCAGATCGAGGTTTCCTATCGTCTCCATCGGATGAATAGTCACCAGGGACAACAGGTGAGGAATGTGAAAACGGTTTCCGGGGTCCGTTTGGAGGTCGCGCGTTGAATTCTGATAGCCGACTGTCCACTTGCGCAGGAGTCCGTCCGAACGATACCACGTGTACTTCGCCCATGAATCGATAAGGATTTCGTTGGAGAGGGTGTTGAATCCGACAATGTTCGGATTGTAATCCTTCGTTTTGTAATGGGTCCACACGCCGGCCTGGAGCTCCCGTGTGATCCACTTGATGGAATTGACCGATTCAAATTCATTGCGTCCCGACATCGGTCGATTGATTGTGCCAAACCACGTATAGGCCGTCAGGCGCTTGTCGAGGAACCACGTGCGGAGATGCGTGGTGATATTGTAGTCGGTGCGTCCCGTGTCGCGTCGCGCCCCGGTGATCAACTCCAGGTGATATTTTGTGTTGTCCGTGTAGCGAAGGTCCGCCATCGCCCAGTCGCTCTGATCTTTTGCACGAACCCAGGTGGCATCGTATTTCAAATGACCCGCAACCTGACGCGTCTTCAGACCGACGGCGATGTCCGAAATGTTGCGGGTGTTGACGGCCAAGCCCTGGTAGAGGTCGCTGGATTCTGTGAAGAAAGGGCGCTTTTCAGGATATTCGGTCGGCAAGTCGGACACGTTGATCACCTCGTTGTCGGTTTCGAGTTGAGCGTAGTCGGGATGGACCGTTGCGAGGATGGTCAGGGAGGAGAATGGCCGAAATTTCAGCTCACCACCGCCTTTGATCGTTCTCGCCGATCGGTGCAGAACCGCGTCGTTTTCCTGAGCGGAATAGAAATACGGTGTCCATGCGAACGGACGCGCCTTGTGAATTCCCTCCAGGCCGCGTAGAAGGTCAAAACGGGAAATGCGATAGGGCTCGTTCGGGTCGGCGAGGTGACTGAGACTGGTTTCCTGTTTCTGCGCGAATCGTCGTACCGCCAGAAATCCCCAATCCTGCCGCGGGGCTTGTTGGAATGGGAGCGTGCTCAGTGGAATCTGGATTTCCACGGTCCATTCGCTGTCGGACACGGCGGTTTGTCGATCGAAGATGCCGTCCCACTTTGCGTCCCAATTGCCGGCCGCATCGAGGATACCATCGACGACGGCGTTGACGGGGTTGACCGCGAAGTAATACGCAACATTTCCATTGCGCAGCGGGTCGAGCAGAAAGATCACGTGATCGCCGTCTTGGACCACCGCGGCATCCCGTTTACCCTGACTGGCCTTGATGGTGTGAGAAGGTTGCATCATCCGGGCGGCCAGGTAGAGGTTGTCGGAATCGTACAGAAAGAAAACCTCTGTACGAACCGAAGCCGGGGCCAGAACCTCGGGCTCAAATTGTCTGAAGTCGGCGACCACGCGCCCCGATTCCCAGATCGATTCAATCCGGCCGTCCACGACCGGCTTTTCGACCGCGACGGCCGCGTCAGGGTGTCCCGCCCACGCCGTGGGTACCGTCAGAAGAAAAATCAAAGCTTTCATGTTGCGTCTCCTGTTTGGTTCTGCAGGATAGACTGCAGAGGGTCCAAAAAGACGCAAATGGGCCGGGGCGAAACGGCGGTCTTTATCCGAAACTCACGCTTTACGTATAGTATTACTATTTGTAAAGCGACACTTTACAAATAGTAATTGACTTTATCGGGAGGTTGCTGTAGGTTGCTCGCATGACAACCATCTCTCGGAGAATGTGCGCAGCTTTGCAAAGTCATCTTTCTGCGCGGCAGGTGACGGTTTTGACGGGCATGAGGCGATCCGGAAAGACGACGCTGGTTCGCTGGCTACTGGACAAGGTGACCGGTCCCCGGGCGTATTTCGATCTCGAGCGTGCAGACAATCGGATCCTGTTTTCCGAGAAGAACTACGACAATATCATACTGGCCCTGGAAGCCCAGGGAATATCCTTTCAGAAAAAGGTAACGATTGCGATAGACGAAATCCAAATGCTGCCGGAGATCGCCAGCGTCATCAAATACTTGTACGATCACTATCCCATCAAGTTCATCGTGACCGGGTCGAGTTCGTACTATCTTCGCGGGCATTTCAGTGAATCTCTGGCTGGTAGAAAGAAAATCTTTGAATTGGCCACGTTGGATTTTGACGAATTTCTGACGTTTCGGGGAGTGGAACACGTCCCCGCTCGATTTCCTTCCCCGCATTTTCTTCCGGCCGAGTATGAGCGACTGAAGAAGCGATACGACGAGTATATCCGCTTTGGTGGATTTCCAGAGGTGGTGCTGGAGAGAAAGATGGCCAGCAAGAAAGATCTGCTGCGTGATATTTTGGATTCGTACATCAAGATCGACGTTCGCACGTTCACAGATTTTACGAACATTCAAAACATCTACCGATTGTTGAAGATTCTCGGTTCGCGCGCCGCTACGAGATTGGATTATACCAAAATTGCCTCCCTGACCGGGTTGTCGCGCCCAACCATTTACAATTATTTCGAATTATTCGAACACACCTACCTCCTGATTCGTATTCCGGTCCATGCCGAACATCCAGACCGTGAAATCGTGAAAGCGCCCAAGCTGTTCTTTACGGACAACGGCATACTGAACACGCTTGCGGACGTTGGCAGCGGCGTCCAATTCGAAAATGCAGTCTTCAACCAGCTTCGCCGCTTCGGCTCCATACGCTATTATTCGCGCAAAACCGGTCAGGAGATTGATTTTATCGTAGATGGGAAAATAGCCGTTGAAGCAAAGGAAACGGCGGGAGAATTTGATCTCAAGAACGTGAAGAAATTGTCCAAGAACCTGTCCATCGCGAAAAATCTCGTCATTTTTCGCCATCCGCTGCGAGACGTGACGCGGGACTTTGTCTGGGGTGGAGATTTGCGGTGAAAACTCAGCCGCGAAGGTTGCTCAGGTAGAATTCGTAAAACCGGGCTTTGATTTCGTCGCGAATCCGTCGGAATTCGCCGAGGACATGATCTTCGCTTCCGGTAACTTCTGCCGGATCATCGAACCCGATGTGCAGGCGGTTCTTGACGTCGCCCACAAAAACCGGACAGTTTTCCTGCGCGTGGCCGCAGACGGTGATGACGTAGTCGAATGACTGCTGAACAAACAGGTCGGTAGATTTGGGAAAATTTCGGCTGAGATCGATTCCGATTTCTCTCATGACCTGGACAGCCTTCGGATGGACGGACGCGGAGGGCTTCGTGCCGGCGGAGAATACCTGGAGTGAGAGGTCGAAGGATTTTAGGAAACCTTCCGCCATCTGACTGCGGCAGGAGTTTCCGGTACACAGGATTAGAATTCGCATATTGTCTCCTTGGTAGGAGAACATATCCAGAGCGGATGTTTATTGCAATGCGTTCATTTTGAGGTGTTTGCGATCTCAAAAAGAATGTGGGTAAGCGGCCTGACGGTGGGGAATTAAGAATAGGGTCTGTCGGGTGTTACATGTCAGTATCGCTGTTTGTTAATTATTGTTAGATATTGCATACGTGTAAATATAATAATATTATGAATATAGACCGATTTGTTGTTAATTGTTACAAGTAGACTCGTCAAATAACAAGATTATTGTCAATCATGTCGGCCTTTGAGCATAAAGAATTGCGGTTGGTGGAACCTGCATTTGCATCTCCGCTGACCGATCTGATCATCGAACTGGATCATCTTCGTAAAAAGAGATTAAGCGGTTCGACCATGCCTTGGATATTTTTTCAGCTCAAGGACATTTTTCATTTGTTTGAGAGCATAGGATCGGCCCGGATCGAAGGCAATAACACGACCGTGGCCGAGTATATCGAATCCAGATTGCAGGGGAGAAAATCGCGGAAGCCGAACATTGTAGAGATCGAGAACATGGAAAGGGCCATGGAATTCGTCGACGCGAACATTGAAACAAAAGATGTCAATCGCGCATTTATTAGCGAACTTCACAAATTGGTGGTCAAGGGGTTGCTTCCTCCGCCGGATGGGGAAGGCGACAAAACGCCGGGATGGTACCGCGAGCATCCGGTCGCCATTGCAAAATCCGCCCACGTGCCGCCTCCGACTCGGAACCAGATCGAGGGATACATGGATGAATTGACGGCGTTTATTGCGCGCGAGGATGCGCCCAAATACGATTTGATGAAAACCGCCATCGCCCATCACCGCTTTATGTGGATCCATCCTTTTGCAAATGGGAACGGCAGAACCGGACGGTTGCTAACCTATGCCTTACTCGTCAAGCAAGGATTTGCCATTTCCAAAGGCCGCATCGTAAATCCTACGGCGGTATTCTGTATCAGCCGGCAGGAATACTATGACTTTCTTGCACAGGCAGACAGTGGCACGGATGAAGGACTCTTGCGATGGTGCCGCTACGTTCTTTCGGGGCTCAAAAACGAGATCGAAAAAATCGACCGGCTTCTCGATCACGCATACCTCGAAAAAGAAATATTGATACCGGCCTTGTTACTGTCTCTGAGCCATAAACAGATCACAGAACTTGAATTCCGCATTCTCGAAAAGTCCATCCGGGCAAAGGAACAGTTGATCCAGGCGGCTGATGTGCGTGAACTGATCCCGGGAACACTCCCTCAGGGAATTTCACGGGTTATTCGAAATTTGATTGAGAAGAAAATGCTTTGGCCGGTAGCAGAAAATCGCCGTAAGTATCATATCCGGTTTGATAATAATTACTTGTTGCGAAGCGTCATAGAGATGCTCGACAAAAGAGATTTCATGTCGGTGAAGGACTGAGGCCTCCTGGGCATCAGAGCTGGCTTCTCGCTAGGCGATACTGCGGAAGCCCGACGCGAACGCCTGAGGGTGAACGGTTGATACAATCTGAATGAACTTCCCTCTTGTCACGTAATGGGCTATCACATGGACTGTCGCTATCCGCTCTGGTTTTTTCGAGTCCTCCGGCCGCCAAGGAGATTGGGGAAGTGATTGGCCAAGGGATACGTTGCGCGATCTGGATACCCTATTTCCTCCGGTCAAGACGCGTGGACGCCACCTTTATCCGCTGATCGTGGCGGGTAGCCGAGTCTGGATCAGTAATTTTGCTTGCACATACAAATAAAAACACGTATCGTTGGGGGTCATGAACAACGAGTCTAATCCCTTCTGCCAATGTCTGTACTATTCGGTGAACGCACTGTCCCGCGTCATGACGAAAATGGCGGAGGAGGAATTTGCCTTCACGGGTCTTTCACCGTCTCACGGATTCCTGCTCATGTCGGTCAACAAAAGGCCGGGAATCCAACCGGGGGTACTCGCCACGCAACTGATGCTCACGCCGTCGACGATCACGCGGCTCATAGAGAAACTCGAATCCAAGCGACTCGTCGAGCGAATCTCATCAGGGAAAACTATTCAGGTTCAATCCACGCCGGCCGGCAAAGGCCTGCAACAGGATTTGGAAAAAGCCTGGCGTGCTCTCTATGAGCGATACGCCAAGGTCCTGGGCAAAGGCCAGTCAACAGACATCACGAGTCATCTGTACGACGCCGTTCAGCAGCTTCAGAAGGAATAATTTTTTTCTTTAGTAGTTGTATGCACAAACAAAGGAGTAGCGTGTGGTTGTCATCACAGGAGCGACCGGAAACACCGGTAACGAAATCGCCAGGCGACTGATGGCGGCAGGAATGCCCGTGCGTGTCATCGGGCGGGATCGCCAAAAACTGAAATCTCTGACGGATCGTGGTGCAGAGGCCGCCGTCGGATCATTGGACGATGCAGGGTTCCTGGCCCAGGCCTTTGCCAACGCCGTCGCGGTCTATGCGATGATCCCGCCTAATTTGCAGGCAGCCGATGGCAGGGGACACCAAAATACTATCGGTCGCGCCATGACTGAGGCGCTTCAACAGTCTGGTGTCCCGCATGTGGTCTCGCTCAGCAGTGTCGGCGCGCACCTTCCCAAAGACTCAGGTGTGGTGCAGGGTCTCTACGACTTCGAACAGATGTTGAACGAAATGAACGGACTCCATGTCATGCACTTACGGCCGACTTACTTCATGGAAAATCTCTTCTGGCAGATTGGTACGGTCAAGCAAATGAAAATCATGGGTTCTCCGATTCGCGGCGATCTGACATTTCCAATGATAGCCACGAAGGATATCGCCGCTTACGCGGCGGAGCGGCTGATCAAACTGGACTTTTCCGGTTATTCGCATCAGAATCTCCTGGGGCCCCGCGATGTGACGTATCAGGAAGTCGCGGGAATCCTGGGTCGGGCGATCGGGATGGACTCGCTCTCATACGTTCAGTTCCCATATGAAGAGGCCAGACCGGCAATGATCGGCATGGGGATGTCGCCCTCGATCGCGGAAGCCTTCATCGTTTTTCAACGGGCTCTCAACGACGGTCGGATCATGGAGGACGCGCACCGAGATGAGAAAAGCTCGACGGCCACTTCCATCGAAGAATTTGCTCACACATGGGCGGCTGTGTACAACGCACAATCCTAATCATTCAATCATGGAGGAAAGAAAATGAAAGTCGGAGTTATCGGATCCGGTCAGGTCGCGCAAGTACTGGCCAGCGGGTTCTTGAAGCATGGTCACGATGTCGTGATCGGTACGCGGGACGCGTCCAAACTCAAGGCCTGGCAGGAAAAAACCAAAGGCCGAGTCGCATCGACAGAAGAGGCGGCCGCGTTTGGAGAGATCGTCGTGCTGTCCGTCAAAGGAAGCGCCTCGGAAACCGTAGTACGCGCGCTTGGCAATCGTCTGAATGGCAAAACCGTTCTCGATGCCACCAATCCCATCGCCGATGCCGCTCCGGTCAACGGCGTGCTGAAGTTCTTCACATCTCTGGACGAATCGCTGATGGAACGACTCCAGAAGATCGCACCGGGCGCCCATTTCGTGAAAGCCTTCAGTTGCGTCGGCAACAGTCTGATGGTCAATCCCACGATGCAGGAAGGAACGCCCACCATGTTCATCTGCGGCAATGACGAAGGCGCAAAAGAACAGACGATCGAAATTCTCCGGCAATTTGGCTGGGATCATGCCGACATGGGAAAGGTCGAGGCGGCTCGCGCCATAGAACCGCTCTGTATGCTGTGGTGCATTCCTGGTTTCGTCGGCAATTCCTGGATGCATGCGTTCAAACTCCTGAAGAAATAAGCCATCCAAGCCGGCTCCATGAGGGGCCGGCTTCTTTCTGACAACCGCTATTCTCCCTGCGCAGGAATGGCTGGGTTCCTCATCGGGAAGGCGGGCGCTTTCCCGATGATTCCACCATTGCGCGTTCACCGCTTCCGTCGTAGATTGTCGATGAACACCCGGTGCGCGATGGCCATGAAACATCAACATCTGCCCGATCTGACGTCGCCACTTCCTCCGCATATACCTGTCCGAGTCACCGGTCACTCGCACAACAGATGGATGGGGACGGAACGATTGCCTTCTCATTCTCGGGATCTTCAGAACCTCCGCTTGGTATGAAAGCAGACAACGACGATTTTGGCGAAGAACTGGCACAACTCCAACGGAGTTACGTCAACGGTCTGTCGGACAAGATGACGGCCATCGTCGATCTGTGGAGTGCAGTCAACGGCGCGAATCGCCGCGAACCGGATCTTGTCGCGCTGTATACGCTCCTTCACAATTTACGAGGTTCGGGGACGTTGTTTGGCTATGACCGTATCAGCGAACGCGCCGCGCCGCTCGAAAGACTGATCGCGGATCTCAAGAACAGCGGGCGAACAGCCAGCACAGAGGAAAAACGAAACGGCCAGCAATGGCTCCTCCATTTGCAGGATGCCGTGCACGATGCGCGATCCACCAAGATCACAGCCGCGCTCGATGATATCGAGTCCCTCGACATCCTGTCACGAGTGAAACGCGTACTCGTCGTGGACGACGATCAAGACATCCGTAATTGGATTACGGAATTCCTCCGCCAGTCGTACCGGGTGACCGAAGCAGGCGATGGGGAAGAAGGACTGCGCAAGGCCATGGAGACATTTCCCGATCTCATCATCAGTGATGTCGTGATGCCCAACATGGACGGATATCGGCTGTGCCATGCGATCAAGAGCAACCCACAGCTCAACCGGATCCCGATCATCCTGCTCACCGCCGAATCGTCGGAGGAACACAAGGTCGCGGGTTTGGAATTTGGCGCGGATGACTACCTGACCAAGCCGTTTAATATGCGAGAACTGCTGGCGCGAGTGAAGAGTCTCATCAAACTGAAACACGCGCAGTCGCAAATGATCCACTCCGCCAAAATGGCCGCGCTGGGTCAACTGGTCGCCGGGGCCGCCCACGAGCTGAACAATCCCCTGTCTTTCCTGATGGGGAATCTGAGCCTGCTTGAGGGCCTGATCGACGACTTGCGAACCGTGACGGAACTGTACGAGCGTCACGCCACTCTGCCCGTCGACGGTCTGGAGGAAGTGAACCGGCTGAAGGCGAAAATCGATTACGCCAATCTCGCGCCCGAAATCGAACAATCGCTCGACAGTTGTATGCAGGGCGCTCTGCGAATCAAGAACATCGTCAGTGCGCTTAAGAATTTTTCCAATCTCGATCACGAGGAATGGCAGGAAGTGGACATCCACGATTGTCTCGAAACCTCGCTGATGCTTCTGCCGTCGCGAGATCAGAACCCGATTGTGATGGACAGGCAATACGGACAGCTGCCCAAACTCGGCTGCGCAGTGGGTCAGATGAATCAGGTATTCATGCACTTGCTTCTCAATGCCGTGCAGGCCATTGATGCGCAAAACGAACACGGCGGGCGAAGAGCCGGTCAGGTCGGCATCACGACAGAGTGGGTCCCGACCGGCGATGCGCAGAACCCCAACGTGGTCCGGATCACAATCCGCGACGACGGCATCGGCATCGCCCCGGGGATTCGGGACAAAATTTTTAATCCCTTTTTCACGACGCACTCGGTCGGCGCCGGAGCGGGACTGGGTCTGGCGCTGTGTCATAGCATCGTCACACACCACCATGGCCGATTGTATTTTGAAAGTGTCGAAGGACAGGGCACGACATTCTTTGTCGAAATTCCGGCGGAAGATCAAGAAGAAGAGTAGACGCGCACACTCCACAAATTCTCACCAGACAAGCAGGACTGGGTAGCCGCCTGACCTGATGAAGCCATCGGCGATTCGTCCACTCATCCTGGCAAAAAGAAAGAGGTCATTGTTGGCAATGACCTCGATTTTCGACACGGGGATGCGGGGAGTCACCTACTACGGCGTGATGACGTGCGCCCCCACACGGTTGCCGGAAAAGTGACACAACCCGGAACAACTGACTGCCTTCGACAGGTAGTGCGGGTACCAGTTCAAAAGTTCCGAGTACTTGACCGTCACCGGTCCAATCTCCCCGTTGTCGGGATTCACCCAGTTGTTCTGGCCGTTTTGTGCAAAGTCCGCGGCGCGATGTTTGGTATGGCATGCGATGCACTTGATCTTGACTCCGCCGGTAAGGGCCATGTGGTTGACGGCCGGGTGATTCGCATTCTTGCCGGCATGACAGTCGATGCACTCCGGACCCTCATCGATTGAAACCTGGTCATGGAGGGAAGATCCGTGACAGGTCGCACACGTAGTAGTATTATGAACGGATCCGAGTGACAGTTCCTGATACTGCGGATGTCGTTTGATGCCCGTAGCATACATACTGTCCACAGCGGCGGCTCTCAACGCGAAACCCAGCTGGGCCGGGCGGTACCAACCGACGTGGCAGGATCGGCATACATCGTTTGACGATCGAAGCGTGTCAGAATTCCAAAACTGGTGAGAGGCCACATTGGCGGTCCAGTCCATACGCCATTCGGTCTTGTCATTCCAGTTGACGGCGTTGTAGCCGTCGCCACTCGTCTGGACGCCGTCCCAGTTGGATTGAACCAACAAATCTTCGGGCGAGGGACCTTTGGGAGTGATCAGAGACTTGAAATGGCACGTTGCACACGTAGCGTGGCAGCGTCCGCAATTGTTGTCCTCGTAATTCTCCCCGACCGAGTGTCCTCCGATATTTCGGACTGACGTGTGCAGCCGCGGAATCAAGATGTGCGCAGCATTGGGATTGTCTTGCTGGGCGTGACAGGCAACGCACGCTGTGGCCGCGGCAGTGGAGTAGTTCCGCGTGCTGTCAGGCGTGGCCAAAACGGTTGTTCCGGATTTCTGAGAAAACCGCGCCCAGCCGCCAAACGTTTTGGTTGCGGCGCCGTGTGTCCCAGCCGCCATAGTGATGTCCGTGTGGCAGTCTGTGCACGCCAGCGATTTGTGTACGGTCCCCACGTACTGAGCAGAATCCACAAACAAAGGAATTACCTCCGTGGCGCCTCCTGTCACCACAAGGTTCTTCGTCAAACTCGGGTTTCCGTGACAGGCCGCGGTAATGCAGGTTGAGTTCTCCGCCTGCCATCCCCCGCCTTTCTTGTCGTCGTCGCAGGAGGCCAACAGGATTATCGAGATCCATAACACAGATAAGCGTGTGAGTGAATATTTCATAAACTCCTCTGCTACGCTAGCATCGCGAAACTGTTCACTGATAATCAAAAATAATCTAGCCGTGTAGTGAGACAATGATCGTACTCAGCATTTTTGCATACCACCTACGCTCCGGTTCTTTTTGCTTTCGTTTGCAGTCAATTCCTGCTTACTTACCGAAAGCCGAGATAATGTCAATAGTTGTGGAAATTTTTTAAGCGGCTCTTCGCACCTTTAATG
>CAZRTJ010000019.1:0-69942 GCA_964602985.1 uncultured Bacteroidota bacterium
GAGTCTCCAACTTTTGAAACGCTATTTTGTTCGGTTTGGTGTTAGGATAAGCAATTTTTTTCGTCGAACCAACTCCGCAAATCGGTTGCCTCCTCTGCTGGCGGAAGATTTGGCCGCTGTGAACGATGTTGTTATGGCTGAGATTGTGCCGGCTCTTCGGGTAAAGCGAGACAAGAAAACCATTGCCCTGCTGAAAATTGTGATCAGTTATCCAATCCATATCGATTGGAATGAAATCAATGACCTGCAGACCAGATTTGTTAGGGAATTCAAATACTTCGTCAGCATTACTGACCTTATCATTTTTCAGAATGCTCGTCAAAACGATTTGGTCATGTATAGCCTTGATAGAGACATGATTGGATTGTGTAAGCTGAACAAGCATTCGTTCCTGGAGTAGTCATACATCGCCCAGGCGCCAGCTGTCCCCACTGGACGCGCCAGGCTCGTTCGAATTGCCACAGGGAAGTGACGACGGAATCTCGAATAACAAATGACCGCGTGAGTGCAGGCGGCGCCATTTTCCTTGAGAAATTTGACGGCTTTTAATATGCTCTCGCTCTTGCAGTAATTATCAGGAGTGCTCATATGGCGACCCAAACGGCGGTACAAGCGGACAAGACGCCCGCCAACCATTCACGTCATACACTGGCGGATTATCCGGAATTGACCAAGGACCGCCTGCTCGAAGCCTATCGCCACATGATCCTGGCGCGTCGACTCGACGACAAGATGCTACGCCTCCTGAAGCAGGGAAAGAGTTTTTTCCACATCGGTTCCTCCGGACACGAGGCGGCGCAGGTTGCGGCGGGATTTTCGATGAAACCTCGAACGGACTGGTTTTATCCGTATTATCGTGATCAGGCGCTCTGTCTCAGCGTCGGGATGACGCCACGCGAAATCATGCTGTGCTTTCTTGCAAAGGCCGATGATCCCAACTCCGGCGGCCGACAGATGCCACAGCATTACGGTCACCGCGAATTGCGCATCGTGTCGCAATCGAGTCCGACGGGTACACAATTCTTGCAAGCCGTCGGATGTGCCATGGGCGCGGCCAAAGAGGGTGTGAGGGAAGTGGTTTACGTTTCGTCGGGCGAAGGCACGACATCTCAGGGTGATTTCCACGAAGCGCTCAACTGGGCAAGTCGGGAGAAATTTCCAGTCGTGTTTTTCATCGAGGACAATAAGTACGCTATTTCCGTTCCGGTCTCGCAGCAGACCGCGGGCAATTCGATATTCAAGATCGGCGCCGGATACGAAAATCTCAACACGTTCGAAATGGACGGATGCGACTTCCTCGCCTCCTATGCGACGATGAAACAGGCGGTGGAACTGGCCCGATCCGGCCAAGGTCCGGCGCTGGTTGTTGCAGACGTGATTCGCCTGCTGCCTCACAGTTCATCGGACGACCAGCGGAAGTACCGTCCCGAAGAGGATCTGGCGCGCGATCGGCAGCGGGATCCGATTGAACAAATGTCGGCGTTTCTCCTCCGCGAAGGCCTGCTCGACAAATCCTCGGATGAAGCCTTTCGGAAGCGTTGCGATGACGAAGTCAACGAGGCCGCGGACTGGGCCGATCAGCAAGCCTTCCCGGACAAGAGCACGGCCAAACTGCATGTGTTCAGCGAACAACCCGACACGCTCGATTATGAAAAGTCCGTGCCTGCTGGCCATCCGATCGTACTGGTCGATGCCATCAACCATGCCATGGCGGAAGAGTTGGAGCGCAATCCGAAAGCCATTATCTACGGCGAAGACATTCAGGACGACAAGGGCGGCGTATTCACGGCGACCAAGGGTCTGACCAAGAAGTTTGGACAAGACCGCGTGTTCAATTCCCCGCTCGCGGAATCCAGTATCGTCGGAACGGCAATTGGCCTGGCCGTACGAGGATGGAAGCCGGTCGTGGAGATTCAGTTTGGGGATTATGTCTGGACCGCCATGATGCAGATCCGAAACGAGGTCGCCACTCTGCGCTATCGTTCCAACAACCAGTGGTCGTGCCCGATGGTCATCCGCATTCCGATCGGCGGATACATTCACGGCGCGCTGTGTCATTCGCAAAACATCGAGTCCTTTTTCGCTCACATTCCCGGATTGAAAATCGCCTTGCCGTCCAATGCGGCGGACGCCAAAGGTCTGTTGAAAACGGCGATTCGCTGCGATGACCCGGTCTTGTTCCTCGAGCACAAGGGGATGTATCGACAGGGATTTGCGCAGTCACCGGAACCCGACGCGGAGTACCTGCTGCCGTTCGGTCGAGGCGCCATCAAACGGGAAGGCAAAGACATCACCGTGGTGACGTATGGCATGATGGTGCAGAAATCACTCATCGCCGCCAAACACGTCGAAGAAAATCTGGGCGTCACCGTGGAGGTGATTGACATTCGTACCATCGTACCGCTCGACATCGATCTGATTGTGGAATCGATTCGCAAAACGAACAAGTGTCTGGTCGTTCACGAAGATGTGGAATTTGCGGGCTTTGGCGCGGAGATCGTGGCGCAGATCATGCATCATGCGTTCGAATATCTCGATGCCCCCGTCCGTCGTGTCGCCGGGGCGTTCACTCCCGTACCCTACAACTGGTTCCTCGAAGAAGTGATCCTGCCACAGGACCCGAACATCATGGATGCGCTAGCGGAAATGGCTCGCTTCTGAAGTGCCGCACGCAAACGCGGCAGTGATTCAATGCGGAAGAGGGAACCGACGGGGCTCGCTCCGACCGTGCTCTTGCACCAGAACTTCTGTCTCGTCTTCCGAGATTTCCACATGAGAAACGCCCCAAGACGATTCATCCGACCACTGACCGGTATAATGCGCCGACGATCCCGCATCGAATGTCATGATGATTTGCCCCGTTCGGTTGTCGATCACGTGAAATTTGGTGGTGATCTCCAGCTCGAATAGTCCGCCGCCGTGGTGTTCATGCTTCTCGACTCGAAATCGTTTTTTGTTCGTTTCCGTTGTTTCCATGGGGGGTTGTTCAATCCTCTTCAAACATCGGAGATCGCGGCGAAATTGTCCATCGTTGATTTCTCGACTCATCTTTTTCTGCATGGCGGGTCCATTGTCCGTATTTCGAACCAATATTTCGGTTGATCGTGTAAGTTTTTGGTCCCGGCTGCAACTGATTATCCAATACTGCATCCCGGGAGAAGGGGCCCACAAGGCGCCGAATAGATGCTGGTGCATGATCGACCGTGTCGTTATACTGTGAGGACATAAACACAACCAGATGGTCACGATTTCGGACGTCTTCGTCAACCTGATCAATGAACATCAGGGGATTCTTCATAAGATCTGTCGGGTCTACGCTACAACGGAGGACGACCGCCGCGATTTGTTCCAGGAAATTCTCCTGAACGCATGGAAGTCGTTTCCGAAATACGAATTTCGAGCAAAGTTTTCGACGTGGTTGTACCGGGTTGCCTTAAATACAGCGCTGATGGGCAAGCGCAAGTGGACACCGCCCTCGGTGGACACGGAAGCCGTGTGGGAGCAGGTTGCGCAGCCGGAGTCCGCTGACGGAGAGGAAATTCAGATGTTGTACCGTGCGATTGAGACTCTGAATTCCACAGACAAAGCGCTCATTCTGTTGTACCTTGACGAACTGAGTTATCGTGACATTTCCGACGTCATGGGTCTGACGGACAATCACGTAGGAGTGCGAATTAATCGGATCAAAAAACGTCTCGCGAAAGTGATGGAATCGTATGAGCCTGCAAGTTGAAGACCTGAAGGCGATCTGGCGGCGCGCGGAAGCTCCCCGCACGTCGGCCGAGGAGCTTCGTCGCGTGATCGAGTCCCGCGTGCAAGCGTCGCAACGATTGCTGACCCGCAACTTGATGATCGAGCTTTCGTTGATGATCGTCCTGGTAGCTGCGTCGCTCGCCATGATCTTGTTTGCCGGGCTGACTCCATTCACGCGTACCATCTGGATACTGGTGCTGGTCCTGCTGCTCCCGTCGGTGGCGCTTTTCGTGCGTCATCTGCGACGATGGCATCACATCGACTATGGAGAACCGTTACGCGAACAGTTGGATCGAGCGTTGGCGGATCATCGGCGAACGATGCGTAAGTATCGCTACCTTTCGTACGGTTTTTGTGCGGCGGTCGTGACGCTTCTGGTGGTTTGGCCTTTCACCGAAGGGCCGCCGTCGTGGGCATTTCGGATTCCCTTCATCGCATGGTGTGCCGTCGGGGCGCTCGCGGCCAAGCCTTATCTTCGCTGGATGTTTGGACGTGAGGCGGAAAAAGTGGACCGACTGGCGCGGGAACTTCGTGATCCGGGAGACCTGTACTCGTGATGCGGTTCCTTGTCCTTCCGCTCTGCGCGCTCACGATTGCTGCGCAAGAATCGCGACTCGTCGTGACTGGTCGTGTGGTCCATCACGACAGGAAAGAGGGTCTGGCCGGGGTTCAAACTCCTCCGCTTGCCCTACTTCAAGACAAGCAGTTTGGATTTGATCTTGACATATGGCATGTTGGCCACATCCGGCAGGCAAACCACGACCCCGCTCGCGGCATCGACCACCGGGTGGTAACCCATTCATGAATTTGGATTTGGGGTCGGTCACCAATTCTTTCGACTGGATTTCGCCTGGCGAAGGCCCCGCAAAGTATTTTCGATACAATGGAGTTCCCAACTATTCTAGATCAATTTCGAAATCAATTCCCATCCATCTTAGGGCAATTCGGACCCCCGGAGTAACCATGGAAAATCCCTTACTCGACATCCAACACGCTCGAAAAACCTACAACGGCACCGTCGCGGTGAATGACATTTCCCTGCAGGTTCCGCGCGGCCGGATCTTCGGATTGCTCGGCCCCAACGGCGCCGGCAAGACGTCCCTGATCCGCATGATCACGCGCATCACCCTGCCCGATGGCGGCCGTATCTTGCTGAATGGAAAAGAAATCACTGACGACGACACCGGACGCATCGGATACATGCCCGAGGAACGAGGGCTGTACAAACAAATGAAGATCGGCGATCACCTGATCTATCTCGGAGAATTACGTGGACTCCAGCGTGCCGCAGCCGTCGAACATGTCCGACGGTGGTTCGATAAATTCCAAATTCAAGACTGGTGGAACAAGAAGGTCGATCAGCTGTCCAAAGGCATGCAGCAGAAGATCCAGTTCGTCGCCGCCGTCCTACACGATCCTGATTTGCTGATCCTGGACGAACCGTTTTCCGGTCTGGACCCGATCAATTCCGATCTGATCACTGAGGAAATCCGCGCCTTGAAGAATGCGGGACGAACGATCTTGTTTTCGACGCACCGCATGGAGCAGGTTGAGCAGATCTGCGACTCCATCGCCCTGATCGATCGGGGCGACATCGTCCTTCATGGCGAGGTCAGCGAATTGCGAAAGCGATTCAGAAAAAATCTCTACCGGGTCGAGTACACGGGGACGCTGGCTCCACTGCCGGAGGGAATGTCGGTGACAGCCGAGGGAGAAGGATTCGCCGTGATCCACACATCGATGTCCCCCAATGAACTGTTGCGCCATGTGCTTCAGTCCGTGGAAGTCCACGGTTTTTTTGAAATCCTCCCAACCCTGCATGAAATTTTTGTCGAAGTCGTTTCAGGAGGACAAGATGCGGCAAAATAAATTATGGATTGTGGCTCGTCGGGAGTATCGGACGCGCATTACACGCAAGTCCTTCATCCTGACCACTTTGCTGATTCCGTTTCTGATCGCCGCCCTTCCGGCGGCGATCTTTCTTGTGACGAATGACAGTCGCCAGGTTTTTGCGGTCGTGGATGAGACGGGTCACGGCATCGGTCTCGCGTCCTCTCCGACAATGGAATTCCGCTCGGAGCGAAGGTCCTTGGACGAACTCGTAGCTCTCGTGGAGAGCGGACAATCCGGACTCACGGGAATTCTACGCATCCAGCTGGACAGCGGTTCGATCCGCGCGGAACTGACAACGGCCAAACGCGCCGGCCTTCGCACTCGGCTGGCTCTTCAGTCCGAATTGTCGCGCGCGTCCACACAGCTTGGTTTGAAGCAACGCGGGCTCGACGACTCGGACATCGCCAGACTCCAAACCACACCGGCTTTGAAGATCGTTCAATTGGGATCAAACGGCGCGACCGGCGAGCAGGAATTGATTGCGTATGTGTGCGCCTTTGGCGTGGGGGTCATCATGTACGTCAGCCTGATCATCTACGGCGTCCTCGTGATGAATGGCGTTGTGGAAGAAAAGACCAATCGCATTGTCGAGATGATCGTCTCGTCGGTCCGACCCTTCCAGATGATGCTGGGCAAAATCCTCGGCGTCGCGGCGGTGGGGCTGACGCAATTGACGATATGGATTGTTCTGGGCGGGATTCTGATGCAGTTTGTTCTGCCGATGGCGCTTCCGACGACCGAGTTGCAGTCGGCGATCCAGTCTGGGAATTTCAAGGTCGAGGAAAAAGAACTCGCTGACGCCGTCCT
The DNA here is from genome assembly GCA_964602985.1 of uncultured Bacteroidota bacterium. Lineage (GTDB taxonomy): Bacteria > CLD3 > CLD3 > SB21 > SB21 > CAYZJB01. The sequence continues at coordinate 6,454 of CAZRTJ010000019.1, forward strand.
TCGTAACCTCGCGTCGATTGACTGGACGATGCTGATTCTCGGCTTCCTGTTGTACTTCGTCGCCGGGTATTTTTTCTATGCCGCGCAGTTTGCCGCCGCCGCGTCCGCCGCCAACGACGCGAGCGATCTCAACAGTCTGTCCTTTCCGATCACCCTGCCGCTGATTTTATCGTTCATCGTCATGAATGTCGTCATCCAGGAGCCGAACGGCGCGCTGGCGTTTTGGTTTTCCATCATTCCCTTTACGTCGCCAGTCGTGATGATCGGGAGAATTCCGTTCGGCGTGCCGTGGTGGGAATTTGGTCTGTCGCTGATTTTGCTGGTTGGGGGATTCATTGGAACTTCCTGGATCGCCGCAAAAATCTACCGCACGGGAATTCTCCTGTACGGAAAGAAACATTCCTTCCGCGAATTGATCCGATGGATGAGAGCGTAGATAGTACCAACCCAAGGAGGACGTCATGAGCAACCGCGTCGTGCATTTCGAAATTCCGTGTGATCATCCGGAAAAGACGATGGAATTTTTCAAGAGCGTGTTTGGCTGGACGTTTCAGCAGTTTGGCGTCGAGCCCTACTGGATCGTCATGACGGGCGACGAGAAAAAGCCCGGTATCAACGGGGGTCTGATGAAGAAGCGCGACCCCAACCAGCCCCTCGTCAATTCCATCGACGTGGTCAATCTCGACGATACGCTCGTGCGGATCGAGAGGGCCGGCGGAAAAATCGTCGTCCCAAAAATGGCCATTCCGACGGTTGGATGGCTCGTATACTTCACGGATCCCGACGGCAATATCCACGGCGCGTACCAGTACGACCCAAACGCAAAGTAGGCGGGCGGCCCTGCGGCATGCCTTGCGCATCGTGTTGTCCTTTTCATGACCGTTGTGAGTACAGGAAACTGGCTTTTGTGTCCGAACGCATGTAGATTGAACCGTAGTTCGATCTCACGTCTGCATATCGCAAACCAACAGGAGGAAGTCATGATTCGAATCTTGGCGCTTTTTGCGTTGTTCATCGCTTGGGTGGGTTGCTCCGGCGGCAAAGAGACCATCACGGCCAAGAACAACACGGTGGATAAGAAGGAAACCCTCAAAGCGGGAGAATTCTATCAGTTTGAGATCATATTGGAAGACAAGATGAATGCCATCTCCATCGAAGGTGAGTGGCGCGTTTCCGACGGCGGCGACCGCAAGGCGAAGGTCTTCGTCATGGACGAGGAGAATTTCCTACAATGGGATAAGGACGAATCGTTCAAGTCGTACTATGACAGCGGACTGAAGATCAACGACAATTTCAAGATCCGGCTGGTCAACCAGTACAAGTCGAAAAAAACGCTGTATTACCTTGTGTTCGACAATCCCTCGGAAGACGACGACAAGAAGATCGAATTCAAGTTGTTCATGGACTATGAGTGGGGCGAGGGAACTCGTGAATGACGTTCACTCTTTGGCTGTAATCAAGGAGAGAGTATGAGTTTCAAGGAATCGTCACAAGGCGACATCGTCGTGATTGCTCCGGGCAGTAATCTCCGGGGCGGAGAAGAAACGACCGCCATCCATACGCGCATCAAAGAACTGGCGGCGTCCGGGAGGAAGAAAGTCGTCTTCGATCTCGGCGGCGTCACGTGGATGAACAGCAGCGGGATCGGCATGGTCATGGCAAGCCGCGCCACACTCAAGAACGCGGGCGGCAATGTCAAGCTGGCCCGGACCCAAAAGAAGATCCGCGACCTGCTGATCATGATGCAACTGCTGGCCATTTTCGAGGATCACGACACGGTCGAGGCGGCGGTTGCGTCAAAGTGGGAATAGATCGTCCCGTTGTTCCCGCGGCCGCCGATGGAAGCTAACACAGGATTGTCAGATGCCGCCGAAGGGCGGCATCATGTCTTTTTCAGAATCGTCAGCGACAGATCGTCGCGCGGGCTGACATCTCCGACAAATCGCGCAACGTCCTCCGTCAACTTTCTGGCCATCTCGGTGGCCGAGTGATGTCTCCAGGAATGCAGGCGCTCCATGACGCGCTCCAGTCCATACGCTTCTCCCTGCTCGTTCACTGCCTCTGTCAATCCGTCTGTGTACCCAAAGAACGTCTCTCCGCTGTGCACCTCGCACTCGATTTCATTGAATTCCGCCGTGCGTGACAAACCCAGGGCCAGTTGACCTTTCGGCAATTCCCGAACGCCCGACTCGGACACGATGACTGGCGGCAAATGTCCCGCGTTGACGTAGCGGATTTTGTTTTCCGATGTTCGGATCTCGACGTACAACAGACTGGCAAAGATCGTCTTGACGCTGTCCCGACAGAAGATGCCGTTCACGCGCCGCAGCAACTCAGAGAGATCGGGAGTTTCGGTCGCCAAAGCGCGAATGGTGGACTGCAACTTGGCCGCAAGCAAAGCGGCGCGCAGTCCTTTGCCGGCGACATCGGCCAGAATCAGACCGTACCGGTGATCACCCAGCGAAAGACAATCCACGAGGTCTCCTCCGACTTCACGCGCCGGGGAGTACTGAAAGGCAATCGACCACCCTCCCACCACGGGACAGGAGTCGGGCATCAGCGCCTGTTGGATCAGTCGTCCCGATTCCAACTCCGTTCGCGCAATGGTTTTGTCCTTCAGTTCGAGGATCAGCACGAACAGAACGAAGACGAATCCGAGGACTCCGTTATCGGCGAGAAAGAAATTGCCGATGCGAAACGTCAGCCCGTTCAGCGCAAAAAAGAGACCGAGGACCAGCAGGAGGCGTCGCGTCGGCGACAGGTGCACCAGCATTCCTCGCATCAGCCACCATGCGGTAGTGATCACCCGGATGAGCCAATTCTTTTTCCGAAGATGTTGGCGGCGCTGTTCGTCGATGTAGAACGCATGCATCTCGCGGTAATCTCTCCGCAGAGCACGCACATGCTCCCCGCCGCGCACGTCATCCTTGAGCGTCTCGAAGATACCGCGGTCGTTGGAGGTTGGACGATTCATGACGGTCTCGACTACGTAAGAAGCGTCGTTCGGGTTTCGAATCTCCTACCGGACGGAAGTTCGGTACAACGCTTCTCCGCTGACAATGTATAGGAAATCGCCCAGCGCCGTTATGCCTCCCACCTGAGTCCATCCTCCGCCGAGGCTGTTGTATTTTCCATCAGTCGTGGTTTCATACAGAGTTCCGCCGCTGATGATGTAGAGCTTTCCCGCGAGCGCGGCCATTCCACCTACATCCGTCCAGCCTCCACCAAGACTCTTGTATTTGCCGTCGGTCGACGTCTCGTACAACGCCCCGCCGCTGATGATATAGAGTTTGCCTCCCAGGGAGGTCATTCCGCCGATTTCCGACCAGCCGCCGCCCAGGCTTCGATATTTGCCCGTCGTCGACGTCTCGTACAAAGAGCCGCCGCTGACGATGTACAGCAAGTTTCCCAGCGCTGTGATACCGCCGATTTCTGTCCATCCCCCTCCGAGGCTCGTGTACTGGCCGGTCGTCGACGTCTCGTACAGGGAGCCGCCGCTGAGCGCATAGAGCTTGTTGTTCAACGCCGTCATACCGCCCATGTCTGTCCATCCTCCGCCCAGGCTTTCATAAGCGCCTTCCGTGGACGACCGATACAACGCTCCCGCGCTGATGATGTACAGGTGACTTCCCAGGGAGGCCATTCCGCCAATCTCGCTCCACCCGCCTCCGAGACTCTTGTACGAACCCGGCTGAGCCATTCCGAGCGAGGGCAAGCCGAGACAAAGCAACCAAAGAAACGATTTCATCTTCTCCTCCACATTGATCTGTTCTTCCTGGGAATGCTGTGATAGCGTATGGTTGACAATTTAAGACAGAAAATCCAGAGGGAAACCGACGATTGTTCGTCGCAAATCTTCTGGAAGAAAGAGTTCGCGAACTCTATATTCGGCCATGATCAACGAGTATTTTCTCATCATCGGCGGAACGATTCTCGGCGCGTTTGTCCTGGAACGCATTGCGGAAGCCCTGAATCTGCGATCCCTGCGGGACGAGGTGCCTGAGGAATTCGCCGACGTGTTCGATTCCGAGACCTATCTTCGGTCACAGCAATATCTGCGTCGCACGACCCGGTTCCACCGGATCGAATCGACCGTCGAGATGACGGCATTTCTTGGGTTTTGGCTGGCCGGCGGATTTGGCTGGCTGGACGATCGCTTGCGCGCCACGGACATGTCCGTCATTTTGCGCGGCGTCGTGTACATCGGGCTTCTCCTGGTTTTCCGAATGCTCCTGTCCTTGCCGTTCTCTGCGTACCGCACTTTTGTCATTGAGGTTGAGTTTGGATTCAACAAGACCACACCCGGATTGTATGTCATGGATCGGATCAAAGGGATCGGCCTCAGCGTTGTGTTCGGAGGACCCATCCTCGCGGGCGTGCTTTCATTTTTTGAATATGCCGGTGAATGGGCATGGTTGTATTCCTGGCTCGGGTGGACCCTCATCGGTCTTGTGATTCAATACGTCGCGCCGACCTGGATTCTGCCATGGTTCAACAAGTACGCCGCTCTGGAAGAAGGCGAGTTGAAGCAGTCGATTCTGCGAGTAGCTCAGCGGGTTCAGTTTCCGTTGCGCGAAATCCGTGTGATGGACGGATCGAAGCGTTCGACCAAGTCGAATGCGTTCTTCACCGGGTTCGGTAAGAACAAGCGCATAGCGCTTTTTGATACGCTGATCGAAAAGCATTCGGTAGGTGAGCTCACCGCAGTCGTCGCACATGAAATGGGACATTACAAGAAACGGCATATCCTCGCAGGCATGCTCATCGGATGGGCGCACACGGGACTGCTGTTTTTCCTGATGTCCGTTTTTATTCGAGAGGTGGAGTTGGTTCACGCATTTTCGGTCGAGTCGGTCTCGGTGTATGCGGGATTGGTCTTCTTCGGCTTGTTGTTCACGCCGGTCGAGTTGTTGTTGGGGATGTTCATGAACATGCTCTCCCGGAAGCACGAATACGAGGCCGACCGATTTGCGGCGGAAGCGACGGGAAGTCCGGAGGATCTGATCACGGGACTGAAAAAACTTACGCGGGATAATCTGTCGAATCTGACTCCGCATCCGTTCCACGTCTTTGTCCACGATACGCATCCGCCCGTGTTGAGCCGAATGGCCGCCTTGCGAAAGGCACGAAAGGAGTTTTCCGTCTATGCGTAAAGACATTCGCGATTTGCTCGTCCGTGCGTCGATGATTCTGCTCGGCTCCGGCATCGTCGGATTTTCGGTCAACGCGTTGTCGCCGCAGGGAATTCGATTTGTCCGCAAGACGCCGACCGTCTCTCAGGAGGGAATTGGAGAACTCGAGTTGGCCGATGCGTACTCGCATTTCAAGAGCGGGGACGCGGTGTTTGTCGACGCCCGTCACCCGACGTTTTACAAACAGCGGCACATTCCGGGTTCCGTGAATGTCTATTTCAAGAATGCGGAAATGAATCCGGCTCTGCAATCCATGGACAAGACGGCCGTTTTCATCGTGTATTGCAAGAGTCGCTCGTGTGATCAGGCCCACCGGCTGGCGCGTGCCATGTACACGCTGGGCTTCCGTCACGTCTACGTGTATGTGGGCGGGATGACGGAGTGGCTCGCAGAAAATTATCCCACGGAATCGACGCCATGATGCGCGGGATGGTATGGTTATCCCAACTCGGGGTGGCGTCGGTACTGGCCTGGGCCGCGATTCCAAAAATTCTGCGCGTCCGGGATTTTGCGATGGACATCCTCGCGTACGACATGGTGGGATGGTCGACGGCGCGTTTGCTGGCGATCTGGCTTCCGTGGCTGGAAACCTCCGTTGCGCTGCTGATTCTGCTCGGTCTTTGGGCGCGAGCGTCGTCAGCGTGGGTCGTTATCCTGGGAATCGTTTTCACAATTGCAAAAATCAGCGCGCTACTTCGCGGTTTGGAAATCGACTGCGGATGTTTTGGAGAAGGCGACTCTCTCACCTGGGCCTCGCTGGGCTGGAATGTCATACTGCTTGCCGGTGGCACGATGCTATTTTGGAAGGAAAGCTACTGCTGGAGTGTGATTCGTCCAAAGACTGGCCCCTCCTCGTAATGGCCCGATCGTCTGGAAACAACATCGCTGGGTAGATTCCCGACATGCGCAACATCTGGCCGGCCAGGTTTGGAAATTGCCGCAAACCGCCCTCTGCAGGCCTTCTATGCGGCGCAACGCCATGACCCATATTTTCCCTTGACTGAATGACAACGGCACGTCTATATTGCCCCACGATTGCCCATAACCGCCCCAAAGGAGATTGCTGATCAGAGCTTGATACGTTATTGAGAAAGAAAAAGAAAGTAGTATTCTGATCCATCAATCTCACATTCCTGTTCCGATTTCCTGCAGACCCGCGTTCTCCGTCCTGCGTGCGGATCATCTTGTCTTCGGGCCGGCCAACAGGGTGATCTTCCGGAGGTGCCAATGAAAAAAATCATCGCAATGTCCGTGCTGACTCTGTGGAGTCTGATGCCGACGACCGTCGCCGCCCAAACCAGCGAGGCAGGCGTGTTGTTTCTCCTGATTCCGCCCGGGGCTCGTCACAACGGCATGGGCCAGTCGGGAGTGTCCAATTCCATCGACGCGAACGCGATTTATTACAATCCCGGCGCCCTGGGTTTTATTGTAACCCCGGAACGGCCGCGGGATTTTCAATTCATGCACGTCGAGTGGCTGCCCGCATTTAACCTGAACGATCTCTTCTACGACTACGGTTCGTTTGCCATGTACCTGGACGGCATCGGGGTGGTCGGCATGAATTTTACGTTTTTCAATATGGGTGAGCAGGATGTCACCGACGTGACCGGTAACAAAACGGGAACGATCCGCAGCTTTGACATGGCGCTAACGGCCAGCTACGCGACGAAACTCAATGAAGACCTGGGCGTTGGCGGAAATATCAAGTTCATTTACAGTCGCCTGTCGAATGTGAAATCCGCGACTGCGGAGAGTGAAAAAGGCGTCGGCAGCTCCGTCGCCATCGATATTGGCGTGATGAAGAAGAACCTGTTCATCCCGGATCTCACATTCGGGGCGAGTGTTGCGAATATCGGTCCGAAGATCGCGTATATCGACGAATCGCAGGCCGATGTCCTCCCCACGAATCTCCGTGTGGGAGTCACCTACCCTGTCTATCAGTCGCAAACCCACAACGTCGCCGCGACGTACGAAATCAACCGTCTGATCGTCAAGGGCGGCCGGAAGGGCAGCGACAATTTGGGTACGGCACTCTACTCAACATGGACAGACAACGGCTGGCACCGGCTTGGCCATAACTTTGGTGCAGAATACATGTATGCCGATTTCGTGTCCCTGCGCAGCGGAACGGCTCTGGACGTTGCGGGCGACTTATACGATCTGACATTTGGAGCCGGCATTCGATACTCTTTGGTCCGCGTCGACTTTGCGTATTCGACCAAGCTCAAAGGACGGTTTAATCCGCGCGACGGTTCACAATTTTACAGCATTGGTTTGAATTTCTGATTGGACTGAAACATTGATTCCTCGACAAGCCGTATTCCCCCCGGGGATTCGGCTTTTTTGTTATACGACGATGGTTCTCGTGAGTGTCTTTGTGCCTCGGGAGATCCGCGCGCAATCTCTGTCCAAACGCCTGACGTCGTCAGAGTTTCGGTCTGCGGCCGTTCCGACCAATCCCCGTGTCCTGGCGCTCCGGGTGCAATTCCAGAAGGAAGACGTGGACGATGCCCAGACGACAGGCAACGGTCAATTTCTTCTGCTTCCGGAAGACGATCCCTTTGACAGCGTCCGCAGTCTCGATCCGCTCCCGCACAACCGCCGGTATTTCGAAGATCAGATGCTCGCATTGCGCAACTATTTCTTGGACGCGTCTGACAGCAATCTTCACATTCAGTACACGGTCAAACCCGATGGCCTGAATGACGCCTACACGCTGGGCCGCAGAATGAGTTACTACGGAGATCGGTTCATTTCGCAAGAACAACGGGACCTGCGGTTGGCGGAGCTGTTCTCTGACGCGGTCCGCGTCGCCGATTCGACGGATACCATTGATTTTTCGACGTACGACTATGTGGTGATCTTTCACGCAGGAGCCGGTCAGGATTTCAGCGCCGCCGATCCGACACCCAACGACGTCGCGTCCCGATTTGTCAATCTCGATCTGTTGCGACGCTGGAAGAACGATCCGACGTACGAGGGTGTCCCCGTCAACGGCGGATCAAATTTCGTTGCGGGCGGGGTCCTCGTCCCCGAGACCGAAAGCCAGGAGGTGTTCGATACGTTCGGCTTCCAGGTGTTTACGGAAATCGGTCTGACCGGCATCCTGGCATCCAATTTCGCCAGTCAACTGGGGATGCCGGACTTATTCAACACGGCTACCGGTACGACGGCGATCGGCGTGTTCGGCCTGACCGACCAGGGAGCGGTGAACGGCGACGGATTGATCCCCGTAGAGCCCGATCCGTGGACGAAGATCTTCATGGGATGGGCGGATCCGCTCGTGGTCAGAGACACGACGCTGATGGACGTTCCGAGCAAGAAGACCTTTGGCAAAAGTTTGATTCTGAAATTGCCGATCTCCAGCGAGGAGTATTTTCTTGTCGAAAATCGCCAGCGGGACGTGATCGACAATGCGTTGTCGCCCTACTTGCTCGTGCGCGCCATTCGCGACAGCAACGCATCGACGGGAGAGGTGCGATCCGACACACTGTATGCCGCCGGAGCCGATCGTTCCATCGAAACGGGAGTGATCACCCGGGTCGATGAATACGATGCCGGACTGCCGGGTACCGGCCTGCTCATCTGGCACATCGATGAACGAATCATTCGCGAAAAACAGAGCGACGGTTCCATCAACGCCGATCTTCGCAGACGAGGCGTGCGAGTCGTGGAAGGCTCCGGCAGTCAGGAGATCGGATACCGGTTTGTTGTGGGTCCTTTTTCGGTGATCGATGCGGGGAATGACTCGGATTTCTTTTTTCAGGACAATGACTTGTTCAAACGGTTCAATCGCTCCGACTCCGTATTCTTCGGCTTCACGAGCATCCCCAATTCCCATGGGAACGATGGCGTCCGGTCGGGCATCCGCATCGTGGATATCAGCCGACGTCAGAAGGTCATGCGAATGTCGGTGCGAAATGACTTATTGCAGAGAGGATTTCCGAGATTTACCGGCGATACATTTGGTCACAACTCCCTGACCGCCGGAGACATCGCGGGAGACGGTCGCGATGAGTTGATTGCAGTGGGACAAAGCGGCCGGATTTATGCCTGGACATCGGACGGCGCCTCCTTGTTTAGCAACGGCGCAACCGCCGTTGAATACGGTCTGGGAGGAGATTCCACGATCCATCCGGTGGCGTTGTTTGCAGTGATGAATGACTCCTGTTATGTCTCGCCTGCACTGGCGGACTTGGACAGCGATGGGAAGTTGGATGTGATCGCGGGCGACAAGAGCGGACGAATGACCGCCTGGAAATCAACGGATGCCGACCTGGATACATTTGCCGATACGCTTTTCACCTACGCATCCGGCGCCGCGATTACGACGTCGCCGCTGGTCACGCCATCCCGGCAGATTGTCTTTGGCAATTCCGCCGGACGCATCACGGCGCTGAACGCTACGGGTCAAATCGTATCGGAGGCCATGCTGGGATCGCTTGTCACGGGGCTGGCCTGGATCGGATCCGACACGATTGCCTTTCAGACGGAGACGTCAACGGGACTCTATGCGGCGCTCACCGGGTCGGTGCAAACGCTGGTGTCAGGGCAGGCAAACGAACGCAATCTGAGTCCACTCGTCGGTAATTTCGACGGCGTGAACGGATCCGATCTGCTCGTCGTCAGCGGAGACGAAATCCAGTACGCCGTTGGTTCCTTTGGTCAATTTCCGATCGAATTGGAACAACCCGTCCGGTCGCCGCTTTCGACCGGGGATATGGACGAAGATGGGCAATTGGAGATTGCCGTCGGAGGATCGAACCGGGTGCATGTATTCAATCACAACGGCAGTCTTCAGACAAATTTTCCAGTGACGCTGGATCCCCGCCGGCCCGCCGGCGACTTGATGTCATCCGTTCTTCTGGCGGACATTGATGACGATCAGCAGGTTGAGCTGATCGTGGGCGCTCCGGATGGTCGTGTATTTGCCTTTTCGCGAAACGGCACGCCGGTCTCAGGGTTTCCGTTGTCCCTCGGATCCGGCATCCTCAGCACACCCCTGGTCGCCGACCTGGACAAGGACGGAGACATCGAATTGGCGGCGGTTTCGGAAAACGGGTTCGTTTCGGTCTGGGATTTGAGCGGCACGTATCGCGCGCAATATGTGAAGTGGGGAAAAGCGCTGGGAGACGTCGCAAACACATCGTCCAATCACGAGACGCTCACGCCGGTTTCCACTTCCACAAGTCTGATGCCCGCCAAACGTGTGTACAATTACCCCAATCCGGTTCGGGGGGACGCGACGACGATTCGCTATTATCTGTCAGAGTCGGCCGAAATTCGGATTCATATTTTTGATATCGCCGGTCATCATGTGGAAACACTCTCCGGTCCGGGCCTCGCGTTGGCCGACAACGAAGTCACGTGGTCCACGCGCAGGATTCAAAGCGGAGTCTACTTCGCCAAGGTTCACGCGACATTTGCGTCCGGAGCGTCGGTCACGCGGACCATCAAGATCGCCGTGACGAGGTAGCATGACTGCACGCTTTGTTTCCGCCAAAGAGCATTATGACCTGCACTTGGCGCGAGTCTACGCGTGGATGTCGGGTGATTTCCAAATGCGGGCAGGCGAATTCAGGAATTTTCTTTCCGACCACGATGTCAAACCATGTTCCACGGGGATTGCAGTGGATTTGGGCGCCGGCCACGGAATTCAAAGCATTCCGCTTGCTGAAAGAGGTTTTCGCGTGATCGCGGTGGATTTCAATTCGCACTTGCTCGATGAATTGCGTGCCCGCGGACGAGAGTATGACATTCGGACCCATTGTGAAGACATTCGAGGGTTTCGGCGCCTTGCGGAAGAACCGGAACTGATTGTCTGCTGTGGTGACACGCTGGCTCACCTGGAGAGTATGGATGAACTGCAAGTCCTTTTGGACGACATTGCCGGATCGTTACCACGGCAGGGGAGAGCCATTTTCTCCTTTCGCGACACATCGCACGCGGTGGTGGGGGCAGACAGAATCATCCCGGTCAAGAGCGACGAGACGCGAATCTTCACCTGTGTCCTTGACTATGAGGATGATTTCGTGTACGTGACCGACGTGGTATACGAAAAACGTCCGGAAGGATGGGATCAGCGGGCAAGTTGTTATCGAAAACTGCGACTGCGTTCGGAGGTTGTGCTGGCTCGGATGGAGCAAAGCGGGCTTTCGGCCCAGGTCTGTCAAACCGTGCGCGGTCTCACCACCGTACTTTCACGTCGCTCCAGGTAGGAAGAAGCTATGAACATTACCGTTCTCGATGCCAGCCAATATTTCAGGGGTCTGCTCCTGTTGATCCGGAAGGACGGGACAATTTCGGACGCCGAGGCCTCGTTGATGATGCACGTCGGAAAGAGGCTGGGTTTTGAAAGAGAATTCTGCGAACAGGCAATCCGTGATATCCTCGAAAACAAACACATCGTGGACGAGCCGCCCGTGTTTTCGTCTCCGGAAATCGCGCGATGTTTTGTCCAGGACGGCATTCGGCTGGCTCTTTCCGACCAGGTCGTTCATCCTTTCGAAGAGCGCTGGCTTTACAGCGTGACCGCGGCCAATGGTCTGAGTGCGTCGTGGATGGACGAGACTGTGCGGAGACTTCAGCAGACGGGAGAAAAGAAATTGGACGTTGAGGACTTAACCGTTGCCTATTCGCAGAGCCTCTGATTCCACCCATGACCGCTGAACACCACGACGCGCGCACGGTGGCCCGCGGCGCGTTTATCAATCTGATCGGTAATCTCGGAAAGCTTTCTCATTTCGCGTTTGATCTCTTCGCCACCCGCTGGATGGGGGCCGAAACGTTCGGATATTTCAGTACGACGTGGCTCATCATTAATTTGTCCTTCCTGATCTGTTATTTTGGCGCGCACCGATTGATTATTGATTTTGTAGCAAAGAGCAAAGCGCATGGCGATGACGAACACTATCGCGGGGTGGCGGCGTACCTGATCCTCGTGTGGATGCTGAGTTTGGGGCTGGTGGGATTTTTTCATTTGTTTGGCGATGACATTGCCGCTGCGATCGGCAAGCCGCCCGTTGGCGAGTATCTGCGAATTCTCTCGTGGGCGGCGCCGTTTTACTGCATGACCACGATCTTTCTCAGCGCCACGCGAGGTCTGAAAATCATGAAGCTCTGGGTATTCGTCCGCAACGGGGTTGAGCCCTTGGTCGATCTGATTGCGATCCTTGCGATCTTTCTGTTGACAGGACTTCACTCCGCTCCCGTGGCCGCCAAATCAATCGGATTTGCGATTGGCGGCATCGTTTCGATCTTCGTGTATCGACGGTATTTCGAAATCGGCAAAGTCTTTCGGTTAGCGCCGCGCTGGCAGGAATGGAAACACGTGCTGCATTTCGGACTGCCGGTGACCTTCGCAGATTTTCTCTCGATCGTCATCCTCAAAATCGACATCATCGTGTTGAGTGTGCTCTCGACGGCGTCGCAGGTCGCCGTGTTTCAGGTGATCATCAATATCGCCAACACGATGCGGAACATTCCGCAGGCCGTGGACCCCATCATGATGCCGATGGTTGTGGAAATGCGGATTACCAGGAATTATGCGTCTTTGGAAAAAATCTACGCTTCGGTCATCCGCGCCAGCCTCTTTCTGAGCGCCGGTTTTGTTGCGTTGTCGATGGTCTTTGGTCACCTGTTGCTCGGTTTGTATGGCGAAGCCTTCGTGTACGGCACGACAGCGCTGACCCTGGCGTGTGCCGGCATCATGCTGCATACCATCTCCTCCTCGATCGAACCCGTACTAATCATGTCCGGATTTCCGTATCTGAATCTCGCGAACAACATCACGTTCGTTCTCGTCAACCTCGTGTGCGACGTGCTGTGGGTGCCGTCGTACGGGATTGTGGGGGCTGGCATGGGTTGTTTGGCGGCCAGCGTGGTCACGGCGAGTCTCCAGATCGGACAACTGTATGTGAAAATACTGATCCGGCCAATCCGGAAAGACATGTGGCGCGCCGTCGCGATGGCGGCGGTCTATTTGCTGGTGTTTGAGTCCTTGATTCGTTTTCAGCCGTGGGGACTGCCGGCAGAGATTGTTTTGTTCATTGTCTTTTTGTTGAGCTATCTCTATATAGGGTGGCGATGGGTATTTGACGAAGCCGATCGCAGCATTTTTTCAGTCATCTTTAAACGACCGGGAACACAATGAACGCGGCGCTCGAAAAGCAACTCCTCGAATACTTCCAGGCACACGTCGGTCGGCCTCTGCAACCGAGGGATCTTTTCAAAGATCTTCGAGTGGAAGCGGAAGACGATCGCGAATTCATCCACACCCTCCTCAACGACTGGACGATCAAGGGCATCCTTCACCGCAAAGGCAAACATCATGTGTACCGTGCGAATCACCTGACGGGCCGTCTCTCGTTGAATCGCGCGGGGGAGGGATTTGTCGCGGTCGAAGGATACGACGAAGACTTTTTCGTCTCTCCGTCTCGTTTGAAAACCGCCATGCACGGAGATCAGGTGATCATCGTACCGGTGCTCCGAAAGCGTCAAACCGGACAGCGCGCCGAGGCGGAAATCCTCGCCGTCGCCGAGCGCGGCCAGACGAAGATCGTCGGAACGCTCGCACGGAGGCGAAACATGCACGTCGTGGTGCCGGACGATAAGAAATTTCGTCGGGACATCTACGTGGATGCACCTCACCTGCAGGGCGCGCAAGAAGGTCAAAAAGTCGTGGTGGAACTGGAGTCCTGGGAGGATGAATACCAGTACCCGGAAGGCCGTGTGATTGAAGTGCTGGGTTTTCCGCATGAAAAGGGCGTCGACGTCATGTCCGTCGTCAAAGCGCACGACATCTGGTGGCAATTTCCTGCCAATGTCGAAAGAGAATCGGAAGACCACCCGACAACCATTCCGCACTCCGAAATCCAACGGCGTTTGGATTTGCGAAATTCCGACATCATCACGATTGATCCGTTTGATGCCAAAGACTTTGACGATGCGATTTCCCTCCAGCCACTTCCGGAGGGACATTGGTTGCTGGGTGTGCACATCGCCGACGTCAGTTACTACGTGCCGGAGCGCGGGGCGATTGACCAGGAGGCCTTCAAGCGGGGAACGAGCACCTACCTGGTCGATCGCGTGATTCCCATGCTGCCCGAGCGGCTGTCCAACCAACTGTGCAGTCTGGTGCCGCATGAAGATCGGCTGACCTACTCCATCCTGATGGAACTGGATGCGCACGGGAACGTGGTGGACTACGATATTGAAGAGACGGTCATACACAGCCAACGGCGATACACCTACGAAGAGGTTCAGGAAATTCTGGGTGGAAAAAGCGATCCATATGCCGATCTACTGGGGAGTATGAATGCTCTCGCCCGAAAGCTGACCCAGAAGCGACTCAAGGAGGGAAGCATTGATTTTGACACACCGGAATCGAAGTTCCGACTTGATGACGAAGGCCGTCCGATCGAATGCACCCGCAAGGATCGACTCGACAGCCATCGATTGATCGAAGAATTCATGTTGCTGGCCAATCAAACCGCCGCGCTTCATATCGGACAAAAAGATCATCCTTTCCTGTACCGCGTACACGATAAGCCGGTCAGCGAGAAGTTGGAGAAATTCCTGCACCTGCTGGCCATTCTCGGATATCCCCATACCGTGCCGCGCGACCGAGAGAAGATTCGCCCTCAACACATCCAGAAACTGATCGCGTTCGTCAAAGGCCACAAGGAAGATCTGCTCATCGAAAAAGTCGCCATTCGCGCGATGGCGAAAGCAGAATATTCGCACAAGAACATTGGTCATTTTGGTTTGGGCTTTTTGTTCTATTCGCATTTCACATCCCCGATCCGTCGCTATCCGGACTTGATCGTTCATCGACTCCTGAAGGAATATTCCGACGGCATGAGCGGCAAGCGCCTTGCGTGGTGGAAGGAGTATCTTCCCAAGGCGGGTCGCCACTGCTCCGAGCGCGAGCGGGTTGCCACCGAAGCCGAGCGGGACTCCATCAAGGTCAAGCAGGTGGAATTCATGGAGGATCACATTGGCGCCGTATATCCCGGCGTTGTATCGGGAGTGACGGCGTTTGGATTATTTGTGGAGATTGAAGAATTTCTGATCGAGGGAATGATTGCCGTGCGCAACATGGAAGACGATTACTACATGTACGACGAGAAGCGTTACCAACTGCTGGGGAAGCGCCGCCGCCGGTCCTTCCGTCTGGGAGACAGCGTACGTGTGCGTGTGATGCGCGCCAACCGTGAAAAGCACGAATTGGATTTCGAATTGGCCGACTGACATGAGTCCCCTGTCGATTCTGGATCGCTACGTCCTGAAAAAATTCCTTTCCGTCCTGTTGTTTTCCCTCCTCGCGATGGTGACCATCTTTGTGGCGGTCAATTACGTCGAAAACACAGACAAGTTCATCGACCGCAAAGTGCCCAACGCCATCATCCTCGAGTACTATCTGAATTTCATACCGCACATCATCGCATTGACACTGCCGGTGGATGTCCTGCTGGCCAGTTTGTTTGCAATCGGCGGACTGGCTCGTTTCAACGAATTGACCGCCATCAAGGCCTCAGGGGTTAGTATTTACCGCACGCTCAGTCTCGTCCTGGTGGCCGCCGCCCTCCTCTGCGGGTGTAACTTCTGGGTGAGTGAGGCCGTCGTGCCCGATGCCAACGCGAAGAAATCGACGATCTGGCAGGAATACGTCGATCGGGTCAGCGCCACACGGCGCGCGATCGGACGGGACATCCGTCTGTACGATCCTGCCGGCATGAAGGTCATGATCGAGCGATTTGATGCGAAGAATCTTGCCGCGACGAACATCTCCGTTCAGGAAAACTTTGGCATTCGGATGAAGCGACGGATTGACGCGCGTGAAGCACGATGGGATTCCGCAAGCGCATCGTGGATGTTTCTGAATGGCGCCATCCGCACATTTGAAGACGGAACGGAGCGATTTGAGTCTTTTGCAAGGCACTCCGAGACGGCTCTCTTCTTCACTCCCGATGATATCATGAAGCGCGATAAGAAACCGGACGAAATGAATGTTGCCGAACTGGCTGAATTTATCGAAAAACTCAAGAGAAGCGGCGCCCGTACCGAACGCTGGGAGGTCGACTATCATCTGAAATTTTCCTACCCACTGACCTGTTTGATCATGGTTCTTTTTGGAAGTCCGATCGCGGCCTCGCGCAAGAAGAGCGGCGCCGGCATGAACATCTTCCTGACCCTCGTGATCTGCTTTTCGTACTGGATCGTCATTCAGATGGGCCGATATTTTGGTTACAGCAAGTCCGTGGACCCTATCTCGGCGGCGTGGGCGGGGAATGTGGTCTTTGGGATGTTGAGCGTTTTCGTGTTTGCAAGGGTCAGGACGTAGGAAAATAAAAAACGTTGCAGAACCCCGAATCGCTGCAACGTTTCAAATTGACCAACAAGATCAATTTAACCCTAAACCCTGTAAACCAGGAGAATTTTCAGATATCAGAAAATATATTTCAGAAAACTGAAATAAAATATTCCCTAAATCGTTGTTTTTGAATGAACATTTGCCGAATCGTCGGCATTCACATCAATAAACAACAATTACTATGCCAGACACAACCTCCCACGGTATCAGCACGAATCGCCTCCGTGGCTTCGGTACGACCATCTCACTTTATCCGTATTTACTTTGTCTATTATTAGTTGGAACGTCTGCATCCGCCCAGCAGTTTGATCACTCGGCTTGGGATCGCTTGTTGCAGAAAAACGTGGATTCACGCGGTCTGGTGAACTACAAGGCCTTCAGCTCGTCCGACAAATCCGAATTTCTAGGCTATCAGACACAGTTGGCCGCGGCTCGTCCGGAGGCGTGGAAGCCGTCGGAGAGGCTCGCGTTTTGGATCAACGCCTACAACGCTTCGGCGATCGCGGGCGTCCTCAAGCGATATCCGACAAAATCCATCTATCCCTCCGGTGACCAAACCTTCTTTGAGGAGAAAATCCATAACGTGGCGGGGCAACTGCGGAGTCTCAACGAAATCGAAAAGCAGATCTTGCTTCGGGAATTTGGCGATGCCAGACTGCATTTTGTTCTCGTCTGTTCTGCCGTGGGCTGTCCATTGCTGTCAAACCGCGCCTATGTCGGCTCGACTGTTTGGGGAGCGATCGATTCACAAACGAGATTTTTCATCCACAATCCACAGAAGGTTCGTGTCGATCCGCAGGAGCAGAAACTCTATCTCAGCAGGATCTTCGATTGGTATCGCGCGGATTTTGTCAGAGCCAAAGGCTCGGTGGTGGACTTCGTCCAATCGTATTTCAATTCGGCTCAGCTGAAGGGGCTTTCGGTGGAGTACCTCGAGTACGATTGGTCCCTCAACGACCGGCCTTAAGCGCTACCATACAAGACTTCTCGCAGACAGAGCCCGTGTGCAGGGGCAGTAAATCCGGCCTGTTTGCGATCCTCCAACTGGAGGATTCGCTCGAGTTCTTCGGGCGGCCATTTTCGACGTCCGATCTGGAGGAATGTGCCAACCAAACACCGAACCATGGTGTGAAGAAAGCGGTTGGCGCCAATGTCGAAGAAGAGTCGATCTCCCTCCTGTGTCCATTGCGCAAATCGAACCTCACATCGATAATGCGTAACCTCCGCTACTGACAGACAGAACGAACGGAAATTATGTTCCCCCAGGATCGATGCACATGCAGACTGCATCCGGTCCACATCAAGCGCGTGCGGATAATGCCATTCGGTCGCTCGCCGCAGAGCTGTGGGTCGACGGGAAATCGTATACCGGTATCGTCGTTCCCGGGCGGAGAATCGCGCATGGAATTCGTCGGGTACGTTCTCTACGCCGAGAATACGAAGGTCCGGCGGAAGGACGGCATTCAGACCCTTCACCAGGTCCCCCAGATCGATCGCCTTGGCGATGCGGAAATTCCCGACCTGCCCGGAGGCGTGGACGCCGGCGTCCGTGCGCCCCGCGCCTTCGACCGTCACGGATTCCCGCGTGATTTGAAACACGGCTTCCTGCAGAGAGCCCTGGACGGTCCGGGCATGCGGTTGATATTGCCACCCGGAAAAATTCGTTCCATCGTATTCGATCAGGATTTTGAGATTGCGCATAAAAACAAAACCTCGTTCGAAAACGAGGTTTTATCTAGAAAGACCGGTTAACGATTTTTCTTTTTATGACGATCCCGTCGCAAGCGCTTCTTTCGCTTGTGCGTCGCCATTTTCCGACGCTTACGCTTTCGGCCGCACGGCATGAGGTTTCCTCCTTTCCATCGCTGGGTTATTCAGTGTGATCGTTGACAGATTTGCGCAAGTCTTTGGACGGTCGAAACTGAGGGACGCGACGCTTCGGCAACTGGATCTTTTCGCCTGTCCGGGGATTTCGTGCGAGCCTGGGTTCGCGTTCGACAATACGAAAACTGCCCAGCCCACGGATTTCGACCTCCTGACCTTTCTTAAGGGACTCATTGATCACGACGATGAACGCATTGACCACGGCCTCCGTCTCCAGCCGGGTGAGACCGATCGCGTCGCTGATTTGCTGGATAATTTCTGCTTTCGTTACGTTCACGTCAAAAACCGTACTTGTAGCGCGCCACGGGGTAGCTCTGGTACTGGGGAAAGAGGGACTGGATGGCAACCTGCGCATCTTCATCAAACACGGTTTCAAAAAATGTCGGCCGGCGTTTGCGTTCCCTCACGGTTCGAGGTTCTCCCGTCTGACCGGCGGCCTTCCATGCCATCTGGATCGCATCGTCGTACGTGCCCAACACGTCCACCAGACCGAGTCGCTGCGCCTGCTGACCTGTGAAGATCTTTCCTTCGGCCCATTCTTCGAACTTCGAAGAGTCGAGTCCGCGCTCCTGAACGACGACCGACAGGAATTGACCGTATGCGTCTTGAATGAAATTCTGCATGAATTCCGACTCTTCTGCCGTCATGTCGCGATACGGACTGATCGCGTCTTTGAACTTTCCGCTTTTGATTGTCGTGAACTTCACCCCCAGTTTGTCGAGGAGTTGATCGACATTGGGATACTGAATGATCACTCCGATGCTGCCGGTGATCGTTCCGGGATTGGCCACGATCGTGTCCGCCGCGCAGGATATGTAATACCCTCCGGAGGCCGCAACGCTGCCCATGCTGACGACCAGAGGTTTGCCGGACTCACGCACATTCTTCGCCATCTCATAAATTTCCTGCGAAGGGGTGATTCCTCCACCCGGGCTTTCCACCCGCATGACGATCGCGCAAACCGATCCGTCGTCCCGGTATTTCTTCAATTGTCGTACGACATCCCGACTGTCCTCCAGTGTGCCTTCGACCTCTATCAACGCAACATGGTCTCGCACGGAAAAATCCAAATCGGCCACGCTGATCACGAACACAACAAGTGCGCCCACGAAACACATGCCCAAGAGCAACAGCAGGAAAATGGTCGACTTGTTCTTCATGCGGCGCAAACTAAGAAAAAATTATCCGTGTGTCAACGATGAAAAAACTGTAAGTGAAGAGATTTCAGCGACATACCTCACTCACAAAAACATTTGTTTCCATCCGTGTCGTATTCATATTCCGCGCATGAATCCAGTCTTCACAGGTCGTGGATTGTTCACCGGTCAAGCCGTGCATGTCGAGTGTATTCCGAAAGACCGCGGTGGAATCGTGTTTTTCCGGACGGATCTGGATCGTCGCGTCTCCGCCAGTTTGCATACTGTCTCCGAAACTCCGAGGCGAACGATCCTTCACGAAAACGGCACACGAATCCAGACGCCGGAGCATCTGCTGGCGGCTCTCTGGCTGCTGGGCATCCCGGATGTCCACATACGCATGGATGCGGAGGAATTGCCCATCCTGGACGGGAGTGCCCGGGACTTTCTGGATGCGCTTCGAATCTTTCGCAACCCCGACATGGATTGGATTCCGATCGAACGTCCGCTGATGTGGCAAGCTGGCCGGGCAACGTTTGAGATAAACCCATCTGATCAATTTCGAGTCGATTATACTTTGATCCATCCGGATGGGAGCGAGGAAACTGCAACGTATGAATGGGGTCGTGAACCATCCGACATCGCGGACGCGCGCACATTCGCCTGGACAAGCCAATATGCGGGTCATTCCAAGTTGCCGGGTTTCGATGTGCATTCTGGATTCCTGATAGACGATGCCGAATGGCAGCCCGACGACGCGTTGGTCCGATGTTGGCGGGTCGCCGGGCGAAGGATTCATTCCGTCGAACCGCCACGATTTGAAGCCGAAGCGGCGCGACACAAAATCCTGGATTTGATCGGCGATCTGTCCCTGATGGGGGTTCGACCCTTGTGTCACATCCGAGCCCGAGGCACGGGACATGCGGAGAATATTCGGCTGGCTTGGTTGCTCGCGGAGGCGCGCCGGATCGCCGTTTCTTGACTTTCACGGGTGATCTGTCTAAGTTCGCCCAGTCCTGATTGGATCGGATATGTCCACCATCGATCGTTATTCCCTTGCCGTATTAGGTCTCGCGATTTCCGCCATTGTTCTCCAGTATTTCTTTCCAGAATGGACTTTCCTCTGGCTCGCCGGCATGTTCATCGCGTCGGTGCCCTTCCTTCGGAGGCGCGTCGTGTCGGTCGGCAAGGAAGCGGAGATCGTCACCACGCCCACCGAGGCCCCCGTGTTTGGCCGCAAAGAATCCTGGCCCGATCCGTACCGCATCGTGGACGACACACAGGCGTCCCTGATCTTCAATCAACTGGCGGATGCCATCCTCGAGGTGATGCACGGATCGCTGCAGGCCCGAAGCGTTTTTTTGTATTTGATCAGCCATGACGCAGACGAATTGGTTCTGCAGTCGTTTCGCTCCACCCAGCACACCTTCCGTACCGAGGAACGTGTGCGTGCCGATCACACGATGGTTCGCTCTTTGGTGCACTCCCACTCTGTACAAATCCGCGAGAACATTTCCGACCTCTTCTGGTACACGGGTCCGGTGCCCCCCGGAAATGTTTTGCTGTATCCAGTCGTAAAGAGAACTTCCGTTCTGGGATTTGTCGGAGCCGATTACGCCGACAAACCAAATTGGGATGCAGAGACGTCGAGAGTCAAGCCGTTCGTCGATCTGATTCTGCACAGCATTCAGACGGTAGACGCCGTCTTTACCAAGAACGTGTTGAAGCGGTGGATGGGTGTGCTGGGTTCTTTCGTACGGCAGAGTCGACCCGCGTCCGAGCGGGTTGTTGCGCGTCGTTTGCTGGAAGCAGTCCGTGAAGCGACGACACTCGACGGCATCGAAGTGTGGGCATGGACCGGCACCGGAGATGAAGCGGAACTCTGTGCGTCCCAAGGAAATGTCGACGCCGAGAAGAACTGGGTGGTCTCCATCCAGGCCGGAGGGGAGGAATGGGGCTTCCTTCGGTGTTTTGGCGCCGGAGTCGAATCGCTTCCGCCTATCGATCACGAAGCCATCAAGTTTCTTGCCTCCTCGGCGTTTCTGATGTTGGAACAAACCCGGCAAACGTCTCCTGGACCTTCCACTGTCCAGCCCGTCGCGGGGTATGACAAACGACGGATCGACCATCGTCTTCAAAAAGAAATCAGCCGGACCCAGCGTTTTCAAACTCAATTCACGCTCGTCCGCTGGGAGATTCGCTGGCCGAGAGAGTATGAGGGCAATTTCGTTCTTGATAAAATCGACGAGATTTTTAGACATTCGATTCGCGCCGTCGACGACGTCGGGAGGATGGGCGTTCAGACATTTGTGGCCATCCTGGTCGAGTGCGACCACAAGCATGCGGAGCGTTGGGTTCAACGAACATGGTCTCAGATATTGATGCAGGCCGAATCCGATCTTCGCAAGATCAAAGCCGAAGTCGACGTTGGTTACGCAGATTCCCGGCAGGCGCACTCTTCTGACGAATTGTGGGAACAATCGGCTCGTGTCTCTCGTCTCCCATGGTCTCAGGGGCAAATTCAATTACTGTAGGAGATTCTTTGGTTCTTGGAAAAGTCGTCGGCAATGTCTGGGCTACTCGAAAAGACGAGAAACTGACGGGGATAAAATTGCTGATCGTTCGGAGTGTCGACTTGGAATATCGTGAGAAGGATACGTACGTCGTTGCGGCGGATTCCGTGGGAGCCGGTGTCGGCGAGATCGTCTTGTATTGCACAGGGAGTTCGGCGCGACAGACCAGTACGACAGAGAATCGCCCGGTGGACGCTGTCATCATGGCCATCGTTGACCGACTGGAGACGGTATGAATGTTGCGAAGATCATCGGTACGGTTTGGGCGACCCGCAAACACCCCAGTCTGGAAGGACAAAGATTGCAGATCCTTCAGCCGATTCGGTCGGACATGCAACCCGTGGGCCTGCCGATCGTCGCGACCGACTCGATCGGTGCGGGCCAACCGAACGAAATTGTCTACTATGTCACGTCCGGAGAGGCTCCGATCCCGCTTGGCATCAAGGCCCCGACGGACGCAACGATCATCGGCATTGTCGATCGCGTGGATCGATAGGAAGGAGTTTCCCGGATGACCTTGCGACAACGTGTACGATCCAGCCGTCCGATGGAATCTGAAAGGTCTCTCGCATGGCGCAGTATGTAGACCGTAGCAACGACCTGATCGACAAGTATCTGCAGGAAATCGGTGCGGTTCCCCTGCTGACTCCAGAGGAAGAAATTTCCCTGGCGCAGCGCATCAAAGAAGGGGACGAGGCCGCACTCGAACACCTGACCAAGGCCAATCTGCGTTTCGTGGTCAGCGTCGCCAAGCAGTATCAGAATCAAGGGTTGTCGCTGAATGACCTGATCAACGAAGGAAACATCGGCTTGATCAAGGCCGCCAAGCGTTTCGATGAAACCCGTGGATTCAAGTTTATTTCCTATGCCGTGTGGTGGATTCGTCAGTCCATCCTGCAGGCGCTGGCCGAACAGTCGCGCGTCGTACGTCTGCCGCTGAACAAGATCGGTACCCTATCCAAGATCGGGAAGATTTTTTCTGACCTCGAACAGGAGTTTGAACGTGAACCCAGTTCCGAAGAAATTGCCGATCAACTGGAGATCAGTGAGGACGAGGTTACGAATACACTGCAGATGTCCGGCCGGCACGTATCCATGGACGAGCCCATCAATGACAGCGACGACAATACCCTCATCGATGTTCTGGAAAACGAAGATCAGGCCCCACCGGACAAGGAGTTGATGGAAGAATCCCTGCGCATCGAAATCCAACGGGCCCTCGATACACTGACTCCGCGCGAATCTGAAGTGATCCGACTCTACTTTGGCCTGGACAACGACCATCCGTTGACGCTCGAAGAGATCGGGTCGATGTTCAACCTGACTCGCGAAAGGGTCCGCCAGATCAAAGAAAAGGCGATTCGACGACTGCGACATACATCGCGGAGCGCCGTTCTGCGGCACTACTTGGGTTGAAATTTATTTGAATTGCAGTTTCGTTCTTGCTATAATCGGGCGCTTTCGGCGGACGACACCCTCCGCCGGTTCTAAGAATGATTTTCAGGAGACCGTATGAATATCGTCGTATGCATGAAACAGGTGCCTGATTCGGAGACGCGGGTTACCCTGGGAAGCGATGGAAAATCCATTGACTTGTCTTCGGTCAATTTTGTGATCAATCCGCATGATGAATTTGCGATTGAGGAGGGCCTTCGCCTGAAGGAAAAGTTCGGCGGCGAAGTCACTATCCTGACGCTGGGGACAGATCGCGCGGAATCCGATCTCCGAAAAGCGCTTGCCATGGGAGCCGACAAGGCCGTGCTGTTGCGCTCAGAGAATTTTGCTGGCGACGTCGGACATGCCCTCGCCGAGCAAATCAAGACAATGTCCTATGACATGGTTTTGTTCGGGAAGCAGGCCATCGACGAAGATAGCGGGCAGATGGCGCAAACCGTTGCGGAATATCTGGATCTTCCCTGCGTGACTGTCGTCGTGAAACTGGATATCCAGGCGGACGGCAAACAGGCGGTGGCCGTACGGGAGATCGAGGGCGGCACGGAAGTCGTCGAAACCAGTCTTCCAGCCGTGATTGGCACACAGAAAGGCCTCAACGAACCGCGCCTTGCCAATATCAAAGGCATCATGGCGGCCAAGAAGAAGCCATTGGAGAAGAAAGAGCCGGTCGTTTCTCCGTCGACCCTTCAGGTAACGGCAATCGAGTTGCCTCCCCCGCGCCCCACGGGACGCATCGTGGGCAAGGGAGCCGATGCCGTGCCGGAACTGGTTCGCGCATTGCACGAAGAAGCCAAAGTTATTTAAGAAGGAAATCGTCCTATGTCATCATCCATACTTGTATTTGCAGAACAGCGCAGTGGAGTTTTCAAGAAGGCGGCATGGGAAGCTGTGTCTGCGGCGCATGAGGTTGCGGCGAAGATGGGCGCCTCCGTCACCGCGTTGGTCGTCGGACATGGAGTGGAGGGACTCTGCGCCGAACTGGGAAAATACGGCGCCGGCAGGGTTTTGGTCGCCGATCACCCAGATTTGACGCAATACGCGACGGAGTCCTACTGCCAGGTCCTCGAAGAAGCCGTGAAGAAGGAAGGCTCCCAGACGATCTTCCTCGCCGCGACAGCGATGGGCCGTGATCTGTCCGCGCGTTTGGCGGCACGCCTGAAGGCCGGATTGGCCAGCGATGCGACGCACGTGGATTTCAGCGGGAGTCTGACCGTGACCCGTCCGATCTTTTCCGGGAAAGCATTTCAAAAACTGACGTTCACCTCGGCTGTGCAAGTCGTTACACTGCGCCCCAACGTTTTTAAAGTGAAGGAATCGGGCGGGAACGCATCTGTTGAAAAATTGTCTGTCTCGCTCAAACCGGCGCGCGCAAAAGTCCGCGAAGTGGCCGTGTCGACCGGAAAGAAAGTCGAGCTCAGTGAAGCCGACATCATCGTGTCGGGCGGACGAGGACTGAAGGGCCCGGAGAACTGGAGCCTGCTCACCGATCTGGCAGACGCTCTCGGTGCGGCGCATGGCGCTACACGAGCGGTGGTCGATGCCGGGTGGCGGCCGCATGAGGAGCAGGTCGGCCAGACAGGCAAGACCGTGAGTCCGAATCTCTACATTGCGTGCGGGATTTCCGGGGCGATTCAGCATTTGGCGGGCATGTCCAGTTCCAAATACATCGTCGCGATCAATTCGGATGCCGAAGCGCCCATCTTCAAGATCGCCGACTACGGGATCGTAGGCGATGCGTTGGAGGTGCTTCCGGCCTTGACCGCGGCGGTTCAGAAACTTCGGTCACAGTAAATTCTTGTTGACAAGAAGCACTGGCCCCCCTATCTTAGGCCAGTGCTTCTGATCTGCACTCGCATACAATTCCAATCTGAATATTCCTGACTGGCGAATCCTGAACATCAGTTTCTTCTTTGCCAAGAAGTGAACGTTGAAATCCTAGCCTGAACATAGTCGCAGTAAGACCTATCTCAAGAATTCACGCACACATGGTGATCTTATGACGAAGAACCTGGAAGAAGCCGCCACGCTAAACCTGGCCAATCTAAAAAACATGAAGATTTCCGAGTTGAACGACATTGCCAAGAATCTGTCGTTGCTCGGAGTCAGCGGAATGAAGAAACAGGATCTGATCTTCGCGATTCTGGAAGAGCAGACCAAACAGGACGGCTTCATCTTCAGCGAGGGCGTTTTGGAAATCCTGCCGGATGGCTATGGATTTCTTCGTTCGTCCAATTACAACTATTTGCCCAGCCCGGATGATATTTACATCAGCCCGTCTCAGATCAAGAAATTTGGTCTGCGGACAGGGGACGTAGTCAGCGGGCAGATTCGCCCTCCGAAAGAAAGCGAGAGATTTTTTGCTTTGCTCAAAGTCGAAGCGGTGAATTTTGAAAATCCGGAAGAGGCGAAAAACAAAATCCTCTTTGACAATCTGACGCCGATTTATCCCAATGAGCGGCTGGATCTCGAAATGAAAGACGCAACGAATTACTCCATGCGCGTGATGAACCTGATGACGCCGATCGGTAAGGGACAGCGCGGATTGATCGTGGCGCCTCCGCGAACGGGCAAGACCATCCTGATGAAGAATATCGCCAACGGCATTACCGAAAATCATCCGGAAGTCAAAATGATCGTCCTGCTGATCGATGAGCGTCCGGAAGAAGTGACCGATATGGAGCGATCCGTCAAGGCGGAGGTGCTGAGTTCCACTTTCGATGAGCCACCCGAGCGCCACGTTCAGGTTGCCGACATTGTTCTCGAAAAGGCCAAACGGATGGTCGAATGCGGGCACGATGTGGTCATTTTGCTGGACTCGATCACGAGACTGGCCCGCGCCCACAACACGGTGGTGCCGCACAGCGGCAAAATCCTGTCGGGCGGCGTCGACAGCAATGCGCTTCATCGACCCAAACGGTTTTTCGGCGCGGCACGCAAGGTCGAAGAGGGCGGAAGTCTGACGATCATCGCCACGGCCCTGATCGAAACAGGTAGCCGGATGGACGAGGTGATCTTCGAAGAATTCAAAGGCACGGGCAACATGGAAATCATCCTCGATCGCCGGCTGGCGGATCGACGCGTATACCCGGCTATCGACATCAATCGCTCGGGCACGCGAAAGGAAGACCTGTTACTCAGTCAGATCGAACTGGGAAGGGTTTGGATTCTCCGCAAACTCCTCAGCGACAAAAACCAGGTCGAGGCGATGGAATTCCTGCTGGACAAAATGCGCGGCACAAGGTCCAACAAGCACTTCCTGGACTCCATGAGTTCGTGAGGACGGCTCCATGATAGCAGCCGTCTTGTCTGGGACCATCCACGGTGTCGCCCGGCGAGCGTTACACCGTAGTCCGACCATTGATTATTTCGACCAGCATTGATGAAAGGATCCACTGCGCCTGGATGCGCGGGAGGCATCTTCTCATCATACAGGAAGACGTTTTCGGAGTTGATCAATGGTCGAACTGGCGTGATGTGGAAATGACCTTGCGTCCAGGGCTTTCCGAACGATCCCAGAATATTGGCTGAAGATACAGCAGAGTTATGATTTCTGCTTGGGATCTGTCGAAGAAAAGACTCGGCCGAATCCGCTGTAAGAATCACTGAGAGTGTGGCCAGGAAAATCAAATGTGGGCGTTGACTAGCCGCAGCGTTTGACCGGCGGAGAGATGAGAGGAGCAAATGACCACTGAAGTCTCCCGACTGGAAGAGCAAATCAGGCGAGCATTGGAAGGCGAGGCGTGGCACGGACCCTCGGTGCTCGAGTTGCTGGCCGGCCTGTCGGCAACCCAAGCGGCCATGCATCCCATCGCCGGGGCCCATAGCATCTGGGAAATCGTACTTCACCTCAGCAGCGACTATCATCTGGTCCTCCGAAGACTCGAAGGCGATGGACGTCAGCTGACGGAGGCTGAAGACTGGCCTTCATGTCCGGCAACCTCCGAGGAGAATTGGCATCAGTCGGTGCAAGAACTAAGATTATTGAATAAGAAATTGCGGCAGGCCGTGCGGGACTTTCCGGACGAACGACTGGACGCCCCGCTCGTAGTCGGGGTTCCCTACACTGCGTATACGCAATTCATCGGCGTCACTCAGCACAACTTGTATCACGCCGGTCAGATTGCTCTGTTGAAACGCGTCCTGGCAACGATACCACGATCTCTCTGACGAAAGTCTCCTGTGGTACGGAGGTAAACATCGTGCAAGAAGGAATCCCGGAGGTCATTCCGCCCGAGGCATGCTTCCTGGATTGGCAAGACTCGCTCACACTGCTTGCGCTATTGGTTGATGCTGAGGTGGCGGAGGAAGTTGGGGGGGGTGAAGCTCTTACGAATTCGAGGCCGAGCCTATGGTATCACGCCCAGGCGTCGTCCTTCTGTGCCGATCACATCCAATGCACGGTCCATATCTTCGCGAGTGTGTTTGGCGCTGATCGTGCACCGCAGTCGTTCCTGGCCCCGCGCGACGGCGGGATAGACCATTGGCAGCATGAGGATTCCATTCTCGAAGAGCTTTTGCGAAAGATGCATCGTCTTTTCGGTGTCCTTGATGATGATCGGTACGATCGGTGTCTCGCTTTCTCCGTAATCAAACCCCATTTCCTTCAGACGGCTCTTAAAATACTTCTCGTTTTCACGCAGATTCTGCAGATGTTGGGGCTCGGAACGGATGATATCGATGATCGTGCTGACGGAAACCACATTGGACACGGGAGGAGCAGCGGAAAACATGAAGCTTCGTGCTTTGTGCTTGATGTGGGAAATCACTTCTTTCTGACCGCAGACAAAGCCACCGACACATCCCAGCGCCTTGCTGAAGGTGCCCATCAGGAGGTCTACGCTGTCCTCCAGACCAAAATGTTCCGGAGTGCCCTTGCCGGTCTTGCCGAGAACTCCCGTGCCGTGCGCGTCGTCCAGGGCGATGCAGGCGTCGTACTTTTCGGCGATTTCCGCGAACTCCCGCAGGCGGCAAATGTCGCCGTCCATGCTGTAGACGCCCTCAATGATGATCATGACGTTCTTCTTTTTCGCCGTGCTCGACTCTACAATTGCTTCGAGACTCTGGGGATCGTTGTGGCGAAAGTACCGGATCTGTCCATCCAGGATGCGCGTGGAGCCGCGTGTAAGGGGCGTACCGACGGCCAGCGCGCAGCCGTCGAGGATGCAGGCGTGACTCAGCTTGTCAATGGCCAGGACGATGTTGTCTTCGACTGTATCGTCGTGCTTGACCAGAATGGCCGACACCGTCCCGAGCAGCGTCTGGTATCCTGTCGTGAAAACGATACAGGCGTCCTTGCCCTTCCATTCTGCAATTTTTTCCTCCAGACGGACATGTTCGACGGTCGTTCCGACCACGTATCGCGATCCACACAAGCCACTGCCGTATTGGTCGATGGCCTTCATGGCCGCCGCACGCACTCGTGGATCATGGGTCAGGCCCAGATAGTCATTCGACGAGAAGTTGATCAGGGGTTTTCCGGCGACCTTGATGTAGGTCCCGGTCTGTTCCAGTTCAGTGAAGTAAGCGTACAGTCCCTTGGCCTTGATATCCTCAACGAATTGGGCAAACGGTCTGCATTTCTGTACTAACCAGGTGCTCATGAAAATGGATTCTCCGACGGCTATGCGTGTGCGACGTCCCCTGACGCCATGAAAGCGTGACTAAAGTAGGAGAAAACAATAATAAAGTAAAGCAATTTCAAGACGACACCGGCCGTCGGACCGACCAGACTGGATGGAATCATGTTGATTTAAACCATGCCGCCTTCTATATTTGCAGCCGAATTAACGTGGTGAAGAATCTTTCCACATGACCCGTCGTGACTACTACGAAATCCTCGGGGTCGCTCGAAATGCAACCGAGGAGGACATCAAAAAGGCTTATCGCAAGCTGGCGATGCAGTTCCATCCTGATCGAAACCCGGGGGACAAGTCTGCGGAGGAGAAGTTCAAAGAAATCGCCGAGGCGTACGCTGTTCTGTCCGATGGTCAAAAGCGGGCGCAGTATGACCGCTTTGGGCACGACGGTTTGCGGGGCATGGGCGAACAAGGGTTTACGGACATCAACGACATCTTTTCGCACTTTTCGGACATCTTCCAGGGCTTTGGTTTCGGCGATATTTTTGGAGATCGGGGATCGCGGGGTTCACGGTCCAACCGTGGAGCCGACATTGAGGTGCGTGTCAAGTTGACGTTACAGGAAATTGCCGAAGGCGTAACGAAAAAGATCAAGCTGCGCAAACGACGCCCGTGTGAGACGTGTCAGGGCACCGGCGCCGCTTCAGGCAGTCGCCGAGTCACGTGCTCCGTCTGCGGCGGAGCCGGTCAGGTTCGACAGGTATCACGCTCGGTGTTCGGACAATTCGTTAACATCGCGGCCTGCCGCAACTGTGAGGGTCAGGGCAGCGTGGTGGAAAAACCATGTCTTGACTGCCACGGCGAAGGTGTGGCCATGGGCGAAGTCACCTTGAGCGTCAAGGTTCCACCGGGCGTAACGACAGGCAATTACATCCCCCTCCGAGGACAGGGGCATGCGGCAGGTCATGGCGGACAAGCTGGTGACGTCATCGTGATTATCGAAGAGAAGGAAGATGATGTGTTTGAACGCCACGGGGACGACGTGATTATCGATGTGACGATCAGTTTCCCGGATGCGGCGCTGGGCGCTGAGGTGGAAGTGCCGACACTGACCGGCCAGGCGAAATTGGAAATCCCGGCGGGCATCCAGTCCGGCAAGGTGTTGAGGATGCGCGCGAAAGGAATTCCTCACCTCAACGGTCACGGTCACGGGGACCAGTTGGTGCGGGTGTTTGTTTTCACACCGACGCACCTGACCGAGCGCGAACGCACGATCCTGGACGAACTCCGGCAGTCGGACAATATGGTCCCGTCGTCCCGGGAGAAGAGTTTTTTCAAGAAAGTCAAAGAAGCCTTCGTGGGGTGATCCGTGTCGATGAGGGGGATGTGGGGGAAATGGTATGCGTTCTTTGCAAAATTCGGGTTTACGAGAAGCGAGTTCGTTTTCCTTCACCTGCTGGCCATTGGGACGTTCGCTGGAGCGATGCTGAAACTCCTTCGCAGTCCGGCAGCCGTTCCGGTCGGAGAGGCGCTGAGCCCGGCTGAGTTTCGGGCTTTGGCAGTATCCGATTCCGCGGTTGCCGATTCGCAGATCGTCGGCGTCAGGGAGTGGGAAATGCGCTCCCGTTTGATCGCAAAGCTGGGCGCTCAAGGATTGCAGGATTCGATGCGGCAGGCGCTGACCTCCTACGACGATGCGCCAGTGGTACAGGTCCCAATCAATACTGCCGGCGCGGAGGAATTGGCCAGTTTGCCGCGAATCGGGCCCAAATTGGCCGGTCGAATCATCGAACATCGGGAACGCCACGGGAAATTTCGAACCGCCGAGGATTTGTTGCAGGTGAAAGGAATCGGCAGGAAGATGTTGGAAACAATCAAACCGTATATTACACTATAACCATCGTAAACATCCATCGCAAACATCCATCGCATGGTGATGCGAAATTCCGTCAGGAGGACTCATGTCAGAAGAACAAAAGAACACTGAATCCAGTTCCAAGCTGAAGGCGAAAGGCAACATCTTCCTGGAAATCGGAATTGTCGTGATGACCGCCATTCTGATTTGGTCCATTGTAGTGCCTATGCAGGAAAAGGAATTGGAAAAGAGCCTGACCAAACTGTCGCGGGCAAAAATGAAAGTATTGTTCCAGCTTCAGTTCCTGTCCCTCTATGAGGATACAGCCTACTCAACTGATCTGAAGAAGCTTGCGGATTTTGCGCGTCGCGCGGATACGAACATCGTGCCGGATTCGCTGTTCAAACCGGTGTACCAGGTGTATCTGCGGTTCGACGATCAGCGGGCAGAACTCGAGAACATGAATCTGAAGGATTTCCGGAAGAAATACCTGGATTCGATAATCGTCAATCCCTTTACGGGAGAGCCGTTCCTGGTGGAAACGATGGTCAAAACCGGACGAAAAACCTTCAGCATCAAACCGAGCAACGACGAGGCGGTGCTGAAGCGCGTGGGCGGCGTGATCGAGGGAGAATTCACCTGGGATGATCGAGCGGATATGGTCCTGTAAATGTCTATCGCTGACGACAACACGCCGCTGGCTGCGCTAGGCCTCAGCTTCGACGGTACGGATATTCACTACGCGGAGGTCCTTCGGGAGGCTCAGAGTCTCCGCGTCCGAAGTATCGGCTCAGTCAAGACGGCCCTGAAGTTCGGGACCGGTATAGAAGGGGTCGAGAAGAGCATCCAGGAAATCTACCCCTATCTCAACGGATGCGTCGAGGACAACGAAATGATGGCGCGTCAAATGTGTCTGAGTTTGAATTCGCACCTTGCTACCATTCAAAAAATCCAAGTGGACACCGATTCCAACGACGAAGATTTCCGCAATCACGTTCGGTGGGAATTTTCGCAGTGGGTGCACGGCGATCCCGACGACTTCATGGTGAATACGTGTGATACGCGAGCGGGCGGAGGGTTTTTGTCTTCGGTGCTGGTCGTGGGAATTCGACGTCGTTTCGCGGAGACGCTCAGTCAGGTACTTGAGAAGTTCCGGGTGAATTTCTCCTGTCTGGACGTGGACATCCTGTGTGCGCACGCGACGTATGAATTGAATCACGAACGATGCATGACCGGGATGACCGCATTGCTGGAAGTTCGCTCCGGCATCGCGACGGTTCTTCTGTGCAACGACTACGATCCCCAGTACGTGTATCAATTTCCAACGACGACGAAAGGTACAACCGCGCGCGTGGCGGAATTCCTCGGTCCCTATTTGGACAATATGATACACATGTACGGCCACGACATCGGCAAGGAGGCGGTGCTTGGGCGTACGGTGGTGTGTGGACCGATGGCGATCGAGATTGCGCAACATCTGGATGCCAAGTACAAAGCGGAGCCAATTCGTCCGTTCGGACGAGTGAAACTGGACCCGAAATACGAAGTGAGAGACGAACCGGAGGACGAGGCATCCGGGCAGAAATCCAAAGTAAAAGTGGAACGAATCGACTATACGCCGTATGCGGAATGCATCGGAGCGGCGGTCAAGTTGTTGGCCAACTGAGATGATCAAAATCAATTTGCTGAAAAACGATCTTTCGATGCATGCGCAGCGGGAGGTGAGCGCGTTGGGCACGGAATCGGCGACCGAAGTGATCCAGCTCGAAGCGATGAGAAGTTCGCGTCGCGTGTACAAGTTCATGATCGTTTTTGTCATCTTGATCGGCGCGGCCGTCACCGGATACCTCTATCGCTATCCGATTGTCGAGTTTGTGGAGCAATACACAGGTCCCTTGAATCTCCTGCCTCCGCAAGTCAAACCGCTGACCCAGGAGGAAATCGAGCAGTTACGACAGAAGAAACGACGCGACGATTACATGCGCAACTCGCTTATGGATCGGGAGCGCGATTACACTTTCCTTCACTCTCTCGACACATCGAATGCGAACAACCCCGCGGTCTGGCTAGCCAGCGTGGACGTGGACGGAAACGATTTCACGCTGGATATGTTTGGCAAGTCGGAAAATGATCTGAAGGCCTTCAGCAATTTCATCACTCAATTGCCCGTCGTCAAGAACCGGGACGCCAAAGATGTTCGCTCCTCATCAGCCATTCCGGGCTACTCTTTCCGACGACAAATGCTGGGTGCGCTGGTCGTGTCACAGACGAACGACGAGGACACGACGGAAGTTCATGTCTCGTTTGCCGATGTGAAGAAAGCACATCAGATGGTCCAGACCATGGCGAAGAAGAAATTACCCAAGGTCACGGCTGAAGCGAAGGAATCCATTCAAAAAGGCGTGGATTTTGACGCGTATGCTGCGACCATCAAGATCGAGGCAAGCTCCGCCGAGTTTCTGCGATTCTTGAAGGATCTGAAAGGCGAGAAGATGAACTTCGAGTTCAGTCGCTACACGATCAATTACACGGTTCAGACGAATCCCAGTCGCCCCAAGCCGGATATCATCTCGTTTGAGTACAACGTCCTTACACCGGCGGTGCGGGCGGCGGCCAAAACGGACACCACGCGGGCGGACACGACCAAGAAACGCTGATGCGCATCATCGCGGGTGTGCGTAGGGGTCTTGTCCTCCATCCCTTCGACCTGCCCTTCCTTCGTCCCACCAAGGACATCGTCAAAGAATTCATGTTCAATTGCCTCGCCAACTGGATCGATATTTCAACAGTGACGGTGTGGGATTTGTATTCCGGCACCGGTGCGCTGGGCCTGGAAGCCTTGAGCCGGGGCGCCCGGCACGCCACGTTCGTAGAAAAGGACGAACGCGGCATCCAGCTCATTCGCCGCAACGTCGAGAAGGCGAAATTCGAAACAGTCGCCACGGTTTGCCATCTGTCTGTCGAAGAATTCCTGCAAGCCCCCCACGAGCCGGTTGCGTTGATCATTGCAGATCCACCGTATGACATGACCGCGGGAAATTTTCTTATTGAAAACCTAGGGAGGCGCGGGTATCTTGCTCCCGATGGTATGCTGGTGTTGGAGTGTTCTCCTCGAGAGGCCATAGACGAAATTCCTCAATGGAAGCGCGTGAAAAGCCGCGCGTGGGGCGACAGTCAGGTGTACATGTGGAAATGGACCGGTTCACAATGAGCGACGGGCCGAGATGCGCATAGCGATTTATCCCGGATCGTTTGATCCACTCACATGGGGGCATATGGATGTGATCGATCGTGCGTCGGGAGTGTTCGACCAAGTGATCGTCGCAGTGGGGCGAAATTCTCAGAAAGAACCGATGATGCCCGTGGACAAACGGCTCGAGCTGATTCGGGAGACGTGTGCATCCCGACCGGAGATCCTGGCGGACAGTTTTGACGGCTTGGTGGTGGAATACGCGCGAGCGCAGGGGGCGGTGGCGTTGATACGGGGTCTGCGCGCCGTTTCGGATTTTGATTACGAATTTCAGATGTCCGTGGTGAATCGCAGTCTGGCCCCGGGTATCGCGACTGTTTTCTTTATGCCTTCACAAAAGCACATTCACATTACATCGACCATTGTCCGCGAAGTGGCGAGGTATAACGGTCCGCTGGAAGGTTTGGTTCCACCCGCCGTCGCGAAGGCGATACGAGCATAATCGGAAGGGTTGACAATGAACTGGAAATGGCCCTGGAAACGGGAAGAAAAGAAAAAACCGCTCACTGTGAAGGAACGTGCACGCTCGTGGGGATCAGCGATCCTGGTGTTCTATTTTGTCCAGACATTCCTCCTGCAGGCGTTCAGCATTCCTTCGAGTTCGATGGAAAAGACATTAATGGTTGGGGATTTCCTGTTCGTGAACAAGTTCATCTATGGAGCGCGTTCTCCGGAAAATATTCCGTTCACGGAAATCATGCTGCCGCGTTTTCAATTGCCGGCGTTTCGCGATCCGCAGCAAGGCGACGTGGTGATCTTTCGTTTTCCTCATCCGGAATTGCGCAAAGACCAAAAGGGACTGGATTACATCAAACGGTGCGTCGCGGCGGCCGGACAGACCGTGGAAGTGAGGAACAAGGAGTTGTTTGTCGACGGTGTTCGGTTCGCGGAGAAGTTTGATTTGCCGGGCGTTCAATTCGAACCCGGGTTGGATAACGAAGGCGAGGTGTTCCCGCCGAGGGCGGGATCGATGGACAACTTCGGACCCGTACGCATCCCGAAGGCCGGAGACACACTTTCGATCCGCGAGAACTTGGAGTGGGTGCGCTACCTTGCTGCCAAAGACGGGAAGAAATTGGATGCACGCGGCAGCCAGTACACGGTGGATGGGGAAGCGACGCCGGTGTACGTGGTGGGGCAGGATTATTACTTTATGATGGGAGACAATCGCGACAACAGCCTGGACAGTCGGGCGTGGGGTCCGGTGCCGAGGAACCACGTGATCGGACAGGGGATGTTCATCTACTGGTCCAATGTGGAGGCCGCGAAACAGACAAACTGGGTCTTGAAGATCCTGAGTACGCTCAATCTGACGAAGGTACAGTGGAGCCGCGTCGGAAGGATCATCCGATGACGAAGGGTCTTCCTTGAATCCCGACGGCGCCGTGCCGGCTGAGCTTCCCGCGACGAGCACGCGAACGCGAAGCGCGACACGGGAACTCCTTCACGTGCTTCTGTTTGCGGTCTTCTTTGCTTATCTGATCAAGACGTTCTTGG
Source organism: uncultured Bacteroidota bacterium (assembly GCA_964602985.1). Classification (GTDB taxonomy): domain Bacteria; phylum CLD3; class CLD3; order SB21; family SB21; genus CAYZJB01. The sequence goes on from CAZRTJ010000019.1 coordinate 42,246, forward strand.
TTCAGCCGTTCAAGATCCCGACCGGTTCGATGGAGGACACACTGCTGATCGGCGATCTTGTGCTGGTGAATAAGTTTGTGTATGGAGCACGCACGCCCGAGGTGGTGCCGTTCACCGCCATCGCTGTGCCGACATGGCAATTACCCGCATGGCGAGAGCCCGAGCCTGGGGATGTGATCGTATTCAAATACCCGCCCGATCCGACGATCAACTACGTCAAGCGATGCGTCGCCGTCGGGGGTCAGACGGTGGAGATTCGGGACAAGCGTCTGTATGTCGATGAAACGAACCTGGACAGCACGCGTGGTTTCTCGGGGTTGAAATTCGAAGATACGGAGACCATCGCGCGCAATCGCGGATACGAGGCTGTCTATCCGGAAGGCGCGGGAAGCCGTGACAACTACGGTCCGATTGTCGTTCCAGAGGGCTGTGTGTTTGTGCTGGGGGACAATCGAGATCGAAGTGTGGATAGTCGACATTGGGGATTTGTCCGCACGGATCAGATCATCGGGAGGGCGTTTGCAGTGATTTGGTCCTCGCGACCCGAAGATCCCTTGGAGATCCGCTGGGATCGAGTCGGGCGAGGGATCGAGTGATGCGCACGCACACGGACTATCTTTGGTTCCAAACCAGGGAAAGACGGGAGTACATCAACATCACGGAAGACGTTGAGAAGATTGTCGAGGCTTCCGGCATTTCCGAAGGCATGGTCTTGGTGTCGGCCATGCACATCACCGCCGCTGTCTACGTCAACGATGCGGAGTCCGGATTGATCGCCGATATTGACGAATGGCTGGACAAGCTGGCGCCGCCCGACCCGCATTACCGACACCATCGCACAGGAGAAGACAATGCCGATGCGCATCTGAAAAGCCTGTTGCTCCATCACGAGGTGATCGTCCCGATCACGCGCGGGAAACTCGATTTCGGCCCCTGGCAACAGATTTATTACGCGGAATTTGACGGCCAACGGCGCAAACGTGTGGTGGTCAAGGTGATGGGAACCGGATAGGTTTTGATTTGCGCCTCAGGGCGAATTTTACTACCTTTTCTCGCACAAGACAACACGCATCCAATCTTGAAAAACGCAGTCAAGATCGTCGCCGGGGACGCGCACTTTCTCCTGCCCGTGGACGATATCGAAGAAATTGTTTGTGCCGGTGTCTTGAAAAAGATTCCCGGCATGTCCTCCACTGTGGACGGGATGATGAGCTATGGTTCGCGGATGATACCGGTCGTCAGGCTCAGCCGACTCGCCGGCTCCGACTCCTCATCCACAAATGGACGGCTCTTGATTTTGCGAGGGAATTCCCGAATGACAGGATTAATTGTGGATCGGGTGGACGGTTTTAGCGTACTGCCTCCGTCGGAGGGTCCGTCGGATGTGGGAGTCGCCGGCCGGCCGGTCCGGTTGGACGATGTGGACTACCACCTCCTGCGCGGGGAGAACGTAGAAAATCAGCTGGACGAAGGGACACGATGATCCATCGGATCGGGATACAGTTCAAAGTTTTGGTTGTTTTTGCCTGCATGGCGTTGATCGTATTGGTAGGCGGTGTCTGGATGTGGGTGCGATCCGATGCCGCGGCGGGGCGCGTCCGATCGGTGGAGACGGAGTCCTCACTGGTCAAGCTGGTTCAATCGGCGTCCTTCGTGCTTCTCGATGTGAACGACAATCTCGAGCAGTATGTGAACGAAGAAGCCGTGGAGAAGATCGGCGGAATCGCCACGCGTCGCGCCGAGTTGTCCAAGCGCTACAACGAAATTCTTGCCAAGATCGCCCAACACCGACCGGACGATCCGCGTATTCGGGATGCTGTCTCCAAGGCTCAGCGTTCGTTTGAGCGATATGAAGGGATGGTCGGTCAGGCCATGTACAAACACCGCGTTCGGGTGGAAACCGTCGGACCCATCTCGCGGGAAGTCCTGCTGCGCGAACGTGACGAGATGTTGAAGGAAGTTCGGTACCTGAAAGAAGATTTGTACTTTCCGATCCGGCAGTTGCAGGAGATTTCTTCGCAGGAACACACCAAGGCCATCGAAGCCGCCAAACAGGAGGCAGGTGGTTTGGCCGGACCGGTTTGGTTCTTGATCCTTCCCGCCGTCTTGATCAGCGCACTGATGATGATGATGATTGCGAAATCCGTGGTGCGCCCGCTCGCCGTGACCCGTCAGTTCCTCCAGCAAAACGGCCAGGACCTTACCCAGCGACTCGAGCTGAACGCGTATGACGAAGCCAACGATGTCGCCTATGCGGTCAATGAATGGTTGACGCAGCACGACAAAGAAATTCGTCAGTTTGGCGAGCGAATGAACGGGATGTCGACGGCGCTGACGGATCTGGAAAACAATGCGGCCACCTTTGCCGCAGCGACTCAGAAACACGTACGCGAGGTCTCGCAGGCGGAAGAAATGTTCCGCGACCTGCAAACGCAGATCCAGAATCTGACGGGTGCCGTTCAGGGTCTTAGCAAGATGGATGCCCCGCAAATGGCGCAGGCCAATCTCTCCGTGGCGTTGCAGGACCTGGAGAAGAGCCTGACGGAACTGGCACAGACCAATCAATCTTTTGCGACGGACATTCAGTCGCTATTGGAGACGGAGCGTCAGTGGCAGGAGGTTCAGCTTCGATTTTCCGACAAGACTCACGGGGTCGGCGCCGTGAAAGGCTCGGTCGATGGATTGATCCGCGAATTGAACGACAAGGTCGGAGAAGGCGACTTGCTTGCGGAAGACACGGCGCGGCTGGCCGAACAAGTCCGTGTGTTGTCCCTCAATGTCACGTTGGAGTCTCTGCGGGACATGCACAATCGTGGCGGCGCCGAGCGAATCGTGGAACAGCTGGACGGCGTCGGTCGGGGGCTGGATGCGGCCGCGCACTCGATCGGGGCGTATGTCCGTTCCTACCGTCAGCGATCCCGCATGGCGGATCAATGCATCCAGCAGTTAACCAAGTCGACGACCGAGATCGAAAAAGTCCATGTGGACCTTACGGGCAAGTCGCGACAACTGGCTGCCCAGATGACGGCCATGCACGAAACGGTGACCCGGTTGACCGAAGATCGGACCAGTTTGACGCGGGCCTTTGAACGGTTGCAGACCGACTTCGAACGTCATCAGATGTCCATGACGCAATACAAAGAAGAACTGCAGAACCTGTCACAGATGTCCAAGGCCCACCACATGAAGCTCAAGCGAACGACCGAGGTGCTCGACGGTACGCTGGCCGCCGGACGGCAAGCTGAAGAGGTTGGAATCCTGCAGAGCGGACTGGCCAACAAAGTCCAATCCAATTTGTCCGAAATTCTCCAAACCCTGCGCAAGTACAAAACGACGAAATCCTACTAATGACTGCATCGCTCGAGATTTCCTCTGACGAGATTTTTCGCTTCGCAACGGATGCCAGACACATTTTGGAGGATCTGGTCAAAGAGGCCAACAAGATGAAGCGGGCCAAGAAGCCAAATGCCCACGAGTTGCTTTCGGTGTTGGCCGATCTGACCGCCTTTGCCGAATACCAAGGGTATGACGCGATTTGGAAGCATCTGATTGCGCTGAAGGATCGCCCGAGTGCCGAGGCCGCGAAAGACACGGAGGCTCTGGCTTCCCATTGCCTGGAAACATTGCGCAGCGGTCGTCCTGCGGAGGAATTCACTGCCCTTCCGGATACGGGCAGCCCGGTCGTCCGCGAATTCCAATTGCTCACGGAGGAAGTGCGAAAACAAGTCCATCAGGTTTTGGATATCTACCTGGATGTGTTTGGCCGTCTCATCGACTACGTGCACGAGGAAGAACATCGGACGGTGTATCTGGACTCTCTCGACGACTGCTTGCATGCCGTCAAGGCGATTGAGTTTCCGTTGTTGCGGAAACTGCTGGACCGTCACCGTGCGTTGCTGGAGGAGCGAACGCCCGAAGCCGTGGCAGAGATTCGACGCGACTTGCACGCCCTGTCGGCCCTATCGGAAGATTCGGGAACGGGGATCGATGTCAGTGTGTTGGAAGAAGGATCAGAATTTCTGCAGTCCGACTTGCGCGTGATTTTTTCGAATCTGCATCTCCTCCTTGCCGAGCCCTCCGGAACGCAAGCGGATCGATGGGAGAAGAATATTCGTGAATTGCGCCTCGCGTGCGAGAATCTGAATTTGCCAAGAACCGCCGACGTCGTGGACACCCTGGCCCGCGAATCGTCGAATGACCGACGGCGTGACTTACTGCGATCGGTGGCGCAGGACGTCGGGCGGCTGTGCGGATTGAATATCGATCTCCTCCAGAGCGGCTTGCTCTATCGCGATCCGGATGACTGGAGGCTGGAGAAGACCCTCATCGGCGTTTTGGATTCCGGATACATCCAGCGGCATCGCACACCGGTGGTTTCGGAAAATCTGCGGGATCTTGGGGAATTGACGTCGGCCCTCACGGAATTGCGCACCGGTCTGACCGCGCTGGTGGAGTCCGGTTCGACAAAGGCCAAACTCGCAGAGTTGGAACGTCGATTCTTTCAGTTGACCGGCCGATTTCAAACGGTCGTGAGCGGACTCCAACAGGTGGATGCGCGTTACCTGATGAAGCGGATCGGGGTCGAATTGCGTCACGCGACGAATGGACAGATCGTCTTGAAGTTCCAGGGCGATGAGACCGCATTGCCATTCGACATGCTCGAGATTCTGGAAAATCCGTTGCTGGAACTACTGGTTTCCATGGCGACTCATTCCGACACGGGCGTATGGGTCTTGTCGCTTCTGAAGAAAGATGACTTGTTTGTGTGGGAAGTGCAGGGATCCCGGCCTTTTGACGAGAAACTGAATCCCGATCCGCACGAGTCTCGTCCCGCCCGACTGCGCCACTTTGTGCAATCCGTTTTTGAACAAGCCGGGACGGAGTCGCACGGACGCGCCGATTTCATTCTGCGCGGATTGGAAAAACTTCGTTGTTCTCCGTCTGTCGAGAACGGCAAGTTGGTTCTACGCATACCGCGATCCTTTCATTTTGAATCGGTGCACGTACTCCGGAGCGGAGACGATTGGTATCTCGTACCCTCCGATTTTGTGGAGGACATTTGCGATCCCGACGGGAAGACGCTCACCGTGCAGGGTCGCAAGATGCTTCGCTACCGGGACCGACTGGTGATGGCGCTATCTGTCTCTGAGATTCTGCATGGAACGGAAATGTCCGGGACGAAGATCATCGTCTTGCGCTGTCCGGTCAAGCCGGTGGGTATCGTGGCCGACGAGATTGTCCGCAAGGACAACGTCGTCGTCAAATCGCTCGATGCCAGTCTCACGGTGCACAGGGTCTTTGGGGGAGCCGTCGATCTGTCGGATCAGTCGGTTGCGATGATGATCGACCCGTTCGAATTGGGCGACGTCGTCTTGCAATTGGAACACGATATCCGAAGAGCTTTGGAGGCACAGCGCTGATGGCCCACGTAATTGCAGTCGCCAATCCGAAGGGCGGAGTCGGCAAGACCACCACGGCGATCAATCTGGCGGCCAGTTTTGCCCATGTTGGAAAGAAGGCGCTCATCATCGACACCGATCCGTCCGGCGCCGCCGCCATTGGATTGGGAATTGCCAAGGAAACCATTCAGCAGGGGGTCTTTGACCTCTACCGCCACAACGACGGTCTCTCAACGGACGTCATCCGGCAGGCCATTTACCCGACGGCCATGCCGAAGCTGGAAATCATCCCGGCCAACGTGTGGTCCAGCGAGGAAGAAGAAGCGCTGTTCTCATACGCGGCGAAACTGGCGCGTCTCCGACTGGTGCGCAATTATCTCAATCGCTCGTACGACTTCATCGTGATTGATTGTCCTCCTTTTGTCAGCAACATCACCGTTGGGGCGCTCGCCGCTTCGGATGCCATCCTCATTCCGCTTCAATGCGGCTTCCTGTCGCTGAAGGCCATGAGCCGATTGATGAAGGTCATTCGCAAAATCCAGGGCGGCATGAACAAGGGCCTGCAGATCGAGGGGATCGTCCTGACGATGTACGAGAATGCGACCAACATCAGTCAGCGTACAGAAGACGAAGCGAGGCAGGTGTTTCAGGGAACGGTGTTTGACATCAAGATTCCCAAAAACGTCAAGCTCGGAGAAGCGATCTTTCAAGGGTTGCCCGCGATCCTCTACGACGGCAAGTCTGCAGGTTCGAAAGCCTATCTGAGTTTGGCCAAAGAAATCATCAAGCGGAACAGCAAGAATAAGTAATCGTTAGAGCCCGATCGCGGCGACCGCCAGCCCCATGCGCGCACAGCCATAGCCCAATGCCGCCCCAGCCAGTACGTCCGACGGATAATGCACCCCCAGATACACGCGCGAAGTGCCGACGCCGATCGCCCACAGGAGGACATACGGATTCACGAGCGGAAATCCATTTCCGATCAACACGGCCATCAACACCGCTCCGGCCGTATGACCGGATGGAAAAGAGAATTCATCCGGCGGCCACACTCGCATGCGAACATCCGGCAGGGAACGGAAGGGTCGCTTACGCCGGGTTAGTTTCTTCAGCCATGCATACGCCGGTATTTGAATCGCGAATCCGATGATGGCCGACAGGCTGAACGTCAAGCCTTCGCTTGGACTCCAAACGACGGCCAGGATCGCCACCAAAACATACGTCGGACCATCCGCCGTTCGGGTCATCGATCGAAAGAAGCGCTCGAGGAAGTGATAGGGCCATCGAAAGATGGCTCGAAAGATCAAAACGTCGAGCCGGACGAGCTTGTTTTGTACGCTTATCATCACCACCAAGATACGCCGGATAAGTTACGGGTGTGTAACCCGCGTATTGCCAATTGAAAAAAAAAGTGGAACTTGGTTTCGTTTTGAGCGTAGGTCACACCGCTCCCACTTGTTCACGCATTCAAAAGGATCCGCTATGAAAATCCGTCAATTGTCCATCCTGACTCTGGTTATCGCGTCCCTGTCGGCTGCGACCCCTCCAACGGAAAACCCGCTCCTCTCCGACTTCAATGCCGTCATGGCGTTGGGTACGCTCACGCCGGCACACGTGACAGAATCAGCCCAGATCGCTCTGGCCTCCGTGAAAAAACGACTGGAAGTTCTGTACTCCATTCCGGCAGGGCAACGCACGTTCGAGAATACGATCGTTGCGTACGACGATCTAACGAATGAACTGGGGAAGGTGCACTACGTGGTGTACCTGATGAACAGCGTTCATCCAAAAGAAGAAATACGGGCTGAATGTCAGAAGCAGCTGCAGGTTTTCAATCAATTCTTGACCGATCTGGGTTTGGACGAAAAGTTGTATCAAGCGGTCGTTGATTACTCCAAAACACAGGAGGCCCTGAAGCTGAACGGCGCGCGCCAACGCTACCTCGACGAGATGATCAAGGCTTTTCGTCGAAACGGTTTCGCTCTCTCCAAAGAAAAGCGGGACGAGTTGAAAGTCATTCAAAACAAACTGGCGGACATCGGTTTGGCTTTCGGAAAAAACATCGCCGATCACCAGGACGCTCTGATGGTGACAGAGGCAGACATGGAAGGACTGCCGGACGATTATCAGAAATCGCGTCGACAGGAAGATGGGACGTACAAGATCGATCTTTCGTATCCATCGTATTCTGCGTTTATGAAATCTTCCAAGTCCGAGAGCGCGCGCAAGGCGCTGTATGTCAAATACAGCAACCGCGCCGCCGACAAGAATCTGGACGTGCTCAAAGAGATGCTGGTGCAACGGGCGGAACTTGTTCGAGTCCTGGGGTACAAAACGTACGCGGAGTATCAGCTGGAGGAACGGATGGCGAAGGAGACCAGGAATGTCTGGACCTTTGAGAGGGACCTGGCAGCAAAAGTCCGGGAGAAGGCACAGCGCGACTATGACGAATTGCTTGCCCTGAAGCGGGTCGAGCGGAAGGACCCGACCCTCCGGATCGTCCATCCGTGGGAAGCCTCGTATTACAACGACCAGCTCCTCAAGACAAGATTTTCTCTCGATCAGGAACTCGTACGCGAGTATTTCGATGTGAATCTCGTCATCGATGGTCTGTTTGACATCACGCAGCGGCTGTTTGGCTTGACGTATCGACAAGTGAAGGATGCTTCGGTCTGGAATGAGGACGTGCGATTGTACGAAGTTCGGGATCAGGGAAGATTGATCGGTCGATTTTACCTCGATCTGCATCCACGCGCAAACAAGTACAATCACGCAGCGTGCTTCACGATGGTGAAGGGAAAGGAAACGCCGGGTGGGTATCAGATTCCGGTTGCCGCCCTCATCTGCAATTTTCCGAAAGCCACAGCCGACCGACCGGGTTTGATGTACCATTCATTGGGTAGTGCGTCCGTGGAGACGTTCTTCCACGAATTCGGCCACGTTCTGCATAACCTGTTGACGACGGCGTCGTGGTTCGAATATTCCGGCACGTCGGTGCCGAGAGATTTCGTGGAAGCGCCCTCGCAGATTTTCGAGAACTGGGTGTGGAATTACGATGTCGTCAAGCGATTCGCGAAACATTACAAGACCGGCGAAGTTCTGCCAAAAGAGCTGTTTGACAAAATGCTGGCGGCGCGTAATGCCGGCTCCGGTTTGGCCACGCTTCAGCAGATCTACTACGGGACGTTGGACATGACCCTGCACGATGGGTACGACCCGAACGGCAAAGAAAGCACGACGGACGTCGTAAAGCGATTGCAGAATGAAATCACGTTGTATCCGTTCCTGGAGGGAACGCATTGGCACGCCGCTTTTGGCCATCTCAACGGGTACGCCGCCGGGTACTACGGGTATCTCTGGTCGGAGGTGTATGCCCAGGACATGTTCTCGGTGTTTGAGCGAAATGGAATATTGGACGCCTCCACCGGCAAACGGTATCGCGACTTGATTTTGGCGCCCGGTGGAACGCGAGATCCTCTGGACTTGGTGACGGAATTTCTGGGGAGAAGCCCCAACAGCGATGCGTATATGAAATCGCTGGGATTGTGAACCAGGAGGTGAGTGCGAATGCTCTGGTCCATGGACGATGTTAGAAAAACGGATCCGGACCCCACTCTCGCCTGTCGTGCGAGAGCAGGGTGGCCGGAGATCGCACAATCAAAGCGCCGTGTCGAGCGATGCGCACAAGTGACGGACCGTCTTGTTGTTGTCAAATCGAGACGCCTCCCGAATCGCATACAGCCCGCGTTCATCGGCCAGTTCTTTCAAGGTGAAGGCGGCCAGCATCCGCATACCCGAGTCCGAATGGTTTCTCAGGATCGCCATGAGCGGCACGATCGTTCGGGATTGATCGACGCCAAATTCCTTGCGCAGATCCATCACCACTTCCATCGCGCTTTCCTTGAGCATGTCCGATCCGTTCTGCAGTGTTTGCTGGAGATTCTTTTCGGCCAATTCGAGGATGCGGCGATCTTGGGCTTGGGTGTTTCCCATCGCCATGATCATCAGGACCGCCATTGCCAACAGGTTTTTCATAGGGTGACTCCTTGGTTAGGTTCATAGGATCGTAACGAATGATCTCGCATGTGCGTTGCGAACATGAACGGGTCAAATCCATCGCACCTGCATGACCCGAAGAGGTGATTTCTCATGCGCTCACGAGCGCGACCAGCAACATCAGAAACCACAAGAACATGGAACACGTTCGAATATTTATCATGACAGCAATCTCGCCCCGAACTGCTCTGCGAGGATTAGTTGGGTGTTATCGTTTGATGGAATCGGGGAACGCGTTCCGTGACAGATTCCCATTGCCTGGTTGTAACGCCGGGCCTACATTTGCTGTGCCAGAGCTCACGGGATTTGTGTCGTCGACGTCCGACCTTTATTTCATGTTCGTTCGAAGAGTTTCCTAATCATTTGCCATCCCAAACCCTGGAGGACGTATGCTGAAGAAAATTCTGATTGGACTGGGCATCGTGGTTGCGTTGCTCGCGATTTGCTTTTTTATTCCGACGACCTACTCTGTCGAGCGATCCATCGTAATCCGCGCGAATCCGGTCTCAATCTTTCCGTACATCAACAACCTGCAACGGTGGCCGACATGGAGCGCGTGGAATACGGAGACCTATCCCACGATGATGTATTCGTATGATGGGCCGGCCGAAGGCGTCGGGGCGATTAGCCAATGGAAAGAAGAGTCCGGGGATGGTCGCATGGTACTGACCGCATCCGATCCAGCCACGGGCGTCCATTACGATCTTGAGTTTGAAAACGGTTCCATGAAGTCAAAAGGCAGTATCACTTTTCATCCGGCAGATGAGGGGACGAAAGTCGTGTGGCAAAATGGCGGCGATGCGACATTATTGTTCAAACCTTTTCTGGACGGAATGATCGGCCCTGACTTTGAGAAGGGTTTGAGCAAAATGAAGTCGCTGATCGAAACCGCGCAAATCAAAGACGCGACGAAAGATACGACTGCGGCGGGGTGACATATCATTTGAGAGGAGAGTCCGGAATCGCTCCAATTGGCATCAATCGAGCCGCGTCTCCTCGACATGAGATCCGTTCCTCACTCCCCAGACATTACGAAAATCTTAACTCCGGAGACCATTTCATGAAACTCGCTCTCCTCTTGCTGACGCTGACCATCTCCCTCTTCGCGCAGGACGACAAGAACAAGTGGAACGTGATGCAGCCTCCGGGACCCGAGGACAGCATCACATTTGTCACGGATGAGGGAACCTGGATGAATCTGGATGTTAGTCCGGATGGCAAAGACGTCGTTTTTGATTTGCTGGGAGACGTCTACATCGTTCCGATCGGGGGCGGGGAGGCGAAATTGCTCAGCGGTGGAAGAAGCTACGACGTACAGCCGCGGTTCAGTCCCGATGGGAAGCGGATTTCGTTCACCAGCGATCGAGCCGGCGGAGATAACATTTGGATCATGAACCGCGACGGATCCAATCCCAAACAAGTGACGAAAGAATCGTTTCGACTGCTCAACAATGCGGTGTGGACGCCGGACGGTCACTACGTGATTGCGCGCAAACATTACACAGGCAGCCGGTCGGCAGGCGCCGGAGAGATGTGGATGTATCACATTTCCGGTGGGGAGGGTTTGCAAATGACGAAGCGAAAGAACGATCAGCAGGATGCGGGAGAACCGAATGTCTCGCCGGACGGGCGATATCTGTACTGGAGCGAGGACATGACGCCCGGTCCGTATTTTCAATACAACAAGAATCCGCACGATCAGATCTATCAAATCCGGCGACTCGATCGCAAGACGGGCAAGACTGAAACGGTCGTCAGCGGTCAGGGCGGCTCCGCGCGGCCGCAAATTTCTCCGGATGGCAAGACCATCGCGTTTGTGCGACGTGTACGGCTGAAGACGGCCCTGTGCACGATGAATTTGGAAACCGGCGAACAGAAAATCTTGTACGATGGATTGAACAAAGACCAGCAGGAGACTTGGGCGATTTTTGGGGTGTACCCGAATTTCGCATGGACCCCCGATGGTCGATTCCTTGTGGTCTGGGCGCAGGGAAAGATCTGGCGCGTAGACGTCCAAAGCGGAAAGGCCGTTTCCATTCCGTTCACCGCGACGGTTACGCAAAGGATATCCCGCGCGCTTCGGTTTGCTCAAGATCCAGCGCCGAAGGAATTTGAATCCAAAATGATCCGCAATCCCGTGCTGTCTCCCGACGGCAAGACGCTGCTCTTCAACGCTGTCGGATATCTGTGGAAGAAAACCATGCCTGCCGGCAAGCCCGAGCGACTGACCAAGGGAATGGATTTCGAAATGGAGGCGGCTTTTTCTCCCGACGGCAAGACGCTGGTGTACACCACATGGAATGACTCCGACAAGGGAGCGATTTTCAAAATGAAATGGGGCGAGACAAAATCGACGAAGCTCTCATCGGAGAAAGGCATCTTTCATGAACCGTCCTTCAGCACAGACGGGAAGAGGATCGTCTATCGCAAGGGCAGCGGCAATCGATATCTGGGTGCGACGTTTCACCAACGCGCCGGCCTGTACTGGATGTCGACGGACGGAGGCGGGGCGAAATTCATCGCCGAGGAGGGCGGCAGTCCGCGGTTCAGTCCCGACGGCAATCGCGTCTATTTCCTCATCGACAACGGAAGCACCAAAGCGTACAAGAGTGTGACGCTCGATGGCCTCGATGAGCGAACGCACGTGACGTCGAAATACGCTACGTCAATTGTTCCCAGTCCTGACTTCCGGTGGATTGCCTTCCAGGAACTGTTCCACGGATACGTGGCCGCGTTTCCGAATCCGGGCAGGGAATATGATCTCAGCGGATCGTCTAAAGCGTACCCGGTGTATAAATTTTCTAAAGATGTCGGCGATTATCTTCATTGGTCTCAGGATGGATTGTCGGTCGCTTGGATGCGAGGCCCCGAGTATTTTTCTCGAACACTGAAGCAGTCCTTCACTTTTGTCGAAGGTGCGCCCGACAGTCTGCCTCCGGTGGACACGACCGGAATTAAAATCGGGTTGACCTTGACGTCGGATGCGCCGTCCGGCAAGGTGGCGCTCACGCACGCGAGGATTATCACGATGAACGGGGACGAGGTGATCGACGAGGGCACGATCTTGCTCGAAGGAAATCGAATCACAGCCGTTGGAAAAAATGTGACCGTGCCCGCCGATGCGAAAGTAATCGACTGCACGGGCAAGACGATCATGCCGGGGATGATCGATGTCCATGCACATCCCGGACACTGGACGTGGAGCGGCACGGCGCCGATGCAGAATTCTTCCTACTATGCCAATCTTGCCTACGGAGTGACCACCATGCACGATCCGTCGGCCTGGTCAGAAGGTGTGTTTACGCAATCCGAAATGGTTCGGACGGGATCGCTGGTCGGTCCGCGGATTTTCAGCACAGGGATGATCCTGTACGGCGCGGAAACGGATTTCAAAGCAGTTGTGAACAATCTCGAGGATGCCAAGTCTCATTTGCGCCGACTCAAAGCCGTTGGAGCCTTTTCGGTGAAGAGCTACAATCAACCCCGACGCGACCAACGACAGCAGGTGATTGCAGCCGCGCGGGAACTGGAAATGATGGTGTACCCGGAAGGCGGGTCGCATTTTCTTCACAACATGACGATGATGCTCGACGGCCACACGGGAGTGGAGCATTGCATTCCGATCGCGCCCGTGTACAAAGACGTCACAACGGTGTGGGGCAAAAGTCAAACCGGGTATACGCCGACGCTGGTCGTGGCGTACGGAGGGCTGAGCGGCGAGAACTACTGGTATCAGACGACCAACGTCTTTGAAAAAACGCGATTGCTAAGCTATGTGCCGCGCGCGATGATCGACGCCCGTTCCATGCGCCGTACGATGGCCTCCGAAAACGATCACGGTCACATCCAGAACGCCAGCGTGTGCAAGCAGTTTGCCGATGCCGGCATTCGGGTCAATCTCGGCGCGCATGGACAACTGGATGGGCTCGGCGCGCATTGGGAGTTATGGATGCTGGCGCAGGGCGGAATGACGCCGCTGGAGGCGATTCGTGCGGCGACGCTGAATGGCGCATACTACCTCGGGATGGAGAAGGACCTGGGATCGATCGAATCCGGCAAACTCGCCGATCTTGTGGTGATGGACAACAATCCTCTGGAGAATATCCGGAACAGCGAATCGATCCGCTACGTGGTGGCCAATGGACGCGTGTTCGATGCGGAGACCATGAATGAAATCGGCACGCGATCGCGTGCTCGGTTTCCGTTCTACTTCGAACGAGAGCCGGTTCAAGGTCTCTCCATCGACGATTTGCAGGGCGGGATGCGGTGCGTGTGCGGACACTGAGACGTTACGGGCCGCGGGACGACCGGATGAATTCCGCCATCCCTTCGATGTATCCGCTTGGGAATTCAGAAGGAAGAAATACGTGCGGCCAGCGAGGGATTTTCAGATTATGTCCGGCGGTGGGGTAGATCACGATCCGTGAAGAATCCAGCGCCCCGCGGAGAAGACGTACGGACTCTTCCACATCGACCAGACGATCTTGTCGCCCGAATGTCGTGAGGATGGGAATTTGCAGTCCTCTGTAAAGCGGCATCGGGTCGAAGTCGAAGCTCCGAAGGGAGGGATTCACCTCCATCCGCTCAAACGGCTTGGAACGGAAGGACTCGTGAAAGAGGGAATTAAAGTACACGAAATATCCAAGCGAGTCGGCACGCAGGACGGACGGATTCTTTTTGCATTTCTCCAGCGATCGTTTCAAATCATCCCGGCTTTCTTGATGACGTACGCATTGCCACACCCGACGGTAGAGGTCCAGGATCGTGGAGCGGGTATGGTCGTCAAAGCTGTCGGCGCGGAGCTGGTTTTCCAGCGCATACTGGATGTGCTGTTGCGGCGGGACGGCCGGCCCGGACACGTTGATGACAAATTTGATTGCCGACGACTTGTTTGCGGTCAACATCGTGATCCACCCGCCCTGACTGATTCCCCATACGCCGAGACGCGTCGTGTCGACATACGACTGCGAGCGCAAATACCGTACGGCGGCCAGCGCATCGGACGCCAGGTCCGAAAAATCGGCGAGAAGGTAATTCCCGCTCGACAGACCGCAGCCTCTCTTGTCATAAATCAACGCGACAATACCGTGGGCCGCAAATTGCTTGGCGTACTCGCGGTACGTCGACCGCACACCGGCTTCCGATCCGTGAATCAGGACTACGGCGGGAAACGGTCCCGTACCCTCGGGCACGTGCACCTCAGCCGCCAGCGTCACCTCTCCATTGGGGATCTGCACGACGTCCCACGACGCCAGGAAAAGAACAATCGATGTGAGAAACATGTTGAATTCGTATCTGAAATCGGGCAAATATACCGCATCCGCTTACGAAAGGAAATGGAATGATCCGACGCGTCTGCTTGCTGATAATCGGACTTGGACCGTGCGCCTTTGCGCAGGTCACACGGTCTGAGGTGGAAAGAATCCTGAAGATCCTGAGCGCCGATGACATGATGGGTCGTGGCAATTTCAACCCGGGATTGAGGAAGGCCACGGATTTCGTCGTGGGGGAGTGGTCGGGCATGCAGCCCATCGAAGGTTCGCAGTCGCTTCTGCACCCGTACGACTTGTACCAATTCTCGTCCCCTTCTCCTTCCGTGCTCCTTAACGGTCAGCTCATGAAGGAGGTGATCGTCGAATCTCAGCGAAAGCGACTGGAGATTCGCGATTCCATCCCAATCCTCCGCATCGGACCGTCCGATGATCTTGCACAAAAAATCATTCCGATCCTCGACCAGAAAGTGACGACCCTGGTCCTGATCCATCCGACGCATGAGAAATTCTTTCGATGGGCGAAGAAGTCGCTTGGCAAAGGTTCGATGACCGTCCAGCCAGACTCCAATCTGAACCGGATTTATGTGATGACGGAAGAAGCCGATATCCGGAAGGTTCACATCGTTTCGGAAAACGTGGTCGTGAAGACGACCCTGCACAATGTGGCGGCAATCATTCCAGGCAAGCGGAAGAACGAAATCGTCCTGTTTTCCGCCCATCTGGATCACATCGGTATTCTCACCGCGGTGCAGGGCGATTCGATCGCCAACGGCGCCGATGACAATGCGTCGGGCGTGACGGCGGTGATGACGCTGGCCAAATATTTCCGGATGCAGCCGAAGCCGGAGCGAACGTTGATGTTTGTGCTGTTTTCGGGAGAAGAGTTGGGTCTGATCGGTTCGTCCCACTTTGCGAATCGTCTGCCCGTAAACGAAATCCAGGCGATGATCAACATTGAAATGGCCGGTGTGCCTTCGGACTTCGGACGCGGACACGCCTACCTGACCGGATACGATCGCTCGACACTGGGCGCGATCCTTAATCGGACATTGGGCGAAACGAAGATCCATCCTGATCCTTATCCGGAGGAGAGTCTGTTTGAGCGTTCTGACAATGCAGAGTTTGCGCGGCGCGGCGTTCCGGCGCATACATTGTCCGTGACTCCGATTGCCACAGCGCGGCATTATCATCAGGTGAATGATCAAATCGAAATTCTCGATCTGAACAACCTGACCGACATTGTGAACATGCTGGTTCGCGCCACACGCACCCTGGTCGACGGTACGGAAACCCCTTCCCGAGTAACTTGGGAAAAGCAGTGAGGCGAATTGGCATGTGGTTTTCGATTGGAGGAATCGTGGGGACCGTGACGCTGCTTGCGGTATTGATGAACCCGGTCATGAGTACGGAAAAGGTGAAAGTGCACATTCCTGTCGATGTGGACCGACTGAAGATTCACGTGGAGACTCTTTGTTCGATCGACCCACCGCGCAGTCATGCACATCCGGCATCCCTCCTGGAAGCGGCGACGTACATCGAGCGCGAACTCCGAAAGCATACAGATCGCGTGACCGTGCAGGAATTCGACGTGAACGGCGTGACCTATCAGAATGTGTCCGCCCTTTTTGGTCCGCAGTCGGGGTCGCGACTGGTCGTGGGCGCACACTACGATGTCTGCGGCGACCAACCCGGCGCCGATGACAATGCGAGCGGCGTGGCCGGATTGCTTGAAATCGCGGCGCTTCTGAATGGAGTCGAACTGCGACGTCCGATCGAACTGGTCGCCTATACGCTGGAGGAGCCACCTCACTTTCGGACTCCCGACATGGGCAGTGCACGGCATGCCAAGAAATTACTCGAGGACAAGATTCCAGTGGTTCTGATGATCAGCCTGGAGTGCATCGGTTATTACTCCAGCGAAGAAAATTCCCAAGACTATCCCGTGTCCATTCTAAAATGGTTTTATCCGTCCGAAGCGAATTTCATCACCGCTGTGGGTAACCTGGGAAGTTGGGGCGCGGTACGACACATGAAGTCCAAAATGCGAGAAGTGTCAGACCTTCGCGTCGAATCCATCAATGCGCCCGCGTGGCTCCCCGGCATCGACTTTTCGGATCAGTTGAATTATTGGAAGTACGGGATGGACGCGGTGATGATTTCGAATACGGCGTTCTATCGCAATGCCAATTACCACGAACCGGGCGATGTGCCGGCGACCTTGGACTACGCAAAGATGGCAGAGGTTGTGAAGGGCGTGTATTGGGCGGTGGTGAACTTCTAATTCAGCCGATCGCTCGCGATGGTATGTTTGCCGATCGGGTGAATGACCTGCTGTTGAAAGGTTGTGGGAAAGCTCTCATCGCCGGCAAACCCCAGTTCAATATCCCGTCCGCTCCCGGGCACGTACGCCGTACCAAATACATAATCCCAGAGACTGAGCGACAACCCGAAATTGGTTCCGTACGGATGTCCGGGCGCCACGGCCTTGGCGTGATGCCAGATGTGCATCGCCGGATTGTTCAAGATCCGGCGCATCGGTCCGTAGTCCCACTCGAGATTCGCGTGATTCAAATGACCGATCAGAAGTGTGACCATGTGAACGACAAAAAAATCCACCAGACCAAAGCCAATCATGGAGAGTGGGATGTATTGCAGCGTCTTGTAGACGACGGTCTCCATCCAGTGGAATCGCAGATGCGCCGCAAACCCCATTTCCTTCACGGAATGATGGACTTTGTGAAATTCCCACAGCCACGACACGCGATGGAGGAGACGATGGATATTCCATTGAATGAAATCGGCGATGACGAACAGGGTCAGCCATTGCGTCCACGCAGGCCATGTGTGAATTTCGATGGCCACAGGGTTCTTGAATCCAAAGGCAGACAACAAATCACGAAACGCTTCGACAGCGACGTTGGAGAGAGCGTTGTAGCCGACAAGCGAAAACAGGAAGAAATTGAAAAACATATAGAATCCGTCAAGCCAGAAGTCTTTCCGAAACGATCCCTGATTCTTTCTCCATGGCGTGAGCCACTCCAAACCCCAGACGATCAGCGATAATCCGATCAGCCAGTAGAAATAATTCCGGTACCACGGTGCGGTTGAGAAAGCAATTTCCGAAATCAGGTAGTTCCAGTACCCGACGAAGGACTGGAGGATAATGTCGAAATACTTTTCAATCACCATACACCTTCTCTCCGCGTTTCAGCCACACGCCCCAGATGCGATCGTAGGCATGGACCCTGCGCGTGGTGCCCGCGGAATCCACCACGGGATTTCCGAGGTTGACCCAATCAAATATTCCGCCGACCAGATTGGAAACGTTGCGGAAGCCCAGCGCGCGCAATCGTTCGGCAATCTTTTCGCTACGGTATCCCACCGAGCAATACACGACGATCTGTGCATCGCGCGGCAACCCTTGAGTACGAGCGCTCGAGAATTCGTCATACCCCACCCAACCCGCTCCGGGGATGTGACTCACGTCGAATTCCCGACGTGATCGGGCGTCGAGAAACAGGACGGCTGTGTCGAGTGTCGCCACGGTGACTTCCGGGACGGAATGACGAAGCAGACCCGACAGCATGACATCAAATGCTTTGTCGGACGTTTGAGCCCAGACGGCCATCGGCAGGAGAAGGGCGATCGCGGCGAATTTCATTTGCGCTTGCGGGCCTTGAGTTGTTTGGCGGTGACAAGGTTGTACGAATCGAGGAGCCATGCGAAGATCAGTGTGTCCGCGACCGAACCGTCGAGAACGACCGTATTCCAATGTTTCTTGTTCATGTGATATCCCGGCTGAACGCATTCGTATTGTTCTCGCAATTCCACGGCGCGCCCGGGTTCGCACTTGACGTTAACGCTGTCAAATTCGTGAATGTCGGCGAGAGCGAACATCTTTCCGAGCACCTTGAAGACGACCGTCTGTTCGTCGAAAGGAAATTCTTCCGTGACGTCGCGTTGCGATAAGCAGAAGGCTCGAAACGCATCGAGTGTCATGCGAGAACATAGTCGTCGGGACGCTCCGCTTCAAGGTTTGTCTGTTTTTGCGCTCTTTTCTTTTACGATAAAAATTGTCACATTTCGGCCGTTGCCAAATGAATTTTCCGCGAAAGGATTATGGAAGAAGAACTGTTGCGCGTACGGCGCGAGAAACTGGATCGTCTGCGGGAGTTGGGCATTGAGCCGTATCCGTACCGATTCCGACCGGAATATCGCACCTCCGAATTGGTCGAGCGTTTTAACGAGGTGGGAATTCACGACGACAAACTGCTGAACGACCCGGGCGTGCGACGCGTCACGATCGGCGGGCGGATCATGTCTCACCGCGGTCAGGGGAAGACGGGTTTTGCGCATGTCCAGGATGCGACGGGCCGACTGCAAGTGTACGTCCGCAAGGACGTCGTCGGTGACACCACGTACGACGTGTTCACCAAACTTCTTGATATCGGCGACATGATCGGAGTCAAAGGCGTGCTGTTCAAGACGCGTACCGGCGAAATCACGATCAAGGCGGAGGAGATTACCGTACTCAGCAAAAGCCTTCGCCCGCTGCCCGCAGGCAAAGAGAAGAAACTCGAGAACGGAACGGTCGAACGATTCAGCGACGTCGAGGATAAGGAATTTCGATACCGACAGCGATATGCGGATATGATCCTGCATCCGGAAGTTCGCGATATCTTTGTCAAGCGGGGCAGGATCATTCAGGCGATCCGACGCTTTCTGGACGATCGTGGCTATCTCGAAGTCGAAACCCCGATTCTCCAGCCGCTGTATGGAGGGGCCTCGGCGAGACCCTTTGTGACGCATCACAATACGCTGGACATGAAGCTGTACATGCGGATCGCACTGGAGTTGTATCTGAAGCGGCTCATCATCGGCGGCGTCGATCGCGTGTACGAAATTTCCAAGATCTTCCGCAACGAAGGCATGGATCGCTTTCACAATCCGGAATTTACCATGCTCGAATTCTACGAGGCGTATTCCGATTTTCACGATCTCATGACGCTCACGGAGGAGATGCTCTCTACGGTATGTCGTGAGGTGCACGGAACCGATCGAATTCATACGCTGGGTCACGACGTGTCCTTCCGCGCGCCGTTTGAGCGTCTCAGTATGTTTGAGGCGATTCAAAAACATGCCGCTGTGGATGTGAGGGGGATGGACGAAGACAAATTACGGTTGGTGTGTCGCGACATGCACATTGCGGTCGATCCGGCATGGGATCGGGGAAAATTGATCGACGAGATTTTTAGCGATCGCGTTCAACGTCATCTCATTCAACCGGTTTTTATTACGGAACAGCCGATCGAAATTTCTCCACTCGCGAAGCGGCATCGTTCGAAGGCGGGGGTCGTCGAGAGATTCGAATTGTTCATCCTCGGGAGTGAGGTGGCCAATGCGTTCAGCGAACTGAATGATCCGATCGATCAACGGGGCCGATTTGAAGCGCAGATGGGCTTGCGCGCGCGGGGCGACGAGGAAGCTCAGGTTTTGGATGAGGATTTTCTGCGGGCGATGGAATACGGGATGCCTCCGACCGCCGGCGAGGGAATCGGTATCGACCGTTTGGTGATGATGCTGACCAATCAGGAGTCGATCCGTGATGTATTGTTCTTCCCAACCATGAGGCCGGAGTAAGCGTGAGGCAACTGAAGGACATCGTGATCTCGGTCTCGGAGTTTCTCCTTCTCGATCAGTTGGGCAACAAAGTCCTGGCATTTTTCACGGGATTGGGCGAGTCGTCGATCCTGATGTACAATGCCGCGCGCAACATCAAGTACACGATTCGGGATCGGCAGTTGATTGTCGAGCAGATGTTTGCGGTCGGCGTCAATTCCATCCCGCTGGTCGTGGTGGTGGCGACGTTTGCGGGGATGGTGTCCGCTGTGCAGGCCGGCTATCAATTGGCGGGGTTTGGCTCTCCGGCCACCTTCCTGGGCAGCGCGACAGCACGCGCGATTGTGATCGAATTGTCTCCGGTGTTGACGGGTCTGGTATTGGCTGGACGATTTGGCGCGTCGATCGCGGCAGAGATCGGGACGATGCGAGTCACCGAGCAAATCGATGCATTGGAAATGATGGCCATCGATCCGGTGCGATATCTTGCGAATCCCCGGATTGTGGCCGGTGTAGTCATGATGCCGATCCTGACGATCTTTTCTGACTTCATCGCGATCTGGGGATCGATGTTTATCGGATACGCGACGATGGATGTGTCGATCAACTCCTTTTTGTCGTCCGTTCAGAGATTCATGACCCTTCAGGACATCCTGTCGGGCATTGTCAAAGCGTTCTTGTTTGGTGGATCCACGGCGCTGGTTGGATGTTTTGTGGGATTTGCCGCCGCGGGCGGCGCCGAGGGAGTGGGGCAGGCGACGATCAAAGCGTTTGTGTTGTCCTCCGCCGCGATTTTGGTCAACGACTATCTGGTCGCATCGGTCATCCTGCAATGATCCAAATCGTCAATCTTTGGAAATACTTCCGCGATAAGCGGATTCTATCCGGCGTCAATTTGGAAATCGAAACAGGCAAAATCACCACGATTATCGGTCGGTCGGGTTGCGGCAAGAGCGTTTTGCTCAAACACATTGTCGGTCTGCTGATTCCCGACGACGGCAAGGTCGTCATCGAAGGGGAAGAACTAAGTGAAATGACTCCGCGTGAACTCGCCCACACGAGAAAGAAAATGGGTCTGGTGTTTCAAAACGGAGCGTTGTTCGACTCCCTCAGTGTCGAAGAAAACATCTCCCTTGGATTGCGTGAACACACGGACATGGGCGACAAGGAGATCGCTATCAAGGTGGCCAAATTGCTGGAGATGGTCGGTCTGCCCGGAATCGAGAAGTACCGGCCGAGCGAGTTGTCGGGTGGAATGAAGAAGCGGGTGAGTCTGGCGCGTGCCCTGGCCATGGATCCCAAGTACGTGCTATACGACGAACCGACCACCGGGTTGGATCCCATCATGTCTGCCATCATCGACGAGCTCATCCGCAACCTGAATGAACAACTCAAGATCACGTCGATCGTGGTGACCCACGACATGGGGAGCGTGTACAAGATATCCGACCATGTCGCGATGCTGCATTACGGCGTCGTTCGTTTTGTGGGAACCGCACCCGAACTCCGCGGGACGAAGGACCCTGTCGTGCGGCAATTTATCGAGGGGAATGTGGAAGGTCCTATTCGGCCAATTCTCAAAGACGGCAGATAGGAAGACGTTTAGGTGTGACGTCCGTCGGAGTGTTTCAGCTATTTCCAGAGAAGAAACGCGACAGCCGCCAATAGCGCTACGGAGACGCCAAACAAGACCACGAAGATCACAAGATCACGAGGTCCCTCACCGGACGATGACATGCCTTTCGAAGTCGCCATGTGATCTACCAAGGGTTACTGGGTTATAACTACCTACGTAATTATAGGTACATCAAGTCGAGTTGGCAAGAGGAAAATTGGAAGCTCGGAAATTCTTTGCCAGTCATCTGATATACCAGGAAAAAGAGATTTGCATTTGACCTGGATGGAGGTCTATACTGAACCATGATCGGTTTTTTCACACGTCGTCAGGTGCAGCGAACCATCGGGGCCGTGTATTTTCTCGCGGTGATTCTATCCGCTTTTGGAATCTTCCATGACCATGGATTGGCTCTTCCGGAGGTTCCTCCGGCTCCCGAACTTCATGATCGTTCCTGCACCGAGCACATCCACGCGGTCTTGCAATTATCCGAACATTGCGCACGGTGCCAATTTCTTCTGGCCGCAGACTTTACCGACCTCAAACAAGTCATCGATAATCTGGAAGGCGTTTCTTTACTGGTTCCCAATTACCGTACGGAAGCGCCGTCTGTTCTCCTCCACGCAGATCTTCGCGGCCCACCCCGTTTCCTTTAGAGTGGTCTGGATGCGGCTTCGGCATTGTCTGAACGCATCCGGTTTTTTTCTCATACCAACTAAAGGAGCAAAACATGCTGACCCCATCCCGTTTTGTTTGGAGTATGTCTGTCATGATCGTCGGACTTGCTTTCCATTCCTGTTCCAACGAAGACAGCGGCGAAGATCAACACGCCGAGGCACGAGGCCTCGTTCTCCGAATGGCTGATACGATTGTTGTTTCGGTCGATTCAACCGTAGTGTCGGGACAATTGACATTCCCGGCCGATAATCTGTTTTCCAACCCCGTTTCTGTTTGGTTTATCGCCGATGATGCGGATCGGGACGAATTCCGTCCCGATGACTCTGACGAGGCGCTTCGCGTCTCTGTCGCGGATACCAGCATTGCCACCGTGCTGGTTCATTCAGACGCCACCGATCCTGACGAGAAGTGGACATTTCAGATCAAAGGAAAGTCGGCGGGCAGCACCACAGTGAGCGTTCAGATCATCCATGTGGATCATCCGGACTACACATCGCCGTTGATTCCGCTGGTGATCCAGTGAAACCGTTTCGATGGATGCCGGCAATCGTTTGTATTGCCGGCGTCTTTTTCTGGCCATCGAGAGCTGGTGCTCACGAACCGAAACCGTCCGGTTATTTGGCAGGTAGAGTCATGGACGCCGAATCCGGCGAAGCGGTCGGCTGGACACAGATTCTCGCGCGTGAAGTACATCGATCGACGATGAGCAAGGAAGACGGGACTTTTCTGCTGGTGAATCTGCCGGTCGGGCATTGGGTGATTTCGACGTTCCGGATCGGTTACAAGCCGTCTTTCCAGGCGGTCGATATTCAGGCCAACGACACGACCTGGGTCACGCTTCGAATCACATCCACCCCGTTGACCGGCGCCGAAATCATTGTTGAGGATCAACACCTGTCTGAGAAGAAGGATATTGTGCTGGAAATGTCCGGCAAGAAACTGCGCCAAAATCTCGGCAAAACCGTCGCCGAGACGGTCGCCAGTGAGCCCGGCATGGACCAGCGCTCGATGGGCCCGGCCCCGGCCCGGCCTGTTCTTCGCGGACTGAGTGGTGACCGGTTGCTCATTTTGGAGGACGGGGGACGTACAGGCGATCTGTCCGCCACCTCGACGGATCACGCAGTCGTGATCGATCCGATTACTTCCGAACGAATCGAAGTGATTCGCGGACCGGCGACCCTGTTGCACGGATCCAATACGCTGGGCGGTGTAGTCAACGTCGAGCGAGGCTACGTACCTGCGTCTGCCGTCGATCGCGTACGAGGCAACTTCAGTGGACAAGGAGAAACCGTGAACGACGGATGGTCATCCGGACTGGTCTTATCCGGGCCGCTGCAGGATTTTGCATGGCGGATCGACGGCAGTCTGCGCGATGCCTCCGATATTTCCACGCCCGCAGGTACGCTTCGGAACACAACCATCCAAACCTATAGCGGATCGGCTGGCTTGAGCTACATCGGGCATTGGGGATTTGTCGGCGCGGCCGGGAGTACGTACCAGTCCGAATACGGGATTCCGGGCGGATTTGTAGGGGCACATCCCAATGGTGTGCGGATCAAACTCGATCGCAAGCATTTCGAAGGGAAAGTCGACGTTCATTTCGATTCGACGCGAGTGGAACGGTTGGACGTGCGATACGGCTTCTCCAAATACTTTCACCGCGAATTCGAATCGAATGGAAGTATCGGTACACAGTTTTCCGTTTTGAATTACGATCTGAACGGGCGGGCGTCCCTGGCGCCTTTTTGGAAATTTGACCGGGGGGAAGTCGGGGTGTGGTCTGAGTACCGCGATTATGCGCCGGGCGGATTCATCTTCACGCCGGACACCAAAGAATGGACGCTGGCCGGTTTTCTCTTTGAACGGGCCACATGGGGTGACTGGAAGTGGGAAGGTTCGCTGCGGGTCGATCATCGGAGGGTCCGTCCGTCAAAAGAGGAAATGACCGACATCGGATTGATTCGAAATCGTTCGTACACCACATGGTCGGGCGCGACGTCCATCGCGTACCGGTTCTCCGAAAACTGGGAGTCTGGAATGGCTCTCATGCGTTCGGCGCGCGCTCCCGGAATTGAGGAGTTGTACAGTCAGGGCCCGCATCTCGCCTCGTACTCCTTTGAGGTGGGCAATCCGGAATTGGGGTCCGAATGGGGAGTCGGGTTCGAGTGGTTTGGCAGATGGCGGACCTCCCGATCGCTGGTGGAGCTCACTGCATTCCGCAACGACATCCGCCGGTATATTTATCCCAGGAACACCGGCACGATCCATATCGCCACGCAATTGCCCGTGTATCAATATGCCGGACAGCATGCGATCATGACCGGTGGCGAAGTGCGATGGGATCAGCAGTTACCCGCCGCGTTTTCCATTGCCGCCAGCGCGAGCACCGTCCGGGGAGAACTCGTGGATTCCAGTCAAGCCTTGCCGGCCATGCCTCCGTTGGCAGGCAAGGTGGAACTGCGTAAGCAAATGTCGAATCTCACACTCTCGGTTCTGATGCGTGCCGCCGATGGACAGCGTCGTGTCGCGCCACGGGAAGATCCGACAGACGGATATGTCGTTTTCGATGCGGCGCTTCAGTATCATCTGCAGCACAAGAGTCTTCTGCACACTTGGTCCTTGAGCATCGAGAACATCGGAGACGCCGAATACCGGCGTCATCTGTCTCGCGTGCGTTCCATCATGCCCGAACCGGGACGAAATGTGAAGCTCCTCTACAAGGTTTTTTTCTGAAACCGTCAGTCCTCATGCTCGCTGACGTATTCGACGAGTTCACGCAGTCTCTCGAGCAAGGACGCGACCCTGGACTGCTCTCCCTGATGGGCGGCGGTTTCGATCCGGTCAATGATCGAGATGGCCTCGTTGGCGTAGGGTATCAGATCAGAGTCTCCGGAGTCGCGAATTTCTTCTGCCGCTTCGTAGATTTCCTCCAACTCTTCGGCGAGCGACTCCATTTCGTCTTCAGACCAATCGTCCTCTTCGTCGTCTCCCATGAATTCCTCGATCCATTCAAGCGTTTCTTTCCAGTTCATCTGAGCCTCCGTTTGGTGAAGGTACCATGCACCCAAGCGATACGCTATTCACAGACCGATCCCTCTCTCAGACGATAGCCACGAAGAAATTCGGCGGCCGTCATGCGTTTTCGTGACGGTGGTTGCATCTCGGAGATGCGGATGAACAAACCATTTCCCGAGGCAATCTCAAGACTGGCTCCGTTGGTGACGATCGTTCCCGGTGCGAGATCGGTGTGGCGGGTCGTCAGCTCGGTCCGATATATTTTGTATACCTGTCCATCAATGCTCGTCCAGGCGCAGGGGTGAGGGGATAATCCACGGATAAAATTGTGAATCTCCTGTGCGCTACGCGTCCAGTCGATATGGCAATGTTCTCTGAAAATCTTCGGAGCCGGCGTTGCCAGCGCATCGTTCTGGCGGGCGGGTTGGATGGAGCCGGACGCAATGCGGTCTACGGTTTCAACCAACACTTCCGCCCCGATCTGTGCGAGCCTGTCGTGTAGCGAGCCCGCGTCTTCATCCGGATCAATTGGAAGTCTTCGTTGAAGCAGGATGTTGCCTGTGTCAACTTTCTGCTGAATGAAGAAGGTAGTCACGCCCGTTTCCGTTTCTCCGTTGATAATGGCCCATTGGATCGGCGCCGCGCCTCGATATTTCGGTAAGAGAGACGAATGCAGATTGACACTGCCCAGACGAGGAATTTCAAATACGTCGGGCGGGAGAATTCGGAACGCCACCACGACAAGAATATCCGGGGCGAGTTGTCGGATTGCTTGCGCAAAGGCTGGTTCTTTCAGCGAAGACGGCTGCAGCACGGGAAGACCCAACTCCACCGCACAGGCCTTTACCGGAGTCGGCGATAGAATTTGTCCACGTCCTCTTGGCTCGTCCAGCCCCGTGACGACCGACAGCACAGAATGACCGGCGGCGCAAATCTTTTGAAGCGACGGGACAGCAAATTCAGCCGTCCCCATAAAGACAACGCGCAGCGTAGACATGTCGGCAACATGCGAAACATCGGAGATTCAATCAAGGCATGTTGCGAATGTGCTCGCCGCTGATTCAAATCGATGAGATCGAAGGTGCGAGACGCTATCGAAGAAAGATATGTCATGGCGCCTCTTACCGCCGTGCATTTTCCTGACAGGGGTCTCGACCCGGATGTCGTCCTGGTAAAGAGTATTGAGAAACGACCGATTTTTGGCTATCCTCCTCCAAGACAGAAAGAAAAGGGTCAGAAAATGGGCGTATTTCTTGCCCGAACAGCAGCAGTTTTGAGTGTGGTTTTCGGGGCGGGCTTGTTCCTAAAGTCCGCAAAACTTGTTGCCGACGACACTCCAACGACATACTTCTGGGCGTACACCGGGTTCACTTTGTCCGCTCTTTCGATGGTCTTGGGCCTGTACCTACTGCGAGCTGGAGTCAGGGGGTTTCAAGTTTTCTTGACAATCGTGTTCGGTGTGGCTCTGTCGTTGGCTTGTGTGGAGGGAATGCTGGCCACGGGGTGGTTTGATCAGGTTCATTCTCCGCGTCCAATTTGGCGATCGCCGCGACTGGTGGAAATGGCAAGTGCTCTCGACGTACCTAACAGAATTCTGGCCCAAGACAACACGTTTGGCTTCACCGATGAAAATCATTCCCTCAGGAAGATTGGACCGCGCGTGGCGTTTCTGGGCGATAGTTTTGTTTGGGGAGCGGGTCTCCCTCCAGGTCAGAGTTGGAACCAGAAGACAGCAGCGCTAATCAAGAGCGTTCGCCCCGACATAGAAATTCTCCATTGGGGTGTCAACAAGTGGTCAACACAGGATGAGTACACATTTTTGGAAAAACGCGGATTTGCTCTTCAGCCGGATCTGATCATTGTGGGAGTAGTCAGCAACGATCTGGACGTGGATCGTTTTCCGCAACTTTTCTTAAATCTGAAGGGCAAACCAGTGGTCCGATGGATAAGAAAGGTATTGCCAAACACGGTAACCCTGATCAGTGATGTGCTTATCCTAACACCAAACCGAACAAAATAGCGTTTCAAAAGTTGGAGACTCA
>CAZRTJ010000020.1:0-66322 GCA_964602985.1 uncultured Bacteroidota bacterium
CAGTAGCTCAATGGTAGAGCAATCGGCTGTTAACCGATGGGTTGTAGGTTCGAGTCCTACCTGAGCAGCATAACGACCCGCACGTACTCGTGCGGGTATTTTTCTATGAAGCATGTCGTCGCCCTCATCGCCTGCATCCTCTTCCTGACGCCGTCGTGTGCGCTGGGTCAGACGGAATTTCACATCTACGAAGGTCACGGCCTGCGTATCTCTCCCTGGATGCGATACAACAAGGCCGACGCTTTTTTCACCGGTCTGATCGGCAAATGGGAAATCACCGATCCCGATTTCTTTCTCCACGGACGCTGGGGGTACTCCTTCGGCGGCCGGCACCCGAGGTATTCGGCCGGCCTGACCAAGATATTCCCCACGGGCAACAACGAAATCATTCTCGATGCCGAGTACTTTTCGCTGACCACCTCCTCCGAACCGATGGTCTTGTCCGATCTGAAGAACTCGTTATCGTCCGTGCTTTTCCGCGCCGACTTCTACAATTATTATCATACACGGGGCGGAACCTTCGCCGCCGGCTACAACGCGGGCGACGTGTTCCGCGTGACCGCCCTCGGCGGATGGAAGCGATATTCCACGCTCAAGAATAACACCCGGACAAGCCTCTTTGATTGGGGGGGCGATGGTTCCGAAAAGAAATTTGAACCCAGCCCCGCAGTGGAGGAGGGTGACGATCGGCTCGCTTCCATTACAGTGGAATACGATCCTCGCCCATCCAAGATGGCACCGGTCACCGCGTGGACGGGCGACGTCTCTTACGCACGATCCGTGGCGGGCAGCGATTTCCACTACGACCGGATCACGCTGGGGCTGAAGCGATATCAGAATCTGTGGGGTCCCACCCGAATGATTGCCGGAGTTCGCGCGGGCTCGTACGACGGCAAGCTGACCTTCACAGACGAATTGAACACGGTTCGTCCGATGGACCCGTTTCTGTTCGACCTCGGGGGTCTGGGTTCGCTTCGCGGGTACGATTATCGTGAATTTCGGGACGGCAACCGGTTGGTGTCGGGCAATGTGGATTTTCTATTCAACGGAGCTTTCTTCCCAAAAACGCCGATGAAGACATGGTGGGGCGTCGGGTGGCTGTTTCGGAATTTCGACCTCGTCTTGTTTGCCGATGCCGGATCCCTGTGGGTGAATGACGGATCCCTGCTCCGTTTTTCCGGAATGAAATCGGAACTCCTGCGGGCGGACGCCGGTTTCGGTTTGGCGATGAAGAACTTCTTCCGCGTGGACTTCGCCTGGGCGTTGAAGTCCGGGCAACAGACGCGAAGGGGAGAATGGTACGCAACCTTTCACGTGATGTACAATCTCTAGCCATGATTCGTTTCCTTGTTTGCATGACACTCCTGGCGGGAACGGCGTCCTCGCAGACGCCGGATGAAGAGGTGTGGGAGCGAGCCGTGCGTTGGATCCAGGAGGGCCAGGTGGACAGCGCGGTCAGCGATCTTCGTACGATCGAAGCGAACCGGAGCGCTTCCCGGCGTATCGACGCTCTCTTGTCGCTGGGCAGAATTGCCTTTGAAAACCTTCAGCGTCCGGAGGAGGCGTTGGGATATTATCATCGCGTGTATTCTGACTATCCGGGCCATCCCCTGCGGGCCCACGCCGTCTTCATGCTCGGCTTCTTGTATGCCAATTCCATCATCGATCTGGAACGCGCCAAAGCCTATTACTCGGAATTTCTACGAGACTACCCTGATCACGAACTGACGCCGTCGGTGCGCTTCGAGATGGACCATCTCGGCAAGAAGATCGACGAGCTTCTCCAGCACGAATGACGGACAGTCAGCATTTCCTTGTCGATCCGCAGGATGTTGCGGATCGTCTCCTGACGCTGCGAGGAGACGAGCGCCATCATTGCCTCCACGCCCTGCGTAAGCGTACGGGGGACGGCTTCTTCTGCGTGGATGGCCTTGGCAAGGAGTACGAAGTGCGACTGCTGTCCGATGACGGCCGCGAGGCGACGTGCGAGATCTTGCATACCCGGGAACGACCGCGTGAACTGCCGCGGGACATCATCCTCGTACAGGCGCTCATCAAGAAAGATCGGATGGAGTGGCTGGTCGAGAAAGCTGTGGAACTGGGCGTTTCTCGTATTTGTCCGGTAATCACTTCCCGCACCGATATTTCCGCAAAGACCTGGTCCGTGGAAAGAATGGAAAAGATCGCCGTGTCCGCCCTGAAGCAGTCCCGTCGAAGCGTTCGAGTCCGGCTCGAGGAAGTTTGGCCATTTGCCAAACGAATGACGACGATCACCCCCGGATACATCTGCCATGAGTCGGCGGATCGTTCCCTGACCTCCGTGGAAATTCCCAACCTGGGTTCCCTTGCGGTCGCCATCGGACCGGAAGGCGGATGGTCGAACGAAGAATTGGAAACGGCCAAGGGTTGGGCGCCTGTGTCGCTGGGCAAACAGAGACTGCGCGCGGAAACCGCTGCGCTGGCGGCCATCACACGGATCGCGTCGGCGCTGGAAGGGTAATTTTCGTACGACGCTGTGCCTCCAGACGTCGGTGTACAGCGGATGTAGAGGCGATAGTGCCCGCAAACCCTCAAAAACACTAACATTCCAGCAAATACCGCTTGACAAACGCAAGCCCGTGCCGTATATTTCATTCAGTTCGAGTGCTGTCTGTAGAACCGCTGTACACAAGGGTTTGCAGACACTTCTAAAAACGGTTCCGTTCTCATTCAATCACGATCATCATCTGGATTACCGGATACGTGCCGACGTATGGGAGTTCTATGCGCGGTGTGTATTCAAACAAAGGAGACCTCACATGACAAAAGCCGACATCGTTGCCAAAATGGCGAAAGATGCCGCCATCCCGAAGACCAAAGCTGAAAAAGCGCTCGCCGCTTTCCTGGAAACCGTCACCGGAACCCTGAAGAAAGGGAAGAGCGTGACGTTGGTCGGATTCGGAACGTTCGGGACCGCCAAACGAAAAGCCCGGACCGGTCGCAATCCCCAAACCGGCGCCGCTCTGAAGATTCCAGCCGCCAAAGTTCCCAAGTTCAAGGCCGGCAAAGCGCTCAAAGATGCGGTCAAGAAAGGCTAAACCCTGATCGGGTTGCCGAAGTCGTCAGGGGCGGACCGCAAGGATCCGCCCCTGTTCTTTTTGCTCCAGCCATTGCAATTCTCATCGACATCGTTACATTTCACCCCACCAAGCCAAGATACACGGGAATGAACAAACACCTCGCATGAGCTACCGCTTCCTCTATTCCACGACGTCCTTTCCAAAGACAGACGCCCCCACACTCACGAGAGTGGATGATGCGGCCCAGCGCCTGCATGACAAGCTCAAACGTCTGGACGTTTCCCGGTGTGGCCTTTCCGACTATGCAACCGCGTACCTGGAAAGATACCGAAAGAAACTCTTCTCCAACCTCCAGCGCCTGGCGCACGTCATTCTTCAAGGAGCGTTACGATCGGCCCGCCCGCTGGAGCAACTGACCCTGGTCGACTACGGCGGAGGCATCGGATTGGTTTCCATGATGGCTGTCGAGACAGGGATTCCGCATGTCCTCTACAACGACATCTACGAGCCGTCCTGCGTGGACGCGCGGCGATTGGGAGAAAGCCTCGGATGCACACCTCATTCGTTTGTGTGCGGAGACATTGGAGCGGTCCGGACATTTCTGGAAAAGAATCGCCTCGAAGTCGATCTCCTGATCTCCACCGATGTGATCGAACACATCTATCGCATCGAGAATTTCTTCGACGACTTGAATTCACTCCCCGCATCGGCACTCGCTGTCTCCCTCTCCACACACGCCAACCCGATGAATCCGGTGATCGCGCGAAGTTTGATGAAAAGCCAACGCCAGGTGGAAGAAACCGACCGCGAGGAAACGTTCGGCCACAAGAAGCGCGACGAACTCCGCGCCTACCGCCGAATCCGGGAAGAGATCATCCGGAAGTGTGGAGACGGACGGCTCGATCCGTCCAGTGTCGAAACGCTCGTCGAACGTACACGCGGATTGGCCGAAGCGGACATCCGACGCGTCGTGGGCGACTTCCTCCAAAACGGCCATCTGCCCCCTCTCCCCCGACACCCCACCAACACGTGCGATCCTTTGACGGGCAACTGGGCGGACCGACTGGAAAGTCCTTTCATCCTGAAACATCAATTGGAACAACGACGGTTTGAGGTGACGCTGATCCCCGGTCGATACGGCAAACCCAACGGTTCGGCAAAACACTTGACGGCGATCTTCCTCGACCGCATCATTCGCCTGCTGGGGGCGCACGGCGTACGCTTGTCTAATTCCTTTATCCTGGCGGGAAGAAAGAGCGGCTAGTCGCTACTGCGGAATTCTCGCGGCCGATCTGCAGACCGCGCTACATCCCTGACACTGCGGCCACGACTTCCGATAGGGGAACTGTCTTCTGCAGTCCATCGCTCATCGATTTCACGATCGCTATTCCCTGCGCCAATTCCTGTTCTCCGACGATGACCACGTGGCGGGCATTCACGCGATTGGCCTCCCGCATTTGCGCCTTCATGCTGCGGCGCAGGAAGTCGGTGTCGCACACTTTGCCGGCTCGTCGCCAGGCCTGGATCGCAGGCTGTACGGCCCGCACGGCTTCGTCACCCAACGCCACGACAAATACATCGATGGCGCCCTCGACCGCCGGCAACAAACCTTGCGACTCCAGCACGATCAACAGCCGTTCCATCCCCGCCGCAAAGCCGACCGCCGGCACGACCTCGCCACCCAACTGCGCAATCAATCCGTCGTACCGTCCGCCGCCGCCCAGCGCATTCTGCGATCCCAATTGCGACGACTGAATCTCATACGCCGTGCGCGTGTAATAATCCAACCCGCGAACCAGTCGCCCGTCCACTTCGAACCGGATCCCGATATCCTGTAGCAGCACACGCACGCGGTCAAAATGCGCCCGACACGGCCCGCACAGATGATCCACGATCAACGGGGCGCGGCTCGTTTCGTGAATGTCTCGCTCATCTTTGGAATCCAAAACACGCAGCGGATTGGTCGTGATCCGCTTTTGACTTTCCTCCGAAAGCCGCGGGCGCCTCTCCTCAAGAAATGCAACCAGTCCCTCGCGATAGGCGGGACGGCACGTTGGGCATCCGACACTGTTGATCTTGAATTGCAGACCGGTCAGTTGGAGTTCTTCATACACGGTCAGCGCGACGAGCATCGTTTCCACATCGGCCTCCGCCTCCGGACTGCCGATCGATTCCACGCCGAACTGATGGAACTGGCGCTGGCGGCCTTTCTGCGGACGCTCCTGGCGAAACATGGGCCCGAGGTAAAACCATTTCGTCAGACCCTGCTGAGCCCGAAGATTGTTTTGAATGAACGCGCGCGCCACCGACGCCGTCATTTCCGGCCGCAACGTGAGACTTTCCTGGCCTTTGTCGGTGAACGTATACATCTCTTTCCCAACGACGTCCGTGGCTTCACCGATGCCTCTCGAAAACAACTCCGTATATTCAAAGACTGGAGTTCGGATCTCGCGATAACGAAACCGCCGCATCACATCCAGAATCGTTTTTTCAACCCACTGCCATTGCTCGGCTTCATCCGGCAGCAGATCTTTGGTTCCTGTGGGCAATTGGAAATTCAATGGCTCTCCTTACAGTCCAATACTTTTTTCGACTTCCTGCGAGAGCCCGTTGAGGATTTGCGCAGGAGCCAGGATCAAATGATTCTTTTCCAACAGATCGCGGGCGACCCGGTCGATTTGTTGAATGCTCAGGCGCGCCTGCTCGTGAGCCAACTTCTGCTGCTCAATGGCCTCGCTGATGTGCTCGATGGCGCTGGTCATGTCCGACGCGAGGAGTGTCATGTCTTCAAACGCCTGCTGGGCTTCCAGTGCCCCGGTCCGAGTCTGCGAAACGAGCTTCAGTTCGCGCTCGGACGCCAGCACCGTCGAGTGGATGCCTTTGCGCATATCCCCGATGATCGTTCGGATTTCTTCTGTCGAGGAGGCAATCTCCTGTGCAAAGCGGCGGATTTCCGCCGCCACGACGCCAAACCGCTCGCTGGCCTCCCCGGCCGTCTGCGTTTCGATCGCGGCGTTGAACGCCAGAATCTTCGTGTGGTGAGTTACATAATTAATAATCTGGATGACGTCTTCGATTTTGGACATTCGGTGACTGAGATCCAGAAATCGCCGCGCATTGGAATCCGCCTCCGTGTGCAGACGCTCGATCCCCACCAGGATCCCATTCATCTTCTCGGCGCCCAGCCGGACTGCATCCATCGTCTCGGATGCCGCTTTGTTCAGGCCTTCAATGTCTCCGGATATACGCTCCACCGAACGCGTCATCTCGTCAATGCTCGCGGAAATTTCCGTAAGCGAGGACGCCTGGACCGTCACCGACTGACCCTGCACGCCGGCCGCGGTAAAGATCTTCTGCGTCTCGGAAAAGATCCGATCCCCCGTCGTACGGAGCTGCAGCATCATGCCCTCTAGAATTCTCGTCCGACGCAGAAAATTCAGGTACAACTGTCGCACCTCGTCGGTCGAATTGGGCATCTCTCTTTCCAATCGGTCCAGCGGAATCGGTCGATGGCGCAACATCGCCTCGATGGATTGATTGATAAAGACCGCCGGGCGCAGGATCGTCCGACTCAACAACAACCCGACGACAATTGTGTAGACGAATATGCCCAGCGCCACAGCCAGAAATTCCAGCGTCCACAGCGAAGACTGTCCTTCTGTCACATGTCGTTGAAAGGCGCTCCAAATAACCGTACCGGAACAAACAACCGTCACGATCAACGTCAGAAGAAGTTTCGTCTGCAAGCTGATCGAGATGACGCGGGCATCTTCCAGGTCCACATGGGCTGCGGCCTTCTGCAAGAGAATCGCGACCAGTCTGCGCATACGTTGCTCGAGGATCAGGAATCCCAAAACCGTCAGCGGCAGGGTCAAGACGGTCGTCCGAAGAAAAATGTGGAGGACGTACTCTTCCGCCGGAATGGAAGTGATCACAAACGGTACAGAAATGGCAAATGTCACGACCAGCGCAATCCCAAGGACCAGGCACAGAAAAACCACCAGGCTGTAGCGAGCCGGATAGTTCATGAACTGCAGCCACACTTCCTGCAGGAAGGTCTTGCTGAAGGATTCCTTCCGCGACGAGCGGATATACAAAAAGGCGTGCCGGAGCAGATACACGTGTACAAATCCCGCGCCGACGATCCAGCAGATCGTCGTGAACAACAGCAGGCGATGGCGGTACACGTTTTCTTCAGGCGTGAGAACCAGTAGATTTTCAAAGAAATAGGACGCGATCGAGGCAAAGAGCGCGGACAAACCGACGGACCAAAGGAATGGACCCCATAGGGAAAACAGCGTCAGCCCCTCTGTACGATTTCTAACCAATGAGACTCTCCACTGTATGAATCAAATTATTCTGATCAAACGAACCCTTGATAATGTAGGCGTTTGCGCCGACCTCCACTCCGCGTCGTTTGTCCTCCATGGATTCACGCGAGGTGACGATCACCACCGGAATGTGACGATAGGAAGATTCTTCCTTGATGCGGGCCGTGAGCGTGAAGCCGTCCATCAGCGGCATCTCGACATCCGTGACGACCAGCTGAAATTCGCGTGCCTTCAATTTCTCCAGCGCCTCCATCCCGTCCTTCGCCGTATCGACCTCGTAGCCATAGGCTTGCAGGATGGTCTTTTCAACTTCGCGCGTATTCAGTGAGTCGTCGACCACAAGAATGGTCTGCTTTTCCTTTCGCTTGACTGCTTCCGCACGGACTTTTCCCTCCTTGGTAGCCGCCACAATGTCCGGCACGTGCAGAAGCAGCACGATGTTTTGATCCGCCGCGATGGTCGCGCTGGACACGTGACGAATCCGCGCCATGTGTGCAGGCAGCGACTTGACGATCACATCGCGTTCATCCATCACGTCATCGACGATCATGGCCGAACGCTCGCTGCCGTCCTGCACAATGACCACAAACTGCTCTTCTCCCTCGGGAGCCCCGACTCCGGGAAGTTCCATCACGTCCGACAGCGCCACCAGCGGGATCAACTGGTTTCTGATTCGCAGGGCAAATTTGCCGACGACTTCCGTCCGATCGGCCGCCGTAATGCGCAGCGTTTGATACACCGACGTGATCGGAATGGCAAACCGATGGTCTCCGCATCGAACGAACAGCGCCCGAAGGGACGTCACCGTCAGTGGCAGGTGAATCGAAATGCGGGTTCCCACGCCGCCTTTGCTCTCCACGGAGATCGAGCCTTTCAGCTTCTCAATGGAGGACTTGACGATATCCATCCCGTATCCGCGCCCGGAAATATCCGTGATCAGGTCGCTGGTGGAAAAGCCCGGAAGAAAAATCAGCTGGATCCGCTCGCCTTCGGAGAGCCGGTCCCAATCCTCCACCGACTTGATAAGGTTTTTTTGGAGCGCCCGCTGTTTGATCTTGTCAAATGGAATTCCCTGACCGTCGTCTTCGATCTGGATGAGGATCGCGTGGCCTTCATTGGACGCGCGGATCACCAACCGACCTTCTTCGGGTTTTCCGCTTTCACGCCTTTGTTGCGGCGGCTCGATGCCGTGATCGATCGCGTTGCGGAGCAGATGGATCATTGGTTCATTCAACTTCTCGACCATCCGGCGATCCAATTCCGTCCCCCCTCCTTCGATCTCCAGTCGAATCTTCTTGTCCAGACTTTTGGCCAGGTCCCGAACGGCGCGGGGATAGGCATCAAAGATGATTCGAAGTGGAACCATACGCATGCGCATGGACACGTCCTGAATCTCGTTGATCAGACGCTCCGAACCGGCGTGGTGGTCCCGCATCCTTTTCAACATCAGGTCCATCTCCGTAAGCGTCAGGGCCACCCGCGCGGTCTCCTCGTCGTCGGCGCTGGCTTTCAGACGAACCGTCAACCACTTGCGCATGCTGCGATACAACCGCATCATGCGAAAGAGATAGTCCTGCATCGTCACTTGATGCGTCATCATTTCGCCGCTGTCTTTGATCAAGTGATCGAGCTTTTGCAAGTCCACCTGAATCCAGACGTCCTCGAGAGTTTCGTCGCGATCGGTCTTGTGTCCCAACAACTCTCGCACCGCGCGTTGCTCTTTCAGAGCCAGATCGAGTTGATCGCGGGTGAGGACGCCCATCGCGATCAGCCTTTCCCCCAGCGGAACTCTCGAATCCGTCGTGCGATTGATTTGCACGAGTTGATCGCGCGTGAGAAAACCCGCCTGAATCAGCCTCTCTCCCAGACGATCTGCGCCGGCTCCCACGTCGAGTACCGGCTGTACCGGCGGTGGGGCGACCTGAGGAGCGCGAATGATCTCGTCGATCTCCTCTTTCCCCGCGACGCGGCCGGCACACGCCTGCTCCAGCGCATCCAGCAAGGCCGTATTCGGATTGCCCTCGCGACCTGTCGCCTTCAGTTCGTGCAAACGATCGCGGAGGAATTCCGTCGTCTTTTGCATCAGGTGAAACGCCGACTCCTCCGGCTGAACTCTCTTCTTGTGCAATGCCTGAAACAAATTCTCCAGCGCTTGCGCGATCTGACTGATCCGGTCCAGCTTCAGCATCTGGGCCGCGCCCTTGAGGGTCTGCGAAGCCCGTTGCATCACGTCGTACGACGGCGCTTTCTTCGATCCCTCCCGATGCGATTGCAGCGACGTCAGGATGGTCTGAACCAAATCACCGGCTTCCATGACGAACTTGGAAATGAACTCCTTCTGATCGATGGCTTCTTTCGGCTCCCTACGCAGACCGCCGGCCACCGCGTCCAGTTCCAATAGCGTTTCCGTGATGTCCGCTTCCGCCTCCTTCTCTTCCGTCACGGAATCCGTCAGTTCAGTCAGTCGATCCAGCGCCCGCAGGAAGGTTTCGGCCGCTTCCTCCGTGATTTCCGAACGAAACACCGCCTGGGCCGCGCTCTCCAGCGCATGCGCGATGCGGCTGATGTTTTGGTAATTCAACATCTTCGCGCTGCCCTTGATCGTATGCGCCACCCGCATAAACGTATCGCGCGAGGAGGGGTCGTCCGGCTGCTGCTCCAGTTTCAACACCGCTTCGTTCAAACGGCGGATGTTGTCACGCGTCTCGCTGACGAACTTCTGGACAAATACCGTGCGGTCAAACTTCATGACGACAACAGTTGTTTGCAGACATTCCGAATCGTGTCCGCCGAATGCCCCAAGGCCTGGAAAGTAATCGAACGATCTTCCGACCGTTCGAGTGAACGAATCGTGTTTCGAAACTCGCGCTGCGCTTCTTCCGTCTTTCCGATTTCCTGAAGGAGTTTGCCCAAATAGAAATGCGCCATCGACAAATCCGTGTTCAGGAAGAGCGCCTTGCGGAATGCGTTTTCAGCGGCCTCACGATTCGCCCGATACATCTCGATGAGACCGCGCAGCAAGTAGGCCTCCGCATTCACCTCATCGTGCTGTAGAATCTCGACGATCCCTCTCTCCGCGTCCGGCCATTGCTCCTGTCCCATCCGAACCAGCGTCTTCAAAATCAGCAACGTCATCCGATCGGCATCGCGATACGCGCTGAGCGGTACGCCCAGCACGTCGTCGTAGCGGCCGTCCCGATAGGCGCGGACGATCTCCTCCATCGGTTTCGGCGAGTCTGGCACGGACGGCTTGCGGGTGAGGAAGGACAACGCGCGCCGGATTTTGGAAATGGGCTGGGCGCCGTTTTGCGATTTCGCTTTTTGGTAAAAGAAGGCGTTGTCCATCTCGATCAGTCGGGAACCCAGATTATGATGCAGCGTTTCGGAGGCGGCGACGAACAAATATCCGCCGTCGCGTAACGTCTTCATCAGATTTCGATGCACCCGCTCGATCGTTTCTTTCGAAAAGTAAATCGACACGTTGCGGAAAAACACCACGTCGAAATGCGCGAATTCCGATCCGTACGAAGACTGCAGCAAATTCAGGTAGGTGAATTGCGTCAGGCCCTTCACCCTCGCGTCGACGGCGTATCGGATGGGGTCCTCGTCCAACGCAAGAAAGTACTTTCGCATGAGGTCGGTCGATACGCCACGGAACGAATTCCTGCCGTATTCCGACCGGCGAGCAGTCTCCAGCGCGGCCTGGTCGATGTCTGTTCCAATCACGTACGCCTCGAACTCTCCATATCGCTGTTGGGCTTCGAGCAGGGTG
Organism: uncultured Bacteroidota bacterium; assembly: GCA_964602985.1. GTDB lineage: Bacteria > CLD3 > CLD3 > SB21 > SB21 > CAYZJB01. The sequence continues at coordinate 11,163 of CAZRTJ010000020.1, forward strand.
ATGGCCAGCGAATACACTTCCTCTCCCGTCGAACAACCCGCACTCCAAATGCGAATGACGCGGCGTTGTTTCAACAGTTCCGGCAGAATCCGGTTTCGAAGAATCTCAAAGTGAAACGGCTCGCGAAAAAAAAAGGTTTCGTTGTTGGCAATCAACGGAATCAACTCATCCCATTCGCGCACCTGTCCGTGCGTCAGGATATTCAGGTAATGCAACGGGGACTCCAATCCAAGCGTGGCCATACGCAGACGGACGTTCTTCTCAAAATCACGGCGTTGCTCCTCCGTCAGACAAATCCCGCAATAATCCGCAATGGACCGTCGAAACATCTCGAACAATTGAGGTGAGAATTCTTCGTTCATACGACCGGAGCCTGTGCCAGGATCTCTCGCGTACGTCCGGCCACGAGTTTCTGAATGGCATCCAGATCATTCATGCGGAGGACGGTTTGGGCAAGCTCCTTTGCATCGGCTGAAGAGATTTGCCGGATAATTTTTCGAATCTTCGGAAGCACCGGCGGCAGTACGCTGAATTCGTCCATTTCCATGCCGACCAGCAACGCCGTCGCATAGGGATTGCTCGCCATCTCGCCGCACATGGCCGCGGGGATGCCGTGCCGGTGGGCGCTGGCGATGGTGCGAAAGATCAGGTGCAGGACGGAGGGATGGAAGCAGTTGTACAAACCCGACACCTTTGGATTACCGCGATCCGTCGCGAGCGTGTATTGAACCAAATCATTGGTGCCGATGCTGAAAAAATCCGAGATCTGTGCCAGTTCGTCGGCCATCATCGCGGCGGCCGGCGTCTCGATCATGATGCCGACGCGGATCGCGCGGTTGAAGGGAATTCCCTCCCGTGTGAGTTGCGTCTTGCATTCATCGATCTGGCGTTTGGCTTCGAGTACTTCTTCAGGGGAAATGATCATGGGCAACATGATCTCGACATCGAAACGCGCAGACAATCGGAGGATGGCGCGGATCTGCGGAACAAAAAACGGCGGACATTGAAGCGCAATCCGGATGGCCCGCCACCCCATAAACGGATTGTCCTCGCGTTGATAACCGTATTGCGACAGGATGTCGATCGGGATCTTGTCTCCTCCGACGTCAAAGGTCCGCATCGTGATTTTGTGCGGATGATTCTTCTCCGCAATGCGGTGATAGGTCTCGTATTGTTCCTCTTCGCCCGGCAGATCGCGATTGCCCAGCAACATATACTCCGTTCGATACAGGCCGATTCCCTGCGCGCCCCATCGCAGCGCGTGTTCGACTTCTTCGACGATCTCTACGTTTGCGCTGAGGTGAATCGCTTTCCCGTCCAGCGTCTCGCAGGGCAGTCCGACCGCTTGTTTGAGTTCCTCCAACTCCTGCTGGACAATCTTCCAACGAGCGACGTGGGTCTCCCGCGTGGCCGGAAGAGAATGGAGCACGACCACTCCACTGTGTCCATCCAGCAACACCTCTCCGCAATCCTGAAGACGATCCGTAATGCCCGGCAACCCGACCACCGCGGGAATGTTCAGCGAGCGCGCCACGATCGCAACATGAGAAAGCGACGTTCCTCCTTCGGATATAAATCCGAGGATTTTGGAGCGGTCCAGGCCCATCAGGTCCGAAGGCTTGACCGTGTCCGCGGCCAGAATGGCGGTTTCCGGCAGTTCGCTGACGACCGTATGGCCGAGCAGATTGCGGAGAACACGCCGCTGGACATCTTCGAGATCGACCGCGCGCTCGCGCAGATATTCGTTCTTCGACTTGAGAAACGCGGTGCGAAACTTGTTCATCACATGCGAAAACGCGGCCTCGGCATTGGTCATCTGACTCTGAATGGTCTTCAACGTCCCGCGGATCATTTCCTCGTCTTCGAGGATCAGGAAGTGGCTTTCGATGATGGCGGCGTAATCCTTGCCGTATTTGGTGGTCGCCTCATCGATTTGCTGTTTCAACTGGTCCCGTGTCACATCCAGGGCCAGACGAAATCGGTTCTTCTCTTTGTCCACTTCCGCAAACGATTCGAGCTTTCGTTCGGTGACCGTGGGCGAGGCGCTGCGCAGGAGAAAAACAGGACCCACAGCGACCCCGTCGGATACACCGATGCCTTTGAAGGTCTCTTCTTTCTGTGGGAGTGTTTCAGTCTTCATGAAACTTACTCTGGAAGAGTTCGACGATCGCCTCCAGCGCCGACTGTTCGTCGGGACCTTCCGTCCGAATGTGAACGACGCTTCCGATGGCGGCCGCCAGCATCATCACGCTCATGATGCTCTTCGCATTGACTTCGGTTCCTTCACACGTGAGAAACACGTCGGACTCAAATCGGCTGGCGGTCTTCACCAACAGCGCGGCGGGTCGCGCATGGATGCCCGCCTTGTTGGTGACCGTCACTTGTTGTTCTGCCATATCGTTTTGCATGATCGCCTTTCGCGAGGCGGACTACCGACGGCGTCCTTCCATCAGCGTAACCATCGCCAGCAACTGCCGCCGCGCATCTCCGTCCGGGAGCGGCCGCAACGCCTGACGGGCTTTTGCCAGATACGTTGCGATGTGTCGTTCCGTGCGCGTTGCAATTCCGCTCTTCATCAGAAAATCACGAAATTGCCGCAGCGCATCGGCGTGTTGTCGGGCGGAATTGTCCGCTCGAAACCGTTTCATCAGCCTGCGCCCTTCCGGATGGCGCGCCGCCGCCAGCGAGAGGATCGTCTTCTTGTGTTCGATCAGATCGCTGCCGACGTCTTTTCCGAGCGTTCGCTCATGACCGACGATATCGAGGAAATCGTCCTGGATTTGAAAGGCCATCCCGATCCCATGCCCAAATGTCCTCAGACGTTTCACCGTCGCGGGCTTGCCGCCACCGGCGAGTGCGCCGATTTCCGCCGCCGTCGCAAAGAGCGCCGCCGTCTTTCCTGCGATCATATCCAGATAGTCTGACTCGGAGACATTCTTTCTGTTTTCAAATTCCTTATCCAACGCCTGGCCCTCGCACAATTCGATGTAGCCGCGGGTAAAGACAGGGAGCACAGCCGCCAGCGTCCTCGTCGGGAGAGCGGACAGACTCTGCACAGCGAGTGCGGCCATCAGATCTCCCGTCAGGATGGCGATGTTCGTATCCCATTTGGTGTGGACCGTGGGACGACCGCGCCGCAACTCGTCGCGATCCATGATGTCATCGTGCACCAGCGAAAAATTATGCAACAACTCGACAGCGGTTGCCGCGGATATCGCATGGTCGATCCGTCCCCCAGCCGCCGCCGCACAGAGGAGAGTCACCACGGAGCGAATTCTCTTCCCGCCGCCCTGCATCAGATACCGTGCCGGCTCGTACAGCGTCACCGGTCTCTTTTTGCGGAGAACCTTGCCCAGAGACGCCTCGATTTGGCGCCGCAGATGTGAACTCTCGATCATCAACGTATCGAAAAAACAATGACTTGAAAAAGCTACTAAGACACAGCCTCAGAAGCAACAGCCGTATTGTTGCCAACACTCATGGCGTGGCCCTGTGCGACCCCATCACGAGTGTGGCGGTACCTGGTGTAAGACTCTCTGCGGAAACGGTATTTCAATACCGTGCTCACGAAAGGCATCGATAATCGCGATACGAGCGGCATCGGAAGTCTCAAACAGAACCTTGTAGTCCCGCACCCGTCCGACGACAATCATGTTGATGCTGGAATCGCCAAAACCCACGACGAAGGCTTGCGGCGGCGGATCGGGCAACACAGCGGGAAAGGAACCCAGCGCCTGGATGAGAAGTTCCTTGGCCGCGCGCAGATCGGTCTGGTAGCCAACTCCGACCTCAATCCGCAGGCGTGTGCCGACATCGGGGAAGGAAAAATTAACAATATCGTGCTTGATGATTTCCGAATTCGGAATGACAACCTCGTTGTTGTCGAAATCGAGGATCCGCGTGCTCCGCAGCCCGATCCGTATGACGTCTCCAACCTGTTGAGACGCGGTGATCCGGATGCGGTCTCCGACGCGGAAAGGCCGGTCGACCATGATGACGAATCCCGCGATCATGTTGGCCAGAGTTTCCTGAGCGGCAAATGCAATGGCAAACGACCCGACGCCCAGTGAGACGACCAGCGCCTGAATGTCGATGTCGAAATGATCGAGACAGATGATCAGCGCGATGCTGTAGAGAAGCGCATTCAGCAGACGTCGTACCAGCGGAACGATCTCTTCGTCAACCGCGGAATCATTCTTGGCGGCAATTTCCGCCAAATACCAGTGCAGCGTGGCTTGAACCAGCTTCGAAATGAACAGACTGAGCAGCAAGACGGCGATGACGAAGAAAATTCCGTCCGCAGTCTGCGACCAGGCTCCCATGTAAGCCGCGTCGAGAATCCGACTTGCGATGTACAGGCCGAGTACGACGAAGATCTGCCGCGCAAATCGCTCCGCCACCTCAATCACCAGGTCATCCAGCCGTGTCGCGGTCCTGGAGGCAATCCATTTCCGAACGAGTACCAGAATCAATCGGACGATTTCCCCGACGCCCACTCCGCCCACAACAAATGCGGCGGCGCGGGCAATGGTGCGGAAGTCCGGATGGGCAAACAGTTCTTGCAGAAAATCTGTCATGGGCGACGCGCGGGAATGTCGGTCACGTCAAAGGGGTGCGGCAAGAGACTGGTGATGGCGCATTCCACGCGATGGCCGCGGAGATTGGCACACAAGATCATCGCGTCCGGCGCAAACTCCGCCAGGATTTGCCGACACGCCCCGCACGGGTAACAAGCCCCGGCCGTATCGGCCACAATCGCGACATGGGTAAACTGTCTTTCCCCCTCAGACATCGCTTTGAAAAGGGCGACACGTTCCGCACAGAGTGTCAGACCCAGCGTGGCGTTTTCGATGTTGCAACCGGTGAAGATCTTCCCGCCGGCCGTGCGAACGGCCGCACCGACATGGAAATGAGATGACGGCGCCACTGCATTCGCGCGCGCATTTGTCGCCGCTTCGATGAGTTGATCCGTGAGATTCATACTGTGACCCTTGTGTGTGGTCGAATATAGAAATGGAGATGACTGGGCGCAAATGGTAAAAAGTTCAGCGGGACACCACGGGCCGCCTGCCGAATCGATGATGAAGCATCCGCACCCATGCCGCAGCCGGCAACAACAACCAGAAATGCCAGGACACCAGGGCGGCCCCAACGGTCACACCCAGGACCGTACACACCATCAACCATTTGCCGCTGCGAATGATCGAATCAACGGACGCCGGATCGCAAAGGAAGTGAACGATCGCGTGAAGAAACGCCAGCACGGAGATCACCCACATCCACGGCGCCCCTTGTGCGGCGAGCGCCGCAGAGAGCGCCGAGGCAACGATCAGAATGGCCAACACGTAATGACGACTCCGCCGAAGTCCGAAAAACACGATCGATGTTCGCTTGATCGGACGCGCTTGCTGATCGCCTTCATAGTCCACATAATGAAAAAGCAGCATGATTCCGATGTACATCATTCCAATGGAGGCCGCCAGCCCGATCGTCTCCCAGGTGACGATGTGGCCCTGCGCGTACGCAGAACCCACGATGTTCAGGACAATGCCTGGAAACCCGCCCAACCACTCGCCCAAAAAGGGCCGGTACGCCAACCGAAACGGCGGAATCGAATACGCCAGGCAGATGAAATAGCCGACCAGAAAAAGAACTCCGAGATTCCAGTTCGTACGGAGACACAACACGATCACCAATCCGAGCGCAACCGTCGTCGTGATCCAAAACATCACCCACAATTGAGGAATCGTCGCCAGTCCGGAGGCGAGCACCTTGCTCCCCCCGGATTTCTGTTCGCGTGGACGGTCAGCGCCGCTTCGCCAGTCGACGATTTCGTTCACGATGTGCGCCGGGAAACCCTGCACGGCAGAAGCGATGAGAATACACAGAAAGAAATGGATCCAATTGACCTCGCCCGTGGTTCGAGCCGCAACCGCTGTCCCCACCACGACCGTCAGGACGGCCCAAACGAAGACGGCCTGAATGCGGAAAATCATGAACCACGCTTTGGGCCTCGCCAGCGAGTTCACGAAGGCGTCATGGGTTTGGTCAGGATGAAGTTGATCGTCGATTTGGCCACGGCATTTCCCTCCGTGTCGACGATATGGATGTCCACCACATTGATCCGCGACCCTTGCCGGATCACGCGTGCATGAGCCGTAATATCCGATTGAGCGCGATTCAAATACGCAATATGAAGATCGACCGTGGCAAAACTCATGTGCCCGTCAAACAGCGTCGCCAGCGCAAAGGCCGCCGCCGTGTCGGCCAGGGTGGAGACAATCCCGCCATGAATCGTGCCTCGGCTTCTCACTCCATTGGAAATACGATCCTGGTACGGCAGTCGCATCGCACAATAGCCGGCGGACAATTCCTCAATCTCGAACTGGAATAACGAGTGAATGGAATGATGTCTCAACCGCTCCTTGAGACGAGTCACCAGATCGTCCGAAATACGATTCACGAAATTGCCCTTCGCCATCATGTCCGAACAAGGTATGCCTTCGCACGGGAATTGGCAAGGGGCGGCGGCGCGAAAAACGGCTTTGATTCGTTCAGAAAGCGGAAGTGACGAGTGGCCCCTTCCGTTTTCCAAATGTGTGTCTTCCCTCACTCCTCCGCGTCGTCCTCGCCTCGTGTCGTGACGCCGGATTTCTTCGCTTTGAATCCTCCGGCGAGGTCCATGACGCACATGTGGCGATAGCCTTTGTGCGGGCCGCACGCGATGCCGACGGCTTTGTAGGCGGGATTCATGATGTTCTTCCGATGACCGCGCGACGGTACGCCGTCGTCGATCAGTAAGGACAACACGATCCGCCGGGCATCGTTGTTGCCGTAATCGATGTTTTCGCCCGCCGTGGACAGCCATGATCCGTAGCGCTCCATCCGCTGAAAAGGAGTACTGCCGTCCGACCCATTGTGACCGACGTCCCTTGTTTCTCCCTGGTCCTCGACATGATCTTTTGCGGCGAGGGACAGTCCCTTACTGGGCCGGATCGAGTCGACGGGGCTCATACTCATGAGCGCGTCGTAGCACTCCTGCGCCGCCGCGCGGCCTTCCTGCGTCACCAGCGTCACCTCGCCCGGCATTTTCAACATCCTGCCGTCGAAATACTGCATGAGATTCTTGACGTGTTGCGCATAGCCTTTCGGATCCCGCCGCACGGCATTGAGTTCGTAGAATACTTGTTTTTCCAACTGCGTTAGATACGACATGGACGCGGTTTTCGACTGCTGGACAGACTTGATCGGCGTTTTCACCTCGGTTTCGGAATGGACCGTCCCTGCAAACAAGTCTTTCAACGATTTCTTGGAGTCTCCCACAAAGGCATTGTTGTACGCAATCTTACCGTCCCAGTTGTCGTGATCCACCCACATATCGTACGCCCCACCGGGAAGTTTACCGTAATCGACCGATTCCTCGCTGAAATCCTCATACCCCTTGTACGAGTCCCCGAGCGTCCTACCCGCGAACAAATGCGCGACAAAATGCTGAAACGCGTCTCCGTACCAGTTGGCATAATACCCGGAGAAGCCCACGTCCATGAACGGTTGTGAGTACATGGCCACTCGCCGCTTGGCTTCGCGCAGATCGATGTGACCGATATCGGAACCGGAATTGCCCGCCGTGAAACATCCGTAGATCATCACGATCGCGCCAGGTGCGAGCTTCAGTTCTTTGCGAAGAAGATCCGAGGAAACAAAGTCGTTCTTGAGTGCAAATCCACCGACCCACTTCGGCGGTTCACTGCCGTCATAGACGCCGTGACCGCGATACATCAGGAAGTGCGCCCCTTCCGATTTTGCACGGATGTCGCTCCACGAGTTGCTTGGCGTGTAGTACTCGTACACCGTCACGCCGTTATCCCGCAGCGTTTTCGCCGTCTGCCGGAGGTTCTTGATTTCCGAGGTCGTCCAGCTGCCGTCATCACCGTCGATAGGCGCTCCGATCAGGACGGCCTTCAGTCCCTCGATGTGCACCGTCGCCTGCGGCAGTGCGCCCCGCAGACGGAGTTCGACCGGCGCTTTGGGAGAAGCAGTCGAAACCACATGCTGAGCAGACAGAGATAGCGAAATCAGGAAGAACAGAAAGGTCGTTTTCATCGGGGAACTCCTTTGGGTGAAGGGTCGATCATCGGCAAGACTTCATGCGGATCATGGCGACAAGGTAAGCCGGAAGCGCCGCAGCTTCAAGAACTCGTGTGGAGTCTCGTGTGAAGAAGGCGCTGACGCATCCATCCGTGTATTTGGCCTTGATCAAACTTTGCCATTTTGCTATCATCCACTGCTGCAAACCCCAACTCATCCACCAAGGAATCACGATGCGCTGTTTCTCCGCTTTTTTCGTGGCGTGCCTGGTTTCATGCACAAGCCGCCAGACCGTGAACGTCACCCCGACTTTTCCGGATCTTTCGCAAGATCGCATGCGAATGCACATGAACTTCCTGGCATCCGATGAATTGGAAGGCCGCGAGGCTGGCACGAAGGGAGAGAAGATCGCCGCACTGTATTTGCAAAATCAACTCCATAGTTTCGGTCTGCGGCCGTTTGCGCTGCAGAAATTCGCAGCTGACAGCGTTTTCTCCTTTCTTCAGCCGTATGAGGCCACCAAAATTTCCCTCCTCCCCGGAACTGTCATGACGGTGTACGACAGTTCCACGCGCAAGGAAATGCGGCTGACGTACGGCGAGTACTTCTCCAATTTCCATGAGTATCTTTTCCCCACCAGCATCCAGGGTCCGCTCGTGTTCGCCGGGTATGGCATCACCGCGCCGGAGTACAATCACGACGATTACGCCACTCTCGACGTGAAGGGGAAGATCGTGGTGGTCCTCGAAGGCGAGCCGTCCTCCGACGATCCCGCCGTCTTCAACGGCATTTTGCAAACCTACTACTCCTCCACGATGTTCTACAAACGGCATCGCGCAAAAGAACTGGGCGCGCGTGGTATCATCGCGTTGGCCTATCCGCAACTGCTCTCCAAGTGGAGTGATTTCATCGACTACTTTCAAAGCAGTTCCATGTCGTTTTCGACCCCGGCCCTGTTTGAACCCGATTCCGCCCGCACGCCGTTCTTCTATTGTGGCCACGCGTTCCTTGAGAGGATCCTCGCCGGACAACTCGTCACCTATGACAGTCTCCGAAGCCTGATCGCTTCCGGCAAACCGCTGCCGGTATTTCCGCTTCGCAAATTGCACGGCACCATTCGCGTCAATACCCAGGTATCCGTTGTTCGCTCCAACAACGTCATCGGAGTGATCGAAGGCAGGGATCCAAAACTGAAAGACGAATTCGTTGCCATCGGCGCGCACTACGACCATCTCGGGGTCGATGCGCAGGGGAACGTATTCAACGGCGCCGACGATGACGCGTCGGGGACCATTGCCGTCCTGGAGGCGGCACGGGCGCTGGCCGCATCGAAGCAGAACCGACGATCCATCCTGGTCGTGTTTCACGGCGGGGAAGAGAAGGGACTCCTGGGCTCAGAATTCCTTACCGACAGCACGACGGACAATGCCTTTCGGATGTCGCAGATCGTCGCGCAGGTGAATCTCGATATGGTCGGACGGGAACATGAAGACAGTTTGTTTGTGATCGGGGCGGGCCGTCTCAGCAGCGAGATGGCTGCGATCGTCGAAGATGTCAATCGCGAAGACAGTCTCTTTCATTATGACTACACGTTTGATCGCGAGGACGACCCGAATCGGTACTACTTCCGCAGTGATCATTACAACTACGCTCGCTACAACATCCCCATAGTTTTCTTCTTCGACGGCATGGAAGAAGACTACCACAAGATCACGGACGACATCGAGCGGATTAACTTCCGTAAAATCGAAAAAGTCAGCCGTCTGGCAACGAAGATTATTCTCCGGATCGCCAATCGCGAAGAACGACTGAAAGTCGATCGGGCGACAACGAACGAATAAACAGGAATCGGTTCGGGGGGGTCAGAGGGTGTTGATCAGCTCGGCCAGTTTGCCAAGTCCGCCCATGCCCGTCTTGGCAAAGAGCGCGTCAGCGCCCGCCGCTTCCGCCTGGGCGCGATATTCCTCCAATGAACCGGTATGAAAGATCACTTTGGGACGGGCTGCGTCGGCGGCTTTGAGTTCCTGGCAGACTTCAATTCCGTTCTTGCCGGGCATGTTGGTGTCCAGAATCACGACATCCGGGTCGTAGGATTTGACCTTTTCCAACGCCTGGATTCCATCCTCTGCGAAATCCAGATCAAATCCCTGCTTGGACAAGAAAATTCGAAGGAGACTTCGCACAGTATTTTCGTCGTCCACAACCAGAACTTTCTTACCCAAAGGAAATTCCTTTCGTTACACGCGGCAAAAGTGTTTTCCCGCCGTTTGTCTGACAATCCCCTGCAGTTCGAGATTCAACAAGGTATTTAACGCCTCCGCGATGGCCAGATTCGATTTCTTGGAGATGGTGTCAATGTGCAGCGGTTCTCGTTCGAGCGCACTCAGCAGAGTCGATTCGGCCGGCGTCAGAGAAAGAGACATCTGAGCCGCCGCGCGCGGAGCCGGCTCGAGATACTGTTGGATCTCTGCGAGGATGTCCTCGACGGATTCGGTGAGTTTGGCGCCCTGTTTGATCAGCCGGTTGGGCCCGCGGGACTTCGGCGCATACGCCGGCCCCGGCACCGCGAACACCTCGCGATTTTGGTCAACCGCAAAATCCGCCGTGATCATCGCACCGCTTTTTTCGCCCGCCTCGACGATCACCACGCCCAGCGACATCCCACTGATGATTCGATTGCGACCCGGAAAGTGAACCGCGTCGGGGGGCGTTTGCATGGGATATTCGGACACGAGGGCCCCTTGGTCCAGCATATCCAGGGCCAGTTTGAGGTTTTCCGGAGGATAGATCCGATCCACTCCGCAGCCCATGACCGCCACGGTCGTGCCGCCGGATTGAAGAGCCGCCAGGTGAGCCTGTGTGTCAATGCCTCTCGCCAACCCGGACACAACGGTCACACCGGCACGTGCCAACTCGCGCGCCAGCGAATCCGCCATGGTCTTTCCGTACGTCGTGGGTCCGCGTGTCCCGACGACCCCGATCGCCGGCTTCTGCAACGCTTCCACCTGACCCCGCACAAACAGAAAGGCCGGACTGTCCGGTAACTGTCGCAGCAGGGGAGGAAACTCCGGCTCCGTGAAGAGCACCAGCTTCGTCTGATACTGACTCATCCATCGCATCTGATCGCGCGCAAACTCATCGTCTCGGAGCGAGCGATTACGAATGACGTCGGCGGTCTTCGTGTCGATACCGTCCGTGGCCGTCAGATCCCGACGCGAAGCCGCAAGCGCTCTGCCCGCGTCGCCGAATTTGGTAAGCAGCGCGCGGATGCGCCCATGCCCGATCCCGGGAAGGTTCGCCAGCAGCAACGTTTCCTTGAGTACGTCTGTTGTCATACGAGTGACGTTGGATTGTAAGAGCCCAGCCCAACTTACACAAATCCCGATGTCTTTGCAAAACTTTTGTCACGTCCCGCCCAATTTCTTGAATCTACCCGCGGGAAAATGTACCTTTTCGCATGGGTTCAAAGAATTCGCACATTGTGTATTCCACCGATCCCGATTTCGTTCCGGAGGAATCTTCGGAGAAGCCGACGGTCTCCAAGTCTCTCGCGGTTCGGATGTCCCTTGATCGAAAGAACCGCGCCGGCAAGTCCGTGACAGTGCTGGAGGGATTCTCGGAATCGGCAGAAGACATCGAGCAACTGGCCAAACGACTGAAAACGAAATGCGCTACGGGCGGAACGGTCAAAGACCGGAGAATCGAAATTCAGGGCGATCACCGGGCGAAGATCGAGGTCGAACTTCAACGACGCGGTTATCGCGTCAAACGCGTCGGCGGCTAGATTTTCCTTTGTTTTTGAAGGGCACGCCGTACATTGCCCCACACATCGTGAGACATCCATACATGAACGAACAAAAAATCTCATGGCTCGCAGAGATCGCGTCCGGATCGTGCCGGAGCGTCTCGTCTTGAGTCGCGACCACGAACCCTTGGAGTGAGGTGTTATGTCCGTTGTGATCCTGGCGATTGGACTGATTGTTTTTCTTGCACACTTTTTCACCGCCGTTTTTGAAAAGACAAAAATTCCGGACGTCCTGTTGTTGATGCTCATCGGCATGATCGGTGGGCCCGCTCTGGGTCTGGTTTCTCCGGACGACTTCGGACGATTTGGACCCGTCCTCACGACGGTGGCGCTCATCATTATTCTCTTCGAAGGCGGAACCACACTGAACGTGAGCACCCTTGGCAAAGCCATCGGACCTACGCTGACGCTCACGTTATTGACCTTCGTCGTGACCGCGTCCTTCTTTGCTGTCCTGTGCGTGGGCATGTTGGGTTTCTCCGAGTTGGCCGGAATGACTGCCGGGGCCATCGTTGGCGGCACGTCGTCTGCGGTAGTCGTCCCGATGGTTCGCGGTCTTCGGATGAAGGACCCGGGGGGCACGATTCTGATTCTGGAATCCGCTTTGACGGATGTGCTGTGTATCGTGATGGCGTTTTCTTTTCTGGAGGCCTTTCAGGAAGGGGACTTGACGACATCACAAATCGTATTGAATATCTTGAAGTCTCTTGGAATCGCCATGCTGTTGGGATTTCTGGGCAGCGTGGCCTGGCAAGCGATTCTGGTGTGGGTTCGCCGATTTCCCAACACGCTGTTCACCACGTTTGCGTTTATCTTTGTCCTGTACGGGTCGGCGGAACTTCTCGGATTCAGCGGCGCGATCACCGCGTTGAGCTTCGGAATTACGATGACGAATTTTGAAAATCTGGGATTAAAGAAATTACCGGTCTTTCGAAATCGTCCTCTTGCAGAACTCACCTCGCGCGAAAAGTCGTTCTACAGTGAGATGGTGTTTCTCCTGAAGACGTTTTTCTTTTTGTACCTGGGTCTTTCCATTCGATTTGACAATCTCCTGCTCGTCGTGTTCGGCTGTGGCGCCGTCGCCGGCATTTACTTTCTCCGCCTCCTCGTGACCCGACTGGTGACCTCCCGTAAGACCGAGTGGAAGGATGCCTCCCTCATCTCCATCATGGTGCCCAAAGGCCTCGCCGCGGCCGTTCTCGCGGGCCTCCCCGCGCAAATGGGAATGCCGGAAGGCGAATCGATCCAAAGTTTGACCTACTCTGTCGTCTTCTTCAGCATCCTGACCACAGCCGTTTTCGTCCCTTTGATCGACAAGACTGCGCTTCAACATCTGTACCGTCGAATTTTTTCGACGTTCGCCGACGCACCTGCGCCGGCTCCTGTCACCGCGGACACCTCATTGTCCGAGCAACCCTCACCCAACCCAACGGAAGAACATGGAATCCTCACAGTACCAAGACGCGATTGAACGTTTTTATCTCAAGTATGGATTCGCCACGCGCGCATTGCATGCGGGCGAAAAAATCGGACAGCCCGCCTTGAAGGCACACACCAATGCGATCTACCAGACGTCCACGTTTGTTTTTGCCTCCGCGGAGGAGGGCGCCGACCTCTTCGCCCAACGTCGCGAAGGATACATCTACACCCGTCTGGGCAATCCGACCGACATTATCGTGGAAGCGAAGCTGAATGCACTCGAGGGAATCGATGTCAAGATGCGCGACCCCGAGCACGTGCGCATCTCGTCGATTATCTTTGCGTCCGGCATGGGAGCGATCAGTTCCGCCCTCCTGGCGACCTTAAAGGCCGGGGACACACTGATCCACGGCTCTGTCCTCTACGGCTCGACCGACAGCTTCCTGAAAACCATTCTGCCCCAGTTTCAGATCCAAGCCGTGCCCTGCGACACGGAAGATCTTGCGCAATTTGAAGCCTGCATGCGGGAACACAAGCACGCCAAGGTCGTTTATTTTGAGACGCCGACCAATCCGATGATGACCGTCACCGACATCGCCGAAGTTTGTCGGATCGCCAAGAGTGTGAATCCCCATTGCCTGGTCATGGTGGACAACACGTTCGCGACGCCCTATCTCCAACGGCCGCTCAGCCTGGGCGCCGACGTCGTCATTCACAGTACGACCAAGTACATCTCCGGTCACGGGAATGTCATTGGCGGCGCCGTGATCACGAAATCGGATGCAGTGAAGGACCAGCTGTTTCATGTGATGAAGGACATGGGCGCGTGCGCCAGTCCGTTTGACGCCTGGCTGACAAACACCGGACTGAAGACTCTTCCGATCCGCATGGATCGACACTGCAAGACCGCCCTGAAGATCGCGGAATACCTAGAGGCACATCCGCGCGTGAATCGAGTGCTCTATCCGGGTCTTCCGACGTTTCCGTATCATGACTTAGCCAAGAAACAGATGAAAGATTTTGGCGGGATCATCTCATTCGAAGTCAAAGGCGGGTACGAGGCGGCCAAAGCGGTGTTGAACCACACGCATTTGTTTTCGCTGGCAGTCAGCTTGGGCTGTGTGGATTCCCTGATTCAACATCCAGCCACCATGACCCACGCCTCGGTCGACGAATCCCTGCGTCAGAAGCTGGGCATTTCCCCTGGCTTGATTCGCTTATCGGTGGGACTGGAAGAACCGGAAGATTTGATTCACGATTTGGAACAAGCATTGGCAAACATATCGTAACGACACAACGGAGGATGTATGCAACTCGGATTTGTAGGTCTCGGGAAAATGGGCGGCTTCATGGTGCAGAGGCTGCTGCGCGACAAGCATGAAATCGTCGGATTTGATTTGAGTGCGGACGTGGTTAAAAGCGTCGCCGAAAAGGGGATGACCCCTTCTTCCTCGATGCAGGATATGGTTGCCAAACTCAAGGGCCGCAAGGCCGTGTGGGTCATGGTTCCGGCGGGAAAGCCCACCGAAGCCACAATTCAACAACTGGCAGGCATGATGTCCAAGGGCGACATCATCATCGACGGCGGAAATACGTACTACAAAGACGACATTCGACGTGCAGAGGAATTGAAAGCCAAAGGCATTCACTACGTCGACGTCGGAACGAGCGGCGGCGTGTGGGGATTGGCCAACGGCTATTGCATGATGATCGGCGGCGAAAAAGACGTCGTCGACTATCTCGACCCGCTTTTGAAAACGCTCGCTCCGGTCGATGGATACGCGTACATGGGAGCAAGCGGATCCGGCCACATGGTCAAGATGGTACACAACGGGATCGAATACGGCATGATGCAGGCGTACGCGGAGGGTTTCGAGATCATGAAGGCCTCGCCGTTTCATTTGGACCTGGCTAAAATCGCTGATTTGTGGATGCACGCCAGCGTCGTGCGGTCGTGGCTGCTCGAATTGACGGCGGAAGGGCTGAAGAAGAATCCGACGCTCGACGGCATCAAAGGCTGGGTAGCCGATTCCGGCGAAGGCCGATGGACAATCCTCGAAGCGATCGAACGCGATGTACCTGCCCCCGTGATTACGGCGTCGCTCTTCGAACGCTTCCATTCGCGACAGCCGGAAAGTTTCGCCGCCAAGATGTTGGCCATGATGCGAAATCAATTCGGCGGACATGAAGTGAAAAAATAGGGATCCTCTATGCAAATCGCTGACAAAGCCCTGCGACGGGTCGATGATGAAGCGCGTGCCGGCACATGTGCCGCGATCATTTTTGGCGGATCGGGCGATCTGACCCGCCGCAAGATCCTCCCGGCCCTCTTCCACGCGTATTGCGAAGACCATCTCCCGCCGCAGATGACGATCGTCGGAGTCGGAATCCCCGTCCTGACCACCGAACAATACCGTGACGTTGTTCGGGAATCATTGAATCAATTCGCCGGGGCCGCACAACGCAGCCGGGATCAACTGAACGCGTTTGTCGCCGGTTGTTATTACGTGGGCGGCAGTTTTGACGACACACAGGTCTACCAATCCCTGGACCGGCTGTTGAAGGACAATGCAGGCGCACGCGGGTGCAAGGACAATCGACTGTACTACCTGTCGACGCCGCCCAGCGTATTCGGCATGATCTGTCGTCAACTGGCGGATCACGGAATGTCCCGCGTCGAGGACCGCCATCACTGGCGGCGATTGATTATCGAAAAACCGTTTGGACGCGATCTGGCGTCGGCTCAGAAATTGAACCAGGACATCGCCACGGCGTTTGAGGAATGGCAGATCTATCGAATCGACCATTACCTGGGCAAGGAAACCGTTCAGAACATCATGGCCTTTCGATTTGCCAATGGTATCTTCGAGCCGCTGTGGAACCGGAATTACATCGATCACGTGCAGATCACCGTGGCCGAGAGTCTGGGTGTGGAAAAACGCGGCGGCTATTATGAGGAATCCGGCGCCCTGCGGGACATGATCCAGAATCACGTCCTTCAATTGGTCGCCCTCGTCGCGATGGAGCCGCCCGCCACGTTTGATGCCAATGCCGTACGCGATGAGAAAGTCAAAGTCCTGCGCGCCATACGACCGATCACGAAGGAACAGGTGAGCGACTTCTGGGTGCGGGGTCAATATGACGCGGGCGTTGTCCAAAATGAAATGGTCGCCGGATACCGGACAGAACTCAACGTGAAGCCGGATTCGTCTACGGAGACGTTCGTCGCGGGCAAGGTGTTGATTGATAATTGGCGATGGGCCGACGTGCCGTTCTACATCCGCACCGGCAAGCGCATGCCGCGCCGCGACAGCGAAATCGCGATCTTTTTCAAGCGGACGCCTCACCTCATGTTCAGTCGCGCAATCGCCGAAAAAGTCGAACCCAACGTATTGGTCTTGCAGATTCAACCGGATGAGGGAATCCTGATGAAGTTTGAGGCCAAGATCCCGGGTCCGGAGATGTTACTCAAATCAGTCGACATGCATTTTAAGTACACGGAATCTTTTGAGGCCGAGATTGCCGAAGCGTACGAGCGACTCATCCTCGACTGCCTGCGAGGAGACGCGACGCTCTTCATGCGCAAGGACATGGTCGAACTCGCCTGGTGGCTCGTGCAACCCGTACTCGATCACTGGTCCCAGTCTCCGGCTCCCTTTCCCAACTATCCTGCCGGCACCTGGGGTCCCGCTGCAGCAGACGCCCTGCTAGCCAAAACCGGACACGCATGGCGGATGCATGGGTGAGGTGAGAAGAGAAATCGATTGAGATTGCCACGACTTGAAAGTCGTGGCAAGTAATTCCCTCTTATATCGATAGCTTTAGCCCTCAATCAAACGGAAGGTAATCATGCCTTATGTGAGAATATGGATCCATCTTATCTGGTCGACAAAGAACCGAGCTCCGTTGCTTGGCGATAGTTTACGTTCAAAAGTGTTCTCACACATCATGAAAAATGCATTAAAGAAGGATATTCACCTTGATAGCATCAATGGAAAATCTCATACAACTGATCGATGGTCATTCTCACATATCCCATTTCGGTCTATTACTTACCTGGGGAATATGCTAACCCTGCAAATGGGGAATATGCTGGCCCTAAACGGCGACTTCGTGGGGAATATAGATGGCCCCAATCGACCATTTGGTGGGAAATATCAATGGCCCTTGACACATCACCGCCTGAATCAAAATCGCGACGAGCGGAGGTAAAAAACCGCCCGCGACCAGCCACTTCCCGCGGACACGCCAGCACTCGTAAATAAGGCTCTGACCTTATTATTTTATTGCAAGTATACGGATATAACCTTATTATTCTGTCAAGAAAATAAGGATACGCCCTTATGATTAATTTCAACAAAAGACTCGCAATCGAACAACTGGACAGAAAACTGGCCAGACTGCAAATCCTTAAAGACGTCGACATTCCTCCAAAAGGGTGGATCCATGCCATCCGAACGTCACTCAACATGTCCCTTGCCCAGCTTGCAAAACGATTGAAAATAACCGCCGTATCCGTCCGGGAAATAGAAGAACGGGAGCGGAACAAAACGATCACACTTAAAAAGCTCAACGAGGTTGCAGAAGCGCTCGACCTTCAACTGGTATACGGGTTTCTGCCGAAAGAAACATCTCTTGAAAAGATGATCGAAAAACGGGCCGAACACATTGCCAGTGAAATCGTTTTGAGAACTTCACACACCATGGCGCTCGAGGACCAGGAAAACAGACAGGAAAGAATACAACAGGCCATCAAAGACCGGGCCCGGATTCTCCAACAGGACATTCCAAAACATCTATGGGACTGAGCATCGATTACAGCGACGGACAGACGCCCCTCGATGAAGACGAGAAGGAAGGACTGCTCATTCCAACGATAACCACGCGTGGCGAACTCGACGAGTTTGAACAGCTTGGCGTTGAAAGAGCCATCGAGTGGACAAGAAGAAGAAAAATATCCCTTGCCAATATACTCACGGAGAATTTTGTCAGGAATCTGCACAAACGGATGTTTGAGGATATTTGGCGGTGGGCAGGAATATTTCGAACGTCAAACAAGAACATGGGCGTGGATTGGCACGAAATCCACATCGAAGTGAGAAAACTTTTGGACGATTGCCGCTATTGGATCGAGCACAACGTCTTCTGTGAAGACGAAATCGCCGTTCGGTTCAGTCACCGCATCGTGACGGTTCATCCCTTTGCCAACGGAAACGGAAGACACTCCCGTCTTATCGGCGACATCCTGATCGATCATGGATTGGGTCGCCCGCCTTTTACATGGGGAAGTGTCAATCTTACTGAAAAGGGTGCGGCACGATCCGCTTACCTCCACGCACTACGACAGGCGGATGAAAACGACTACACCGAACTGATAGCCTTCGCCCGGCATTAACTCATATCATCGCCTGAATCAAAATCGCGACGAGCGGCAGGAAAGAGCATTGCAGCCCTTCACCCACCCCACCCACTGTAGCGCCGGATGCGATACCCTCGCTTGATCAGGCGAGGCAACTCTTCTTTGAGAACCAGAAGCGTCGATGCCTTGGACGTCCCGATCATGAATGCACGCTGGGGCGCCAACTCGAGACTCTCCAAGAGCGACTGTCGAATCGCGGGAGGATTGTCCGCCTGATCAAAAAAGTACTGCCGAGTGGACCAGGGAATCTGGGTCAGGACATTCTTGCCGGATTTCCTGGCATCCTCTGTGATCTGTTCGCTGTACCGAAGATTCTTGCCGACAATAAGCGTCATGTTTTCGTTCAGCGCAATCCACGACCGAACCAGATCGTCGTACGTCGAACCAAAACCGTCGATGAGCAAATACACTTCCTTGCCATGCGGCGACAGATTGTTGTTCGTGTTGAAATCCATGCGAAGATAAATGGCATTCCGTTTTCCGATGTCGACGTGCAGGTCGCCTGATTTCATCTTCTCGTGGAAATTCAGGACCTCCCAGTCTGCTTCGGTCACCATCTGCGTAAGATCGAGGTTCATCAGATTCCCGGAAAAATTGCGCGGGATCATCACGGTCTTCCGAAAGTAATTGAGATTCTCAAATTCCACCCGGTCGTTTTCGATCCATCGGGACTTGATCCCGTAATTTCCGATGAGAAGCGAATCCACATGATTGTTCAAGGCACGGATTTCCTCAAGCCGTTGGTCGCTGACGCCCAGAATCACGCCGCCGCGGGTCACCGCCTGCGTTTCGTTGCTGTACCACCACAGGGCGAGCGATCGAAAACCGCCCGCGGTGTGATAGAGCGAAATGTGAAGGACCGAAAGGAAAAGTACGACCACCGCGAGGATCTTCAGCCACAGCAGTTTTTGCTCACGAACGAGATTCATGGATGCGTTCCCGACGCTCGCTCATCCTCCGTTTCTTCATGCACGCGGCGAATCAGTTCCTCGTAAACGGACGTCAGATCCAAACCGCGACGACGCAACACCGCTCGACTCACCTCCAGCGCTTTCTGCAGGTTGTAGGCCTCGATCTTCCCGCCATCCACCCACGAGAATGCGGGGATGTGCTTCGGCGGAAATCCCGCACCGAACACGTTGCACATCGGTCCGCACGTCGTCCCCGTGTTGAACATCGTATTGATACCGCTCTTCGAGTGGTCGCCCATCATGAGTCCGACAAATAGCGACCCGGTGTCGACGTCCCGGCCGTTGACTCGGACCGAGACCGTTCGATAATTGTTCTTCAGATCGCTTGTGTTGGTATCGGCGCCGAGATTGCACCACTCGCCGAGATAGGAGTGACCCAGAAATCCGTCGTGCTGTTTGTTGGAGTATCCCTGGACGATCGATCCTTCGACCTCCCCGCCGATCTTACACATCGGACCGATCGACGTGCCGCCGTATATTTTGGCGCCGATCTTGACGGTCGATCCTTTGCCGATGCAACAAGGACCTTCGAGCACGGCATTGGCCATGATCGTCGCGCCGTCAGCGATGACGATGGGGCCTTTTTCCGCATCCAGTACAACTCCCGGCTTCAGGACGACGTCCTTCCCGATCACGATTCTTTGAGGTTCGACGACATGGACATTGCCCGGGAGGGGAGCGCTCTCGCCCGGATGAAAATCCTGACGAATCTGTTCGGCATTGAGATGCAAGAGTTCCCAGACATAGGAGAGCCGTGTGCACGGGATCTCGACCTTGCGGGTTCCCAAGCCGCTCCAAAATGCAACGGGCACGCCCTGATGTGTGTATGTCAGGGTGCGGTCTGCGAGCACCTGTTTCAGGAACGTCTCATCCGGAATGACCGCGCCATTGATAAATAGACATCCTTCGCGGGGAGCCACGTTGACCCTGCAATCGGCATAGCGTTCCGACACGATGCCGCCCAGTTCCGAGCGACATTGCAAATACGTCGTCGCTTCGGGGAAGAGCCGTCGAATTCGCTCTGCCATGGTGTAGAGTCCGCATCGCAGTTCAAAGACTGCGCGAAACCAGGTGAGCGGCAGGAAATCCGCGAATCGATCGTCTTCGAAAATACAAATCGACGGGGGCAACATGGTCACGCGAATCCCAGTTTGTTGACGTCCTGAGTTCCGGAACGCAGGAGTCCAATGACGTCCCTCACTCCGATGTGCTCCAGGGACAGGAAGGGTTCGCCGTATTCCGCATCAATCAGAGATCCGAAGTGACGGGCGCGGGATTCGAGTTTCTGCCGAAACTCCGGGGTGCTGATGTACGTCTGCGGTTCGTCACTCTTGTATTCCGGATGGAAGAACTGCGACGAGAACGCCTCCATCGCCTTCATCTTCGTCTCAAACGTGTCCGAAATATCGACGATCAAAATCGTGCCCGTCATACGCTTAAATTCGTAGCGTGCGGCGCAATACAGCGTCCGCTTGGGTCGGAAGGCTTCTTGAAGTTCGGATCCATCGCGCGTTTCGATCTTGGACAGACCGGAGTAGAACACGGACTCGCGCAAGAGCGTCGAAGCGCGCATGTGATCCGGGTGTCGGTCTTCCCAATAGGGAATGAAAACGAATTCGGGCCGGTATTTCCGGATCACCTGTATCACCTTCAATTGATGCTCACGCGTAGATTCGATGAGCGTGTCCGGGATTCTCATGTTCTCGCGTACCGTTACGCCGAGGATTTTCGCCGCCTCTTCGGCTTCGCGATCGCGCAGGTCCGCGCTCCCTCGCGTGCCGGCCTCCCCGCGTGTCAGATCGCAGATGCCTACGCGATATCCTAATTTCGTGAGTTTCGCCACCGTTCCACCGGACGTCAACTCCACGTCATCGGGGTGGGCTGCCAAAAACATAGCATCAAGGGTCACTGGACTTCCTTTCTATCCATTTTCACCGGCACCAATCTCCCACCGGTTGTCATCAAGTTCAAGTGTCAATCTCACAGCCGATTCATGACGAAATTGAAACAAAGAACACCCCCGCCCAGCACGAGTACGCGAAAACGGAGGGATGGATTGCAATCGTTCCGCGAGGATCATGATGCAACATCAATTGAAGGCGGCTTCCGCAAGACCAGCAGCTTATCGCGCAAGGCCATCCAATCCTCAACTGTAAAACCATTCTCCCATATAGAGTATCGTTTGCCTTCAATAGTTTCTATAACCACACGCTCAGCTACTCTGGCCTTTTTCATAGAGACTCTCTTGATCTCCAATACTGCAAATTGGTTCCGTCGGCCTCCCGTGCGATACGTTATCGTTAGGGTCTCTCCGCTGATATCTACCGAGGAAATAGATGCCAGTATAAGATTGAAGGCTGCGTACCCGAAGGCTGTGACGCCGCCTGCGCCCAGAAAAATCAAAATTGTCCCGCCAGGATCTTGTGAAAAGCCTTCGTTCGCAAACAGAGCAATGAGCGCAAAAAAAAGGAGAGCGGCGATAAGGCCCATGAGAAACGTTCTTAACGCATAACGCCCAAGCGGCTGTGCCCTGATTGATTCTTTTTGAGGCGCCTGTTCACTTGTCATGGGAATGATTTCGCTTTCAATCCCCCCGGAAAAAGGAACAGCCCGCGGGGACATGCGGGCCGTTGCTCAGATACACACAACACACAAGGGGTTTCTAAGCGGGAACCACTGGTACTATTTACAAGAACAATGCCGAACATAAGTCGATCATTTACAGTCAAATGGATACTGAATCCAGTAAATACCCTTATACAAACGTAAAAATTCTTATACACGACTGATCATCTTTGAGACAGTCCACAAAAAAAGGGCCACAGCTGTAATATTATTAAGCAAATAATAATAGACTGAGCCGTGACCCTTCACCCTGTCCGATCCACCCGATTTCGGGAGGAAGACTATTTTCTTGCCTTCGTGTGATTGCGTATAAACGCCGGGATGTTCCCGTCGTCCGTACCTGTCATCTGGAACATGCCGGCCTCATCCTTTGGCGCATCATCCGCTGTCTCTTCCAGACGCGTCACGGTCGGCCGGTCCTCACGGACTTTTCGCTTTTCCTGCACGTGCTTATAATAATCGTCGGTACTCTTGAACGTTCGTCGGGTCAGCGACATCGTTTGCGTTGTGTTTTCCGATACCGGTTCTTGCGTACTCGTCACACGAGTGCGCGACGGTCGCTGACGATTCAGCCCGGCCGCGATCACCGTGACGTGAACCTCGTCCTTCAGATTCGGATCGATGGCATAACCCCAAATCACATCGGCATCTTCCCCGGCGACCTTGGTAATCGCCTGCGAAATATTCTCGACCTCTTCCAGCGTGAAGTCCTCCGGACAAGTGAGATTGAACAGCACGCCGCTGGCCCCTTCAATGTTGACGTCTTCGAGGAGCGGACTCTGGATCGCCTGTCGAACCGCGTCTTCGCAACGGGTTTCCCCCGAGCCAATCCCAATTCCCATGATGGCCTCTCCGGCGCCGGCCATCACCTTCTTGACATCCGCGAAGTCGACGTTGATATAGCCGGTGTTGGAAATGAGATCCGAGATTCCTTTCGTTGCGCGGTACAGCACGTCGTCTGCCTTCTTGAACGCTTGCAGAAACGGCGTGTTCTTCGGCATGATCGAGAGCAGTCGTTCATTGGGAATGACAATCAGCGTGTCGACGTTGTTCCGCAGGTCTTCGACGCCTTTGAGCGCCTGTTTCATGCGCTTCGGTTGTTCAAAGGAAAAAGGCTTGGTGACAATGCCGATGGTCAGCGCTCCGAGACCTCGGGCCACTTCCGCGATTTTCGGCGCGGCTCCCGTACCCGTCCCACCGCCCATGCCGCAGGTGACGAAGACGAGATCGCTTCCCTCGAGTGCGCTTTTGACAATATCGAGGTCCTCTTCCGCCGCCCGTCGTCCGATTTCCGGATTGGCTCCGGCTCCCAGACCGCGGGTCAGCGCTTTGCCGATCTGGATTTTGTAATTGGCGCGATTCGTTTCCAGAGCCTGCAGATCCGTATTAATCGCGACGAAATCGACGCCGGCCAGCGTGGCCTCGATCATTCCGTTGACGGCATTGCATCCTCCTCCGCCTACGCCGACGACGCGAATCTTCGCGCCGTATTCGCGTGTATCCTCATACGTGATCATATATCCTCCCGGGTATTGGGGTTAAAAAAATTCCTTCGTCCATTGTTTCATTTGACGCATGATGCGTCGATAGATCAACTGATCCTCTTCGTTGTGAAGGCTGGGGTCGTCCGTCGGCGTCATGTCCGGATCATCGTCCGGCGCATCGCCGTCTTCGCCCGAATCCATCCCGCGTTCGCGCTGAATGCCGTAGTGAATCAGACCGACTCCTGTTGCATACATCGGATTGGTCGCCTGGTCCATCATCCCTCCGAACCCCTTGGGATAGCCGAGACGGACCGGTAGTTTGAAGATCTCTCCCGCCAGCTCGACGGCGCCCGGCAACAACGATCCGCCGCCTGTGATGACGACACCGGCATTCATGACGTTTGCGTACTTGTTTCGCGTCAGACTCGCACGCACGTATTCGAAAATCTCGACCATTCGCGCTTCGATCACCTTCGCCATGTCCTTCCGCGAAACCTCGCGCGGCGCCCGCCCGCCAACCGACGGAATTTCAATCTTCTCATCGGCCTCTACCATGCTCTGCATGGCACAGCCGAATCGTTTCTTCGCCTCCTCTGCCTTCTCGTGGGGCATGCGCAACACCACCGAGACGTCGCGCGTGACCGACTCTCCCGCAAACGTAAACATGTCCGTGACGCGAATGCTTCCGTCGAAGAACACAGCCATGTCCGTCGTTCCACCGCCGATATCAATCAACAGCACCCCGAGCTCCTGTTCATCCCGATCCAGTACGGCAAAGCTCGACGCGAGCGGCTCGAGGACAATGTCTTTCACTTCGTATCCCGCCCGTTTGACGCATCGGAAAATATTCTGCGCCGACGCCACCGCGCCGGTCACAATGTGTACGTCGACTTCCAATCGCGTACCCGTCAGGCCCAGAGGATTGCGGATCCCTCCCTGCGCATCGACCATAAACTCCTGCGGGATCGCATGGATGATCTCCCGATCCATCGGCATGGTAATGGCCTTGGCCGCATCGATGACCCGACGGACATCGTCTTCGGTGATCTCCTTGTCCCCCCTTCCGACCGCCACGACTCCGGTGCTGTTGATCGAGCGAATGTGATCTCCGGCGATGCCGACGTATACTTCTCTGGTTCCCACGCCGGCCATCCGTTCGGCCTGCGCCATGGCCTTCTTGATCGACTCCACCGTGTGATCGATGTTCACCACAATGCCGCGCTTCAGGCCCACCGACGGCGTATTCCCGACACCCAGCAATTTGATTTCTTTGGCGCCGACCTCCGCGATCAATGCGGCGATCTTCGTTGTCCCGATATCCAGTCCGACGATAATTTTCCCAGCCATAATGCCTCTATGCTTTTTTCTTTTCTATCGCGATCACATGGCCCTCGTATCGACAATCGATTTCCTGTACGCCGCGCAGATCTTTCTGTCGAAACATCCGATACGCCGCGGTCAGGTACACGGCGGATCGAGCCTTCTCACGGGGATTGACACGAAGCAAAACCGGAAGACTATTCAACTGAATCAGATAGCTGTCCTTCCGAATCATGATTTCCGAAATCTCATTTCCCATGACCGGATCCACTGCCCTGGTGATTTCCAAGAATTCCAACACACCGGCGACATCGTCCTGCGGCAGGGGCTTTCCCGGAATGACAGACTGCCCCGCTCCGCTGATCACGGGCAGATTGTACACCTGATTGGGACGCAGCCGCGGGAGAACAATTCCCTTCCGATCCACCGCATACAATTGATCCGCACTGACAAAGGCAGCGGCCTTGCGTTCGTACACGGTGATGACGATCGTGGACGGATAGGCCCGACTCACCACGACGTGTTCGAACATCGGATACTTCATCACGCGTGCCGACACTCCCTCCACGTCGACGTCGGACAAACGCACGCCGGTTTCAACTTCCGCCAATTTCAGAATATCCTCCCGCGTTGACAAAAATTGTCCGCGCACGTCGACGCTCTTCACCGTAAACAGGGGCGACTCCAGCACCCAGGACTTCCAGTTGGCCAGCAAGAGAATCACCATGATCTCGATGCCGATCAGCGTTGTTTTGAGGGCGCGACCAAACGCGGGTGATCCTGAATCTATCACGGTGGTGCCGGTGGTTTCGGTCGGAGACTGAAATCCGTCGGCAAAGTCTTTGTTGATCAACCGTCGTTCGGAGTCCTCCTTGAGCAGTTCGTTCGTTTCTTCTTCTTTGGGAGCCGATTCCTGTTGGACGATCTCTTCCGGCGTTTCTTCCCGAGTCCCGACGGGTTGTGTCTCGACACGGACGATTTCGTCTTGTTCGTTCTCATCGGATTGCAGAAAGGACGGGCGATCCAGAACCACGTCCTCGCGGAACATCGAAAATTGACTGGCTGTGACTGTCTTGCGCGTCATGCGAGCCCTGCTTGTTGGAGTTCATTCGCAGAAAAACCGATCAACTGGACTTCGAGTTCAAGCGGAATGCCCGATTGCCGAACCACTTCCGCCCGTACGTGCGAGATGAGCGCCAGCACGTCCGCCGCTTTGGCTCCGCCGTTGTTGACAAAGAAATTGGCGTGCTTGTCGCTCACGGACGCGCCGCCGACGGTATATCCCTTGAGACCACACCGATCGATCAGCCTTGCCGCATGATCGCCCGGAGGATTCTTGAATACGCTCCCGGAGCTGGGGAGTTGGATCGGCTGGGTTTGCTGTCGCTTCTTCATGAACTCTTTTCTCCGGTGTGCCAGGACGACCGGATCCGCCTTCTCCAGGTGCAGCGTGGCGCCGAGAATCACATCGTCGGGAGCGTCCAGCGTCTCGACGTGTCGATACGAATACCGAATGTCAGTCTTCGCCAGAGTCATCGTCGATCCGCGACGCAACACGGTCACGTCTTCGATCACGTCGAAAATCTCCTTGCCGTGACATCCCGCATTCATCTTCACCGCGCCCCCGAGCGTCCCTGGAATCCCTGCAAACATTTCGATGCCGCCCAATCCCGCTTTCTCGCACTCCAGAACGAGTTTCGGCACCTGCACGCCGGCGCCCGCGCGGACGCGAAGACCGTCGACGACCACCTGTCCGCAGCAATCTTCCAGGTTGAACACCACGCCTCGAATGCCGTCGTCCGAGACAAGCACATTGCTCCCTTTGCCGATGACCTGAAACGGCGTACCGTCCGAGCGACAGATGGCCAGCGCTTTCTG
The DNA here is from genome assembly GCA_964602985.1 of uncultured Bacteroidota bacterium. GTDB lineage: Bacteria > CLD3 > CLD3 > SB21 > SB21 > CAYZJB01. The sequence goes on from CAZRTJ010000020.1 coordinate 38,172, forward strand.
CAGATCCTCCATGCGGGCCGGCCGGCAATACACGTCGCACGGACCACCGATTTCATACCATGTGTGTTTGTTCAGCGGCTCATTCATGCGAACATCGCCTTGGACTTGCTTTTGCAGTTCATCAAATCGTATCACGTTAGCTTCTTCACGAGTTCGCGCCCTACGTGCGTGACGTCTCCGGCGCCCAATGTGATGACCAGGTCGCCCTCGCGCATCGATTCTTGAATCGCCGAACCGAGAGTGTCTCTTTCCGGAATCCACCGCACGTCGGCGTGATGCTTTCGAATTTCCTTCGCCAGCATCTCTCCGTCGATCCCAGGAATCGGTTTCTCACGCGCTGCATAAATCTCCGTCACCAACACCGCATCCGCATCTTCAAACGCGAGTCCAAACTCCGTCTGATAGTCCCGGGTCCGCGAATACAAGTGCGGCTGAAAGACGGCGACAATTCGTCGGTCGCTCCATCCCGCCTTTGCCGCGCGCAGCGTGGCGCGAATTTCCGTCGGATGGTGCGCGTAGTCGTCGACAAAGAGCACGCCTTGGTGCTCGCCGAGGATTTCAAAACGGCGTCCCGTACCGCGAAACGCGTCGAGGCCTGTTCGAATCTGTTCCGCATCCAAACCCATTTCCCATGCAACGGCGATCGCGGCGAGGGCGTTGGACACGTTGTGCTCTCCGACGCAATGAATGACCAACTCGCGAATGGTTGTGCCTTGCAGTTCGACGTTGAACATCATGTTCGTCGTGTCCACACGCAGATCGATCGCTCGCACATCGGCCGGACCGGTCAGAGAGTAGGTGCGAATCGGTCGACGGATATGCGGCAGCACCGCCTGGACGCCGGTGTCCGAAGCATTCACAAAGACGCGCCCAAACGCCGACGTCTGGTTCACAAAGGTCACAAACGCCCCGTAGATGTCCTGCACGTCGTCATAGCAATCCAGATGATCGCTTTCCACGTTGTTGAGCACGGCATAGTGGGGATGCAACTCGTGGAACGAGCGGTCATACTCGTCCGCTTCCACAACGGCCCAGGCGCCGTCTCCCCATTTGGCGTTCGTCTTCATGGCGTGCAGCACACCCCCGACGAAGATCGACGGATGCAAATCGGCCGTTTCCAGAATGGTCGCGATCATGCCCGTCGTCGTGGTCTTGCCGTGGGTACCCGCAACGGCAATCGCTTGCTTGCTTCGCAGAAGATCGCCGAGCAGTTCCGCGCGTTTCACAACGGGAATGTGTTGTTCTTTCGCCGCACGCAACTCGGGATTGTCGTCCCCGATTGCGGGCGTGTACACGACCAAGTCGCCCTGTACATTCAGGGCATCATGTCCAATCATAATCCGTACCCCCTCAGCCGCCAGATGGTCGGTTTGATCGTTGCGTCGGGCATCGGATCCGGAAATGACATATCCTTGCTGATGCAGTACCTCCGCCAGTCCGCTCATGCCGATTCCCCCGATGCCGATAAAGTGAATTCTGTGTATGGTCTTGCGTTCATTCATCTAATTCAGCCGTTGAAGAAGGGCGCGCACGATGGTCGCGGCCGCATCCGGTTGTCGAAGAGCAAAACTCTCTTGCGCCATGACGCGCAGTCGCTCGGGATCGTTCAGTAGTCCGACAATCGCAGGCCCGAGTGTGTGGATTTCTGAATTGCGAACCATCACCGCGGCCCCTCGCCGCACTAGAGATTGCGCGTTGAATTCCTGATGATTGTCGGCGGCATACGGATACGGAACCAGGATCGAGGGTTTACCCATCAGCGTGAGTTCGGACAGTGTCATGGCGCCGGCCCGGCACACGACAAGGTCCGCGCACGAATAGGCCGCGGCCATGTCTTCGACAAACGGAATGACCCGCACACCCGCGGTCGTTCCGACGCGCGCACGCATCCGGTCCAAATCCGATGGGCCCGTTTGCCACACGATCTGGGTGTGATCACTCAGGGAATTTATCGAATCGGCAATGGTTTCGTTGATGGACCGGGCGCCGAGACTGCCTCCGACGACCAGCAAAATATTTTTTGCGGGATCCAGATTCCACTCTGCGGCGGCAGCGGCGCGATCCATGAGTTTCATGTTCGCCCGGATGGGATTTCCACTCACCGTCCACCTGGCTCGCGCACTGAGGAACCGCGCCGCCTCCTCGTACGTCAGATGAACCTCATCGACAAACCGGGAGAGAATCTGCGTGGTACGACCCGGCCGACTGTTTTGCTCCTGGATCAACGTGGGAACCTTCCTTCTGGCCGCGACAAAAACGACCGGACCGGTCACATACCCCCCGCACCCAATGACCGCGCCCGGGGCAAATTCACGGAGCAGTTTGCGCGCTTCGGCCATCACACCCACAAGGCGGAAAGGAAGAAGTACATTTTTCAGAACGTCCATCGGAGCCCAGCCCCGTATGAAGCCGCGTGTGCGCAGGATGCGCAGGGCAAAGCCGTGGCCGACGAATACTCTTTCTTCGAGGCCGCGATCGGTTCCGACAAACAGGATTTTCGCATCTGCCCGTTGACGGCGCAGTTCCTCCCCAATCGCCAGCGCGGGAAAGATATGCCCTCCTGTTCCTCCGGCTGCTATCATCACTCGTAATTCCTTCACGACAAATCCAGGCCTACCAAACTCGGCCGTTTGGGTCGTTTTGGCTTTTTGACCGTTTGGGTCGGCGCGGGCGCCGCCGGCGCCTCCTCGTCGACGTGCAGATGATCGGTAAATGTCGCATCCGATTCGGTGGGCGTGGATGGACGCCACGCCAGTTCTTTGTCGACCGTCTGCGACGAGATATTCAACAGCACACCCACTGCGAAACATGTGAACAGCAACGACGTGCCGCCGTAACTGATGAAGGGCATGGGCAATCCCGTCGTCGGCAACAACCCCGTGGCCACCCCCGCATTGATCAGCGCGTACAACGCAATACTCGCAATAATGCCGACCGACAAATAGAATCCATACAGGTCCGGGGCGCATCGCGCAATTCGCACGGCGCGCAGCAGAAATACCGCGAAGAGAACGATGACAAACACGGCGCCCAGCAGTCCCAACTCTTCGCCAATGATCGAATAGATGAAATCCGTAAACGGTTCGGGCAGGAACAAGAATTTCTGTTTGCCTTGTCCGACGCCGACTCCAAACACGCCGCCCTGACCGAAACTGATCAGCGACTGTCGAATCTGGTACCCGTCGCCCTGAACATCGGCCGCGGGATTCAGGAATGTCTGAAACCGCTGCCAGCGATACGAACTGGTCATCACGACGATCGCCGCCACGGGCACCATCGCCAGCGCGAGTCCCAGCATGTGTTTGATCTTCATGCCCGCGACAAACATCGTCACCAGCACAATCATCAGGATCGCCGATGCCGTGCTGAAATTGGGTTGCAGGATAATCATCCCGCACATCACCCCTGCCACGACGAGCGGCGGCATCACACCGTTTTGAAAATCGCGAATCCGTTCGCCTTTCTTGTCCAGATAGGCCGCCACATAAAAGATGAGAGCCAACTTCGCAATCTCGGACGGTTGAATTCCAAATCCGCCAATCCCCAACCAGCGCGCCGTGCCCTTGATTCCGCCGACGCCAAGAACCACGACCAGCAATACAAACGCAACCAACACCATCAGCATCGTCTTGCTGCGGTAGCGGTGATAATCGAACTTCGCCGCAAACACCAGGATCACAAAGCCGATGACGACACGGAGCAGTTGTTGCAAGAGAAAATGCGCGCTGCTGCCGAACTTCTGCTCTGCGATCACGCTGCTGGCGCTGTACACCATCACAATCCCAAGCGTCATCAACGCCAGAACGACCAGCAGCAGGATTTTGTCGATGGGATGTTTCTGAATCTCGTTCACGTCAATTGCCGTACGATTTCTTTGAATTGATTTCCGCGATCCTCGTAGTCCCGGAACATGTCATAGCTGGCACAAGCCGGAGAAAGGAGAACGACGTTGCCGGGACCGGCTTCACGGCGTGCGGTTTCCACCGCTTCACGGAGAGATGAACACGTTTGGGTAGCGGCTTCCTTCCCGAGATCGTGTCCGATCAGGGGCGCCGCCTCGCCAATGAGCAAGATCTTCTTCACTCGCGCTCGTACCAATTCTGTGAGCGGGGTATAGGGCGCGCCTTTGTGCCTGCCCCCGGCAATCCAGTAAATGACTTTCCCGTCAAAAGCCGCCAGAGCCGTTCGCGAGGAGTCCACGTTGGTCGCTTTCGAATCGTTGTAGTACGAAACGGCGGCGAGCTCACGCACAAATTCCAGACGATGACTGACGCCTCGGAAGGAGCGCAGTGCGGACGCGATCGATACGACGGGAATGCCGGCGACGTACGCGACTGCCGTCGCGGCCAGCGAATTGGCGACATTGTGCTGGCCTCGAATGCCGACTTCGCTCACGGGGCAGACATCGATTCGGCGCCCTTCGTCCGCCAACACGATCCGATTGGCCTCGACGAAACACCCCCGCGACAATTCGGACACCAGGCTGAATGGCATTCTCTGCGCCTGCAAACCTTCCATCAGGTCGCGTACCCGCGTGTCGTCGTGATTGTACACGATCCAGTCTGTCGATTCCTGACGCTCGAACATTTTTCGTTTGGCCTGATAGTAGGATTGCTCACTGTCGTACCGATCCATGTGATCCGGGGACAGATTCAGGAGCGCACCGACCCGCGGCCGAAAAGTATCCATCCCCTCCGCCTGAAAACTGCTGACCTCGACGACGACCACGTCGAAGGATTCCTCCAGATGGTCGGCCAAAGCGGACCCGATGTTCCCCGCGACCAGAACGCCTTTGCCCGAAGTCTTCATGATTTCCCCGATCAAGGTCGTTGTGGTGGTCTTGCCGTTTGTCCCCGTTACCGCCACGATGGGCGCTTTGACAAACCAGGACGCGAATTCAAGCTCGCTGTAGATGGGGATGCGCTTGTCTGCGATTTTCGCAAAGATTTCGTGCGTTCTCGGCACCCCCGGACTGATCACCACCATATCGGTCTGCAGAATTCTTTCCGAATGCTGACCGAATTCGCATTCCACATCGAGACTGCGCAGTTCGGCGATTTCTTTTTGTCGATGTTCGGCCGCGGCCAGGTCGCTGACAAATACGTCGGCGCCGAGCCGTTTCGCTGTCTTGGCTGCTGCCATGCCGCTACGACCCGATCCGATAATGGTAATTCGTTTATTCGCTCGCATCACCGCACCTTAAACGTCGTCAGGGTGAGCAACGCGCACAAGACCGCCATGATCCAGAAACGCGTCACGACTTTGGATTCGTGCCATCCTTTGAGTTCGAAATGGTGATGGAGAGGCGCCATTCTCAGAATGCGTCGCCCTTCCCCGTATTTCTTCTTCGTATACTTAAAGTACTGCACCTGCAGAATCACCGAGAGGGTCTCCGCGACAAACACGCCGCCGATGATCGGTAAGAGCAGTTCTTTCTTAATGAGAATAGCAATCGTTCCCAGCGCGCTTCCCAAGGCCAGCGCTCCGGTGTCGCCCATAAAAACCTGAGCGGGATAGGAATTGTACCATAGAAATCCCAGACCAGCTCCCAGCAACGCCGCGCAGAAGATCGTGAGTTCGGCGCCTTTGGGGAGGAAGAGGATGTTCAGGTAATCGCTGTAGATCGCATTGCCGCTCACGTAGCAGATCACGGCCAGGGCGGCAAACGCGATGGACACAACGCCGATCGCGAGCCCGTCCAGACCGTCCGTGAGATTGACCGCATTCGAACATGCCGTGATGACAATCACGACCATCGGGATATAGAGAATTCCATAGTCCAAATTCATGTCCTTGACAAACGGAATCGTCGTGATCGTCGCATACGGTTCGAAGACCGGCGATAGTACAATCACCGAGCCGATCACAATTCCGAGCGTCATTTGCCCGATCATCTTGTAGCGCGCGACCAGTCCCGCCTTTAATTTCCTGATCGTCTTCAGATAGTCGTCCATGAACCCGACGGCGCCCATCCAAATCGTCGCGATCAGGATGAGGATCACATACAGATTGGACAGATCCGCCCACATCAAGGTCGGAAGAAGGGTCGATGCCAGAATGATCAGACCGCCCATCGTCGGCGTTCCTTTCTTCGACAGGTGACTCTGCGGCCCGTCGTCGCGGATCTCTTCCCCGATCTGTTTTTTGCGCAATCGCCCGATAATCGCCGGGCCCACAAACAGACTGATCGCAAGCGCCGTCACCGCCGCCATGGCCGCGCGAAATGTGATGAAACGAAACAAATTCTGTCCGGCCAGATCGTATTTGACAAACAATTCATAGATCAGATAAAACATACTCAGCTCATCGCCTCCAGGATTCTCTCCATCTGCATGCCGCGCGATCCCTTCACCAGGACGACATCCTCCGGTCGGAGGAACGACCGCAACTCCCGCGTCAAGTCTTCGTGTGCGTCAAAGTGCATCGTCTGTGCACCGGCTGCCGCCTCGCGGAATCCCGCCCCCAGTAAAAAGATACCGTCCAGTTTCAGATCGACCGCGATTTCCACGATGCGGCGGTGTGCGTCCGTCGATTGCGGTCCCAGTTCCAGCATATCGCCCAGTACGGCGATTCGCCTGCGACCCTTCATTCGCGACAGCATGTCCAGCGCCGCTGTCATCGACTCGGGACTGGCGTTGTACGTGTCGTTGATGAAACGACATCCGCGGAGGACCCGCACCGAGCCGCGATTGGCAAGTCCTTCAAAATGCTCCAACGCATCGCGAAGCGGATCCATTTCGATGCCCAGCGAATATCCGACGGCCGCGGCCATCAGCGCATTCATCGCATGATGACGACCCGGCAGGCTCAATTGCATCTCGAACTCAGATGCGTCCGGCGTGCGCACACGAACCCGCACGCACGCGGCGTCGTTCTCATCAAGAATGTCGCCGCGAAAATCAGCCGCCTCTTTCATGCTGACCGTGACCAACCCCTTCTTGATCTCCGCATGCGGTCGCACGCGGGCATCGTCGAGATTGACAAACCGGACACCGTCCTCCGTCAGGTAGTCAAACAAGGCGAGCTTGGTCGACACGAGATGGTCACTGGCGCCAAATTTCTCCATGTGCGCCGTCCCGATATTCGTGATGAGTCCGCTGTCGGGCAGGGCGATGCGGCAGAGGAATTCGATGTCGCCCGGACGATCGGCGCCCATTTCCAAAATGACCGCCTGCGTATCGGCCGTCATCCGCAAGAGCGTCAACGGAACGCCGATTTCATTGTTTTGATTTCCTTCGGTGGCGATGCTGGTATATGCGCGCGACAAAACGGCATGAATCATTTCCTTGCAGGTCGTCTTGCCGTTGGAGCCGGTGATGGCCAGCACGGTCGCGTCGAACTTCCGCCGATGCCGGGTCGCCAGCCTCTGCAGGGCGGTCAGCGGATCGTCCACGGCGACGACCGGAAACTGTTTTCGGTCCGGCCACTCCCGACGGACGATCGACACCGCGCCCGCGGCCGCGGCGTTTCGGACAAAGGAATGCCCGTCTGTCCGCGCCCCGGGCAGACAGACAAAAACGTCTCCCGCCTGCACGGTGCGACTGTCGATCTTCACGGTACCACCCGACCAATCTGTCGGCACATTCTCGACATCTCCTATCGATTCTAAATCACGACGCGAAAGGGACATACGCTCTGATCCACTTCGTCCATCCCATACGGCACACCGGCCGTCTACGACCAAAATTTTCCAGTGTCGTCATCCGGCGCTCGTTTCTTCTCACGTTCGGCACGAATCATCTCCTCCATCGCGGCATCGCTGGATGCGCGCTCGATCGACTCCCGATCGACGGTCGGATCGTAGTGGACGAATCCGCATTCCGAAGATTGATTTTCAAAATCCATATCGACTCCTCGCTCTACAGAGACGTTCGACAGTGAAGAACGCACGCCGTGCCTTCCGGGAGACGAGATCCCGGCGCCGGCAGTTGATTCATCACAAATCCGCTGCCTCGGACTTTGACGTCCAGTCCTTCGGCGTGCATCTTGTTAATCGCCATGCGGACACTGAGACCCCGCACGTCGGGGACGCGCCGCGATTGTTTGTCCTTGGACAGATTGGCCTCGCCCATTTCGCTTTCCTGCAGACTCGTCGTCGTGCGCAGAATCACGCGTCTCTGCCCGGCGTCTCCGGTCCACTCCTGGCCCACGACCATATCTCCCTCGCCCACGACATCAAAATCGATGGCAAGTTTGTGCAAGACATTCGTCGCGGCCTCGACCGTCAGGTAGGCGAGATTCGGAATATCCTGAATCGGAGATTCCTGCGGTTCGGCGGCGGCCATGGCGCGATGAATCTGGCGAGCGTAGTCATCACCGGAGTTGATGATCTTCTCGACGATGGATCGCGCAGTCACCGCGGCGGAGACCTCTCCCCAAATGCTTTTCCGCGGATTGTTGACAATCACCAGAAAGACCAACTGCGGCTGATTCGCCGGAAAGAAGCCGACAAACGAGGCGGTGAATTTGTCTGTGGCGTATTTTCCATTTTCTATCTTCTGCGCGGTTCCCGTTTTACCGGCCATGTGAACGCCTTCGATGGACGCCCGTCTGCCGGTGCCCGTTTCCACGACGCCTTCGAGCATCGAGGCGACCTTCGTCATCGCGGCACGAGAAGCGACCGTGCGAATCACCCGCGGTTCGTTTTGCAGCAGAATCGTGCCGTCGGGCGACTCCACCGTGCGGACGATGTACGGCCGCATCAGCGTTCCGCCGTTGGCGATGGCGCCATACGCATTGGCAAGCTGGAGGGCGGTCACGCCGACCTCTTGTCCGATGGAGATCATGGGAAGCGACAGACCCGACCAGTCGGTCGGAAATTTCAAGTCACCCGGAATTTCTCCTTCCAGGTCCACACCGGTTTCCGTACCGAAGCCAAAGGCGCGGACGTATTGAAACAACCGGTCGGGACCGAGACGCTGAGCAACCTTGATGGTACCAATGTTCGAAGATTTGCTGACCACTTGCGCAAACGAAAGTGTGCCGTGTTTTTTTGAGTCGTGGATCCGGTGACCGTAGATCGTCAGGACGCCGTTCTCGCAATTCAGCAGTTCATCCGGCTGAACGACCCCCTCTTCCAATGCGGCCGCGGCCGTGATGGCCTTGAACGTCGAACCGGGTTCGTACATGTCCGTGATGGCGCGATTGCGAAAGACTGCCGGCGATGCCTTTTCGGGAAATGCCGGATCAAAACCCGGCGCGTACGCCATGGCAAGAATTTCTCCGGTTCGCGGATTCATGATAATCACCATGCCATCGTCCGCCCGGTATTCGTCCACGGTCTTGGTCAATTCCGTATACGCGACCGATTGATAGTACGCGTCGATGGTCAGGGTGACGTGGTTGCCGTGAATCGGATCTTCGTGCGGATAGTCCGGACTCGGATGAAGACGACCGAGCGCATCCGCCTGCAAAATCGCCCATCCATCGCGGCCCGCCAGTTCGTCATCCAAAGATTGTTCGATGCCGGAAAGTCCTTTTTGGTCGATATCTGTGAACCCCAACAACTGTCCGGCGGCCGCCGAGTACGGGTACTGTCTGCGCAGCGACTGCAGCCGGATCAGACCGCGTATGGAATCGGGAACCCGATCCGCCAGAGACTGAGGCACGCGACGTTCCAACCAGACAAACGACGTGTTCTTTTGCAGTTTGGCCTGGTAGTCGACATTCGGTTTTTGGAAGAGCCTCGCCATCTGCGCTGAGAGGATCGGTTTGTGCCGCTCGGCCATCATGTGGGGGTCGGCCGCAAACGAATAATTGATCAGGTTCACGACCAATTTGTTCTTGTTGCGGTCGTAAATCGTACCGCGTTCCGCCTCGACTTTCACGCGGCGTTCGTACTGACGCTTGGCCATGTGTTCGTACTCTGCATGGTCCACGACTTGCACTTGCACCAGTCGGATGATCAGGATCAGACTCCAGACCAGAAGCGAGACGGTCAGGAACAGGAGCCGGGAGGCTTTGCGTTTGATCTCGGGAGCCACAGTCTTTTCGTCAGCCATACTACTTCTTTGACGTTTCGAGGAATTCTGAGAGATCCGGGTCCAGTGGGAGCACACCGGGTTTCTGTCCGTGCGGTTTCATGCCGAGTTGGTCGCGGGCGATCTTCTCGATCCGTTCGTAGGCCGACAGGCTCGCGATCTCCACGATCAGCGCCTCGTTTCGTTTGGAGATTTCCAAACGCACGTTTTTCAGCCGTTCGATTTCTGTCAGACGCGTGCGCACGTAGGTTGTTTCCCAGATCCAGGCCGTCATCATAACGGAGACGACCCCAAAAGCGAGGAACATTCGCAGCGGCGTCCAGACAGTCACCCTGGGTGCGGCGGCAGGCGCTTCCGTCTTGGGCTCGACGCGCGGGACGTCGGTCGGTTTGCGGGTGTATCGCTCGTAGGAATGCGGCTGGCGATTCTCGCTTTTGCGAAAAGAATTTGTAAAATCAACGCCGGTAAGCGGTCGCACACTCATGGGAGGTCGTTTCGTTTTTCAGCGGCGCGGAGTTTCGCGCTTCGCGCCCGCGGATTGTTCTTCATTTCCTCCGTCGAAGGAACCATGGGTTTCTTGGTCAGCAACGTCAGCACACGATTTTTACTTTCTTCCCGAAAGAAGTTTTTCACGATTCGGTCCTCCAGCGAGTGGTAACTCAGGATGACCACGCGTCCGCCCGGTCGCATCATCGCCACGCCGTCCTGCAAGACCTGACGAAGATTATCCAACTCCCGATTGACTTCGATACGAAGCGCTTGAAAGACGCGCGACAACGACTTGTTTGCGTGCCTCGCTGGAATCACGGACGTGATCGCATCGGCCAACTCCTGCGTGGATTCGATCCTTTTCTTCTGTCGTCGTTTCACAATCGCTTTCGCTATTCGTCTGGACAATCGTTCTTCGCCAAACTCATACATCACGTTGGCCAGCGTGGTTTCGTCGTACTGGTTGACGACCTCGCGGGCGTCCGGACCTTCGTCGCCCATTCGCATGGACAGTGGAGCGTCCATGCGATAGCTGAATCCTTTGGCCGCCCGGTCCAGCTGACGGGAAGAGACGCCCAAGTCCAACAGCAATCCGTCGATGGCGACGATCCCCAGCCGGAGGAGACGTTCTTTCAGGTGACGAAAATTGCCATGAATCAGCGTCAGTCGCTCCGTGGGCAACGTCTCCGTGACGAAACGAATCGCCTCGGCGTCGGCGTCAAACGCAATCACGCGGCACTCCTCCTGCGACGCCAGAATCGCACGCGTGTGTCCGCCACCGCCCAGCGTGCCATCCACGATGTGCATGCCGCGCGAGGGCCGGAGAAAATCGATACACGTTTGTAAAAGAACAGGGGTATGGTAGTTCTCCATCAGGAGAACACCCGCATCTGACCGGCGGTCTTTTCGAGATCAAATCCTTCGTGCACGTTGCGATACGTTTCGGGATTCCACACCTCGATCCAATTCAACATCCCGATGATCACGATGTCCTTTTCGATGCCGGCAAATTTTAACAGCGGCTCCGGAACGACAATCCGTCCTTGCTTGTCCAGCTGATCTTCTTCCGCGTTGCCGGTGATCAGACGGATGAACTTCCTCGTGTCGGCGTCGAGTATGGACAGATTGCGCATGCGGTCCTCGAGTCCTCGCCATTCGGACATCGGATACAGGTAGATGCAGCGCTCAAACCCGCGCGTCATGACCACGGTGTCATGGTCCTCCGTGAGAAACGCCGCGCGCATTTTCGCCGGAACATTCAGACGATTCTTCGGATCCAACGTGTGATGATACCGACCTTTGAAGGAAGCCATCGTGAAATTCAACCCACTTTAACCCACTATTAAGGCTAAATTCAATATTATGCCGCACATTGTCAAGCAAAATTATTCTTAATTCATTGTATTTTCTGATTTAGCGAAATATCCTGAGAACGGGGAGAGTGGACGATTAACCCACTGCTTCGTCTTGTCCAGATGGAGCGTTCGCAATCCTCCATGTGTCTGCGCAGACGCGGTCGTCGAGCGAAGTCGAGACGACCGCTTCCCGGCTAGAATTACTTCTGTTCACGTGGAATGGAAAAACTAAACGTGGATCCGCGTCCGAGTTGGCTCTTCACCCACACACGGCCGCCGTGTAGTTCGACGATTTTTTTCACGATCGCAAGACCCAATCCGGTACTGGGTTCCCCGGCGGTCGGCTTGGCGCTCAGGCGTCCGAAGGATGTAAAGGCTTTTTCCAGATCGGCATCCGACAGCCCCTGACCGGAATCTTCGATATGCATCAGGATGTCTGTGGGGACGGCCTCGCAGGATACATGGACGCGTCCGCCGGGATGAGTGTACTTGATCGCGTTCGACAGCAAATTATCGATCACCTCGCGCATCCGGTGCGAGTCGAGCCGCACCTCCGGCAATCGGCGATCCTCCACGATCAACGCGATGCCCTTTTGTTCGGCGTAGCGTCGATGCAGTCGCTCACATTCCTTCACGAGTCTCTGGAGATCGTCCGGTTGCCGATCGAGATGGAGTTTTCCGGATTCAATCGCCGCCAAATCCAGCAGACTCGAAATGAGATGAGACATGGCTTCGGCCGCCTGCAACACGGTTTGCAAATCCCCGCGCGCTTCGCGTACCGATTCCGACGATTCGTGCAATTCCGTCAGAATCAAGCGGACGTATCCAATGATGCCCCCCAGCGGATTGCGCAAGTCATGCGCAACGATGCCGAGGAACTCGTTCTTGCGGTCGTTCAACTCCTCGAGCATGCGCGATTTCTGTTCCAGTTCGACGGTGCGACGGCGAACGAGTATTTCCAACTCGGCGCGTGTCTTCTCGATCCGATGCACGCGCCACCGGATGGTGCCCCACACGGAGAGGAGCGCAACCATCACCATCAACGTCGAGAACCACCAGGTCTTCCAAAACGGCGGATGAATGGTCACGTCCAACGAACTTCCCTCTTCATTCCAAATTCCATCGTTGTTGGATGCGCGGACCTGGAATCGATACTTCCCGGGATCCAAGTTGGTGTAATTGGCCACGTTGCGATTGCCGGCAAAGTGCCATGATTCGTCCAACCCCTCCAATCGATAGTAGTACTGGTTGCGCTTGGGATTGGCAAAATCCATCGCCGCAAACTCGAACGTGATGAAATTGTCACGCGGCTTGAATTGCACCGTCTCCGAAAGCGCATGAAAGCCTTCGTACGTCAGCGACTGCCCCAGGAGGCGGACATTCGTGATGACGATTTTTGGCGGCACAAGATTGTCACGAATTTCGCGAGGGTCAAATCGATTCATGCCGTTGTTGCCTCCCCAGAAAATCTCTCCGGACGTTGTGCGACACGGAGTATAGGGACGGGTCATGAATCCCCGGCACACCAGGCCGTCGCTCAGTGTGTAGTTGCGAAATCGACCCGTGATGGGATCAAATCGAGCCAGGCCGCGCGTCGTGCCGATCCAAAGAAAGCCGATGCCATCCTCCAAAATCCCGTACGCCGCTCCGCCGTCCGCTCCGGGATACACCGAGAACGTGCCGGACGCATCGCGACGATGGAGGCCGCCGCCGCTCGTCCCGATCCATAACTCGCCCGAGGAGGATTCGTACAACGTCGTGATCTCATTGCTGGCCAATGCGGAACGGGTATCGTAGTGGGTGACCGCGCGGCGATTCGGATCCAGACGACTGAGCCCCTGATCCGTGTAGCCGATCCACAGCGCACCGTCCCGCGCAAGCAGAAGCGCGGAAATGAAATCACTGCGCAGCGTGGAATCCGTCGCGCGCCGCAGTTGTTCAAACCGACCCGTCGAAGGTTCACGCCGATACAGCCCGGACCCATCCGTCCCGATCCACAGACCACCCGCTGCGTCCTCCACGATCGCGTTGATCCGGGCCGCGGGAAGTCCGGCAAATTCGTTCGTAAATCGCCGCACCGTCGGGTCGAAACGCGACAAACCCGCGGTCGTACCCACCCAGAGCATCCCCTGACGATCCAGCAGCAACGTGCGAATGCGATCGTCGACGAGGGAAGCCGGCCGTCCCGGCTCGTTTTGGAAAACCTCAAACGCCTCGGTGACCGGATCGAAACGATGCAATCCCCCGCCGTACGTGCCGATCCAGAGAAGTCGACCCGAAGAGCGATCTTCCACGATGGCGGTCACGTCGTCGTGTCGAAGACCGTTGGGTCTGCCCCTGCGAAATTCGTAGTGGAGAAATCGTTTGCGCGGATCCCACGTGTTGACCCCCTGGCTTCCGGTGCCGATCCAGATGATCCCCCCGCGGTCTTCGTAAATCACGCGGACAAATTCATCTGTGATCCCCCAGGGGTTGTCCTCTTCATGCAGGAAATACTCGACGTTCGACCGGGAGGAATTCAATCGAATCAGTCCATGGCGAAACGTACCCATCCACAAATCGCCCGAGCGAGATTCGTGAATCGTCCGAACACGGATCGGTTCGGATCCTGTCTTTTGCAGCAATCGATCCGCTGTTTCGACCTGACCTGTCCGCATGTGTCGCCGGTAGAGTCGACCGTGCGAGGCAATCCACATCCAGTCCTGGTGATCCGGCCGGACACAGTAGACTTTGCGATCATTTTCCGGTTGGCGCTGAAGTTCCGGCAGAACAGATCCGATCTTCCCGGTTTGGGTATCGAGTGTATCGACTCCCCGATCGGTACCGATCCAGATTCGATCGTCGATGTCCTGATGAACACTCCACACGCGATCACTGCTCAGTCCGCTGTTGCGGGTGTGGAAATGACGAAACTCCAGTCGTCCATCTCCTCGGCGCACGACGAGTTCGAGTCCAGCCATGAACGTCCCCAACCACGTGCGCCCCTGACGATCGACAAAGAGACTCTGGATCCGGTTATCGGCCAGACTCGAGGAGTCCGCAGGGTTGTGCTGATAAAACGTGAACGTGGCCGTGTACGGATCAAACGTTTGCAACCCGCCTTCCCACGTCGCGATCCAGAACAGGCCGGCGGAATCCTGGATCATTTCGCCAAATGAATTCCCGCGGGGAAATTCCGACAGACGCGAATCGTTGCGGAAAAGGACAACAGACAGTCCATCGTATCGATTCAGTCCTCCCGGAGTTCCAAACCACATGTATCCCTGATGGTCCTGCAGGATCGAGAAAATTTCGCCGCCTGACAGTCCGTCTTCCACATTCAACTGTCCAAACCGAATCGTGGATTGAGCGTGCGCGCTCAGAACAACAAGACCCAGGCACAGGAGACTTCGCATCGACCTCTCATCGAACAGACGTACAGTAAGTGAGAACACTCGTCGAAAGGTCGGACATTTCGCTCTGGAAATCCACATGTAGCCCGCGGTGGGGATCCGTCAGGCCACCAGCGCGCTTACCGCCCTTGCAAAACAGCATCCGAGTCGTTAAGATTTGGCACACTTCACGGAGGACACGTATGTTTGGATCCAAACCTCCCCGTTCCGTCAAAGGCTCGCTGCTGGTCGCGCGACTGCAATACATCAAACATCTGCAATTGGATTGGCCCGCCGTCCGAGCCTCTCTCCAGACGTCGTCGGAAGGGGAATTGCAAAAACTGGTTCGGGGAAAATTTACGCTGGAGGAATTTTTTTCGACTCCTGACCACTTGTTGCGATCCATTTCCACCGGCGGGTGGTATCCGGTGGCGCTGTACAACGGGCTGGTGCGCGCGATGAGTTCGCAGGCCCGGATCGAAAAGAACCTGGCCGTGGACAAAGTCTGTCGCGACAGCGGCCGCTTCACAGCGGAAAATCATCTGAAAGGCATCATGGCCTTTGTGCTCGGCTGGGGATCGGTGGAGCGCACGATTGGCCTCGTGTCCAACGGATGGTCATCGTATTTCTCGGAAGGCGAGGTTCGTGTGATTGAACTCGTTCCGGGTAAAGCCCAGATCGACGTCGTGATCGATTACCTGATTCCGGAGATGCAGTACATCACGTGCGGGTATTTCGAAAAAGTGCTCGAAAAGAAAGGAGCGAACAACGTCGACATTCGCTCCACGCACACGATGGAGGAGGGAGGCACGTTCAAGTATTTCGTCACGTGGAAGGCCGACTGAGTCGATGCATGCCTTGCTGTTGCTGCTCGTCAGCTTTGCCGTCGGCCTGTCGCTGAGGCGCGTCCTCCCGGAAAACGCTTCCCGCTCGCTGAACGCATTCATTCTCTACGTATCGCTCCCCGCCCTCACGCTGATTGTTTTGCACGACCTGCGTCTGGAATCGGCTTTGTGGATGGCGGCTCTCATGCCATGGTTGTTGTTTGGCATTGCGTACGTCGTGATCGTCGTTCTGTCCCGTCGATTTTCCTGGTCGGATGCAACCATCGGTTGTTTGTTGTTGACGACAGGGTTGGGAAATACATCCTTTGTCGGCCTGCCGATGATCGAAGCATTTTACGGGCGCGATGCGCTGGGCATCGGGCTCATCGCGGATCAGGCCGGATCGTTCATGGCGCTGTCCACCTTTGGGATAGTCGCCGCCGCGCGGTACGGTGCGGATGGCGTTTCCCTCCCGGCGATCCTGAAGCGCATGGTACTCTTTCCGGCATTCCCATGCGCGATCGTCGCATTGAGCTTGCAGTCGGTGGAATATCCGGCCGCACTGCGCTCGACGCTCGAAAGACTGGGTCAAACCCTCACGCCCATCGCGCTCGTGTCCGTTGGACTGCAGTTGAATTTCTCAGGCGTGCGCGACAACGTGTCTGCACTCGTTGCGGGACTGACTTACAAGCTGGTGTTGGGTCCGGCGGTGGTCTGTGGAATTTTCTATTTTGTTCAAACCGATCCTCTCATTTATCGCGTCACGATCTTCGAAGCGGCGATGCCTCCGATGATCACCGGAGGAATTATCGCCATGGACCACGACCTTGAGCCTGCACTCGCCGCCCGGATCGTCGGATTGGGTATTCCAATTTCCTTTCTCACGCTCACCGCCTGGTGGTGGGTGATGGGGAGGTAGCCGTGAAAAAAAATCTACCAATGAATTCACAAATCCATGTAAGCCATTGATGCTACAGACTTTACGACCGGCTCTGAGGGTTATCGATGGTCCATATGCGCCTTACAAGTGGCGCTTGGTAGCGATTGATGACGACAACACCAATGCAAAACACATCCGCTATGAAGACGTAATCAACGGATACAATGATAAGCAGATTGATTACTATGACATGGACGGCAACTCCATCAACGCTGCCGTATGGAGCCGCTTCCTGATTTGGATGAGCTACCCTGTCAATAACGATGATCGATACACGCGATCAGGAGTTATGAACATCAATCTGGATAATTTCACTCTTCGTCTTGGCGGAAATACATATCTAAACACAGATGCAGCCGGATCGGGGCTTGGGGACGTGAACTGGAGATTCAGAAAAATCACATACTAAACGAGACAGTGGCTTCATCTCTCGTCTCGACGTGAGAGATGAAGCCTTCTTTTTTTTATGGGCGGAAGGGCACAAGGACACTGAAATGAAGAAAGAAGTGACTCTTTTATTTTCTGTTATTCTTGGTCTGTCGTGCCGCAATGCTGGCGACAAGAATCAAGGATCGCTTTTTATTGACCGAGATTATGATTTTGTTCTCGGTTTCCTAGTTCCGGATGAAGATCGCAAGGCGAATACGGAGATTTTTGTTGGAAAATTGCTTGACAAAGAACCAAAAATCCTTGGAGTCGCGGGCGTTGAAGACACGTTCCTGCACGGTCAACTGATGAGGTATCAGAACTGGTATCGTGCAGATTTCGATTTTCACGCGGACGCGAAGGTCCGAATCAAATCTGCGGAGCAAGAAATTTACATTCCTCATGTTTCGCACGGAACTTATATCGATACTGCCAACGCATTAAGAGTCCGACCTCTCCAGCAATATTGGATCGAGGTCCAGTTGGCGACGGGAGTCATCTTGCGGGATTCGGTAATCATACCTGGCGATTATGAGCTACTGAATCTGGCAGACGGAGATACTGTTCCCTGCTATCCTAAGAAGGATATCCCCTCACAAGACGTGTGTGTGCAATTCTATCCGGTTATTCATTCCACTTCGGCAGCTTCCTTTTTGTACAGGCATAGATTCTCCACCGATATCCCAGGCGTAGATCCCTTTTTTACTTACCTAAGCTTTAGGGCCGACCAGGCTGTACCCGCCCTCTTCGGAGAATGTGACGGACGTGAATTCGATAACTTTCAATGGGAAATACTGGCCTTGGACTCATCTGCCACGATTTTCTTCACTGCTGAAGATCTCACGTCTGCAAACGAGGAGGTCTGGAATTTCCTGGATTCCTACAGTCACGGTTCGATCGAGAAACGAAACGGCCTGAATACAGGAGGCTTTGCTGGCGCCATAGGAAATATAGGTGCGTGCAACGCAGTTCGATTTGACATTACGATGAGAGCATTGAGAGACTCATGTGTCTGTGACGGACCTGGGGCACGATAGCAGGAAAAGCCGAGAAAGAACACTTTGAGAGTGTTTCACGCGGGAACATACATGAAGGACGATCCTGACAAACCGAAGTTGAATTCCATTCTGCAATCTGTTGTCTGCCCCCTCGCCTTCCTCCTTCTCGCGAGTTGCTCTCGTGATATTGATCTGGACCTTCCGGTCACGGAATCCCAACTGGTAGTCGAATCATACTTAACGAGTGGAGATTCTCTTTGGGTTCGCGTCGACGAGTCCGTCAGTTATTATGTCAATGGCAACCCCACCGATCGAGGGCGAGGCGCCACGGTCGAGATTTCGATAGGCGGGCAGACCTTCCCGCTGATCCAGCACGCGAGCGATGAGATCTGGATAGACAATTCGACCCGGCTCTTCCTGCCGACGTTCTACTCTCTTCCGCAGCAGACGTTCGTCGTGCCGTCGAGCGGAACCTTCGACCTGGTTGTTCAAAAAGACGGGCGTACTGTATCGGCAAGTGCGACGATGCTACCCGAAGTCCCGCTTCTGGACTTCCGCCCGATTCCACAGTCGGGCGCCGCCATGCCCACATACGACGCAGAAATCACCGCACCCTTTCCAGATGGTGAATCGTATTTCATCGTCCAGCAGCGACACCAGGTTGTCCGCAATGACAGCCTCTTCATCGACTTGATCCACATGCACCGTTTCGTCACCGTCCACGGCGACGGTCAACCGAAAACGATTCTGGTTTCCAATGATCGACCGCGCGGTTCGGTTGTGGGGGCTCCGGGAATGGAAACCCGGGCACTGCTCAGACTGATGCGAATAGACAAGGTCTACTGGGATTTTTACCAAGCCACTCTGCAACAAGAAAACGATGCACAGGTGGATTTCGGCCATCTGATCGCGTCGGAGCCCACAGAAATTCCAGGCAATCTTCACAACGGACTGGGGATCTTCACGGTCATGCCCGTCGATACGCTCATGCGGGTGATTCCGTGAAACGGTGGGTTCCCCTCGCAGGATTGTGCCTGTTGTCCCTCGTCGTCCGCGCACAAGAGACGGTCACGCTCTATGGCTACGTCACCGAAGAGGCAAGCGGCGAAGCCATTGGCCATGCACAGATCTTCGTGCGGGGAACGTATCACGGAACGACAACGAACGCGAACGGCTTCTTCTCATTGAAATTCCGTACGGACGAGGATTTCGAATTGCAGGTTCAGCATCTGGGGTTTGAAGCCGCATCCGTTTCCATCCGTCGGGAGCAATGGCCTCAGGTTTTGCTGGACGTACGACTGACGCGAAAGGTGATCACGTTGAAAGAATTCGTTTTTGAACAGCCGGCGGATCGATCGCGTGTGCTTTCCACGGAATTGGGCGTCCTAAGATTTCGCGCGGATGACGTCAGACGCGTGCCCATCGTCGGCGGCGAAACGGATCTCCTGAAGGTCGCTCAAACCTCGGCCGGCGTCATGTCCGGGCAGGAATTGTCCAACGGACTCTACGTGCGGGGCGGCAGTTTCGATCAGAATCATTTCTTGCTCGACGGCGTGACGGTGTACAACCCCAATCATCTCTTTGGATTTTTCAGCGTTTTCAATACCGATGCGTTGAAGGAAGTCGAGCTGATGAAGGGCGGCATTCCCGCGGAATACGGCGGACGATTGTCATCGGTGATGAATCTCACCATGAAAGAAGGCAGCCGAGAGAAATTCGGAGCCCGCGGCGGGATCAGCCTCCTGACTTCGCGGCTGACTGTCGAGGGTCCTCTGGGTTCGGCCAAGAGAGGATCGTATCTCGTTTCCGGACGACGGACGTACCTCGACCCGTTCACCCGGCTCGGCAGTCAGCAAGGCTCTGCGGGCGAGAAGACTCTTTTTTATTTTTACGACCTGAACTTGAAAATCAACTACGACCTCGGATCCAATGACCGTCTGTTCGTCAGCGGCTATTTTGGCAGGGACGACATGGATTTCTCGCAGGACGATGGCGATTCCAAAGACCGATTCCGCCTGAGATGGGGAAATTCCGCGTATCATGTGCGCTATCGCCGCGCCTGGTCGCCGACGTTCTTTACGAATTCGTCCGTGATATACTCCGATTACCGATCGACATTCCTGCAGTCTGAGGATGTCCTGAAAAAGCCGTCCATCGCCGATGCTCAAATCAAGAGTGACGCGGAATGGCATCCCTCAGCGCGACACACCTTGCGACTCGGAGCGTTTTTCGTCAAGCACTGGTTCAAAGCGACCTCGGGTCTTGCGGAAACGGAAGACGCCGCGACAGTCGCACTGGAGTCGTACGAAAGCCGGGTCTACGCATCTCACGATTGGTTCATCACCGATCGGATTCGAGCAAATGCAGGTCTGCATGGCGCGTACTTTCATATGGGAAATTACAGGGAGTGGGATCCGCGGGTCGCGCTGCGGTATCAGGTGAACGAGAACTTCGCGATCAAGGCCGCATACGCGCGCATGCATCAGTTTATCCACGTCCTCTCGTCTCTCAATCTCAACAACGCGGGCGACATCTATTATCCCTCAACGGAATACCTTAAACCGCAAACATCCCGTCAGTGGACGATCGGGATGACAAAACTATTCACGCATCATTGGGAATGGGATCTGGAAATTTATCACAAGGAGATGCGTCACCAGCCTCTCTTTCGGCAAGATTTCTCGTCTGCCGAGCCGTCCCGATTACGCGAGGACGTCGTACTGGGCAAAGGATGGGCGTACGGTGTGGAAACGGGTCTTCAGAAGGTCGTCGGTCGAATCACCGGTTGGGCGAATTATACCTTCAGCAAATCGTATCGAAAATACACCGACAAGAACGGCGGTCGTGCGTTCCCTCCCCGATTTGACCGCACACATCAACTGAAGGTCGTCATGGACTACCATTGGCGAGAACGATGGAAATGGGGTGCGACATTCGTGCTTGCCTCCGGACAACCCGTTACGCTTCCGAAACAGCGCTTCTCCCTCAACAACCAGGACGGACGAAACGAAAACTTCGACGGTGTCATCGATTATGGCAGACTGAACGATACGCGGCTCCCTTGGTACAATCGCCTGGACGTCAGCGTCACGTACTCCTTTACCGGGTGGCGCCTGAAGTGGGAAATCTTTTGCATCGTCTACAATGTGTACAATTATGCGAACCCTCTCTGGACCGAATTTGATACCGATGCAGGGAAGTTCACCCAAACAACACTCGGGATGTTGCCGACGATGGGCCTGTCGTTTACCTTCTGATCGACGACCCTACTCGTCTTCCAATGTCTTCAGGTAATCGGCCACCGCGGTGTGACCTCCGGCGTTTGCTTGATCAGCCGCCGTGCTTCCGTCGGCATTGGTTCCATTCACATCGGCGCCGTTGTCGATCAGCAGTTTGACGATTTCCAGTTTTCCCTGAAACGCCGCCAGGGACAACAGCGTCATGCCGTTCTTGTCACGTTGATTGATTTGGGATCGAATGGATCCCACCGCCGATTTCAGTTTCGTCAGATTCCCCGTGATCACCATCATGCGCGCTTGATCGAATGTCACGACCGGCAATTTCGTATCCGACTTCTTTTCCTCTTTCTTTGGCGAATCTTTCTTCCAGACAAATTGCCCGTTGGTGTTGATGTAGCCGTCTTCGACAGTGCCGTCGTCATGTCGGGCCCGGGCTCGTGCGAGGCCGTTCTTGAATGGGGTCGCGTACTCGAATTGCAATGGAATGATCAGTTGTCCGGACTTGTCTATGTAGCCGTTCACTCCGTCCTTAAACGACTCGTTCAATCGCTCACCGCCTTCATTAACCAAAGCGCGCCCCTCGAAAAAAGAAAACGACTGGCGACCCCTCGGCAGTACGATCTTCGGCTGGCCTTGTTTATCCACGAAAACATTCGTTCCGTCCTCCCGGACCACCAGCACAAGCTTTTCGGAGAAAGCCCCTACGGCCAAGGATTTCGCATTAAAAACCATCTTGCCGGTTTTGTCGATGAAATGCCAGTGTCCCATCATTTCATACTTTGCACTTGCGAGTCCTTCCTGGAAGCTATAGGCCATTGCGAACTTGGGGGGTATCACGATCGAGCCCTTTTTATCCACATAACCAAAGAACCGCCCTTCCGCCTTGTCCATAGAAAACAACGCCAGGCCCTCCGAAAAGGGATACGTGTTATCCGTAACGCCTTTCAGGGTGAACGCCTTCACGCCATTCGTGTCGATGTAGTGAGCCTCGCCTTTCGCGAAGTCCTGAATAAGAAAATATCCTTCGTCGTATCCGTAGTAGTTCATAGAGGAAGGAATGGCAATGGGAGCTACACGTCCGGATTTTCGGATAATTTGAACCTTGCCATTTCTTTCGACGCTGGCAAACCCGTCGCGAAAAGACGAGCCTCGATCAAATTGCGGTTCGATCAGAATGCGTCCTTGATCGTCCACATAGCCGGTTTGGCCGCCCCGCCGGAATGGTGTGACGCCCTCGGACCACTCGCCAAATCCCGCGCCCCAGTCATCCATGCCCCGATCGATCTGAAAAATGACCTGACCGCTTGTGTTGATCAGCGCAGGCTTCCCATCGATGTCCACCTCATAGGTCTGCGCGGCCAGCGTCGCCGCGATGCAAATCAGCCATGCGTGTCTCATAGGGCCTCCTCGGTTGTTGCCTCGTTATCATGAACAAGACAATTGCGTGATCGCTCTGCTCAAAATACGACAATTGGTTCATGCAAGACAAGAAGTCAATCGACGGTGGGCGCTACCCAAGGGAATTCTCTGGGCAATGGATGCAGATGACTCGCCATGCATGGGCCAAACCCATGGTAACCGACCCGGCAAATTCTTCAATCGGATGCATCGCACTTCGCCGTCGGGAGAGACAGAATATCTATCCATCAACTGTCTATCGACATAGATGCCAAACTCCAGCGCGGAAGATCCGGAGATAGTCTATACCGACCGGGCGCAACTTCCCCCTGAAACAAAGGTCGAAGCAGACCAGCGTACATCTCAGGAGTCATGGCTGGGTTCTTGTTCAAGGCGACCTCCATTCATTCGATATATCGACAAGCGGATGGAATCCAGCGTCGTCAGCGTTTATGTCCGGCCTAACACGATTACGCTTCGGTCAGATTCTTCGGCCCAAAGTAGTCATCAAGACTCTTGAGAATTTGGATGGTCTGTCGTTCGGCAATCCGGAAGTCATATCATCCCCACAAAACCAGGCCACATTGCAACATTGTCCGTTCCCAATCACGACGAAGTTGCGCGTGGGACATTACGCGCACTGATAAATAAAGTAGGACTTACCGTCGAAGAGTTCATCGAAGCATCCAAGTAGTACCAGTTTGCCCGTATAACGCCTCGGTTCAGCGGCTGCGCGCAGCGCCGTCCGCTGCATGCTGTTGTTAGTCGGTGCTCGGCGATGTGACAACGCGCAACCGCCGCAGAAGCACGACTCCGAGGATTCCAACGACTGGGAAGGTTACGAGGCCGGGGAAGTACCCCCCGGCGAGAATAGACAAGGCTCGGTGCGCGACGCCGTTCACAACGCATCCGATACCCAGGAACCACAGTGGAAACAAGGCGGCGCGATAGTGCGTGGCCAGACCCCAAGAACTTAGGCTCCAGATTGCGAGCCAGGCGACATTGAACGACACGAAGAACTGGAGCGACATCGGGGGAAGGCCGAAAAGTGCTGGAAGTCTTTCGTGAAGGCCTGCTGAGAGCTCTTCGACGAAGTGTGCCGCCTGAAGAAGAATGACGACCAGCACGATATGAACCGCGCCTCGGATGTGCGTTCTGCTCTCATTTGCCCATCCTCGGGTGAGGGTCAGGCCTGGAGCAATCACACCGGCGGTACCGAGAACCACCGCGCTGGGCAGGATGCTTAGGAACTGGTCATTCATCTGAGTCAGCCTTGTGTCCGCCAAACAACGCGGCTAAGCGGCTGACCCAAGATGTCCAAACTTCCACTGGACTTCAGTACGGCGAGTTCATGCCATGCCATCGTCAAGATGTCGGCAGGTGGGTAGTACTCCGGCAGGCTGCGCTGGATGGATATATTGTGAATGTCTAAATTCGCAACAGGAGCGACGCACGCGATATTCGCGCAACCGACAGAATTGTGAAATACGCGGGCCACGGGCCGTAGCGGTATCCGATCACGGGGCGAGAGTTCGCGCTTCCTGCCCGGCTTCCCTATAGTTTCTTCGCATGTGGTTTCAGTTGTCCGTTCTTGTTCGGGTTGCCCGCAGTCTGTGGTATCGATTAGTGCGTCGAAGTAGTAACGATCCTCAACGAACCAACCGCTGTCCGACCGATGCTTCACACAGTAGCGTGATGTGCCTCGGAAAAAGAGGCGCTTCAGCACAAGCTGACCGCCGAGAAAACGCAAGTCATCCAGACGTCCCGCTCCGCAACCATTCAAAACGCTCTCGGTCTTCAGCTTAGCGTTCACTACGACCTGTCTCGTCAATTCGAGGTCGGTGATGAGAACCAAATACACATGCCTGTTGAGCACGTTAGACTGGATCTGGAAAATCTGATGCGGCTTCACTCCAAGATCGTAGGTGTGATCTCCTAGTCTAATGCTCGAGGTCCAACGGAGAATCGATTCAACGAGGCCGCTGTCGGTTGGGTGGCGCGGATAGTGAGCAGACGGCAGAGCTAACGGCCGAAAGAGCCGGTGCTTAGCAATCACTGCGGCTTGCTGTGGGTTCATAAATCTTCTCCTTCGCGTCTCACTCTTCAGTGCGGCCTATACCATCTCTTCCTTAATCTTCTCGGCCAGGAGAATTTTAAGAAGCGATTGGTATGGAACATCGCGTTTGTTTGCTAATATCTTGAGATCGTTTATCATAGATTCCGGTAATCGTAAGGAAATGGACCGTATCGAGGGCTTGAGATTGGGGAATTTGGCCCTTTTAGCTTTCGACCAATCTATGTAATCGGTAGAATCGTGAGCGGCCCAGAAAGCTCGTTCTTCATCTTCCGACTTGAATCTGGGAATGGGTTTAACTTTTTTCACGATAAGCCTTTCTTTCCTTTCGAGACATGTCACGAGCCGAGATGACTCGAATTAAATGCTTTCTCAGAGTAAATACGACAAGTAGCAAACGTCCAAAATCGGTTCTGCCGAGCCCAACAAAGCGCTCCTCAGCTTGTGAATGTTCTTGGTCACGATCGACAAGAAAAGGCTCATTGAAAAAGACCTGTTCTGCCTCGAGGTGCGTGACCTTGTGGGTATTCCAGTTCTTGCTGATGTTGCCGTCATCCCAATCGAAGCCCTCGATACTTCCGAAATCAATCACATGACCTCAGTTATCTGTATACAATAATAATATACAAATAACCGACCGTTGTCAAGCAGACTTTATAAGCGATGTGGCCTAACATCTGCGGCTAAGCGGCGAGTGACAACGAGTCCGCTTGAGCCGCTGAGTTAGCCTGCTTTTTGTTCCATGGGGGAGGCTTCCTCACCGTTAACCCACAATTCGTATTCGCTCAAGTCGACATCATCGTTCCAAGAGATACCATAACCACCCGAATCAACGCGGACGGATTTGAAGAAAGCCTCATTCTGAAGTGGTTCAAACGGTTCAGAATCTAACAATTGGTTGCAATCGTAAATCTTCCGGATATCGTTGTCAAATCCGACCAATAATCGTTTTCCTTCGAGTGCCTGAACGGATGTGATTTTCGGTGGCGTCATTTTGTCACTCCAAACCTGGGAGTCGCTTATATTCGTTAGTCTCCCACATTCTAAGAAGCTCCTGTTGATCCATTGAACTCGCCATAGACTGCGTGAAAGTGTGGGATGCCGTGCTCACTTTGGCTAAAATACATCTTGATGACGATGCCGTAAAATCTTGCAATGACTGGCAGAGACCGTCTCCCGTTAACTATGTTCCATCTAATGATTCAAGAAGATCAGAACTGCAACGTCGTCCTCGTCCACGATTCAAAAAGCGGGATAACGCTCCGGTTCAGCGCGGCGCGCGGCGCCGTCCGCTGCGTGCTGTCGTTAGACCTCCTGCGTCCAATAATCCCCCATATCACCAAGTGGCTCAATTACCTCCTTGACATAGCAATCCAGGGCTTGCGCGCACTTCTTGGCGTCGTCTACTCGAACGCAGCCCCATGGATCCTCTCCAATGGGGACTGTGACCTCAATCCGTCCGTCTCCGAGAAATTTAATGGCTTCATCTTGCTCGTCGAGAACGTAAACAGTCTCCGCAATATGGAGCAGCTCATTTCGAAATGTCACCAACCGATGTAGTGCCCTGGCATGCGTACGGCGATCCGGAGAGGCGAAGAACCCACGGCCAACAATTTGTGCCAACGCGGTCATACGCTGACGGAGAGATGATGATCGAATTGACTCGTACACTTCGCCGGACTGTCCCGCCGGTGCGGCATTTGCGACGCGTTCAGCGATCCTATACCTAACCGCCTCCTCCAACGCTACACCCAGCAAGATCACGCACAGGGCGGGGTTGACATCTGGAAGTCCAAGCTGAGCAGGTTTTGCGAGCAACGACTTCGCTTGCTCGATCTTCGTGGGAAACCGCGTCAAGGCAACTGCAACTGTGATCTTACCCACTGTCCCTTCTCACCAGTCGGTCCAACAACCGCGGCTAAGCGGCGCTGCACAAATTTTGAATTTTTCGCTCATACTCTACGCGTCCGCTTGAGCCGCTGAGTTAGGTGGTTTTGAACAAATCACTCTGCGGCGAGCAAACTCTTGACCGAAATATCCTCGTCAATATCTTCCCAGTGTATACCAATACCTCTTCCAATCAATCGCCAGTTCTGACGTTGGTGTTCGTTTGCATCTCTCAATCGTGGAAACCACTCCAAGGGAGCAGACACTTCTCGTCCATCGGCAAGAATGACTTTGAGTGCGTCCGGCGTGAACGACAACTGGACAATTCTCGGTTCAACTCTTACTTCCAAAGTGCTCATGCCATTTCTCCTGAAAAAATTCTCGATTTTCCTCGATTACTCGCCGCAACTCAGCGATCTCTCCGCTGCGGAAACCCTGAGATTGTGCCAACTGAATGGGTTGAAGCCAAAACTTTGCATAACGTTCAGCCTGATCAATATGAATATGTGGTGGCTCATTGCCCTCCCGGCTGAAAAAGAAGAACCGATAACCCTTGACCAGCAGTAGCGTTGGCACGATTGAATATAATACACGGTTCCCCGTGTAGAAAGCAATACTTCAAAACCAAACCACCTAACGCTCTGCATCAGCGGCGGCGCGCAGCGCCGTCCGCTGCATGCTGTTGTTAGGTGCTGTCATTTCAGTTCATAGTTTAGTAGCACAAGGCCACTGTCATATGTAATCGACTTCTTGAGTCGGAGCGCTTGCCAGTCTTCAAGTTCACTGAACACCGGAACGCCCCTCCCAAGGGCAACGGGATTGACAAAATAGTGGATTTCATCAATCAGCCTTTCTTTCAGTAAGGCGGAAACAAAGGAGCTGCCGCCATAGACGACAATATTCTTGCCGCTTTCTCTTTTTAGCTTGTTCACTTCTTCAACCAAGTTTCCCTTTGCAAGCTCTGTATTCTCCCATTCAGACGCCGCAAGTGTTTTTGTAAAAACGATCTTCTTCTGAGTGGCTTTGATCTTGGCGGCTTCATACATCGGGTCTTCAGGTTTTGCAAAGGTGTCAAGCCAGTATGGAATATAGTCGACTGCCAATTTTCTGCCTATTATATATGGCGACATAAATAATTGCGCATGTGTGTTCTCTCTGTTATATTGTGAA
>CAZRTJ010000021.1:0-62899 GCA_964602985.1 uncultured Bacteroidota bacterium
AACACTTTACCCCATCAAAGGAAGCGAGACCTTTCTTTTCTAATTTACCGGCGCAGAACTCCCGGCCACTGGGAAGAGTTGTTTTGGATGAGTCGGGGTGGGGAGATTTGAACTCCCGACCTCTCGGTCCCGAACCGAGCGCGCTAACCGGGCTGCGCTACACCCCGTGTCTATTCGATATCGACCTGGTAGGTCTCGATCACCTGATTGGCGAGCAATTGCCTGCACATGGCTTCTGCCTGTTCGCGAGCGACCTTTCGGTCGGCAGATTCCATCTTGATTTCAATGTACTTGCCGATCCGAGTGTCCTGCAGGCCGCTGAAGCCCAGAACTTCGAGCGAATGCATGACTGTCTTGCCCTGCGGGTCCAGTACTCCCGGTTTTGGCATGACTCGTATTTTGGCTGTGAATTCGCTCATTTTTTCGCGCCTCAGATACAGATTATTTGTCTGAAATGCAATTAGTTTTTGCCTGTGACCAGACTACGGAGGATCGACTGTTGCAGCGGCGTCGGATCAGGCAAGGGGTCAACGACAATTTCGACCACCGGTCCCGGCATGATGAATCCTTTCAGGTCCAACTCCGTTCCGTTGCGCTCCACTTGAAATGAGAGCGGCGATCCGACGGCCGCCGAATCGACGGAGAACAACATATCGCGAATCTTGTCGGGATCCTTCGGAATCGATTGACCGTTCATAGTCATCATCACGTCCCCTGCAAGCAATCCCATTTTCTGTGCGGAGTATCCTTCGGTGATACCGGACACATACAGTCGGTTTTCCGCATCGATATCCATGATCCACCCCATGAACCCGGGAATCGTTCGGCGATATAACAAACCGGCTTTGGCGAATAGTTCTTCGAGGGGCGGCTCCTCGTCAGAAGCGATGTGTTTCATGTACAGAGTCTGTACATCGGCTCCCGTTGCGCGCAGGATGATGTCCGGCAAGGCCTTGTCCGAATACGGCTTCCCCTTGGCGGCAAATTCGCGATTCAAATGGAGAAAGACGTCGTCGAGGGATTTCTCATTTTGCGTTTGATGCCGAATTTCCGCATCCAGCAGAAAGCTGACCAGGGCGCCTTTGGTATACATGGACGCGGCCACGCCTCTTTCCCCGGCGGCCAAACTCAATTCTTCCAGCGGACCTTCTGAAGGGTCCTCGCACCAACGTCCCAACTGTCTCCAAAATGATTTCTCGGACTTCTGTCCCGCTCGGACAAGGCTCAACTGGGCATAGTACTCTGTGGCTCCCTCGATCAGCCACATCGCCCGCATCTTCAAAGGTCGCTGGTAATCAAACGGTCCCAATCCCACGGGAAAAATTCGCTTGGGATTCCATAGATGAAAAAACTCGTGGGACATGACCTCCTGGTAAAACGTACCCCGCAGAGTTTGCTTCCGACGTGGCTGGGGCAGGTAGTACGCGGAAGACCGCGCATGTTCCAATGCGCCAAATCGTGTACCTTCGCTCGAAAAACGGAACAGGAAATAGTAATCGGCATACGGTTGCTCCTGCATCATCGCGGTCTGGCTTTCAACAAAGGGCTGCGCGATGGCCCACAGGGTGTCGAGGGACACGGGACTTTCGGAAACCGAAACGAAGACATACTTCTTTCCACCAAACCACACGGTGGACGATTCGACCCCCGTCAAACCGCCCATGACCGGCGCGTCAATCAGGTGATCGTACGAGAGAGCCTGATAGTGCATCGGTCCCACGCTGTCCAACGCACACCACACGTTCCAACCTTCGGGTAACCGGTAGACTACGCCGCAGGACTTCTCCTTCTGCCCCTCCAGATATCCAAACAACGCAGGCCCGTTTGCAAAGAAGTAATTCGACCGAAAGTCGCTCAGCGTGGTCGGCAAAGTGGCGAGGGTATCCTCGTCAATGTCCCGCACAAAATACCGGATTGTCCTGAGTGTTTGCGCTTTTGCAATCTTCCACGTCCGGTCGGACTGGGGAGTCACCTTGAGGGGTCGTTGATGCTCGTCGAAGGCCTGCAGGGAATCCACCCACCTGGCGAAATGTACCATGCGGTAACTCCCCGGAGCCCAGGTAGGTAAGGCGAACAACACATCGCCTCGCAGCGATGTGCGAATACTCATCTCGATCGACCAGCCGTCTGCAGCGGGCAACGGCCGGACCGTGTACAGAAAATCCTGGGCGGTCACGGCATGTGCCGCGAGCACGAACACCATCCACCGGATCATGGGCTACCTGACTTTGCTAAACGCTCGATCGTACACTTTGACGATGTCTGAAATGAAATGACTCCAGCTGACATCGGTTTTCATCGCCTGCAAGACCAGAGATTGCCAGGACTCGGCCTGGGCGAACAAATTCTGCAACTCATCGACTCGTTGCAACAGTTCCTTGTCATCGGCAAAAAAGAATGCCGTTCCCTTATGACCCCGGACCGGCGTAAAGTGGGGAGCGACCGTACAGTGCTTGCGCATCAATGGGATCGTGCCGTAGTGCAGGGCATTCATGTAATGAATGTCGGCAAGGTCCGACCCATCCGGAATGAACACCGCGTCGGACATCATGTAGAAATGATGTCGCATCGCATCATCCGGGTCGTGTACCAAATACATGACATGGGCCGAATTTTTCAAAGCGGACTTCAGTCCCGAGAGTCCGGCGGCCGGCTGATCGGAAATCAGGAAAAACTGCAACGGCACGCTGCGCAAAGCCTTCAAGAATTGTGCCAGGTCCTTTTGTTGCGCGACAATGTCCTCGCAGAGAATGCCGATCACGGGTTTGTCGGCTGCGAATCCCGTTCTTTTTTCTTCCAGAAACTTCTCGCGGTTCACTTTGCGTCGTTCGTACTTCTCCGGCGAATACGGCTTGTGAAGAGAATTATTGCCCGCCGGATTCCAAAGATTGTGGTCCCCTCCGATCGGGATATCCGTAATGTTCTTCAGGGAAGCCATGATTTGCTCAAAATCGTTGCGGGGTTTGTTGATCGACTTGAGATGTTTGTACACGTACGGCACCGTCACGGCATCGCTGTGCATAACCCCGGCCTTCAGAAAGCTGAATTTTCCCTTGTGCAGGCACTTGTTGCGGTCCACTGTTTTGTCGGACAGCAATCCCAGGTCGAAGGTCCCTTTCGGGTGCAGGCCCGCCTCGTCCAGCATGTTCACCGAAAAGACGAGAACGGTCTTCTTGAAGAAATTGTCTGTCAACTGCTCCTGTCGAAGGAGCGCAGGGAGGAACCCGGTCGGCCAATCGCAGCAATGAATGATGTCTGGCTGCCAACCCAACTGTCGAAGGGTCGCCAGTGCCGCGCGTGCGAGTCCGATGTACCGCAGGTCATTGTCTTTGAAAAATTGTCCGGTCCGCTTGTCGCGATACACGTCGCTGCGACGGAAGAACTTGTCGTGATCGGCAAAGTAGATTTGCGTTTTCGTTTCCGGCAGAAATCCGGATTTCACCGATACATGAATGGTACCGCCCGGCATCTGCACGGGAATGTCTTTGAGACGAATGATGTCGCGAATAATATATTTCCGTTCATTAATCAGACTGTATTTCGGCATCATGACGCGAACTTCATGGCCAAGCGCCTGCAGGTAGCTCGGTAAAGAACCCGCAAATTCGCCCGCGCGGCTGTCTTTGACGAAAGGGTAAATTTCTGCCGAGAGAAAGAATATCTTCGATCGCTTCATACCGACTCCGCTGGTTCAGCTAAGACTTATCGAGCGCATGGATTCCGCAGCTTTTTCGGGCGCCATCGGGTTGATAAAAAATCCCGACCCCCATTCAAATCCCGCCGTCTGTGTCAATTTGGGAAGAATTTCAAAATGCCAATGGTAACTGCCCGTGTGCGAGTCATCCCCAGTCGGGGCCGTATGCAGCACCATGTTGAAGGGGGGCACACCTGCGGCTTTGTCCAGACGGATCATGGTTTCCCGTATCAGCCCGGCCAGTTCCGTCAACGCACCCTCGGATTCTTCTTCGTAGCGACTGCCGTGCTTTCTGCCCAAGATCCAGGTCTCGCAGGGGAATCGCGACGCAAATGCCTGGAGAGAAACGAAGGATCCGTTGTGGCAGACGAGGCGATGGCCATGCGACAACTCTTCCTGGATCAAATGGCAATAGACACATTCGCGCGTGCGTCGGTGATACTCCGTCGCGGCCCGCAGTTCCTCGTCCACCGCCAGGGGAACAATCGGCGTGGCAATGAGCTGAGAGTGCATGTGATCCACCGTCGCGCCGGCAAGTGCTCCGTGATTCTTGAAAATCAGCGCGTATTTCACACGCGGGTCGTTTCGCATGTCCAGCAGTCGTTGTTTGAAAGCTGTCAGGATCGTGGCCCACTCTGCAACCGACAGGTCGGACGGTCGGCGGGCATGCAGGGGAGTCTCAATGATCACCTCATGGTGTCCGTATCCCGGTTCGCGACTCAGGAAATCACCGTTGCGGTCGCTCTCCCGTTCGTGGGAGGACAAGGCGGGAAATTTGTTGGGTACGACGCGCAAGGTCCAACCGGGCTGGTCGGGGCGAGAGGACGTGGGACGCACGGAAAAAATTTCTGCAGGAGTGAAACGCTCGCTGCCTTCACAGAACGGGCAAAACTCGGAGGGAGTCGCCTGCGCGTGCATGTGGAAGTCCGAGGGCCGCACGCCGCGCTCCTCGGAAATGATCACCCAGCGATTGACGATCGGGTCTTTTCGCAACTCTGCCATCCGTATGCCGTGCCGTCCAAGCTTGGTTACTGGTGAAAGCCGCAGAATATAGAAAATCTCGCGCTGAAAGACAATATCCTTGCGCGGACACCGTTGCCGAAATTCGTTTTGCAATTCGAAACCCCTCTCAATATCTTCCAGCGTGAAACCAATCACTCATCAGGTAGTATCATGATTCGCTTTCTCGTACTTCTTGCCGTCAGCGCGGGAGCTGTGGCGGCGCAGAGTCAATTTGCCGGAACGCAAACGCTGATCGTTCTCGACAATGCCGACAGTGCGACATTTGCGAAAACCAAGGCGTCCATCGAAGCCAATGACGGGCGCATCATCCATTCGCTGGCTCCACGCCTTTTGGAAGGCTATTTGACGCCCAGGGCCCGCGCGCACATTGAGAAATCCATTCCCACACGATTGATCACGGACAGGGAAATCACGAGCGGTACGTTTTCGCCGTCTGAATCTCGGTTCCTCTTTGCATGGAATCAGAAATTCAAACCCCTCCTCGCCACACGCGGCGAAGAGGATCGGCAAGGTCATCGCACGCCATCCCGGAAAAGGAACGTAGACGTGGGCACGAGCGACTATCTGATGGGCAACGTAGCCGTGGCCGTGGTTTTTGTCGAAAGCGACGGATCACTGGACACGGACCGGGAATCGTGGACCGAAGAGGATCAGGAAGACGTCTTCTATCAAATTCGAAAGGGATTGGATTGGTGGGCTGAGATGGGCGGCTATCGGGCCAGTCTGTCCTGGACGTACGAGATGAGAACGGTACAGACAAAATACGAGCCGATCTCCCGATCCGAAAAGGAAGCCGGGCTTTGGGTGCTGGATTGCATGAACAAGCTGGGCTATCGAGGAGGTTCAGATGATGAGGTGGTGCGTAAGTGGGCGCGCGATTTGCGCAAACAATACTCCACCGACTGGGCGTTCGTAACCTTCGTCGTACCGGCGGCTCACGATTCCGATGCGCAGTTTTCCGATGGCGGCGTGGCCTGGGCATACGGAGGCGGACCTTACATGGTGCTCTCCACGCACTGCGATGGATGGGGCCCGCTCAATGTCTGGAAAGTCATGGCGCACGAGACCGGTCATATCTTCCAGGCTCTGGATGAGTACGAGGGCGCCAGTAACGGCAGGGAAAAATCGGGACGCCTCGGTGTCATCAACGGCAATCATGTGGACGGCGGACAAATTCGTGAAAAGTGCATGATGAAGTCCAACGACTTGCGACTTTGCGAGTTTACACTCGGACAGGTCGGATGGGTAGACCGGGACACCAACGGAGTTTTCGATGTGGACGAGTCGAGGCTGAGTGATCGATTCAATCGGGCCCGAATAAGAGAAGAAGTGAAAAAGGCCCGCGCTCTGGGTCGATCGACCGGGAAGTTTGCGGAGGAGGAAAAAGTCCTCCTCATCGAGGAATTCTCACAGCATTCCGGCTGGTTCGAAGATCAAAACACGTATATCCGCGACGGCGAATACCACGTCTTTGATCCCGAAGGGGGAGTCACCAGCTTTGTGAGCAACAGCTGGAGCGACTTTGTCGCCGAGATCGACGCATCATTTGGTTCGGGGGACCGGACCGCAGGGTACGGCCTGCTGATGCGAGGACAGGACAATGGCGATGGCTACAGTTTCTTCATGAATGCGGAGGGCTACTATATGCTGGGAAAGATCGTCCAGGGCAACTGGCAGATGATGATTCCCTGGACCCAAAGCGAGGCCATCCACGGTCAAGGCGTCGATCGCCTGAAGGTTTCCTGCGTCGGCTCCAAACTGTCTCTTTCGATCAATGATGTCCTGCAGAAGGAGGTCACGGACAAGACCTTCCCTTCAGGACATGTCGGCGTCGCCGTCATGCCGGGTGTACGCGTCCGATACGATCATCTGTTCATTCGACGGCCGTGACCGGTCTGGTATACCAAAGACCGGCCTTGACAAAAACCTTGCGAATGAAAACCTCTCCGCGTATTTTCTGAAGGCAATTCCGCATCCGGCATCAATCCATCACCAAGGAGTCATCCCCATGGAGGGAATCCAAACAACGATTAAATACACCGGACCGAGTGACAGCATCGGAGTGATCAAGGTCGGGGGGTACATCGATACCACGACTTCCTCCGAACTGGAACGGGCGCTGGGGACGCTCCTGAAAAAGAATCAGTACCGGATTATCGTTGATCTCGGCGACGTGGATTATATCAGTTCCGCCGGCTGGGGAATTTTCATTTCGGAGATCAAGGGGATCAAAGAAAATGGCGGTGACCTCAAGCTCGTCCGAATGATCCCGGAGGTGTTCGAGGTGTTTGAATTGCTGGAGTTCCACTACATCCTGAAGGCGTTTGACACGGTCGAAGAGGCGGTGGAGGAATTTACCAAGGAAGCAGGCGGCAAGCTCACGGGTCCGACCTCCGGTCAAGTCTCCGCTCAGACGGTGGAAATGAAGCGGCCGGAGACCGCCGCGACGGTGAAGGAGGAGGTCGAGGAAAAATCCGTCGAAGTGGCGGATGACGACAGCGAATTGACTGTCGAAGAGAAAATCCGAAAGATCATCAAGCGGTTCCCGACGGCCAGCGCGCGGGACGTCAAGAAAATGCTGAACACAGAAGAATACGGATTTACCAAAGTCGGGTGGTTCGAAGCGCGCCGGCGGATGAAAGACCTGCAGAAGCGCTGACTATCGCGTCCTCACACCGCGAGCCGCAAGGGATGCTGTACGGCTTCCACTTTGCGTATGCGGCCGCTCTCATCGTATATTGTGACCTATGAATCCGCAACAATCCCCCGAAGTCATCACCAGTATCCACCGTAAGCTGGCCAGCATTCAATGGGGGGAACG
The DNA here is from genome assembly GCA_964602985.1 of uncultured Bacteroidota bacterium. Lineage (GTDB taxonomy): Bacteria > CLD3 > CLD3 > SB21 > SB21 > CAYZJB01. The sequence goes on from CAZRTJ010000021.1 coordinate 7,539, forward strand.
GGAAAATCCGTACGTATTGATTGTCGATGATGAGATCCGCCTGCGTGAAGAATTGAAGACGATGCTTGAATTTGCCGGTTATCGAGTCGATGTAGCTGCCAACGGACGGGAGGCCATGCAGAAAATCGAAGCCGCGCCCCCGGATCTGATCATCACCGACATTACCATCCGATACATGACCGGCTTTCAATTGTGTCGGAACGTCAAAGCCAATCCCGAAACCAGGGACATTCCCGTCATCCTCGTGACCGGTCTTCAACGACCGGAAGACAAGATCAAGGGAATCGAGGCCGGAGCCACCGATTTTGTCGGGAAACCGTTCGACCGGCTCGAGTTACAAACTCGCGTCGCATCGGTGCTGGAGATGAAGCGGATGCATGCGCAGTTGGAAAATATCGACGAAATCATCATGGCGTTTGCCCGCACGATCGATGCGCGCGATCCGTATACACGCGGTCATTCCGAACGGGTCGGCAAGTACGGCATCAAATTCGGCGCGGCCTTGGGGATGGAAGTCCGTCAACAGGAATTGCTTTTCAAAGGAGCCATCCTGCATGACATCGGCAAGATAGGAGTGCGCGATTCCGTACTGCTCAAACGCGGAAAATTGACCGACTCGGAATACAGCGAAATCAAGAAGCACCCGGCCATCGGATTGAATATCTGTGCGCCCCTCAAGTCCAGCAGATCCCTCCTGAACATCGTCGCGTATCACCATGAGCGTATGGACGGAAAAGGCTATCCGTTCGGGCTCATGGGCGAGGAGATTCCAGTCGAGGCCAGGATCATCGCCGTGTGCGATTGTTTCGACGCCCTGACCAGCGTACGTCCGTATCGAGATGCGCTTTCTGTCGAGGAAGCGTCCGACATCCTCGAACGAGGGATGGGTGCGCACTTCGACGAGGATTTGTTACCTATGTTTCTGGAAATCGCCCGCCTCGGGGAACTTCAGGAAATCGTGGATGATGCGCGCACACTGGGATTGTCGAGCGACAGTCAGGCGGTGACATCGGAAATCGTCCGGGGACTGGATCTCACCGGTTTTGAAATCGGCGGGTAATTACGGTAGGAAGCGGCTTCTCTCAGCCGGTGTGGGCAGACGACATGTCTCCTTTTTTCCAAACCAGCGATACCGGTTTCGGGAAATCCAACGATAGATCGCGTTGCGCACAAAGCGTGGGACCACAAATGCCACAGCAGCCAGTTTCCAAACTCCTCCGACGCGCAACAAAATCCTCAAAATCGCGTCAGACTCGTAATGCAATCCGCGTTCATCCTGGTAGATGATCGTGTTCAGGTCCTCCAGTCGGTTGGCCGGAAGTGTGGCGGCGGCCCATTCGCCCTGAAGCGGTGAGAATCGCAGTCGTCCTTTTCGATCGGCGCCGATAAGAAAATCAACGGAACGATTGCACAGACCGCATACGCCGTCGAAAAAAACGATTGCCATGAACGAAGTTGGTAAACGGAAGGACAAAAAACAATGACCGATCCGAACGTGGATGAGAAACCCCCTTTGCTGTCAACGTGGAACGCCTGGTATGCCCTCGTTGCGGCCTTCTTGATCCTGTGGGTGGTACTGTTCTATCAATTTCGCTCAGCCTTCGAATGAGAGCGCTCGACTGGTGGGTTCTCGGATTGTCCCTTGTGGGGATCGTCGTCTACGGGGTCTGGAAAAGCCGCGGTCAACGGAACATGGAGGGATATCTCCTCGCCGACCGATCGATGCGCTGGTGGGCGGTCGCGCTCAGCGTGATGGCGACACAGGCCAGTGCGATTACCTTCATTTCGACACCCGGACAGGCGTTCACCGACGGGATGCGGTTCGTGCAATTTTACTTCGGACTTCCCCTGGCCATGATCGTGCTGTGCATCACGGCGATTCCTTTGTACAAGAAACTGAATGTGTACACTGCATACGAATTTCTCGAACAACGCTTTGATTTGAAGACGCGATGTTTGGCTGCGTTTCTCTTCCTGATCCAGCGCGGCATGGCGGCAGGACTCACCATCTATGCGCCCTCGATCATCCTGTCGGTGATTCTGGGATGGGATCTGGCGCTGACCAACCTCGCCCTCGGAGGGTTGGTGGTCATGTACACGACCACAGGAGGCTCCAAAGCTGTAAGTTGGACGCAGATTCATCAGGTCGTTGTAATCGTAGTGGGGATGACGGCCGCCTTTCTGGTCATGGTGTCGATGCTGCCCGAGGGCGTCGGCTTCGTCGACGCGTTGGTCGTTGCCGGCAAATCGAACAAGCTGAACGCCGTGGATTTCGAATTTGATTTGAACAATCGGTATAGCCTTTGGTCAGGTCTGATCGGGGGATTGTTTCTGCAATTGTCGTACTTCGGGACCGATCAATCGCAGGTCGGGCGGTACCTCAGCGGCCAAAGCGTGACGCAGAGCCGTCTGGGACTGCTGTTTAACGGAATCGCCAAAATTCCCATGCAGTTCCTGATCTTGTTTCTCGGCGCGTTTTTGTTCGCCTTGTATGCGTTTCTTCCCACACCGGTGCATTTCAATCCGGTGGACGAACAAAAAGCGTTGGAAGGCGCGCATGCGGCGGAGTATCGAGACGTCCAGCGGAAGTATGAGCAACTGCAGGTCCGGAAGACCGCCGAGGCCAAACGCCTCGCGTCATCATCGGGCGCGGAATCGCAGGCATGGAAAGAGATTCTTCAGGAAGAGAGCCGGTTGCGCTCCGAGGCATCCGTCCTCATCCGGCAGTCCGACCCCCGGTCCGCGGGGAACGACACCAATTATGTCTTTTTGAATTTTGTGTTGACGTTCCTCCCCATGGGTTTGGTTGGCCTGGTAATCGCCGCCATATTTGCGGCATCCATGTCATCGACGAGCGCAGAACTCAATGCGCTGACATCGACGACCGTGGTCGACGTGTACAAGCGGTTGATCCGTCCCCACGCAGAAGATCGAGCGTATCTTCGATTCAGTCGCTGGGCTAACGTGGCGTGGGGCGCCTTTGCGGTCGGATTCGCGGAGTTTGCCGGTCAACTGGGTTCCCTCATCGAAGCCGTAAACATCCTCGGTTCATTGTTCTACGGCACGATCCTGGGTATTTTCCTCGTAGGATTCTACCTGAAGAGGATCGGCGGAACCGCGGTCTTTGTTGCGGCGATCCTGGCCGAGATCCTAGTCATCGCCTGTTATGTATGGACGGACATCTCCTTTCTTTGGTACAACGTCGTCGGCTGTACCTTCGTGGTAATCGGGGCAGGTTGTCTGCAGGTGGTCTTCAGACGTATGTCGGAGCGTATGAACAAAGCCGGAGTTTCTTGAAGTTGATTGTGCCCGATCGGCAATTCGGATGTAACGTCTTGAACACAGCGCCATTTTTCACGTTTTCATCTTTGCCAAAGATTTCCGTTTTTGTTAGATTTGTCCTATGATGGATAAAACGAAATTTGAGTTTAGAAAACGCAGGCACAGAAACTCCGATTTAGACTATTGGTTGTCCCGGCCTCCCGCGGAACGATTGTCAGCGATCGAAACTCTTCGACAACGTTATCTCAGGCTTTTTTATGATGGACATGAACACGGACTTCAAAGGGTTTATCGCATTGTTAAACGAGCACGCCGTTGAATACTTGATCGTTGGCGGGTACGCGGTCGGTTACCATGGGCATCCACGCTTTACTCAGGACCTCGATCTATGGGTGCGTCCCGAAAAGGACAATGCACAGAAGCTTCTAAAAGCCCTTGCGAAATTTGGTTTTCCGGTCGACAAACTTTCGACGGATGACTTCATCAATCCCGATTCTGTTTTTCAGATGGGCCAGCCGCCATACCGTGTTGATATCCTGAATGCCATTGAGGGCCTGAAGTTTGCCAACGCCTATAAGCGCCGGATACAAACAGTCGTGGACGGCATGGAATTGTCTTTCTTGTCTCGCAGTGATCTTATCAAGAACAAACGCGCCACGGGGCGTAAGAAAGACCTTGGGGACGTTGAGCACCTTCAGAAGCTGCCGAAGAGAAAAACTCGAAGAAAAAAGTAATTTCTCCTCAGCCCCTGGAACGACACTGGTCAAGATGCGGTCTCTTTAGCGTGTTCCGCATTCCCAAGAGCGAACGGATCACCGGGGGTGCGGAGACCGGATTTCTTGAATTGCGTTGAGGCATAGTGATGGTGTGGGTCTTTCTGATTGGGATCGTGCAGGGCTTATTCCTGATCATCATCCTCGTGTACCGACACTCACGCAACCACATGGCCTCCCGGCTTCTGATCGCAATGATCGTCCCGATTCTCGTCATCCATTCTGGCTACCTGGTCATTCGGACGGAGGGATTTTACGTCATTCCTCAGGTCTTTGGCTTGTCCTTTGGACTGATGTTTCTGTTTGGTCCGCTCATGTGGCTGTACGGTCGATCCGTTTTGGATGCGGAGTACAAATGGCGCCCTCGGGATTGGTTGCATTTCCTGCCGTTCGGGATTCAGTTTGCTTTGAACATCCCTTTCCTGGCCGAGGACGCCGGGGAGTGGCAATCTCTGATCAGGGAACTCATGTCCGGGCGACTGAAAATCAATCCGGTTGCAATAACATCCTACGGCCTGCAGACGGTTCATCTGGTGACCTATTTGCTGTACACGGCGCGAATGGTGGGGAAAACAGACATGAACCATCGATACATGGTTCCTGTGGAGATGCGGATTGTTTGGATGAAGAAGCTGCTATCCGTTTACGCTTTGCTGGCGATCACACTGGCAGTCGTGGTGACATACGTCTCGCTCAGAGGCGTGTACAATCCCCTCACGCATTATGTACAAAGTCTCATCACGACCGCAATCGTGTACATCTGTGCGTTCCGCTTCGTTTTGGATCCTGAAGTGATTCGTCCGGATTTCTCTCAAAAGTACGCCGCCTATGCGGTGCTTTCACCGGATGAAGAGAGCGCTTACGAAAAGAAAATTCGCAAGCTGTTCGAAGAAGAAAAGTTGTTCCAAGATCCGGACCTCAACCTGGCGGTCCTTGCCGAACGACTGGACTTGTCTACGCATCGGGTCTCGCAATTGATCAACAAGAAGTTCGGCAAGACATTTGCCGAACTTGTCAACGAATATCGCGTCAACGAGTTTCTGCGGCGTTTGAATGCACCGGAATTTCAATCCCACTCTGTCCTCGCAATAGCCCTCGACGTCGGGTTTCGCAGTAAATCAGCTTTTAACAGCGCGTTCAAAAGAATCACCGGCAAGACACCGTCAGATTTCCGTCAGGACACTTGATTACACGTCCTGTCCGATAGGATCGGTCGACTGGCGGCCAGCCTGGCCGTACATTGTGCCCAAAACAAAGGTGAAACATGATGCGATGTGTTCTCTTGCTCATTGTCGTGGGTTCGTTGCGGACTCTGTGGGGACAAGGTCTGGACACGATTAACAATCTGGTCCATCCGGTGGACTATCAGACGTGCCGTCTCGGAGGCTTGGGAGAGGTGAAGAAACTGGGATCGGGACCACAGAATGTGATTCTCGTCCCCGGACTTGGATTCGATGGGAGTATTTTCAGTGATTTCGCAGAAGCCAACCGAGCCCGATTCACCATGTATGTCGTGACCTTGGCGGGATTTGGCGGAACCGCGGCTCCACCCATGCCACCGGATGGGACGAGCTATGGCGAGTTGACCTGGATGCGGGGAGCCGTGGAGGGCCTCACGGGTCTGATCGAAAAGGAAAGAATAGATCGTGCGGTCATCGTGGGGCACTTTGTGGTTGGTTCGCAAATCGCCGTCCGACTTGCCCTGGATCATCCGGATAAGGTGGCCGGCGTGATCCTGGTTGGGGGTCCGGCAAAATTTATTGCCGCGATGCGCGGGCGTATTCGCGATTTTCCGTTGGACACAATGGTCCTGTTTACAGACAGTTACACGGCGCCCAAATGGTTCAAGCGAATGCCGAAATCGTTTTTCGATGAGAATAACTTTCTCCCGTCGATCTATTCACTCCAAGATTCAGTTGGCCGGAAATTATGGGAGATGCCCGTGGAAGTACCGTTACCAGTGATGGTCCGTTATTCGAGTGAATATTTTGCCTGCGACGTCAGGGTCGAGTTGCCCCGTCTACTGCGTCCGCTCCTGGTCTTGCGTCCCACATTTCACGACAGCGTCCTGTCCAATCCGAATAACGGCTACGTCAAGCCGCAATTCATTGATTCGTGGGATCGCCTGTCGGAAGTGAACCACCTGATATCCGTGTGCGATATTCCGCAGAGTGCGACGTTTCTGTGGAAAGACAATCCGGACGCGGTTTACCCAGAAATAATCCGATTCCTTCAGACGTTGAATGATCATCGCTAATAAGCAACCGCACCGCTCACAGGAGGCGTATGAAAGATTCTCTCATCCCCGAGATTCAATATGAGTTGTCTTCAACGCGCAGGATTTTGGAACGTCTTCCAGAGTCCTCCTGGACGTGGAAGCCTCACGAAAAGTCACGCAGCCTTGGCCAACTCGCGGCGCATATTGCGGGAATTCCGGGCGTCTTTATCGGTGGTCTGGGCGAACCGGAGTTTGACCGACTGACTCACCCGTCGCCCGCGCTCGCCACGCTTGCGGACATTCTGGCGCAGTGGGAGGATGGGAGAACGAAGGCGTTGGACGTCGTCGGACGAATGTCGGATGAGGAGTTGCAGAAGTCCTGGAGGTATCGGTACGGGGAGAAGATTATTTTTGAGATGCCGCGTATCGCCATCCTACGGGGCATGGGTCTGAATCACTTGATCCACCACCGTGGACAACTGACCGTGTATTTCCGATTGCTTAACGTCCCCGTGCCTGGCATGTACGGACCCTCGGCGGATGAGTAAGTCCAAAAGCAGATGGTGATTGGAACCGCTCCCGAACCGTAGTAATCCGATTCCACGAGATTCATCTCCGATGGCGCTGATCGAACGCCGAGACCCATCCACCAAAGAACCGGCAAGGCTTTGATCTTGCTATTCTACCAGCCCTCGTATAGATTTTCGCACTTCTCACCGTTTCTGCTGAATCAGTTCGAGGTTGTATGCCGTCCAAAACGACAAAGTCGAAAAAAGACCGTCCGAAGACGATGATCTTTGGCGCCGAGGAAGCGGCCAAACTGCGTCAGAAAATCGGGACGAAGCCGGAGACGCCGGAGACCCTGGCAGAACAAAAACGTATGAAAGAATTCACCCCCGGCGTGCCGCCGTGGCGCCGGTGGGGGCCGTTCGTCTCGGAGCGATCGTGGGGAACGGTGCGCGAGGACTACAGCGAATCCGGAGACGCCTGGAGTTACCTCACGCACGACATGGCGCGCAGCAAAGCGTATCGGTGGGGAGAGGACGGCATCGCCGGCTGGTGCGACCGATATCAGGTCGTGACCTTTGCTCCGGCTTTTTGGAACGAAAAGGATCCCATCCTGAAGGAACGTCTGTTCGGTCTCACGCCCAACGAAGGCAACCATGGCGAAGATGTGAAGGAGTACTACTTCTACCTCGACAGCACGCCGAGTCATGCCTACAACAAATATCTCTACAAATATCCTCAGTCGGAGTACCCCTATCAGTGGCTGATCGACGAGAACAAACGTCGCGCCGGACAGGGAGCGGAGTTCGAATTACTGGATACCGGTCTGTTTGATCAGGACAAGTACTTCGACGTTTTCATCGAATATGCAAAGGACGGACCGGAAGATATCCATATTCGCGTGGAGGTGATCAATCGCGGGCCCGACGATGCGCCCTTTCATTTTGTTCCGAACTTCTGGTTTCGCAATTTGTGGGGATGGGGCCCCACGCCGAAGGAAGAACCCGTTATCGAAGAAGGGCCTGCCGGCAAGAATTTTGTCAGTGTGGTGGGAGACGATACGCCCACGGAGCCATTCAGCAATCTGCCGTTTCTCTATCGACTCGGGAAGCGGTATCTGTATGCGGAAGGGAAACCGGCGACGTACTTCACCGACAACGAAAGCAACAACGAGCGACTGTACGGAGTACCCAATCAGCGTCCGTTCGTCAAGGACGCCTTTCATCGCCACATTATTCACGGCGAGGACTGCGTCCATCCCCTTCGCCGCGGCACAAAGTCGTGCTTCCATTACGCGGATCGCATCCCCGGCCGGCAATCGAAAATCTACCGTCTGCGACTCACGCACGCGGTCTTGACCGATCCGTTTGCGGAATTCGATGCCCTGGTATCCAAACGAAAGCGGGAGGCGGACGAATTCTACGAATCGATCTACCCTCCCAAAGCCACACGCGAGGAACGCAACGTGATGCGCCAGGCGTATGCGAATCTGCTCTGGACCAAGCAGATTTACCTGTACGACGTGAATCGTTGGCTGGTAGGCGATCAGCCGAATTCGCCTCCGCCGGAACATCGCTGGCACATCCGCAACACACACTGGCGACATCTGAACTCCATGCGCATTCTCTCCATGCCCGACAAATGGGAGTATCCGTGGTTTGCCGCGTGGGACCTGGCCTTCCATGCGATTGCCTTTGCCGATATCGATATCGAATACTCCAAAGAAATGTTGTGGGTTTTGCTGTTTGAGCAATTTCAACATCCCAACGGGCAGATCCCTGCCTATGAGTGGGAATTTTCCGATCTCAATCCTCCCGTCCACGCCCGGGCCGTCTGGAAGGTCTACACGATGGACAAAGAACACACGGGCAAGGGCGACCTCGTGTGGCTGGAAAAATGTTTTCACAAACTGCTGATGAATTTTGCCTGGTGGATCAACAAGGTCGACAGTTCCGGTAACAACGTCTTCGAAGGAGGATTCCTCGGCCTGGATAACATCACCGTCGTCGATCGCAGCGAAAAACTCCCCGGAGGAGCCACCCTGGAACAATCGGATGCGACCGGCTGGATGGGAATGTTCTGTCTCAATCTGATGCGAATAGCCCTCGAACTGGCAAAAACCAACAAGGTGTACGAAGGTCTCGCCACAAAGTTCGTCCAACACTATATCTATGTCGGCGCGGCCATGAAGAACATGGGTGATCAGAACATCCGACTGTGGGATGACGAGGAAGGATTCTTCTACGATGTGCTGGTGTACCCGGACGGCCGGTACGAAAAATTCAAAGTCCGTTCCCTGGTCGGACTGATCGCGATGTATGCGATCGATGTATTGTGGGACAAGGACGTCGTGGAGAATCAGGAATTCGTGTCGAATCTCGATTGGTTCGTACGCAATCGTCCGGATATCGTCCAGCGCTGCGTCTATCGCGAAGACCGGGACGGCCAGAGCCGACACATCCTCTCCATCGTCGATGCGCACCAGTTGAAACGAATTCTGGAGCGAATTGCAGACCCGAATGAGTTCTTGTCGGATCATGGATTGCGGGGGCTCTCCAAATACCACGAGACCCATCCGTTTTATTTTGGTCAGAGGGGCGTCCACTACGAACCGGCAGAAGCCATCAGCAAGATCAAGGGAGGCAACTCCAATTGGCGCGGCCCCATCTGGTTCCCGACGACGTACTTCATGATCAATTCCCTGTCGAAATTCGCAGAGGCCTTTGGCGATCACTTTGGCATCGACAAGGACGGGAAGCATATCACACCGGCTTCTCTGGCCGAGGAGCTGGCCAATCGGATGATCTCGATATTTGTTCCCGGCAAGAACGGACACCGTCCCGTACACGGTCCGTACGAAAAATTCCAAAACGATCCCCACTGGAAAGACTACGTGCTCTTCTATGAATATTTCCACGGCGAAACGGGACAAGGTCTGGGCGCTTCGCACCAGACGGGGTGGACGGCGCTGGTGGCAACCCTCATACAGGAATGGAGAAGGTAAGGAGTTTTGCGAGAATGTGAGAGTACCTCTCAGCCAAACCTCGAATCCAATCATTTCACGATAACCCGCAAACCAAAACGGACGACTAAGTGATGAAACGATTACTGTTCAGCCTCCTGCTCACTCTGCCAATAGTCGCCCAAGACGCCATTGTGACGGATCGACCCGGCTTCCACGACGGCGCGCGTGTGCTGAGGGGCCGTCGAATTCAACTGGAGTCCGGGTATGAATTCAGATCCACGTCGTCCGAGAAGTTGCACACCATGGGCCAGGCTGTCCTTCGTTATTCGATCAATGCTCGGTTCGAGGCGCGCTTGGGTGCGACGTCGTTTGTTCGAGGCCACGAAAGGCACGGATTCGATGACCTGAAAGTAGGCGCGAAGTGGCAGGTGAATGAAAACCCGAATGGGACGATTCCTCGAATCGGTGTGCTCGCCTGGACATCGATTCCGACGGGTTCGCGTGAATTTGGCGCGGATGAAATGCAGCCCGCCGTGGAGATCGTCGGCGACTGGAATCTCTCGTCCCGCGTCGCTGTGACGGCTGGATGCATCCTCTCGTCCATCGTGGATGAAGCCACAAGGTACGGAACAGCGGGCGGTACGTTGTCCGTTTCGATGACGGACAGAATCTCCGGCTATCTTCAGGGACATGTTGGTTTTGAGAACGATGAGGCGGCATATACCGGGCTCGGCTTGGCGTACGTCATTACCAAACGCCTCCAATGGGATGTCAACACAGCGTTCGGGTTGAACAAAGTCGCCGCAGACTTCGCGGTGGGAACGGGTGTGGGAATATCCTGGTAGCATGATTTTTGTCAGTGCAATTGCGATTTTTTTTGTCAATTTGTTGCCAATTAGAAATTCTGAAACCAGATCGAATTTGAATAAATCCGAAGGTGAAACATGAAGATTGCTGTTCCCAGGGAATCCTACGCAGGGGAACTGCGTACGGCGTTGATCCCGTCTGACGTCGCCAAACTCGTCAAGAAAGGCGCGCAGATATCGGTTGAAGCGGGGCTCGGAGTGGGTTGTCAATACACCGATGACGATTACCAGAAGGCGGGCGCTCAGATCGTGTCCGACCATCAGGCGCTGATGCGGGACGCGGACCTGGTACTGCGATTGCGCAAGCCGAAATCCGATGAGGTGGATTTGCTGAAATCCGGCGCGATCCACGTCAGCTACCTCGATCCGTTTAACGATCGGCCGTTATTGGACAAACTCGCATCGAAGAACGTTTCCTCGATCTGCATGGAGATGATCCCGAGATCCACCCGTGCGCAAAAAATGGACGCGCTGAGTTCGCAGGCCAGCCTTGCCGGATACGTCGCGGTGATCGTCGCCGCGGAGCGACTCCACAAGATTTTCCCCATGATGATGACACCGGCCGGGACGATCAATCCGTCGCGCGTGTTCATCATCGGCGCCGGAGTCGCGGGACTCCAGGCGATCGCGACGGCCAAACGTCTGGGAGCGCGGGTCGACGCGTTCGATACCCGCCCGGTCGTGGCGGAACAGGTGAAGTCGCTGGGTGGGAAATTTCTGGAAATCGATCTGGGCGAAACCGGACAAACGAAGGATGGATACGCCAAGGAACTGACGCCGGAGCAATTGCAGAAACAGCGAGACGCGATGAAGAAGCAATGCGGTCTGTCGGACGTGGTCATCACGACGGCACAGGTGTTTGGAAGAAAATCGCCGGTGATCATCACTCAGGACATGATCGCCGCGATGAAGCCGGGCAGTGTGGTCGTGGACCTGGCCATCGAAGGCGGCGGAAATGTGGAAGGCGCGCAACTCGGCAAGGAAGCGAACCTGAACGGGGTGACTGTCATCGGTTTGGAGAACATGCCCGGACGAGTGGCCGTACACGCCAGCCAGATGTACTCCGCCAATCTGACGGCGCTGATTGAGGAATTCTGGAACAAAGAAAAGACTGAATTCGAACTGAAACTGGACGACGAGATTATTCAGCGTAGCCTCGTCACTCACCAGGGTCAGATCGTCAACGACATGCTGAAGAAATAGGAGATACAATGTTGCGATGGATTCCACTATGGGCGCTGACCCTGATCGCGGCGGCGCCGGTGCGGGCAAGCGAAGGCGGAGCGAGTGAAGATGTTCCCGTCGAAATTCTGCTTTTCCTTTTGTTCATTCTCGTCATTTCGATTTTTCTTGGAGTCGAGGTGATTTCGAAGGTGCCGTCCCTGCTTCACACGCCTCTGATGTCGGGTTCCAATGCGATCTCCGGCATCACGATCCTCGGTTCCATGATCGCGGCGGGAATCGGCGCGGATCACATGACCACCTCGATCATCGGCGCCTGCGCCGTCGGATTTGCCATGATCAACGTCGTCGGGGGTTATCTGGTGACCGACCGCATGCTCCACATGTTCAAGAAAAAAGAAGCGCCTAAGAGCGGAGGCAAGTCATGAGTCACGCCACGCTGATTAATCTGATTTACATCTTGTCCGCGGTGACGTTCATTTTGGGCTTCAAGATGATGTCTGCGCCGGCCCTGGCGCGCAAAGGCAATATCATTTCCGCCATCGGGATGGGAGCCGCGATCGCCGTGACATTCCTGGTTCCGGAGATTGTCCAGCTTCAAAATCTCCTGATCGGCGCCTTGGCCGGCGCGGTGATCGGTGCGATGTTTGCGTACCTCACGCCGATGACCGGGATGCCACAGATGGTCGGTCTCCTGAACGGATTCGGCGGTCTGGCCAGTCTGCTCGTGGCTTGGGGCGAGTATTATGTTCATTTCGACACGTCCGGCTATCGCGCGACGGTGCTGGTGGTTACGGCGGTCATTGGCGCCGTGACTTTCTCGGGCAGTGTGGTGGCCTGGGCGAAATTGGAGGAGAAGTTCATTCCGACTCGGCCCGTGTTATTTCCGGGACAATTTCTGGTCAACCTCGGCATGCTCGGAGTCGCGATCGCGCTCGGCGTTGTGTTCGCGTTGCATCCCGGCGACGGCATGACGTTTTTCATCGCGATTTCGGTGCTCGCTTTTTTGTTAGGAATTCTTCTCGTGATTCCGATCGGCGGGGCGGACATGCCCGTGGTGATTTGTTTGTTGAACAGCTATTCCGGGATGGCCGCGTGTGCGTCGGGATTTGTCGTGCTGAATAATCTGTTGATCGTCGCGGGTGCGCTCGTCGGGGCGAGCGGCATCATCCTCACGCTCATCATGTGCAAGGCGATGAATCGCAGTGTCGCCAATGTGTTCCTCGGAGGATTCGGCGCATCCGGCGGCGCGGCGGGCAAGGCCACCGGCGAAGTGAAAGCCGTCAAGGCGGACGAAGCGTATCTGATGCTGGAAGCGGCCGCTTCTGTAGTGTTCGTACCCGGTTACGGACTCGCCGTTTCACAAGCACAGCACACGGTGCGGGAGTTGGGTGAACTGCTCGAGAAAAACGGCGCGGACGTGCGCTATGCGATTCATCCGGTCGCCGGACGCATGCCGGGTCATATGAATGTGTTGCTGGCCGAGGCGAATGTGTCCTATGACCATCTGGCGGAAATGGACAGCGTCAATCCGACGATGGAAACCGTCGACGTCGCCATCGTGGTGGGCGCCAATGACGTGGTGAATCCCGCCGCGAAGGAAGACAAGAACAGTCCGCTGTGGGGCATGCCGATCATCGAGGTCGACCGGGCGCGGACGGTGATTGTGCTGAAGCGGTCGATGAATACCGGATTTGCTGGCGTGGACAATCCCCTGTTCTTTCGCACGAACACGAGGATGCTCTTTGGCGACGCAAAAGCCAGCCTCCAGGCCGTGGTCAACGAATTCAAAGGCAGTTCGTAAGACAGAATGATCGAAGCATCCAAATTCCCTCAGAAGAGGGAATTTTTTTTTCGTGGGCGATTGAGCGCGGGAATTGGCGTGAGGGTTGACTTTCCACTCGCAATTGGAAAGATATGAGACGGCGGAGTCTGCAGCTGACGAAGGTTATGGAGAATGGATTTCTCCTACGACGGTACGGAAGAGCGAGTGCACAAGAAAGTCCCCGTCAAGTCGGTTTGGTTGTGAGGCAGGCGCCCTCGAACCAGTGACTTGATTTGTCAGCCCAATCGAAATTCACGTTTTCATTTTCGTTTTTTTCGTTTATGCTTGGGCATGCGAAAGGCCCTTTCGGTATCGATGAGCGTGTTCTTCATCGTCGTGACGCATCCGCAGTCCTTCCTGGCGACGTGGATTCGGCCGTCGGCGGTGGTGTTGTATTGGGATGGGCCGGATCAGGATGAGGACGTGTTCATTCGCACCTGCCGTCTCGCGCACGAACATGCAGATTGCTTTATCCACAAAGAAGAGAGCCGAAACGATTTGGGTCGGAAGTTGACCGGATCGATGAAGACGCGGTTTGAATGCGTGATTACGGAGACGTCCCTCGCCCCGCCCGAATCGTCCACTCGAAATTTCATTTTTGTCGGAATAGAGGATCGAGCGCGTTTTGCCCGCCGGTATTTTCACCCTCCGGATATTCTTCGTTCCTGATGGACTGATGACGAGAATCTGCATTCTGGAACGGAGGTTGTATGAGATGTTGTCTGCTCCTGCTGTGGGCGGTTGTGTGTACGGCCGTCCGGGGTCAGGAAGAGAAGGATTCGATTGACTTTACATTTCGCGGGGTGACGATCACGGCTACGCGAATTCCGGAGCCTTTGTACGAGGTTCCGATGGCCATTTCGGTGATCGACCAAGAGCGTTTTCTGGATCAGCGGGGGATTGGCTTGGAGGGCGCGCTCGGCGGAGTGCCGGGTGTGCTCGTGCAGAGCCGCGCCGGGAGTCCGGATGTACGAATTGCCATTCGCGGCTACGGCGCGCGTGGTGCGGGCGATCGGTCCAATGCGGGAACTACCAGGGGAATCCGCGTGATCACGGACGGATTGCCGGATACCGAGCCCGATGGCCGCACGTCGATGGATTTTGCGGATCCCAATCTCATCGAAGGCATCGAGATTGTCCGATCCAACGCGTCGTCGGTGTGGGGGAATGCGGGCGGAGGCGTCCTCAACATTCGCACCGTGCCGGAGTTCGATACCTCCTTCACGCTGTTTTCTGCCAAAGGCGGGTCGTTCGGCTATCGGGACGTTTCGCTCAGGCAAGGTGTTCCGCTGGGGACTGGCCGCTTCGTCGGATCGGTATCGCGTTCGACATTCGACGGCTGGCGGGAGAATTCTCGGTCGGATCGGACGCTTCTCAGTCTGACTTCGCGCATTCTGCTTGCGGAAAAGACAAATCTGGGACTGATCCTCGGTGCGACGGAAAATCGTTTTGCCATTCCCGGCCCGTTGACGGAACGGCAATACGACAGCAGTTCGACTCAGGCCAACCCGACGTACGACAGCCGCCGGGAACGAAGGATCAACCGGCTGGTCCGGTTTGGAGCTACCCTCGATCACGAGTGGGACGAGCAGGCCGTCAGCGGGGCCGTGTTTGTCAACCCGAAGTACTTGCAGAGATCGGAACGAGGGACCTATCGCGATTTCACGCGTTACCACCTGGGTGGAAACCTTTCATACCGACGAACCTTCCGCTTCGGCGAGGACACAAAGGCAATCTTTCTGATCGGGATGGACGAAGCGGTTCAGGACGGCGCCGTGTTGTTCTATTCCTTGACGTCGGAGGGAGAGAGGGGCGATCAATTGCGGGCCGACAAACGCGAAGGCGCCAACCACATGGGCGGATTCGCGCAGAATGAGATTCTCCTGCAAGACAAACTCACATTGCTGGCAGGCATTCGATACGACCATGTCACGTATTTCAACCGGGATTTTCTTAATCCGTCTCTCGGGGAATCCAAACGCAGTTTCCGCGGATGGTCGCCGAAGGTCGGGGTCAGCTACCGCTTTGAGCAGACGCACAGTGTGTATGCGAGTTTCGGTACCGGCATCGAGGTGCCCGCCGGGAATGAAACGGATCCGGTTTCAACATTTGGTCAAGACACGGTCTATCTGATCAATCCACTTCTCAAACCGATTCGCTCCATAACGGTGGAAGCAGGTACCCGCAGAGCGCGACGCATGATCGAAGGTCCCGTTGCGCTGTGGAGTTATGAGGTCGCGCTCTACACGATCCGTGTCACCAACGACATCATTCCCTATCGGGGCGGACGATTTTACTTCACCGCTGGCAGGACACATCGGACCGGTCTGGAAATCGCCGGTCAGCTGTCGATGCGATGGGGTTTGGATCTGTCCGGGTCGTGGACCCTTTCCAGAAACCGGTATGATCGGTACCGTGTGGACTCCGTTCACTATGATGCCGGGAAAGCGAACGTCTTTGCCGACTACAAGGGAAATCGGTTGGCCGGGGTTCCCGAGACGTTTTATGGATTCGGGATCAAGGTGTATCCCGATGCGCTGAAGGGCTTCTACGTTCAATTGGATGGACAAGGCTTGGGCAGTTATTGTGTCGACGACGCCAATACGACCAGGGTTCCGTCGTACGTGATGGCGAATGTGACGGTCGGACTGGTCCGCCCGATTCGTGCCGGCCGTTTCCAAGTGCGGCCCTATGCAAACATTCAGAATATCCTGAACCGGAGGTATATTGGTTCGGCATTCATCAATCCGGATGTGGTGGACGGAGAAGCGGTGTACATCGAACCCGGATTGCCGCGGCAATGGAGCATAGGCCTGTCGATTCGAATGTGAGCGCACGACGTTTGATCCCCGATGCAATTGATTTTCGGTGCGGTGTTCGCTATCATGCGGGTCGTGAATGAGAACGACCAAAAGATGCTTCGCTATGCGCGGTACGAAGAGCCCCTGCGCGAAAGTTTTTTCCACAACATCACGATGGCCAATGTCGTGGCGCTGGCGGGATGGTTGGCGGTGACCGTCGTCCGCGATGAGATTCATTTGGGGATTTGGCTGAGACTGCTGACTACGGCGCTGACCCTCAGCTTGTCCGGGTGGGCCGCCCAACGGCTGTGGTTTCGATGGGCGGATCGGTTTGACCGACCCTTCGGGTTGGCAGCGTATGGCAGCCGGATGCCGGCGACTTTTCTGTTCGGCGGAATATTCGGAGTGGTTTTGTGGTTGGTTCTGTCGAAGCCTCTGTTGGACGGGGCGGGTACCGTCTTTCTTCTGCTGGGCGGGACGGCCGTGGCATTGCAATGGCCCTTGCAATGGAGCGAATTTAATCGACTCCGCAAAATTTGTTTGACGAATTTGTGACGGATTGAGTACAAGGAGAGTGCACGCGTATGGAAATTGTCAAAGTCATCATCATTGGTTCGGGTCCCGCGGGGTTTACGGCGGCGCTCTACGCATCACGCGCCAACCTGAGTCCGCTCCTGTTTGAAGGCCCGCAGCCCGGAGGGCAACTGACCATCACCACGGAGGTCGAGAATTTTCCCGGGTTTCCGAAGGGCATTCAGGGACCGGAGTTGATGGAACTGTTTCGTGAACAGGCGCACCGATTTGGCGCGAAGAGTGTTTTTAAATCGATCGCTTCCGTGGATTTTTCCAAACGCCCATTCAAAGTCATCGATGAGGACGGCGCGGAGTATTTGTCAGAAACTGTGATTGTCAGTACGGGGGCGTCGGCAAAGCTGTTGGGGCTTCCCAAGGAAAAGGAACTGATGGGATACGGAGTGTCCGCGTGCGCCACGTGCGACGGGTTCTTCTTTAAGGGGAAAAAGATCCTGGTGGTGGGGGGCGGAGACACGGCGTTGGAGGAGGCCAATTTTCTTACGCGGTTTGCCGCGGAGGTTACGATTGTCCATCGCCGCGAGGAGTTCCGCGCGTCGAAGATCATGCAGGATCGCGCCCGGCAGAACGAGAAGATCCGGTTCCTGTGGAATTCCGTGATCGTCGATATTGTTGGAAATTCCGAGACACGCATCCAGGCCGTGAAAGTCAAGAACGTCAAGACGGGCGAAGTCTCGCAGATGCCGACGGAGGGTCTCTTTATCGCGATCGGTCATGAACCCAATACACGGATTTTCCAGGGGATTCTCGACATGGACGAAAATGGTTACCTGAAGACGAAAGGCAAAACGTCCCTGACGAATGTCGAAGGCGTTTTTGCCTGCGGAGATGCGCAAGACCATTACTATCGGCAGGCGGTCACGGCGGCCGGCAGTGGTTGTATGGCCGCGATCGATGCCGAGCGATACTTAATGACGCAATCATAGAAGAACGGAGAGAGAATGAAAACGCTGATGTACGCGATCTGCGGCGCGCTGATGATCGGCTGTGCCACCGGACCCAAAGTGATAAGCGACGGCAAATGGCCTGAGGTCAAAGCGCGAGCCGGTTCTTCCGTTGTCACGCTGTACGTGAGCGACGTGGACATCGAATGTCGGATCGTGGATGTCTCGGCCAGTGAACTCACGATCGAACGAAACGGTAAGCAGGAGAAACTGCCGTCCGATGCCGTGAATCGTGTCGTCGTTCCGTACGCGGGAAACAAGTCGAGCGCGCGCTGGATCGGCGCTGGCGTTGGATTTGTGGTTGGTTCCGCCGTCGGATACGCCGTGGGCAATGCGGCCAGCGACGAATCAGGAGCCAAAGTGATCGCGCATCCGTTATCGCTTCTGTCTATGCTGGGTCTCACGGCCGGCGGAGCGGTGATCGGCGGAAATTTCACGCGCGACGAGGCGGTTGATGTCCATCGGGAGCCGATGCGGTTTACACTCGACATCGAAGTTGGCGATGCGATCACTCCGCTGGAGTTGAACTCGTTCGGCCTCTTTCAGGATGTCAAAGTCGGCGAGGGGGAGAAGATCATCCAGGTGCAGGTGTTCACGCTCGGTCAGGACCGATATCTGTTGCTGTACGATGTGGCGACCACCACGGGATACGATGTGCGGTGGACGGTTGTCAGCAGTTCCTACCTGGCCGCGCAAAAAGCCAAAATCAAAGGATGATGCTGAGTCTCGCCGCCCTCCTCTGGGCGAGCCATCCGGATTCCTGCGTAGATCGTCTGACCGCCGCCATGGGGGGAGCAGAGCGGTGGAATCGCATCCGGTATGTGGCGTTTGAGTTTGTCGTCGAGCGGGACGGAAAAGAAATTGCCCGTCATCGACATCTCTGGGATCGATGGTCGGGACGCTATCGAGTGGAAGGGAAGAACCGTTCCGGTCAATCGTACCGGATTTTGTTCGCTGATGTGAACACAAAAAGTGGAAGCGCCATCATCGATGGAACCGTTTGCGGCCAGGATTCGCTGAAGAAATTCCTGGAGTATGGATACGCACGATATATCAACGACACCTATTGGCTGCTCGCTCCGTGGAAGCTCAGGGATCCCGGAGTTTCCCTTCAGGTCGATGGCAATTGCCAACTCGCACTTTCGTTTGACGGTGTTGGGTTGACGCCCGGAGATCAATATTGGCTCACGTTGGATCACGGAAGCGGTCTGGTAACGCGATGGCGGTATCGATTGCAGGATGGAACGGAGGGCGAATTCGACTGGTCCCAGTGGGTGGAACGCGGGGGAGTGCGTTTTTGTGAAGTCAAGACGTCCTCGGATAGCCGCTCCGTCATTCGAACGGAAAAGGTGCGTGTTTTTAGCGATCTCGCGGAGGAGTCTTTCTCGCTGGAATCTTCTTTCCCAGAATGACAGCCCGATACGGTTTGATCGGACATCCTGTCTCCCATTCCCTGTCCCCCCTCATTCACAACACCGCTTTCCTACAGGCGAACATCGATGCTGTGTATGAAGCGGTCGATCTTCCCGAATTGCCGCGAGCGATCCCTCACGGATATGCCGGCTTCAATGTGACGGTTCCGTATAAGAAGGGCGTGTTTCGATGGCTGGACGCGATCGACGACACCGCACAGCGGGTGGGCGCTGTCAATACGATCGTGCGACGCGGGGATCACGCAGTCGGATACAATACGGACGTGACAGGATTTGTCCGGGCCGCCGAGCGTCATCGGACGCGGATCGATGGAGGTCGCGTGGCGATCCTGGGCGCGGGAGGCGCGGCTCGTGCGGTCGTGGCGGGGCTGATGACGCAATTTCATCCGCGGGAGATCAGGGTGGTCAATCGAACGGAGGGAAGGGCGCGTGAGTTGATCGGGCGTTTTGGCGACCCGCGCCTGCGAGTGGGGCAGGGCGAAGGTGTATTTGATGCCGTGATTCAAACAACATCGGTGGGACTCCAGGACGATTCTCTGCCGATCGATGAACGAATTCTAGCCGATCATCCTCTCGTGATGGATCTGATCTACCATCGGGAAACGGCTTTTCTCAAGACCGCGCGCGCGGCGGGATGTGAAACGCAGGACGGTCTCGAGATGCTGATTGCGCAGGCGGCCGACTCCTTTCGATTGTGGACGGGTTTGGAAATGCCTTTGGACG
This sequence comes from uncultured Bacteroidota bacterium, assembly GCA_964602985.1. Taxonomy (GTDB): domain Bacteria; phylum CLD3; class CLD3; order SB21; family SB21; genus CAYZJB01. The sequence goes on from CAZRTJ010000021.1 coordinate 27,649, forward strand.
AAGTTCGACTCGTGTTGCACTCCTCGCGCTGAATGTCCCGATTCATCCAGTTGCCGACCCAAGACGCAGACTGAATCCACGTTTCCGACAGTCTCCCAAACTATTTGCCCCGTTTTTTTTTCGTTGTCTTGCATAGACTACGCGAGGATGTTATATTCCCCTGGTTCTCAAGGAGTACGACGACGCTTAGCGACGAAGAAAAACAGATTCTTCTGCAGGTCGCTCGGAAGTCCATCGAAGCGAATCTCAAAGGACAGCGCGTCGAGTTGCCTCCCGAAAACGAACGGTCTCCTTTTCTGAAGACTCCATGTGGAGCGTTTTGCACGTTGGAAGTACACGGTCAATTGCGCGGTTGCATTGGCATCGTCGAAGCGCGGGAGGCGCTGTTGGATACGGTTTCGTATTGTGCGATCAGTGCGTCAAGCCGGGATGACCGATTTGAACCAGTCAGGCCGAGCGAGATGAGCGAGGTTCGCATCGAGCTTTCCGTTCTTTCGCCGCTGTGGAAAATCGAATCGCCATCGGAAATCGAGGTCGGTCATCACGGAATCATGATCTTCTCCGGATATCATCAGGGTCTTCTGTTGCCGCAAGTCGCGGTCGAACACGGATGGGACCGGATCACCTTCCTGGAGCAGACTTGTCGCAAGGCGTTCCTTCCCAAAGACGCATGGAAATGGGCCGAGACGTCGATCAAAATCTTCACAGCAGAAGTCTTTCACGAATGAATGTTCGACGCTTACCGGAGAGTTCGCACCGGAATACAGAAAATCAAACTTGTTTTACCATCCATTCAATCTCCACGTTACGGAGTGTGTCATGAGAACCCTATGCATGTTGCTACTTGCCGTTCTGCCCGTCTGGGCGCAGGAAACCGTCATGGACGACGATTTCAATAACAACACGAACAATTGGTACACCGGTCGTACAGGGGAGTACGATTACAGCGTCCAAAACGGAGTCTACCGAATGGAAGCGTTCGGTGGTTCGGAGTGGTCTCTCTTTAAGGACGTAGGCCTGTACACATGGGATAATTTCAGTTTTGAAGCCGTTCTGACCAAGCGCAGCGGAGTCAACAACTACGCGTACGGACTTCTCTGGGGCTATCAGGACACGGATAACAAATACGTGTATGGCATCAGCGGCGACGGACATTTCATGTACGGCAAGTTTGACGGCGGCACGTGGAAGCTGATCAAGGAATGGACAAAAACTGACAACGTGAACCAAAACGATGCGCGGAACGTTCTCCGGATCGCGCGCGTAGGATCGACACTGAAACTGTACATCAACGACGCGGAAGTCTATTCAGGGCCGTGGGAGACGCCCAAAGCATCAAAAGTTGGATTTCTTTTCCGGAATCCAATGGTCGTCGAGGTCGATCGAATTACCGTCCAACGAATCACGTCCTTTTCGACAGCCTCCAAGTCCCGTCAGCTGGCGTCCGGCGACGTGAGCGCATACCTCAGCAAGACCATTACCAATCAACTCTCTGGTGACTACGTCCGTTGCGGGGCGATTTCGCCGGACGGACAACTCTTTGCCCTGGGCGCGGGTACCAGTACGTTGAAGATATTCAACACCAACGATGGAAGTTTTGTCAAGTCGCTGACCGGTCACACGAGCTGGATGAACGGGCTGGCGTGGAGTTACGATGGGACGAAAATTGCCAGTGCGAGCTCGGACAACACGATCCGCATTTGGAGTGTGTCGGGCGGATACACGACGCAGACGATTTCCAATACATTCACGGATCATACGCTGTGCGTGGCATTCAGTCCGGATGGCCGGTACGTGGCGGCCGGCGGATACGAAACGGTCGTGAAAGTGTACGACGTGAATTCGGGCAGTCTGGTCCGAACATTGTACGGCTTGAAAGGAAACGTGTGGAGCGTTCGATTCACGGATGATGGGCGCTCTCTCGTCGGCGGAGATGCGTCAGGCAATCTTCAGGTCTGGGAAACCTCTTCATGGTCGGCGACGAAAACCGCCTACCATTCGGGAACCATTTCCCATATCACCTTTACGGCCGATGGGACGAAGATGATTACATCGTCTGCGGGGAGCAATGCGAAGATCTGGAGTTGGCCATCGCTGAAGGAGGTGAATACGCTGACCCACTCGGACAAAGTCTGGTCATCGGCCGTCATTCCAGGCGATCGGTTCGTAGCCACGGCCAGTTGGGACAAGTCGGTGAAGATCTGGGATATGGCTAGCGGGACGGCGAAACAAACGTTGTCGGGCCACACGGGCAATGTCTGCATCGTGCTGGCGAGTTCTGACGGCACGCGGCTCATCAGCGCCGGTGACGACAACACGATCAGAGTGTGGAATCTGAGCGGCGCTTCCGGAGGACAACTGGCGCAGGGCGGCGGCCCCTTCGATGTTACGCTGAACAAGACGGTTAGTTATGAGTTGTCCGGTGACTACAATCGCGGCGGCGCCATCAATTCGGACGGAAGCAAATTTGCGATCGGCGGTAAGGACGGCCTGCTGAAGGTGTTTTCATCTTCCGGCAGCCTGTTACACACCCTTCGAGGTCACAGTTCATGGGTCAATGCGGTGTCCTTCAGCGGACGAGACATTCTCGCCAGCGGATGTTCCGACAAATCGATCCGGATATGGAACACGGCGACGGGATCTTTGACACGCACGATCAACACCGCGGGGGACATCATCGCGATGGCGATTTCGGCCGATGGTCGATGGGTCGCCGGGGGTGGATTCGGCAAGGACGTCACCGTCTACGACGCCAACACCGGTTCCTTGATCCGCGCTCTCTCCGGTCATACCGGAAGCATCTGGGGAATGCAGTTCAGTCCGGACGGCCGATACCTCTTGTCCGGAGACGGTGATGGGAATATCAAAGTCTGGAACACATCGAGTTGGTCACTCGAGAGAACGGCCTTTCAATCGGGTTGGGTGACACACTTCGAGTTTACGAAGGACGGCCAGAAAGTCGTCAGTACCAGTTATGGCAATACCGTGAAGGTCTGGAGTTTTCCGTCCATGAGCGAATTGCGCTCGATGTCCCACACGAGCAATGTGTGGATGGCGGCGTTATCGCCCGATGACAAATACATCTTCTCTGGCGGTGCGGACAACGTGGTCCGCGTGTGGGAATTGGCAACTGGATCCAGCGTGAAGACGTTGTCCGGTCACACCAAGAATGTCGGTGTGGTCCTGGCGTCCTCGGATGGGCGGCAACTGGTATCGGCGTCGGACGACAACACGATCAAGTTATGGAACGTCTCCGGCGTCGGGCAGCAGGCGGCCTTGGGCACGGTCCTGTCGTCTCTCGGTGGAGGAGCGTTCGACGTATCGCTTCAGAAGACCGTCAGCTATGAGTTGTCCGGCGAGTACAATCGCGGGGGCGCCATGAATGCGGACGGCTCCAAGTTTGCGATCGGCGGGAAGGGCGGTTTGCTGAAGGTGTTTTCATCGACGGGTACGATGTTGCGCTCGCTCACCGGTCACACCTCCTGGGTGAATGGACTGTCGTTCTATGGCAATGACCTCCTCGCGAGCGGTTGCAGCGATAAGACGGTCCGGATCTGGAATGTCTCTTCGGGAACGCTTCTGCGCACCATCCAGACGAGCAATGATGTCATCAGTGTGGCGTATAGTCCGGACGGCCGATACGTAGCCGCCGGAGATTTCGGACAGCTGGTGACCGTCTACGACGCGAACACCGGCGCGCTGGTCCGGACGTTGTACGGACATACCGGTACGATTTGGGGAATGAAATTCAGCCCGGATGGACGATATCTGGCAAGCGGCGACGCCAACGGCAATATTAAGATCTGGAGCACGTCAAGCTGGACGGTTGAGAAAACAGCGTTTCAGTCCGGTTGGATTACCCATTTTGCATTCTCGAAGGACGGGCAGAAAGTGGTCAGCACCAGCTATGGCAACACCGTCAAGGTTTGGAATTTCCCGTCGATGGTGGAAGCCCGGTCCATGAGCCACACCGACCATGTGTGGATGGCGACCCTATCGGCGGACAATAAGTATGTTTTCTCCAGTGGTGCGGACAACATGATTCGCGTCTGGGATATGGAATCCGGTTCCAGCGTCAAGAACGTCTCGGGTCACACGAAGAATGTTGCCATCGTCCTGTTGTCTCCGGACGGCAAGAACCTCGTGTCCGCCTCCGATGACAATACGATCAAACTGTGGACCGTGAGCGGCATCGGCGCCGGCGGCGGTGTCGTGTATGAACAGCAGGGCGGAGGCGGAAAGATCCTCAAGGTCGCCAAGGATGGATCGGGTCAATACTCCAGCATTTCCGCGGCCATCACAGCGGCCGGATCGGGCGACGAGATCAAGATCAAAGCGGGCACGTACTATGAAAGCAATCTCTCGGTGACAAAAAGCAATGTGCGCTTGACCGGAGACGGCGCATCCTCCACGATCGTGGATGGTGGCGGGCAAAGCAAGATCCTGGAAGTTCGCGACACCAAAGGCGTGGTGATCAGCGGCCTGACGTTCAAGAACTCGACCGGTTCCGCCGGGGCCATCCAGTTCAACAAGGCCGACGTGACGTTTACGAACAACGTCGTACGGGATAATCAGAACTACGGCATCTATATCTGGAGCAACAAGCCGGTCATCACGAACAATGTGTTCTACAACAATTGCGGCGGGCAGTATGCCAAGGAAGAAGACGCCATCGCGTTGAACGGTTCCTCGCCTGTGATCAAGAATAACATCTTCTATAACAACAACGGCGGAAGCGCCATCGACAATGAAGGAAGTGCATATCCCACGATCACGTTTAACATCATCTATAACTCCGGTCAGGCGTTCAAACGGTGCTACGGAGGCGAAGGCAATCTCTTCGTAGATCCCGTATTGAATACATCGGACTTCACGGTCCGTTCCGGATCGCCTGCGATGGGTGCGGGCGAGTACGGGTCCACGATCGGGTTGATTACGACAGGCGGCGGAACGAAGATCGAAAGCCTGGCCGCCGTCGACGCTACGTTGACCAAGACGATCTACGGTCACACGGACAAAGTCCGTGCGGTAGCGTTTTCGCCCAGTGGCACGCTGGCCAGCGGCGGAGGCGGAGGAGAGATCATCCTGTGGGATGCCAGCGGCAACAAGATCCGCTCGATCACCGGCCACACGAGTTGGGTCAATGGACTCGCATTCAGCCCGTCCGGGAACACCCTGGCATCGGCCAGCAGCGATAAGAATGCCATGGTCTGGAACGTCTCCGGCGGCTATGAGATGCAGAAGATGACCGGCCACACGGACCTGGTCGTACCCGTGCAGTACAGCCCCAATGGCCGGACCATCGCCACTGGCTCGTTTGATCAATCGGTGAAGATTTGGGATGCCTCGAGCGGTACACTCGTGTCGACTTTGTCCGGCCACAAGTCCAGTCTGTGGGGCATGGCCTTCAGCGGTGACGGAAATTTGCTGGCCACCGGCGATACGGATGGAGAAATCCGACTGTGGAATGCCACAACGTGGACTTTTGTCCGCAAGATGAACACGTCGACGGATACGTGGATCAACGGGCTGGCCTTCTCGTCGGACGGAAAATATCTGTATGCCGGACAGTATGATAATCAGATTACGGTGTGGGACGTCGCCACCGGAGTCCTCGTCAGAACTCTCTTTGGCCACTCCGACCACGTGTGGACATTGGCGCTCAGTCCGGACGGCAAAGTCCTGGCCTCGGGAAGCGCGGACAAAACCGTCAAGCTGTGGGACCTGACAACGTACAAGCTGATCAAGACCTTGAGCGGTCCTACAGAAGAGGTTTTCAGCGTGAGTTTCAGCAATGACGGTACGAAATTGGCCGCCTCCTCCGATGATAAGAATGTATACTTGTACACGGTCAAAGGAGTTAGCGGCAAGAAGACAGAAGTAATCGTCGAAGAGGTGAAGGCTCTGCCACCCTATCTGACGTCGACGGCTCAGTTTGCCGATGCGGACGGCGACAGATTGCTGAAAGCCGGAGAGAGCGGCAAGGTCACTCTGACGGTGCGAAACACCGGCAAAGGTCCGGCTCAGGGCGTCACGGCAAAATTCAGTGTGACGCAGGGGTCGCTGGGCATGTTCCTCGGATCGCCGACTGTCTATATTGGTGAAATTCTGCCGGGGGGTGAGAAGACGGTTTCCACAAATGTCGATGCGTCGGAAGACGTGTTGACGCAGACCGTCAGTGTCAAAGCGGAGGCGACGGAGAAAAACGGATTTGGTGCGGATGCCATCGTAATCAATCTGAATACGCGTGCCAGCGATCCGCCGCTCTTGTCGATGAGCAAGTATGTGTTACGGGATGATGGCAGCGGCCAGAGTCAGGGAAATGGCGACGGCGTTATTCAGAAGAAAGAAACGATTGAGATGACTGTATTTGTTCGCAATGGCGGACAGGGCACAGCCTCGGACGTCAAACTGGTGCTGAAATCATCCGATCCCGGAGTGATGATCAGCCAGGGCACGGTAACCCTTGGCGAATTACTGCCCAGCGGCGAGAAGAAAGGAGTTCTCGTCTTTGCCGTGAGCGGGAATTACAGTCCGCTGAGTCCACGCCTGCCCTTGACCCTGGAAGTCACGGAGAAGCGCTCAAAATTCAACAAGTTCGAAGATCTCGGTCTCAATCTCGATCAATCCTATCGCAAGGAGGTGGTCGTCGACGCGGGATCGAACTTCCGGCAGGATCTGAATGTCAACATCAAGGATCGGGTGGATAAGGCCGTGTCCGACATGAACACCGTGATTTCAAAGACGGCCGGAAGTTACGCGGATCTGGAGTTGCCGGAGCGTGACAATGTGTATGCGGTCATCATCGGCATCAGCGATTACAAGAGCAAGGACGTTCCGGCATTGCCCTACGCGATCAATGATGCGTCGAGCATGTATGCGCTGTTGACCAACAACATCACAGGCGGAATACCCAAGTCGAACATCAAATTCCTCGCCGGACCGGATGCGACGCTCACAGAGATCAAGGTCTCCCTCGGTTGGTTGGTCAATCAGGGTATGGATGATGAGAGTGCGGTTCTGATCTTCTACTATTCCGGACATGGAGCGCCGGAACAAGACGATCAGGGGAACGTGCGAACGGCTTATCTGATCCCATACGACGGCCAGCCCAAATTTCTCGCCGAGACCGGAATCGGGGTCGACTACCTTCAGCAGGAACTCGGCAAGGTGAAGGCGAAAAACGTCTTTGTAGCAATGGACGCATGTTTTACGGGGTCGGGACGTTCCTTCATGAAGCAAGGCGCGCGTGGGATCAATCTCGTGCCGAAGGAAATTCTCAAAGATGCAGGCGAAGGCAAAGTTTTCATGACGGCCGCCGCCAATGACCAGTCTGCCTTCGATGATCCGGAGAACAAACACGGACTCTTCACGACCTTTCTTTTGGAAGCGTTGTCAGGCAAAGGGGACGGGGACGATGAAATAGGCAACAATGACGGCTGGGTCACGTCGAATGAGGTCTTCGGGTATCTCAAAGATCGCGTGGTGCGGGGAGCGCGCAAACTGGAAAACGTGAAACAGGAACCGCAGATGATCGGATCCGGACAAGTCCGATTGACGCGCACATTCCAGAAGAAAGCCGGCTCCATGACTTTCCAGGACAAGAAAACGAAATTGTCCAAGGCGTTCAATGCGGGATCGATCAACATGGACCAGTACGCCAAAGCGCTGAACGAAATCAAACTCAATTCAGAAAGTCAGACGCTGAAGGACTTTCTGGGCGGCAAGATCGATGCCGTGAAGTTTGGGCAGTCGTATTGACGACATACGGAGCGTGAGGGGAGAGGAAAGGCGGCCAGATGGCCGCCTTTTTTTGGTGGAATGGCATCCAATTTCAGGTATTTTGATTGCCCTTCCACTCGCATGCGGAGGGACGCGCCCATGGATGGAGCCCTTGGGTGTAGAGAACAAGAGTCGACACGTAGTATTTGGATCTAGCACTTTCATAAGGAAACCCATGATGACACGATTCACACTCTGCTGCCTGATGTGTGCCTTTCTGGCCTGCTCGGGTCTTCAGATGACCACGACCAGCGAGGCGGCGAAACAGGCCTTCCAAGAGGGGATTCGCCTGGAAAAGAAGAACGAACTCCGAAAATCCGTAGAGGCCTATAAACAGGCGATCCGCGAGGACGAGCGGTTTCTGGAAGCGTACGAAGCGCTCGGACGTGTGTACGAGATGCAGGGGTTGTTCAAACTTGCCGCGGATCCATACCAGTCTGCACTGCAGATCGATCCCAATCGAACATCCGGCTATCTGTCCCTCGGTCGCGCCTTGTTCAATGCGGAACGGTATGAGGACGCGATTCGACCGCTGCAGCAGTACGTCGTTTTTCAGCCCGCCGATCGAGAGGGTCTCGAACTGCTGGCTGAGACGCAACGTATCGTTCGTCATCCGAGCGCGGAACGCACCTTTCACGATCTGGTTTCGATGGACACCAGTGATGTGAGCGCCTTGCGGGGCCTGGCGCATTATTACTATTCCACGCGCGATTACGACAGGGCGCTTCCGTATTACCGAAGAGCGGTTCTCGGAAAGAATCCCGATCGCTCCGTGACCACGCTCTACGAGTTTGCCTATTGTCTGGTCCGACAGTCGCTGTGGGACGAGGCGTCGACGTATCTGCAGGCGGCGATTTTGCAGACTCGTGAGGAGGACGTCGTTGTACTCGATCAGACCGTTCGAAAGGTCCTGGAAAAGAAATTCCAGCCCGATGCCTTAATGCTGTACCTGGATGCCAGGCTGGCTTTGGAGGAATCGACCTCCGGGGGGGAGCGGAGCATGGCCGATGTGATCACGCTGGCCCAGCAATCGTTGCGCATCGAGCCGTCGTTCATCCCCTCGCAAAAACTGTCGGCACGACTGCTGTACAACCTCGGTGAGTATGACAAGGCGTTGCCGCATTACGAGACCATCATTGCAGAAAAGGCCGCGACCGCCGAGGATTATACGAATGCGGGCTACATCCATTTCCGACAAGACGATCTGAAGCAAGCGCGAACCTATTATCGGAAAGCGTATACGATGAATCCGGACTTGTCGTATATCGAGTCCTATTTGTCGACAATCGATCGCATTGAGAAGGGCGAAATCCACCGCGAAAGTTATCGATGGTATGAGAAAGCCGTGCAGGCGACGGATTTGGATTCGGCCAGCCGGTTTCTGGACGAGTCGATTCGCATCGACTCGCTGTGGTATGAGCCGTATTTGCAGCGAGGAGCGGTGACCCTGCGACAGGGAGATTGGAAGAGGGCAGAAGGGTCGTTTGAAACGGCGTTGCGATTTGCCCAAGAGCCCAAGACACAGAGTCTGCTTCAGTACAACCTCGGACTGGTGTACATCAATCGCGATCTTCATGACAAGGCGATTGCGCGCTTTCGCAAAGCCATCGAACTGGATCCGACAGATCCGGACCCGCACTATCAACTCTCTCAGGTCTATCTCGATAAATCGGACATGGAGAGCGCCATTCGATCGTACGACGAGTTGCTCGCTTTGCGACCGGCTTACTACGAGCCGCGCGAGGAGGAACTGGTGTCGGTGGGTCTCACCGATGCGTTTCCGGTTGACGAATCGGCGGTCATCCGCATCGGCAATCAATTGTCGATTGGGCAGACGCACACCTACGAAGCGAGGATCGTCTCCCAAGGGGATGCACTACTTGGAGTAGATGCCGATGGCAAACTCGCACGCGACGTGCGGGTGAAATTTCGGGTTCAGGTCGAGGACGTCACCTCGTACGGAGTGACGGAATTCTCACTGGATATTTTGCGGGTGGAGGGCTCCGCACTCACGGCAGCGGAAAGGAAAACGATTGGCAAACGATTCTATCTGCGCGTTTCCGACGTGTACGGCGTGGTCAATATCTACGGATTGCTGGAAGATCAGCCGTATTCCTTGTCCCGTCTGGTCATCAACATCATGTCGGATTTATATGGCGGATTCCTTCGCAAGGAAGTTTCTCAAGGAGAAATGTGGCGGGCCACCCAGATCGTTTTCAAGCTGGGCTCCGTGGACGGCGTGTCCGTGCTGGAAAATGTCGGCGACCGGTCAGCCCGGCAAGCCCGATATTATGCCGTGTCCGGGAGTTACAATGCGGCGCGGTACGGCGAACAGGGACAGGTACACGTGTTTAACCGCGGGACGGTCGAATCGGAGTTTGACCGTCGCCAGCATCTCGTAACGTATCTGAAAAATCAGTTCACGACTAAACAATACCGTGAGGCCTCCGGCAAGGTCGAACTCCAGGTCGGATCCTACGAGGTGCGGCTGCGCGGCAACGAGACGTTTCAGGTCGAACCGCCGAAGCGCGTGGTCATTTCGGAAATTCCATACGTCAAACAACACGGCCCTCAGTGCGCCGCGGCTTCCTTGTCGATGGTTCTCTCCTACTACAAGAAGGAGATCGATCAGGACGACATTTACGCGGCAATCAAGAGCGATTACGCGGGAGCGCAATCGCATGACATCGTCCAATACCCTCGCAGTCTGTCGTACAAAACGTTTGGCTATATCGGAAATCTGGAAGATCTCAAATCGCGCGTCGATCAGGGGATTCCGGCGCTCGTCTTCCTGTCTCCGTTTGGATTCGGCCACGTCGTCGTCGTGATCGGATACGATGAGTCGAAACATCAGATCATCATGCACGATCCGACCGTCGCCAACAATCACGCTGTGGGGTATGACGAATTCCTGGCGGAGTGGCGACAGAGCGGCAACGAATGCGCCATCGTTGTGCCGTTTGACCGGGAGATGCAAGTCACCGAGGGAGCGCTGGCTTCGCATGTGGCGGTCGAAATGAAATGGAAAGCGGACAAGGTCAACGGCGACAAACAGTACGACCAGGCGATCGGGCTGTACCGCGAAGCGCTGCGGCTACTGCCCAATTACGATGGCGCCCTCGAAGGAGTCATGCGCGTGCATCTGGCCCGCGACCAATTCGACAAGGCGTCGGCGATTCTGGATACGCTTTTGTCCTGGGATCCCAACAGCATCGACCTTGTGTTGCAAAATGCGAGCATTCTGTTGTCGCAGTACGACTACGACAAAGTCCTGCAGATCACCAAGAAAGCCAAACAGCTGGACGAGATGAATATCAATACGTATGTGTATTCGGCGATAGCGCTCTCGTCTCAAAAGAAATATCAGGAGGCCATTGACGAAATCAAACGCGGGTTGCGCATCAACCCGCTCGTCTCCACGCCTCGGCAGATTCTGGCGGGTTTTCTGGCGGAAGTCGAGGACTTCGAACAGGCGTACGAGCAGGCGAATCTGGCCATACGGTATGAGCCCGACAACGTGGGCAATTTCATGACCCTCTCAGGCGTGTACCTGAATGAAATCAATTACCGTTTTCTCACGGGTCACGACAAGGAGTCACGCCTTCGGAAGATGATCGACTTGTATGACAGAATCCGCGAGACCAATCCGAAATTTCCCAGTCTGGATCAGTTGTACGGCGATGCGTATTTGTTGGCGGATCGTTTTGCCGCGGGGGATTCGCTGATGCGGGAAAACATTCGGAAATTTCCCGAAGACGAAAGCTCGTACAACAATCTGGCATGGTTCTATGCCACGGAAGGGATTCGACTCGCAGAGGCAGAAAAACTCTCCGAGAAATCCATCGAGTTGTCTCAACGCAACCCGTACTACTTCGACACGATGGGGTGGATTCATTTCAAAATGGCGCTGGCTGCGCGAGACGCCGGCAAGAAGGATTCGTCCGAACAGTATTTTCTTCAGGCAGAAAAAGAAATGAAGGCTACGATCGAGTACGACAAGTACAGTGACTTTGCCTACCGACATCTGGGTGTGATCTACGAATCGTGGGGGAAACGGGACTTGGCGAATGAACAGTTTGACAAGGCAATTGGGTTGGTCCCGGTCCCGACGCGTGTGTGTATAGAAATTGCCCAGGATCTGGAAGAAGCGGGATTACCTGAACGGGGAATTGAGTTCTATGAACGGGCGCATAGCTTGGGATCGAAGATTCCATACGCATCGTATCGACTGGCCATCCTGCTGGCCGAACAAGGGAAGGATCTGACTCGCGCCATGGAGTATGCAGAAGCCGCGCTTACCGCCGATTCGACGTCGTCATTGTATCAGGGCGCAAAGGGTATCGTCCATTACGCCCGGAAGCAATACGTCGAGGCGGCACGGTGGCTGGAAAAGGCGGTATCGAATCAGTCCGAGTTGACGGATCGAGAGACAGCCGACAATCATTATTATTTGGGCATGGTCTATCGACAACGGAAGGACCTTGAGAAGAGTCAGACACAATTCCGCGAATCGATACGCCGCTACCCGTATGGGAATCGCGTTTCGGAAATGAGTGCCTATCTGAAATGATTCGGCGACTGACATGGCTGACTCTGGCATTTCCTCTCTGGGCCTGGAGTCAGAATCTAAACAGCACGTTGCTGGGTTCGTTGGACGTTGGACAACCCGGGTACGCCAATATCTGGGGATGGACTTCGCCCGGCGGGACGGAGTATGCGATCCTCGGAGGCAACAACGGAACGGCATTCATCGACATCACGAACGCCGCGTCGCCCGTCGTCCGGGATTTTGTCGGGGGAACGAATTACTCCGGAGCGGGGCTGTGGCGAGAAGTGCAGGTGTGGGATCACTACGCATACATTGTCACCGAATCGTACAGCCTAGGCGATTCGGCAACCATGGGCGTGCAGATTATTGATATGTCGCCGTTACCAGATTCGGTGCGGCTGGTCCGCACCTTCCATTCGCCCGTCGGATCCGGACGGTACTTTTCCAGCGCACACACGGTCCACATCAGCGAAGGACACATGTACATCAACGGTGGCACGGTGTATGGCACAGCGATCTTTAGTCTGGTCGATCCGGAAAATCCGGTGTACCGGGGAATGTACATCCCGATCGTGGGCGGAGCCACGGCATACACGCACGACTGCTACGTCCGCAACGATACGCTGTTCACGTGCGACATCATCAATGGGTGGGTCGATGTCGTGGACGTCCGTGACAAGACCAATCCCACGACGATTCACCGCATTCAATTTCCTCAGGTGGGGTCCTGGTGGCCTCATAATGCCGCACTGTCATCGGATGGAAATTTTCTCTTGGTGACCGATGAGAATTTTCAGACACCTGGATTCCTGACGGTATGGGACCTTCGGACTCTGCGAAACGGGGGCAGCGACGTCGATTATGTGGCGAATTACCGCAGCACATTTGGCGGATTGGTGCACAATACATACGTGAACGGGCATATCGCTGTCATGTCGTATTACCGGGACGGCGTGCACATCGTCGATATATCCGATCCTCTGGATCCCGTTCTCGTGGGAAACTATGATTGTGAACCTGCCGTGGGACCAGAGTTCAGCGGGGCGTGGGGTGTGTATCCGTTTTTCGCATCCGGCAAAATTGTTATTTCCGACATGGAGGACGGACTGTTTGTCTTTTCTCACAACGGCGCCCGAGCAGGACGAATTCGAGGCAAACTGCGCGACCTTCACACCGGGGCCGCGATTCCATCTGGCAGTTTGAACCTCGCATCAAACAAGACCCGCTTTGCCGATGCCGCCGGTAACTATACAATGGGCGCGCTTTCCGGAAGCTACAGTTTGCGGGTGCGGGCATCCGGGTACTACGACACGACACTGACGATTTCATTGACAAGCGGCGTGATCGAAGAGCGGGATATCTATCTTCGCAAAATTCCGGCGGTTCCACCTCCGCCGCCCACGGTATTCGCATTGCGACAAAATTATCCGAATCCATTCAATCCCACGACACGGATTGCGTTCGATCTGCCTGCGGCGTCCAGTGTACGCGTAACGGTTTATAACATCCTGGGGCAACCGATACAGACGGTGGTGAATGCTGTATTTCCTCTGGGCATCGGTCAGGCCGAGTGGGACGGCAAAGACTCTCGCGGTCTGGATGTGGCGAGCGGAATCTATCTCTACCGGATGGAGGCCACGAATTTAGAAACCGGCGAGCGATTCACCGAGTCCCGACGGATGATTCTCCTTCGGTGAATTCCCGATTGACCAGTGATTCTCCGCGCCCGAGCCGCTTCAACGTACGCAGATGGGAGGCCACAGCCGAAAAGAAGGTTGGGTATTCGATGTACCGAATGTGAAAGTCGGCCGCCGCTTTTTTCACGATGCGCGATAGCGCCGGATAATGCACGTGACAAATCCCATAAAATAGATGATGTTCGACCTGGTAGTTGAGACCGCCAATGTACCAGGAGAGCGCTTTGTTCCGCGGCGCGAAATTCGCCGTCGTCTGCAACTGATGAACGGCCCAGGCAGTTTGCATGTTTCCGTCGGGAGCCGGGAGCGGCTGTCCGGTGGACTCAACGACATGGGCGAGCTGAAAAATCAGGGACAGAATGAAGCCGGTCGTGCCTTGCATGATGAGGAATCCCGCCGAGACCTGCCACCACGTCAGGGGAGTCCACGCCAGGGGAATGACCAGGATGTAAGTGAAGAAGATAGCTTTCGTGACGATCAGGATCGTCCACTCGCGCACGTACACACTCCTTGCGTGGGGTCGCAGACCGCGCCGCTGATACTGAATGAGTTGAACAAAGTCCTTCGCGAGCGCCCAGTTCAAGGTCAACAGACCATACAGGAGGAACGCATACCGGTGTTGGTGTCGCTGGGTGCGGAGAAGGGGAGCGTGGGTGGAAAAGCGCAGAAGAAAATTGCCGTGGAGGTCCTCGTCATGGTTGTGAATGTTCGTATAGGTATGGTGCAGAATGTTGTGCTGGAGTTTCCACGTAAAGGCATTTCCGCCGACGAGATTAATCGTGTAGCCGAACAGATGGTTGATCCAGGCGCGCGGCGAATAGGCGCCATGATTGGCGTCGTGCATGATATTCATCCCGATGCCCGCAATTCCCACGCCCATCACGATTACGAGGAGCGGCATGAGCCACAGAGAAACGACGTCCGCGACAATCAGCGCGTAGGGAATGTACAGTAGTCCCAGCATGCATACCGTCTTGAGGACCATGGAGAAGTTGGCGTGGCGGCTGAAGCTGTGTTCTTCGAAGTACGTGTCTACGCGGCGCCGCAATTCGGAAAAAAACTCCGATTGGGAGGTGTTCAGAAATTTCATGGATTCCTTTGTAAGCTGGTAAGCAGTATGAACCCCGGGATACTACTCACATTCGACCGTGGATTCAATACGCATTCCGCAAGTTGGAATTTTTCTTTGTTTTTGACATTGTAGGGGGTAGGAACCGACCCATAGAAAACGAATGGTCATACGGATGTCCTTGCGAGCGATCAAACGAGTGAGTGAATCCCAACCGACCCGGGAGGGAGCGGGCGTGCATTTGCGGAGAGCCTTCGGTTTCGGAGCGACCGAGGAATTTGATCCTTTTCTGCTTTTTGACGATTTCCGGAATGACGATCCGGAAAAGTATCTGGCAGGATTTCCCTGGCATCCGCACCGAGGTATTGAGACCATCACCTATGTGCTGGCCGGCGAAGTGAGTCACGCCGATAGTCTTGGGAATCAGGGAATTCTTGGCGCCGGCGATGTGCAATGGATGACCGCAGGGCGAGGAATCCTGCATCAGGAGATGCCGACAGGCGACGCACGCGGACGGATGCACGGCTTTCAGTTGTGGGCGAACCTGCCGTCTTCATTGAAAATGACAGCTCCCCGATACCAGGATGTCCAATCGAAGGATGTCGCGGAGGTCACGGACGATGACGGGACGAAGGTTCGAGTGATCTGCGGCCATTTCTGGGGAGTATCGGGGCCCGTGGATGGAATTGCTGCGGAACCGCGCTACGTGGACGTGTGGGTTCCGCCTGGGAGGAAAAAAACGCTGCCGATCGAACGTGCACATCATGCCTTTGCATACGTGTTCGACGGGGACGGAAGATTCCGCGACGCGTCCGATCCCCAAGCCGTCGCTACGGAGTTCGTCGGCAACGCACCGCGAGCCGAAAATCGATCGCTGGTCTTGTTTGACACGGGTGATGAGATTACTGTGCAAGCCGGAGAACTTGGAATTCGCTTTCTGCTGGTTTCCGGAAGGCCTCTCCAGGAACCGGTGGCGTGGTATGGGCCCATCGTGATGAATACTCAGGCGGAACTTCAGCAGGCGATGGTCGAACTGAGAAACGGGACGTTCATTCAAGACGGACGTCCCTGAGCCGTTCCTGAGGAAATTCTTTGCACGAGGTCGGCTTCTCTTGTAGATTGCGGCAACGATAACGCTGGATCCATTCCATATGTCCCGTCTTTTTCTGATGCTGCTCTTGGCGTATCCCCTCGCCGCTGTGTTCGGAGGTAATGATTCCGTGCCCGATTACGATCAAGTCCACGATAACTTGAAGTTTGCATACTGGGCGTTCCTGCTCGGCGGCTTGAGTGCGATCTCGCTTCCCATGGGATCTGTTTTGGGGATCGTGTGGAAGCCGAGTCCCAGGGTCACTGCGACGCTCACCGCATTTGGAGGGGGCGCGTTGCTGGCCGCTCTGAGTATCGAGTTGGTGGCGCCGACGGTCGAGATGGTGGTCCAGCAACAGCACAGCGCCAGTGCCGGGGCACACGAAGGCGACGCCTTGACCAACATGCTGTCGCTGATCATCGGCTGTATGGCGGGTGGAGTTTTCTTTTATGGGCTGAACGAGATGCTGAATTCAAGAGGCGGGTATCTCCGAAAGGTATCGACGATCATCACGCACTTCAATCACGTTCGGCTGGATCGGTACAAAATTCTTCTGAAGAAACTCTCTCGGATAGAGTTATTTCGACACGTTCCGAAAACTCAGATCCATGAATTGATCCAATACCTCAAGGTCGTTCGATTTCATCATGGGTCGGTTATTTTTGAGACGGGGGAAATTGCGGGGGGTATGTATGCCATCGAATCTGGCGAGGTCGAGCTGGTCAAGAACGGCGCCGTGGTGAAGGTCGTGAAAGCAGGAGACATTATCGGGGAGATCTCGATGCTGCGGCATCTGGCCAGCGATGTGACTGCTGTCGCGCGGACGGACGTGCGAGCCTTTGAACTGCTCAACGATGACTTTGAAAAGATCCGCAAGCATGTTCCCGATATGGAAAGACTGGCGGCTCGCCACGCGGAGCATGCTCTCGATGAAGTAAGTCATTTTGTCGAATCCGATAACGGTCACAGCTCCCGGGAATGGCACCGGCAGGCCGTCCGCGAACTCCATCATTCCACCAAACTGCCCACGCAGCAGGAGATTTTGCATGCGGCCAAAGAAAACAACTCTGCTCCCCTGGCCATCTGGCTGGGGATTTTTCTGGACGGCATTCCGGAGAGTTTCGTGATTGGCGCGGGATTTCTGATCATCTTGATGGCCAATTTCGGAAGCGGCGATCCGTCGCTGGCCGACGTGGTGCCGTATACGCTGATCGCGGGATTATTCCTGTCGAATTTTCCCGAGGCGATGTCCAGCAGTCTGGGGATGCGGGGCATGGGTTGGAAGACGGGGAAGATCCTGCTTCTGTGGACGTCGCTGATGCTCATGACGGCTGTCGGGGCGGTATTCGGATTTTATTTTAGTACCGCCATTCCGGAATCGCTGATGATCGGCGTGGAGGGAATGGCCGCGGGCGCCATGCTCACGATGATTGCGCAGACAATGATTCCGGAAGCTGTGCACATCGGCGGACACCGGGTTGTAGGTCTGGGAACTCTGGCGGGATATCTGGCGGCCGTGGGGTTTAAGGTGTTTGAGTAGGGTCAGCCGGATCGTGGATCAGAAATGGAAGTCGTGCGCTAACGGAACTGTTTCGCCAATTGTCGAAAAGCCGACGTAGTTCTGCTACATTGTGGTCAACTAATGTGTCCTGAGCGCGGATACCAGCCTCTCGAGGGCCGCGTCATATTTCTTTGGCGTTCGCCAGTCCGTAAAATCGGCTACCACAATCTTTGTTATGTCCGCCTTGCGGGGATGGTTCCACGACGTCAAAAGGAAATCATCGATGTTAAGGGGGAAGATGACCAAGGATCCCTCGCGGTCTTCTCGCTGAAGCGCCCGCTCAATCTCTCGTTTCACAGGTCCACTTACAAGAGAGTGTTTGGAACATACCAGGATCATCCGCTCGTGACACCGGATGGCCTCATCAATTTCGCCCCACACTGACTGTCCCCATCGGGCATCAGTAGCAAACACCCAAGCCTGGATTGATCGCTGATGCAGATCTTCATGAAGTCTCAGTGCAAATTCCTCATCCTCCTTGGCATACGAGATGAAACATGAACTAAGCTGGATCGGATTCTGTGACAAGGACGTGGCGTAGTCGGCAAGAGCGTCGGAAACTCCGCAACCAATTAGAAATTGGCGAGGGAGGACGTGCCCATAGGTTTGGTACATGTCAATTCCGAGGATCGAAGGAGCGACGTGTCGAATTGTCTCCAACCCTCTCGTATTTGTGAGATTGGTATGACCGAGAATAGTGAAGCCCATCCTTGCTTCATTAAGAATAGCTCCTGATAGATTTGTTTCGCGGAGAATTGTGCCTTTTAGCTTTGCACGCGTCAGATTCGATCGAGAGAGGTTGGAGAGTCTCATGTCCGTCCAAGCCAAATTGGCACCCGTCAAGTCCGACTCCGACAAATCTGCATTCGCAAAATGACTCCCAATGAGATTACTATGCTGTAGGTTTGCGCGGTTTAGGTTGCAATGGCTTAGATCTTTCTCCTGCAATACGGCACCTGAAAGATCAGGAGCTATGAGGGGGCACGTTTTTCTCCACTCATTCCACTCGGAATGTCCTTTCTTCAGTATTTCTACGAGGTGTTGTTGATCCATTTACGGCGCAATGGTCGTCATTGCATGTTGCTTGGAAGAGGAGAGGGCTTCGTATCGTACCGCGTACGGGAATCGAACCCGTATTACAGCCTTGAGAGGGCTACGTCCTAACCGTTAGACGAACGCGGCAATAACGCGGGCAATATAGACGATCATGATTCGATTGTCAAGCGACGCGCAAGGATCGTCAAAGTCAGTGCGACCGCCGCGGGCAGGGCCTGAATCCACAGAATTCTCCGATTTGCGGTGACAGCTCCAAAAAATCCAGCAATCACCACGCATGCCAGGAAGAAGATCTTGATCTGCGCCGAGCCAAGGAGCAACCCCCAGACCAAACCTGCGGCGAGAAAGCCATTGTACAGCCCCTGATTGGCGGCAAGAGTCTTCGTGGCGGCGGCCTGTTCGGCCGTCTGGCGAAAGACTTGCAATCCAATGGGATGCGTCCACAGAAACATTTCCAGAATCAGAAAAGACGCATGAAGCGCGGAGACGAGACCGATCACGACATCGGCGATCATGCCGATCATTTAAGGGCGAGTAGAATCGTGTGGGGCGATTCCTTTTCCACGTAGGATTTGCCGGCGTACGAACCCAGAAAACCCCATTTTGAAAATCCGGCTTCTTTGGTAAAAAGGTCGATCTCGTTGGGTAACAGCGGCCGAATCGGCAAACCGATCGTTCGCAGATACCACTCGTTTTTATTTTTTTCGAGCCGAATCAGATGACGCGCCAGCAACTCCTGATGAAAGTCGTTCATGTAGAAAAAAAAGTGCCCTCCGGATTTCTTCGTACGGTCCATCAGCGTTTGGAATCGCTCTTTTCGTTTCCAGATTTTTCCGTAGTTCAGCATTTCCGCGACAAAAATTCCGTTGGGGGAAAGCAGTCGATGCGTCTTCTTAAAGAAATCGAACAATCCCTCGTCATCCAGAACGGCCGGCAGACTGTCCTTGGTGCACAAGATCATATCGAAGGACTGCCCTTCCAGGCTGGAAGGCGCTTCGCGCAGGGCGTGACGATCCAACACCGCAGATTTTCCCATTTTCTTTCGTGCAAGAGCCAGATTCTGATCGCTGGAGTCGACCCCGACCAAACGCTTCACGCCGAATTTCTTCAGGAGCAGCAACGTCTGCCCGGTCCGGCAGGCGAGGTCGCATGCGGATTGAACTTGGTACTTCTGAACCAGCATCTTGAGAAACGGGCCGTGAATCTTTTCGACGACTGACATCGGGTACATTTCGTCAAAAAAAGGAGCCAACTCCTCTACATAGGCGTCCTCATCGAGTAGATTTTCCGTTTGAGGGGTGTTGAGTGAGGGCGGCTCCAGGCGTGGCGTCGCTTTCCGGCGGGATGCGATCGTTCGTTTCTTCTTTCTCATTGCGGCTCCGGCGTACTGCTTGATTTCGAAAAGGGATTCGTTTAAGTTAGCCAAATTCTCCAGCGAATACAATATCTAAGAACGGACATAGGAGCCGATGATGAAGTCTGTGGGTCTCATTCTTGCGCTTTTCATCTTCGCATGCGGCGGTCCGCAGAAGCCGGCGAAATCCGTCGAACCTCCCCGGTCCTACGACATCGGCGGCAAGACCATCGTCAACAGCGTGGCGTTCTCTCCGGACGGCTCACAACTGCTGGCCGGCGGACAGAACAAGAAGATCACGCTGTTGGATCTTTCCACGGGACAAATTGCCTGGGAGTCTCCGGAACAACCCGACGCCGTTCTATCGGTTGCGATTGCTCCGGACGGAAAGTCTTTTGCGGCTACGTGCAGCGACAATACGGAACAAACCGCTCAAATCGTTGTGTTCCGCATGAGCGATAAAGCGGAAGTCTGGGGGAAGAAGAAGTTGACCAACGACGCGCAGACGATTCGTTACTCTCCCGACGGCAAGAGACTCGCCGCCGCCAATTTCTTCAGCATTTTTGTTTTTGAATCGGAGACCGGAAAGCAGGAGCATTTCTTCTCCGGACACGCCGCGGATGTCGTCGCGCCATACGGTCACGTCAATGCCGTGACGTCCATCGCGTGGGCCAAGGATCCGAACCTGTTCGTCTCTGTCGGATGGGACCGCAATGTCAAAGTGTGGGACGTACGGGAAGGCCACGAGATTAAAACGTATCCCCAAAGCGACCCGATCAATTCGTGCTTTCTCAGCGACGACGACGGCCGGATCATCACCGGCGGGAGCGGAGCTCTCTATGTGTGGAACCGACAAACCGACTTACCGGACACGATTGTGACCGTCGACGGTGAAATCCAGGCGATGGTGCGAGTGCCGTCCCGACCGATATTCCTCACGGGGGATGAACGAGGCAATCTGACCGTGTGGAATCTGGATCACCTGGCAGTCGTGAAAACGCTGTCCGGAGTGCACGAGCGCGGAGTCTGGTCGATCGCGGTGACAAATGACGGCGACAAAGTCGCGACAAGCGGCGGCGGCGGCCGAGTCACAGTCTGGTCCATGGACTACCTGCTCCGTTCGGATGCAGACTCCTCCAAAGTCGGTTCGTAATCCGTCATGGAAAGACTCACCGGTCTTCTCGGAATCGCGATCATCCTTGGGATCGCCTTTCTGTTCTCCAACAATCGTCGACGAATTAATTGGCGCACGGTGGGGATGGGCCTGGCAATTCAGGTGGTCTTCGGCTTCCTTGTCCTGAAGGGCAAGGACTTTGGAGCGCCTTTCAATTTTCTGGCGTTGGCGTTTGATGTCATCGGTCAGGCGATTGTCAAGCTACTCGGGTTTACGATCGAAGGCGCCCGGTTCGTGTTCGGTAATTTGGCGCTGAGTCCGGGAACGGATGGGTCCATGGGGTTCTTCTTTTTCTTTCAGGTACTCCCGACGATCATTTTTTTCTCGTCTTTCATGAGTGTGCTGTATCATCTCGGTGTGATGCAATGGATTGTCAAGGGCATGGCGTGGGTGATGGCCCGACTGTTGAATACGAGCGGCGCCGAATCCCTCAGCAACACCGCGAATATTTTTGTCGGACAGACGGAAGCGCCGCTCATGATCCGGCCATTTATCAAAGACATGACGCGATCGGAAATCCTGACGATCATGGTGGGCGGCATGGCGACGATCGCCGGTGGAGTCATGGCGGCCTATATTCAAATGCTGTCCGGGTCGTTTGCCGAAGCGCACGGCCTGCCGTTGGGGGATGCGCAGGTGAAATTCGCAACGCAACTGTTGGGAGCCTCGATCATGGCGGCTCCGGCTGGGTTGGCCATTTCCAAAATGCTTTTTCCGGAAACCGAAGAACCGGTGACACGCGGGACGGTTCGGGTGCACGTGGAAAAGCCCGCGTCCAATGTGATCGAAGCGGCGGCCATCGGAGCGGCCGATGGGCTGAAACTCGCGCTCAATGTCGCGGCGATGCTTCTTGCGTTCATTGCCCTCATCGCTGTGTTCAATGCGGGATTGCAAGCTTCAGGAAGCCTGTTCGGTTACGAATCCCTGACCCTGCAGAAAATCCTCGGCTGGATTCTCGCTCCGCTAGCCTTTTGTGCAGGCGTGCCCTGGGAGGACGCAACTACCGTCGGATCATTGATCGGCACGAAGGTGGTCCTGAACGAGTTTGTGGCCTATCTGGATATGGCGACGTACATGCAATCCGGCGCGCTGGTTTCCGAACGCTCCATCACAATTGCCACGTTTGCATTGTGCGGCTTTGCTAATTTTTCGTCGATCGCGATTCAAATCGGAGGTCTTTCTCCGATGGCGCCGGAACGCCAGAAGGACATCGCCTCCCTAGGTCTGCGAGCGGTTCTCGGCGGATCGCTGGCCACGCTATTGACCGGCACACTCGCCGGCATGATCCTGTAGACGTGAACTGGAACGCCATCCCACCGCGTTATCGCAGGATAGGCATCGCGATTGTCGCGTTTGGCCTGATCGTTGTACTCACGCCTCCAATCGCTCATACGATCGTCGAATCTCAAATCGAAACGCGACTGAAGCGATTGTCCGAGCAATGGGGATATCCGATTGCGTTTCGGCGGATCGAGTTCACGTCGCTGACGCAATTGACCGTCGAAGGGCTCACCCTCCACGGCGTTCCCGATTCGTCGCACTCGCTGTCCTGGCCGGCGAACTTCCCCGCGACTGTTCGCTCGCAGTCCGATTCTCTGTGGAACTCCTGTCAAACCGAACCACTGCTTCACGTCGGCAGGGCGGAGATCGATTTTTACGCTCTGGGATTTGTCACGGGCAGACTGTTGCGCCGTATGTCTGTCGACACCATCCGCCTGCATGTGAATCGGAATCAGAAAGGACGGTTCAATTTTCAGAACATTCTGGAGTGGCGACGGAACCGCCAAACAGATACGACGGCCGTCGAAAGACCGGAAGAGGAGACAGGCAACCGACTCTCGGAGTGGATCGAAGCGTATCTGGAGGCCAAACCTCCGGTTGTGCGAATCGCAAACCTGTCGATGGCCTATCATGACTTCACGTCGACAGTTCCGCCCAACAAGTGGGCTCGGCCGCACCCTCCGAATGTGTTTGTTCTGGATCAGGCCAGGGTCGAACTGGCGGAAAATGCGCTTCAAAACGCTGAATTGAAAATCAAAGGACATTTCCAGGACAACGACCAATCGCACGAGGTTCAAGTCATCGGGCAGTTGGACAATCGACGGCATGAACTGCAAATCGAGGGCAGTTCGGCCGCGGCCTTCAAGATTCCATTTTCGAAGGAGCTGACCAACGCGGATATTTACCTGAAGGCGTTTGACATCCGTTTGCTGAGCTTGCAGGAGGACCGGAGCACGGACAATCTGAAAGCCCGGTTGAACGTCTCCGACATGGAAGTCTTTTCCGATGCGATTTCCGATCAGAAATTGAAAGGCATCAACATCGGATTTGACCTCGATCTGGATCTATCGGAAGACAGCATCTGGATCCGCGAGTCGACGCGTGCGTATCTCAATCAGATCAATCTCGAGACCAGAGGATACGTCGCGGGGATGGATGGAAAACCACGAATGGATCTGTCTTTTCGCATTCCGAGGATTCGCATGTCCGATTTTTTTTACTCCATTCCGGGCGCTTTGATGAAGAAATTGAAAGGTCTGCGCGTCGACGGAGAAATGGGCTGGCAGGCCCGGTTACAACTGGACATGGCCCGGCCGGACAGCGTGAAACTCGATCCCGATATCGAATTGTCAAAAGACTTTCGTGTCGTTTCGTTTGGCGACTCGATCCAGGTGAAGACCCTGCGCGAGCCGTTTGCGTACACCGTCCAGTTGGAAGACGAAACAGACACTACGTTTGAGGTGGGCCCTGCGAATCCGTATTGGACGCCGCTTGACAGCGCCGCGCCGATCCTGGTCGCCGCCGTTCTGATGTGCGAAGACGCATCCTTCATGAAGAACAACGGGTTCAACGTCCTGCAGATCGAACGATCCCTGGCGGAGAACATCCGGAAGAAACGCTTTGCGCGAGGCGCGAGTACGATCAGCATGCAGTTTGTCAAGAACATCTTCCTCAGTCGGGAAAAGACATTGGCGCGAAAGTTTCAGGAGATGCTCCTGACCTGGCTCATGACCCATGAAAAGATGCTCGATCCGCTGCGACGGAAGGAAGAGCACAAGAAGCGGCTGCTCGAGATCTACCTGAACATCATCGAGTGGGGTCCGGATGTATTTGGCGTCGGACGCGCGGCGGAATTCTATTTTCGTAAATCACCTCGTCACCTGACCATCTCTGAGGCGGTGTTTCTGGCGGGGATCATTCCGAATCCCAAGAAATACGAGCGTTATTTTGAAAAGGGCATTCCCAGGAAGAAGCATCTGAATTACATGTCCGTGATCGTGCGGATCCTGAACGAAAAGGGCTATCTCACGAAAGAGGAAATGGAGACGAACACGCCCATTCGATTTACCATCACGGGTGAGGCCGCCCAATGGATCGAGGGCTATTCCGGCGCGGAATCAGAGGACGAAGACTATGAACGTCCTGTCGGTGAGTGAGAATTTCATGGCGTTATTGGTGGATGAAATGTATTATGTAAATGTATTATGTACCTGACCAATCTGTGGAGGCAACATGAATAAGAAGGTAATCCTGGCGACCCTGGTTGTCGGTCTGGTGGCGGGCTCTTGCGCCGGTGAACAGGAAGGCGTGAAACAATTGGACAAGTTTGACGGCAAGGGCGACAACACGAAGACGTCCAAGGTTCTGGACGGACAGAAGAAAGATCGCGAAAATGCCCTGAAGGGTCTGGACGATGAAGCTTCAAAGAACTAAACGCAGGATCCATATGAAGTACGCAATTTGTCTGCTGATGACGGGTATGCTGGCGTGCTCGCCGTCCAAAGCAACGCGGGAGGAGAGACGCGAAGACCTCGAAAAAGATAAAATCGCGAAGGAAGAAGAAGCGGCCAAAATGAGGGACGAAATTGCCGTAAAGGAGAAAGAGAAGGCCGCTCTCGAAGATGAAAATCAGAAAAAGAAGCAGGAAGCCGAGAAGAACAAAGCCGAAATGGAAAAGGTCCGGCAGAACCTCTTCATGATGGGGCAGTGGGCGAACTATGTTCCGGTCCGGCTGGAGGAGAATCATTTTCGCTACGCCGACGGGCAAATTGTGAATCAACTGGGAAAGGTCACCGATCAGGGTACGATCGAACGCCTGCGGGACATCGTTCGTCGCCAGATGGAAAAGGACAAGGGCCGCGATATCCTGACGCAGTGCGAGAACGGCTATGAGCTTTGTCTCGACAATCAGATGTATTTGTATTACGGGATTCGCAATGCCCAAGGTGTGTGTGAAGACGGCTTCTACCTCATTCGGATGAATTGCAGCAAGTAGCGTAGCCATGAACCATCGGATCGAAACGGACAGCATGGGCGAAA
Source organism: uncultured Bacteroidota bacterium (assembly GCA_964602985.1). Lineage (GTDB taxonomy): Bacteria > CLD3 > CLD3 > SB21 > SB21 > CAYZJB01. Next base: position 53,301 of record CAZRTJ010000021.1, read on the forward strand.
TGTCCGTGCCGGCGGACAAGTATTATGGCGCCCAGACCGCGCGCTCCCTGATGAATTTCAAAATCGGCGGCGACCGCTTCCCACGCGAAATGATCCGGGCGCTGGGAATTCTGAAAAAAGCGGCGGCATTGGCCAATCAGGAATTGGGAACCCTGCCCAAAGAGAAGGGCGAGTGGATTGTCCGCGCGGCCGACGAAGTGATCGAGGGAAAACTGGATGAGCATTTTCCCTTGGTTGTGTGGCAAACCGGGAGCGGCACACAGACCAACATGAACACGAATGAGGTCATTTCCAACCGGGCTATTGAATTGGCCGGCGGAGAAATGGGCAGCAAGAAGCCCATTCATCCGAACGACGACGTCAACAAAGCCCAGTCTTCCAACGACACATTTCCAACGGCCATGCACATCGCGACGGCGGAGCAGATCGTTCGGCACCTCTTGCCGCGGGTGAAGAAACTGCGTGATACGCTGGATCAGAAGGCAAACGCATTCCGCTCCATCATCAAAATCGGCCGAACCCATCTGATGGATGCGGTGCCTCTGACGCTCGGGCAAGAGTTCTCAGGATACGTCCAGCAGTTGGACAACGGTATGAAACGCATCGAAGAGGTGACCGACGGATTGTATGATCTTGCTCTGGGCGGAACCGCTGTGGGTACGGGGTTGAACACGCATCCGAAATTCGCGCAAACCGCGGCTGCGCAGATTGCCTTGATTACGAAACTTCCGTTTCGATCGGCGCCTAACAAGTTCGAAGCGCTGGCGGGACATGATGCCCTGGTGTATGCACACGGAGCGTTGAAGACGCTGGCCGCGTCTCTGATGAAAATTGCCAACGACGTGCGGTGGCTGGCGTCCGGTCCGCGATGCGGCCTGGGAGAAATATCCATTCCGGACAACGAACCGGGAAGCAGCATCATGCCCGGCAAGGTCAATCCCACACAGTCGGAGGCCATGACGATGGTTTGCGCGCAGGTGATGGGCAACGATGTGGCGGTGAACATCGGAGGGATGTCGGGCAACTTCGAACTGAACGTGTTCAAACCCCTGATCCTTTTTAATGTGCTGAATTCCATTCGACTGTTGGGCGATGCGTGCCAGTCGTTTGATGAGCATTGTGCCGCGGGGATCGAACCGATCGAAGAAAATATCCGGGCACACTTGAATCACTCGTTGATGTTGGTCACGGCGCTGAATCCGCATATCGGCTATGACAATGCGGCCAGGGTGGCAAAGAAGGCCTTCAAAGAAAACATCACTCTGAAAGAGGCGGCCATTCAGTTGGGTCTTCTGACGGCGGAGAAGTTCGACGAAGCGGTCCGTCCGGAGAAGATGGTTTGAAACCGATGCTGCTGTGGCTTTTGGCGGCGTCGACGTGTGTGGCGCAGGGAGATTCGCTCTGGACGTCTGTATTGAAGGATCATGTGGTCGCGGGTCGTGTGAATTACCGTGCTGTCAAGCAGGACGCTCGTTTCTGGACGTATGTCGAATCTCTGAGCGCCAGTTCCGATCAGGACTATGGTAATCGTGATGATCAATTGGCCTACTGGTGCAATGTGTATAATGCGTTCACGGTCAAGCTGATTTGTGATCATTATCCGGTGGAGAGCATCAAAGATCTGAATGCGGGTTCCTTTTTGGCATACTTATTCAGCACCACGGTGTGGGACCGAGAGGTCGTCACACTGCGGGGACGCACGTTGACACTGAACCAGGTCGAGCACGAGATCGTTCGACCGAAATTCAAGGACTTCCGCGTGCACTTCGCCTTGGTCTGCGCCGCAAAGGGATGCCCCCCGCTTCGATCGGAGGCGTACGTCGGATCGCGCGTATCGGAACAGTTGGACCACCAGGCCCGAGTTTTTGTGCAGGATCGAAAGCAGAATTATTTCGATGCATCGACGGGCACGTTGCGTCTGAGCAGTTTGTTTAAGTGGTACCTGACGGATTTTGGCGCCACGGAAGCGGATCTGATCCAATCGCTTTTGCCCTATTTCTCCGATGACGTTAAGAATCAAATCGCCGCTGTCGGAAGCAAAATCAAGGTTTCCTACCTCGATTACGACTGGCGGTTAAACGAATAATCCTATCCGACCGCCTGTTTCTATCATCGTGCCGATCTTCAATGAGGTCGGGCAGATTCCCTTTCTCGTCGCCCAGGCAGAAGAACTGCAGGATTGCGAATGGATCGTTGTCGACGGCGGCAGTACGGACGGGACAGCAGAGCGGGCGGCTGAACGACTTTCGGGTGCACGCGTTTTGGAATCCGCGAAGGGCCGTGCCAGACAAATGAACGCGGGCGGGCGAGCCGCAATCGGCGAGTGGCTGGTTTTTCTCCATGCGGACACCTGGCTCAGCAGAGGGTCGCTCCACGCGCTCGTCCATCGTGCCGCTCAAGAGCCGCCGCTTCATTCGGGTGCTTTTCAGTTTGTGGTCCGAGAATCGGGATGGCGATTTCGACTGCTGGAAACATACGTGGCGGCACGTTGCAGGATCTTCCAATTGCCGTTCGGCGATCAGGCGATTTTCATGCGGCGCAGAGTCTTTGAGTCGCTCCATGGATTTCGCGAGGACTATCCCATCATGGAGGATTTGGAAATCGTGCCGCGCCTCAGACGTCGGGGCGGTTTTGAGATCCTGGACTCTCCTGTCGTCACCAGTGGCAGACGATACCTGAACGAGGGTTTCTTTCGCCGTGCCTTCAAGAACGTTGCGATGCAGATCTTGTATCGGGTCGGAGTGCCACCGGCAAGGTTGAGTGCACTGTATAAGTAAGAAGGAATATTTCAACTTTGTTGTGAAAAGTGGAACTTAATTTGTTGCACGGGCGTTTAATACTCACGTGACAGTTGGAATATATTGAAAAACTTAGAGTTAACTTATATATCAGCAAATATTGACATTTAGTCAGATAGAGAAAGGAAGATAGCATAATGGCGCGAATCAAGATGCGAATTAACAGCCGCGAGGATCAATCGATCGAACGGTACCTGGAGGAGATCAACAAGGTTCCTCTCTTGAAGCCGGAAGACGAGATTGATCTGGCCAAGCGCATCAAGAAGGGGGAACGTGAGGCGTTGAAGCGATTGGTGGAAGCCAATCTGCGTTTCGTGGTTTCCGTCGCGAAGGATTATCAGAATCAGGGTCTGCCGCTGTCCGACTTGATCAATGAAGGCAACTTGGGCCTGATGAAGGCCGCGGAACGATTCGATGAAACGCGCGGATTCAAGTTCATTTCCTACGCCGTGTGGTGGATTCGTCAGTCGATTCTCCAAGCCATTGCCGAGCATTCCCGCATTGTCCGACTGCCGCTGAATCGCGTGGGCATGTTGAACAAGATCGGCAAGGCGTACAACGAACTGGAACAGGAATTTGAGCGTGAACCCAGCACGGAAGAGATCGCTCACGAATTGGAAATCAAGGATTACGACGTATCGGATGCGTTGCGGATCTCCAAACGACACCTGTCGCTCGACGCTCCACTGCAGGAAGACGAAAAGAGCGTTTTGATGGACACGGTGCCGGACAAGGTCAATCCGTTGCCCGATGAGACCCTGATGAGTGAGTCTCTCAAGAAGGACATCGAAAACACGCTCTCCACCCTGAGCGATCGCGAGGCCAAGATCATCAAGCTGTATTTCGGATTGGGGATCGAACGTTCGCTGACCCTGGAAGAGATCGGCGAGGAGTTCAAACTCACACGCGAACGCGTGCGTCAGATCAAGGAGAAAGCGATCAATCGCCTGCGACACAAGTCCCGAAGCAAGGCGCTTCGAGCGTATCTCGGATAAGTGTAACCGGGGCTGCCGACGAGGCAGCCCTTTTTGTCATGTCGGATTCCAGCATTTTTTTCGATCGCCGGCGCCAGCATACGGAGAATTGGGAAGAGCAATACCTGGCCCCGTATGCCTGCAAGAGCCGCGGTATGCACACCACGCGATTGGTCGAAGAGATTGACGACGACCATCGGACGGCCTTTCAGCGCGACCGCGATCGGATCATTTATTCCAACTCCTTTCGAAACCTCTCTGACAAACGACAAGTCCTTGTCGAACGCGACAGCGAGCGCAATCGCAGTCGACTGACCAATACCGTCGAGGTGGTCCAGGTGTCGAAAACGATCGCTTCGGCGATGGGCCTCAACGAGGATCTGACCGAGGCGATTGCGTTGGGGCATGATCTCGGACACCCGCCGTTCTCGGACGTCGGAGAAGCGGTTCTCGACGGGATCCTCTCCGGCGAAGACAAGTTGGAAGGCGTTCTCACCGGGATCGACTACGGCGGATTCAAACACAATTATCAAAGCCTGCGCGTTGTCGATTTTATCGAAAAGAAATACAACTACGACGGATTGAATCTGACCTCGGTGGTGAGGGAAGGTATTTTGAAGCATACCAGCACACAGGCCGAACGTTTCCACGATCCGAATCTCGATTTTTCCAGGGTGCACGTTGAACACCTGATGTCGCTCACGCTGGAGGGGCAGGTTGCGGCCATAGCCGACGAGATCGCACAGCGCACGTTTGACCTCGAGGATGCCCTTCGGGCCGACTATATCAAACTCCGTGATGTCCGAAGCGTGAAACTGATCCAGGAAGTCGAGAAGGAAAATCGATTGGCGGAACTGTGTGATCAGCGACCCGACGAGTATATCAACTGGCTCATCGCCGGGCTGGTGAGAAAGCTGGTAGGGGATGTCATATCGAACACGCTTCGCCGGGTGGAAGATTTCTGCGCACGGAAGAATCGGAGAGAATCCTTTGACGAATGGCTGGTCATTTTCAGTCTCGATGTCAATCGCAAACAGAATGAGTTGGACACGTTCATTCAGAGAGAACTGGCAAATAACTTTTTTGTGAACCGCGCCAATCAGCGGTGTGGCAAAGTGATCCGGAAACTCTTCAAAGCGTACTTTGTCAATCCACTGCAAATGAATGACAAATTCCTGCGGCGCTACACGTCTCGAAAGAAAGGTCCTGATTTTGACCTGCGGAAATTGCCCCGGAAGCAGGTCACCGAGTGTATCGCGGAATTCCAGAAGGACGCGGCTTTTGTTCGCCATATCGCCGATTACGTGGCATCGATGAGCGACAGCTATTCCGTACAGGAATACAAGATGATCTATATTCCGGAAGTTCCGCACTTCTGATGATACGGCGTTACCGCATGCTGCTGGCCAGCGTGATCGTGGCTTTCTTCCTGTGGTTTTATGTGAAATCGACCGCCGTCTTTCAGCTGACCATTGTGGTCCCGGTCGAGGTCGTCAATTTGAGAGCGGGGACGGTGCTGATTTCGGACGTGCCGGAAGCGATACCTATTCGCTTTGAGTCCGACGGCAAAAGTTTGCTGGCGCTGAAATATCTTTGGGACGTGAAGTATCAGTTGGATCTGGCGGATTACGTGGACGGTTCCCCTCTGGTGCTGTCCGACATTCCTTCCAATGTGAAATGGCCCGACAAGAACAACGTACGCATTATCTCCATCCTGGCGCCGGATACCCTGCGCGTGTATTCTGAGGCGCGGGTTTCCCGCAGGGTTCCCGTATACGCGGATGTCGAGGTGAGTTGCGAGCCGGGCTTCGTGGTCGTTCGCGGACTGCAAGTCCGTCCGGATTCGCTCACCGTGGAGGGACCGCGATCGCTTGTCGAGAGCATTCCGTACCTGCGAACGGAGGCGCGTTCTCTGAAGGGTCTTTCCAAAGATGTGGTCGTGAGTACCGCCCTTCTGCGTCCGGATTCCAAACGACTGACGGTGGAGCAATCTCCGATCGATGTGACGATTGATGTCCAGCCCTTGGGCGAGCGAACGATGGAAAATATTCCTCTGAAACTCATTCATCTGCCGGAGTCCGTTCAGGCCGTGGTTCAGCCGTCGACCTTTTCGATTCGGATACGCGGCGGCGTGGACCTGTTGGCTACGATGTCAAGAGACTCGGTGATCGGAATGATTGACTATGAGGCAGAGACACGGCTCAATCATGTGGAGGCGACGCCGACCATCCAGGTCCCAGCAGATGTCGAGTGGAGTCAGCTCATTCCCTCCCGGTTTAAGATCATCCTGCTCGAGACGGAACCATGATCACGCTGGCGATTGAGACCTCCTGCGATGACACGTCGGTCGCCTTGCTGGAGAATCGCCGGGTCCTCTGCAATCTCGTATCCTCACAAATCGTGAATCCAAAATTCACCGGCATCGTTCCGGAGTTGGCGGCGAGGGCGCATCAGGCGAATCTGCTTCCCGTTGTCCGGTCCGCGATGGAACGAGCGGACGTCAGGAAGAATCAAATTGATCTTGTGGCGGCCACGGCCGGCCCGGGACTTCTCGGCAGTTTGCTGGTCGGTCTGAATTTTGCCAAGGCTCTGGCGTATGGGATGGGGGTTCCCTTTATCGGGGTCAACCACATCGAGGCGCACATGTTGGCGGCGTTCGTCGAGCATTCGAACATGCGATTTCCATTCGTTGCACTCATCGTTTCGGGCGGGCACACGATGCTGGTTCACGCAAGGGCGTTGGGGCAGTATGAGGTTCTGGGGGAAACGCTGGACGACGCGGCCGGGGAGTGCTACGACAAGGTGGCGAGAATCCTGGGGCTCCTGAAAGATGGACAGGTCATGGGCGGCCCCGTGATAGACCGACTGTCTCAAAATGGCGATGGCAGGATGATCGCGTTCCCGCGTCCGATGCTGAAAGAGGCCGGCCTTGACTTCAGTTTTTCCGGATTGAAAACCGCTGTCATGAACTTTGTATCGCAGCGGGAGGTGTCCGACCAGGCGGATGTAGCGGCGTCGTTTCAGGAAGCCGTAGTGGATGTGCTGGTGGGGAAGTGTGCCCGTGCGCTGGGCGTTACCGGAGTTCCGCGTCTCGTGGTGTGTGGGGGAGTGGCAGCAAACCGCCGGTTGCGTGAGCGTCTCCACGGCTTACCGCAGGAGGTCTTCATTCCCTCCGCCGAATATTGTACGGATAATGCAGCCATGGTCGCCATCGCGGGTCGGATGCACGCGGATCAGGGGGAGACATCCGCTTTGTCCGTGCGTCCGTTTGTCAAATGGGAGCGCGTAACCCAAAAATAGTATTGACTTTCGAGTGGCATTTTCCCTTATTTTGGGCGTAATCAGAGACCAGTCTCGTCTATACAATCGTAAGAATTCAAATAACATTTCTGTCTAACATGGAGGATCCCTTTGTATGGAAAAGTCGTTGGTAGATTATTTTAATGACGGCGGCGGTTTCATGTGGCCCATTCTTTTCTGTATGGTCGCGGGCCTTGCCCTGTGTATCGAACGATTTCTCACGCTAACCAAGTCCGGAGTGAATACCCGCAAATTCTTGACGAAGATCAAACAGGCTTTGGATGAAGGCGGTGTCCAGCGCGCAGTGGAGGTGAGCTCCAACCAGTCCGGTTCGGTGGCGGCGATCTTCCATGCGGGTCTGATGCGCATGGAGAAGGGTATCGACCAGGTTGAAAAGGCGATTGTCAATGCCGGAGCGATTGAAATGGCATTCCTGGAGCGCGGGATGGTCTGGATTTCATTCTTCATTGCCGCCGCTCCGATGCTCGGATTCACGGGGACAGTGCAGGGTATGATCGTCGCGTTTAATGATATTGCCGCTGCCAACGACATTTCGCCAGCCATTGTTGCCAACGGTATGGGCGTCGCTCTGCTGACGACTTTGTTTGGACTGATCGTCGCGTTGATCCTTCAGTTCTTCCATAACTTCTTTACGGCCAAGATCAATCGTCTGGTGGTGGACATGGAGGAAAGTTCGGCAGCCCTGGTGGAATCTCTGGTCGAACTGGAACAGCGTCGCTAACCCGCAAGCCATTAGGTGAAGAATGCTAGTTGAAAAACGAAAAAAAGCCTCGGCGGAGATTCCGACCGGTTCGCTTGCGGACATGGCATTCTTGCTGCTGATTTTCTTTCTCGTCGTGACGACCATCGGAAGCGACAAAGGTCTGGACCTGGTCCTTCCACCGGATGGCGACGTGAAAGAAATTCCAAAACAGAATATCATGAACATCCTGATCAATGATAACGGCGATATCCTGATCGATGAAGAGCCGCGACAGATGAATCAGGTGATGGATATCGTCAAGACTCGTATCGGGAAGAACGACAAACTGATCGTGTCGGTGAAGACCACACGTCTGACTCCGTATCGCGTGTTCATCGCCGTCCTGGATCAGCTGAAGCAGGCGGACGCGAAGAAAATATCGATCGCGGAACCGGATAAATAAGAGGTACGTATGAAATTTTCTCGAAAGAAGGCACCGGATCCGGTGATTCCGAGCGCGTCCATGTCGGACATTGTCTTTACGCTCCTGCTGTTCTTCATGGTGTCTACGGTCATCAAGAAGTTTGACGGACTCAAACTGCAGGAACCGGAGGCGTGGAAGATTGAAAAATTGGCGTCCAAGACACACACGTCCTACATCTGGATCGACCGCAGTAAGAACATTTCCTTTGATGACGCCCTGATTACGTCGATGGATGATCTATACACCATCGCGCGCCAGAAGATTGAATCGGATGTGCAGTTATTGGTGTTCCTCAAGGTGGACAAAGACAGCGAGATGGGTATCTTGAGCGATGTGCAGCAGGAGCTGCGAAAGGCAGGATGCTTGCGAGTGTACTACGGGACGAGATCCCGTCCATCGGCGAATTATTGACAATGTTGACTTTAGGCGGCTGGAGACGATTGTCCATGTGGACACAAGACTCATAGAGCCAAAGGAAGGTCGTTATGCACGTAAACATGCTGAAAGTTCAATATCGTAAAGTCTTTGAAGCGGCTCTGATCGCCTCGCTGGTATTGGTCACGTTGCTGATGAAGTTTCTTTCGTGGAGTGAGGGCGGTGGTGAAGCGGAGAAGCTGGATTTCAAGCTCGAGGTCCAAAAGGTTGATCTCACGCAACAGATCAAGCGTCCGCCTCCACCGGCGCGGCCTTCGGTGCCGATCCAGTCCGAAAAGGAAAATCTGTTGGGCGATGAGACCATCGACGACACCGATATCGACCTGGAAGAAATTCCTCCTCCCCCTCCTCCTCCTCCAAAGAAGGAAGATGTTGGAGAAGCGGAGATCTTCGTGGCCTACGATTCCGCACCGGAGATGATTGGTGGATACGACTTCATCAAGAAGAACCTGAAGTATCCGGATATGGCTCGCCAGGCCGGAATTGAAGGCAAGGTGCTCGTTCAGGCGGTGATTGATGAAAGCGGAAATGTGCAGTCCGCCGAAATTCTCAAAGAAGACGGCAATGTCGGATTTGGGCAGGCCGCCGTCGACGTCGTCATGAAGTCCAAGTGGAAACCGGCGAAACAGCGTGACAAATCCGTACGCGTACGAATCGCGATCCCGATCACGTTCAAATTGAAGAATTAGGAATCCTTTTGAGGATGCACAAAAAACCCCGCCATGTAGCGGGGTTTTTTTTGTGCATTAAGATTTGCGTGGAAAATAGGGAGTGAAATTGTAGATTCCGACATCGGGCTCTTAGCTCAGCGGTTAGAGCAGAGGACTCATAATCCTTTGGTCCGGGGTTCAAATCCCTGAGGGCCCACACGCTGCCTCGGAGAGCATCCGGGGCTGTATTTTTTT
>CAZRTJ010000022.1:0-56005 GCA_964602985.1 uncultured Bacteroidota bacterium
GAGTCTCCAACTTTTGAAACGCTATTTTGTTCGGTTTGGTGTTAGGATAAGCAATGGTAATAATTCTTGCCTTTCTTTCGAGTTCGATTTGAAGATCCCCTTCGTCCTTACCGTCACTATTTTCAGCCAGCGGGCTGCTTACAATTTCGATAGCATAGCGATAATCCGTACTTGGGGTTGGGTTCCGGGGCAACTTCACCTGATTCACTTCATGACCGTGGATATCTCCTGATAAAAAGATCAGCCCTTTGATGGTGTTATTCTTGATTTCATCTCTGAGCCGTGCGAAGAAGTAATCTCGCTCATCATCATAACTTGCTTTTCCATACCCGTGACTGCCGTGCTGATCATTGGAAAAGACGCTGCCTCCGATCAACACCTTGATCTTACCTGGGCGTGACTGAATATCTTGGATCACCTTGTCAATCATAGCCGTACTATATACAACGTCCTGGCCGGAAACGTCTGTTCGATAGAAGCGATCATCCAATAAGTAGAAGTCAACGTTTCCGTACCGATAATGAGTTGTGAGACCTCTAGAAATTGAAAGACAACTGTGATCTCAGGCGGTACTGAACGGCTCCAGTGGGATACGGATCGTTCTTGAAGAGTTCTCGTTCGCCGTTGACTTGCAGTCTGAGGTTCTTACCAAAATACAAACCCAAACCGATTCGAATCGTTGTGATACGATCAAATGTGCCATCATCCTCTGCGACCCAGAAATCGGTATAACCAGTCAAGTCCGGTGATACGATGCTAACACCTGTTGCGATTTCATACCCCGAATATGACAGCATAGAGATTGGCAATTCCCGATGCTTCCATCGAAGGCTACCTTCAAAGAAGGATATGTTCTTATTTTCAATCCCGAAGTACTCCAGGTAAGCCCGGCCGGATATCCTACCCCACGCATAAGCCGATTCAGCTTCGAATGCATTCAAACCGTTTATCAAAGTTAATTGAATGCTTGGCGCGAGTATTCGAACGATTCCTTGATGATTAATACCATCGAGATCGGTTCCCACAGTGTTATTCGAAAACGACGCTCCCACCTTGACGGGTCGTGCTACGTTGGCGTCTAACCTCACTGTAACAACATTTGGGGTTCTTTTGGAATTCGCGAACGATCGTTCACTATTGCTGTTTCCACGATCATATTTTCTTGAGACAGCCAGGTTAAGAGTTGCATTAAGTCTTCGGAAAGTGAAGCCGGCTTCCACGCTGGGATGATAGGTGGTGGCATGGAGGATGTCCAGGAAAATGGATGCCCTACTTCTTTCAATTAACAGTAAGTCTCGATCTTCTCTCGCATTTTCAGGCCATAGAGGCGGTTTGTAGTTTCCAATTTTCACGTAACCGGTTGCCCAGTTGTACATGAGACCAAAATCCTTGACAAGGATTTCACGACTCTGAATTCCAACATAGGCATGAGCAAGGAACCCACGACTTTGCCACGAAAGCCCTATCGTGCTGTTCCCAAGATAGAAAGGCCCGCGCGGTTCTCTGACATACACCTCTCGATCGCAAACATACAACGACTGAAGCTGAATGGTGGACAGTGTGGTCCAGTTTGTGTCTTGAGTCTGTGAACAAAGATGACACCAAGCAAAAGCGGTAAACGCCAGTATTCTTACTATTTGACTACCACAAGAATTCATTACTTGAGTTTAAGGTTATGGTCTTCGAAGGAATGGCTGTACCTACCTCATCAATTTCCATCAACATATTAGCTCCGGTTCCTTCCTGAACATACTCTATGGTTAGCTGCGGGATCGATGAGTTAATTGACAATCTTGCATATCCCCAATTTCCGGAACTTGGCGTTGTGTGAATTCTTGCCTTCCTCTCATATTCAATTTTCAGCTGGTCTTTCCTCTTACCGTCACTATTTTCAGCCAGCGGGCTGCTTACAATTTCGATAGCATAGCGATAATCCGTACTTGGGGTTGGGTTCCGGGGCAACTTCACCTGATTCACTTCATGACCGTGGATGTCACCAGACAAGAAGATCAGACCTCTGATATTGTTATTCTTGATTTCATCTCTGAGCCGTGCGAAGAAGTAATCTCGTTCATCATCATAACTTGCCTTTCCATATCCGTGGTCGCCATGCTGATCATTGGAAAAGACGCTGCCTCCGATCAACACCTTGATCTTGGCGGGACGTGACTGGATGTGCTGAATCAGCCTGTCGATGGCCGGACGCGTCGATCCATCCATCATGCTGTAGACCGTGTCCTGACCGCTTACGTCCGTGCGATAAAACCGCTCGACGAGAAGTTAGAAGTCTACATTCAATGCTGAGATTTATCTGTCTCATGGACCGAAAAAGATTCCGTCGGTGAGGCGGGGATTCATTGATTCAACTCATAGCTGAGTTCAACCGAAACAACCTTGAGATAACCGGCTGCAACGTCCGTGCGAAATGATGGGTCTTTCGATCTGGCATAATCGACCTGAAGAAAAATGGGCCGGCGCAGGATCTTCCTCAAAGGAATTCGAATTCCGAATCCATAACTATTCGCTTCCAGTCGTGATCGGTACACGCCTCCACTCAATATGTCACGTGTTCTGTAGCCCATGCGCATGGCAAATACCTGAAGTATTTCTAATTCAGCTCCGTATTTGAAAGCTTCGTAGTACTTGGAGTTTCTGACATCCTCAAACTCTGTCGTCAATATCAGCTTAAATGTCTGTTCGTGACTGCGTATCAGCCCAAGATCCAATGCGGCCGAATATGCAACAGCGTACCGCGAAAGCTGAGGGAGTTCAACTAAGTCTTCATCCTGGTGGTGAACCTTGTTAACATTAGACCAGCTGACGCCCACGTACAAGGTGTGATTGTATTTGGGAATCCCCGGTAGTTTGAACGCCTTTAGAATACCAAGGTTTATTGGGAAACTGACCTTATCGAGCCCTTCCGCATATCGATCTCCGTTTGTGGATTGAACCACGTCCACACTCAGACCAAGAAAGATATCTTTCCAAACCTGATAGGAGGAAGACAGTGAATGGACGCGCTCCATATCTCCTGAAATACCGCTTCGCCTGTAGAAATAGCTAATATTCAGTTTTGAAGTGGCTGCGTATGCCAACCCAAGACTCTGACATGTCTCATCCGTGCGGACGTTTGGGTTATGAATGGCGGAAATACTTCCCAACATATGTATGCCTGCTACGTGTCCCATTTTTGCCGGGTTATAGAAGAACCCATCGACACCCACCAAGGCGGTTGACGTACCTCCCATTCCCTCACTTCTTGCGCTCGGCTGGAACCTCATGTAGCTGTCGTAGAAATACCCCCCGTACTGACCCTTGGTTTCCGACGGTACGCCAAGGACAATGACGGTTACCGTTATCAATGTCCAATTCGGCATTTGATCGTTACCAGACAAATTGATTATCAGTTGTTAATTCGATCGTTTTCGAATTAATCGTTGTTCCCCCAACTATTGTCATTGGCATGATCGTATTCGTTTCGCCCTTGATATATTGAATGGCTAGTCGCCATGGATTAGAAACTGTATCAATTCGAATTCGGCAATAGCCATTGTCGTCATTCGGCTTGGGTGGAATTCTGGCTTTTCTCTCGTCATCGAACTCCATGTCATCAGCCGCTCTGCCGCCATCTTTTGCATTCGTCAGCGGGCTGCTTACAATTTCGATAGCATAGCGATAATCCGTACTTGGGGTTGGGTTCCGGGGCAACTTCACCTGATTCACTTCATGACCGTGGATATCTCCTGATAAAAAGATCAGCCCTTTGATGGTGTTATTCTTGATTTCATCTCTGAGCCGTGCGAAGAAGTAATCTCGCTCATCATCATAACTTGCTTTTCCATACCCGTGACTGCCGTGCTGATCATTGGAAAAGACGCTGCCTCCGATCAACACCTTGATCTTACCTGGGCGTGACTGAATATCTTGGATCACCTTGTCAATCATAGCCGTACTATATACAACGTCCTGGCCGGAAACGTCTGTTCGATAGAAGCGATCATCCAATAAATAGAAGTCAACATTTCCGTACCGAAAATGTGACGTCAGCCCGAACCGCTTCTCTTCCCGTGACAGGCCGGGAGCTGGATTTTCGAGTGGATCGGGATTTGGCCAGTAATCGAGGAAACCCTTCTTTTGTAGATGCTTCTCATCATGATCGGCCCCAACAAGGTCATTGTAACCGAAATCATGGTCATCCCAAACGCCATAAATTGGAATCCTTTCCATCATGCTTCGCATTTCGGAAATCCTCCTCGGACTGAATTGTGCTGCAAGGACTTCCTGAATGATGTCCACTTCGCTACCTGTCACATCATCGTGCCAATAAGTTGTGTCTCCACAGTGAACAAAGAATCGCATACCATTCACGTCGTTCTTAATTGTCTCGTAAACCGTCGGTGTGTCATCCGATGGCGGGGCCCCGCCTTCTCCGGGGTCTTTTGTTAAACGCTGGCATGACCCCAGTGCAAACCAAAAATCAACAGCTGAACCATCGGCAGGATGCGTTCTAAACTGTCGGATCGAATCAAAGTCTTGAACCATCGTCTCACTGCCGTCAAGATTGACGCGCCATAACTGAACTTGATGAACGCTGTCGGGGGTTAGATTTTTCACACTAAAAAGCAGGACCGGAGAACCCCCTCGCGTGACATCGGCTACAATCGAATTTGGAACTGTAGACACGTTCTTTACCTTGATCCGATACTTTCCAGATTTTTCCGCACGAAACCAAATGTTGACCGAAACAGATGTCAGTCCGCCATAAGCTGGCCCATAAACCGTTGAGGAATCCCATGCCGTTGCGGTTCGCAGACCCCACGAGTTTATAGTCTCATTCACAAACGGATTCTGAATCACCGGAGCGGCGCTAGCATCCGCGTGCAGCCATACGCCTTGCAGGAACCACTTGTCCGTACCCGATTTCTGCAGGACGATTTTGGCAATGTCGGAACGAGTCTTTGCATTGATCGCCGCCGTCACGGGCAGCAGATACGCATACTCGTCTCCACGCTCGAAATCGTCGAAATAGCCTGACGGTGGACGGTCGATCTCCCACTGCAGCGTCGCTCCGCCGTTGAAATGCACAGTCGCATGGATCGTGTCGTCGGTGCCGCCGTTTGGCGCATGCATGGTCTTGACCCGGACCTCCAGACCGTTCAGCGTTCCGTCAGTTTTCAAGACCACTTCGAAATAACTCGGATAGCTCTGGTTGTTCGTGTCGATTCGTTGATTGACTTCTCGCGATAAGACCACCAAGTCGTTCACGCGTATGCCGACCGCTTCGCAACTCCATCCATCCGTCTCCCCGGCCTGCTTGTAGAACTTGATCTTCGATATGGAACGGATATTCTTTGCTTTCACCCACGCCGGCAGTGAAGCAAACAGAAAACGATCCCGCTGTTCACGCCGGAAGGGCGCTTTGCCTGGAATCACATTGTTTGACGAATTCAGCGTGCCGGTGAAAACGTTCGAATCGTTCTTGAACGATATCTCTATGTGGATCGGGTCATCCGTCCCCCCATCCGTCTCGTCCAGGGTCCAGGCCTCCACTTCGATCCACTCGATCGTGTCGTCCACTTCATCGAATCGGGAAGCCTGGTAGAACGTCTTGACGTTGTTGATGTCGCTGACTTTTTGCAGCTTGAAATTATTGCTGATCGTATCCCGTACGAGGTTCCCATCGTCGTCGTAAGCCGGCAGGTCCGGCACACCGCCCGTGAAGTCGTCGTACAGGCAAGGCGTTCCGAGGAAATACAAATGCCCGCCGTTCTTTATTCGAATGCCCTTCCAGGAGGCGCCGGTCGTTGTCAGCGTGATCGGTATCGAAGGATAATTCTGCCCGGCAAGAATGAGTTTGCTTCCGCGCTCGATGATCAGTTCCGAATTCTGTGGAAAGTTCAGCGTGCTGCCGGGCCTTACCAGCACCATGTTATACTTTATGAAACCCTCCGACGTCGTTGTTGTCGGTCCGATGATGATTTGATTATTCGCGTCAACTTTCGAGGAGAGATTCGTCGATGAGTCCCAAAATTCAACATTGGGCTGATCCACAGGCGTGGCCATCGTTTTCTCCTTTCAGGTGAAAGTGAAATCTGGCAGCGTGAAGAAAAGTAATTACTCGAGAAGAACTGTCAAATCAATGCCTTAGCTGTTTTGGCCTGGTTCCCGAAAATTCTGCCAAAGAAATTAGCAATCCTCGAGCCAAACCCGTGCCGCTCCATCGCTTTGATCCGATCATTCTGATCAATCAAATGCAGTGTCAATTCCTCGACTTTCCTGAGCAGGGAGAGATTCAGATCAGCCAGGTTGATCCCGTTCTTCGACATTTCCTCAGCGCTTGGTATGTCCGGCAATCGGCGGTGCTCTCTGACGAATTCTCTCACATCTTCAAGGGCGGGCGTCTTGTAATCGCGGTCAAAAACGTAGTCCGGAACCTGGATCGTCATGACGTGACGACCATATTGGCGCACTTCACATTGCCATTGACCTCGAGCTTTTCGGTAGGAGTGGTCGTGCCAATGCCGAGGTTTCCATTGCCACCAAGAAGTCGTGCGCATTCCCGTCCGCCGCCGGCCACGAAAACGAAATCATTGCCTGGCACAAATTGCCCCGTGGCGCTGCCCAAGTTACCCATGTATGTCAAGTTAGCCACCTGCTGCAAGATGGCCTTCTGATTGGCGCCTGAGGCCCAGATTTCAATCATTCCACGCCCGCCCCCAACACTGGAAACTCCACTGACAACCAGACCTCTTCCAGGAGAGTGGAACCCAGGACTGGAAGTTCCAATTCCAACGTTGCCGTTATTATAGTAGATGTTCGATCCGGCCGTGACCCATTGACTCGACCCTCCGGTCGCCGCAGTCGTTTGCGTAGTGCCATCAGGAAACTTGAATCCTCCGGTTGTGGATTGAATGACTCCGGCAACGGAGAGTTTTTCTGCCGGACTTGGAGTGCCAACTCCAATTTTCCCCTTGACGATCAGGTCGGTTTTCGGAGGATTGGCGTAATTGTACGCATCCGACACAAGTACGCCTCCCGCTTTCAACCCGGATGCGACCGTCCAGTTTGGTGAGTTGATCAGGTGAACGTATCTACCCAGGTCAGCCCCGCCAGTGCCGATATAAAAGGTCAGATGGGTTCCCGAATCCGCAATGATGTCTCCGCGAACTTCGAGTTTTTGTGTGGCAGACGGCGTGTTGCCAATTATAACTTTTCCGTCAACACCGGAATTACCCAAAGTATCATTGGGTCCAAGAGAAATAATTTCAGCCATGGAATCTCCTCAGCGGTTGGTGTGACAATATGAAAAACGACAGATGTTTCCCAGCTACGCCTTAAATCTAAAAAAAAAACGACTTCGAAGTCAATCTCTTTTTTTTTCATTTCGTCTCAGCTCAGCTGTTCCCGTGATCGATGACAGGTTCCCTTCGTGCTTGTCCCCGTTGACTTCCGTTTATCTACACCCTCATGCGCTCCAATATCGGCTTCCCGTCACAGCACAGCGCTTAGACTCTACTGTATCAAAAGCCAAATACCGGAAAACCAAAACACCCTTTGAGCATCGATCAAAGGGTGTTGGATTTTCAGATAGACTATCTGCGATTACCGGCGAAAGCGCGATCGTCGCCCACGGCCGCCCAGGAGGCGCCGGCCTGTCGGTTTGACTTCTGGTGTCTTCCCGAGGGACGGGTGGATGACATACGGATGATCGTGCACCACCTGGATCTTCTTGCCGGTCAGCCGTTCGATGTCTTTGAGAAATCCCATTTCCTCAACATCGCAAAACGACCAGGCGATCCCGCTTGCGCCCGCGCGGCCTGTGCGGCCGATGCGATGGACGTATGTCTCGGGCACGTTTGGAAGTTCGTAGTTGATCACGTGTGACAGACTCTCGACGTCGATCCCACGTGCCGCGATATCAGTGGCAACCAGAATTTTCAAATTGCCCGACTTGAAGCGGCCCAGCGCGCGCTGACGTGCGCCCTGGGACTTGTTGCCGTGGATCGCCTCGGCCTGAATTCCTGCCTTGTGCAGGTCGCGCGCGATCTTGTCGGCGCCGTGTTTCGTCCGCGCAAAAACCAGCGCATTCGTCACCGACGGATCGTTCAGCAGGTGAATCAACAACGCGCGTTTGTCGTGTTTGGCCACGTAGTACACGAATTGTTCAACCAGATCCACCGTCGAGGACACCGGCGTCACCGCCACCTGCACAGGCTGATGGAGAATCGTGTTCGCCAGATTCCGGATTTCGGACGGCATGGTCGCTGAAAACAACATCGTCTGCCGTTTGGCTGGCAATTTCGCCACGATCTTTCGGACATCGACGATGAAGCCCATGTCGAGCATTCGATCGGCCTCGTCGAGAACGAAGAGTTGTACGTGATTCACATGGACAATTCTCTGTTCCATCAGATCCAGCAGACGACCGGGCGTCGCGATGAGAATGTCGACCCCGCCGCGAAGCGCTTGCACCTGCGAGTGCTGGGAGACGCCGCCAAAAATGACGGTCGTACGCAAGCCGGTATGCCGGCCGTACGTCGCGAAACTCTCACCAATCTGCAGCGCGAGTTCGCGCGTCGGAGTCAGGATCAGCGATCGGATCGGACGGTGTGCGGCACGCGCCGCATCGCCGTGAAGAATCTGGAGAATCGGAAGGGCAAACGCGGCGGTCTTGCCCGTTCCGGTCTGCGCGCATCCGAGAATGTCTTTTCCCTGGAGCAGGACCGGAATCGACTGGGCCTGAATGGGAGTGGGTTGCGAGTACCCTTCCGAATGCAATGCTTTCAGAAGAGGCTCAATAAGTTGAAGTTCTTTAAACGGCATGATGAACCGCTTTCTATCTTTGGCGGATTCCGTGCGGATCGATGGACCGTTCGTGCAGTCGCCGTAAGTATTCGTGTTTTCCGAATGCGGTCGGAAAGTGCACGAACCGGATTCGGCGCATAGGAGATCGGGATGTGAGGATTTTCTGAGCAAGCGCGAAGCAGGAAACGCGGGGATCAGAGGAACCAACAAACAATCTTATGCGGGATCATAATAAACCATGAGTTCGGTGAAAGCAAGGGAAATGTTGGAGAAGTTGAAGAATATTAGAATGATCATATGGCATAAGAGATCCCTGTTTCTAGTCATGCACCCGACGAACCACATGCGCCTGCCGCGACACGTCAGATCTGCAGTGACTCCCTAAAAAATAAATCCCAGTGCGAATCGAACCTCTCCGGCTTCAATAAGATTTGGATGCTTCTTCCACCCCGGTTGTGGATCATTCCTCGTACCGTAGTAGAAACCGATCGGATTTACTTCAGTATTCAGAATGAATCTTCGCCAGAACTTCGTCGAATAGCCGATTCCAACGGTATGACGCCAAAAATGATCGTCAAAGGGGAAATAATCGACTCTCCGGAATAACGTCAAATCCGTGTTTGCATACAGGCGATGATGGGAGCTCCCGTAGAGGCCAAAGCCTACCGACGACCCGACTGCGAGAGTCTTGGGGTCTGTCGATCGCCATCCCCCGTGAATCGTACCGTGAAACCTGGAAGACATCGGCCACTGAAAGGCTCCATAAATATTTTCATCTCCACTTGCGAAAGACCGCGCGCTCCCGATGAAGAGCCCGAATCTGCTCACGTCCTGCGAACGTGCCGTGGAGATCATACCACACACGGCAAGAAAGACACATCCAACACGTTTCATGTTTCTCCTCAGACCTATTCCTGCGACATATGGTGCACGATTGATCATTAAAATTCTCTCTGTATGTATATATCACTATTGCCTGAGTTTCCCGTTCGTCCAGTTTGCGTGGTACACTACTGTCATACGATCCGCCGTATAATTCCCAAAAACACCGAGTACGTCTCCACCCTGAATATTGGATCTCTTCTTGATCGGAATATCGTATAAACTGATATCCCAACTCCCAAATTCCCGCGTACCACTGTGCCCGTGCGGTTGATGGAACAATCCAAATGCGCTATCAATGGCACGCGCCTCGTACTCGATTTCAACGTATTCAATGGGCGTTGAATCCAACTCGTTTCGCACAAAAATAACTGATGCCAGCCCGCGATTCTTAAAGGAATATGAGTCGACAGTAAAACTCAGGTTGCTCCATTTTGTTGATTGGACATAGTAGATTGCTCTATCAGAAGCATCAAACGAAAACCCCGTCGTGTCTTGAGGCCACGACGGAGCCACATTCATCTCCACCGTGTCTGATGGCGCATCGTTGATACGGATGGGATCGAGAATCGTCGTCGTGGCGGTATAAGTCGCTCCGTTTTCCTTGATCACTTCCAAGTCGTAGCGATGACCGTTACGAATTCGCAATTGCCGATTCACATCCCTGTAAATCCCCTGCCCCACATACGAGAGTCGAACCGACGAAGCACCGTCACGAATCGATACCGTTGCATTTGGATCATGCTCGTAGTAAGCGACAAGAAACTGCCGCGTGTTGATCAGAAGGGTCTTCAGTATGGAGTCCTGCATTCCATCCACAACGAACAGGTTATGAATGTCCGTCGGAACCACCTCTCCAACAAAGACCTCGATGTCATTCTCCCGTATGAAATTGTTGCTGGTATCCGGGGCCAAAATGCTCATGACAATGTCATGCCTACTCTGGATACGCGAGTCCGTGTAGTACTCCTTATCACAGGACTGGCACGCCGTCAGAAGGCTGACGGAAAAGAATATAGTCGCGATTCTTGCTCTCATAAACATTTCCTGAAATATTAACAAGCCTCTCGGTAGGCTATGTCAGTTTGTTCTAGTAAACTTGGGTAAATCTAATATTGATATCGTCCAGCTTTTTGTTACTCGCAGAGCTGGTTTCCCAGAATTGCGATCCACCGCCTGTCCGAGCGCTGATACTCGCACTCGTAATGGCATAGAAGCCGGCTTCCGCATACGGATCGTCTTCATCGATCACCCCGTACAGATCGCGTGTATTAAATCTGTAAGTGAAAGTTACGTCATCGACGACGGTATTTGTCTCCGCATTGTAGGCATCTCGATAAACCTTGGTTCCGAATATACCAAGGACAGGATCTAGAATGTCGGTAACGCGGGCAAATCGATCCATTTCACCACTGTACCAGTCATCTTCCCAAGGCGCCATGACAAGTGCGGTATTATCCAGACCGATCAACCCGATGGTTGTCGGAAACTCATCTCCAACATTATACCACTTCCCGTCCGTGTTCACGTCGGGAAACTTCAGATTCTGGCCGCGTGCGTCGTAGTGTTTATTCCCGTTGAACATATCACGAAGAGCCATCGTTCCGGGAAGGGCCGGATCGCTCCACCACATCTCGAACTCTTCACTCGTCAGGCCATCGCGCGTCACTTTAAGGTAGATGCCTTCGATACCCAGATACCCGTAGTACGACTGCTTTCCCAAGCTTGGCTTGTCCTGCGGGTCGGAATCGGCATTCTCCATCGTCACGGCAAAAAGGGGATACTGCGTCGTCTCTCTCAGATTACGAATGTATTGACTGAAGACATCATCGATCTCATCGATATCCGCCGCATATGGGGCCGTCCATATCTCTTCTCTTGTCTTGTATTCCCCGTTTTCGAGAAAGACGACATTGACAGGGAAATCGACATGATCTGATTTTCCGTCATAGTAATTGGCCGGATCGGGGTAGACGCCATACAGATCGCCGTCCGCAAAGCTTGTTTTCTTCGCTGTGGCTTCAGCTTGCCGGGCGTTGAATATCTCCACCCGGACCTGAAATGAACGGCCTTCGACTCTGATGTTTTCCACGGCATCGTCAAGGGCTTCACTGATTGGCAGTACCTCCTCCTTGACAAGACGGTTCAGGAAGGATGATTTCAGAAGGGCCGGTTCACCGGAAACGGGTTTTGCAAGCCCCGTAACAGGATCTTTGAGCGCGAGAGATTGGGCTACCTCTCCGAGATACTGATGGGCTTCAGCGTTAGAAAGGTCCTCCACTGCCGGATTCTTTGAGAGCTTCTGCCCTGAGTCATCGCAGGAAGCGATGATCAGCGCAGTCAGAAGGGAAAGTACACCCCCCCCCCCGCGAACAATTGCGTTCAAGAGTCTTGGACTCATGTTGAATTCCTCAGATTTGGTTTAGTAATTCAGGCCTACCGAGAGGCTACATTAAAGACGGGGATAAATTAGGCGAATACGAATGTTTGTCAAGGAATTTTCTAATAAAAATTCTAATAAGAGAATTAGTGGAACATGTTGGGTTTTCTCGATTCACCCCCACCCATTCTCTTCATACCACGCCGCGGTGAGGCGGGCGCCGGCTCGCAAATCGTACCGAGATTGAAACCCCAGCAAGCGGCGAATCTTCTCCGACGAACATGTCCACGCAGTCTGTCGCAGTTCGATGATCTTCTGACGATTGAGAATCGCCGGTTTGTCGGACATCTGGGAAATCCATTCCGCGGCATATCCGAGTCCTACGACCAGAGATTGCGGCACGAACAGCGGCAGGGTCCATTTCCTCATCACCTCTGCCAAGACGCTCGATAGGTCGCCCCAAGAGTACACGTGACCGTCATCGACATAGAACGTCTCACCGACCGCCTTCGGATGATCGCCCGCCAAAACGATGGCGTCCACCAGATCCTGAGAGTACACCAGGCTCAGAAATTTCTTCCGAAGTCCGAGGATCGGCCGGAGGTGCCGGTGAATGAGCTGAAAATATATCCGAATATCCTTTTCGCGGGGTCCGTAGACCGCGGGAGGCCGGAGAATCGTGATTGGCAGTTGCTTGGAATATTCGATCGCGTATTTTTCGCCTTCCCATTTGCTCTTGCCGTAAAACGTGATCGGCGTGCATGGATCGGATTCGCGTTTGGGAACTCCCGGCCGCGACGGCCCCGCGGCGGCCAGAGAACTGACGTGGACGATCCGCTGGATCGAGCGATTGACTTGCGAGCAGCCTTCGTACAGCAGACGCGAACCGTCCGCGTTGATCTTGAAGTACGTCGCTTCCTTTCGCGCCTTAGTGATGCCGCCGAGATGATAGATCACGTCCACCCCCGACACGGCCCTGTCGAGCGACTCCCGATCGGTAATGTCCCCTTCCACAAACTCGACAGGAAGTTTCTGCAGATCGCGGAGATCGCTCGTGCGGCGCACGAGACAGCGGACCTGGTCCCCGCGCAGGCACATCGTCTCGGCCAGATGACTGCCGATGAATCCCGTGGCGCCTGTGATCAGCGCCTTCAAACGAGCGGCCTGTCGTATAACCGGTAGCGCTTGTACACGTGTGCGCCCATTCGCTCCAGAGGACGATTCATCGCGGTGTTATCCTCCAGGATCCAGGACAACTCGGCCCATTCGTATCCCTTGCGAATGGCCTCCTCAAAGGTGCGATAGTAGAAAACAACGTCCACACCGCTGTTCCGATGTTCTTTGGTAATTCCCAGAGTAATGACGCGCAGAGATTTGATTTGCCCCTTCCGTGTATTCCACAGCAGTTTGAATAATCCAAACGGAAGCAACCGTCCGCTCCGCAATCGGATCAGCGCCTCGTTGATATTCGGAATGGTCAGCGAAAACCCGATCGGTTCGCCGCGATATTCCGCGATGAACAGAAAATCGGGATCCAGAATCTGCTTCATCTGTACGCCCATGTGGTCAAATTCCGCGTCGGTCATCGGGACAAATCCCCAATTTTTTTCCCACGCGGCGTTGTACACCGCCTTGACCCGGCGCACTTCGTTGTCGAAGTCTTTTCTGTTGAATGTCCGCACCGTAAAATCGTTGCGCTTCAGGATCAGTTCGACCCCGCGTCGGAGTCTCTCCGGCGCTGCAGTGGGCACTTCCAATCGGTAGGCCAGCAGGTCCTTGGCTTTCGCAAACCCGGCCGATTCGATCAGCGTCTGATAATACGGCGGATTGTACGTCATCATGATCACGGGCGGCGTGTTCAGTCCTTCCACGACCAGGCCGCATTCGTCATTGGTCGAGACATTCACCGGACCGCGCATGACCGTCATCCCGGAGTCCCGTAGAAATTTCCCGGCCTCTTCAAACAGCGCCTTGGCCGCCTCGGGATCCTTTTTGCATTCGAAAAGCCCGAAGAAACCCGTCTTGTCTTCGTGAAACGAATTGTGCAGGTGATTGACAATCGCCGCAATCCTCCCGACCGGTCTTCCTTCGCGATAGGCCATAAAAAACGCGACGGTTGCATGCTCGAAGAACGGGTTCTTGCGGGGATTGAGAAATTCCCTCCGCTCCATCCGAAGATGCGGAACCCAATGGGGATCGTCCCGGTACACGTCCCATTCTAATTGTATGAACCGTTTCAGATCGGACGAAGACAGACGCCGCACGTCGACGGACATGTGAAACTCCCTTGTTTGCGTCGGACGGCAATATCCGAAGCGTCGACGTCGAAATCAACGCGGGATTCCACGGGCTACACAGCGCTCAAAGCGTAGGGTTTTTAGACTTCGAACCTTCCCATTGGAAGTCGGTGACCTCTCTTGCCTGCCGACTGTACAAAATATGGCGAAAAGAGCCTTGCTTTCGGATAGGTAAAACTGTAGTTTCCAGTGTTTTACGAGACTGCTTAGAATTCTATTGGAGAGTGCAATGATGCGATGCACCATGATTGGCTTGTTTCTATTGTCGACCGTCCCGTCCATGGGGCAGATCGGCAGCCCGTCGTCGATGACGGATCGGTACGGGACGTTTTATACGTTTTCCGCCGTCCCGCTTCAATTCAACAACTTCTATATGTATCAGAATTACCGCGTGTGGAAGGGCGATGCCGACCGTTTTGACGGTGGGACTTCAACCTCGGTCAGCATCAAGGATTTCTCTGCGGTCTGGGGCTTCCAGTACGGCGTGTTCAACGGATTCGATGTTGGCGTGGTGACAAACATGTATCAGACGCCCAATCGGGCCCCGAGCATTCCGCCCAGTGCGATCGTTTCCTTCTTCAAGACCAAGGACATCCCCAGCAGTTTCACCATCCATTTCCGCATGGCGCCATGGGCTGTGATGAAGAACAAATTGCGCATGGGAGTGATGGTGAGTTCGCGATGGGAAACCGGTCCATTTGCCAATGTTCCTTTCCAAAGCTACGCTACCGACAAGAGTACGGTCGGGATCGCCTGGCTCATGACGTACATGCACCACGCCGGTTCTCCGGAAACGGGTCTGACGATCCACGGTAATCTCCAATATGTCAATCATCTCGACAAGGGACAATTCGTCGGATTCTTTGATGAACAAACCATGCGGACCAATGGGCAAGGTGCGATCGCGGACCAGGCCGTCGCGACCGGCAATACGTCGGCGCTTCGATTTGCGTTGGGAGCCGCTTATCCGCTCAACTTGGGCGGCACGACGATGTTCGTCACCGGAGATGTCTACGGCAATGCATTCCTGACCAAACCACCCGCGGCCGCCTACACCAGACAGAATTCCGCGTATGGCGCACTCGGCATCAAGTACCAGTTTTTCCGCACATTTGCCATCCATCTTGGCGGCGAGTATCAGATCGTGAAGGGCACGACGCCTTCCTTTTCCAGCACGGCTCTGGGCGTCGAAGACCTGACTATTTCCAAATCTGATTTCCCGACGTGGCGCGTGTTTGGTGGATTCTCCGTGACGCCCTCACCGAAAGCGCAGTTTATCAAAACCCAAAAGCAGATCGCAATTGAGACCGCCAAAGACCCCGAAGACGTGCGAAAGAAAGAAGTCGAAAATGTGCTGTATTCGGAGCAGGAAGTGCAAAAACGGCGCGTGAATTTTACTCCGGTAGAGAATATGCGTTCCGAATACAAGACCAGCATTCAGTCCCTCATCGACGTGCTTGCGCCGCATGACAAGAAACCCATCGAACCTGTCGACGCAGGCGGGGAATAGGCGAAGAGCTCTTTTCAGAAGCTGTCTTCGGGCAGCTTTTTTTTTGCCTTTTCGGTGGAAAGATGACGCAGCGTTTTTATATTAGCCCGCAAATGAAAGAAAACAATCGGAGGAAGATATGAAACTCACCAGGGATCTCGTCATCGTGAATGGAGCGCGAACTGCGTTCGGTAAGTTCGGCGGCACGACCAAAGACATGAGCGCCATCGATCTGGGAGTCGTTGCGGCCAAAGGGGCCATCGCGCGATCGGGAGCTCGACCGGAGGACATCGATCACGTCGTGTTCGGAAATGCCTCCCAAACGAGCGCAGACGCCATCTATCTGGCGCGTCACATTGCGCTCAAGTCCGGACTGTCGATCTCCACTCCTGCCCTGACGCTCAATCGATTGTGTGGATCGGGATTTGAAGCCATTATCGAAGGATGCCGGCAAATTTTGATCGGTGAATCGGACGTGGTTCTGGCAGGCGGCGCCGAAAGCATGAGCCAGGCGCCCTTCGTCGTTCGCGGAACACGATTTGGCGTCAATCTCGGACAACCGATGAAGTTCGAAGACCTGCTATGGGAGGCGCTCACAGATCCGTACTGCGGCTTCTCCATGGCGCAGACCGCAGAAAATCTGGCCGACAAGATGAAAATTTCGCGAACAGAATGCGATCTGATCGCATACCTGAGTCAGATGCGTGCCAAAGACGCCATCCTGGGTGGACGACTCAAGGAAGAAATCACACCGATCGAAATCAAGACGCGCAAGGGCGTGAAAGTCTTCGATACTGACGAACATCCACGGCCGGAAACCACCGTCGAAGCCTTGCAAACGCTGGCACCATACTTCAAGAAAGACGGTACGATCACCGCCGGCAATGCCAGCGGCATTTGCGACGGCGCCGCGGCCGTGATCGTCACTACCGCCGAAACCGCCAAGGCCAAAGGCTGGAAGCCGATCGGACGCGTCCTCACTTGGGGAATCGCAGGCGTCGAACCGTCGATCATGGGCATCGGTCCCGTCCCGTCATCCCAAAAAGCCCTGCAGAACGTGGATATGAAAATTGCAGATATCGACATTGTCGAAATCAATGAGGCATTCGCGCCACAATATCTGGCGGTGGAACGGGAACTCGGCCTCAACCGCGAAATCACCAACGTCAACGGAGGCGCGATCGCCCTCGGTCACCCTCTGGCCGCTTCCGGCACGCGCCTGGTCCTCACGGCGCTGTACGAGTTGCGCCGTCGCCAGAAGAAATATGGACTGACGTCCGCCTGCATCGGTGGAGGACAAGGCACGGCCATGATCCTCGAGGCAATTCTGTAAATCGGTCATTCCTCCCACGATCGGGGCGGAATTTCTCGCGGGCGTCGATCGCCCTGCGCTGAAGCGATCCAACGTGCGGAACATGACGAATTGACGTGATGAACACATGTCATCTTTTTCTTGGTTTTCTCTGCTCCATTTGCTTGAGATTCATATTTCGTCTGATGCACATCATGTTTCTCTGACCTATTGACACCCTCATAGTTGACGTGTATCTTACGTCAACTTCGAGAAGTACATGGAATCACGCAGACTGTCGGTTATTCTTTTCACGGACATGGTGGGATATTCTGCCAAGGTCCAAGCCGATGAGACGCGTGCGCTGGCCCTCCTGCAAGAACACAATCGCATCCTGCAAGACCAGGTGGATGCTCATCGTGGTCGAACGATCAAGACCATTGGCGACGCATTTCTCGTGGATTTTGGCAGTGTTCTGGACGCGGTCAATTGCGCGGTGTCCATCCAGCAGGCTTTGCGGGCCCGCAATTCGAATGATCCCGCAGAGAGAATCGACGTGCGTATCGGGATCCACGTCGGGGACGTGCTCTACCGCAACGAGGATGTCTTTGGCGACGGCGTTAATATTGCCAGTCGCATTCAAGCCATTGCGGGGGCGGGTCAAATTTTCATTTCGCACGATATCTATTCCATCGCGCTCGGAAAACTGAGTTACCAATTCCATGACCACGGCGTGAGGCCGCTCAAGAATATTTCGAGGCCGATCCACATTTACGAAGTCCTCTGGCACGAAGGACAAAGCGGAACCCCTCCTTCTGTTGCACGCCCGCACTCGACTGCACGAAGGCTCATCCTCGCCGGTGTGGTAGCGGTCGCAGGGGTAATCGCCACACTGATGTTGATCAACCCTCGCGGCGCATCGACTGCCTCCCGACCGACGCTGGCCATTGTTGCGTTTGCCGACGAGACCGGAGATGAGCGAATGGCAAGGATGCACATTGGTCGAGTCCTGACGGATGCTCTCACTCAGAAGTTCTACGAATTCCCTCTCACACAATTGATCAGCCCTCTGCGCATCGCACGAACGATCCGTGAATCCGACGTTTCCGAAGAAGAACTGGCGGGTAATTCCGCCGGCGTCGAAAACGTCGCCCGGTCGCTGGACGCACAGCTGATGCTGAACGGAAGCCTCAAGCGAATTGGGGCTACGTTCATCCTGTCGGCGGACCTTAACGATATAGCGGAGGAAAAATTGCTCGCGTCGTACTCCGTGAAGGCCGAATCGGAGGAAGCCATCCTGGGTCCCCTAGTGGATTCTCTCGCGCTCAAATTTCAGATGAAAATTCGCGACACATACGGAAAATCGAACGAGGAGTTCGCGCAGGTTCCGCCCATTTCAGAATTGACCACATCCTCGCTCGAAGCGTACTCGCATCTGATTGAAGGATGGAAGCTGACGGCCACAGGATATCATAAGGAAGGTATTCAGGAACTGATCCGTGCCACCGAGATCGATACGGAGTTTGCGTTGGCGTATTCACTCACGGCCTGCGCGGCGTCCTTTGACAAGAACGATTCTCTTGCCGACGTCTATGCGGCCAAGGCCGGTCGTTTTAGACACCGGTTTACAGGAATCAGTAAGGAGGCGCTGATTTTCCGCGGGAATCTGGCGTGGCTCGAAGGTAAACCGGACGAAGCAGAAAAAACCTATCGTTTGATCACGGAATTGTATCCGGACGATCGGGATGGGTACGTCTATCTGGGGGACTGCCTGGCGTACTTGAAGAGGGACTACGCTCAGGCATACGATGTCTTGCAGAAGGCTCGTTCGTTCTCGCCCGAGTATTGGCCCATCACACGGGACCTCGCATTCATCGCAAAGGAAACGCAAAGTGTCGATGAAGCGGTCATGATGCTGACCCAATTCATCGCAGACTTTCCGAAGAATCCGGGAATTGATGCCGCCCGTCGAATGATCGCAGAATTTCGAAACCAGAGCTCGGCTCGCAGTTCCCCATAACCCCATACACAGACGTGGAGACGAAGATGAAACGAATCCTATGGGTGTGTCTACTCACGACGCTGGCCTGTGACCGCAAGGATCCGGTAGCCGAGCCGCTGGCGTTTCCTCCGCAGGTGGATTCGATTTTCCGCACATCCTGTGCAACGAGCGGCTGCCATTTGCCGGACGAACACGATCTGGCCAAATTCTCGGGCCCACGGCATTTGCAGGGTGACTTGGATCTGTCGTCCTGGACGGGTCTGTTTCGCGGCGGAGAGTCGGGAGCCGCTGTCGTCCCCTTCAACATCGCACGGAGCCACATGATTGATCACATCGAGGGACGAGCGTCCCCGCGAATGCCCCCGCTCGATACGCTCCCCTCCTCGACCGTCGAGATCCTCAAAGCATGGATCGCCGCAGGCGCACCGGCCGAAGACGGAACCATTCCGTTTGCAGATGCGACGGCAAAACTCTTCGCGACCAACCAGGTCGATGACGAAGTGACGGTCGTCGATCAGAACAGCGGCCAGGTGATGCGGGTCTTTGCGGTCGGTGATCGGGCGGAAAATGAAAGTCCGCACGGCATGCAAGTGTCACCGGAGGGTCAGACCTTTTACGTCTCCATGATCGTGACCGGAGATGTGTTTCAATACGACGCCGTCACGGGGACCCTCCTTGGCAAAACATCGCTCCACTCTCCGACCGCCCTGCTCCTCCTCAACGCAGACGGATCCAAATTATATGTAACAACCAATTTCCTGGTGAACAATCCGCTGAATGAGAACGGTTGGATATCCGTAATTCGTACGTCCGATATGGTCGCGATCGACTCCATTCCTGTTGGAAGTAATCCTCACGGCATTCAACTCTCCCGCGACGGAAAGTACCTCTACGTGAGCGCCGCCAATTCCGACAGACTGTACGTGATCGATACGGCGGCGGATACCGTCGTCCAGACGATCGACGTCGCGGCGGACGTCGGACCGGATCCGAAGTACGAACCGTATCACATTGCGGTCGGCCCGAAGAATTCTTCCGGTTATGAGGATTTTCTATTTGTCACCTGCCGAAAAAACGGTCAGCTCCGCATTTTCGCTCGCACGGCATCGGTACTCACGACAGGGTCCATCTCCTTGGTCGATTCCCTCAGCGTGGGAAGTTCGTCAGAGAGCAAACCCATTCAGTGTGAAGTGACTCCGAATGGTCAGTACGTGTTCGTGGCCAACTCCAACGACTCATCGGTGACCGTCGTGAGGAGGAGTGGCGCCGGCTTTACGACCGAGACACATATCCGGGCTCAGGTGAATTCGCAGAACGGAGTCTTTCATCGATTGTCACAGCCCAACGGCGTCGCCATTTCTTTGGATGGAAAAACTGCTTATATTGCCAACCGAAACAAGAATGCAGCCGTGCCTCCTCATCACGGTGGCGGTGGCGGACCCGGATTGATCACGGTGATTGATGTGAGCAGTCTGACCGTCATCCAGACGATCGAAGTGACACCCGATTGTTACAGCCTCATCAGTCACGGACCCCTTTGAACGATTGACACGGATCGGAGAATCATGTTTAGGCCAAAGATCCTCACGACGGTACGCACGTATACTCGTGCGCAGTTTCTCGCGGACGTGACCGCGGGGACCATTGTCGGAGTTGTCGCACTGCCGCTGGCGATTGCTTTTGCGATCGCATCGGGAGTGAGTCCGGAGCGCGGTTTGTACACGGCGATTGTCGCGGGATTTCTGATTTCCTTTTTGGGAGGAAGCCGCGTCCAGATCGGCGGTCCTACCGGCGCATTTGTCGTGATCGTGTACGCCATCGTCGAGAAATACGGGTACAATGGTCTCGTCATTGCCACACTGATGGCCGGCGTCATCCTCATCATTATGGGATTTTCCAAGTTCGGCGGTTTGATCAAATACATCCCCTATCCCATCATTACGGGATTTACCAGCGGCATCGCTCTCATTATTTTCTCTTCTCAGATCAAAGATTTCTTTGGACTCTCCATCGACGCTTTGCCGAGCGATTTTGTGCATAAATGGATGGCGTTCGCCGAGAAAGCGGACACGATCAATCCCGCCGCGGTTGGCATCGGAGCCATCTCTCTTTTGATCATCGTCGCCTGGCCCAAGATCACGCCGCGAATTCCCGGATCGTTGATCGCGCTGATTGTCGGAACGATCCTGGTTCACGCCTTTCACTTGAATGTCGAAACGATCGAGACGCGGTTTGGCGCGATTCCGTCGTCCTTGCCTTCGCCGGCCCTTCCGGACCTTACGTGGTCGATGATTACCGGATTGGTTTCACCGGCCACCACGATTGCCATTCTGGCGGCCATTGAGTCCCTGTTGAGTGCGGTCGTCGCCGACGGCATGATTGGCGGCCGTCACAAATCGAATATGGAACTCGTCGCACAGGGCGTGGCCAATATTTTTTCGCCGCTGTTCGGCGGCATTCCGGCAACCGGAGCCATCGCCCGCACCGCCACCAACATCCGGAACGGCGGACGAACACCGATCGCCGGAATCGTTCACGCCGTTGTGTTGCTCCTGATCATGCTGGTTTTTGGACAATGGGCGGCTCTCATCCCGCTGCCCTGTCTGGCCGCCGTCCTGATCTTCGTCGCTTACAACATGTCGGAACGCAACGCCTTTCTGGCCATCCTGAAGGGACCCCGTATGGATATCGTCGTCTTGTTGACGACATTCTTCCTAACCGTCCTCATCGACCTGACCGTAGCGATTGAAATCGGAATGATCATGGCCGCCTTCATTTTCATGAAGCAAATGGCCGATGTTACCAATATTCGCACGTTTCACGTTGACGTGGACGATCCGGACGAACAGCCGGACGTCAATGCAGCCGATCTTCGCTCCATTCCGAAAGGGATTCAAGTCTTCGAAATCAACGGGCCCTTCTTTTTTGGAACCGTGGATAAATTCCACAGCGTGATCCAGACAGGCGCCCGGGCCCCGCGCGTACTGATTCTCCGTATGCGATTTGTTCCCTACATGGATGCGGGAGGATTGCACGCTCTGGAAGAAGTCGTCGCCACGTGCCGCAAGAGCAAAATTTTCTTCCTCATCTCCGATATCCACACACAGCCTCTGATTGTCGCAGAACAATCGGGCCTGATGAAACGCGTGGGCGAAGACCACTTCTTCGGCAACCTGGACGACGCGCTGAATTTTGGAAGGAGACTCCTCGGATTGAAGGAATTGGATAAGACCGGTATCTTCGAGGCGACCGTGGCCCGCGAACGAAAGACGTTCGACGGAGAAAAGGCGTCCTAAGATCTGCCGGTGACCTCCCGTACCGGAAACGCCGGCGTCGACTGAGCTTCCTCGACTTGTTGGTGCATCCACTCTGAAGGCCGCCAGAATTTCCAAATCCATGCGCACGCAAGAATACAGACGATCGTGCAAACCGCGCCGCCTTCCGGACCAAAGGTCCCTCCCGTCCACCAATCGGGTCCCGTTTCTTTCGAGATCCACAGCGGCTGATACACGGAGGTTCCGCTCACCGGAAGTCCCCAGATCCATCCCTGGGTGAAATTCCATGTGATGTGAATTCCGATCGGCATCCACAACGAACGCGTCTGATAGTAGGCCAGTGAAAGCAAGACGCCTGCGAGCACGATATTGGCAATGCCAAACGCCGATACATTGGGATTCCAAAGATGCGCGACGCCAAACAACAGCGACCAGAACGCTGTGGCAATCCAGAAATGCGTGCCCTCAATCATGGATTGAAAAACGTAACCACGAAACGTGATTTCTTCATTGAAACCGACGATCATAAAAACAAATGCATTGATCAGAAATCCCTCGACAAAATAGCCGCCGTCGGCCTCCGGTAATGCCATCTCCTGATGGCCAAAGCCCCACAGAAGAGCCACAGAAACCGACAGCATCAAAAAGCCCAGTCCCAAACCCGCGGCCAACTCCTTCAACGCCCTGCCGTGCCACGTCAATCCCATGGACGCAAAGCGCCGCTTCTCCATTCGCAACAGGAAGAAGCTCACCAGAACCGCGAGCAACGTCAGGAGCAGCTTGAACGTTCCCTCCATCAGCGGAGAACGCTGGCCAAACACCTTGACCAATAGCGGACTGAGCAGGACAATCGGCACCGTCGAGATCACGTAAAGAACGATCCACAACCCGATTCGCCATCCCGCACGCATCTGCCGTTTGTCGTTGATGAAAATACTCATGGGGTTCTCTCCCGGAGGTTGGTGGAAAGCTGAGGGAAGGCGCCGATCAATTGTTCTGCTTCGATCATCTCAAAATCGCGGAAATCAAAACCCGGAGACACCGTGCATCCGATCAGCGAGAACGCGCCGAGCGAAATCGCCGATTGCCAAACACCCCCGGGAATCAACCTCTGCGGTCGCTCACCCGCTCGCAGGTCCGAGCCCAGTCGATGCCGCGACCATTGTCCGTCCGGTGTGATCAAGGACAACTCGAGTGCGTCCCCGGAATAGAAATGATACATCTCGTCATACCGAACGCGGTGCCATGCCGATCGCTCACCGCGCCGAAGCAGGTAGTAAATCGCCGTGCACACCGATCGATCTTCCGGAGTGTGCGCTGCCACGTGGCTTCGATACGTTTCCCGATAGGCGCCGCCTTCCGGATGTTTTTCCAATTGCAACAGTGCGATCACTTCGTCCGCCGTCATGCCTTGCGCAGGAATTGATTGAACTGTCTGAGTTCACGGAATGCGTCCGTCAGCCGTTTGAGAAACGGTCGTCCGGTCACTTCCGACTCGGTGAATCGATGGCTGACGATGTAGCTTTTGTATTTCGCCAACTCGATGTGCGGATCATCAGGATCGAATCCTTTCGGCGGCCGTTGGAGTCGCTGATCCCACAGTCCGTCAAACATTTTTGCAAACGACGGCTTCTGGAGAATGCTGCGACATTCATTTCCATGAGCGACCACGTATCGCCGCAACGTCTGCAGATACGGAGCGTCCGGTTGGTAGACGCCGCCGCCCGCGAAACAATCGCCCGGTTCGAGATGGACGTAATACAGAGGGCCCGTCGTCTTTCGTCCCTTGGCTCCGATCACTGCGCCAAAATGACATTTGTACGGCGATTTGTCCTTCGAGAAACGCACATCACGGTAGATTCGAAAGATACAGTCTCTGGGTTCGGGCTGTCCGATCGCGCGATCGAATTGGCGTACGGCCTCGGTCAGATCAAAAACGAGATGCTCGAACTTCAGCCTCGCCGCGTCAAACTCGTCCCGGTGTTTTTCAAACCACTCACGGCGGTTGTTCCTTTTCAACGCCTTCAGGAATGTCAGGATCGTTTTCATTCCAGATCCAATCGAACAAGAGTCTCGATGTCAAAAGAGCCCAACCGGAGAGTACGGGTGAGGATGTCTTTCGAAGTCGGTCCCACAAAACCTTCTACCCGGATTTCGTACTGCTGCATCGGAACAAACTGGGTGATCGGGAAGGACACGAACACTCTGGAAGAAGCCTGCACATCCGCTTGCCGTTGGTCGGTGCGACCCGACGCCGTACACGATACCCGCAGTGTCAACGGAACGTCCGTCAGATTGAAGACGTGCACGGCGATCCGGTTGGACTCGCCGGCGCCGCGATACGCAAACACCTGCGCATGCAGACAGGGACACACGACATCCGCGGACACATGCGAGCGTCCGGAACCCGCGCACGAAACGATCCACAGCCCGACGAGTGCCAGTACGAGTGATTTCACGTTCCTCCTCATCGGCTCATGGTGGTGATCGTCAGACGCTGTTCGTTTTGCTGAACGTCGGCGCTGTCTTTTTTCTTGAAACCGCGCACACCGAAACCGGCCTTCGTCGCGTCCTTTTCTTCGAGAAACAAAATTCCGTCGCGTTCGAATGTCTGAAGGGTCGGAAACTCCGTCGTGCGCGCGACCACCACCATGGTCTCCCCGCCAAACGGCGCCACGCATTCAAATTCTCCGGGAATCTCGACGACCTGGTTGGCTTTCGACTCGTCGATGTAGTGATCATTGAATAACAGAGTCCGCGAGCCATCGGCAAAATTGTACAGGAGTCGCACGTGCGCGGCGCGATTGACACGCACATAGACCTTCATGATTTCGCCTTCTGTAAAGAGCAGATTTTCGGCGCCCTTGTTGGTCCATACATCGAGTTGGATGTCGCTGCTGATGATCTCATCCTTGCGGAAGGCTTTTTGATCGGACAGCACCGTGAGAACATTTTCCGGTTTGATGGACAGACCGGACGCGTCGATCAGTTTCCGGTCAAACGACACTTCGGCGCTCGCGAGGATGCGCGACGTTGCGCCGTCCCGAAGCCGGCCGATCAGCTTGATCCGATCGCCCTGTTCCCAGTAATTTCCTTCGAACAACTGCTTCGCGCCGGACGCGGACACCAGGTCTCGTGTCACATCGGACGACTTGGGTACGAAGTCGCTCGCCTGTTGCGCAATGTCCCACACGGCAAATTTCTGTAACTGCGTTTCGAGCACTTGCTGAAAATATCGCGAAAACGGACTGGTGAGTTTCGAGTCCTGATACGTCATCGGCGAAACCAGAATCTTGCCCTGCTCTTTGACCTGTTTCGATAACTGATACGCGATGGCGCGCGCGGCGTCGTCGATGGTGGCGATGGATTGCGCGAGCAACCGGTCGATTTTCACTGCAATTTCTGACTTGCCCAGCAGGGCTTCGCCATCGGAAACCGCCTGCGCCGCCGATCCGCCTGCGGCCACCAGCAGAATGCAGTCAGCTTCTTTGAGTTCGTCGATCAGTGGAAAGAGCGACAGGTATTTTGCCGCAGCTTCGTCGATTTTCCCGGCGGTTTCGTCAGCGGTCGCTTCTGCAAGAATGGACTGGATCCGTGTCTTCAGATCCGTCTTCTTCTGCGTGTACATGCGCTTGATTTCGTCTCGGCTCACGTACGCGAGGGCGTAGATCTGATTGCCTTTCTTGAACAATTCTGTTTTCACGCCGGAGAGATTCAGTGAGGTCGAACTCTGGGTGACCGAACTGAAGTATTGGGACGCTTTTTTGCCTTGCTCCTCCAGTTTGTCGACGACGTCGCTTTGAATTTGGACGCGGATGGTGCGCGCGAGATTGGCGCGAGCGTTATTTTCTGCGATTTCCTGAGCGTCCTGTTCGCGGGTAGGCGCCGTGCCGAATCCGGTGAAATACGTCGCGGCCGGATATTTCGCGGACCGACCGTACTGCGTCACCCAATCGGGATCCCCGGCTAAGGTCATGGTCGAACTCAGGAGGGCCAGTACAAACGCCTGACGAAAATTCATTCTCCAACTCCTATGAACAAATATCTGAGGACGCAAAACAAAAGTATGGGGATTTCCTTGTCGAATCAAGAGAAGGAATCGGAGTGGGTGGGCTCCGGTCTGCTGAGGGCCGCGTCAAGCAATCCGGATGAGCAGATGGAGGGGTACCGACGTGATGGTCAAGAAAGTTTCAAGGTTCAACCAATCAACGGGCAGCTAACAGAAAAGCGTATGCAGGAATCCCTTGTCTGACAGCATGTACGCCATTTCCAGTGCTGAGTGATTGTCAAGCTGGTGCACGGAGGTAGAAACCACTTCTTGTCGGATGTCGTGCTGGTATGCGGAGGCGAGTACTACCACATTTCTGCCAGGAGGCCTTCGATATTCTGGAAGTGGGCATCCCTCGAAGCCACAACAAGGTCATGCTGACGAGCCAAGGCCGCAATCCAAATATCATTCTCTGGAATCGGCCGGCCCATTCGGCGGAGTTCACTGCGAAGCGCACCATAATACCGACCCGTGTGCTCGTCACAGGCGAGGTTGATATTCCTGTTCACGAATTCGTCCACCTGTCTCACATTTTCCGAAACACGTGTCGATTTAAACGCTCCGTAGTAAAGCTCTCCAACTGCAATGGATGGGATTAAGACACCAGGCGCATGCCGGAGATGGTCCTCCGCATGGGCATCGTGACGGAAAAGTGCGATAATAATGCTTGTGTCCAATAGAAATCGATTACCGTTCCTCGAGATCTATCTTCTCACAATCTCCTTCGATGGCTCTTTCGATCTCATCAAGGTCTGCAACTGAGAAGTCATAAGACTGCGAGGCACATACTATACCGGGAACTCCGGCAGAATGTTGGGCGGACAAAGTCTTGGCGTATTCCAAGACCCTCTGCTGCTCGTCGGCAGGAAGATGGTCAAGTTGCTTGATAAGCTGAGATTTTAGAATATCGTCAACCATGGTGCAAAATAACAAAAGTCACCAGACAATGCCACAAGGAATTAGACGCCGATGTAGTGTGCGCTTGCGCATTACGGCGCGTTATGCCTGTGGCGCGTAATCTTTTTCTTCTTCGTGATCGACGGATTGACTTTCTTGAAGTACTCGACCACCTGTTTAGTCGTCATTTTCGACAACTTCTTGGATAACTCGCTTCGCCGCTCACGTTGGAATTTTACCGCATCGAATGACTTATTCATGAATAATCTCTCTTGGATTACGAATCTCGATTTGGGGATAACCCATCTTCAAGTTCACTGCGTTGTAAATCACGATCTTATTCAAATTTACAATATCTCTGAAATTCCAGCTCACCAGCACATCCACTCGATGAACTGACGCCGTCGCAATGTGAAGTGTATCTGTCTGCATTCTGGGGGTAAAGCGACCTTCTTTTAGGTAGACCCTCGACAATTCGACTGCGTCTTCCGGTACCTCAACCCATTCGGCAATTTCAGCGAGATCCTGAAAGGAATCCACAACTCTTTGAGGAGCTCCTTTGATTTCATCGAACGTAATTTTGGAGATGACCGGCAAATAAAGTCCAATCTTGAATTCATGAAATAACTGTTCAGTATGATGAGCAAATTCCGGGTCATGTAGCCCGCCGATCACCGAATTGTCAACATAAATACGTTTGACCATTTATGAACATACTCAGATGCATACCCATCCGCAAGCGCGCTCTGTGGCGCAGCCCCCTACAAATAATCCCTCGTCAATCTCTCCCGCAAGAATTCAAACGCGTCCTCCGGTGCGTCGGCAAAATGGAAAAGTTCGAGATCTTCCGGGCTGATCATGTGGTAGCGCACCATCGCTTCGAAATCGATGAGTTTATCCCAGTACGCCCGCCCGTAGATCAGGATAGCCAGCGGCTTCTGGATCTTCCGGGTCTGCACCAGCGTGAGCAGTTCAAACAACTCGTCCATCGTGCCGAATCCGCCGGGAAAGACCACGAGGGCTTTCGCCAGATAGGCAAACCAGAATTTCCGCATGAAGAAGTAGTGGAATTCGAAATTCAGTTCCGGCGTGATGTATGGATTGGGAAATTGCTCGAAGGGAAGCGAGATATTGAGACCGATGGCCGCGCCTTTCGCGCGGCGCGCCCCGCGATTGGCCGCCTCCATGATGCCCGGGCCGCCGCCGGAGCACACGATGAATCGATGCCCGTCCTCCAACTGATTGGACCACCGGGTCAGGAGAAACGCGAGCCGATCGGCGGCCGCGTAATACTGTGACATCTCCAGTTCCACCCCGGCGTATTCCATCTCGCGAATCACCGCCGGATGGGGTTTCTTCTTAGCCTTGGCTTTGATTACGGCGTATTTCTTTTTTGCAACTTCCGGAGGCTGGATGCGGGCGGATCCGTAAAACACGACCGTGTCGCGAACCCCATTTCTGCGAAATCGCGCGAGCGGTTCGTGAAATTCGCTGAGAATGCGGATCGAGCGGGCGTCCGGTCCGTGAAGGAAGGCCGTATTGTCATACGCCTTGTACGCGCGACCCTTCGGGCCAAGATGGGCTGTGGTTCGAACTTTTTTCTTCACGGAGTCCTCCTGATTCGTGGAGGCCAATGTAATCAAAGACTTGTTCGTTGGCCAGAAACAAAATTGTAGGACATTCATCCGGTGGGCGGGGCAGGGCTGGAATCCGGATGGCGTCAGCATAGAAGATGTCGCAGGCTCGCACTCCCTACTCACGCACGCGCCGGTGGGCGCGTACAATGCCTCGGCACCGGACAGCTCCTTGGAGGACGAAATTTTCCACAACAGACAGGAATTCTTCTTGACATCCGGCTTGTCCGACATTATACTAAACGGCGTTCAGTAACAACAGGTAACATGGCACGACCAAGAGAATCCGAACGAAAAGACATCCGGCCGATGGTTTTGAAGAAGGCCCAACAACTGTTCCTGAAATATGGATATGACAACATCACGATGCGGCGCATTGCGAAGGATGTTGGCGTGAGTCCGGGCGCGATTTATCTGTATTTCACCAACAAGGACGAGATCATGCAGAGCCTGTGCGACGAAGGGTTTCGTCAGCTCCTGGTGGAACAGCAGGCGGCGTTGGCGGCGCCGATTCCGGATCCGCTGCGGCGGCTGGCGGAAATGGGGCGTCGCTATGTGCGATTTGGCGTCGAGAAACGGGATTACTATGAGATCATGTTCCTCATGCCTGCACCGGAGAGCCACAACGATTCGTCGGGGGGCACACCGTCTTATGGCGAGCAATCATTGAATGCCCTGAACGATCTGATCGGTGAATGTCTGAGAGCGGGATATTTTCCGGGTTTCGATCAGACGACAGTTTCGTGCGCGATCTGGTCGATGGTGCACGGCCTGGTTTCCCTCATGATCCGCAATCAGCTCCCCGTACCGGCAGAGCATTTCGAAGCGTTTGCAGGAACCGTCATTGAATTCTTTCTGTACACATTCAAGAAATGAAGGTGGAACCAGCGATGACATTTACCGGTCACGTCAAGAGACATCAATTTTTTTGCGATTTATTGAACAATGTTTACTAAACGCCACAGGATGAGTTCGTTGAAATCAGCACACTGCCCTTTTTTCGCTTTTCAATTGAACAATGTTCAGATAGCGTCCATTGGCCGACGCCCGGACGCCCCTCGCCGACCAGGCGTCGCACGATCCAGCTTGCGCCCATTACTTTTCACTCATTGAACTTCAAACCCAAATGGAGGAAAGCATGCAGAAGTTTCTCGCGCTCTTCATCTTACCGTGGGTCGGCCTCTTCGCTCAAAACGAAGGACAGATTCGAGGCAAAGTCGTCGACAAACTCAGCAAACAGCCCTTACCCGGCGCCAATGTGCGACTGATCGGAACGTCGTACGGGGCCACGACCAATCTCGAAGGTGTCTACACACTGCCGCGCGTTCCGGAAAATGTGTACTCGTTGCAAGTGGATTTCATCGGCTTCAATAGCTTCACCGAAAACGACGTGCGCGTCGTCCGCGGCAAGATGACGGTCGTACGCGAGATCGAGATGATTGAGTCGTCGATCGAAGGAGAAGAGGTCACGGTCGTGGCCGGAGCCTTCCAGCAGAACCGGCAGTCGCCCGTGTCAAATTACAATTACTCCCGCGAAGAAATCCGGCGCAGCCCCGGCGCGACGGGCGATATCTTTCGCGCCATCGAGACCCTGCCCGGCGTGAGTTCCTCCGGTGGAGAGTTTTCCTCGTTTGCCGTTCGCGGCGGCAGTCCTCGCGACAACATCGTCCTGATCGACAACATCCCCTTCTCCAAAGTTTCGCATTTCGACGGCGGAACGGAGGAGCAGGAAGCGCAGGGCGGTCGATTCAGCATCTTTACGCCCGGACTGATCGAGAGCGCCAATTTTCAGGCCGGCGGATTTGGCGCGCGGTACGGCGGGAGGAACGCGTCGCTCGTCGATCTGACGATCAAGGAAGGCAATCGCGAAAACGCGACGGTCGACGGTACGGTGGACGTCATCGGCTGGGAAGTGAATTACGACGGACCGAGCCGCTTTCACAAGAACACGGGCATCCTCTTCTCCGCGCGGCATCAGGATTTTCAGCGCATTCTCACGTGGACCGGCCAGGGCGACCTCGGACATCCGCGCTACACGGACGTCATTCTGAAGACGACCACCGACTTGAATTCCACCAACAAAATC
This sequence comes from uncultured Bacteroidota bacterium, assembly GCA_964602985.1. Lineage (GTDB taxonomy): Bacteria > CLD3 > CLD3 > SB21 > SB21 > CAYZJB01. The sequence goes on from CAZRTJ010000022.1 coordinate 31,087, forward strand.
TCTCTGCTCGGAATCTACGCGTGGGACGCATTCAATCGCCGACTCTCTCATGTGTTCGACTCCAAGAATCTGTACGGAAATGACCTGGGGCGAGTGAAGGAGAACAAGTTTCTCGCCGGGATCAACTGGCGCACCCTGACCGGTTCAAAAAGTTTTCTGCAAACATCCGTTTACGCCAGTCACCTCGACAATCCCCTGCATTTCGGCTATGCATACACCGACACGATCGGCGGCCTGATTCCCACCAGAGACAATGTCCGCACGCGACCGGATGTGTACAATGAGGACAATCGCGAGACGCAATTCGGCGGCAAGTCGGAATGGACCTACGTCGTCACACCTTCGCTGACCTGGCGATCGGGCGCGGAGGCCAACCGCTTCCTCCTCGACTATCGCTTTACGCAGAACGGATTGGACACCACGTACACCTTTGATTCCGACGACTATCGCCCGGACCCCAATCAGCTGTACCTGGTGCGCGACCCGACGCAAACCAATTCTCGCGTGCAGACGACGCGTCACACAGTGCGGCCTTCACCGAGATTTCGTACACCGTCGGCAACTACGTGACGTTCAATCCCGGTGTCCGTTACGAATACAGTACGTTTAACAGGAACGCCTATGTCTCTCCGCGGGTGAGTGTCAGCTATCTGCTCGACGACCGAACGACCCTCAATGGCGCGGCGGGCATGTACTTTCAGACGCCGGAGTTCGAGATCATCGGACAGGATATTCGGAATGCGAAATTGAAAAATCAAAAAGCCACTCATGTCATCGCGGGGATCTCGCGCTACTTCGGTGATGACTGGAAGGTGACGCTCGAGGGGTATCACAAGACGTTTGACGATCTGATCGTGCGGCCCGATCGGACCACCAATCTCCGAACCAACGACGGCGACGGCTGGGCCCGCGGAGTGGACGTGGGTATCGTGAAACGGTTTGCGCACAAATGGTACGGACAGTTCAACTATTCCCGCATGGTCAGCCGGCGCAACGACCACGACGGCACGGGTTCGTACGCCTCCGACTTCAGCCAGCCGAATATTTTGAATATCCTCTTCGGTTATCAGTGGAACCAGGAGTGGTCGATGTCGACAAAATGGAAGTACGCCACAGGGCGGCCGACCGATGCGTATATCGTACACGCCAATGTCTTAAGCGATCCCAATCGGATCCGTTACTCGAAGGAAGTCACGGGCAACAATCGCGATCGCCTCGACGATTTTCACACGTGGAACGTGCGGGTCGACTATCGCAAGCAGTTTCGCCATTTCGCGATCGTCAGTTTCGTCGACATCCTCAACTTGTACGGCCGGCTCAACGTGAACGAGGAATTCTTCCAATATCAGGACGGGAATGTGGAGAAGCGCGGGTTCACAATGACTCCGACGCTCGGAATCAAGGTCGAGTTGTAGACTGTCAGCCTGGGGCGGTTGGTGCAACCGCCCCCCGAGAGCTGGAGCTGTTTACCCTGCGCTGAATCGCAGGGAAGTGTCTCCACGCTGACTACTTTACCACCATAGGAAGCAACCAAACCGCAAACCGCTGGCATAGGTTGATGGTCGAGACAAGCGCTTTACGCAATCCAGCCGGGATCTCCCCACCAGCTTGATTTGCTCACTCTTGACTCCGCAAAGCTTTCCACTGATCAAACGCGCCGCCGTATATCTTCTTGAAATCGTCTGTCGCTATTCCCAACGTCTTTGCAAATGCACCTTCTTCCAAGACAGCACTAAACGTTTGATCGACGATGTGAGCTGGAACAGACACACGACAATAGGTTTTTTTCTTGGCTCCCCCGTCTGATACCCAGAATGGCCCCTTGGCCGCGTTGCTCATTACACCTTGCATCACCATGGCGATCGAGTTTTGTTCTTCCTCCGCGATCGCATTCGCGAGTTGCTGGTCCTCCACAGATGCTACCATTCTTGTCGTTTCACCCAGCATGGACAGAAATGTTTGCCATTGATTACTGATCTCCCAGCTCAGCTCTTTTCGCGCTGTCTCTTCCGCTTTTATCATGCCGCGTTCAACGGAGAACGCTTCAGCTGCGCCAACAGCGCAAAGGGTATCCTTCATCCAACCTTTTAGTTTAATCCAAGACGGTTCCTGCCCATGCAACGAACTACATGAAATCCACACGATGCCCACAAAAAGCATAATACGCATGTGTCTCCTTGGCTTGAATTTTGGAACATTCCTTCACTCTTTCTTCGTCATCCTGCCTCTTCAAGAACTTTCGCGGCGGCCAACTGATCCGCGCCTTGCGGCCGCCCATTGGTGAGGGTACTTTCGTGCATCATTCGAATTTCCGTACGACCCCGTCGGGGTCGAATCTGTTTCTTCGTTCGTTCTGCAAATGTGGGATGCCTTCGGCATCCTCCCTGTCAAGAATTCATCACGCCATTACCCCAGGCTTTAGCCTGGGGATCAAAAAGCGTTCACCAACTATTCGGGCTTTAGCCCAATATCACGTGCCTCATCCTTTGGGGCTAAAGCCCCGTAAATTTGTTGTTTTGTTTTTACACCGCGCTGAAGCGCGGCGTAAATGTCATCAAACTTCGTGATCGTGGAACGCCTTCCGCATCCTCTTCAACTTAGTCGAGTATCCGCCAGCGGTCGAGTATCGAGACGGCCGGATACGTAGGGCAGCCAAACTGGACGTCCTACTTCACCCCGATCGGAAAGTCCTGACCCCAGATGAACGTCGTCGGAAACTGCTCTTCGCCTTTGTATTTCTTTGTGATCACGGGTATCTGATCGTCCACAAAGGCTTTGATGCTCGACACCGTGATCTGGCCATTGGCCAGGCTGGCTTTGCCGCTTAGCGCATCAATCAGAACATAGGTGAACGCCCCGTGCTGCAGGTCTTTGAACTCTGTCGCAAATTGTTCCTTCGTGGTGGACGCATAGATCACCGAACCCGTCGCACGGCTGAGCTTGGCCAGCGCATTTTCTTCGGCGGCTCCACGCACGGCGAATTGCTGTGCGAACGCACCCGAATTGCATGCATCCACAAACATCACCTGCTTGCCAGCTTTGATTCCCGATAGCGCCTTGCGCATTTCTGTTCCTGAAATGCCATCCTGCGTACACTTGAGCGGATCGGTCATCTGCGTGACATCACTTAGTACGTAGAAAAATTCGTTCTTCATCGCACCTTCCACTTCCGCATCCAGCGCGATGCCGTGACCGGCATAGAAGATGATCAGCACGTCCTCGGGTTTCGCCTTGGATTGAATGTCCGCCAGCGCTTTCATCACATTGCTTCGCGTCGCTTCGCGATTGGTGATGGTCGTCGTGTAAACGTTCGTAAATAGCTTCTTCGCTTTCGGCAGGATGACCTCCACGAAGCCGGTCACATCGCCCACGCAGTAATTCAGATTGTATTTGGAATTTCGGTATTCATTGATCCCCACGCCCAGAACGTACATGTTCGGTTTGGTCCATGCCACGGGCTTGTATGTGACGAACGACGTTACCGGGTTTGATTCGCTCATGTCCTCGGAGAACCCCACCGCGCTGAATTTGTTTTCACCTTCGGTCAACGCGACGGTGAATTCCTGCTCAAACATATTTTCCGACTGCACCGCTTTGAAGGCGCGGATATTCTCTCCGACGGCTTTGCCATTATTAAAAAGCCGCACGCCTTTGAGCCCACCGCCTGTATTCGTAGCTATGATTCTCAGCTTGATGGTACCGCCGGTGATTGCGAGGTCTTTTTCTTCGGAATAGGACAACTCCACAAACTGACCGCTCGTGCGGAGGGCTTTCATCGTAACCGTCGGCGGCAGTTTCACGCCTTTAGTAATATCCGAGGTGATCTTGAGATCTGTCAGATCCTTGCCGGAAAGCCGGGCTTTGACGATGTCCGGACGATAGTACGTCTCAAAGAAATTGTCGATGGAATAAACTGAGTTCCCGATTCGAATATTGATATTTTTCGCGCCATTGGGAGAGCAATTGAAATAGCCATCGGGAGTCATAACAACCCATTCGCCGTCGAAAAATGACACGAAAGATGCCAGCTCTGTGCCTGTCTTAACATCCCACAACTTTAGCGTGTTGTCATAGGAACCTGATAGCGCATATTTTCCAACCGGGGAAAATGCGACAGAATTGACCCAGCCAGAATGTCCCGCCAATGTCCGTATTTCCTTGCCGCTTTCAACATCCCAGAGTTTTAACGTATAGTCACTTGAGCTTCTCCAGTCACTTGACCCTGACAGCACATATTTCCCATCCGGAGAAAAGGTGACAGACGAGACCTGGAAAGAATGTCCCATGAATGTCCGTATCTCTTTGCCGCTTTTCACATCCCACAACTTTAGCGTCTTGTCAGTAGAACCTGATAGCGCATATTTCCCATCCGGGGAAAATGCGACAGAATTGACCCAGTGAGAATGTCCTGCAAATGTCCGTATTTCCTTGCCACTCTCAACATCCCACAACTTTAGCGTCTCGTCATCAGAGCCTGATAGCGCATATTTCCCATTCGGGGAAAAGACGACAGATGTCACATCGCTAGAATGTCCTGCCAATGTCCGTATTTCTATACCGCTCGCAACATCCCATAACTTCATCGTCTTGTCTTTAGAACCTGACAGCGCATATTTCCCATCCTGCGAAAATGCGACAGATCTGACCCAGTCAGAATGTCCCGCGAACGTCCGCATTTCCTTGCCGCCCTCAACATCCCACAACTTTAGAGTCTTGTCGCCGGATCCTGATAGCGCATGTTTCCCATCGGGGGAAAATGCGACAGATCTGACCAAGTAAGAATGTCCCGCAAATGTCCGTATTTCTTTGCCTCCCTCAACGTCCCACAGCTTTAGCATCTTGTCATCAGAGCCTGATAGCGCATATTTCCCGTTCGGGGAAAATGCGACAGATGTGACCCCGTAAGAATGTCCCTCCAAGGTACGTATTTCTTTGCCGCTCTCAGCATTCCACAACTTTAACGTCTTGTCATGAGAACCTGAAAGCGCATATTTCCCATCCGGGGAAAATGCGATAGATGTGACTTTGTTAGAATGTCCCGTCTGCAAAAACACCTCTGGCTTCTGAGCAATAGCCATCGTAACGGTAACCAAATGAATCATCACAAAACCGGATAACCATTTCATGCGATTTCCTCCTATGTTTGTTCTACACATATATGTACTCTCAGGTAGAGTGCGACCCCATCGGGGTCGGATTTCTTCTTTTGTTCATTCATTCTATGATCGTAGGATGCCTTTTATCATCCTTATCAGGTCGCCAGGCACAACACTTTGACTCGATCATGAACGCCGTACGCGTTCCATGTATTAACCCAATCACCTGTAAGACCAGTCATCAGCCCCGGAGGGGTTGCATGTTCGTGCGTCGCAGCTCGCCCGGCACATGGAACCCCTCACGGGATTCATCGTTCTTCTTGTGTTTCGCACGTTATTTATAAGAGCAAGAAATAGTTCGCTTTCATGAATTAAATATCGTATCTTGTGTTATGAAAACACGAGATGCCCGTTCGTTGCCGTCTATCGCTCAAGAAGACCTGCGCCATAAGGGAGTGAAGGCGGTTTTGAGCGGTAAAAAACAAAAAGAAGTCGCTGAAGTTTTTGGGGTCAGCCGGAAAGCCGTAGGCAATTGGGTCAAAGCCTATCGTCAAGGAGGTTCCGCGACGCTTAAACGAAAGCCCAAAGGCCGGCCGCGCGGCAGCCGTTCTTTGAACCCCAAGCAGGCTGCCTGGGTTGCCAAAACGATTGTGGATAAACGACCGGATCAAATCAAATTGCCATTTTACCTGTGGACGCGGGAAGCGGTGCAGCGCTTGATCGCGAAGCGGTATGGTATCCATGTTTCGGTTTGGACGATCGGGCGTTATTTGGCCGAGTGGGGCTTTACGCCTCAGAAACCCATACGCCGAGCGTATGAACAGGACCCGAAAGCAATTAAACGCTGGCTCAAGGAGAGCTATCCTCAAATTCGCCAGCAAGCCAATCAAGAAGGCGCCGACATCTACTGGGGCGATGAAATGGGCATGCGTTCGGATCACCAGAGCGGTCGCAGTTATGCTCCCCGCGGTCAAACGCCCGTGATTGAAGGAACCGGACAACGCTTTCGGGGCAATATGATCTCGGCCATCACCAATAAGGGACGTTTGATGTTTATGGTGTTCAAACATCGCTTTACGACCGACGTCTTTATTCAGTTCCTCAAACGCTTGATTCGCCAAAACCGGCGTAAAGTATTTTTGATCGTGGACGGGCATCCGGCGCATCGTTCCAAAAAATTGAAGCAATGGCTGAAGCAGCACGTGAACGCCATTCACTTGTTTTATTTGCCAGCCTATGCTCCGGAACTGAATCCCGATGAGATGCTCAATCATGACGTCAAGGCCAATGCCGTTGGAAGGAAACGTGCGCGTCATGCTGAAGAACTGGTTGGCAATGTGAGACGATATCTTCGCCGTCGGCAGCATCAACCGGAAATAGTTAAAAAGTATTTTCATCATACAAATACGCGTTATGCCGCAAACTAAAAAAACGAACTATTTCATGACCCCATTAATAACATATGAAATCCCTACGGAATTCCCATTCAGAGTATGTGCATCCCAAGAACGCCGTAGGCGTTCCATGTATTTGATCGATGTAGCGCCATCCCATGATCAACCCCGTAGGGGTTGCATGTTCGTGCACCGCCCTTGTATAAGACACATGGAACCCCTCACGGGGTTCGTCGCTCTTTCTTGCGTTTCGTTTGTTGATACCTGGAATCCCTACGGGATTCCCCAGTCGGATCATCTATCGAGTTCCACATGAACGCCGTAGGCGTTCCATGTATTAAGCCAATCACCTGTAAGACCAGTCATCAACCCCGTAGGGGTTGCATGTTTATTTCAACGTCACCACAGGAAAATCCGGCACGTTCGGCGGGATCACCGTCGTCGGTGACTGCTGGCCTTTCGTCAATTCCTTTACCCGCTCGCTCACATACAGATCGAGCATCTTCACCGTGATCCGCCCGGTTCCCTTGTAGTCTGCCTTGCCGGATAAGCCCTCGATCAAAGCCTTGGTGAAAGCGCCATTACCCCACGCCTTGTCTTCCAGCGAAAACTGCTTGCCGGTCGAGGAGGTGAATGTCACCGCGCCGTTTTCCGCCGACGAAAGTTCATTGACTACCGCATTGATATCGGCGGCTCCGCGCCGCGTACCCATGATATTCCCCGAATGACACGCGTCTGCGAAAACGATCACCTTGCCCGCGATCGACGAGACGGTGTTTACAATATCCGAAAACGGAAGGCAGGTGCGTTTGATCTTTTCTGTGTTCGCGTCCACGGGAAGAAAATGGAATATGCCCGTCTGATCATTCACGCCGTGACCTGCGAGAAAGATCATGGCAATGTCCTTGCTCGTTGTCTCCTTCTGTATCCACTCCAGCCCGTCGAGGATGTCGTTTTTCGTAGCGGTCTGATCGGTCAGAACTTTCGTCACGACCTCCCGGTACAGGGACCCGCCCTGCAACTTCATCGCCGCCGCGAAATCCGACGCGTCCTTCGCAGGCAAACCCAGCGTCAGTTCTTTATCCTGGTATTGGCTCACGCCGATAGCCAATACGTGCAGTCGTGGTTTGACGACAAATTCCTCCGACGTTTTGCCCGCCCATTTCAGACGGATCGTCGCCGGTTCGCTCGTGCCCGCGCTATTTTCGGCGATCAACGATACGTCGCAGTCGTGTTGGGGGATGGTAACTTGGATTTCTGAACTGACACCGGACATGACCTTCATCCCCCGTTCCGAGGCCACGGGACGTCCATCGAGAAGTACTTTGATTCCACTAATTGGATCGTTAGCCGGTGTTTTGACCATGTATTTGAGAGTTACCGCGTTGGAAGTTACTTCCTCGCCGTACGCAGGGTGGGTAATGACCAGGACGGGAGGCCTCAGATTCTCAATCTTGACCTCCTGTTTTGTCCTGTTTGACGCCGCATTGGCCGAGGCGATGGCCTGTTCTTCATCCAGTGTCTCCAGTACCATTGATACGATATCCGGGCGATAATAGACGCTGCGGAACTTTGAGGCAGGATAGAAATCCGCTTCGATATCTTTTCCGTTGTTTACGCTCCATCCGATAAGATCCTCACCTCCCGGCGAGGCATCGTAATATCCAGACGGAGTCCAAAGGACCCAGCGTTTCTTGTCGGCATGCGGAAAGAAAGCCAGCAGTTCCTTTCCGTCGCTCAACCGGTGCCAGCGGATCGTGCCATCGGCGTACGCCGCGACGACAAGCTTGCCATTCGCAGAGATATTCAATGCCCATGCTGTAGGCCGCGGCAAGCACCATATTGCGGCGGCTGAGGCGTCAAGACGACAAATGGAGTGATCCAAGCCTATGACGAAACTCCGCTCGTCCGGAGATATAGCCAGCGAACGCGACAGTTCTTGAAGAGGCAATGATTGTTTGTTCAATTTCAAAACCGCTGAGTTCTGCCAATCTTCAATTTTGATCTTTTTTGATTTAGTCAATGCAGATGTCAACTTTTGATCTTTTGAATCCAAGAGCAGTTCGCGGCTCAACATCTGGAATCGAGCCTGTCCCTTTTTGAGTTGTTCATATCCGAAACTAACGTCAGTCCCGGCAGGACTGATGAGCAATTCCTGAGCCTGGTTCCTAAAATCGGCAATTGGTTTTTCCATTATGAGCAATCGAGTCCCATCGGCCCGAAGCACTCCAAACGTAGGATCAGCCGCACCATAAACAATTTTTCCATCTGCCATTGGCCGAATACTCGTGATTGTGTTTTCCGCGGCAGGCAACTCTTCCATCAATCCCCGCCCCCAGTCCCGCCACCGAAGAATCAGGAACCGCTCCTTCTCGACGACTACACCGCCCGCGTACAGGTAATGCCCGTCGGATGACCAGCAAACTGATGCCAGATTGCCAACTTTGGCTTCTTTGATTTTCGGAGAAAAGCTGTGAGAGAGTGAGTTGCCCGAAAGGGAAAAGACATCAACTCTTGGCCCGTCATAGAATCCAACTGCAATCATCGAACCGTCTGGTGAGAATGCAACAGAGAAAGGCTGCATACCGCTGACTGGCGTGGACTTGGACGTGGGGACCATCAAAGTCCCAGACACTTGGCTGACATCATATACTCGAATATAACCGTCCAAGCAAGTTGTGACCAGACGGCCCGAAAGATCAAAATCGGCGCCGTAGCTGGGTGCCATGTAGAAATCCTCGGCTGTCAGAGTCCAAGTGGAAGTATCGTATACTCGAACACCACCCCCGCCTAGGGTCGCGACCAGATGTTTGTTATCTTTGGAAAACCGCAGATGAAGAATCACGGCTGGAAGGCCGACAATTCGCCGTACCATCCTTCCGCCCGCTCTATCGAAGACATAGATACTCCCGGACTGGTCCCATTCAAGTCCCGTAAAGCCACCGCAGGCTACGATGCTGCCATCGCTGGAGATGGCAACAGAGACTATCTCTCCTTCAGTACCCGCACCCATGGGCGGCCGCAAGACGCGGATCAGTTGGCCGCTGTTGGCGTCCCACACTCGGCATGTTTTGTCGTCGGATCCCGTCACGACATACCGACCCTCCGCATCCACATCGACACTATTAACCTTCGAAGTGTGCATACCGGCTTCGATGCGCAGAATCGGTGCATTGGTCTGGGCGACCGTCGTGCCGGCCACAAGCAAACACATTAGAAGTCCACGAATCATGATTCCTCCTTCTTAATCTTGTTCGTATGAGATGATCTGTTTACTTCACCCCGATCGGGAAATTCTGACCGCGTGCATAGCTGTTCGGATACTGCGCGGCACCGGGATGTGATTCGCAAGTCATTTAACGGCAAAAATCAGTTGGATGTAGATTTGCGAAAACGTGTTGGCCATGTCGCCTCCCTTGACCGATTGCATCTGGGATCCTTACGAAATCCGGGCGTGGGGTTTCTGCCAGAATAGACTCGTCGCCAAAATAGTCAAATCACTGCCGGCGTGTTGTCCAGACTTCATTCTTCACAAACCTACCGACCGCAGCGAACAAGGATCGGACGACTGGGACTTTGCGCAGGCCGCTACCACTCTCAAGCCTCCTGCAATTTGCCTCTGACGTATTTGTGCAAAACGCTGCTGATCAGGGTCTGATACGGAAGTCCTTCTTCGAGAGCTTTCCTCTGGAGACTTTCGAGATCGGCCTCTGAAAGGCGGATATTGATACGCTTCGACTTTTTCATGGCCGCTTCGGCATACGATCGATATCGGCGCTTTTCTCTGGCAGGATCGTCGATCTCCACCCATTCGCCGTGTTCGATCGAGTCGTATACCGCTTTTTCTTCTCGCGAAAGCCTGGTTTTCATTACTTGTCCTTTCCTCGTAAGAGCAAATGGGTCAATTTCCGACTGGGAAAAACGGTCTTAAGGACTATCGTTCTTTCATCCTCGATAAAAGGCGCCACCCAGGCATATCCATTAATGTCAATGACGAACAAACGCGGGTTCCCATATCTCTTCACGTTAGGATGCCGCAGAATCGTCAGCAGCTTTCCATTTTCAATGCAGAACACCACATCCTCGAAGCTGACCCCGCGCGTCTTCTTCATTAGCCGGTTCTTGGCGGGGTCCCAGATGAAACGCTTCATGACTGCATCAAGTGTAGCTCATTGTGTGCCTAATGTCAACACCCGAAAGACGCAACCTGCTTCACCCCCATCGGCAAATCCTGACCCCAGATGAACGTCGATGAAACACATCCATCGCCCTGTAAAACCTGACGTCCGCTATTGATTTTTGTCGCTCAGCAATGGATATTGGACAGGATTTTGTATCGCGTTTTCTTCAATACACACTGACTTCAATTGCCCTTCCAAGTTCTACTATTCTAACGGAGCGCTTCATGGTGCCATTCTACCGCCTCGCCACGTCGTCCGTAGGCAAGAAAATCATGACAGGAGTGACCGGCATTGCCCTCTCAGGTTTCGTGATCTCGCACCTGATCGGCAACCTGCTTCTGTTCGTCGGTTCAGATGCGTTCAACCAGTACACCTACAAGCTGATGCAGATGGGCACTATCCTGTACGTGCTCGAAGGTGGACTGGTGGTCGCCTTCCTGATCCATGCATTCACCGGGATGCAAATCGCGACTAACAAACGCCGTGCCCGTCCCCAATCGTATGTCAAAACCGGCAACGCCGGCGGCGTCAGCCGCAAGTCCATCGCCTCGCTGTCGATGATTTACACCGGCATCCTCCTGTTCGTGTTCGTCGTTCTTCACCTGAAGACGTTCAAGTTCGGTCCGTATTACGAGACGGTGGTCGGCGGCGTCGTGATGCGCGATTTATATCGACTCGTGATGGAGGTCTTCCGCGATCCGGTCTATGTCATGAGTTACTCCGCAATCATGATCCTCCTCGGCGTCCATCTTCGCCACGGATTCTGGAGTGCATTCCAGTCGCTCGGCGTCAACCATCCGCGATATTCTCCGATCATCTATGGCGTCGGGATCCTGGTCGCCGTCGTCGTGTCTGTGGGATTCGTCGTGATGCCCGCGTGGATTTATTTTGCAAAGCCAATTTAGCCGCCATTAGAGAGGTGTTATGAAACTTGATGCGAAAATTCCAAGCGGACCCATCCAGGAAAAATGGGATCGACATAAGTTCGAAATGAAACTCGTCAACCCGGCAAACAAGCGAAAGTACACCCTGCTCGTCGTCGGAACAGGCCTGGCAGGGGCCGCGGCCGCGGCATCGCTCGCCGAACTCGGTTATAACGTCAAGAGTTTCTGCATCCAGGATTCTCCACGCCGCGCCCACAGCATCGCCGCGCAGGGCGGCATCAACGCCGCCAAGAACTATCCGAATGACGGGGACAGCGTCTGGCGATTGTTCTACGACACGGTCAAAGGCGGCGACTATCGCGCGCGCGAAGCCAACGTGTATCGCCTCGCGCAGGTCAGCGCCAACATCATCGATCAGTGCGTTGCCCAGGGAGTCCCATTTGCCCGGGAATACGGCGGACAACTGGAAAATCGCTCGTTTGGCGGCGCACAGGTCTCGCGCACATTTTACGCGCGCGGTCAGACGGGCCAGCAATTGTTGTTGGGCGCCTACGGCTCCATGATGCGACAAGTGCACGAAGGTCGCGTGCAACTTTTTGCCCGACGGGAAATGCTCGATCTGGTGATCGTGGGAGGAAAAGCGCGCGGTATCATCACGCGCAATCTGGTCACCGGCGAATTGGAGTCGCACGTCGGCGACGCCGTCCTGCTCTGCACAGGCGGCTACGGCAATGCCTATTATCTCTCGACCAACGCGAAAAATTCGAATGTTACCGCCGCCTGGCGCGCATACAAACGCGGCGCCCTGTTTGGCAATCCGTGCTACACGCAGATTCACCCGACGTGCATACCGGTGAGCGGCGATCATCAGTCGAAATTGACCCTGATGAGCGAGAGTCTGCGCAATGACGGCCGCGTGTGGGTTCCCAAGAACAAAGGCGACAAACGCCCGCCCTCGGAGATTCCTGATGACGAACGGGACTATTACCTCGAGCGACGCTACCCGAGTTTTGGAAATCTCGTGCCGCGCGACGTGGCCTCGCGAAATGCAAAAAACGTCTGTGACGAAGGACGCGGAGTCGGTGAGTCCGGACTGTCCGTGTATTTGGACTTTCGCGATTCCATCCAGCGAGTGGGAGAGGCGGAGATTCGCGACAAGTACGGCAATCTCTTCGACATGTACGAGCGTATCACCGACGAGAATCCATACAAAGTCCCCATGCGTATTTATCCGGCCGTTCATTACACCATGGGCGGACTGTGGGTCGATTACAATCTCATGTCCACGATCCCCGGACTGCATGTCCTCGGAGAAGCGAACTTCTCCGACCACGGGGCCAATCGCCTGGGCGCCAGCGCGTTGATGCAGGGACTGGCCGACGGATACTTTGTCATTCCCTACACGGTCGGTCATTACCTCGCCACGTCGGAATTGCCGAAAGTCACAGCCGATGCGCCAGAGTTCAAGGAAGCGGCGGAATTCTGTCGAACGCGACTCGGGAAAATTCTCCACATCAAGGGTAGCAAGACCGTTCTGGAATTCCATCGCGAATGCGGACGGATCCTGTGGGACTACGTCGGCATGTCACGAACCGCCGACGGGTTGAAAAAGGCCATCGGAGAATTTCAGCGCCTCAAAGATGAATTTTGGAAGAACGTCCTCGTCGCGGGTGACCCCAATCTGCTGAACAAGAACCTCGAGTTCGCGGGACGCGTCGCCGACTTTATCGAGCTGGGAGAACTCATGGCTACCGACGCCCTCCATCGCAATGAATCCTGCGGCGGACACTTCCGGGAGGAATACCAAACCGCCGACGGCGAAGCCAGGCGGGATGATGACAATTTCTGTTACGTCGGAGCGTGGGAATTCAAAGGCGAAGGACAAGCGCCTGAGATGCATACGGAACCCCTGGCATTCGAAAACGTGAAACTCACACAGCGAAGCTACAAGTAGCGGGAGTCGATTCATGGAAAGCAAGAAACTCACATTGCATCTGAAGATCTGGCGACAGAAAAGCTCTTCCGACAAGGGTCGCATGGAAAGCCACACCGTGACGGACATCTCAACGGATATGTCCTTTCTGGAGATGCTGGATACCTTGAACGAGCAACTGATCAAGAAAGGCGCCGATCCATTGGAGTATGACAACGATTGTCGGGAGGGAATTTGCGGCATGTGCAGTCTGGTGATCAATGGCATCGCGCATGGTCCGGAAAAAGGAACGGCGACTTGTCAGCTTCACATGCGCAAGTTCCGCGACGGCCAGACGATCACCATCGAGCCCTGGCGTGCAAAGGCATTTCCCGTCGTCAAGGACTTGGTCGTCGATCGCTCGGCGCTCGACCACATCATCGCCGCGGGTGGGTACACATCTGTCAACGTCGGCGCCGCTGTGGATGGCAATGCCATTCTCATCGCCAAGCCGTCCGCTGAAAAGGCGATGGATGCGGCCGCATGCATCGGATGCGGAGCGTGCGTAGCGGCATGCCCCAATGCGTCCGCCTCGCTTTTTGTATCGGCAAAGATCGCACAACTCGCCCACCTCCCTCAAGGACATCCGGAGAGAAAATCACGCGCATTGAACATGGTCCACAAAATGGACGAACTTGGTTTTGGAGAATGCTCCAACCATCGGGAATGCGAGGCTGTCTGTCCGAAGGAAATTTCCATCGCCTCTATCGCACTCATGCGACGAGAATACACCAAGGCCTCCCTGACGCAAGAGTAGTATAAACAATCACTTGCGCTTTGTCTTCCCGCGCTCAACTTTATTGGCATGGGAAGGTTTTTTTTTGTCACGCGAAACATCCCATTATTGTTATGCGTAGTCAAACGGTGAGAAACGCAAGAAAATACAGCAACTTAAAGGCACTTTTGATGCGATTTCTGGTTTTTACAACCTTCCTGACTTCGACCTCTTTTGCTCAATATGCCGTCGTGGATTTAAAGGATTTTGAGGCGGAACAATTGATCTCGAAATCCTTCTCAGTGAGCAGCGCCACCTCTGTCTTCATAGACGCGGTGGGTGTCAAGTATCGATCGGAGAAGTGGAACCGGACGTCGCCGATGTTCGCCTACGGGTGGATATTGAATGCAGATACGCGCGAAGTCGTGTGGACGATGAATCCCGATAATGTCTCCCGCTCCTGGGGCACAGTGAACATTGAATTCAAAGGCACCTTGTCGCTGAAGCCGGGCAATTACGAAGCATACTATTCGACCTACGGACATCGCGTCGTGAAGATTTCTTCGCCGTCGTACTTTGGCGAATTTGTCAAGAACCTGGTCAAAGTGTTTGTGGACGATGGTGACCTCTACGAAGACAGCGATCAGTGGAAGTTTCGCATTCTTGCCAAAGAGGAGGACAAGAAGAATTTTGGTACGGCATTGGCGTCGGGGCGACGCAGCATCTGTTCCCTCGTCGGTCCGCGAAATGACGACTATCTGGAACGCGGATTCACTCTGGATCGCGACATGCGCGTCCGCATTTACTGCAACGGTGAAGGCGCCGACGACAAGATGTATGACTATGGCTGGATCACGCACGACAAAACCGGAAAACAAATTTGGCAGATGGAGTTTGCCAGCACCGTCCACGGCGGCGGGGCGATGAAAAACCGGACGTACAGCGGGATCCTGACGCTTCCCGCCGGAAATTACGTGGCCACCTATATCACCGATGACTCCCATTCTCCCAATGACTGGAACATGGCGCCTCCGTTCGATCCATCGTATTGGGGCCTGACCGTGTTTGCCGTCGATGACAAGGATGTGACCTACGTTCACGAATACCGGAAAGCGCAAAAGACCGAAATTCTGAACCTGACTCGAATTGGCGATTCCCGATACGAGTCCAAAGGAATCACGTTGAAGAAAGCCATGACGTTGCACATCGTCGCCCTCGGCGAGGGTCGCGACGAAAAGATGTACGATCATGGATGGATCACGGAAGTCAAGTCGGGACGACGCGTGTGGGAGATGAAGTACTCCGAGACCCGATACGCGGGCGGCGCGCAGAAGAATCGACTGTTTGAAGGATCGGTCTCGTTGCCCGCCGGCGACTACAGGGTCCATTACGTCACGGATGGATCACATTCGTACGGTGATTGGAATTCCGATCCTCCGTTCAAGCCCTCGTCGTGGGGCATTGCGCTGAGCCTGATCGACAACAGCGAACTGGCATATGTCGAAATGTACACGGAAAAAGAGGACGCCTCGGAGTTGGCTCGCCTGGTTCGCGTAGGAGACCACGCGTATAAGTCCAAAGCCTTCCGCATGACTAGGGCAGGAAATGTGCGAGTCCAGTGCATCGGAGAGGGCAGTGACGGAGACATGTACGACTATGGCTGGATCAAGAATGCGCAAACCGGTCGGACCGTTTGGGAAATGACGTACCGCATGACGGATTATGCAGGAGGCGCAAAGAAGAATCGAATCTTTGACGACGCTGTATACCTGGAGGCCGGAGATTACGTTGTCTATTATGTTACCGACGGGTCGCACTCCTTTGAGGAGTGGAACTCCGATCCTCCAAGCAGTCCTGAACTGTGGGGAATCACGGTTCGACTGACACCCTAAAACTCTCTCTCCTCCTTCTTGTGAATGAGGCGACCTTCGGGTCGCCTTTTCACGTTTTGACAGAACGCAGTGAAATGTCTATATTGCCCCATGTTTGATCGCATCAAGTTTACACTCGGAAAGAAGTCTGTCTATATCGCGGTGGATCCATTCTTTACCGAAGACTATGTCTTGTTTCACGAAGTTGGGGATGACATTCACCTCCTCGAACGCGACTTGAAGGGATTTCACGAGAGTTCGGACATTTCCATTTACGACGTGAGTAAGAATCTCCGCTATATGGTAGCCCCATCCGACGAGGGATTCTCCGTCACGGTCGAGGAATTGGATCTGGACGCTTTGCTGGCGTTGGGTTTGTCGCGGGATGCGCTGGATCAGATCATTCTTCTGAAAAAACGGGTATTGAATCCGCGAATCTGATGTGTCGTTTTGCTGCGTACTCCGGCCCCCCGATCTCCCTTCACCATTTCATCATGGACGTGCCTCATTCCCTCTTCCGACAGAGCTACGAAGCGCGGGAGATGTTGTCCGGCACGATGAACGCCGATGGTTTTGGTCTCGCCTGGTACCAGAAGGCTTTGTCCGATCGTCCTGCCGTCTACGTATCGACGGCGCCGATCTGGGCGGACTATAATCTGGAGAGAATCTCCGACAAAATACAATCCGGCCTCATTCTGGCGCACGTGCGAGGCGCCTCCGCTGGGATGCCTGTCGCCATCACCAATACGCATCCCTTCGCATACGGACCCTACACGTTCATGCACAACGGATCCGTGGATCAATTTCGAACCAGGATATTCCCCAAACTGGCTGGGTGGATCCGCCCAGACCTGTGGGAACACCTCAAAGGCAACACGGATTCCGAACATCTCTTCGGCTGGTGGCTGAGCGAAGTCGACGGGTCGGCGGACGGAAGCATCTCTGCGGAAAAAATGGCGCAGGGTTTGGCGGCGATCCTCAAGAAACTGCGGACACTTGCCGAGGAAGCCGGCATCGAAGTGGTTGCCAATCTGGGCGTGTCGGATGGAAAAAACATTGTCGCGACCCGCTTCCATCACGGCACGCGAGTCGCGACGCTGTACTATTCCGATCATTGTTCGCTCTTCCCGGAGGGAGTGGTCGTCGCCTCGGAACGCTTCTCAGACGATCCTTCCTGGAAAGCCCTTCCCGAAAACAGCTTGCTTCTGATTCAACCGAATCAGCCGGTGCAGATTTCGTTGCTCTCTTAAGGCTGCTTCTTATTGACTTCGCCCGCCGTGATCATGGCATCGCGGATTTGATCGGCGATGGCTGAAAGACCTCCCGGCGAATGGGGCATCAGGATCGTATTGGTTGTGGAGTGCTCGCCCAGCGACTGCAGCGTATCAAAATACTGCGTCATGAGCACGAGCATCATGACGTCGCGCGCGCTCGACCCTTCGACGGCCGCCTGGAACTGCTCCACGGAATCCCGCAATCCTTCGATGATCGCCTTGCGTTGATCGGCGATCCCTTTTCCCTGCAAGGCTTTGCTCTGAGCGTCGGCCTCAGCCGCTTTGACTTTGAGGATTCGGTCGGCTTCGCCCTTTTCAGCCGCCGCCATACGCATACGGGTGGCCGCGTTGATTTCGTTCATCGCGTCCTTGACCTTCGCATCCGGATCGATATCGGTGACCAGCGCCTTGAGAATGTCGTATCCGAAATCCTCCATTGTATTGTGAAGTTCATTCTTCACCGCATCCGCGATTTCGTCCTTCTTTTCAAAGACATCGTCCAGTTTGAGCTTGGGAACCCGCGCGCGCACGAGATCAAAGACGAAGGACGTCACCTGCTGGTGAACGTTTGTCAGTTTGTAGTACGCATCGTAGACCTTGGTCGGTATGACAAAGTACTGGACCGAGACTTTCAAATGAACAAACACATCGTCGCCCGTCTTGGTTTCGACGACCACATCCAGCTGCTGAACACGCATGTTAATACGGGAGACCAATTTGTCCATGATGGGGACTTTGACACGCAGACCGGCTTGGGCGATCCGATGAAATTTTCCAAATCGTTCGATAATTCCGACCGTCTGTTGTTTAATGACAAAGAAAGACGACAAAAACATGATGAACAGGAAAAACCCGATAAAGCCAAAGCAAATAAGTGCACCATCCATGGCAATCCTCCTTCGTGGGTGGTTATGAATCCGTGAGTGGCTGAGTGTAGAAAGAAAAATGGATTTTGGCCACAGTTATTTCTATGTTGCGCCGCATGTCGGAGATGGAATTTCTTCACCCCCCCACCAATGTTCCGCTGTTGATCCGTTCGTTGCCTCTCTTGCAATGCCCGCAGTGCCGGTCGGCGGAAGTTCTGGAGTGGTTTGGCGACGACTCCCTTCCCGCCCACTGGTCCACCCATGGCGCAGTCGTCTGCCATGCCTGCGCGACCTGTTACCGATACCACAAGGGCGTACTGGAGTTCCTGACCCAGCGCCCGACGCGCATCACCCGAGCACAGAACAGCAATTTCTCGAGGCTGGTGTATCGAAATTACCAGAAGTACTGGCGCCGGTGGATCCTATCGGTCCTTGCTTTCCGACGATTTTCGAACGAGGAAGAATCACACCGTATGCAGGACTGGATTCAAAGATATGCACGAAGCGGACCAGCGGTGGATATTGGAACCGGACATGGATTCTATGCGCAAACGCTCGCGCGAACATGCCCCGCAAGTCCGATATTCGCCGTGGATTTCTCGCTGGGAATGCTGTATGAAGCGCACCGGTGGGCCGCCGAACATGCTCTTCAGGACCGGATCTTGTTCGTCCTCGCGGACGTCGAGAACCTGCCCTTTCGCTCAGGCATGGCCGGCATTGTGACCTGCGGGGGAGGACTGAATGAATACGGGAACACAGAAGTCTGTTTGCGCGAGATACGGCGGATCATCTCCGATGAATCTCATTTCATTTCTATGCATCTCCAAAGAACTTCCGGAGTCACCGGCCTGATACAGGATTTGGCGGAAGATGTATCCGGCTTACGCTTCCCGTGGCAGAGCGAGTGGAATGCTACGTTTTTGAACGGATCGTTCAGGATTCGGGAGGAATTCGAGGCGGGATTGGCGCGATGGGCCATCCTCCATTAGCCACCGGATTCGACATGGCACTGCGCGAACTGCGAATGGCCGAAGAGGCTGTTCGCGCGGCAAATCCAGGCCGCGCCCGAGTTTGTGCGCGTCGTGCGGCGCTGGCGGCGATGAGGGAGTTTTCGCGACAGACGGGATTCCGTTTCGACGGCCGAACCGGAATCGAACGTCTTCGCTCCTTTTCCTTGAGCGACCGGTTTCCGAAAGCCGCCCGCGAAGCCGCACAGCGACTCACGACCCATGTCAATCACCAGCTCACCCCCTCCTTTTCCTTTAACCCGATCGGCGACGGACGAAAGGTCATTCATGCGATTGCCAACGCGCTCGGAGTGAGCATTCCCACCGGGATATAGTTATTATCAGTACGTAATTCCACCATGTCTGGACGCTATTGCACATGCAATCAATTTATTGCGTTTAACAGGTCGATAATGTGGAAAGCTCAGAAATCGTGCCTGTTTTTATTGCATTTACATACGGAATGTTGCGAGAATATTGTGGCATAATGATTGCTTAAGAGACGCTCGCAACTAAAGAAAAGTGGAGCGAACTTGAAAGCATTCATTCTAGCAGCGGGACAAGGCAGTCGGTTACTTCCCTTAACCTCCGAGACTCCCAAGACACTGCTCAACGTGGGCGGAACGACCATTTTGGAATATCAGTTGGTGACGCTGGCTAGTTGCGGTATTCGAGAAGTCGTTCTGATCGGTGGCTTCCGCATGGACAAACTTCAGGAAGCGGCTCGTCGATATGCGGCGGTTCATGGGCTGGATTTGACCCTGAAATTCGTCTACAACTCCGAGTATGATGTCACAAACAATCTCTTCTCCTTGTGGTTGGCTCGTCAAGAGATGACGGGCGACTTTGTCGTGATCAACGGAGACAACGTGTTTGACAGGCGGGCTCTGCAGCGCGCGATGGCTCAGCGAGAATCCAGCGTCGTGCTCGCCATTCACCAGAACGCCGAATACGATGACGAGGACATGAAGGTTCGTATCGCCGGTACGCGCGTGACGGAAATATCCAAGCAAATCGATAATCACCTGGCCAGTGGGGAGTCGATCGGGTTACGCGTTTTCCACGGCAACGGAGTCGAAGGCTTCAAGCATGCGATGGACATGGTCATGATCGAAGACGTCGAACGAAAGGCGTTTTTTGTCAAAGCCATTCAGCACATGATTGACTGCGGACACGTGGTCGGGTACTCCGACGTGACAGAGTTCCAGTACGGGGAATTGGACTTCCACGAAGATCTGAAGAATCTGGAAATGACGATGTCGGCGTTGATGGTGCAGACCATTCTTCTGCACACCAATCCGGCCGGCATGTATGCCCGGTCCATGCAGTTGTATCAAAATCCTGCGATGCGGAAAGCCGGATAAGCATTTTTTTTCAGCTATAGAAAATCTTGGCGGAATTCACTATCTTCTGCCAAGATTTTTTTTTGCCGGTCTGATATGATCCTCTGTCCATTCTCCCCTCACGCAAACTCCCGCAAGATATGAGTTCGCCTGGTATTTCCCGTCATTCTGTGGTGCTTCGCACGTCGGCATGGTTTGGAGATGTAGATCGCATCATCGAATTTCCTGAGACCCACCATGTTGAAGTCCTCCAGCCTGTTGACGGTCAGTCCCTGTCGATCGAAAAAATCGAAGAGGCAATCAGAAAGCCATTGGGTCCGTCACTTGATTCCATGGTCCAAGGCAAGCGGCAGATAACGATTGTAGTCGATGATCTAGGCAGGCCGACCCCCGCTCATCTGATTGTACCATCCGTCTTGAACCTGTTACTCAGTGCGGGAATACGTCAGGAAGGAATTCGATTCCTGATTGCCACGGGCTCTCATCGAACACTTACACGCGATGAACAAACGAAGAAATTGGGTGAAGGGATTGTCGACCAGTACGAAGTTTTCTGCCACGACGCATTTCAATCCGAAATGGTACGACTGGAGCCTTTTCATGCCGGTTTTCCGTGTGTGGTCAACAAGGTCGCCGTGGAATCCGATGTACTGGTTGGCATCAGCGTTGTCATTCCCCACTCCTGTCATGGATTCGGCGGAGGGGCAAAGCTTTTCCTTCCTGGAATCGCAGGGATTGAAAGTATCGCCTTTCTCCACGGGTTTACCAAAAAAAGAGGCAGAGGAAAGACCCTGCCCAATGGCTCATGGGATATGCGCATGGCGTCCGAATCGTTTGCGGGCAGGCTACCTCCAATTTTCAGTATCAATACGCTTGTGAATTCAAAGAGGGAACTCTGTGGGATGTATGCGGGAGATTATCGACGCGCCTACGCAGAGGCGATGCGGCATGCGTCCAACATATATCAAACCAGCATCGACGCAGAAAAAACCTACGACATTGTGATCGTAAATAGTTATCCCTTGGATTCTGATCCGGTGCAGTCCGATAAAAGTCAGTGGGTGAAGAAAACATTTCCTAAATCCTTGCTTATTTATGTGAATTCTACCCACGATGCCCTCGATTATCATGGATGGAAGTGGCTTCGAAAGGGCTCACGCACGCGGAAGTATTTTGTGGGCCTGTTTCGCAGCATCGGTGGAGCCTCGAACTCGTTTGCATTGACTCCGCTTCGCCTGTTGCGAAATGTTCTACTCCGACAGTGGTTCTTGTCAGCCCAGTTTAGCTATCGTCGCTTCCCGGATCGACAACCTGAACCGAGTTCAACACCCGTCGGTGAAATGGCCGGCCCCTACAAAAACAGATTTCCCTGGATGCTATCCGAGCACTATCCTACCGTTGACTTCTACCGGAAGTACAAGGATGGAATCTTGTTCAGGGATTGGCAGACCTTGCGAACCGCCTTGGAGAAAGAGTTTTCCACGGCGACAGTAGGCGTTTTGACGTGCGCACCGCTTCAAATTCCTCATAGGAGACGTAATGGGAATGAGGAAGCCGTCGCAAATGGAGAATCGAAGTGATTACTGCCGTCAAAATGACCGAGCCGAAAGTGATCGTCGATGCTCGTTCGCGCACGGCAAGCAGGAAGCTATTTAGCATCACGCTGGTGGAAAGAATTGTACGTCAGCTGGATATTCTTCGCGTTTCAGAAGTAACTGTGATCACCGATCCCGATGAACATCCGCAGACGCTCATTCGTCCTGATTTCCTTCAACATTTCAAGGTTCAGCTGAACTGGATCTCGATGTCCGCGCTCCATGATGGAGGATGCGGAGAAATATTTTCTCCGAACGTGGATGTTATCGTATTGGACGGGGACGGGATTTATGATGATCGAATACTGGAGACTCTCTTACAATCGACAAAGCCTCTTCGTATCGCTTTTCAGTCCGAAACGGACCCGCTGGCGATTCGGGTACGGTCAGATGCGATTACGGACATGAAAAATCTTCACACTATTCCCCTGGACGCAATAAGCGTTGCGGAGATGACCACGTATGTTAGATTCCTCAGGCGAAGCGTTGTTCCCGTGTTTAGAAAAGTGTTCAGCGAGGACAACCTCCGACACATTGAAAACGATCTGTACGAGAGAACGTTTAAGGGAGCGATGGAATTCATCGCAACCTATGGATATAAGTACCCGGTTCGGGAGATGACCCGGTGGGTAGCCAAAACCAACATCACGCCCAATACCATTACGGGTGCGGCTGTTTTTTGCTCGTTTGCCGCCATTCCTTTGCTGTGGATAGGTATGGTGATTCCAGGACTGCTGCTGGCGGCATCCTTCATCGTCCTTGATTCCCTCGACGGCAAGTTGGCCCGATTAACATTTCGACTCAGTCATGTCGCGGACCGTGTAGATCACCTGACGAGCTTGCCAACTCGTATGGGGTGGTACTCAGGTCTGGGCTGGACCCTGTCGGGAGGCCAATTGAGTTCGCTTGAAGGCATTGGCGGCCTTCTGCTGACGGTCCTCCCACTGCTCGACAAGCTCAATCTGAACTACTGTAATCACAGACTAGGTCGGTCCCTCTTGGATTTCCGGGAGTTGGATCGTCGCGTTCACCTCTTCACGGTGCGGCGTAACGATATCTTTATGCTCCTAGTGGGATCTTTCGCCGGGCTATTGCCATATGCCTATGGGATAGCCGTCATTTGGATGTGTTTGACATGGCTATGGCACAGCGTGAGACTTGCCTATTTACTCAACACCTCTGAAGATACGAATCCGAAATGAGAACCGGGAAACTTCTAGCCGCCAAGGGAGATTCCAATGGTCGATAGAGTAGTGGCTGTCTTGGATTGCACAAACGACTTCAGTCGTCGCAAGATCTGGGGAGTTTCGCTCTGCGAAAGGATACTGCGAAGACTCTCGGATGAAGGTGTCTCCGAAGCTTTTCTGTTTGCAGACTCAGATCAGAATTTCTCGTTCCGTAGAGACTTCAAGCCGCGATTTCCCATCCATACGCGTCTTGTTACCTCCTTGACGGAGTTGAAGCAAGCGCTTCCCGAGGGAACCGATGTCTTGTTTTTGGATGGCAATGCAGCTTACGATAATCGCTTAATTCGCGATGTTATTTCGAAACCTTCCCCGCGGCAGATTGAGGACGGAACTGCCTCTCCGCCCGTGTTACTCCGGCTTCACTCATCTGTCGTGAAGGAGCTACTAACCGACGTAGATGAATCTAAAGATCTGCCAATCAGTCTACTCCGCCCAGAGATCGTAGCAAAAACCAACGTCAGTGAGTACAACACGTACGATGACACGCTCAAGAGTCACACACGACCCCTGTTCCGGAAAGTCACTGATAATCGAGAACTGACATCGCTGGAACGGTACGTCAGCAAGTCTCAGTCAAAGGTGGTACTGGATTTTGTCGCCATATCGTTGGATGCAATATTTACCTGGCTCCTTGTGAAGCCACTCAGCAAGACATGGGTCACGCCGAACATGCTGACGGTCGTTATCATCGCGATACAAGTAATGGTCGTTCCGGTCTTTTTCGCCGGTTGGATTGTGGCGGGCTTGATCCTGGAATGGATTATGACAACGTTGGATTCCTGCGACGGCAAGTTGGCGCGCCTCACAATACGACAGTCAGAGAAGTATGGCTGGCTGGAACATCGGACAAGTTATTGGTCAACTTCTCTCTGGTATTTTGCCATTGGCTGGCACCTGTCAGCACACGATGTGCAATCGCCCTTTACGGTCGGAGGTATCGCCCTGTTTGCGATATTTTGGATAGACCGCCGTACAGTCTCCGGTTTCCTGAGGACTATGGGACGGTCGATTTATGCCTTCAGTTTGTGGGATATCAGAGTCTCCTATATCATCGCCCGCCGCAATATCAGTATTTTCATTCTCACCGTTGCTTTGCTGATGGGGCAGCTAGCATATGGATTTTGGATCTGCGTTATGTGGTCTTTTATTGGATGGTTGTACCACGCCACGCGACTGCTCACGGAGGCGAAGAGGAGCAACCGAAGGATCACGTTTCGCAAGAGGGCTCTGGGTCATAACTAACACGCACATGCCGTGACATTCCACTAAAATGAGGTAGCATCCGTGAAAGCCATTATCCTAAGCGCGAACGCACCTGTCTTCTCGTCAACCCCCGTCTTTAATCTGCCGATCGGGAATCATCCGCTCATGGATTTGCAAATCTCGATTCTTCGGAATGCCGGCATCGAGCGAATCGATGTGGTGGTCGGCCATGGGAAGGACGCGTTCCACCGGACGGATGTGCGAGTGGTGC
>CAZRTJ010000023.1:0-54743 GCA_964602985.1 uncultured Bacteroidota bacterium
CAAAAGAAAAAGGGTTGCCGAATGACAACCCTTTTCGTGTAATGCCGTGGTGATCAATGCCAGGCGGCCCCCGACAACGCGATCACGAAAACTCCAATATAGGCCAGCCAGAACAATCCGCACGCGATCGTGCCAATCCAACCGGTCCACAAACCAATTTGGGCAAGGGTTTTCCCCGCTTCCGGTGCCGCACCGTTTTGGATGTCCCGCAACTCTTGATTGGCAAGAACGATCGCAATGATTCCTGTTACGGGTCCGCACGAACTGACGATGGAAAGAATTCCCAGAATCAAAGCCGCGATCGATTTACCGCTGGCGCTTTGAGAAGTCACAGCGGTCGGCGCGGTGGCCGTCGGGGTGGTCGGCTGGATCCCTGAGGATTCCTGCAATACGGTGCCGCAGTTGGCACAGAAGGAAGCCGAATCGTTGTTTTGAGTACCGCAATTTCTACACAGCGCCATACGTCTCCTCCATCACTCCAAGGTTCATTTACTTGTATGCGGGAATACCGGTCACACTCTCGCCGATGATCAACGTGTGAATATCGTGAGTACCCTCATAGGTCTTCACGGATTCCAAATTCATCATATGGCGAATGATCGGATATTCATCAATGATTCCGTTGGCGCCATGCAGATCGCGCGCCATCCGGGCAATTTCCAATGCGATGTACACGTTGTTTCGCTTGACCATCGAAACGTGATGAAACTTCATCGTGCCTTTGTCTTTGAGGCGGCCCACCTGAAGCACCATGAACTGAGCCTTGGTAATTTCCGAAATCATGTAGGCCAGTTTTTCCTGAACGAGTTGGAACGAAGCGATCGGTTTTTCAAACTGGATTCGTTCCTTCGAGTATTTTACAGAAGCTTCAAAACAGGCCATCGCGGCGCCGAGCGCGCCCCAGGCAATACCGTACCGCGCCTGCGTCAGACAGGAGAGGGGCGATTTGAGCCCGCCAGATTGTGGCAACAGGTTCTCCTCCGGGATCCGAACGTCCTGTAACACCAGTTCGCTCGTCACGGATGCGCGCAGCGAGAATTTACCCTTCATTTCTGGAGCCGTGAATCCGGGTGTGCCCTTCTCCACGAGAAATCCCCGTACCACGCCGTCCAGTTTGGCCCACACGACGGCGACATCCGCGATCGTGCCGTTGGTGATCCACATTTTGGCGCCGTTCAGCACATACTGTTTGCCATCCTTGACGGCCTTGGTCTTCATGGAACCCGGGTCACTCCCGTGATCCGGCTCCGTCAAGCCAAAGCACCCGATCTTCGCACCTTTCGCCAGCTTGGGAAGCCAATACTTGCGCTGTTCCTCCGTGCCGAACGCATGAATCGGATACATCACGAGAGCGCCTTGCACCGACGCAAAACTGCGCACCCCGCTGTCTCCCCGTTCCAATTCCTGCATGATCAACCCGTACGCCACATTGTTCATGTTCGCGCATCCATATTCCTCCGGCAAGTTGGCGCCAAAAACGCCCAACTCAGCCATGTCGGCGACCAGACTCATCGGGAACGTGCCGTTGCGATTGTGTTCTTCGATGACGGGAATCACCTTGTCATCGACGAATTCGCGCACGGTGTCCCGTATCATTCTCTCCTCGTCGGAGAGGAGAGAATCAAAATCCATGTAATCGACGGGTTTCGTCTTGGCAGCCATGCGGAGAACTCCGTTTACAGCAGGTTAAAGTTGGCGCCGATCACAAGCGCAAAATTAGTCCGGTTCTTGGATTCTTCACCCGGAACGATTGACTTCACCTTTAGGAAGTTCGCCTTGGCGAGACCAAACACATTAATGGGGCCGACGGCCGCTTTGCCGCCCACCTGCACGTTAAAGCCCGTGTTGGTTTCATTCGTCACGCCGGCGCCATCCGGTTTCACCGCCTGAATGATGTATCCTCCACCCGCATAGAGCTTCGCCACAGCCAATCCGTACAGCTCATACTGTACGTCGATGTTCAGCGTGTGCCACTTGACTTTCGGTTCGATGGGGCCGATTTCCTGCTTCCCCGACGTGAATTCATAGTTTGGAATGAGGGTCAGTTTCGAGACTCCCACGTACGCCTGTCCGCCGAATGAAAACTCGCCGGACTCGCCCTTGTTGAGTGTACGGGCGCCGGCTCGCACACCAAAGCCGACGTCAATCCCCGGTACCTGAGCGCCGGCTACCGCTGTAACCAACAAAATTCCTACAATTGAGGTCCCAATACTTCTCATAGTCTTCTCCTAAAGTGATTTCGATAACGGCGCAACGTACAACAAATCTCTTCGATTTTCAAAGAAATTGTCATACCGCCGCAACGACTCCCTCCCCCACAAACCAGCCGACGTCAATCTCGTTTTCAGCAAACACGTCGTCTTCACGACAGATTCTGTCCAATTGCTGCCGCTGTTCTTCTGAAAGTTGCCCCCCATCCCGCACGCGGGTCAGCCATTCCTTCAGTTGTTCAAAACGTTCGTGATGTTCGCGAAACCGCTTGGTCGAATAATCGATGGCCGACTGGGTGCTCACGAGAAATTGCCAATCCGAAGATTCCAACAGCCATATCTCACGAGCCATTTGCCGAATGATCCTGTCAGCCAGTTCGTCTTCGCCGAGACGGTGCAAGCGTGCCGCCTCCCTCATCTGCGCTTCGCAGTCGTAAATGATCCGCCACGTCCATTCGACCTCGTTATTCAACCAGACGTAATGGCTTCCGCCGGCTCCCCATGATCCTTCGGGAATAGCAATTGTGTCCTGCGGAGGCGCCTCTTCCAAAACCTTCGCGCAATGTTCCATGCGCACGTCCATCTGAGCCAAACGAATGAACAGCTTCTTTAGAAATTCCGGACCCTCAAACCACCAGTGCCCGAACAGCTCGCTGTCAAACGGAGCCGTCAGACACCCGGTCTCGCCGGTGTTCTGCCGGAATTTTGTCAACGCCGATGTTACCGCATCTACAAAATGTTCCACATCCGCATCCAGCGCGGCATTCGTGCGGGACGGCTCGTAGGAAACTTTGGTACCGAGATCGGCATGGACACTTGTGACGCGCCAATATCGATGTCCGCTTTGGTGGTGCTTTTTGTGGAAATCCAGATACCACTCTCCGCCGGGATACCCCTGCTCGCTACTCCACACCTGCATCGACGTCTCCACATCGCGCGCAAAGATCGCCACGGGCGGATCCACCGTTTGCTCGGACGACTGTGTGTAATACGGCCGATAAACCGAGTGCGCTTCACCGGGAAGGTGTGGCGCTTGCTCCAGCCGCGCCATCAGTTCTCGGAGCCGTTCAAACCTTCCGAGGTACATGCCGATCGTTCGACCGCCCTCGACAAGGGCGGAGTCTACGAGAAAATATCGGATCCCCTCGGCAGACAGGATCTCCTCGATGCCCTTTCGCAATCTCGGTTGGCGTCCGGTTTGACTATCCACGGGCGGCGTCCATTCATACCGCGGGCGGTACGCGCATTCCGGCAACCAGATACCGGCCGGTTTCACCCCAAAGTGCCGCTCGTGCGTGGCCAAAGCAATCCGAATCTGCGCCTCAATATTCTCGTCATATCCGAGAAGTGGAAAATACCCATGCGTCGCGCCACACGTCAGGATGTCCAAAACTCCGGCGTCCTGAAGCCGCCGAAAAGCTCCAATCAAATCACGACGGTACGTGCGGGTAAAATCGAAACGTGTTTTCTTGTAAAACGACTTCCAATAGCGAGCCAATGGCAGGAGTTTCTTTTCCGTCCGACTCGTGCGAAACAATTTCGCATCGTCATCGCAGCGGGCGATTTCCTCGTCGAGAAATTCCTCAAACTCTCGCGCAAAATCCGGATGCGCGAGCTGCTCCGCCAATACCGGGGTGATGCTTATGCTCATTTGCGGACGGTAGCCGTCTCGCACGAGGTCGTTCAAGACATTGAGAATCGGGATGTAGGTCTCGGAGGCCGCCTCGAACAGCCATTCCATTCCGTGCGGCCAGCGCCCGTGATGCAGCACATACGGCAGATGAGAGTGGAGAACAAGCACGAATCGACCCAGCATAATCCAGAACCGGTTTTTTGTGGATAAAACATTTCACTCGCGGCCGGGAGAATATAGATACCGATCTTGCCGGAATCAAGGCACGTTTTGCCGCGCTCAGACAGTTTGATTGAATTGCGACAGCCGTTTCGTTACATTGCACGGTCATGAAGCGACTCACAGTCTTTGTTTTTCTCGGCTTATCGTGCGGAGGGTTTGAAGAGGACTCGGTCAACTCACCGCCCTTTATCCTGACGGCGGAGGTGCCCTCCGTCCTCTCGGGAAATTTGACGGTGAAAATCCGTATCGCAGATCCGGACGCCGATGCGGTCACACTGACCTCTTCCGTGCACGCGGACGGCGACGATGTAGCCAATGCGTATTTGTCCGTCCCTTCGGACGATGGACAAGGGATCGATTCGATGGCGGGCGACGGCCTGTTCACGGGCCTTCTGAATGAAACCGTATTGGACACATTTGGCGCAGTCGATTTTGACCTGCGGTTCACTCCAGTCGACGCGGAGGGAAATCGTGGACGGGTCTACACGAGCCTGCTGTCGAACTGCCGCGCGGGCAGCGCGCCTGTCCTGTCGAATCTGGCCGCGCCGGACACGGTCAACCCCTCTCTCACGAGCAGTTTCCTTATTACCGTGCTGGCGATGGACGCCGACCACGACATTCGTTCCGTCACTCGAACGACGCCGAGCGGACTGGTACTGAATCTTTTCGATGATGGAACCCATGGCGACACCACGGCCGGCGATGGCATCTATGCAGAAACCGTGAGTGTTGTCCCACCGCCTCCTCCGGGCAATTACCTCTTCCGATTCAAAGCCCGC
Source organism: uncultured Bacteroidota bacterium (assembly GCA_964602985.1). Taxonomy (GTDB): domain Bacteria; phylum CLD3; class CLD3; order SB21; family SB21; genus CAYZJB01. The sequence goes on from CAZRTJ010000023.1 coordinate 4,845, forward strand.
GATTGTGCCGGTCTGGAGAGCAATGAACTCCAAAAAACGATTGTGATAGTCAATTGAAGCTCCTGATCCTGCTGATGTCAATCGGAGCGGTGGCGACGAATGCCCAGGTTTTCAGACCGCGGTTCGAACTGAGTTCTGCGGCGATCGTATCCAACCGGCCGTCGGGAAATTTCATCGGCGTCATCACGGTTCATGACGACACGGTCTGGATGGACGCGTCGGGACTACTGAATCGCTCCACCGATCGAGGGGAGACGTGGACGATTTTCAATTCCTCCGATGGGATCGGCAAAGGCGGTATTGCGTCCATTTTCGCGCGAACGGGCGCCGTCTTCCTGACAACGATCCACGACACATCGGTCTCTCCGCCGGCAACAAATGGTGCGGGCGGCGGGATTACATACTCGTTCGACGGCGGACAGAACTGGCTTCGGATCTCCCAACCCACCGATACCGCGACGATGCGTGGTTGGATCCGACGCACCAATCCAACGACGGGGCGCCTGGACAGTCTCTTTGTCGTCAAGGATCGAACCATTCGGAACCTGGGATCTGTCCTGGACACCATCGGATCGGTCGCCGTCAAAACGACGATCGACAACGTGAGCTTCGACATTGCGGTTACCGACTCGTCGGTGTGGATTCCCTGTTTTGCAGGCGGGCTTCGCGTCGCTCCTCGTAGTGGAAACGCCATCGGTACGTTCACCCAGGCGGCATTGCCAACGGATACCTTGTTGGAGGTCCGCCCCGATGTGGCGTATGGATTTGACCTGGATCCGGTGGAGAACCTGAATCATCGCGCGTTTGCCGTCCTTGCCGCATCGGATGGCATCTGGGCCGGTACGGCTGGCGGGATCAATCGCTCCACCGATGGCGGAATCTCCTGGACGCGAACCACCGCGGCCAATTCCGGAATCAGCGGAAATTTCGTCGTCGCTTTGGGCGAACAGATCTATACGGAAGATTCCATCGTGCACCACCATATCTGGGCCGCCACAAATCGTGCACTGGGGGCGACGGAAAGAAACGGACTCAGCTACACGGCCGATAGCGGACGAACGTGGAAGGCCGTCCTGGTAGATCGTTTTGTGAACAACCTTGCGTTCGATGGCAAGACCGTCTTTGCCGCGACTGACGCAGGCATGCACGTATCGCATGATCTCGGGCGATCGTGGATTGTGTACCTGACAGTCACCGATCCGGCGACAGGTGACCGGACGTATCATCCGGAGTTTCCATCAGTCGGCGTACTGACGAGCGGCTCGGATAAATTTCTTTTGTTTGGAAATTCCGATGGCCTGGCCATTTCCGGAGACAACGGTAACACGTGGACGATCCGCCGCGCATTCCGTTCTCCGGGAGTCGATGGCACGCCGAAGTCCTATGCATATCCCAATCCGTTTTCGCCGGGGATCGCTCCGGGAGTCGCGCGATTCCAGTACGACGCGACGGGGCTGACGACGACCGATCGTGTCACGCTGACGATCTATGACTTCGCCTTGGACTGGGTCGCAACGGTCGCACGGGACGTACTAATCGATCAGACATTGGTGTGGGATGGCCGCACCGGCTCCGGTAAACGCGCCGCCAATGGCACGTATGTGTACGTATTGCAGGCCGGCAAAAAGAAATTTTGGGGCAAGGTGACGGTACGAAATTGAAACGAATGCTCACATTCATTCTCGTGACAAGCGCATCGCTGTGCAGTCAAGAGTCGGCAGGTCAGGCTGGTGCGTTCCTCCGGGTCGGCTTCGGGCCACGTGCCAAAGCCATGGGACAGGCGTATACCGCCATCGCAGATCAATCCACCGCCGCCGCATACAACCCGGCCGGATTGGGTTTTATCGATCAGAAAATGGTCGATGCATCGGTGGCCATCATGAGTTTTGATCGGCGATTCATGACCGTGGGATTTGCGCGATCCGTGCCTCCCACAGCGGGCTTTTCCATCAGTGTGATCCAGGCAGGATTTCGGGACATCGATGCGCGTGCGTCCAACGGCGACCGGATCGGATCGGTCGACGATCATCAGTTCGCTGTAACCATGGGTTTTGCGATCCGGCTGTCGGACCAACTCGCGATGGGCATCTCTCCGCGCTGGTTGTATTCCAAGGTGTACGATGTATCGTCGTCCGCCCTGGGCATAGGTTTGGGAGCCATGTTCAAGCCCAGGGATAATCTTTCATTCGGCGCCTCCGTGACAGGACTGGGGGAAACGTTCAAATTTTCGCGCGATCCCTCCGGGCAAGGCGAGGAAACCACGCGCGACGCGGTACCCAACGTCATCCGATTGGGGGGCGCATACCGAGTCTCGCTACAAGAACGTTTGCCGCTGCTCGCCGCGCTGGACGTCAGCTTTACGCAGGATCAACCGGCCCAACTGCACTGCGGCCTCGAAGCCGAGCCGTCTGGAAAATTCAAGATCCGCGCCGGACTCGATCAGTCGGATTGGACATTCGGTTTTGGCATCCGGTGGGACATCCTGGGAAGTGAGATGAATCTCGATTACGCTTTCGTCCACGACACTCGTCGTGGCGTCGGATCGGGTAGTCACGATACCGGCATTCATGTGAGGTTCTGATGAAGACTTGGATTTGGATTGTCGTCTGGGTGGGCTGTGCCTCGCCGAAGACACCGCAACATCCCATTATTCGCGCATTGCCAAACGGATTGCGGGTCATTCTCCTGCCGGATTCTCATTCCCCCCTCGTGAATATCGTGACCGTGGTTCATTCCGGCTCTGCAGACGAGAACAGGAAGATCTCCGGCGTGAGTCACTTTCTGGAACACCTGATCCTGTTCCGCGGCACCGCGCATCGGAGCGGACAAGCGATTCAGGACAGCATGCGAAGTTGGGGAGCGTATTTCAACGGCCACACCTCCCAGGACTGGACGACCTTCGAGATCTCTATCCCTGCAGAAGCCTTCCGACAATCCCTGAGCCTGCACCACGAAATGGTTCTGCATGCGGCCATTGAGTCTGACGGCGTCCATGGCGAACGCGGCGCGATTTTGGAAGAACTGCAACGATACGAAGATCATCCTGTCAACGTCGCGTACGCCGCCACCCTGAGCGCCATTCATCGCGGTCACGGGTATGCTCTGCCGGTACTCGGCACTCGAGAGTCCGTCCAGTCCATTTCGGCCGCAGATGTCGACTCGTTTTACGCCCTTCATTATGTCCCGGCCAACATGACCCTCGTCGTAACTGGAAACATCGATACCGACTCGGCCTGGACGACTCTAACTGATTTGTACACGGAGTCGGGGGTTGCACCTGTGCGGGCCGCGATCAACCCGGACACGATTTCCGCGGCCACGCTGACCATCCATAAAAACATTCACCAGGCCGTTTTGATGTGGGGCGCCCCGGGTCCGCCGGCGTCATCGGAAGATATCCCGGCCGTCGATCTTCTTCTCTCGGTTCTGGGGACTGGGGAAAATTCCATCCTTCATCAGACCCTGCGCAGCCAGACGAACTGGGTGAACGAGGTGCAGGTGGATTTGACAAAAAGGAAGCTGGGCAGCATGATCTATCTGTACGCAGGATTGGACCCGCGAAACGAGTTGCCCGTCCGCGAGGCGGTGCGCACGATCCTCGATAGTCTGGGCAACTCGGAACTGCCGGAGTGGGAGATTGCGCGTGTCAAAAATCATCTCCGGACGCTGTATGAAAAAGAAATGGAGGGTGGCTTGGCTCGCGCCATGGCGATCGGACAAAACGACGTGTCGGCGGATTATTCTTTCGCGCTCACATACCCGACGAGGCTGCAACGCGTCACCGCGAGTCAACTACAGGAGGTCGCGAAGAAGTATTTTCTTTCCGACCGCTTTCACGTAACCCGGGTCGTTCCCTGAGGAAGGCAACTCACCGAATGATCCCCGCGTAGGTCAACGCGAGGATCAGCAGTCCAAGCACAATACGGTAGCCGATGAAGACCCATGTCGACCGCGTCTGCAGCCATCGCAGAAGAAATGCGATGGACGCATAGCCTACCACCCCCGCAACCAGCGTTGCGATGGCAAGATTCACGAGTCCTTCTTCTCCCAGTCCGCGTTCAAGCAGATCTTTGAGCTCGAACAATCCGCTGGCCAAAATCGCAGGAATACTCAGGAGAAATGAGAAACGGGCGGAGGCTTCACGGGTCATGCCTGCCAATAGTCCCGCCGTGATCGTCACTCCCGAGCGTGAAACCCCCGGAATGAGTGCCAGGGCCTGCGCCCACCCGACCGCCTGTGCTTCCGCCAAACCAATATCGCGGATCTCCTTGCGCCGCACGGACACCCACTCGGCCAAGCCCAGAACGAGCGCCAATCCGATCAATGCCGCCGCAATGATCCACAGGCTTCGCAATTCTCGCTCAATCACCTCCTTCAACAACAGTCCGAACCCTCCGATGGGCGCCGTGCCCAGTGCGATGAACCACGCCAGACGCGCATCCAGCTTTTGTGTTTCGTCCCACGTATGGCGACGCGACCAGCGGAAGATCGAAATCCACGTTGCACGCGTCAGTCGTACGATCTCACTCCGAAAGAAAACCAGGACAGCGGCCAGCGTGCCCAGCTGGGTCACCGCGGTCACCGCGGCGCCGGGATCGTCCCATCCCAGCAAAGCCGGTAGAATCCGTACGTGAGCAGTCGAACTCACGGGAATGAACTCCGTCAGACCCTGGACAATGCCGATCACAATGGATTCAAAAAGGTTCATGCGTCCTCTGTAAATGAAAAAGCCCCGCATCGTTGCGAGGCTTTTGAATGTTTTCCGGGTATGCGGATTACAGCTGTTTCTGGACGTTGGCCACGACTTTGTTGATGATCGCCTTCAGCGTATCGAACACGCCGACGCCTTTGATTCCCACCGCTTCGTAATACTGGACATTGAAGTAATTCAGCCTCTTCTGCAAATTTTCTACCGACTCCACATCCGGCAGGTCCCGTTTGTTGTACTGGATGACCCAGGGAAAGGTATCGAGACTGTGTCCGTCCTCCCGAAGATTATTTTCCAAATCCAACAACGTTTCAATGTTCCCGTCCATGCGGTGCTTCTGAGAGTCCGCGACGAACACGATACCGTCGACGCCATTCAGGATGACCTTCCGGCTCGATGCATAATAGACCTGGCCGGGGACAGTGTACAGATTGAATTTCGGCTTCTTCCCTTTGATCCGCCCGACTTCCAGCTGAAGGAAGTCGAAGAATATCGTCCGGTCTTCTTTTGTCTTCAATGATACCAATTCCCCGGCGAGCGAAGGGTCCATCTTGGAGTGAATGTACTCGAGATTGGTCGTCTTGCCGCTCATACCCGGGCCGTAGTAAACAATCTTCAGATTGATTTCCTGCAGTGCCCAATTAATAAACATTCCGAAGCCTCGCTATATTTACAAAGAAAGTAATGGGATGCGATTATTTGAAAGATTCGTCGAGCGCGTCACCCAGCAGACTGCCAAATTCCGAATCGATCAAATCCTTCGCGCTGTCGTCTGTCGCATTGGATTGATCCTCGAAGATCTCCAGCAGATTCTGAATCGCCTTCTTGGTGTAAATGCGAATCAATCCAAGTGTCACGGAGGTGTCGAAAACGACGACGAGAAAGAAATTGTCTCCCACATTGGACAGATAGACGTTCCTTTTTTCGCCTTCGTGGAACAGCAGTTTAAACTTCGCGTCCTCACCGACCAACTTGGCCATCTCCGCGGTGGCGGCAAAATCACTGGCGGCCAGGGCCGACAGCACCGTTGTGTTCATTTTGTCCGTGTTCCCTCGCTGACTGATCAGCTGACCGCTCATGTCCGCAAACAGAATGGCCGATGCCTTGGTCTTGGACGCCAGTTCCGACAGCACTTTCGTGACGCCTTCAAACTGCTTTCCGTTCAGGATGATCTGTTTGCTGCCGTCTTTGAGCTTTTTCGTTTGCAACATAACGGTTACCCTTTATGGTCTAATGTGAGAACGATTCGACGTTGAAAGTGAATGAGAGCGGTCATACAGACCTCGCAGAACTCAGTTAAGTCTATGTAATTCTTGATAGACAGTCAACATTTTTTTTGACTTGCACAGCGTCGCCAGCATTAGATTTTTCTTCTTCGCAGGCGTTCGATGGCCGCTTTGAGACTCTCCCGCAACCGTTCAATGGCATTGGCCAATTCACCGATTTCGTCCTTCGAGTCCAGTCGCACGATGCTCTCCAGATCCCCCATGCTGATTTTTTCAGCGGCGCCGGTCAGGTAGATCATCTGCTTGGTCAGGCGATTGGACAAGATCAACGCCACGATCGTCCCTACGAAAACCGCCAGCGCCAATACCCCTCCGACCAGCAGAGCGGTACTTCGGATAATGTCATCCATGTAAGCCCGAGACATCCCGACATGGGCGGTGCCGAGCACTCCCTCACCGATGGGAGTCGAAATCTCGTAGTTTTGCACTTCCGTGAAATCGCCCCCCTCTCCCGTGTTCATCACGCGGGTCAGATCGATCTTGTAGTCATTGCTCGCGGAGAGGATGATATTTTCCTGGATCATCTGACGCTGATTGTACGAGCCGACTTTGAATCGCTGGGCCGCAATGCGTTTGTCTTTGTCGGAGATGTAGACATAGGATACTGCCGTAAACCGTGACGAGATATCCACCAGATTCTGGATGTCCACCTCGTCGTCACCCACCAGCGGCCTCTCCACTTGTTCCGAGAGGGTGGTGACAATCGCCTTTCCGCGTTCTGTCAATTCCGTCTGAAGAGAGTCCGAGACGAGTTTGACAACCAGCAGGGTGATGCCGACACCTGCCACCATGGCGCCGACCACGATGACGATGGGTACTTTCCATTTGAGACTGAGACCTTTAGCCATCTCTTACACTCCTCTACATAGACCGGATCTGGCGAAGCATCAATTGCTGAAAGGCCACCTGCTTCTGAGGATCGTAAATTTCGTTGCTGATGGCCTCGACCAACCCCGCCACCTTGTCTTTGGGGAAGCCGGATCGGGACTCGCCAAAGGACTCTACCACGTCGTCGATGATGATGCTGGCCACGGGCCCCATCAGTTGGATCAATTCATTTTCCAAATTCACAAAAAAGTCCTTCGACACCGCGTCCTTTGGAGTCGGTCTCTCGACCTCGCCCAACTGTACGACCCCAGCCTGCACCAGCGTGTACACGGTGAGCGCCACGTCGATTTCCTTCGTTTTCAATTGCTGTGCCAACTCGGTGATCGACCGATCCCCTTTTTCAAGGACATGAATCACTTCCCAGTCCGGGCCCTTCAGCTTGACATCATGGGAAGGCTCATTACCCGTGAGTCTCACTTTGACCGAAAACGATGGAATCACACTGCTAATGCGCTTCCACGACTCGGCCACCGAACTGCTTTCGGCCAGCATTTCTGCGCTGTCTTTGGCAATGGTGATTTGCGCCGACGTCGCCCCAGCCTCAAAAGCAAATTTCCCTGAAGTCCACAGGATCAGTTCCCGAAACGCCGGTTCGCCAAGGTAGTTTCCACAAATGCAATGGACAATCTTCCCCTCCGCGAGGAAGACCTCAGCGGTCTCCCGATTCTCGTCTTTTTGCAACGTCAGGCGGCCGGTCTGCTGACCGGACACCAATAGCTTCAAGATCTCGGGAACCCCGATATACAACAGTTGTCCGGACAATACACTTGCCATACATCCACTCCGGTCAGTTCACGACCTCGACCAGTTTCCAGCAATCAGCATCCATATTGCTTCGCAGAAGGAAACTACGTCGTGTGCTTTCGATTTTTTGAATGCGTTTTTGAAATTTTTTGTCCGCTTCCATGTCGGCCATCGCCACGTTGGCCGTCAATCGCAACATCGCGAGGCTGACATTGAAATCACACAACACGACCAGGTTGTAATTGTGATGTGTGAAGATCAGGACCCGTCCGCCATCCAGTTTGACGTCGTATTCCTGCATGGGCAGGGCCAGCCGGTCGAAAATGGCCGCGACCTGAACGACGTCCTTGCCGATTTCCATAAACGCATCGACGTCCAGACCCGGCGCCAACTTCGCATGGAGGACCTCCCCGTCATTGAAGAAAAGAAAAGACGCTCGCACACCCGCAATGGAGTTGATTTCTTCGAGTTTTTCCTTCATACCTGCTGCGCCTTCGTCTTCTCGATCGTCTGCTCGATGAGGTCCGTAGACGCTTTCATATCCAGACTCACATCCACGACGTCGTCGCCGAATTTTCCAGTCATGCGCTTATCGTTTTTTCCTGTGACGACGACCGACTTGAAGGCGCCGAATTTGGACGCCCGTCCGATTTTTTCGAACTTCCGAACGACAAACGCCATCGCCGCGGAGGCACGTTTGCCATTGGCAATCCCCTCTTCCATGAGAATTTCCCCAAACCCGTTGGAGACGAGTACGCCGTTCACGCCGTTCACGTTCTTCAATTCCTTAGCCAGTTTGGTGACGACGTCACTCTTGGCTTCCATCGCCTCGTCGATCAGCCGCATGCCTTCGAGGAGGACATTGCTCCACGAGTTATTGATCGACCGCTTGGGAGTGGGCACTCCGTTTTCGACTTTGAACGCGCCTTCTTTGATTTGGAGGATCCGGTACACGGCTTCTTCGCCTTCCGTCTGACCGTACGTGGCGTGAACGATATTGCCTTCGGCAAAATAAATCTTGCCGACCGTGTTAAAATGCTCCACCGTGAACAACGCTTCGTTCTTCTCCATGCAATTCAGTTGAACGATGTTGGCCAGCTTCAGATCTTTCAGATTACCGACAAGTGCCATGTACCTCACCCTTAGCTGAGCGCCGAAGCGATCAGTTCCTTCATCCTTCTGATTTCGAATGGTTTTTCGACGTATCGAAAAGCTCCTGAGAGCACAGCTTCTTCCTTCTTTTCGTCCGAACCATACGCCGTCATGATGATGACATGGGTTTGCGGTCGACTTTCCTTGATGCGTTTGAGCAGCTCGATCCCGCTGATTCCGGGCATGGTGATGTCGGTGACGACCACGTCAAACGGGTTTTCAGAAAATTTTTCCCATGCCTCATTCCCGGAGGAGGCCGTGACCACTTCGTAGTTCTCTTTTGAAATGATAAAACTCTGGTACAGGCTGAATGTCAGCGTTTCCTCGTCGTCCACGATGAGAATGCGTTTCGGTATGTCGGACATGCCAGCCTCTGTGAAAGGAATATCTAAAAAGCAGAAGTGTCGTGTTTGGTAACGGGAGAATATAGAAGCATTGGCAGAGATTGTCAATGCTTCCGAATTTTCTTCATCCTGCCGATCGCTCCGCATCCTTCATCGCAGACCCCTCAAGCTGATCCGTGTCGCGGAAAGTCCCTCCATCGCTTCAGAACCCGTAACTCAAACTCATCATGATCGTGCGTCCCGGCTGGGGAAGCAGAGAGTTGAAGTAGTTGTTCTGGGACCCGCCCTGGTAAATGTCGTTGACGTCAAATGTACCCGGCGTGTTCCCCGCGGCGGCTTCGCGAATACCGGGGTGAAAGTACGATGTGTTAAACAGGTTGCGGATGCGCAGAGAAGCTGAAAGTCCGTTCGCGAAGAGATCCCGATACTCGACGACGACATCCGCCACAACATACCCGACAGCCTTTTCTATGGGATTGGTCTCAACCGTTTGCCGTTCCCCTACGAAACGCGCCAGCAGGGTCGTCCGGATATGACGGTTGATCGTCGCCGTGGCACCGACGAGGACTCGAATGTCGGACAAATCCCCGATCCGGACAGTCTGCCTGTCCACAATGAGCCCGCTGCTGTCTTCCCTGAAAGCCCTTTCCTCAGCCTTCCATAATGTCGACACGTATGCCCACATTCTCCATTCACGAACTCCTGCGCCGGTCCAGACGAATTGACTGCTGATATCGGAACCGATCACCGTACGGTCCCCCAAATTCTTTGCTCCCTGACTGGTCGGCACAATCGTTTTTTCGTTTTGAGTCCAATAGACACTCAGCGAACTGTTCCACAGGCTTGTCGTGCGGCTTGCGCTCAACTCGACTGTCCGGGACCTTTCGGGTTTCAGATTGGGATCGCTGCCGGAGCCTGTCCATCCGCCGTACAAGAGGCGAGGCGTCGGCTCCTGAAACGCTTGTCCCACCATCGCCTTGATCGTGATCTGGTTGTAAAGGCCGACCACTCCCGCACGTATGGTAGGCGAATTCCCGTATTTCGAATTTCGATCGAAACGCAACCCCAGGTTGAAGATATGGCGATCGGTCAGGCGATACTTGGCCTGGGCATAGACCCCTATGTCCTCGGTCGTGATTCGATTAACATTCTGCATGGTCTCCGGCGGCGGCAATGGAAACACATACGTCGAGGGATCGATCGAACCGACCGGTTCGTACCCGCCGGGCTGTCCCGCCGGCCCGCGTCCCGTAATATCGTACGCTTTCTGCAGGTCCTTTCGCTCATACTTCACGCCCGCATTCAAGGACAAGCGGTCTGTCGCCTTTACGTCAAAATCCTGAAAGAAAGACCAACTGCGATTCAACGATTGCCAGTACGAAAACGCCGCCACGTAAGAGGAGCGGCTGGCGTCCCAATAACCGTCTACAAAATACGAATCGTTCGTAACATCGCTGCGCCGATACCGAATCAGACTGCGTGTGGAGAAGGAGTTGGTGAATGCATAGGTGTGTCTCATGTGAAGACTGTACTCCGGCCGACGCCAAATCGAATTATTCTGAACCAGATCGGCCGCGTACCCCAACCCATACCCCGCGTCGAGAACATAGTATTGAGCGCCCAGTTCTGTGTTGGCATGGAAGGCGCGGAAATCGAGCGCGCGATTGCGTATCCCGGATTCAAACTGACCTCCCAAATTGGGATTATCGACAAATCCGCCCCAGATGCGGCGGTCCTGATAGTACCGGTGTTTTGTGAATTCGTATGTACCGATATATCGCTCGTCGATGAACCCGTCTTCGATACGCCCCGTCAGACTGAGGCGCCAGTCGTCCTTCTTGTAGAACCATGAGGCGTCGATGGTCTTGACGTAGTGGTCAAAATCCAATTGCGAACGGTGGCCGCTTGGCTTGACGTTGGTGTTACTCGTGACGCTGCTGTGGATGGTCATGTACGAGCCGGATTGTACCCGGTCCTTGATCGTAATGATATTGATCACACCCATGAAGGCATTCGGTCCATACACTGAAGAGGCCGGTCCGTATACGACTTCGACCCTCTCGATATTGGATACAGGCACCGTGACCAAGGGAATATCGGCGGTGTTGAAATACAGATGATTGTACACCAGGCCGTCGACCATTACCAGGAACGGTTCTCCGATGGCATTGCGGTAGCCGCGCCAGTAGTTCTTCAGGTACGTGTCGCCATACGGACGAGTCACCTGCATGCCCGGAAGATCGTCGAGAACATCCGCGACCTGGGTATACCTGCGCTCGCGTATTTCCTCACGCGAAATGACAATCACGGTTGCGGGCGCTTCGGATAATTTTTCGCTCGTATTGGACGCGGACGTGATTTCGAGGCTCAACAATTCTTCCAGACTGAGTTGAAAGACGTCATCCTGAGCGGGACTCTCTCCGCTCGTGAGAAGAAAAAGAGCGAGCCACATGAATCCTGTTCTGCCGGCCATAAGACGCTCTGAGGATAAGGGACGGCGGTGAACCACCGCCAGAATTGCATCCCCAATATACGATAAGAGGCGGCTGTGATCAATGGCTCCCTGTACCGGCGGCGGAAGACCGAAATTCACACTCAAACAAATCATAATGAGAATGCGTCATGCCCAGCGCCCGATACGTATCCTGCGCCCGTTTATTTTCGCGTTCTACGTACAACCGCAGGCCGCATGCACCTGCCTTCTTCGCGGCCCCTTCTGTGAATCGGTACAGAGCCCCAAACACTCCCCTCCGACGCGCGTCCGGTGCAACGTACACGCTCTGGATCCACCAGAAATCGGCGCACCGCCAATCGCTCCATTCGTACGTAACGAGAAGCTGACCGACCGTGCGGCGCTCCACGTCGGCCACAAAGTACCGACCGCGTGCAGGATTTCGAAGCGCTTCCAGCACTCCACGACTCAGCAACTCGTTCTCCAAGCGCTTATGCTCGGTCTCCAGGGCCATGGCGGCGTTAAACTCGACGAGCGTGTTGCGGTCCTCTGGAGCGGCCTCACGAACATGAATTTCCATGAAATACGTTTCCTTTTTTGGAGTTAGAAAGATGATTCGCAAATTGCCTTTTGAACATACCTGCACTACTATTCGCCATGCGTATTTCCATCATCGTTCCGGCGCACAACGAAGAGAAGATCATCGGACGCTGTTTGCAGGCCATTCTAGCCGCCGACCTGCCCGAAGGCTCAGAAGTTCTCGTGGTCAACAACGCCTCTTCCGATCGAACGCGCGAGGAGGTGATGAAATTTCCCTCTGTGCGGCTCGTCGACGAACCCGACAAGGGACTGACCAAAGCGCGTCAACGCGGCTTCCTCTCCTCGACCGGAGACATTTTGTATTATATCGACGCGGACACCCTGATTCCACGCCATCTTGTGCGATATGTTGAAAAACATTTCCGAGACAACCCCAGGCTGGTGGGTGTGTCCGGCCCGTACAAGTATCATGACTGGCACGCGGGCGGGCGCTTCATATTGTGGCTGTATCATTGGACGCTGGTTCCGTTTACGCAACTGGTGGTGAATCGATTGCTGCGGAAGGGATCGGTTTTTTACGGCGGCAATTTTGCCATTCGACGCGACGTGCTCCAGGCCATCGGCGGATTTGACACGCATTTGGAATTCTGGAGCGAAGACACGCAAATTGGCAGGCGAGTATCCGCGCATGGCGACGTTCGGTTCCTTCATCGCGCCTATGTTTTTACGTCCGCCCGGCGCTTCTACTCCGAGGGAATCATCCGCGTCCTGATGCGCTATATCATGAACTTCTTTTGGGATATCTTCTTCCATCGTCCCTTCACCAAAGGCTACAAAGACGTGCGCGCCGTGGAGCGCTAACGACGACCAAAAGCATCCGTTCCATCTTTTCCGGTCACCACGTTCAGCCGGTGTTTGATCCGGCGCTGGCGGCCAGAGCCGCATCCCAGATCAATCCTCGCGCGCCCATCGGGAATCCAGAGGCGAAAGGCGCCCCGTTCAAGTCGTACGATCGATTTCTCGTCCAGGATCGCCACGCAATTCTCCACGTCGCTTCGCGCAGGCATGTTCCCTTCGAGCCACACGAGAAGTCGCTGGGACCATCGAAACTCTTTTTGAAGGACTGGAAATTTCGAATCCCCCCAGGCGTCGTGCCATTCGGATAACTTCGTTTCCGAGGATAGCGGGATCGTTTTGAATACGACATAGTCCTGTGCCATTTCATTTTCCGCATACGCAAATTGCATTTCGCACTCTGCATCGGCCGGCCACTCAAAGATCACGCGCGCGCGTTTGTTGTGGGATTCAAATGGACGCGACCACTCGCCGCAGGAAACCAGAATGGAGCGTTCGCTCTGCAATTCAAGATTCACCTCCAGCACAGGCGCGGCAGATGTACGGATCGATAACGTATCCAAGGTGAGGTCGCGATCGGAAAAAACCTGCGTGGCGACATTGCGTACCCGATGGATGCGCGTGGACCCGACCAGCGTGTCGCTCTCTGTCGTGATCACACCGACGCCAACGTGAGTGAAATTTTCCCGAAGTATATTTTCCCGATGGCCCGGGCTCCGCATCCACTGGTCGACGAAAATTCGCGCGATCGAGTCGCCGTCCACACTGTTGACGGCGATGTTCTCACCGACGACAAAATCCGTGAGACCGGCAAAATACACGCGATCGTCTGCGAGCGGCCACCTGGGATCGGGTGACGTATGGGAAAAATAACCCGAATCGATCATCTCTCGCGTGTGCTGACGAGCGGCCGACTGGAGGTGCCGATCCCAGATCAGGGGCTGAAAGCCGCGCCGGGCGCGTTCCTCATTGATTCGATGGATCGTCTCCGTTTCAACGTCCTCCCGACCGGAGATGGATGCAAAGCGGTCGACGAAGGTCTGGCCCCAGCCGGAGGAACAGATGAAACAGAGAAGGAATAACTCAACCCGCGGACGCAATGCGAAGAGCTGTTTTGATCACGAGTTGAAGAGAAGGATGGGGCTCGCGGATTTCCTGAAAGGCGCGTCCCACAGATTTTTCGGCGATTTGTTTGCCGTACCCGAGTGAAACCATCGCCATGACCGCTTCTTCGGTCAGACTTGAAGACACCGTCAGGGGTGGGGATTCCGACGCTCCCTCGAGGCGGTGGATCTTGTCTTTCAATTCGAGAATCAACCGCTGTGCGGTCTTTCTGCCGACGCCCGGCAGCGCGGTGATCGCCGATAGATTTTCCGATGCGACCGCGGCCCGGAATTCCGATGCCGTGATACTGGAAACAATTCCAATGGCCGACTTCGGTCCAATGCCGCTGACCGAAATCAACAGGACGAAGAGCGATTTCTCTTCCTGCGTGGCAAATCCGTACAGAACTTGCGCGTCTTCGCGAACGTGCAGATACGTCTGAATCTGAACGGCCTCTCCCGCCGCAGGAAGCCGATCATAACTACTGACGGGAATGAATACCTCGTATCCGACGCCATGAACGTCTACGACCAAACGGGTCGGACTTTTTTCAAGCAGTGTGCCGTGTAAAAAACTGATCACGGTGAACTCCATATTTTCTTGCCGGAGCGGTGGTAATAACCCCAGCCTTGTTTCGATCGAACCCGGACGATATGCTCATCCACGAGCGTCACCTCATCCCACTCGAGTGGAACGATGTTCTTGCCCTGGAGATTGATCGCGCCCCATCGATCTGCCTTCCGGATAAAGCCCCATCCCATATGGAAGCGCCGAGCCTCATCGTACAGCGAGTCCGTCAATGGTTTTCCGGACTGATCCAGATACATGTATCTTGAAGTGGAGTCGGACATCACCAGATACCCTTCGGACATCCCCCACCCGGTCATTCCTGAACCCGGTCCGATCACCCACTGGCCCTTGCGATTCAACACCGACCCGTCGTCCAACGGCAAGAGCTCGTCGGACAAAAAGTTGAGTCGAATTTCTCCAATGTCGGCACGAACGATCTTTCCCTCAGATGACACGAGCGAAAAGCGCCCGCCATAGGGTCCATTATCATAAGACCCTCCCTCCATCACGACGGCGCTCCCATCGACAAAATCGCCGACGTAGGTCGCGCGCAGGGTCGGCGCCACTACGACCTTTCCCCAACGATCGATGATTCCCCAGCTTCCTTGTAGACAATCCCATCCCGTCTGATGACAATCGTCGGAGAACCACGTGCGCTCATCGGTAAATTCTCCGACCCAGTGGAACGTGGGAGGGACGACCACGCTCCCCGTCGAATCGGCAAATCCCCATAGACAATTCCCACACGAACTTCCATGCTCTCGAAAATTCGGCAATCCGTGGCCGAGAAATCGAACGCGGTTCCGCAAAGTACGGCCGATCACCAGCGGCTTTGCCCTCCACTTCGAATCCAGCGGCTGGCTTGGAAGATTGCCAAAACGCGGCGCGATCAGGCGTGAACCGCTAGTGTCGATCAAACCCCAACCATATTTCGTATTCCACAATGTATTCAACTGGGCGCCGTGTCGTACCAGCAGGGAATCCCACGTAGTCATGGATTCCAACCAAGGAAAGATGATCTTGTTCTGGCCGGGATTTCTGCTCTTCACAGTGTCCCTGCGCGTTCCGAGGTGGTTCCATCTTTGCTGAATGCCACTCTTCCAAACATCAAATTCAAGCCCGGAGGACGAAAACCGGAATCCAATTGTGTCGTACTCCGGCCTTACGACCACCTGCCCCAGTGTGTCGATGAAACCCCACCTGCCCGATTCATTGACAAAAGGATAAATGGGTACTTGCGCGCGCGACGGGGTAGCAAGAAGAAACGCGACGAGGAGCCACTTTTTCACAGCCCGTGCCCTCGATCCGGAAGTTCACGCATTTGCCCGAGAGCAACCCACCTGGCCAACCGGCTGGCGTCAAAATACTGCGCTCTCCCCTGCAGGATGGTTCCCCTGTAATTGATATTCCACATCCTGTCCTTCTTGAATGCCGCGGCAATTCCCGGAGGCTCGCCAGTCAACGGGTCGCTGGTGGTAACACTGTCGTACCGTGGCTTCAGTACGTAGCCGCCGGACGTGTCGATGAGGCCCCACTGGCCGCCGACCAGCTTCACCCCCAGTCTAGAATTCAATAGATACGCGTCATACCAACCGCCCTCATTCACCCAGGCCGTGCCTTTGTAAAACGCATGTACGGCGGCGAGATCGTTGTGGCGAATGACCTCCCCATGCCTGTCGAGCAGACCCCAGGTTCCGATGGTTGATAGCGCACTATTGATATCCTCTTCCGAGGGAGGAATTAATTCGTCCAGAAACCCGGCGGCTTGAATCTCGCCCTTCCTGCGGACCCATGTAACTTCGGCCTCATCATCGTGAATAATTTCCGTGAATTGCGGTGACAAGGCATATTGTCCCTCGCGATCCACGAGCCCCCACAGGCTCTCTTCCTTCACCCACGCCAGCCCGCTCGACATGAAGGACATGGCTTCCACAAACCGCGGTCGAATCAGCCACTGCCCACGACGATCGACATAACCTACGCGCGACGCTGGGTCATGAAGGCTGCGCGCGCAAAACGCACCGTTCCAATAACAGCCCACGACCAGTATGCTGTCCAACTCCGACACGTGTCCGGTCGTGTCCACCAGACGGCTTCCCAAAGACGCCACGCCTGATTCAAAATGTCCGATGGCCCAGCCATTTTCGATCACAACTTCGTTTCCATTTGGCTGTATCAACCCCTCCATTCGCTTCGATCCCTCCTGGCGGTAGAACGCCCAACGATCCATACCAAGATAAGCCAACGAGCCGTATCGGGGCGGGACAACCCACTGACCGCTGCCATTTAGCGCACCGTAGTAGGTATCCTTCATCACGCGGACGTATCCGTCGCGAACGACGTCGACTTGCTCGTAAACGGTATCGATCAGGAGCTTGCCGGCGGCGTCTATGACACCCCACCTGTAAGTGTCTGTACTGATCGCAAGGAGCCCGCCGGGTCCGATTTTGATATCCCGATATCGCGCCGGCAGAATTTCGTTCCCGGCTTCATCCACGACACCGAACTTCTCCTGTTCCTTGGAGGTGTAGAATTCTCTCGGTCCGGATTTCGGACCCGATTCCTTAGCCGCACATCCGACAATCACAAGGAAAAGACACAGTCGAATCACGTTCGTTCCTCCTTTTGTTGACTTACACATGTCCCAACGCCCTCAAACTGACAAAGGCATTCCGCCCGATAATGATATGATCCCGGACGGGAATTCCCATCAGTTCCCCGCATTCCTTTAGTTGACGTGTAATGGAAATGTCCTCCGGACTCGGGTCGCAATTTCCGCTAGGATGGTTGTGGATGAGGATCATGCTGGCGGCGCCTTCGTCGACGGCATACTTAAAAACCTCCCGTGGATGAACCAGGCTGGCATTCAAAATCCCCTCGCTGATCGTCCGGTCTCCCTGAATCTGATTGGCGCCGTCCAGTAAAACAACCTTGAATATTTCTTTCTTCAAATCGCGCATGAGCGGCTGGTAGATGGACGCGATGTCCTCCGGGGAAAGGATCCGTTTCTTCGGCTCGTAGCGATGAGAGGCCACACGCCGTGCCAGTTCGAACGCCGCGGCGATTTTGATCGCCTTGACCTTGCCGATACCTCTTTGCCGCGCCAACTCCGCCACGTTGCGAGTGGCCAGATCGGCGAGACTTCCGTATTCCTTCACCAGGTTTTTGGCAATATCCACGGCCGTGGCGTTTCGCGTGCCGGTGTTGATCAGGATGGCCAGCAATTCTGCGTCGCTCAGGATGGAGGCGCCGTGTCTTTCCAACTTCTCTCGTGGACGATCGTCATGCGCCCACTCTTTGATGGTCGGACGTTCAACCATACTCATGACCCCTCGCGGTAACGTCTACGTTTGCCCTGCTCCGCACTGATCGCAAAAATTGGCCGCCGCGGAGATCGGGCGGCCGCACACACGACACGACTTCGTTTGCACAACCGACACGTTTTCGGAAGTGACCGGCTCAAAACAATCCCGGTACGCGACCGCAGCGATCGTGTATGAGAGTGGCAGGGTAAAAATCATTCCGATGTAACAAGCGTAGACGCCGAGTTGGGCGATGAGGTTCACCACGAATGCAAAAATCGCAAACATGATCCAATCCTGAGACGTCACCTCGTAACTCTTTTGCATCGCTGACACTGCCGACAGGTTTTGCCTCACCACGATCGGCGGCGCCAGATACAGCAGGCCGCCCACAATCAAACCAGGAATATAACACAAGATCGCTCCGATCGCGATCAACAATGTGCTCAGAAACATGGTAAGAATCATCGTGCCGGTCCACGGTCCGCCGGACCACACGTCGGAGTACGTGATCGTCTGACCCTCCAATTGCTTGAATGCCGCCCGGTACATGCCTGCCGCGATGAAACTGATCCACGCCAGCAAGAGTCCGAGGAACAGAACGATGCTGGCGCCAAACACGGTGAGAAATTCCTCAAAACTCTTCTGAGTGGTTCCCGCGCTGTAGATCTGAACGAAGAACAAAACATACGCCACAACCGCCAGGATGGCGATTGGCAGAAAAAGCGTCAAACCCATCAGCGACCAAACCTGCCACTGGGCGACAAAGAGATTCCATCCGCCGCTGATCCAGTCCCCAAATCGTACGATGTTCTTTTTGGCCATCCGAAATTCCTATGTCTGTCCCGCTCCGCAGAACTCGCAGAAATTGGAGCGAACCGGAATCATCTTTTTGCAGTTTCGGCATTCTTTCGAATAGAGCCGGTCCACAGGGTTCGGTTCCGCCACCGGTGCATCAAAGCAGTCGCGATACGCGACGCCCGAGCACGTAAACAACAATCCGTAAGAAAAAATAAAGCCCACACCGCAGGCAAAAATCCCAAGCGCCGCCAGCAGCGGGATCACAAATCCCACGAGCGTCCACATCAACCAATCCGATTTGGTCGCCTCGAAGCTGGCCTTCAGCGCGTCCAGCGGCTCCATCCCCTTGTCTACAATCAAAGGAATCGTCAGGAACGTCATTCCACGAACAATGAACGCCGGAAAGAAGCACATCATGGTTCCGACGTATTCCAGGAACCCGATGATCAGCATCGCGACGAGCACCTTGACGTATAGCCCGACGCCGGAGAACAGGTCCGAAATCTCAATCTCTTCCCCGCGTGCCTGCTTGATGGCCGCGCGATACAGACCGCCGACGAACACCGACGCGACGATCGCCACCACAAAAGCCGTCAGAATCCCGATCGTCAGGGATTGCGTCATGCTGCGGCTCATGATTTCCAGGAAAGACCCGGTGATTCGCGGCTGCGTTTTCAAACTGATGTATTGCGAAAATCCATACACCATTCCGATGGGAAGTACGAAAATCCCCATCATGACGCACCACACCTGCCATCTCGCTGTCAGTAACCTCCATCCGCCCGTGATCCAATCTCCCAGCTTGGCCTTCATCTCGACCTCACGCGAAAAACAACAGCCAGATCAGCCCGTAAATCGGGATCAGGATCGGAACGGAATACTTGACGATGTATCCGAAGAAACTCGGACATTGAATCCCTCGCTGCTCCGCAATGCTCTTGACCATAAAATTCGGCCCGTTGCCGATGTACGTATTGGCTCCAAAAAATACCGCGCCGAGAGAAATGGCCAGCAAATACTCTTCGAACTCGGTAATGTGGAAGATCCCCATCATCCACGGGATGTTCGGCGTCATGGTCCCTTCTAGACCATAAAAATCCCGTAATGCTTCCATTCCTCCCGGGATATTGAATTTTCCGACCGCCGCGCTCAGAAAACTCAGATACGTCGGCGCGTTGTCCAGGAAAGACGACAAGATGCCCGTCGACCAGTAGAACAGACCCGGGGTCAGAGTCGACGCGACTTCCGGTTTGCTTGCGAACGCCTGCACAAGTTGAAGCGCGGGAATCATGGTGGCAAAGATCCCGATAAACAGCCAGGCGACTTCTTTGATCGGCGCAAAGTTAAATTCATTGCCTCGCAGCGCTTCTTTGTCGGCGGTCTTGTATGCGACCCAGGCGATGGCAAACATGAGGATCTCGCGGATACCAAACGGAACATGCAGCAGTTCCGCCAGATTCGGGAAACCCGGAATCACATTGGGATCCAGAAATACGGCGATGATCACAAGAGCCAGATACGCGAAATTCTTGGTTCCCCGCACGGTCATCTTTCCCGTGTGTGTTTGCGCCGGACCCGTCGCGGTGTTGCGTTTGTCGATCACGTAGAAGACAGCAATGATCAGAAGCGAGGTCAACAGCCAGATGTGAATCACGTGCTCAATGACCCAGAAGAACGGAACCCCTTTGAGGAATCCCAGAAACAGCGGTGGATCCCCAATCGGTGTGAGGGCGCCACCGACATTGCTGACGGTAAAAATAAAAAAGATCACGTGATACGGCTTGATTCGTCCCTGATTGATCCGCAGGAAAGGACGAATGAGCAACATCGATGCGCCCGTAGTCCCGATCAGATTCGCAACCACACATCCGATGAAGAGCATCATCGAGTTCAACATCGGCGTTGCTTTTCGATCCACGGTGATGAGGATCCCCCCGGAAGCGACAAAGAGCGACGTCAGCAGGGAAATAAAGCTGATGTATTCCGCCAGCGTGTGAAGCAGACTGTGGCTGTCGTGGAGAAAAATCAGATAATAGACGACGGTGACGGCCCCCAGACCGACCGATACTTTATGAAAATTATGTTCCCAAAAATGGGGATAGAACAACGGCCCGGTGGCGATCATCAATAGCAGGACGACAAACGGCAAAACCATGTAGACGGAGGGCAGATGGTGTTCTTGCTCCGTCGTGGCGGCAACTGCCGCGGAATCGACTTTCACGGTATCGGTTTGCTGCGCGGCAACATCCATTGTACCTGCCGACGCCGATGCAAAGAGCAGGATCCCTACAATCATCCAAACGCGTTTCATGAACCTCTCTCCTGGTTAATTTCGTACCGGAAGCACCTGGCCTATGGCAAAATCATTTTGCAAGCGTTTCTACCGGAGCGTCTGATGCCATTCGGTCGTGCGATAATGGCGCGCGTAATCGGCGTAGACCTCCCAGTTCCGCCGGATCATCATGAGTGTGCGATCGTCGGCGGGTTTCTTGATCTTTCCCGGCGCCCCGGTCACGACGGAATTGGGCGGGATCGTCTGCCCTTCCAGAATGAGGGCTCCCGCGGCAATGATGCAATTTTCCCCAATGACGGCGCCGTTCAAAACCGTAGAGTGCATGCCGATGATGCAATTCTCCCCGACGGTAGCCCCGTGCACGATGGCGCTGTGACCGATCGACACATGACTGCCGATGATCGTGGGAAATCCAAAGTCCACATGGATCACGGCGTTGTCCTGGATATTGGTGTATTCGCCGACTCGGATCGTCTCCATGTCGCCGCGCAGGACAGCGCCAAACCACACGCTCGAATGCTCGCCGACGGTCACATTGCCTACGACGGAGGCCGTCCGCGCGACAAACACCGAATCATGAATCGCACGACGCGTATCGCCATAACGGAAAGAACCCGGAACGAAGGTCACGCTCACCTCGAAGAAATTGGAATGAAGAAAAGAAACGGCGGCTGAACTTGTCTAATTATTCAACCAAAGTCAAACCGGCGTTACATGCCGGTGATGTTATACCCGCAATCGACATACAGCACCTCACCCGTGATCCCGCGCGACAGGGGACTGCACAAAAACATCGCCGCGTCACCCACTTCATCGACCTCGACATTTCTCCGAAGCGGCGCCTTTTGCGGGGTGATTTCCAGAATTTTGGTGAAGCCCGATATTCCCCGCGCCGCCAGCGTATTGATGGGTCCGGCGGAAACGGCATTGACGCGAATGTTGCCCGGCCCCAGGTCGGCTGCCAAATAACGCACGGTGGCTTCCAACGACGCTTTCGCGACCCCCATGACGTTGTATCCGGGGATGACCTTCTCGGAGCCGTAGTACGTCAAGGTGATGATTGATCCCCCCTCCTTCATCAGCGGCTGTACTTCCCGAGCCAGTCCGACCAGAGAATACGCGCTGATATCATGCGCCACACGAAATCCTTCCCGGGATGTGGTCGAAAATCCTTTTTCCAGATCCGCTTTGTTGGCAAACGCAATGGCGTGAACGAGAAAATCGATCCGCGGCATGTCTTTTTGTAATTCGCCGACCATCCGAACGATGTCCTCATCGCGCGTCACGTCGCAGTCAACCAGGAGGGAGCTCCCCAACTCGGTTGCAATCTCCTCGACGTTCTTCTTCAGACGCTCACCCTGATACGTGAAGGCCAATTTCGCTCCTTCGCGATGAAGGCTCTTGGCGATGGCGTGCGCGATGCTTCGCTTGTTGGCCACACCGCAGATGAGTCCTTGTTTTCCTTGCATCAGCATAGCGTCGTCTCCCGATGATGGTGATCGTGGTACCGCCCGGAATTGGGCAACCCAAGATCGGATATTCTCTGAGAAAAATCGAGAATATTTTTGGACCCTGCCGCCCGGTCTTCCGCATGGATTCCGCGCGGGACATTTCCCCGCACGGCGCGGGATGTTCAGCCCCGGATCCGGTCCCCAGACAACTCCGAGCGGCACAGTCGCGCGAGTCTGCACTCGTGCATTTTCCTTTGACATTCCAGACGGTCTCAACGTACTTTGATGTGCACATCTGTGGTTTGAGTTCTCCTATGGTCTTATCCCTACGGCAGGTACTCGCGTTTGCCTTGTTGACGATCCGCCTTGACGCTCAGGATTGGAGGGAGGAATTCGGCACTCCTTTTATCCACAATTATCCGCCAAAAATCTACAAAGCCGGAACGCAAAACTGGTGTGCGGCTCAGGATCGCCGCGGAATCATGTACTTTGGCAATCGAGATGGCGTAATGGAATACGACGGAGTATCGTGGAAGATCATCCGCGTGCCCAATCGTACCCTGGTCAGATCACTCGCCGCAGACAGTTCCGGAAAAATATATGTTGGGGCAAAGGGCGATCTGGGGTTTCTCACGCCCGGTTCAGATGGACGCATGCATTTCACTTCCCTGCTCGACAAGATATCTGTCGAGCAGCGCGACTTCACCGACGTATGGAAGATTCATGTCCTGGGGGAATGGGTTCTGTTCGAAACGGACGTCCGACTTTTTTGGTTAGACGCGGCCGGTGACAGCATCACGTCTCTCGCGGCCACGACCCGGTTTCACCGGTCCTTTGTTGCCAATGACCGTGTCTACGTGACTCAGCGTGGCCTCGGACTGTACACTGTCACCCGGGATTCTTTGGTGGTTGTTCCCCATGGATCGCGGTTTGCACCGCATCGGATTTATTCTATTCTTCCATTCGACAGGGAGCGCATGTTGATCGCCACGATGGAGGAAGGACTGTTCTTGCTCAGCGCGGAGTCGGTCGAGCGCTTTGAATCTCCAGCCAACGCATTCTTACGAGAGTATCAGGTGTACTGCGGAAGACGCTTGCGCAACGGGCTTTTTGCTTTTGGCACGCGCTCTGGCGGCGCTGTGGCAGTCGATTCCATGGGTCAGATCCGGCATGTGTTTAACAAATCCTCGGGATTGCAGGACGACGGGGTGTTGCACCTTTTTCAGGACGCAGACCTCGGCCTGTGGATGACGTTGAATAACGGTATTTCACGGGTTGAAGTGGAAACGCCCATGACCAGACTCGGCGGAGGATCCGGCCTCCATGGCACCGTGTATTCCATCTGCCGATTTGCGAACACGCTCTATGTCGGCACCGACATCGGAGTTTTCCAACTGCATCCAGGTCAGCACTATCCGATGCGATTTGAGCGAGTAGTGGGCATCAAAGGTCAAAGTTGGGCCTTTTGGTCAGACGGTCGTACGCTCCTGACGGGAAATGCCGAGGCCATTTATCGAATCGTTGGCAATCAGGCAGGCAGGATTCAAGAGTGGCCTCATGGGTTCTGCTTTCATCGTTCCACCCGCGATTCCAACATGCTTTTCGTCGGTCTGCCAAACGGATTGGGTATTCTCCGGCAAAAAAACGGCCTCTGGCACGCCGAGGGAATGGCCGACGGAATCCATGACGAAATCCGCAGCATCGGAGAATCCGCAGACGGGAGTTTGTGGCTTGGCACTCGGGCATCCGGTTTGATCCGGGCGAAGAGCGACGGCGGGACCTGGACGGTGAAACACGTCGGGTCAGGTTTGCCGCCGGGTGGCATTCATGTGCTGCACATACAGGGTCGCAGTCTCTTTTCCGGACGTGGAGGCCTGTACGAATTCAACGAATCTACAAGCGAATTCAAACCTGACACACTCCTTCAGCCGTTGTTGCCGCAGGACTCCATGCTCGAAGTCGCGCCGGTAACCGAAGATCTATTTGGACGTATATGGCTCTTTGATTTTGCCGAACAGAAATCCGAAGTCGTTGTCGCCGCACGTAAACCGGATGGGTCGTATGAACTGGACCGCCGGTACCTTGCCCGGCTTTCGGATTTTGAAGTCGGAGCTTTCTTGCCCGAGGAAGATGGTGTCGTTTGGATTGGCGGGTCCGATGGTCTGGTGCGGTATGATACACGAATCGCAGCCGCCCCGCCTTCTCTGTTTTCAACTTGTTTGCGCAGCATCACACTTCGCGACTCCATTCTCTATGGGGGTGCGGGCCCTGTGCCGGAGGCGCTCACGCTTCCGTCCCGACTGGAGAAATTTCGACTCGAGTTTGCGGGGACCTTCTACGACAATGAAGCCGCGACGAATTATCAGTATTGGCTCGAGGGTCTTGACGATGGATGGTCTACATGGACATCGGAAACCTGGAAAGACTATTCGCATTTGCCCGCCGGCGACTACCGATTTCGAGTTCGCGCCCGAAATGTGTACGGGGTGCTCGCGGAGGAAGCCGTGTTTCGATTCACCGTCCTCCCGCCGTGGTATCTGACGTGGTGGGCGTTCGTTTTGTACGGCGCCGCATTGCTATGGAGCCTGGCCTGGACGGTGAAATATCGTTCCCGACATCTGGAGGACGACAAGAAACGGCTGGAGGCTCTGGTGGAAGAGCGGACGGAGAAAATCAGCAAACAAAATGAGGAACTGCACCGACTCTACGACAAGCAAAACGAATTCATGGGTATCGTGGCGCATGACCTGCGGAGTCCGTTGTCTGCGATTGTCAATGTCCAGTCGATGATGAGCGAGGAGATCGACGGCAATTCCATCGACAGGGACGAGTGGAAGGAAAACCTGGCGATGATCAACAGAGCCGCCACACGCATGGTCGTTTTGATCAATGACCTCTTGGATATTTCCGCCATCGAATCCGGTAAGTTGACACTGCAACTGCAAGACACACAATTAGGGTCACTCGTGGAAGAATGTTCGAGAATCCATGTGCGCAGCGCCGTCCAAAAGAAGATCGAAGTCTCGGTCGAATCTCGAACGGATCTTCCATTGGTGCGCATAGATAAGCGCCGCATCGCGGAGGTCATCGACAATCTCCTTAGCAACGCGATCAAGTTCACGTTTCCAGGTGGGCGCGTGTGCCTGACTTATGAAATTGTCGAGCAGGAAGTGGCCGTGCACGTGGAAGACACGGGTCAGGGCCTGACTGAACAGGACCTGAAAGAACTCTTCGCGGGATTCAAGAAACTCAGCTCGCAGCCCACCGGTGGAGAGTCCAGTACCGGGTTGGGCCTGGTGATCGTCAAAAAAATCGTCGAACTGCACGGCGGCAGGGTCCGGGCAAAAAGCACGCGCGGCTTGGGAACTACCTTTACATTTACGCTGCCACAAAGCCTGACGGCGTAGAGCGGCAGGGCTTGCCCCATCCGATCTCCTTCCCGGAATTTCAGATTCCACGAAAGGGGTATTGTTTGCGTACAAGATTTGATTGATCTTGTTTTCAATCGTACACCATTCGTTCTCCCAACGCATGTCTTCAACGAGGATCCCATGATCTCTCATCTGTTGCGATGGCTCGGCGCGTCCGTGTGTTTCTTTGTTTTCGTTGCCGGTTCCGCACATGGGCAAGTCGACTCGACCGGTCTGGCCGCACTGCTCCGTAGCGGCTCCCATGAAAAAGTTCAAACGAAGCTTCGCTCGAAATTTGACCAAGGCGTCTGTTCGACTGTCGAGCTTAAATTCTTCGCGACCGCTTTGTTGGACCATCTCTATGGAAGTCCGATCGGCGCGAGGATCGCGGACAAATTATTCGACCGACGTCTCGAACTTTCCGGAATCGCGATTGACAGTATCCTCGCGAAAAGTCCGAACGATCCGGACGGACTCTTTCTGAGAGGAATTCGCTACAAGATCACGGCCCATAACTCCGCTGCCGGAGAATGCTTTCAGAAAGTACTTGGGATCGACAGTACGTATGAGTGGGTGTGTTTTTCCGACGCGCTGGATGAACTTGGATCGGTACTGATGAAGACGGAGACCTACGACAACGCGCATGAGATCTATTCGGCGAGACTGCGATTGTTGCCGGAGCGAGCGTCGTCCCATCTCCGACTGATCTCCATCGAGGCGGCTCGCGGCCACGCGGAGTCCGCGACACGTTCCCTGAATGACGCTATTTCCGCGGGTGATTCCGCGGTCATCGAACAGCTTTGGCAAGATGCCGCTGTCATCTCCGAGACGAACGAGGCGCGTTCATGGCCCTCATGCATCACACTCCGCGAACGCCGGCAGTTCGTGGCTGCGTTCTGGAAGGCCAGAGACCCCAATCCGGTCGATCTCGCAAATGAACGCCTCGCCGAACATTATCGCCGTACGGTCGAGGTCCGCATCCGGTACGCGCATCATTTGCCACCGTATTATGACGACAGGGGCCGCGTCTATGTGCGCCTGGGCACACCCGATCAGTCGTACTTCGGCGTCAGTTCCGCCACGAGCGCCGCCGATGACGATCGTTATTATCCGGTCGAATCGTGGTTGTATCAGAGGGCAGGTGAACTTCATTTCGATTTTGTCAATCGCGACGGAACATATTTCTTGGTCCCACTGGATGACGCGGCACGAAGCCCCAGCTTGGGCAATCTGTATGAATTGTATGCGTCGCGCAGTTTGTTTCACTCCTACTACGCACAACGAGCGCTCCGGATCAAAGCCATGATCGATGCAGGGTCCGGCAGAGCATCCGAAGTGTATCAAACGTCGGTGTCCGAATTTTACTCGCATGAGTCGAAGTCAAAACAGCAGAACTTCGAATACGACTACGGCAGCATCCCGGTTTTCGTACGACCCGCGGTTTTCCGCACCGCGCGCGGTTCGCGGCTGGACGTCGGCTACGGCATCCAGGCTTCTGAATTGAAGTTCTTTCGTTTGGACTCCGATTCGTCGACCTCCTCCTTCATCAAGGTCCAGTGTGCCGTGTTTGATTCCAATTTCTTTCCCGTCGCCGAATCGCTTCGTGAACTGCAGATCGTCTCGCAAAGCGAGGTGGACGCCGCCAGTCTGGTGGTGGACGAGGTGCGCTTTGACGTTCCACCCGGGCGTTACACGGTCGCATTGGATGTACGCAACAACAACGGCGCGAAACTGCGGTTCGAGAAACAGACCGTGGATGTGCGAACCTTTCAGACGACCGGATTGCAACTCAGCGATCTTCAGCCGGCCCTGTCCGTTTCCAACGCGGATGGTATCGATCGGTTTGTCAAGCCCCACTCAAGGATCCGGGTGCTGCCCGATCCGACTGCTTCCATGTCCGTGCAAAGGCCGCTCGCGGTGTACTACGAGGTCTACGGCTTGACCCTGGATGATCAGGGAAAGTCACACTACGAAGTCACGTATGTCGTCCAATCTACAGCAAAGAAGAGTCTCTTGCGGCGGCTCGCTTCGCTCTTCGGTGCGGGAGGACACTCCGTCGAACAAACAACTGTTGCCGAAGGATCGGGTCAGACGGAGCGAGACTTTATCATGCTGAACATCGGAGAACTCACTCCTCATCCGATAGATTTTTCAATAAGGGTTCGCGACCTCCTCAGCGGATCTGTTGCCTCGTCTTCAGCCTCCATTGTCCTTCACCCCTGACGTGGTGGGGCTGGTAATTCGCGCCTGACCTCACGGCGAATGATGCTGCTGCCGGACTCACCTCCATGGCATCCGTGTGGCAAAGTTCAAATCCGTACGGACAAATGATCATACGCAAAAATGCATTATCATGCATTTTTATTCTTGACTTTTCGATACACTAATGGCATACTCATGCAATTCATTCAATAGTCATGCATGGAGACTGGATTGATTTCGGTAGGGATCATCGGCGGGAGCGGATATGTCAGTGAAAAACTGGCTGTTCTTTGCGATGCGCACCCGCTTGTCTCCGATATCCGGATGTATGGCAATACTTCTGCCGGTCGGTACCTGCATGAAGTCCTGCCCGGCCTCTCGGGACGTATCCGAAACATCCCCATCTTGTCTGCGGCCGCGCTGGAGTCTCACGATGTGTTCTTCCTGGCGCTTCCCCACGGAGACGCCATCCGTTTCGTAACCGAGTTGTCCCATGACGGCCGCCTCCTGATCGACCTCGGTCCCGATTTCCGGCTGAGGAATGCCGAACAATATTCGAAAACCTATCGCATGGATCATTCTGCGCCGGAACTTCTTCAGGCGAAAGCCTACGGATTATCCGAATGGCCCGACTCGCAGTTTTCATCCGTCCCGCTGATCGCCAATCCTGGTTGTTATGCGACCGTGGCTTTGCTTTCCGCTCTACCTGTGGTAAAAGCATTTCGCGTGGAATCCATCGTCATCAACGCGTACTCCGGCGCAAGCGGGGCGGGGCGTTCGGCCCATTCCGACCTGCTCATTTCTGAGATGTATGGCAACGTACGCGCCTACCAGGTGCACAGCCACCGCCACGAGATCGAGATTCGAAATCGCTTGGACCCCTTCGGATTTCTTGGCGAACTCACGTTCACCACACACCTGCTTCCCGCCGCTGTGGGAATCTACTCTACAACCGTCCTCCAAACGACCGAGCCGATCCCTCTTGACGCCGTACGGGCCGCGTTTCACGAAGCCTATGAGGATTGCGCATTCGTACGTTTGCGATCAACTCCGCCCGATTTGATGTGGGTGGCCGGAACGAATTTCTGCGACGTACACGTCTCGGTCCGTGGCAAATCGATCGTGGTCATCGCGGCCTTGGACAACCTGATCAAAGGCGCCGCCGGACAGGCCGTTCAAAACATGAACCTGAAGTTCGGGTGGCCGGAAACGACCGGTATTCTTATGGAGAAACACTAATGGTTCAATTCCTCGAAGGCGGTTCGGTCACATCCACGCCCGGCTTTCTCGCCGCCGGAGCCGCATGCGGGATCAAGAAAACCAGAAAAGATCTGGCGCTCATCTTTTCCGAAACTCCGTGCGCCGTGGCGGGGACATTTACGCTGAACAAAGTAAAAGCGGCTCCGCTGATCATTTCACAGCAGTTGATCCGGTCCGGGCATACCGTCCGGGCGGTGCTGGTCAATTCCGGAAATGCAAACGCCTGTACCGGAGAAAAAGGGTACGAACACGCGTTGGAATGCCAATCGGCCGCGGCGAGTCGACTGGGTGTCCACCCCGACGAAATCCTGCTGAGCTCGACGGGGGTAATCGGTCAATTCCTGCCGATGGAAAAGGTACTGCCCGGCATCCATGCGGTCGCCCAGCGTCTATCGCCGTACGGCGGAATCGATGCCGCAGAGGCGATCCTGACCACAGACACATATGCCAAATCTTTTGCGATGACTGTTGAGTTATCGTCCCGTACGGTCACCCTGGGGGCGATCGCCAAGGGCAGCGGCATGATCATGCCGAATATGGCAACCATGTTGGCTTTCCTGACCACCGATGCGCAAATCGATCCTGCGCAATTGCAGTCGCTCCTCGCGCACGCGGTCCATCGTTCATTCAACTGCATGACGGTCGATGGAGATACGTCGACGAACGACATGGTGATGTTGCTTGCCAACGGCATCTCCGGTTGTCGAATCCAACCCGGCTCGAGGGACTCGGAAACATTTCTTGCGGCGCTCACGGAACTATGTCAGGCGATTGCCAAATCCATCATCGCCGACGGCGAAGGCGCAACGAAACTGATCACGGTGAGTGTCGATGGGGCGGCGACCGACAGAGATGCGCACGTGATGGCGAAGAGCATAGCAAATTCTCCACTCGTCAAGACCGCGATCCATGGACGAGACGCCAACTGGGGACGGATCCTCTGCGCCGCGGGCTACAGCGGCGCGGATTTCGATCCGGAAAAAGTTTCGATCTTCTTTGACGACGAGCCGATTTTGCTCAGCGGTTACCGCATCGCGCTCGATGAGGAGAAAGCCTTGCAGGTTCTGTCACAACGAGAGTTGACGATTCGCGTTCTGCTGGACTGCGGTTCGTTCTCGGCGCGATGGTGGACATGCGATCTGTCGCCGGAATACGTGCGCATCAATGCCGCGTACAGGACATAGCCGCATGAAAGCCACCCTCTTGAAAATCTCCGGCAAAGCCGTTCAAACCTTCCTGACGGACGACGGCTGGCTCGACCTGTGTGACACGGTGATGCGTGACGGCCCCTTGGTGATCGTCCACGGCGGCGGATCAGAAATCACCTCATGGTCTGATCAGTTGGGCCTCCAAACCAGCTTTGTCCGTGGCCAACGGGTGACATCCGCGCGTGAACTGGAAGTCGTCGTGGCCATCCAATCAGGTCTGATCAACACCCGAATAGTCAATCGCCTTCTGACCGGCGGGCGGGAGGCCATCGGGCTCTCCGGGATTTCACGCGGCTTGATGCAGGCTGAAATATCGGACGCCAGTCTCGGCTACGTCGGTGTGCCGGAGATTCGAGCAGTCCCCGACTGGTTCGGTCAACTACTGAACAATCGCGTCATTCCCGTTTTCAGCAGCGTGAGTCGCACAAGAGATGGGGGTCTCGTGAACGTGAACGCGGACCTTTTTGCCGAGGTCCTGGCAACCATGATTGGCGCAGGCGCCGTCTATTTCGCATCCGACGTGGAAGGGGTGCGATTCAACGGCAATGTGTTGCCTGTACTCGGCCAGGACGACGCCGTCTCCCTGGTGCTGACCGAAGATATCCACGGCGGCATGATTCCGAAAGTGCAGTCGTGCTCGAGACTCCTGGATAACGGCATCGAAAAAATTTGGATCGGTCCGTCCGATCCGGCGGCCATCCTGTCTGCGGTGACCGGTACGGGTACTTCAGGCACGTGGATCTGTAAGGAGATCGATCATGTCGCGTAATTCTTTTCTGATGCATACGTATCGGCGCGAGAATGTACAGTTTGTCCGGGGCGCGGATGTGTTTTTGTTCGACGAATCGGGCAGGCGTTATCTGGATTTCCTGAGCGGAATTGCCGTCACGAATTTCGGTCACAGACATGGCGAAATCCGTTCCCGCGTGATCGACCAGCTGGAGCGATTCTGGCACGTGTCGAACCTCTTCGCGTCTGAGGCTCAGGAAAATCTCGCTCGTGAATTGTGCCTGCGATCCAATCTGGACAAGGCATTTTTCTGTAATTCCGGCACCGAGGCCAACGAGGCCGCGATCAAGTTTGCTCGCAAGTGGGGCGGCAGCCGCTGGCATATCATTGCCGCGAACGGGGGCTTCCACGGCCGGACACTCGGCAGTCTGGCCGCAACCGGTCAGTCAAAATACTGGGCGGGGTTCGAACCTCTCCCGTCGGGATTTGATCATGTGCCGTACGGAAATTCCGCTGCGGTATCGTCTGCGATACGCTCAGAAACCGTCGCTGTTATGGTGGAGCCGATTCAGGGAGAGAACGGAATTATCGTCCCACCCGAGAATTACCTTCGCGACCTGCGAACGATTTGTAATCGACATGGACTGCTGCTGATTGTCGACGAAGTGCAGACCGGAATGGGTCGAACCGGAAAAATGTTGGCGCATCAATGGTACGGCATCCGTCCGGACATCGTCACCCTCGCCAAGGGAATTGCCAATGGCCTTCCACTCGGCGCCACGCTGTGCACCGAGGCTGTGAGCCGGTGTATTCAGCCGGGCGACCATGGCTCCACGTTTGGAGGCAATCCGCTCTCAGTGGCCGCGGCCCTGGGAGTCGTCGATCAGATCCACGCAGATATCTTGGAGCATGTCACCAGCATGGGCGAATTTCTGCGTTCTCGTCTTCGTGCGTTACCCTCGGAGTCTGTTGCGGACGTGCGCGGAAAGGGATTGATGATCGGATTGACCCTGCAACCCCGATGGTCCGCCCAGACAGTCGCCCGCGCTCTTCTGGAAAAAGGGATCCTTGTTGGGACGTCGGGCGAGGATGTGATTCGAATTCTTCCTCCGTTTACGATCGGGATGGAACATGTGTCCATGTTCCTGGAGGCCCTGTCGGAGGTTCTTGCACTCGAGGAGGTGGCGTTGTGAAAGACTTTATCGACCTGAGCGAACTGACGCGTGAAGAAATTGACGATATTCTCGATTCCGCCGTCCTATTGAAAGAGCAACGGCACGCCGATTTCAAGCCGCTCGCGGGCAAACGAGTCGCGTTGTACTTTGAGAAGCCCAGCCTGCGTACGCGTGTCAGTTTTGAAATTGGAATTCAAGAACTGGGCGGCAGTGTGACCGTACTTGACAAATCGTCCGTCGCAATGGGGCATCGCGAGCCTGTACAGGACGTTGCGAGGACACTGGAGCGATATGTTGACGCGGTCGTCTGCCGTCTTTTTGAACATCGCTATTTGCATGAATTGAGCCGCTGGAGCCGCCTGCACGTGATCAATGCGCTGACGGATTTCTCGCATCCCTGCCAGATTCTCGCTGATGTGCAAACCCTGAAGGAAGCCGCACGGTGGCATGACGAACTGACTCTCGTGTGGGTGGGCGATCCCAACAATGTCTTGCAGTCGTGGATTGAGCTGGCCTTGCATTATCCGATTCGGATTGTCATCTGTTCCCCGGCCCTGCCCATGACGTTCGAACCCTGGCTGTTCCATCCGGTATTGCGCAATCGTTTCTGCTGGATCAAAGAGCCGGCGAAGGCAGTGGCGGACGCGGATGTACTATACGCCGACACATGGATCTCGATGGGGCAGGAGCCCGAGGCGGAACAGCGTCGCGCATACTTCCGCGGCTACACCATCTCGCGGGATCTGCTCCGCCACGCGCCCCCGCACGCGCTGGTGATGCATTGTCTTCCCGCAAAACGAGGCGAGGAAATCGAAGACGATGTATTGGAAGCGTTTTCAACCCTGATCTTCAATCAGGCGGAGAATCGACTGCATGTGCAAAAGGCCATCCTGTGGAAACTTCTTTCGCCGGACTTGCAGCCTGCCCGGCTAACGGCGGACGCGATCGATCAAACGCTGGAGACCGTTTAAAATGAATCGAATGTTTTTTACTTTGGAGGAAAGTCGAATGACACTACCCCGGATTGTGCTCATGTCCGCCAAAACGTCTCGCCAAAACAAAATCAAAGAATTGCTCCACGAAGCCACCGTTTGCAGTCAGGACGAACTGGTGACGTTGCTCGCGGAGCACGGCATCGAAGTCACGCAAGCCACGTTGAGCCGCGACTTCGCGGAACTCGGCGTGGTCCGAATTCACACCGAAAGCGGCATGCGGTACGTGATCAACGCGGCCGAGTCCGGACTACGCGTCGCGAATCTCATCGCAAACGAAATCCTCCACATCGGCAGGAACGAGTCCAGCGTGGTCGTGCGGACGCTTCCCGGTCGCGCCAACGGAGTCGCCCATTTTATCGATCGTGCGGAACGCCCGGAAATCCTGGGAACCGTGGCGGGTGACGATACCGTTTTGATCATTCCGGATTCGCATCGACACGTCCCGCAAATCGTGGCGTTCCTGAAAAAACTTATGCAAGCCGAATAGGAGGACTTCATGAAAAAAATTGTCATGGCGTACTCCGGCGGCCTCGATACTTCCATCATGGTGAAATGGCTGGCCGAAAAATACGATGCGGAAATTATTACGGTGACGGGTTTTCTCGGCCAGACCGATGACGCGGCCGGCGTGGAAGAAAAGGCTCTCCAAACCGGTGCCGTCAAAGCCGTACTGAAGGATGTGCGGGAGGAATTCCTTACCGAGTATGTTTGGAAAGCTCTGAAGGCGGGCGCGTTGTATGAAGGCGCATACCCGCTGGCGACGGCCATCGGACGACCGTTGCTGGCGAAACTGCTCGTCGATGTGGCGATGGAAGAAGGCGCGGATACGATCGCTCACGGATGCACCGGCAAAGGCAACGATCAGGTTCGCTTCGAAATCAGCGCACAAATTCTGGCCCCGCATTTGAAAATTCTGGCGCCGCTTCGCACATGGGAATTCAATAGCCGCGAGGAGGAAATCGAATACGCATTGGCGAACGGAATTGCGGTCAAGAGCACAAAATCGTCCCCTTATTCGATCGACGATAACCTGTGGGGAATTTCCGTGGAATGCGGGATTCTGGAGGATCCGTGCGAAGCTCCACCGGCCGACGCGTATCAGATCACCGTCGATCCACAACAGGCAAGCAACTGTCCGGAAACGGTGACCGTCTCGTTTGAAGCGGGAGTTCCCGTCGCCCTGGACGGCCAAGCGCTCGACCCGGTTTCGCTGGTAACCAGGCTGAATCAACTGGGCGGAAGAAACGCCGTCGGTCGAATCGACTTGATCGAAAATCGTGTGGTCGGGATCAAATCGCGGGAAATTTACGAGGCTCCGGCCGCCATGATTCTGCATCAGGCACATATCGAATTGGAGCGCCTGGTCCTGGATCGCCAGACTTATCGACACAAACGCGAGATGGGCGAAACCGTGGCCAATTTGATTTACGAAGGGTTGTGGTTCACTCCGTTGTTCGATGCGTGCGTGGCTTTTATCGACTCGACCCAGCAGTTCATCTCCGGCGATGTCACGTTGAGTTTGTACAAAGGCAACGTGACGACGCGGTCGCGAATGTCGCCATTCAGTCTGTACCGTACCGATCTGGCCACCTACACTTCGGAGGACACGTTTGATCATACGGCGGCCGAGGGGTTCCTGAAGCTGTATGGTCTGCCGTACAAGACGCGCTCGCAGGTGATGGAAGGAGCGATGGTGTAATGCTGTGGGGAGGTCGGACGAAACACCCGTTGCATAGGGAGGCGCTTGCCTTTTCGAGTTCCCTGGCCGTCGATGTGGAATTGTTCTTTGAAGACATCGATGTCAGTATCGCTCACGCGTCGATGCTCGGCGCGACGGGGATTCTTACCGAGCAGGAATCGCGGCAAATCGTCGACGGATTGCGGCAGATCGCCGACTCGTACCGGGACGGAACGTGGAATCCGCTGAGCGAATCATTCGAAGACGTGCATTCTGCAATCGAGGCTAAATTGAGCGAACTGATCGGACCGGTGGCGGGAAAACTGCACACCGGACGCAGTCGCAACGATCAGATCGCCACAGACGAACGATTGTGGGTGATTCGAAAATCCGACGGACTGAGACATCATATTCGCACGCTCCAACAAGTTCTGGTCCGTCTCGCATCGGAGCACGTCGATACGGTCATGCCGGGATACACGCATTTGCAAAGGGCACAACCAATTTCCCTGGCCTTCCATCTGCTGGCGTATGTAGAGATGTTGGACCGCGACGCGCGGCGGTTTGCGGAAGTGAAACGCGCGGCGGATGAGTGTCCGTTGGGTTCGGGTGCGCTGGCCGGTTCGACCCTCCCGCTGGATCGTCAGCGCGTCGCCCAAATGCTGGGGTTCTCGTCCAGCTCACGCAACGCGCTCGATGCCGTTTCGGATCGCGATTTTCTTCTCGAATTCCTCCATGCGTGTTCGGTCGGGATGATGCATCTGAGCCGACTGGCCGAAGATATCATCCTCTGGTCGACGACCGAGTGGCGTTTCATCACGTTACACGACGCGTGGACTACCGGTTCCTCGCTGATGCCGCAGAAGCGGAATCCCGATATGGTCGAATTGATTCGCGGTAAGGCCGGAAGGACGTACGGCAATTATCTTGCGTTGGCGACTCTGCTGAAGGCCCTGCCGATGAGTTACAATCGGGATCTGCAGGAAGATAAGAAACCGGTTTTCGAATCCGAGCGGCTCTATCGCGACAGCCTGTCCATCCTTTGCCCCGTCGTGGGAACCATGACTGTCAACGTCAACCGATTTGCAGCCGAATTGCACGGCGATTTTTCTTCGGCAACCGATCTGGCGGAATTCCTTGTAACGCGCGGAGTGGCCTTTCGCGAGGCACACGGACAGGTTAGTCAGTTGGTGAAGTTGGCGGAGAGCAAAGCGTTCACGCTCGGGGAGGTGTCCTTCGAAGACGTGGTCAAATGTTGTCCGAATCTGTCGCGGGAGGATTGGACGAAATTCTGGTACTTCTCATCCGTAGCGATGAAGAAGACACAGGGGAGCCCGAACCCGCCGATGGTGAGGGACCAGATCGCCCAATGGCAACGGGCTCTGAATGATCCGATGACTTCAGAGAAAGTCTCTGGATGATCGTGGAGAATCGCATTACGACGGTATATATGTCGTCAAATCCGCGCCGAAGAAGAATCTCCTCCTGCGGCTCGCTTCGAATCGGGTCAGACGGAGAGCGACTTCATACTGTTGAACAGCGGAGACCTCCCTATGCATGCCACACAGTTTTCCGCAAGGGTTCGCGATCTCCTCAGCGGATCCGTTGCCTCGTCTTCAGCCTCCATTGTCCTTCACCCCTGACGTGGTGGTGCTGGTAATTCGCGCCTGATGCTGGGTGATTATCCCCCACAACGAAACAAATCCCCCGGATGGGTCTCCAGACAGGGCGATAAAAGGACAGACCGACACTCCTTCCGTTCAGTGACTTGACCTCCGCATTCTCAAGGACCTAAGAAAAGGAGACCCTCATGAACAAGAAAATTGCGTTGACGCTCATCGTTTTGGCGTTGGCGTCGCTGGCGCTGACGAACGCGGGCGGAGGCAACGGAAAGATCACCGGTACGATCACAGATGCCTCCAGCGGCCTGCCGCTGGCAAACGTCACGGTGATCCTGATCGGCGAAGGCAGTGCCCTGTCGGACTCCGCGGGCCGTTTCGAATTCGCCAACCTCGAGGACGGACGCTATGTCGTGGAATTCGAAGCCGAGGGATACGAGACCCTGACATTCAGTTCCATCAAAATCACGTCTGGATCGACTGTCTCCCTCCAACCCAAGATGAAGTTGAGCATAGAAAAAGATATCGAACTCTCTGAGGCGTCCGACGCGCTGCACGGCAAAGCGCTGAAGGAATCGGCGAGCAAGCAACTCTCGATCTCCGGGCTAGCCGGTATGGGAGCCGTAGGAGGCAGTGGCTACTTGCCGCTCAATCCTCCGAACGGACAGAAATTCTGGGACATGTATCACAGCGGCTATGGGACCAATCCCTTTATCGATACGGAGGACGACCATCTTTCGACATTCGGCGCGGATGTCAGTACGGGATCCTATTCGCTGGTTCGAAATTATCTGACTCACGGATCGCTCGCTCCGAAGGATGCCTATCGCGTGGAAGAGTTTGTCAATTACTTCAAGACCGATTATGCCGCGCCCAAAAACAAGACGTTCACGTTCTCGTTCGAGTCGGCTCCGTCCGTCATCACGAAGAATGCACAACTGCTGAAAATCGGTCTGAAGGGCCGTGAAGTTGCCGCCGAGAACCGCAAACCGGCCAACCTGACGTTTGTGATCGACGTGAGCGGATCGATGAACATCGAAAACCGTCTGGGCCTGGTGAAGCGGACGATGCTGATGCTGGTCGATGAGATGAAGGCGGGCGATCGGGTAGGCATCGTGACCTACGGGACGCACGCTCAGGTCGTCCTCAAACACACGTCGGACAAGAAGCTCATTCAAGATGCCATCCAGTCTTTGTACAGCGAAGGTTCGACCAATGCGGAAGCCGGTTTGTGGGAAGGATACAAACTCGCGTCGGCGCAATTCGACGAAGAAAAAATCAATCGTGTGGTCCTCTGCACCGACGGCGTGGCCAACAATGGCGAAACCTCTTCACAAGGTCTCTTGTCGAACATCGAGCGGTATCGCAAGCAGGGCATCACGTTGACCGCGTGCGGTTTTGGGATGGGCAATTACAACGACGTCCTCATCGAACAACTGGCCACCAAAGGCGATGGCACCTACTACTATATCGACGATCTGAAGGAGGCGAAGCGCGTCTTTGTGGAGCAATTAACCGGGACGCTGCAGGTCATAGCCAAAGACACCAAAATTCAGGTCGATTTCGATCCCAAAGTCGTCAGCCGCTATCGCCTGATCGGTTATGAAAAGCGGGACGTGAAAGACGAGGACTTTCGCAATGATACCATCGACGGCGGAGAGATCGGTTCCGGTCACAGCGTGACGGCCTTGTATGAAGTGAAGCTGAAAGACGCCGACGCCCGCAACATCGGTTCCATATCGATCCGGTACAAATCCCCCGACGGCAAGCAGGTCGATGAAGTGACGGAGCGTATCGTCCTGACGCCTCCCGCCAATGCAATGCGGCAGGCCGGCTTCACCTTCCTATCGGCTGTGACGCTGTACGCGGAGATCATGAGAGAAAGTTATTGGGCCAAATACCGCGAGGTCAGCGAGGTCAAGACCCTGCTGGAGGAATTACCGTTGTCCTTCCGAAAAGGATATGAACCGTATGAAGACTTCTATGACATGGTGCGAATGACAATCCGGCTCCAGAAGGCCAACGACCTCGGCGCCAAATAAAAGCTCCTTCCACCGGGAGACAAAAAGAGATCGCCTCGGACTGGTTGTTCGGGGCGATTTCCTTTTTCCGCGAGTCAATCAGACCGGATCAAACTGGTACTTGTCATTGTGGCCATTTTGCCGTACCGTTGAAATAACTTCCGGAGGATCGATGACTCGTCTCCTCGCGTTGCTTGCCCTTATCAGTCTGCATGTTCTCGCGCAGGAAACGGCAAAGAACCCGACTGCGGCCGTTCTTGATTTCAAAATCACGCAAGGCCTGAGTCCGGGTGAAGCCGTTACCCTCACGAACAAGTTCCGCAGTTCCCTCGCCAAGACCAAAACCTATGACGTTCTGGAGCGCTCCGACATGGAGGCGATCATGAAGGAGCAGGATATGAGTTTGTCCGATCTGTGCGATAACACGGATTGCGCGGTCGAGGTGGGGAAATTACTGGTCGCGAAGAAGATGGTCATCGGGGAAATTGGAAAAATTGGAAAGACGTATTCCGTGACCACGCGCATCATCGACGTCTCGAGCGGCAAAGTGGATTTTGCGGAGTCGGAGAGTTACAAAGGCGAGGCGGAAGGCTTGTTCGACGTCTTCG
Source organism: uncultured Bacteroidota bacterium (assembly GCA_964602985.1). GTDB lineage: Bacteria > CLD3 > CLD3 > SB21 > SB21 > CAYZJB01. Next base: position 44,240 of record CAZRTJ010000023.1, read on the forward strand.
ACCGTCTGGCATTGAAATTGACCGGTAAATACAAGGCTTCCAAAACGTGGTGGTACGTCGGCAGTATCGCCGCGGCGGGCGCGGTTTCGGCGGTTCTGTTTCTTGGCAAGAAATCAAAGTCCGGCGACACCGGCGAGGCCGGAATCTTCGACCTGCCGCCGGGACCACCGATGCCCTGACGCTGTATGTTCAACTCAATCCGCATTCTGGACCTCATATCCGTTTTCGTTTTTGTCGGCCACCACTCCGGGGTATCGCAGTCGAAAATCAGTTGGGACACAACATACGTGAAGGGCGTGTTCAATCCCACGGTGTATGGAACCGAATACGTTTCTCTGTGGTTGCGCAACAACGACACGGCCACGGTCACAATTACATCTCTGTCCGTCGCGGACACATCCTCCTGGAATAGCTATTACGGGACCGGCGATTCCATTCCAAGCTTCACCATCCCCGCCGGGGACAGCACGATAGTGCGGTTCAGATTTATCGCAAGGGACACGTCGCTTCATGCGGGCATTTTGCGGGCCACGACGGCATCGGATACGATTTACGCAATCGTTCGGGCCCATGGCCGGCTGCCTCATCTCGGTTTCTATCAGGGCGCAAGCCCTCCGACCAGTGTTCAGCCAGACATACTTGACTCGGTCAGGCTTTTTCTCGACCCGCTCGACATCGACCCCTTTCGGCCGGAAGGATCCGATTCCCTGATGCTATTCTTCCGACAGGGAGGAGAAACGGACTATCAAGGGTGGTTCTTCTTTAACAAAGTTACTACCCCAAATCCCAATCCGCCTTTTGATCCTATTCCTCTGTACTGGGCCGCCGATCTTCCCGGCACATTCGGAGATATCTCAAGTACGGGATATGAGTTTTATGTCTACTTACGTATCGGTGCCTATGTCGTCACACTGCCGCAGAGCAACGCACAATCCGAACCGTACAAACTGACGTCCATTCTGACCGGTGGGGTGAAGAAAAACGATCCGCAGCCGATTGGCACGACGGGACAACAGTACAAGATGATTTCCGTACCGATTTTCCCGGACAATGAAAGTCCCGCGGTGATGTTAAGTAATTTTGGAGTTTCCGACACGACATGGAAACTCTTAACATGGAGCAATGGAGACTACATCGACTCCAAATCCGCCGGCTTTCCTGGACTTCGCCCCGGCCGGGGTTACTGGTTCATCACAAAAGTGGCCGATACCTTGCGGACCGGGCCCGGACAGTCGACCCCGTTGAATAATTTCGGCATCAGCCTGATTCCCGGATGGAACATGATTGGAACACCCTTCAATTTTGCGATTTCCTGGTCGGACATTACCGGCGTTCCAATGAACATGGTACCGTATTTCTGGGAAGGCTCCGAATATTCCATTCGCACAACGCTTTATCCATGGGACGGTTTTTTCGTTCAAAATGAAGACCCCTTCAATAATATCACCATTACAGTTCCGCCACGTCGCGCAATCGTATCGTCGACACACCCGGCTTTTGGATTCAGCAAACAGCTCGAAACGGGAGAATGGCGCATCCAAGTCAAGGCGGAATCGGGTTGGATGAAAGATCGCAACAACTATATGGGTGTGCTGTTGACAGCCTCCGACGATCTGGACCACACAGATTTTTCAGACGCTCCCAAACATCCAGGTAACGAATATCTGCAGTTACGCAGTGTGACGCGCGACGGTAAGGCGCTCGCTGGCGATTTTCGTTCACTGTCTCCCGATCAGATGTTCGAAATAGAGGTGCTGGCGAAATCCGCGGAAGGCATCGTGAAGGTCACGTGGGACAATCTCATAACCGTTCCGCACGACGTTACGATGTATCTCATCGATCAGGACGCGCGGGTTGCTATCAATCTCCGCCAGAGATCTTCCTACGAATTTGTCGTGCCGAAAAACACGGACACGCGCCGGCAATTCAGGCTGATTACTGGATCGGTCCATTACGTGGAAAATGAAAGTGACGGCGTTGCGCTTGTACCGGAACGTTTTCACCTGTACGGCAACTACCCGAATCCGTTTAATCCCGTGACCACGCTTCGTTTCGATTTGCCCGTCGCGGCGCACGTCACGCTCACACTGTACAACAGTCTGGGCCAGCGCGTGGCCCGTCTGTTGGACAAACAGATGCCTGCGGGGACGCACACTACACTGTGGAACGGGCGCAGTTCATCCGGCGCTGCTCTGGCCTCTGGCGTATATCTTGCCCGTCTGGAGATCGTGGCTCCTCACAGCGCACGTTTGACAGCCACAACAAAGATGATCCTGCTCAAGTAATTTCGCCCTCTGCACCAACCTTCGGGCATTCGCAAGGTCAAATCAGTCGTTGAAAGTCCGGTGATTCTGCCCTATGATGCAGACATGCTTCGATGGTCGTTCTTACCCTTCCTGGTCTCGTGTGGCAGCATGTCTCTGGAAACTCCGCCCCCGACTGTTCGCACGGTCTGGAACGATCGCTTCGTCTGGATCAACCAGAACGATGAAGGCCAGCAGCCGCGATTGATCGCTTTTGACACCGCGGCGATCGTCATTCCGCCGGGGGAACGGTGGTTTAAATTCCTCGTCGATTCCGGGTGGTCGTACTCGGTCGTGGTGGACGCCGGTCAGCGGGAGGCTTGCGACCCGACGGTGGACGGCACACGATCAGACTGCATCGGTTTTGAAATCTCCGGACGCACGGCGTTGTATCATCATCGGTTGTATCCGTTTGAGGCGCGCGCGTATGGTCTGGAAGGATCGCTCCACGGTGTGCCTGGGAATTACAGTCCCGCCAGAGCCGCGCTGATTTTCCGCAACGACACGACCGACCAGTTCTTCTATTTCCGAGTGCGCAACATGGCCTCCGTACCGATGGAGGCATCGCTCCGGATTCTGAAACACCGCCAGAAAATTTTCGGTCATCCGCTCGCCAGTCTGCCGCCACGATCCGGCACGATCGCCTACTTCAATCTGTATCGCCATCGGACGCGGCTATTTCGTGGCCTCACTCGAAATGGTCACGATGGAATTGATCTGGCCATCGACATGGATTCCGGTTACCTGCCGCACGACGTCACGCAGGAAGTCATCGCGGTCGCGGATGGCGAAGTTCTCAAGTCCCATCTGGAAAGTTGCGCCATTGGGAATATCGTTTGGATCAGACACGACACGCCCATCGGGACGTACACGTCGATGTACGCGCACCTGTCCTCGTTCACGGTGGCGCCCGGTCAGCGTGTTCGCAAAGGTCAACGCATCGGATTCCTCATCGAAGAGCCGCTGTGCGAATTCGGATACTCGGGCCATTTGCATTTTGAAATGTGGAGGGGCATCGCCACCACGTGGCACGACGGCTACAGCAGCGGGAACGGCCAGATCGATCCGCTGCCGATTCTTTTTGAGAAATAGCACAAATCGGCTGTGGCGATACCGGGCGGCGCGGAAGCCCGCTTCGAGGCTCCTGAATCGAGTAGGAGGCTGAGGATTAGTTCCTCAGCCGTCCTCTCACACCACCGTACGTACGGTTCCGTATACGGCGGTTCGTTAAGTTGTTTAAGCGCATCGTCGTTGAGTAAGCAGTGACACGAGACCTAATCCATCAAAGTAGGATTTGGGAAAAGCTTCGTTCATGTGCGAGGCTCCGGAATTCCACCAAGCCCCTCGACCATTGGTGGCCGATGTCCATGCGCGTGCTTCCGTCAAACCCCGTTTCATCAGGTTCTTGGCTCGGGTGTAAACTCTCTTCCATTGTTGCCACAGGATGTTACGTAATCTGCGGCGTATCCACCCATCCAGTTCCTCGAACGTGCTCTTCACCTCCGCTAAGCGGACCGTCACGATTCAACGCTTCGGCAATGTCGCCTTTCTTGAAACCGCCTTCGCCGGTGGCATAGGCCACATTCCCTGCCTCGCCGATTGCACGGATTTTCGTCGCTTCAATCCAACGGTCATACTGCGTACCGAAGCCCTGCCAATGAATGAAATACCTGCCTTCCTCGGCCTTCAAGATATCGACTTTGTACCATTTGCCGTCGGTCTCCAGACCTTCTGCAACGTCACCAACTTTGAATTTTCCGCCACCGGAATTTCCCGAACCGGACGCTTGCCCGATCGCACGAACTTTGTTGACCTCAATCCACCGGTCATACCGCTTGTCAAACCCCTGCCAGTGGATAAAATACTTGCCCGGTTCAACCTTTAAGATGTCAACCTTGTACCACTTGCCGTCCGTTTCCAGACCTTCGGCAACATCCCCAACTTTGAATTGGCCAAACGCCCATTCCGATGCCCCAAACCCCAGCAAGAAGGCCACAAAAATGACACGAGATTTCACGCTGCACTCCATGATTGGTGCTATATAGTAAATGATTTGTGAGTCGAATGACCCTGGAGAAACCGAGACAAGGTAGTCGCAACCGCTCGCGTTGTCAAACGCAAACGCGATCAGACGACACAGTTCCGGGGATTCAGGATATCAACCACTCCCGACCCTCCCCCGGGTCGGGGGAGGGTTTGGGAGAGGTCGATTACTTCTTACAGCAACCGTCGCCGCCAGCCGGACAGGACGGATTCGGAGTGCAGGAGTCCTTGCTATTCGTAGCAGATTCCTGATACGCATACGCAATGGAACCGGCCAGCACGATCGCCAACCCTGCGAGCAACAAAAGCTTTTTCATATGAATTCTCCATTCGTTTGAGTTTTGAAATATTGCAGAGCTCACACCGCATTGGGCGGGCGCCAGATGTCACTCACTGAACCGTCCTGTGCGAACGGGACGTCCATGATCTCCAGCGTCATCACGATTTCCGTGGCGTCGATTTTCACGACCGCCGGCACAACAAAACAGCACGTTCTCAAACAAAGTTCGCACGTCTTCGGAGTCGGACAATGCGACCGGGGGGCCTTATCCGGGACACAACACTGTTTCTTACAAGAAGTCTTATCGATGATCTTCAGCGGTTGGCCCATCCACACCGAGACCTGCACCGCAAAAACGATTGCAACAAACCATTTCATCTCTTGCAAGATACTCATTGCGACGACGGACTCCATGACATTTCACAGGTCTTCTGATGACAAAGATTCCTTACGCGCATTGGAAGACCAAAGTTTCTTACCACTCCACACCGATCACGGTACGGCTCTTCGGCATCTGGCTTTTGAGAACTCCCTGATGGATCACACCACAGCCGAGCGCGAGACCGTCGAAAAACGCCACGACGCCGCCCCGGTCCACATCGAACCCCCGTCGGATGGTCCCAGCCTCGACGAAGGCCTGAGCCTCCGCCTCGGATTGCAAGTCCACCCGATGACGCGTGATCTTCTCATGCGCGATCTGCGCAAAATTGGTCGATAGTTTCCACTCTCCCTCCCTGCGCATCCTCGCCAGGCGTGTGCCCACGCGATGGGTGAAAATTCGCTCCAGCCATGACGCCGCACCCAGCCACTCCGCAGACGATGCCAGGATTTCGTCTGGTTTCGTAACGAACCCAAACCGGCTCCAGTACTGTGGGTCGATCCCAAAAGTCGTCTCGAAATACCGGATCATGTTGGAAATTTCTTTCCGTCCGGCGTCGTGCACATCGAACCGCACCCGGTGATTGGGAAACGGATTCTTCTCCGCTACCGGGATCGTGTCCAGCTTCTTCAGCTTGGCGACAAAGAAACCCTCCGGGTTGATCGAGTTGGGAAGAAGACGTCTGGCCCTGGAGATTGAACGATCCCACGCGCGTCCGTTGTGCGACTCCAGCGCGGGCATGGCGGGAATCCCCTCCGGCAGATGGAACCCGACGGTTTCGACCGGATATTTTGCGATCATGTTGTGAACGACGGATTCGTTTTCTTCCGGAGCAATCGTGCAGGTCGAATACACGATCGTCCCACCGACTTTGGCGGCTTTGATCGCGCTCAGCAGCAACTGCTCCTGGCGCTGCGCATAGTGCGCGATCTTCGGAATGTTGCGTACGGCTTCCGGCGCTTTGTGAATCACGCCGAGCGCGGAACACGGAGCATCCACTAAAACTTTGTCGAACGTTTCCGGGATCAGGTTGCCGATTCGTTCCCCCGCCATGTTGACGAGTGCGGTATTCAGGATGCCCATGCGGTCGAGATTGTGCGACAGCGTCTTGATACGTTTGTCGTCGTATTCGTTGGCGACGAGGCGTCCGCGATTGTTCATCATCTGCGCCATCTGTGTCGTCTTGGAGCCCGGCGCCGCGCAGAGGTCTAGAACCGTCTCGTGTGGCTGAGGATCCAGTACGAGCGACGGAATCATTGACGCGACGCTTTGGATATACAGCAGGCCGAGGAAATGTTCGAGCGATTTGGAAACAGACGTCGCTTGTTCTCTCACAATCACCGCGTCGGCTATCGGAAGGGATTCCAGCGTGATTCCCCGGCGCGTAAGACGCGTCGTCAATTCCTCGGGACGAATCTTGAGCCGGTTGAGCCGGATGGTTGTGAGCTTGGAATAATCTTCAAAGAATCTTTCTGCATCCGAAGGAAGGATGGATCGGACGTATTCGCGCAGGTCGTTTTGCATGATGGGATGCTATCTAAAATTCGGGCGACAAACAAGAATGGAGCTGCAAACCCCACCCCGACCCTCCCCTTACGCGAGACTGATTTCACGCATCGCCCGATTCGGTGCGCGTAAGGAGACACAACCCCACCCCGACCCTCCCCTTACGCGAGACAGATTTCACGCATCGCCCGATTCGGCGCGCGTAAGGGGAGGGACATGGGAGGGGTTGGCGCGTTGGGTTTCCTTGAGGCACGAAATCTGAATCGTGGTGAGGAGCAGTGTACCTATTTGGGCTAAAGCCCGGATTTCAGCACTGCCGACAGTACATTCCTCAGGCTGAGGCCTGAAGGAATGAAAACACAAAAACGAGATCCTTAACTGAACACGAATGTGTGAACGACTCTTACGAGACGATTTCCCATTTTGAATTTCGGCATGATCCACCGGCGGACGTGATGCGTCAACTCGGCTGCGAACTGTGCATTTCTTGTTGTGTTCAAAATGATTCCGGTCGATCGAACGACGCCGTTACCGTCGAACTCTATCGCCAGGGTGATCTTTCCCCGGAGAAAATGGTCCTGGCGGAGGAATTTCTCGTAGAGAGATCGAATAGCCATTTGGTTTTTCTCCACGGTCTGCAATATGAGATGAGTGGGAACCCTGACGGTTAGGTTGCGCTCTACCGTCGCTGATTTAGATATCTGGATCAATTCCCCATCGGGGCTTGTCGCATTTATCAGAGAATTGGATTTCGACATACGGAGATCAATTTCCGATACGGTGGGACGGATGCTTCCGGTCGTATCCATGCGGAGCGAATCTCTCACGGTCGTTGAATCTTTGCCGCCGATTTCGAGCTTCGACGCGACAACCGTCTGTACGAAAAGAAGGGACAACATCCAGACGGCCACCGACAGCGATGTCAGTCGGTTATGCCTTTCTGCTTGTGTCATGATTGTACTGAGTCAAATACCGTGCCCGTGTGTAACTTCAATGTACGAACGACTTCTCACATTGGCCTTGTGAGATCGGACTATGGAATTTCCAGACAGCTAGGCAAGAAAGACGATAGAGATTTTATGGACGCGATACATTGGATGTAGAGCAAATCGAGAAAATGCCCGAGCGACTTGGTGATCGGGACGTCTCCCGCACGGACGGCATAGGCATCATTGATGGGCAAGGGCTCCGGGATGACGCCTCTGCGCGCAAGGCGCCTCGCCAAATCCTCGGGATGGATCTTGGGCCGGTTGAGCCGGATCGCGTGGGACTGGAGTAGTCTTCAAAAAAAAGCGGTGCGTACTCGGCACGATCGATTCGACATACGATTGCAGGTCTTCCTGCATCGCGTGCATGCTAGGCGCTGAACTGGTTCTTCGTCACGCGGTTGCTACGATTGTCGGTCTCTGAATGCCTCACTTATACGTCTGCTGCGTAAGCCGGGTAACAAGATCGCCGATTGCATTCCGCAACCCATCGCGGCGTTCGGCGGAGGCCCCTGCTGCGCTTCGAATCTGTGCCGTGGTCACGTCGACAAGGCGACAATCGATTTCCACGCGCTCACCCGCGCCGGAGACCGATCCGACCAGTACGACCTGGATACCCATCAACTCGCCTACCTTAATGGCTGTGGCCTGATCGATGAGGTCGCTCATCTGCAGATCCTGCTCCGCAACGACCTTATCCAACTGACTTCGCTCAACGACGCGGTAGCAGTTCGATTGTACGAGACTCGTGACCATCATGTCCCCGACGGACATGCCGAGTGCAGAGTCTGCCGTCCCAGCACGCGCATCGAACCGAAAAACTGCGACACTGAGTTTCTTATCATCCGGAACGTTCACCCCCATACCGCCCTGCGTGACTTCCTTGGATGGAGTATAAAAATCGACCGATGTGCGCTTGGCGGAGTGCAAGGCGTCTTTGATGCGCATCTGCATCCCATCCAGTTCTTGTTGTGACACCGGCAGTCCGTCCAGGTCCGATGTGGATTTCGAAGCTCGCTGGAGGAATTCAAAGGCCTTGACGAATTTCTCTCGCCGGAAGGCAATTTGAGACGCCAGGAGATTCACCAACCGATTGTCGGGATGCAACGTGAGCGCCCTCTGATTGAGCCGAGCCGCCAGATCGATGTCGTCCCGTTTGACGGCAACCAATCCGGCCAACAACAGCGATGGAAAATGATCCGTATGGGAATCAATGGTTTCCTTCAGGACTTCCTGCGCCGCGTCGTACTGTTGGTCCTTATACAACCGAAGCGCGCGCACAAAATTCTTCTCCGGGTCCAGACGGTCGTGCTTGCGAAGCGGCTTTCGAATTTGCGCTTCGACGCTTCCTGTCCCTATCGCGATCATCCATATGACCAACGCAACCGGAAGCATCGCGCCAAAACGTCCCCTTCCCAAAACCGATTCGCCACATTTGGAATCGCGGGTGGGAGCTTTTTTCACTTCACTCATGAGTGATCTCCTTGTTTTCATGATCCCAAACTATCCAACCGATTCTTGATCCGCAAGGCTGACACCGCCACGAACCATGCTTTGTCTCGCTTGCCGAAGTATGGACACTGTCGTCGCGGCGCGAGATCAGCCACCGAAAGCGCTACGATCGATATTCCTCCGGTGTCTTCCCGGTCGCCTGGAGAAACGCCGTTTCGAATGCAAGCAGATCGGCAAATCCAACCTCCTGCGCGATGTCCGACAGATCGCGGGCGGAGGATTCGTCTGTTGAAAGAATCCTCGTGGCTTCTTCCACCCGATACTCGTTCAGGAATTCCTCAAACGTCTTTTGCAAATGGTCTTCCAGCAATTCTTCCAGATGGCTCATCGGTATGTTCAACCGCTCCGCCACCGCCGTCATTCCGAGCGAGGCATCGCGATACCAGTGATCCAGTTCCATCGCGCGCGTCAGACGATAGAGATAATCGCGAACCTGTTCGCCAATCAACAACGATTGTTTTCGATCGTGGGAAAGTTCGGACACCTTTTCGTGCAGTTCGGGATGAGTCAGTTCCGAATACCCGATGGACCACAAGACAACCGTTTGAAAAAAAACCACGCCCACGTCGACCCATACGAGATACACGTGACCCAGGAATGCCAAGTCGATAAAATGCACGAGATCGATCAGAATGAAAATTCCAAAGAGGGCCAGCATTTTTCTCAGCCATGCCGTTCGCGCGATGGCAGTCGGTTTGCGGCCGATCGTCGCCCGCGTGATCAGGAAGAACGTGGCCAGACTGTAAATCGCCAATTGAGTGGTCTGACCGCCTTCGAGGACGAGAAAACCGGTTCCCACGGTCGTATCGAGCCGCAACGCGATTTGCGCAAACGCCTCGCGTTTCGTGTCGCCTGGCATGAGATAAAACGGGAACAAATACGCCGCATGGGTGACAAAAGGCAGCGCATGAATCGGATCGTACCATTTCAATCGCGACCCACGCCTCAAGATCGTGCGACCGTACAGATAGAGAAGCGGACCGAAGAGAAATGGAATTGCGGAAGTGGTGAAGAGCAAATGCGGAACGTCCGCAAAAAACGCCGTCCAGTACCCCGCCAATTCCGCGAGGCGAAGCGACAGCAACAGAACGAGCACACCGACCAGCCGATTGGCGGCGACATTGCCCTGCCGATGGAGAAACAGCACAAGACTCAGCGCCACGCCGAGCCCCGCCAATAGCAGGCAGGACCATACCAGGATCGTTTCCATACTCATTTACAAAAGGTATCTCGGAATGCCCTCGAATGCAAAAGGTATGATCACCGTCTATACAATGCCATGCCGTAAGGCACATCGATCCATACTGCCACCGGAAAATTGTTTGCCTTTATAGGGCGAAACATTTATGTTTTTGCGCTTTTGGGGCTGTAGCTCAGCTTGGCAGAGCGTCCCGCCCAAAGGCGGGAAGGTCAGGGCGCAGCCAATTGTTTCTTTTGAAAATTGCTCTTTGAAAATGGTTTGATAATTGGGGCTGTAGCTCAGCTTGGGAGAGCG
>CAZRTJ010000024.1:0-10093 GCA_964602985.1 uncultured Bacteroidota bacterium
GCGCGCAAACAAAAAGCCCGTTCGACAATGCAAGTTGCCGGACATCGGAAGGCTCGCGTTTGTAACCAGACAGGCAGGCGGTATCAGCGCCTGCCTGTCGTCTTTTTTCCCCTCCAACACAGAACGATCGGAATTCAACTCATGAAAAATGACATTTATCAAAAAAAGGTTTGCAATACGTTTGAAAATGACTTATTTTCGAACGTTCGTTCGAACAAGGAATCGCGATGTTTGAAACCATAACTTCCACTCACGAGTCGGATCGTTACCAGCTGAAACTGCGTGACATTCTCGAACAGGCCGCCACGCTCTTCGCACAAAACGGTTACCACAATACGTCGATACGCGACCTGGCGAGAGAAATGAAAACAAGTCTGGCGGGTCTCTATTACTATTTCGAGACAAAGGAGGAACTGCTCTACCTGATTTCCAAATACGCATTCGACACCGTCCTGCACTCGGTCCGTCAACAACTGTCACCAGCCCTGACGCCGGAAGAGAAATTGACCGCCTTTGTCCAAAACCACCTCCAATACTTCGTCACGCATCTCGACGCGATGAAGGTCATGGCTCACGAGTCCGACTCTCTGACGGGACGATATTTCCAGGAAATCAATGAGAAGAAACGCGCCTACCTCGATCTGCTGGAGGAAATCCTGTCGGAACTGCAGCGGAAATACGATCCGTCTTCCCGCGGCCACGACGTCGTCAAAATCGCCGCCTTGTCCCTCTTTGGAATGATGAACTGGACGCATACGTGGTACAACCCGAACAAGTCCGAACACAGCCCGTCGAATATCACCCGCATCGGCGAAACGATGACGAAACTTTTCTTGCAAGGCTTTCAACAAACCATCAAACCGTAAGGATCGCCATGGTACGAGCCCAGATCTCCACGTTTGACGATTGGACGGATCTCTTCCTCGAATGGAAGAAGGACATCGGATACGATGAAAAGACCTTCAAGCGATTCCTCCCTGACTACGTCCTCGAGCCGAAATACAACCCCACCAGGACCAACGAAATCGAATTCGGCGACTTCGCCGGCGACCGAAAATGGGATCGTGTCCTCGACATCCCGAGCCAGAACATACGCGATGCGTTGCAGCAGCTGATCGTCGTACAGGGAGATACGGAATTCGCGTCCGTGGAACAGCAACGGTACCTCGTCGACCGCGCGCCGAGCGACTACGATCTCTACGCCTTGATGCGAATCAATGCCGAGGAAATGCGACACGGCTGGCAGATGAGCCACATCCTCGTCAGCCATTTCGGCGACGGCGGAAAGAAGGAAGCAATGAAACTGCTCGAACGCCGCGCGTATGAGCAAAAACGTCTGCTCGGCTCGTTTAATGAGGTTATGGAAAATTGGCTCGATATGTACACCTATACGCAGTTCATCGATCGCGACGGAAAATTCCAGCTCAAGATGCTGAGCCATTCGGGATTTGCCCCGCTCGCATGGAGCATGGGACCGATGCTGAAAGAGGAGTCCTTCCATCTCGGTACGGGGAATAACGGTCTGAAGCGAATCGTCAAAGCAGGAAAGGTCTCCACCGAACTGATTCAGAAATATTTCAACCGGTGGATTCCGACCGCCTACGATTTGTTTGGCACCGATCACTCATCCAGCGCGCATTGGGCGTACGTGTGGGGGCTGAAGGGTCGATTCAACGAAGGCGAGACGGACGATGCGGCCGACAAAGACGCGCTGAATCAGCAGGCTCGCATGCTCTACATCCAGGAAATCTCCAACCTCATCGCGGATATCAACACCCTCGTCCCGGAAGATCAGCCCAAACTGTTCGTCCCGAGCGAGAAATTCAATCGCAAGATTGGCGATTATGTCGGACAGTATTACAGCGTCGACGGGCGCGAACTATCGGAAGAGCAATACAAGAAACATCTGACCGAAGTCCTCCCGATGGACAAGGACCGGGAAGTTTTCAACGACGCGGCCAAAGAAGGCGACTGGCTCGAGTTCAAACCGTTCAAGCAATAGCGATTCTCCCCCCTGTCTTGCAAAGGCCGCCCGAAATGGCGGCTTTTTTTTCGGCTTCATCCGGGGTTACTGCGGATATAGCTGCAATTTGTCTCCATGTAAGAGAAGGGCAGTTTTGAAATTCTCGGGATTTCGGTATCGGCAGTCATTCCTTCAGGCTTCAGTCTGCTAAAGCCCCTTTTTTGGGGTGTGCGTTTCTCTTGTCGATCTCAAGGCTGAAGCCTGGAGGATAGGCAGACGTTCATCATTTGAATCCCTTGTGATCCGTTTCTCACACCTTATCCACAATTTTTGCTTGCGCTAGGATCAGCGCAGGTCTATATTGAGTGTGTTCATCATCATGTCGTTCGGTCCCTCGCTAATACTGGCACGAAGCTTCTCATTAACACGGGTCTAACAGTTATAGTACATTGATACGCATTCCCACATTATCACTCTTCAGAATCTCTTTCCTGGTCTGCGTCGGGCTATTCCCCGTCGCCGTGCGCGCTCAACTCGCTCTGGAACTCAATTTCGGAGATCGGGACAACTACGTTTTCCAGAAGGACCGCGGGAGCGGTGAGTTTACCCAGTCGTTTGTCGATCAGAAGTATTTCCGGACAGCCGCTGTTTCGCGGCTGGGAAAGAGAAGCCCGTCCGGCGGTCATTATCTCTCTCTGGACGGCGAGAGTCAGTTCATGAAATTACCCGCCACACACGCCATCGAATGGCAGGGAGATGTGTCGTTCTCCTTATCGTTTTGGATCTTCCTCGAGTCCGCTCTCACGAACGGGGAGATCATCAACAGCGACAACGGTATCCTGTCCGGGTACCGACTGTATCTGGAAGACAACCGCCCGCTTCTGGAATTACGCGAAGGGATGAAGGACGTGTTTCTCTCCGACATTCAGATCGAGCCGAATCGATGGACCCACATCGGCGTCGTTTGCGACGGTCTCCGGGACAGTGTCCATTTCTACCAGGATGGTGAACCGGCATCCGCGCATGCCTTTCAGAGTGTGTCGCAGATTCACAGCGGAGTGACCACGTACGTCGGAGCCTGGGCCACCAATGCCTCGCCGAATTACCTGAAAGCGCACCTAGACCAACTCCGGTTTTTCGTGGGACAAGACACGGTATTTGAAACCATCCGTGTGGAGACCGCCTCCAACCGACAGGAGCGCCCAACGCGACGCAAAGGCGAATCGCTCTTCACCCTGCAAAATAATTATCCGAATCCCTTCAATCTCTCCACCACGATCGCGTTTGAACTGCGACAGCAGGGCGAGGTCGAACTCAAAGTCTTCGATCTCCTGGGCAACGCTGTCCGGGTCCTTCACATCGGTACCGTCGAAGCCGGTGTGCATCAATTTACGTGGGACGGCGCCGACACGCGCGGAAATGTCGTACCCAGCGGCATCTACTTCGTCCGCCTCTCCTTCAACGGCCTGATCCAGACCAAGAAAGTCGTCCTCGTAAAGTAGCTTCTCGATTCGGCCTTAACCCAACCAAAGATGACCATCGGAGGTAAGTTCCTTCACAAGACGATCTTCGATAAGGCCGCCGCGTACGGCTTCCATCTCTGCAAGAACCATCCATTCGTTGACGGGAACAAGCGAGTTGCCCTCGTCGTGCTGGACATTTTCCTCCAGAAGAACGGGTGGGAACTCACAGCAATCGAAGAAGAAGCCTACGTCAAAATGATGGACCTGGCGGACGGCCGACTCAGTAAAGCCCGCCTGCCAAAATGGCTCAAAGAACATTGCGTCAAATCGAAGGCTTAACGTTCACGGTGTCATGTCGGATAACTGTGCGGTACGTGGAATCCAACTTGCGTAAGGGGAAGGCACGTGGGGTTGTCCCCCCTTCTGCCGATCGCCCCTGTTCCCAGGAAATTTCGCAGAAGCAGAACCAGCGGCTACGGCATCGACCTCCTGATTTCCTCCGGGAGTTTTTCGAACAGCTCCGGCGCCTTTTCAACAAGCCGGAGGATATCGGCGAGATCTTTTTGTCGTTTACTTGCCCGCCGGGTGGAATCGAGATAGGCCCACACTTTTCCCTGCAAGACATCCACCATCGAGGCAACAAACATCTTGTACCCCAGCACGTCCCTGATCTCAGCACGAAGGATAAACTCCTCGTATCGAACATCGGTTTGTATCTGAATTCGCAGGTCAGAATCGGCGCTCTCCAGGTTCACGCTGTGCGGAAACGGCTTGACATCGAAACGATCGCGGAGTCGGTCCAACAGACGATCGGTTTCTGTTGCGGCTATGACAAGATCGATATCCAGACTGACAACCGGATCGGCATAGGCGTTGACGGCAAGTCCTCCGATGACGCAATACCGTATCCGTTCCATGGACAACACATCGAGAACACGCTGAACAACGTCTTCTCTTCCATTTGCGAGAGAATGTAAGAACTGTTTTTTGGTCATTCGCTTACAGTGGAAATAAGTTAACCATCTCCTTCAAGAATCCAACAGTCTCTTTCGCCCATGCAACCCTGTGCCTCGCGCGGCATTCCCTGCGTATCCGATGAAGAAATGCCCATCGGCTATTACGTTCGCCCCAGTACGACCATGACTTCGATGAGCGCCGTGGCGGGGAACATGTCGACGGGAACAATCTCGCGCACCTCGTAGCCGCATCGCCTCCATTCCTGCAATTCGTCAGGCATCGCGTCGACATTGCAAAACGCGTGGACGATCCGCTCCGGTTTGCGGCTGGCCACCACACGAATCACGCCCGACGAAGTACCCGAGCGGGGAGGATCGAGAAATATTTTGGTGGGCGCGGGCAGACGGGACGACAGGGCCAGCATCCGCTCGGCGGTGATGGGACATTCATGAAAATGACAATTCTTCAAACGACTCCTGCGGGCATTTTCCTTTGCGGCCCGGATCGATTCGCCTGCATAATCGACGCCCGTGACCGACGCCACTCTTCTTGCCATCGACAATCCGAACAGTCCCCACCCGCAATACAAGTCCCAGATCCGATCGTCGGGACGAAGTTCCATCAACTCTGACGCACGGCGAACAAACTCAGGAAGGATCGACAAATTCGTCTGCGAGAACGACACCGGAGAGAAACGAAAGTCCTCTTCCCCCGCTTGATACGAGACATACTCCTCGCCAAACAGCTTGTTCATCCGCTCCGCCTGATCGGACAGGTAATACGACGAGCGTTTGTCTTCGATCGTGAAGACGCCGCTCACGGATGGAAACTGGCGTGTGAGGCTCTTCGACAGATCGTTGCACAGCGAGCGGATACCGGAACGCGTGTGGCGTACACTGAATAGAACCGCCAGTTTGTCGTACGATCCCTTAATGATGCAGTAATGGAGCACGTCCGACAGCGCGCGCGAACGAAAGAGAAATCCCTGCACGTGCCGGTACATCCGGCTGTGAACTTCCGGCTCGATCGGACAGTCCAGCACGTTCATCGGCTGACTGCCCTCGCCTCGAACGAAATCCGTCAGTCCCAGCAACGTCTCCCCGCGAAAAAACGATCGCCGTTTCGAGACCGTCCGGTACCTCCGCGATTTCGGCGATCGAATGAGCGGATGAAGATTTCCTGAAATGGAATGGAGGGTCAGAAATTCACGAAACGCCGCTTCCTTCGCGGTCAATTCCTTTTCATACTCCAAACCGATCGAGGGACAAATCCGGCACAGTCGGCCTTTGGGAGTGTGACAGAGCGGACGATCCGGTGGAGTGGATTTCGGAAGATGTTTGCGAAGAAGGTCCGCAAACGTCTTACTCCCACTCGATGGTCGCGGGCGGCTTCGAGCTGATGTCATAGACGACGCGATTGATCCCGCGTACTTCGTTGATGATGCGATTGGAAACGTGTGCGAGCAGATCGTATGGCAGATGCGCCCAGTCGGCCGTCATGCCGTCCTGGCTGGTCACGGCGCGCAGGGCGACGGCATTTTGATACGTCCTTTCGTCTCCCATGACTCCGACCGACTTGACCGGCAGGAGGACGGAAAACGCCTGCCACACCTGGGAGTACTGCCCCGATCTCTTCAATTCCTCGATGAAGATCGCGTCGGCCTCACGCAACAGATCGCATCGTTCTTTGGTGACTTCGCCGACAACACGGACGGCCAGACCCGGACCGGGAAAGGGATGACGCATCAGCAGATCGTCCGGCAAGCCCAGCTCGCGCCCCACCGCGCGCACTTCGTCTTTGAACAATTCGCGCAAGGGCTCGATCAGTTTCATCCGCATCTTTTCGGGCAACCCTCCGACGTTGTGATGCGTCTTGATCGTGGCCGACGGACCCTTGACGGAAACACTCTCGATGACATCGGGATACAGGGTGCCTTGCGCGAGGAAGTCCACGTGTCCCGCTTCCTGACGTAATTTTTCGACTTCCCTTTCGAACACATCGATGAACGTGTTCCCGATGATTTTTCTTTTCTGTTCGGGGTCCGTGACGCCCTGCAGTCGGCGGAGGAACAGGTCCGCCGCATCGGCCACGACAAGATGCCGGTCGAAACTCCTGCCGAAGGCCGCCTCCACCTGCTCGCGTTCGTTCTTCCGAAGAAGGCCGTTGTCCACAAAGATGGCTGAGAACTGATTCGGGATGGCCTCATGGAGAAGCATTCCGACGACAGACGAATCGACCCCGCCGGAGAGAGCGCAAATCACATGGCCCGTTCCCGCGGTGTCCCGGATCGCGCGGATGCTGTCGCGGACAAATGAACTCGCCGTCCACGATCCCGAGCAGCCGCAAATTCCCAGTACGAAATTGCGATACAACTCGCTTCCAAGCGGTGTGTGAGCCACTTCGGGATGAAATTGCACGCCGAACATCTTCTTCGAACGGTTTCGCATGGCCGTCAGGGGCGCATTGGAGGTGGATGCGATGGATTCGAATCCATCCGGTATTTTTTCCAAGCGGTCGCCGTGACTCTGCCATACTGTAGTGACAGGCGGGAATCCCTTGAACAGATCATCGAACGCGGCAACGGAAACCTCGGCTCGTCCATACTCCCGGTGCGCGGCCCGGTCGACGCGGCCGCCGAGATGATGCGCCATGACCTGCATCCCGTAGCACACGCCCAGCACGGGCACACCCAATTCGAACACGGCCCGATCACAGATCGGCGCCTGGGTATCGTAGACACTCGACGGTCCGCCGCTCAGGACGATCCCGCGCGGCTGAACACGCCGAATCTGTTCGACTGAAATGGAAAACGGATGAATCTCACAGTACACGTTCAGTTCGCGAATTCTGCGCGCGATGAGTTGTGTGAACTGCGAGCCGAAATCGAGAATGAGAATGGTTTCCGTGTGCGTCATGGGGTGAGCCTATTGCGGGAGTTCCGCGTATCCCATGTTGTGAAACATGAATGCGATCGCGTCCGTCGCTTCTTCGATTTGTTTGGACGTCGGTTTGCCCGCGCCATGTCCCGCCTTCGTACCGATCCGGATCAAGGTGGGATGGGAACCGCTCTGGTGTTCCTGGAGTGTCGCGATGTACTTGAAAGAATGCGCCGGTACGACGCGATCGTCATGATCTGCCGTCGTCACGAGCGTCGCAGGGTAGCGTGTACCCTGCTTGATGTTGTGCAAGGGCGAGTACCGAATCAGGTAGTCGAATTGCTCCTTCTTGTCGCTGGATCCGTATTCCACGGCCCAACCCCATCCGATTGTAAATTTGTGATAGCGCAACATGTCCATCACACCGACCGCCGGAAAGGCCACGCCAAACAAATCCGGACGCTGATTCAATACGGCTCCGACCAGCAGACCGCCGTTCGATCCTCCTGCGACGGCCAATTTCGAAGGCGACGTGTATCCGGAGGACACCAGGAATTCGCCTGCCGAAATAAAATCGTCGAAAACATTTTGTTTCTTCTCCAGCATTCCAGCCTTATGCCAATCCTCGCCGTATTCTCCCCCGCCGCGGAGATTGGCCATCGCGAAGACCACGCCCTTTTCCAACATCAACATTCTCGAAGGACTGAAACCCGGGGTGAGAGACACATTGAAACCGCCGTACGCATACAGGTACGTCGGATTCGAACCGTCCATGCGGATCCCCTTCTTGTGCACGATGAACAGAGGAATGCGGGTCCCGTCTTTGCTCGGATAGAAGACTTGTTTCGTCTCATATCCGTCGAGGTCGATAGAGACTTCGCTCTTCCGAAATAGTTCCGAACTGCCCGACCGGAGGTCATAGCGGTAGATCGTCGGCGGACTGGTGAAGGACACGAACGTGTAGAACGTCTCCATGTCGGTACGACTGCCGCCAAAACCGGACGCCGTGCCCAGGGACGGCAATTCCACCACGCGTTCCTTCTTCCCCTTGAGGTCGTACTGTACCACTTCCGTGCTCGCATCACGCAAATATTTTGCAAGCAATTTGCCACCCACGATGGACACATCTTCCAGCAGCACATCCTGTTCTGGAATGACCGGGCTCCACGACTCCTTGTCAGGCCGCATGGGATCGACCGCCACGAGTTGATACTTCGACGCGCCCTTGTCGGTCAGCACGTAGATCTTGCCATCCACATGGTCGAGGACCGAGTAGTTATGCTCAAAGCCCTTCAGCAGAAGTCGGAACGAAGACTGTTTGGCTTGGAGATCGCGGATGTGCACCTCTGTGCCGTGCGTCCCTTCCGAGGAGTGGAGAAACAAGTATCGACCGTCCTCAGAAACCGAAGCCCAGAAGTACCGGAGCGGGTGATTCGGATCTTCGTAGATTCGCTCGTCCTGACTCTGCGGCGTTCCGAGTTTATGATAATACACTTTCTGGAACTCGTTCTTCCCCGCAAGAGCGGAACCGGCTTTCGGTTCGTCGTACCGGCTGTAATAAAATCCATTCCCGCTCCACGCCGCTCCGCCGAATTTGACCCACCGGATCTGGTCGTCCAGAACGCGCTTCGTGGCGACTTCCATGACATGGATCCGCGTCCAGTCCGATCCGGATTCGGATACCGAATACGCCGCATACTTGTGATCCTTGGAAAAACTGATTCCCTGCAGGGCTACGGTCCCGTCGGACGAGAGCTGGTTCGGATCCAGGAACACGTGAGATTCACCCTGGAGGGA
This sequence comes from uncultured Bacteroidota bacterium, assembly GCA_964602985.1. Taxonomy (GTDB): domain Bacteria; phylum CLD3; class CLD3; order SB21; family SB21; genus CAYZJB01. The sequence continues at coordinate 9,057 of CAZRTJ010000024.1, forward strand.
TGTCTGATAATACAATACCGACTGATTTTGCAGTCCGTCATTCTTGTAATAGAAGTACGTGTCGCCTTTCTTGAACGGCGCGGAGTATTTTGGATAATTCCAGATTTCCTCAAGCCGATTCTTCAAGGCGGCGCGGTATGGGATCTGTTCGAGATACCCAAACGTAACCCGGTTTTGCGCGTCGACCCACGCCTTGACGTCCGCCGCCGTGTCGTTTTCCAGCCAGCGATACGGATCCGGTATCTTCGCGCCGAAGTAGTCGTCGACGTGGTCGACCTTGCGCGTCTTCGGATAGTCGATCGATTTCCCGCATCCAAGAAATCCCACAAACAAAATGATCGTCAGCGTCATACGGCTCATGCGTACATTCCTTTTGTTATTCACTGGGTCTGTTCCATTCGTGTTTGATAGCAACTCCATGCGTTTTCGAAATCGGCGATTTTGAAACAGGGCTCTTGGCTTCCCAGCGGCGGATTTCCCGCACGTAGCTCATCCAGCGTCGCCCATCGAAAATCGACGTGTTCGTCGGACAGCGTCACCTGTCGGGAGTCTGCCGTCGCCAGATAGTCGATCGACACGTACAGTCCGCGTCCAAAGTCTCCGTGCCAAATGTCAAACGGTCCCAGCAGACGGACGGTCAGGCCGGTTTCTTCTCTCACTTCTCGGAGGATCCCGTGATCGGGATGCTCGTCGGGTTCGAGACGGCCGGCGGGAGGCGCCCAAAGATACGGCGCGCGATCGCGCTTGAGCAGGAGAAACGCGTGTCGCTCGATGACAAACGCGCTGACGGCCAGTCGATGCGTGGGCAGACTCAAGGTCATGGCGCGCAAGATGGACAAATCCATGAATATTTCCAAGCAAAATGGCCGCCTGCTTGCCGCACGAGTCCATGCGCGCAGGGAGACGCACCCTCCTCCCCTTACGCGATTTTGAATGAATGTATCGGATAGATTCGGTGTGCGTTAGGGACCACAACCCCACCCTACCCTCCCCTTACGCGACCCAGATTTTGCGTCCGCAGGCTTTTGTGCGCGTAA
>CAZRTJ010000024.1:10193-51861 GCA_964602985.1 uncultured Bacteroidota bacterium
GGGGAGGGATATGGGAGGGGTTGAGCGACTCATACTTGATGTTTTCGCAAGATTCCGTGCGCGTAAGGGGACACAACCCCACCCTACTCTCCCCTTACGCGACCCAGATTTTGCGTACTGCAGGATTTTGTGCGCGTAAGGGGAGGGATATGGGAGGGGTTGAGCGACTCATACTTGATGTTTTCGCAAGATTCGGTGCGCGTAGGAGGACAGTCCCGGAGTGCCACGAGGATGTTCTTTTTTTTGTCCAGGATCGTTTGTAGGTTCGCCCATGACCAAGACTCTCCTCTTGTCCCTCCTGAGTGTTTTGCCGCTTTTTGGTCAGCAGGAGATCGTCCCCAATCCAGCAGAAGACGTGCTGATGGCGGCCACCGAAGAATGGCTAGTGTGGAATCGTGCGCGGTCAATGAATGTGGAATCTCCCGGCCGCGGTGGCGTCTGGGATAACGCGCTCTACCTGCAGCGCATCGGCGACTTGCGAGCACGACTGGTGTATCGGGACACCATCGGTGGTATTCAATCGTTTGTACCTGTGTGGGTGCGCGATGCCAATACCGTCATCGGATGGGACGGATACTTCCAGCGTCTTCGCGGCGGAGTCGTCGAGCCTCTGGATTTCACGACGCTCCCCGGATCCCTCTATTATCCCGTCTTGTGCGGCGCCCACCGCCGCGGAGTTCTCATGCTCACGCAAAACGATCAGAAGACCACCGACGCCTACGAACGTGTCTATTTTGTCCCCTGGTCCAGCGGTGACGAAGTCATTGATATCGCCAAAGCCGTATTGATCACTGATTCGCTGGGGATCCCGTTTTTCTGGCCAAGCGTACGCTGGAAGGACGATGTGGTGTTGGCGTGGAGGCCTCCGACACTGTTCCGGTACGACCTTGTCCGATCACGTTTGGATTCGCTTCAAATTCCCGTCAGCATGGAATCCGGAGGTCCCAGTCACATCTCCGCGTTTGACGGCAAGACGCTCCTCATCGAACACGGCCCGGGTCGGATGCTGTATTCTCTCCAATCCCGCACGGGACGATCGATATCCCTCCCCGCGGACTTCACTGTTTTCACCGTCCACGACACGTACATCTACGGTGTCGTCGGCGCGCCGCTGACCAAGAGCGACACATTGACGTATCTCTTCCAGGCGTACGACACGCAGCGGCAACGCTGGCAGACATTGTACCGGCTGAACGGCTCCGATGTCAATCAGGAGATCGGATTGCCGGTGATCATCGAATTGCCGGATCGCTTGCTCCTCTGGAGCGGCAGCCGCTGGCAATCGCAGATCTGGTTGAAGTAGTTCGTTCCCCTTTTTCGGACGTTCCTTCCGCATACGGACCGTCTCCTTCCAAATCGCTTTCAAAGGATGGCCATTTCGCATTGATTACGGAAAAAGGAGATGCGATGGCCAACCCTTCCTCGTCTTCCCAAAGCTCTTCCCGACGCAATGAACTCGACTGGCTGCGGGTGTTGGCGTTTGGAATTCTGATCCTCTTCCACACCGGCATGATGTTCAACACGTGGGATTGGCACGTAAAAAACAATGTCACCGTTGGCTGGATTGAATTCGTCATGGCGTTTTTCAATCAGTGGCGGATGCCGCTCCTGTTTTTCGTTTCGGGCGCGGCGGTGTGGTTCATGCTCGACAAATATCCGGCCGGACGGTTTGTCCTCGAGCGACACAAGCGACTCCTTTTGCCGCTTGTCGTGGGAATGCTGGTCGTCATTCCACCCCAGGTCTATTTCGAGAGACTGTTCCAGGGAGCCACGTTTTCGTTCGCGGAATTCTATGCGACGGTATTCGACTTCGTTCCCTATCCGGATGGGAATTTCTCCTGGCATCATCTGTGGTACATCCCATACATCTTCGTCTATTCGCTTCTGCTCTTGCCGGCTTTTCTTTATCTGAAACGACGGCCGGCGATGGCTCAGTCCGCCCAGCGTGTTCTCAGCAACGGATGGCGCGTGTACGTACCGTTCGTGTTCATCGCCATCAGCGAGGTTTCGCTGCGTCCGTTCTGGCGCGGAAATGAAAACAACCTCATTGCCGACTGGGCTCAGTTTACGTCCATGGCGGTGGTTTTCACATGTGGATTTCTCCTGGCGAATGCCATTCCGTTCTGGGATCGACTGGCGCAATGGCGCAAACGATCGGCCCTGCTGGCGTGCGGGACGTTTGCACTGGTCGTGGTGTTTTGGGAATTGGACATCGAAGATCCGCCCTTCTGGATGATGACGATCTTCCGGCCGATCCGCAGTTTGAACATGTGGCTGTGGATTGCGACGGCGCTGGGCATGGCACGGCACCACCTGACGTTTCGAAATTCCTTTCTCACCTGGGCCAACGAAGCCGTGTATCCGTACTACATCTTTCATCAGACGATCACCGTGATCGCCGGTTTTTATCTGGCGCCTTTGGACTGGCCCGTGGCGGTGAAATTTCTGGTCCTGGCGGCGGAGACGCTCTTGGGTTGCTTCCTGTTGTACGAAATCGTCCGTCGCGTGCAGTGGCTGCGCCCGTTGTTTGGCCTAAGGATGAAGCCCTGGACAAAAGCGAATTCAGATACGATTCCCATGCGAACCTCTTCCCTCTTCGGATCGGAGTGAAATTGCCTTCAAAAAATGTCAGGCGATGATTACATTGACCGAACCGTGATGAGCAATCACACTCCAACACTCCTGCCCGGTCGATGGATCCGGCTGTCCGATCTGAACTGGTGGATGATCTTCGGCGCGTACGCGCTGATCGCACTCCTCAGCGCCAGTACGGTGTACACGGCCGAACAAGCGGAAGGCGGCGTCAGGACTTTCCTCCATCCGCTGATCTGGGAAATCACCGGCCATCTGACAGCGTTCCTTCTCCTGCCGTTCATCGTAACGGCGCACTCCCGCCTGCCCGTACAGATTTCGAATGCGGTATGGACAATTCCCATCCATGTGGCGCTTTCGATGGTCCTCGGAATCGTTCACACGGTGGCGATGTACGCGACACGTCTGCGAATCTACGACTGGCTGGACCTGGGTCTGTACGACTACGGATACCTGGATTATCGCTTGCTCATGGAATATCACAAGCAGGCGCTGCACTACTGGGCGGTCTATCTGGCGCTTCGCATTGTCTATCACTACCGACAGACGCGCGAGCATGAGAAACAGAAAGCCGCGTTGGAACTGCGGACGTCGGAGTTGCAGAGACAGTTGGCGCAGTCGCAACTGGCCACTCTGCGCGGACAACTGCAGCCCCATTTCCTGTTCAACACGCTGAACATGATCGCCTCCCTCATGCATGAAGACGTCGACAAAGCGGATCGCATGCTCGTCCAACTGTCGGCCCTGCTACGGGCGAGTCTGGAAGCATCCCAAAAGCAGGTTTCGATCGTTGGGCAGGAATTGGCTTTCCTCGAGCAATATCTCGATATCATGCGGACGCGTTTCGAGGGTCGTTTGAACACCGATGTCCGCGCCCCGGAGGATGTGCGATATTGCGAATGTCCGCCCTTCCTCCTGCAGCCGCTCGTCGAGAACTCCATCCGGCACAACACGGCGGCAGAATCCTTATTCGTCGGCGTCGCCGTCCAACGAGACGGAGATCGCCTCCGCATCGTCATTTCCGACAACGGTCCTGGAATGTCCGAGTCGATGTCCGGGTCGGGAGTCGGCCTGTCCAACACGCGCGAACGCCTCCGACAGCTGTACGGTTCCGAACAGGCTCTGCGATTTCGCAATCGCGCAGAAGGCGGTCTTGAGGTTGTCGTGGAACTACCCTACCGTCGCACCGAAGAACTCCAACCCGCATGAGCCTGCGAACGCTGATCATCGATGACGAACCGCCGGCCCGACGGCGATTGCGTCAGCTGGCAAAAGCCGACCCGAGGATCGAGATCATCGGTGAGGCGACGGACGGGTTGGACGCGCTGGAACAAATCGAAACGCTCACGCCCGACCTCGTCTTCCTGGACATCCAGATGCCCGGAATGACGGGATTTGAAGTTCTGGAAAATCTCTCCTCGAAGCGACCCGACGTCATCTTCACAACGGCCTACGATCAATATGCCATCCGTGCCTTCGAGGTGCGCGCCGTCGATTATCTGCTGAAGCCATTTGATGCGGAGCGATTGAGAGAAGCCGTGAGTCGAGTCACCTCGCCTGCCCGGCCCGTTCCTCAGATGGACGAATTCCTGCAGACCGTTCGTCCCAAGTACGTCGAACGAATCTTGATCCGCGAAAGACAGAAACGCATCGTCCTGCCGATATCGGACGTCATTCGCATCCAGGCCGAGGAGAAATACGTGCGTCTCATCACGGGCAGGGCGGAATTCCTTCACCGGGAGTCGATCCTGTCGCTGGAACGCAAACTGGATCCCGAAGCGTTTGTTCGCACGCACCGCTCGCACATCGTCCGGATCGATGCCATCCGCGAGATCGCTCCCTGGTCGAAAGACAATTTGATTGTCATTCTGAAAAATGGCTCGCAAGCGCCCGTGGGCAAACAATACAAGGCACGACTCCTGGGCACATTTCAGTAGAACCGCCTATCGTCTGCGCGATCCCGCGCGCTCACCGGTCGTCGAGTGAGCGGCTTCGCCGCCAACCTCCTCCGGGTCGACAGAAAATGGGATTGTGATTCTGAAAAATGGTTCGCAGATTTCAGCAGGAAACGACTCTCCTTTCGTTTCCTCGTTGCATCGAACTGAATTCAACCGGAGGATCGTATGGAAGTCAGCGCAGCCCGCACATTGTCGATACGGGACACACGCGCGTATGGAATGCTCGTCGTGTTGTTTGCGGCGGCGGTTGTATTGCCCGTCTGGATGCATTTTCTGCATGCGCCCGTACGTTATCTCTTGCCGATGCATTGGCCGATCCTCCTGGCCGGATTGGTGTATGGGTGGCGCGGGGGAGCGATTCTCGGAGCGGGCGTACCTTGGATCAGTTTTCTGATCTCCGGCTATCCGCGGCCGGATATCCTGCCTTCGATGACGCTCGAGCTGTTTGTCTACGGATTTCTGTCCGGCATTCTCACCGAACACACACGATGGGATCGCCATTGGGTCATGCTGATCACGCTGATCGCCGGGCGATTTGCATTCCTGATGAGCGTAATTTTCTGGCAGGTCTACCCGCAGCAGACGGCGGCGTATGCCTGGACGGCGCTCGGATCGGGGCTCGTCGCCGCCGCCTTGCAAATGGCCGCGTTACCCATGATCAGCAAACGGTGGGTGTCGCATTCTTCGTGAAGCATCGCGAGGGTCACGTCTATTTCTGGAAGTACAAAACCGACGGATGGATCGAGTGGAATTTTTCGGCCGATGAGAAGGGCCTGGCCTATTTTAAACGACTGTTAGACGATCTGTCCGCCGTGGATTATCCGCAGACCTGTATCGTTCCCATCACGCCGGTTCCGCGTTCCATTTTGCGAATTCCCGATTTCGCGGCCCCGATTGAAAATCGTCAGGAACTGAGGATCACCTATTATCCGGACGCCGCGCACCACGACGAATGGCGGCTCGGCGATAATGAAAGCGTGATCGATCTGTCGTTTGGAAAGCAGATTCTCTTGCAATGGCAGTCCCTGCTGAGGAATCGCGGGACTGAGGATCGCGCGATGGGATTGAACGACGACTATTCGATTTTTGTCTGGCTGTGATCAGGTAGGATCGTGGAGGGCGATTGACAACCTCACCCTGTCCCTCTCCTCGCAGAGGAGAGGGAACGTACTAACTCAGGCAGTACGTTCCCTTCTCCTTGCAAAGGAGAAGGGATAGGGATGAGGTTGGAGACAGAGCCGCAATGCAAAGAGCTTTCTCGGATTACAGGATGAACGCCACATCATCTACATTAAACTTTAAGCACACTCATCCCCCGGCTTTTTCCTCGAACGAGGAGAAGGGACAGGGCTTGCCCTGAGCTCTGCCGAAGGGATGAGGTTGGAAACAGCACATGAATAAGATCTTCAATCACAACTCTCAAAAAGACAAACGCCGCAAATTGCGCCAGCACTCCACCAAAGCGGAACGCGATTTGTGGCAAAACCTGAGAAGCCGGGGCCTGGAAGGATACAAATTTCGCCGGCAGGTGAGCGTGGGATTTTTCGTGCTGGATTTCTATTGTCCGGAATTGAAACTCGCCATCGAAGTGGACGGCTACACTCACGATTCCGACGAGGCAAAGAAATACGACGCAGAACGTGAGGAGATCATCGAAACGTACGGTGTAAGGTTAAGGCGCTTGACAGGATCAGGGCTGCGATCAGAAAGCTCGTATCGGCTTAGCAGCCTCACGCTGTCCGTCTCACAGAGCAGAGGGAACGTACTGGCTCAGTAGTACCAACTTCTCCTTGACAATGAGAAGGGACAGAGTTTGCCCAGAGCGCTGCCGAAGGGTTGAGGTTAAGAAACCCACCTGATGACAAAACAGGCTTGTATCAATTCTTCCTCTTGATGATCTCCAAAACCAATTCTGTGGCCATTCTTCCTAATTCTTTTTCGTAGTCGGCAAGATACTTCGCAAAGAGAACCCCGTAGGGGCGAGTCACGATACTTGTATTTCTTGCATTCTGTTCTTCGTTCTTGATTGTAATCGAGAATGATGATGGACTTCCATTATTGGTAATGGTTACAGTCGTAACCAAATCACTGCGGGAAGGAGTTACGTTTTCCGTTTCCCAGTTGGCAGCGCCTAGAAGCAGAATAATGGAATGTTTTCTCACGCTGTACATGAATTCATGAGGAAGCTGCTTAATCTCAATGGAGATTGTATTACTCCCAAATGAGTCTCTTAGTTTCAGGCTGTCGGCCGCATCGAAAATGTATTTGGCCAGCACGGTCATTGCGCTGTATTCGTCTATCTGATTCCTGTAATCGTTTCGTACCTCCAGTATAGCAATGCCGGGATCACACTAGACTTTGTCGACTCTGATTTGCTGACGCCGGGTGTTTCTTGATGAAATGTAACGGAAAGCCATTCTCTGTTATGAAGCGGTTGTGCTTTTATTTTCTCCGAAATATACGAAGAGTGGATTGTTGTGTTCGCACAAGCGCACACAAGCATGGATTGCAAAATCACACAAAAGCGTACTTTCATAGCGTCTCCTCTTTATTAGAGATTCTGAATACGGGAGCCACCCTTGGAAGGAAATTCAGCATTCATTGTGGGGAACGACGATACTGTATCAGCGATAATTGAAATTTCGATTGAACTTACGATGTTCTCAAACTTGACGCAATTTATTGTTTCATTCATTCAGCAGTCTTCTGGCACGAGATGATACGGCGCACTCAGCGATCGGGCAAGAAATTTCCAGACAAACAGCGTTCGTAATGCGCGCGCAGTCTCGTCGCTTCCTCGGCAAGAGGCCCGATCAACTCCTGCAGATGAAGAACCTCGACGCTGTCTCCAAACGACAGCAGCCATGCTTTGACCACATCCAGGCTCGGCACGAGGAGCGTAATTTCCACTCGCCCGTCGACTTCCCTTTCCCCCACGACCCCAAACGAATATCGATCCCGCACAAATGCCGCCGCCGACTTCTGGAAGCGAACCCGAATCTCCTGTGGGTTCTCGATCTTGACATAGTCCGCTACAAATTGCGTCAGGGAGAAGTCGGCGCGAACGGGAAAGGTCTGGTCCAGAACATGGAGGATGCGCAGACGATCGGTACGGAAGTCTCGATCGTCCTTTCTCAGTCGGCAGCCGCAATCGGAACGCCGGCCTCCTTGAGCGCCTTCATGTCCCGGTATACGGTACGCAGGGCGATCCCAAAACGCTCTGCGATGTCCCGCGCACGGACAACCTTTTTCGCGTGGAGCAATAATTCAATGGCCACGAGTCGGTCGGTTCGATTCATGGCGGGAAATCCAGGCATTCCGCGGCAGAATCAAAACGACCTCCGATTTTTTTCGTTGGCATGAACGATCAAATGTATGCACATTCACGCATCCCATCTGCAGGAGGTCGCATGAAATACGTGTTCATTCTGGGGCTCTTCATTTTCGCATTCTCCGCCCTCGCCCGGCCCGGTTCCTGGAAGCAAATCGGTGAATCCGGCGCCTGGGGTGCGACCATCGCGGGGACATCGTTGGACGGCAAGCTCTACAGCACGGAGAGCAACGGGGCTTTGTATGTCACGGACATCTCCAGCGGGACGTGGCGACAAATCGGTAATCCGGACTTTGGCGCCACCGTCGCGATGTTTGGGGTCAACGGAAAGCTCTACACCGCCGAAACGACCGGGTCTCTCTACGAAGTGAATCCCAACGACGGTTCCTGGAAACAACTGGGAGGCAGTGGTGAATGGGGTGCCACGATCGCCGCAACGATCCTCAACGGAGCGCTCTACACCGTCGAACTCAGCGGCGCTTTGTATGTGACCGATCTTTCAACAGGCGCGTGGAGACAAATCGGCAAGCCCGACTTTGCGCAAACCCGATTCCTTGTCGCGGCCGGGAATTCCCTCATCAGCCTGGAGTCCAACGGATCCTTGTATCGTATCAATCCCCTCAGCGGAGCGTGGTCCACCATTGCCAATACAGAGTGGCAAAATACCCTGTACATGTGCGTGGTGAACGACATGCTGTACTCCATCGAGAGCAACGGCTGTCTCTACGAGACGAATCCGCAAACAGGAAAATGGAAACAGCTCGGTAATTGCGACTTCGGTGCGACGGCATTCATGGTTCCGATTGGCGGAAAGATTTACACGATCGAAACGACGGGCAGTCTGTACGAGGTTACGATTCGCTGACATCGTGCCAGACCGCGTAGTCTGTCAAACACGAGGAACCCTGTAGACCAGGAATACGGCGAGGGGAAAACATTATGTCTGACACCAGTCGTGGCATCATGCGTGAGGCGTTGCTGACGTTGGGATTCAGCGTCCTGACGTACCTGTTTGCGGATATCCGGTTCACCATCCCGGTTTTCGGATCCATGACAAGCGGATTTAATGAAGTCGGCGTTCTGATCAGCACGCTGCATGTACGCCATTGGTCGCAGACCGCTATCGTCGGGCTGGTGGCAGGCGTACAAGCTCCTGACGACGTCCGGTGGTTATCCATGGGTGCACACGCTTTTGCGGGCGGCGTCGCGTGGTTCTTCCAGCGCTGGCTGGCGTCCACCTTCACGGACTTTCGCAAGTCGGCCCCTTTGTGGATCGCCTTCGTCGTCGCGTATTATTATTTGCTGTTGACGCCGATTTTCGCGGCGTACACCATGATCGTTGTCGAGCTGGATCCCGGACATTTTTCATCGGGCATCGTGCTCGCTTTGATCCCCGAACTGGCCGCGACCGCGTTCCTGACAACTTCCTACCATGCGGCTTTTGTCGAAATCGCCCGCCGCATCCGCACCGAACAACGACTGTCCGCAAGCGAAGGACGCTACCGACTGGTTGCGGAACTGACGGACAAGCTCATCTACGATCTCGACGTGGAGACTGGAAAAATCACATGGGCCGGACGGATCGATGCCATCACCGGATATACGATGGAAGAATTTCAGGCGGTCGATCTGAAGCGATGGGAAGAAATGATTCATCCGGATGATCAGGCGGAGGCGACCACGCTCCTCGACGCCTGCATGAAGACCGGCTCCCGATACCGCGTGGAGTATCGCTTTCGCACGAAAGACGGCGGGTATGTGTATATGGACGATGACGGGATATTCCTTCGCGATGCGCACGGCCGGATGACGCGTATGCTGGGCACGATGACCAACATCGACGAGCGAAAACGCGCCGAAGCCGCTTTGCGAGAAAGCGAACAGCGATACCGCGAACTCTACACCAAGACTCCGGTCATGATGCATTCCGTCGACCGCGAAGGACGAATCCTGGCCGCCAGTCAACGCTGGCTGGAGGTCATGGGATATTCCGAATGGGAAATCCTTGGACGACGATCCATCGACTTCCTTACGCCGGAATCTCGTGAGCACGCGGTCAATGTCGTCCTGCCGGACTTCTACCGGACGAAACAAACCTCCCATGTCGAATACCGGATGGTGAAGAAAAACGGCGAGGTGATCGATGTTCTGCTATCGGCGATCGCCGAACTGGACGGAGACGGCAGGATTTCCAAGTCCCTGGCCGTCATCACCGACGTCACCGAGCGAAAGAAATTGGAACAAGGTTTGATCCGGGCGCAAAAGACCGAGAGTCTTGGACGCGTCGCCGGCGGCATTGCGCACGACATGAACAACATGTTGGCCGTGATTTTGCCCACGGCCGAAATGTTGTTGGATGCGGCTTCGGATCCGGCGCAGGTTCGCAAGTTCGGCGACGTCATCCGCGTCGCGGCCAAACGCGCCGCCGACATCGTCAAACAGCTTCTGGTCTTTGCCAGACAAGCGCCCATCAGCAAATCCCCGATGTTCCTCAACGACTTGATCCGGGAGACGCACAAACTGCTGACCCGCCTGCTCGGCGCGCAGATCACGGTCTTGCTCGACCTCGACAAAGAAACTCCCGTCATCGATGCGGACGCCACACAGATTCAGCAAATCCTGATCAACCTCTGTGTGAATGCGCGCGACGCGATGAACGACTCGGGTACGATCACCATCGTGACACGGGTTCGGGAACTGGACGCAGGCAACGCGCACGGCATCGAACCCGGACGATGCGCAGCGCTGCTCGTCGAGGACACCGGATGCGGGATTCCGAAAGACATTCTTCCGCACGTCTTTGAGCCGTTCTACTCCACCAAGGAACTCGGAAAGGGTACCGGGCTGGGCCTTGCGGTCGTGAAGACCATCGTTACGACCCACGGCGGATTTGTGGACATTCGAAGTCAGATTGGAAAAGGAACGACGTTTGAAATCGGTTTCCCCGAGTCCCGGCGCATCACTGAAGGCAAAGGGGTCACGGATCCCTCCCGCGCCTCCGGAACCGGAACGATCCTCCTGGTCGACGACGAGCCGGACATCCTGCAGATGGGCAAGGCCATCCTTGAGCGACTCGGTTACCGCGTCCGCACGGCCATGTCCGGTCCCGCCGCGATCGAGATCCTTCATTCTCATCGCGTCGATCTCGTATTGCTGGATATTCAAATGCCCGGAATGAATGGATTTGAAACGCTGAAACGCCTTCAGCGGCTGCAACCCGATTTGCGCTATGTCCTGACAACGGGCTTTATCTCGACCGATCATTTGCAGGTCTTTGACGGACATCCCGCGGAACGCGTGCTCCTCAAGCCCTACAGCATGGAACACCTTTCGCTGGCCGTCCAACGCGTCATACAGTCGTAAAAACGTACCGCGAAGGAGTGAAAATGAAAGTTGTCCTGGGCGTCCTTTTCCTCTTGGCGGGATCATTCCTTCACGCGCAGGAATCCGACTGGAGAGTCATTCTTCAGGGAGGGAGGACAATTTCATCTGACTCCTGGATGGTCGTGGGCGATTCTGTCGTATTGCGAACAGCAGGCTCTGACTATTCGATCAGTATCGATTCAATCGCTCAATTGCACGCCGTCAAACAAACGAAAATCGGTAAGGGTTTGCTTTTTGGTCTTCTGGGAGGCGCCCTCGTCGGAGGCGTAATAGGCCTGGCATCATACAAGGAACCGTCTCCGAGCGACAATGAAGGTTTAGGCAACTGGGATTTCGGACGAGGGCCTGTGATCCTTGCCGGCGCCCTCGTTGGCAGTCTGGCGGGACTGGCGGTGGGTGGAGTGGTCGGTGCCGCCGTGGGATCTGACGAGACTTACGACTTCACGAAAATAACTCGAGACGAAAAATTGCGATTGCTGGCAGGTCTGACACAGGGCAACATCATCGAGTGGCGCGTCATGGAGATCAGCTTATCGGACGTCATGAGGAATCGAATTCCGAAATAGAACTGCGTATCGATGGGAAACCCGTTGTGTGGAAGAAGTCCGATGTGAGAATTATCCGGAGAACGGATCACTCCCTCATTCTGGCCTTGCCGACGCGGCCTGTTGATGATTCATCGGATGAATAGAATCAGGCTTCCAATCCTCAAAACATTTGCGCATACTCTCGTGAGAGAAATGAATTTCGTACCCTCATCACAGGAGTGATCCGATGTCGCGCGCCGTGCTCGTGGATGCTGTCCGAACGCCTTTTGGGAAGTATGGAGGGATGTTGTCCGGCATCCGGCCGGATGATTTGCTGGGGGATTTGATCCGCGTTGTGGTGGATAAACACCGATTGGCGGAGGGTACGATCGATGACGTCATCATCGGTTGCGCCAATCAATCGGGCGAGGACGGACGCAACGTGGCGCGGATGGCCGTCCTGATTTCGGGACTCCCCTTCTCCGTTCCCGCGCAAACGGTGAATCGTCTGTGCGGATCGAGCATGCAGGCGATCCTATCGGCGAGCGCCCTCATAGACGCGGGATACGGTGAGGCGATCCTCGCCGGAGGTGTGGAGAGCATGTCGCGTGGAGCGTACGCATTTTCCAAAAACGAAAAAGCCTTTCCATTCGGCTCGCTGACGGTATACGACACATCGCTCGGATGGAGATTTCATAATCCGCGCATCCAGGAACGCGTGCGGCCGCTGAGCATGGGAGAGACGGCGGAGGAGATTTATCTGAAATTTCCGATTGCCCGCGAGGAGCAGGACGCGTATGCCGTACGCAGTCATCAAAAGGCTCTGGCGGCGCGTCAGTCGGGACACTTCGACACGGAGATCGTTCCCGTCCGTGTGAAACAAAAAAAGGAAACGCTGGAGATACGCGCGGATGAAGGACCGCGGGAAGATACCTCGTTGGAGCAACTGGCCCGGCTGAAGCCGGCCTTTCGGTCGAACGGTACCGTGACGGCAGGCAACAGTTGTCCGATGAATGACGGCGCGTCGATGAGCGTCCTGATGACGGAGGAAGGGGCGCGGAAGCGCGGGATCACGTCGTACCTCCGGATGCTCTCCTGCGGCGTGTCCGGCGTGCACCCCGACGTGATGGGACTGGGGCCGGTCGAAGCGTCGCGACAGGCTCTGCAACGCGCGAATTTAAAGATCGACGATCTAGATCTGATCGAAATCAACGAGGCGTTCGCGATCCAGGCGTTGGCTTGCATGCGCGAATTGCGCATGCCCGAGGATCGGGTGAATGTCAACGGGGGCGCCATCGCGATCGGACATCCGCTGGGCGCATCGGGCGCCCGGATCATCGGAACACTGATACACGAAATGAATCGCCGCAAGGCACGGTACGGTTTGGCGACCATGTGCATCGGGGTCGGTCAGGGCATCGCCACCGTCTGGGAGAGGGTCGGCTCGTGAGGCGATGTCGAAGAACTCTGATGGATGGGAGGGGATGAGAACGAAATTCCAATAGTTCTACGAATTCAAAGCGGATGGCGGGATCGAAATCGTGCCATCACCTTCATGAGCAGATGTCCACGGACATGTCGTTTGGCGAACAACTGGTTTATGACATCGAACGATTGAAAAGACATTTCCCAGCGGTACCAGTAAAAATAATTCTCATTGACGTCGATTGATAATTGTCTGGCGAGGCTCAAGCGCTTACCTTGCCGCGTTGTTTCCGTCTTACCGCAGACAGTTGAGAATCGTTTCGTTGCGAATTCGGGCGAATTGAATTACATTCGAACGGTCGTTCGGGAGGTCCTCGTGAGAGTACCGTACGCGATTCTGCTATTTGCTTTCAAGGCTTTGTTTCTCGCCGGCATGACTCCGGCACAATCCGTGTCCGGGCGGTTCGACCGCCTGTCGTTAGAGCACGGTCTCAACCATACCAACGTCTACTCCATCATTCAGGATCACCGGGGTTTCGTCTGGTTCGGCACGCGAAACGGCTTGACCCGGTACGACGGTTACGCCTTCACGCTGTTCGAACACAATCCGTACGACTCGACATCGCTCTCGGACAACGACATCAGTTATCTGTACGAAGACCGGGAAGGTTCGATCTGGATATGCACCTGGGGCGGCGGGCTCAACCGTTTTGATCCGGCGCTGGGAACATTTCGGCGATTCCAGCACGGTTCGTCCGGACCGCAAATGATACCCGACAGACGCGTTCAAACGATCTTGCAGGACAATACAGGAAAGCTCTGGGTGGGAACCTTCTCCGGAGGACTGACAGAGCTCGACCCTCAGACTGGCGCGACAACATCCTACAGTCACGATGAACGAAATCCGGGGAGCATCGCCAGCAATCGGATTTGGGCCATCGCTAAAGATGCAGTGGGAAATCTCTGGATCGGTACGGACAATGGTCTCGACCAATTCCAGCCGCACACCCGGACTTTTCGTCATTTCCGTCACGATCCCCTGGACAAATTTTCAATCAGTCACGATCGGGTCCGAGCGATCCACGTGGATCGTCAGAATTCGATATGGATCGGAACCCAGAATGGTCTGGCCCAACTCATCGATGCCGAAACGGGAAGATTTGACCGTTACCGCGCCGACCCGTCCAACCCGGCGGCCTTAAGCGACAGTATCGTCAATTGCATCCTCGAAGATCGGGCGGGCCGGTTGTGGGTCGGGACGTATTCCGGTGGACTCAATCTACTGGACCGAACCACAGGCAAGTTCCAGCGATTTGTCCACGATCCAGACCTCTCCACAACGCTCAGCCACAACGATGTACGATCGTTAGTTGAAGATCGTTCGGGCATATTGTGGGTCGGAACGCGCCGTGGAGGGGTCAGCCGCCTCGACCAGCGTCCTCAGAAATTTCGCTCCTACGCACATGAACCAGGTAATGCGAACTCACTCATTCACAACCGGACGCACTCCTTTGCCGAAGATTTGGATGGCAACATCTGGATCGGCACCGACGACGGACTGGACCGATGGGACCGCCGGCAAAATAAGTTCGCGCACATTCGCGTGGGCCCAACTTCGCTGCCGAGCAGTCGAATTTTCTGTGTCCTCCGTGCGACGACGGGACGGATTTGGGTGGCGACAGATGCGGGCGTGGCCGAGTTGGATCCGCAGAGGAATCGCGTCACGACATACCGCCATAACCCGGCAAATCCCGGCTCCCTCGGTAGTAATGACTGCGTCTACATCACTGAAGACCAGGCCGGTCGAATCTGGGTGTCCACGTATGGCGGCGGTATGAGTTGTCTGGATCCTCGGACGCAGAAATGGACGCGCATTCAGGTTCAGCATGGATTGAGCGATAACCGGCCCAATTTTGTTCTCCACGACGGGGACGTACTGTGGATCGCAACGACGAGCGGTCTCAATCGAATGGAACTGTCCAGCGGTCACATCCGCGTGTATCGGTACGACCCACAGGACTCCAACACGCTGAGTGACGATCGGATATCGGTTATCTGCAAATCGCGTCGTTCGACGAAGGACGGCCGGACAACGTACTGGGTCGGTACACCCGGCCGGGGACTGAATCAATTGACGATGGATACGCACGGTCCCGGCACGATCACGATCAATCGCTATTCCAAGTCTGACGGCCTGTCGAGCGACTTTATCCTGGGAATCCTGGAAGACGATGACGGAAGACTGTGGATCAGTTCTGATCGCGGGCTGACCCGATTCGATCCGGTGACCGCAACCGCGCGCAATTACGACGTGCTGGATGGGCTTCAAAGCAATGAGTTCACCGGAAAGGCATTCCTGCAGACCCAAAACGGAGAAATGATTTTCGGCGGAGCGAAAGGCTTTACGGTTTTCGACCCGTCTCGCATGATCGACAACCCACACAGACCGCCCGTGGTCCTGACGGGACTTCGAATTTTTGATCGTCCCCTTCCGACTTCGCGAGCGCCTTTTGCATTGGATGACCTCGTCCTCTCCTATCGGGACAATTTTTTTTCGTTCGAGTTTGCCGCCCTCGACTACACCAATGCGGAAAAAAATGCGTATGCGTACAAACTGGAAGGGTTTGATGAAGACTGGATTTACACCGGATCGCGACGCTTTGCCAGCTACACCAACATCGATCCCGGGGAATACGTCTTGCGCGTGAAAGCATCCAACAATGACGGCGTGTGGAATGAGGAGGGAACGTCTCTTCGCATTCACATCATCCCACCTTTTTGGAAAACGTGGTGGTTTCGTGTCTTCCTGGCGCTCGGGATTGTCACCATGGTCGTCATCGTGCACCGCGTGCGCACGCAAAGCATCAAGGCGCGAAACCGGCAATTGGAAAAATTAGTCTCGGACCGCACGCACAGCCTCCTGGAATCCAATCGTGCGCTCCTGGAGGCCAATGAGCAGATTCGTCATCAGACTGAATTGAAATCCAAATTTCTGGCGAACATGAGCCACGAACTCCGCACGCCGATGAACGCCATCATCGGTTTTTCGGATCTTCTGACACAGCACACGCTTGGAGAATTGAATGAAGAACAGATGGAAGCCGCTTGGACCATCTCCGAAAGCGGCCGCAATCTCCTTCACCTGATCAATGATATTCTTGATCTATCCAAGATCGAGGCCGGCAAAATGGAATTGCACCCCACTGTGCATAAGGTCGTAGAATCCTTGCAATCGGTGGCCGTCCTCGTGACGCCACTGGTCCGACAGAAACGGCAGCTCCTGGAAATGGATGTTCCGGACGAAACACTGGTCCTATATGCAGACGAAACCAAAATGAAACAGGTCTTGATCAATTTACTGAGCAACGCCAACAAGTTCACGCCGGAGGGCGGCCTGATTCGAATTCAAAGTCACCGATCGAACGCGCATGTGGAAATTCGAGTGAAGGACACAGGACCAGGCATTCCTGCAGATGAACTGGAAACAATTTTCGAGGAATTTCGACAGGTGGAGGGGCGCACCAATCAGGAGGGAACGGGTTTGGGACTGGCGCTGTGTCGAAAAATCGTCGGTATGCACGGCGGGACCATTTGGGCCGAAAGCGATGGACGCTCCGGGAGCACGTTTGTTGTGCGGCTGCCCCGGCATATCGCGTCTTCAAGCACGCCTGCCGCGTCTCCAGAAGCCAAGACCGTGTTGATCGTCGACGACGATATTCATGCCGTGCGACTGATGAGGTACTATCTCGAATTCGAAGACTACGAGACGGCCGTGGCGCACAATGGCGCGGACGCCGTGCGAATGGCGACGGAACTTCAACCGTCGCTGATTACACTGGATGTCATGCTGTCTGACCAGACCGGATGGGAGGTCTTGAAAAAGCTGAAGACCGATCCCCGGACCTCGTCGATCCCGGTCATCATGATCTCTATGGTCGAAGATCGGCAGATGGGACTTCAGCTGAAAGCCAACGATTACTTCACCAAACCGGTCGACCGCGGCGAATTGATCGACGCCATCCATCGACTGGCCGGAGCCCCGGGAGCCCTCCAACTCCTTGACCGGCGTTCATTTGTTGCGGAAGTTAAGTCGATCACATGATCGCCCGAATCTGGCATGGGCGAACGCGAGTCCAGGACGGCGACGCGTATGAGAAATTTCTAAACGAACGCCGTTGGGGATTGCCCATACACGCGGGCGATTTGCGAGCCCTGCACGAACACGGATTGTCGGCAAGAGATTCGGATTGCTCGAGAGGAACCACAGATTGTAATTTCACTTGCCTACCGAACGGCATTTTCTTTACATCCAATATTCCATTCCCCTTGACTTACGAGGCCCATGCGAGCGTCTGGGGCAGAAGGATTCGATTTCCGCGTGTGCTGAAGCCGGTCATGGCCGGGTGCATAACGCCTCGCCACAAGAAGTCATTGAAAGAATCGAAGCCATAGGTTAACGTACACCGCAAAACATCGTAGACCTTTCCTGGGGCGAGTAGACCTCCAGAAGGAGATTCAATGAGAAAGACTGCAGTTCTATTTTCCACTCTTCTTCTATCCATATCTTCCAATGGACAGACGACTCATGACGAATTCAACCTCGGATTCGAACAAATACATTCGCAGGGAGGACTTCCAGACAAGTGGTTTCAATGGGGTTCAGGTTACAAAATCACAATTGATACAACAACAAAGCATAGTGGCCGTGCGTCCGTCGTAATTGAGCCAATCACAGCAACGGCCTCAAACTCCTTTGGTTGTATTGCCTACGCTATTCCATCACGATATGAGGCGAGGGAAGTTGAACTGAGGGCTTACATGAAATTGGAGGATATCACAGATGGTCCGGTTGGACTCCTGATCCGGATTGATGGCTCCACAGGCACACTTGGCTTCGACAATATGCAAAGCAAGAATATTCAAGGATCAATGGATTGGACTTTGTTCTCTGTAAAAATCCCGTTCCCAAAGAATGCCAAGACCATTTTTATCGGTGCCATTCACTCAGGGAATGGACGCTTGTGGGTCGATGACTTTGAAGTATTGTTGGATGGACGGGATATTGGCGAAGCGAGAACAGTCGAAACAAAAGAGTACAAAGCAGACACGGACAAAGAGTTCGACATGGGCTCAAAATTATCGAGCTTCGTCCTGACGAATTCCAGAATGGAAGACCTGGATGTCCTCGGTAAACTATGGGGATTTCTAAAATACTATCATCCGTCTATTGCACTGGGTGAATACAACTGGGATTATGAATTGTTCAGAATTCTACCCAAGGTACTGGATGCAAGCAATAAGAGTGAGAGAAATGCAATTTTGACTAGCTGGGTCATGGGTCTGGGCAACTTTGAAACGGTTCAACGCGACACTTCGCGAAATGAAGAAGTCACATTGACGCCAGACTTGTCGTGGATTCATGAAGAAACACTTGGACGAGAGTTAGTGACTTCCCTTGATAAAGTGAAGGCGGCCAGGCGACCCACTGACCACTATTATATTGGAAAAATAGCCGGAGTGGGGAATCCTGAATTCACGAATGAGCAATCCTACGCATCACTGATCTACCCCGATCCAGGCTTCCGCCTTCTATGCCTCTATCGGTATTGGAACATGATTGCCTATTACTTCCCATACAGGAACTTGATTGAAGAGGATTGGGATTCGGTGTTGGTGGAGTACATTCCCAAGTTTGTCAGTGCCGGAAGCGAACTTGAATACAAATCATGCGTCCTTTCGCTGATCGCAAGAACTCATGACACGCACGCAATTATTTGGGATACGAAAAACACGTTCAATGAATACAGAGGGCGACGATTTGCCCCATTGGAAATCTCATTCGTTGAAAATCAGGCAATCGTCACCGGCTATTTGGACAACACAAAGGGAGAAAAGACAGGTGTACGCGTTGGCGATGCAATTGAAGCTGTTGACGGCAAGACGGTCGGCGAGATCGTGAGAGAAAGACTGCCACTAACGCCTGCGTCAAATTACCCGACAAAATTGAGAGATATTGCCAGAAACTTGCTAAGGACCAATGACAGTTCATTAGACATAACCTACTGGAATGGCGAGCGGAAGGTGTCTGCTCGGGTCGAGACCTTTCATCCCAGTGAACTGGATTATTTTCGTGGGAACCAAAGACGAGATTCATGCTTTACTATGATTACGTCAGATATCGCTTACTTGTATCCGGGTTCAATCAAGAATGAGTATATTGCCGAAATCATGAAAAAAGTGCTGAAAACCAGGGGCTTGATCATTGATTTCAGATGCTATCCCTCGGACTTCATCGTGTTTAGTCTCGGTACATACCTTTTACCCGATTCCAAGTCTTTTGTGAAGTTCTCAACTGGAAGCATCGAGTCTCCGGGACTGTTTACGTTGACAAAAGAGCTCGCGGTTGGCAGGTCGAACCCAGACTATTATAAGGGTAAGATTGTTATTCTTGTTAATGAAACAACACAGAGTCAAGCCGAATATACCACCATGGCATTCAGAACGGCGCCGAAGGCAAAAGTAATTGGAAGCACCACGGCTGGTGCGGACGGGAATGTATCGAAAATTGCTTTACCTGGAGGAATATACACGATGATGACTGGCATTGGTGTTTATTACCCTGACGGGACCGAAACTCAAAGAATAGGAATTGTACCCGACTTGGCAATCACACGAACAATAAGAGGCATAAAAGAAAAGAGAGACGAGTTGCTGGAGATGGCCATTCAAGTAATAAACGGAGACTGAATGCGGCTTCCAGTTCGGTTCATGGCGGACAATTCAAACACGACCGTGACGAAATCAGGATTCGTTTCATTGTCGCTTGGTATTGTTCTTTCCAAAGTCAACCTTTCGCAGATCGGAGCACGCACATGATCGGCCGAATCTGGCACGGGCGAACGCGAGTCCAGGACGGCGACGCGTATGAGAAATTTCTCAACGAACGGGCCATCCCCGACTACACATCCATCCCGGGCAATCTCTCCGTCCACATCCTCAGGGAAGACCGCGGAGCGGAATCGCATTTCCTGACATTGACGTTTTGGAAAGACATGGACGCCATCCGAGCCTTTGCTGGCGACCCTCCGGACAAAGCCAAATACTACACCGAAGACCAAGGCTTCCTCCTCGATTTCGAACCCACTGCCACCCATTACAAAGTGACCGGATCCTCCTGACTTCCCTTCCGGTTCGAACGCCCTTTTAGAAAAAAAATATCGATTTTCAACAAAAAACCTGTCCGTTATCAGTATTTCTGTTTCGATCACCCAGTATTATTCGAACGGTCGTTCGAATTTTTCTTGACAATCGGAACTTCAGGATTTTAATTAGAGCACGGTTATGAAAATCACTTCCTGGCAAATGACGGCCGTGGGTGAACCCATGCGCCAGTCCGAATACGATACGCCTGCGCTGGCCGATGATGAGGTATTGGTCCGTATCGCGGGATGCGGGGTCTGCCACACAGACCTGGGCTTTTTCTATGACGGCGTGAAGACCGTCAAGGCGCCACCGATCACCCTCGGGCATGAAATCAGTGGGATCGTCGAGGAATGCGGCGCGTCCGCATCAATGTGGAAAGACAAGCCGGTCATCATCCCGGCCGTGATGCCCTGCGGAGAATGCGATCTGTGCCGCAAGGGTCAGGGTCGGATCTGTCGAAAACAAAAAATGCCCGGCAATCATATGGACGGCGGATTTGCAGATCGCATCGTCGTACCGGCCCGTTATCTGTGCCCCGTGCCGGTCTCGTCGGCGAGCCAGACGTTTGGGAATTCCGGTGTGACGTTGCGCGAGTTGGCTGTCGTCGCCGATGCCGTCACCACGCCGTTTCAGGCCGTTCGCAACAGCGGTCTGACCCGCGGCGATGTGGCCATCTTCATCGGGATCGGGGGCGTCGGAGGATACGGCGTCCAGATCGCACACGCGTCAGGCGCACACGTCGTTGCCATCGACATCGACGCGGCCAAGCTGGACGCTCTTCGTCCGTACGGAATTCAACTCGGCCTGAACCCCGCCGAACTGGATGCCAAGGCGATCCGAAAAGCGATCCAGGAACACGTGAAGGAAAACGGATGGAACCCCTTTGAGTGGAAAATCTTCGAAACATCCGGTACTTCCAAAGGTCAGGAACTCGCCTACAGCTTACTTACATTCGGTGCGACGTTGTCCGTCGTCGGTTTCACCATGGACACTCTCAGTGTCCGCTTGAGCAACCTGATGGCCTACGATGCCCGGGCAATCGGCAATTGGGGATGTCTCCCCGAGTTGTATCCGGAAGTCCTGCAGTGGGTTGGCGACGGCAGGATACAGCTTGCCCCGTTTGTGGAGCTGTTCCCGTTGTCGGAGATCAATTCCGTGTTTGAAAAATCGCACCATCGGCAAATCAAGAAGCGTCCGATCCTGATCCCGGCGTAACACTCTGGACTATTTTTTGGAGGTATCTTTCCCATGTTCAAGAATCACGATTTGGTTCCCAACTACGAATTCAAAGAGATCCGGTACGAGCTGAAGCCGTGCAAGGATTCAGCCGGCAAGGCCGTCACGGGTCTCTACTCCGCGTGGATCACACTTAACAATCCGTCGCAATTGAACTCCTACACGACCGGCATGGTCAAGGAAGTGATCCTCGCCTTTCGCAAGGCGTCCAACTCTCGTGACGTGGTGTCCGTCGTCTTCACGGGTGAGGGTGATCGGGCGTTTTGTACCGGCGGCAATACCAAAGAATACGCCGAGTACTACGCCGGCCAGCCGGAGGAGTACCGCCAGTACATGCGCCTGTTCAACGACATGGTGACGGCCATCCTCCACTGTGACAAACCCGTGATCTGCCGCGTCAACGGCATGCGCATCGCCGGAGGTCAGGAGATCGGGATGGCGTGCGACTTCACCATCGCGAGCGACCTCGCCGTCTTCGGTCAGGCCGGACCCAAACACGGTTCCGCCCCCGACGGAGGTTCGACCGATTTTCTGCCGCTTTTTGTCGGGGTCGAAAATGCGATGATTTCCTGCACGCTGTGCCGAACATGGACGGCGTATCAGGCGTACCGGCTCGGTCTGCTCACCGACGTTGTCCCGGTTCTGAAGAAGGACGGCAAATTCATCTCCAATCCGCTCGTCATGACCGACCGGTGGATCGACGAGCGCGGACGGATCGTGTATGGAGAATTAAAAACAGGCGCGGACAAGGATGTCGCAAAAGAAATCATGAAATCGGCCGTTATCGATCTGACCCCCCTGGATGACGCGGTGGAGCGGATGATCACGTCGCTGATGATGACTGTCCCGGGTTGTCTCTCCAAAACTCTGGAGTCGGTACGCAAACACAAACTGATGCACTGGGATAAGAATCGTGAAACCAATCGTTCGTGGCTCGGTCTGAACATGATGACCGAAGGCCGGGCGGGATTCCGCGCCTTCAACGAAGGCACCCGGGACAATCGTGAAGTCGACTTCATCCGCCTGCGTCAACTGCTGGCCTCCGGTGAGAAATGGGGTGAGGAATTAACCGAAAAAGTTATGCCGAAAGCGAAGTGATATGATGCCTGGTTATCAAAAACTCGACATCCGCCAGGAAGACGGTCTCATCACTGTCACCCTCCGCAACACGAAAGGCAACATCGTCGATCGCGAGATGATGCTCGAACTGACGAACGTCGCCGATCGCGCGACGGCGGACAACGACGTCAAGGCAATTCTCTTTCGAGGCGACGGCAAGCATTTTTCCTTTGGAGCCAGCGTGCCGGAGCATCAGAAGGATCAGGTGGCGGATATGCTGCGCGCGTTCCACGGTCTGTTTCGGCAGTTGATCGCGTTTTCCCGCCCGCTTGTAGCGGTGACCCGTGGTCAGTGCCTGGGCGGCGGTCTCGAACTGGCGGCCTTTTGCAACTGGATCTTTGCATCACCCGACGCACGTTTTGGCCAGCCGGAAATTAACCTGGCTGTATTTCCGCCCGTCGCCTCTCTGATTCTCCCCCTGATCATTGGACAACATCATGCGGACGACGTGAACTTGTCCGGACGTTCGTTGACAGCCGACGAGGCCAGACACATCGGGCTCGTCCATTCGATCACAGACGATCCGGATCAGACGGCGCTCGCCTTCCTCCGCGAACACATCCTGCCGAAGAGTGCGGTCGCGCTTAAGTACGCCGTGCAGGCTTCGCGGTGGAACCTGCACCATTCGTTTGCTTTACACATCGACGCGCTGGAAACGATGTACCTCACGAAACTGATGAATTCACACGACGCCAACGAAGGCATCACCGCGTTCATCGAAAGACGGAATCCGACGTGGAAAAACAACTGATTGATTTTTCCGGCCGGGTCGCTCTGATCACCGGCGCGGCGGGCGGAATCGGGACGGCCACGGCAAAGCTCTTTGCGGAACGCGGCGCGCGCGTTGTCGTCGTAGACCTGACGGAACCTCCGGTGGGTCGGTGGTGGAAGGCAGACGTGCGGAATTTCGAGGAAGTGAAAACCAGCGTCGGCGAAATCCTCCGCGCGGAAAAGCAAATCGACTTTCTGATCAATAACGCCGGTATTTTTCGCGATACGCCGTCCTGGAAAATGACCGAAGAGGATTGGGACGCTGTGCTCGACGTGAATCTGAAAGGCGCGTTCAACTTCATTCGCCACCTGACGCCTCACTTCCGCGAACGCAAGACCGGGAAGATCGTGAACGTCGCGTCCATCAACGGCTTGCGTGGAAAATTTGGTCAGGCCAATTATGCCGCGTCCAAAGCCGGCCTGGTGGGACTCACCAAGACCATCGCCCGCGAACTGGCCCGAAGCAATATCAATGTGAATGCCGTCGCACCGGGGCTGATCCATACGCCGCTGATTGCGGCTATGTCCGAAGACGCGCGAGCGGCGGCGATGCAGGAGATTCTCCTGGGACGCATCGGCACGCCGGAGGACGTTGCGCAGGTCATTGCCTTTTTGTGTTCGGACATGGCCCGGCACATCACGGGCGAAGTCATCAAGGTCGACGGCGGACAGTATATCTAGATATCCAGAACGTTTTTTTATTCAGGAGTTTCTCTATGGACGTGTTCTTTCATCAAGTGGCCGGTCAACCGCTGGACGCGGCGCTCCTCGCCTGCCGCGAATTGTCCGAAGACCCGGACTTTCCCACACTGAAGGCCTGGCGCGCCAACGGCGGAAAGATCGTCGGACATTTTCAGGTGTACTTCCCGGAGGAAATTGCCGCGGCCGCCGGTCTTCTGCCATACAAAGTCGCCGGGGCGCAGGTGGAGGGAATGGAGGCGGAATCTCATTTTGGATCGTATTTGTGCTCGATCATCAAGACGTCGCTGGAGTTGGCGCTGACCAAGAAGATCGAACTCGACATGTTTGTCACACACCCGATATGCGACGCCGCGCGCAACCTGGCCGCGATTTGGGGGAGAAATTTCTCCTATCCCTGCGAAATACTATACCTGCCACAAAATCCGAACTCCACGCATTCGGTCAACTACTTGCGGGATGAGTACCGGCGACTCGCCGACCAGCTTGAGGCCATCTCCGGACAAAAGCTGACCGATGCGACTTTGCACACGGCCGTGGGCACCTACAATGAGAGCCGGCGACTGATGGAGGAACTGTACGTCATCAAGAGAGAAACGCCGTGGCTGATCGCCGCCGAAGATGCGTACGCGCTGATCGCGATCGCCGGCGTACTGCCGCGCGAGGAATACAACCGAGTCCTCCAACTCGTCCTCCCGCAGATTCGCGAGCGCAAAGCGCACAAACAGGACAAAATGCGCGTCGTGTTCGAAGGCGCGTTTTGCGAACAGCCGCCCCTCGACCTGATCCAGGTGATCGGACAGTCGTGCTACATCGTGGACGACGACTTCCTGATCGGTCTGCGGTATCTGCTGGGCGACGTGTCCACGGCCGGCGATGTCTTGCGCCACCTCGCCGAGTCGTACATCGAACATTCGTCGTATTCACCGGTACAACACGACCTCCGCAAACCGAAGGAACACATGCTTCTGCAACGCATCCGCGGCGCGCGCGCCGAAGCCGCGATCCTCGCCGCTGCCAAAATGTGCGAACCCGGCCTCGAAGAACAGGTCGCGTACATCCGGGCGCTCGACGACGCGGGCATTCCGTACTTTGTGAGCGAATTCGAAGAGAATCAAACCACGTTTGACCACATCGGCATTCAGCTCGAAACATTCATTGAAAATCTGATTTTCCAATAAGGATACGCCATGAGCAACGAAACCATTGTCGGGCGCGGCAATCAAAACGGCGCACAGTTGTTCCGCGACTGGTTCAACGAACTGGGACAAGTCAACCAGGACGGGCGGCACGCCGCCTATGTCTTCGTCATGGGCAGCCTCAACGAAGTTCTCAAAGCGTTTGACATGCCCGTCGTCTTCCCGGAAATCAACTCTCTGCAAACGGCCGTTCGCCGCGTTGCGGGGGAATTTCTCACGGAGGCCGAGGACTACGGGTACTCGCCGGACATCTGCGGGTACGTCAAAGCGGATGTGGCCGTGCAGTTGCGCGGCGGCAAACACCCGATGGGAAATATCCCGAAGCCTTCCATCGCCGTGCTCACCAATGCGTGCAATACATACATCAAGTGGGCGGAGATTTGGGAAAGACTGTACCAAATTCCCATCGTGACGATTGATGTGCCCGGCACACGCGGCCGGCGGGTGGAACCGCTGATCAAGGATTCCTATTTCGAAAACGACCGCCGGTATGTTGAAACGCAGCTTCGCGAACTGATCGGCACCTGCGAACGCATCACCGCGAAGAAATTCAACATCGACAAATTCCGTCAGGTGCTCGGTTACGCCAACGACATGTCCCGTGCGTGGAAGAACATTCTCGATTGCAACAAGGCGCGCCCATCGGTCTTCAATGCGCTGACCGATGGCACGATCTATTTGGGCGTGGCCAACGGTTTCCGGGGCACCGCCGAGGGCAGCCGGTATTTCCAGGATCTCCAGGAAGAAATGGAATACAAAATGCGCGAGGGAATCGGCACGTTGACCGATGAGAAATTCCGTCTCGCTTTTGTGGGCGTGCCGTGCTATCCGATCTTCCGCCGTTTCAACGAATTCTTTTCCGATTGGGGCGGGTGTTTCGTGCAATCGACGTACCTGCTATTCGCCGCCGGCGGCGCCAACGTCGGCTTTGAGTACGATCTGGAACGTCCGCTGGAAAGCCTGGCCGAGGGACTGCTGGTGACGGTACGCGATGCCATGGACAGCATGTTTCACCAGGACGCCGCGTTGATGAGCATGATCGACCCGTATGGATTGGAAGGCATAGTCTATCACCCCATCAAGAGCTGTCGGACGGTATCGACCGGGCTCGCGGATGGGCGGCGCCACCTGATGAACAAGCGCGACATCGCCACGCTCTTCCTGGAATCGGACATGATGGACAAACGCGTCGTGTCCGAAGCCCAGATGAAAAACCGAATCGATGCCTTCTTCGAAGGCATGATCTCCCGTCGGCAAATCGCCGCGGCAACCGTGTAGGAGGAATGTATGA
Source organism: uncultured Bacteroidota bacterium (assembly GCA_964602985.1). Taxonomy (GTDB): domain Bacteria; phylum CLD3; class CLD3; order SB21; family SB21; genus CAYZJB01. The sequence goes on from CAZRTJ010000024.1 coordinate 36,929, forward strand.
CGTATACCGCCGGAGTGGATGTCGGATCCACACAAACGAAGGCCGTGATTCTCAATGACCAGTTGGAAATCGTCCAGCGCGCGCTGATCGACACGGGCGCCAATGTCACACAGGCCGCGCAGAATGCCTTCCAGCAGGCTCTGAGCGCCGCAGGCATTGGTGAACAGGAAGTCGAATTCGTCATCGGCACCGGATACGGTCGCTACAAAGTGACCTTTGGAAACAAGCAAATCACGGAAATCAGCTGCCACGGTCGCGGAGCCGTACACATGTTCCCCAAGACACAAACCGTCCTCGACATGGGTGGACAGGACAGCAAAGCCATTCGCGTCAACGCCAACGGGGAAATCGTGGACTTTTGCATGAATGACAAGTGCGCGGCCGGAACGGGACGATTTCTGGGAGCTGCGGCCATGACGCTTCGGATTCCGTTGGACGAGCTGGGCCAGACGGCGCTGACGGGCACCAAACCGGTACGAATCAGTACGACCTGCACGGTCTTCGCGGAATCAGAAATTCTATCCTGGCTCGGCAAAGGCAAGAAGGTCGAGGATATCTTGTGGGGCGTCCATCAGTCGATTGCCGCGCGCTCCATCGGATTGCTTCGTCGCGTGGGGATCCTGGATGAAGTGACGTTCACCGGAGGGGTCGCCCGCAACATCGGCATGGTCCACGCGGTCGAAGAGTCCCTTCAGAAAAAGATCAATGTCAGTGAAGATTCACATTTTATCGGCGCGTTGGGTGCTGCATTGTTTGCCATGGATCATGTGATGGCCAGCCGGCGTCCCGTACACAAGGAGACTGCGATATGACCCTCACACTCGGATTGGATGTCGGTTCGACATACACGAAAGCGGTCCTCCTGGACTCCGACATGAAGATGCTCGGTCGATGGATGCAGGCCACGGGCTCACAACTCACGGAATCGGCGGAACAAGTCGTTTCACAGGTTTGTTCGGATGCCGGGGTGGATCGGGCGTCCATCGCCTACACGATCACCACGGGATACGGCCGGCACATGGTACCGTTTCGGGATTTGCAGGTAACGGATCTCACGGCGTCCGCGCGCGGGACACATTTTCTCTTCCCCGGAACGCGCACGATTCTTGATATCGGCGGTCAGACCATGAAGGCCAGCCGCGTCGACCCCAAGGCCAAAGTCCTTACCTTCCGCCTCAACGACAAATGCGCGGCCGGAACCGGCGCGTTCCTGGAAAAGACGGCACGATACATGGGTTACAGCACGACCGACATCGGGTCGCTATTGAATCTGTCGAAGGCGGTGGTGCCGATCTCCGGCGTATGCGCGGTATTTGCCGAATCGGAAGTGATCAGTCATTTGTCGGAAGGCGTGCCGCCGGAAGACATCATGTTCGGCGCGATCATGTCCCTGACAGATCGGTCCGTACAATTGCTCAAGCGAATCAAGGCCGAGCCAGAATTCACGCTGATCGGCGGCATCCTCCGCTGGGAGGCCATGGTGCGATCCGTCAAAGAAAAACTGGAAGGAATCGTCAACGTGCCGGAGGGAGACATGCCGCAATTCACCGCCGCGTTGGGTTGTGCCATCCTCGGCCACGTCCGCCTGAAACAGCTGAATCGGACGCAGGAGGCCGTGAGCGCATGATCGCAACGGCAATCCTGAAAGAAGAACATCGTCTCATCGTGGCCGTACTGGACGCAATGGAGAAATGGATCGACGAACTGCGCGACGGAAAAGCGTTCGACCCTCGTCTTGCCACGATGATCGGCGAATTTCTACGAGACTTTGCGGACGCCTGCCATCACGGAAAAGAAGAAGAGAAACTCTTCGTTTGGATGCGGGATCACTCGGTCGGCGAAGGAGCCGTGCACATGCTGGAGGAAGATCACGAGATCGGGCGGGCCCATGTCCGCGCGATGCTCGAATCCGCGCAGTCCGGAGAACGGACATCGAGCCAACGCTTCTGCAGCAACGGGATGGATTTGGCCGCCATGCTGCGGACACACATCGCGCGCGAAGACGAAGGCGTTTTTGCGATGGCAGACATGGCTGCGGATCGTGAGGATGAACTGCTGGACGAATTTCTGGAGATCGAGGCGGGTCATTCCCGTCACGCGAGCGCCTTCCAATTGGCACAAGATATTTGCCGCACGATCGGTGTGCGGATTCCCGTCTCGACGGACGTTCCGACTCTCGGCAGAGTATTTTCGCTGACATGAGCCATCCGCTCCACATCCTGGACAACGACGCTTCCGATCAGTCCGGTTGTGTCTGCCAGGACGAGGCGCGCCTGCGGTCAGAAGGATGGGAGCGTCGCTACCTGGCCGATCCTCGTGCCGCGCGGGAAGCGGAAGAAAATTACACCGCTCTGGGATACGAAGTTCTTTTGGTCGCGCCTGATCCGGAGTCGCTCCGCGAGGAATGTTCCGGGTGCAAAGTCGTCATGGAACAATACCGCGTGGTCTTTACCCGAAGACAACGCGCGTCGTCTTGACGGATCTTCAGGCGGACGCTTTCCGGTAGCGCAACGTTGCGAACGTGAGCACAACAATGGATGCGACTGTCAGGAAGACAAACGTTTCTCCCAGATCTTCGACTCCTGCTCCCTTTAATAGAACCCTCCGCATCGCATCCACCATATACGCCACCGGATTCATCTGCGTCAGATGCTGAGCCCAGTCCGGCATACTCTCAATCGGCGTGAAGAGTCCTCCGAGCAACATGCACACCACCATGATGAACCACGCGCCGAACATCGCCTGTTGTTGCGTCGTGGAAACGGTCGAGATCAGCAATCCGATCCCCAGCATCAGGACGAGATAGACCGCTGACAACGCAAAGACCGTCCACAGACTCCCGACGATCGGCAGCTGGAAAATCAATTTCCCCACAGCCAACCCAAAGCCCATCTCCACCATGCCGATGATCCAAAATGGCATCAGCTTGCCCATGATGAAGTGGATTTTGCGAATCGGCGTGACATTCAACTGCTCGATGGTTCCCATCTCGCGTTCGCGGACGATGTTCATCCCGCACAAAAAAAGACCGATCATCGAGACGAGCACCACGAGGATTCCCGGAACCATGAATGTGGGGTACGTGAACAACGGATTGAACCAATAGGCTTCTTCGGCATGAATCGCGAGAGTGACATCGAGACCCTCCTGCCGCGCCAGGTCCGTTTGAAAGTCCCGAATCAGACCCGACAGGTAGTTCAGCGTCAGTCCCGCGGAATTGCCTTCCTCCGCATTGATCAGCAACTGAATCGCAGAATTCGTCCCGCGCCGAATCGATTTCTCCATCCCGGCCGGAATGTGAATGACGGCCGTGGCTTCGTTGCTTCGAAGGTATTCCTCTGCCCGAGACTCGTCCGATGGGACATCGGCAAGAACAAAATAGGGATTGTTCTGAAGACGCTCCGCCAGCGAGCGCGAAAGGACGGACTGGTCCTTGTCCACGAGCACATACCGGATCTCGCGGAGATCAAACGACGCCGCGTTGGACAGAATAAGCAGCTGGATGATCGGCATGACGAACATGATTGGGATCATGCTCTTGTTTCGAAAGATCTGCAAAAACTCCTTCTCGAGTAAGAATCGGATCGTACGCATGTCACTCCAGATGAGTTTTCAGACGGCGAAAACTGACGACCAGGAAAAACGTCATCATGCCCCCGAGGATCAGCGTCTCTTTCCACAGGACCTCCAGTCCCACGCCTTTCAGCATGATGCCTTTGACGATGACGAGATACCATTTCGCCGGCACGATGTGACTGAACCATTGGAGAGGAACGGGCATGCTGCTCACGGGAAAAATAAATCCCGACAGAATGATAACGGGAAGCATCAATCCGCTCAACGCGATCATCATCGCCGTGAGTTGATTCGGGCTGATGGTGCTGATCATGATTCCCAGGGACAACGCCGTGGTGACAAAGATGAGCGACTCCGCATAAAACAGCGCGTAATTCCCATGAAACGGGACCTGAAACACCACCCGGGCCAGCAGGAGCACCGTCGTCACATTGACGAAGGACAACGCGACGTACGGAAGGACCTTGCCGAGGATGATTTGTGACGGGCGGAGCGGCGAGACAAGCAAGACCTCCATCGTGCCCATTTCCTTTTCGCGTGTGATGGCGATCGACGTCATCAACGCCGACACCAGCATCATCAGCAGAGCGATCAAGCCGGGAACGAACCACACCACGCTCTTCATCTCGGGGTTGTACAACATTCGCACATCCACTCCGATCGCCGCGCCGGCAGGCGGTTGGAAGTCCAGAAGAATCGATTGCGTGTACGATGTGACCAGGCGGGCCACGTTGGGATCGGCGGCATCGGCGATCAGCAGGAGTCGGGCCGTTTCACCCCGAATCAGATGCTCAGAAAAATTCGGCTCGATCACGACGGCTTCCTTGATACGGCCCTTACGGAAGAGCGCCTCGACATCCTGCCGACTTTGCACCTCGTCCCACGCCGAGAAATATCCGGACGAGACGATTTTGTGGATCAGTTCCTGCGAGCGAACGTCGCGCGATTGGTCCCAGATGGCGATGCGGACATTTCGGATTTCGTTTCGAATGGCAAAACCGAAGAGCGTGAGCTGGATGATCGGCATGCCAAACAGAATCATCAGCGTTCGCGGGTCGCGGAGGATGTGTCGAAACTCCTTGACGACAAATGCAACGAAGCTGGAACTCATGGAACCTCTGCCGGTCGCGCCAGTCGGACGAAGACCTCGTTCATGCTCGGTGCGTCGTACTGTTGTTTGAGCGCGTCGGGAGCACCCATCGCAGCGATCTTCCCGGCAACCATGATGGACACACGGTCGCAATATTCTGCTTCGTCCATGTAGTGGGTGGTGACAAAAACCGTCGTTCCCTTTTCGGCCGCCTCGTAGATCAATTCCCAAAACTGCCGGCGCGTGATCGGATCGACGCCCCCCGTCGGTTCATCCAAAAAGACGACGCGCGGACGATGCAGCATGGCCACCGAGAAGGCCAATTTTTGTTTCCACCCCAAGGGAAGAGACTTGAGGATCGTGTTCCGCGCATGTTCCAAATCCACTCGCTGCAGCATGAGATGCGCCCGTTCGGTCAAGTCCGCTTTCGCAATGCCGTAGACGCCTCCGTAGAAGCGGATGTTTTCCCAGACGGTCAGATCGTCGTAGAGGGAAAATCGCTGACTCATGTACCCGATGTTCTTCTTGATATCCTCTGCCTCGCGGTATACGTCAAACCCGGCAACGGTCGCTTCGCCGCTGGTGGGCCGCAAAAGGCCGGTCAGCATGCGGATCGCGGTCGTCTTCCCCGCTCCGTTGGCGCCGAGGAAACCGAGGATCTCCCCCGCCTGTACGTCGAACGTGATCGCATCGGTCGCGACAAAGTCGCCAAACCGACGTGTCAGTTGGTTAACTTGAATGACCGTTTCCATGGTCGCGCATGAGGTACATAAACATGTCTTCAAATGTCGGGGTCGCAACGGACACGACCGCCTCTGGAACATCGTGATTCGAGAGAAACCGCCGGATGTCCTCCACCGTCACTCCATCGGCCGATGCCACAAACCGCAATTCCGCGCCGGAAGGATAGGCGGCGTCGCACGCGTCCATTTGCCGAAGCAGATTCAACACGGCGTATCCGCGGTCGGCTCGAACGGAAAAAAGCGGTCTCGGAAAACGACCGGCGATGCGCACAGGCTCGTCGAGCGTCAGAAATTTCCCTCCCTGCATCATCGCCACACGATCACACATGGCGGCCTCATCCATGTATGGCGTGCTGACGACGACGGTCATTCCGCCGGACTTCAGTTGCCTCAGCACTTCCCAGAACTCCACACGCGAAACGGCGTCCACCCCCGTCGTGGGTTCATCGAGAATCAACAGTTCCGGTTGATGAACGAGGGCGCACGACAGCGCAAGTTTTTGTTTCATCCCCCCGGAGAGTTGCCCCGCCCTGCGTGTGCGGAATGGAGCAATTTGCCGGTAAATGGGACCGATGACGCGGTCGCTCTCTTCAGGCCGAACGCCAAACACCGAGGCAAAAAAATTCAAGTTCTCCTCCACGCTCAGGTCCGGATACAACGAAAACCGCCCGGGCATGTATCCGATCCTGCGCCGGAGCGCACGGTAGTCGTGAACCGTGTCCAGTCCGAGCACGTTTGCCTGTCCCGCCTCCGGAATCAGCAAACTGGACAGGATGCGAAACAAGGTCGTCTTTCCTGCCCCGTCCGGTCCGATCACACCGAACAATTCGCCGCGATGCACTCGCAGATCGACTCCGTCAACTGCCTGGATGTCGCCGTACGACTTTCGGATCCGCTCGGCGTATATGGCGTCGGTCATTCGAAGAAAGAATGAAATTCGCCCAAATGCCGCTCCAGTGTCTGCAGGGCATCCTCCGAAGCGTGACCGTCCGTTCCCTCCAGCGTCTTCACGGAAGCAACCACCGTCGTGAGATAGTTGTGCAACTGATGATGGGCCTCCCCTGTCATGGTGCAACTCTTGAAAATCCCGTCCACCATGGCGTTCAACTCACCATGGAGCCTTTGGTAGTCTGTAATGGACGGGTTTTTGACGTCGGATCGGAACGAACGGACGGCCTGATGGAGTCCTTCCATTCCCGTCTTCGTGGCGGCATCCGCTTTCCATTTGTTTCCGTTATCGTCGAGTTGAACGGCTTGTCCCTCGCGCGCATGGTGGTCTTCCTTCTTGCCGCATCCCGACATCCACAGGATCACCATCAGGATCGTCCATCCTTGTCTCATTGTTTTCTTCCTTTCGCTTACTTTTCAGTGGGTTTTTGTAAAACGGAGAAATTGACTTCCGCGGGCATACCGATTTTGAGTCGACCGTCGTTGGGAACACGAATCTTCACGGCATACACCTGGTTGACGCGCTCTTCCTTGGTCTGAATGATCTTGGGCGTGAATTCCGCCCTGGATGAGATCCACTCGATCTGACCCCGGAGCGATCGATTGTCTGTCTTGGTCTCGTCGATCCAGACTTCCACGTCCTGCTGCAATTGAATATGCGGCAATTGGTCGCCGGTGACGTAGACCCTCAGAATCAAAGATGATAGATCGGCAATCTGATACACGGGCTTCCCGGCGGCCACGATCTCCTGCGGCTCGGCGGACTTCACAAGGACGGTCCCACGAACGGGATTGACAATGCGGCAGCGTCGGATCTGATCGTCGATTTGTTCGATCTGAGAGACGATGGACTCGGATTCGGTGAGAATGGCCGATTCCTGATCGCGGGCGTGCTCGATCTGTCTGGTCAACACGCGGTGCTGACCGTCAATGTCATCCCACGTCTTCTGCGGGACGGAATTCGACTTCAGCAGTTCCTCGACCCGAGCTTTTTCTTTTTCCACAACCGATTTCTGTTCGACCAGAACATTCATCTGCGAACGCGCCGCCGCGGCTCGGGCCATGACCGAGGAGAAGCCCGCCTCCAACTGGCGCCTGCGCAACAACAACGGAAGGGAATCGATCCTGCCCACCACGACCCCCGAGTCCAGGACCATCCCCTCTTCCACCTGCAATTCGATCAGACGTCCGCTGACTTCCGGTGCAACGGCGATTTCGATGGCCTCGAAATTGCCGTACGCATCCGACCGAGGATCGGCGCCGGCGCAGCCGGCCAACAGCAGAATCCCTATCCAACGCGTCTTCATCTCGACTCCTTTGGGTGCAGCATCGACAGCAGGACCGCCGTCACCGCAGTTTTTCGTTCCTCCAGGAAACGATCAAATTCAGCATCGTTCTTCCGCAGAATCATCTGCACGATCGGCCGCGCGACAAATGGAAACACGCACGACGCAATGAGCGTGACGAGAAATTGTTCGCCGGCAACCGGCAAATAGCGCCCCGCACGCACACCCGCCTCGTATTGCTCGATGACCTTGACGGGTTTGTCCGGATCGACGGCTCCGAAAATGTTTCGCAGTTTCTCGGGGTGCGTGGACAGTTCCCGAATCACGAATCCGGGCATGTACGGATTGGCCCGCAACAGATCGATGTAGGAGTGGATGAATCGTGGGACCTTGTCTTCCAAAGGCTCGTCCGATTGAAGAATATCCAGCAGACGGGGAATGATTCGGCCGACGGCCTCTGCAAAGACGGCTTGAAACAGCTTCTCCTTACTGCGATAGTAGTAATGAAGCAACGCTTGATTGATGTCCGCGTCTTTCGCAATCTCGTGCATTCGCGCGCCATCGAATCCCCTAGCATGAAATACTTTTCGCGCGGAATCGATGATCCTTGACTCAATCTCTGACTTGTTTTCTATAGATTTACTGTGAATCACATGATTTAATTGTTTAGTTAAACTGCTTGGTGAATTATAGGGTACGAATTTGGCCTTGTCAATCTCTTTTTTTTGGCAAAATTACTCATGACATGGCGGTGTGATGAGTTATTCTGCAGCTCGTTTTGAACCATGCAACCGGAGAGGATAAAATGAAAAAGCACTTTGCAGGTCTGCGCACGGTCAAGTACCACGTCCCTGATGTGAACGCGGCGAAGGAGTGGTACACAAAGGTTTTGGGATACCCTCCTTATTTCGACGAGCCGTTCTATGTCGGCTTCAACGTAGGCGGTTTCGAATTGGGTCTCCTGCCGGATGAAGGAGTCGTCGTGCGAGGCAATTCGCCTCTCGCTTACTGGGGCGTCGAGAATGCGCAGGAGTCGTTGAGTCGTCTGCTGTCCCTGGGGGCCACCGCGGATGAGCCTCTGCAGGATGTCGGTGGCGGCATCGTCGTCGGCTCCGTGCGCGATCCGTGGGGCAATGCCTTCGGCATCATCGAGAACCCTCATTTCAAGATCGAGTGACCTGACCGTACAACCCGTCCAACTCCACCCCCGTTGGCGGTCTATGCCACCACCAGCGCCGCAGCGTCATGGCGTCGAAATTGACTTCCTCGGCATGAGTCCGTACTTTCATTTCAATCAGACCTGTCAACTGACCATCACATTTCATCATTTCTCATAATATGATCTTACCTCCCCTTCGTCTGGCATTGACGATACTGCTTCTCTTGCTCCTTGAGGGAATGGCCCACGCCCAGGATACGAGCCGCGTGCATACGTGGATCCGTCAGGCCAACGAGATGGTCAACGTCGATCCGGGTCAAGCCTTGAAATTTGCCGACAGTGCGATGATCCGGTCTCGGAAGATCAGTTACGTCACGGGCGAGGCGGAGGCTCTCCATACCATCGGCACGTCCCTGTTTTGGCTCGGCAAAATCCCGGAGGCCCGCGATTCGCTCCGCGCCGCTCAACAGTTGTTCCAAACCATGGACTCGACGCACGGCGTCGTGCGCTGTCTGCGCAACATTGGCTTGACCTATTGGCGAACCGGCGACTACGTCGAAGCGCTGGATTCCTATGATCAGGGCCTTCGGTTCCTCGACACTCGCGATGATCCTCTCCTCCGCGCCGGATTGCTGAATAACATCGGCCTGATCTACGAACTGCAAGGCGACTATCCCGCCGCGCTGGAATGTTTTTTACGCACTCTTGCGTCCAGCCGCGAGGCAAATCATAAGAATTATATCGCGATCGCATTGATGAATATCGGACGCATTTACCAACTCATGGGCGACTACGATCGCGCGCTGGAGTATCACCATCAGGCGCTCGAACACAACCAGACCAATCGGGAAAAACGGTTTCTCCGTCACAACTACAGCAACCTGGGATCCGTGTATCGCGAAAAGAAAGAACTCGGGAAAGCGCTCGAATATTTCCGCAAGGCTTTCGATCATGCCCGCGACGCTCACGAACCCGACGGAATGATCAATGCGCTGAACAGCATTGGCGATATCTACATCGAACAGGGCAACTTGAGGGAGGCTGAAACGTCCTTGCACGAAGGCCTTCGCCTGGCCCGGAAAACGGGAGTTCAGGAGGAAGAAATTCTTAGCCTGCAACACCTGGCCCGCATTGAACAAACGAAATCCAGTTGGCAGCAGGCCAGACATTATTACGAACAGGCGCTCGCGACAGCCCGGAAAATTGGCAACAAAAAAGCCATCGCTGAGTGCGGAACCGGTCTCTCCGACGTGCTGGTCAGATTGGGTAACCACCGTGAGGCGCTGGCCGCCTATCGCATGGCCGTCGCGATGCGCGATTCGCTGATTAATGAGGACAACCTAAAGGAAATCGCGCGGCTCGAGTTCAGACAAACCGTGGCCGCGAAGGAACGGGAAAACGAATTACTCAAGAAAACCATGGCGCTTCAACAGGCCGAATTGGATCGCGATGCGATGGTGCAGCGCGCCTATGTCGTCGGATTGACGTTGATGATGGTATCCGTCCTCGTACTCGTTGTAGCGTTCGTCATGAAACGCCGGGACAATTCGAAATTGGATGACATGAACCGGGTTGTTTCGAGGCAGAACGAGGAACTCAAGTCGCTGAACGAAAAGAAAAATGAATTTCTGGGCGTTGTCGCGCACGACCTTCGCAATCCGATCGGCGCCATCGCGAACGCGATGGAGATCCTCCGCATGGACGTCGGCGATGCATCGTCTGCGCCTTCCAACTCCGATGTCATCGACGACACACTCACGGTGACGAAACGTCTGACGACGATGGTGAACAGCCTCCTGGACGTCACGGCAATCGAAGCGGGCAAAATCACACTGGACGTTCGGCCGATGGATCTGGAGCGGCTCGCGGCAACGGTGGTCAAATTCCAGAAACTGCGAGCCGAGAAGAAAGGCATCCGGTTGGATTTGCGCCCACCCTCACAATGTCCGGTCGTCCTGGCAGATCCCCAGAGAATCTCCGAGGTCTTCGAGAACCTCATTTCCAATGCGATCGCCTACACCGATCAGGGCGGAGAAATCCATGTTTCCTTCGAATCGTCCATTGGAAAGTGGATCACTCACATCGAAGACACTGGTCAGGGTTTTCTCCCCGATGAAATTCCGTACGCCTTCGCGGGCACGCACAAAATGACCGCACGCCCGACAGCCGGCGAAATGTCCATCGGCTTTGGTCTGCTCGCCGTGAAGAAAATCATCGACCTTCATCAGGGTGAGATTTGGCTTCGGTCGGAGCGCAATAGAGGCTCTCGATTCAGTTTCGCATTACGGAATGCGTGAAAATTCTGCTGACAGAGGGCTGTCACCGCCGTCGCGTAGTCGAACCAACTGCAAACGGAATTTCTGGTAAGCCAAAGCGATTTCTTCGTCGGGAAGCTGAGGTAAACACATTAGACCCCGGCGATGGGATCATGCATGTCAAGCACCTTCGCACCTATGAACACCCATGATCTGAAGAACATTGGTCCGAAGACCTACCGGCTGCTCAACGAGGTCGGCGTGTTCACACTCGCTGACCTCGAACGCTTGGGGCCGGTGGAAGTGTACGTGCTCCTGAAGCGAACCCACACCGGTGTTTCCCTGAACGCCCTGTGGGCGCTCGAAGCCGCGGTGCGCGGAATTCACTGGACCCGCCTGCCGACGTCAGTCAAAGAGTCCCTCAAACGGGAAGTTCGCGACATTCTGGGAAACTCATGATGGAAACACTTCCGTTCTGGAACTGCCGACGCCTTTTTCGCTCGTCGGCTCGTTGAGTCTGAGGATTTCTATTACGGACTGGCAAAGTAATGGGAAAAAATCTTACGTTCCGGTCATGAACTCCCTGAACCAGATTATCCATGAAATCGCTGCGGAATCCCGGGGCATGGCATCGTTGGGAAAGGTCGCGGACTACATTCCCGCACTTGCAAATGTCGAACCGCATAAGTTCGGCATCGCCGTCGTGACGCTCCACGGAGAGGAGTTTCTGTATGGTGACGCGACGGAGGCCTTTTCCATTCAGAGTATTTCAAAGGTCTTCTCGCTGGCGCTTGTTTTCGGCGCTTTGGGCGAATCGCTGTGGCAACGCGTGGGACGTGAACCGTCAGGCAATCCGTTCAATTCACTCGTCCAGCTTGAATACGAGCGTGGACGGCCGCGCAATCCATTCATCAATGCAGGGGCCCTGGTCGTCATGGATTCTCTCATGACGCTCGGGAAATCTTCGTCCGACGTGCTCGCGTTCACGCGGACAGCCTCCGCGAACCCGGCCGTTCAGATCGACGAGACGATCGCAGGATCCGAAAAAGCATACGGACACCGCAACGCCGCGCTGTGCCATCTCATGCGCAGTTTCAAGAACATCCACAACGACGTGGACGATGTCCTGGAGCAATACGTTCGACAGTGTTCGATTTCGATGAGCTGCCTGGATCTCGCGCGCTCGTTTCTATTCCTGGCCAATCACGGAACCGTTCCGCAGACTGGCGAACGAATTCTCACGCAGTCTCAGTCCAAACGTCTCAGCGCGTTAATGTTGACGTGTGGGTTGTACGACGAGTCGGGGGATTTTGCATTCCGCGTCGGACTGCCCGGCAAAAGCGGCGTCGGGGGCGGTGTCGTGGCGATCATCCCGGGACATCTGGCGATCTGCGTGTGGAGTCCGCCCTTGAATGAATTTGGCAATTCCGTTGCGGGCATACAGGCGCTCGAACTTTTCACGACCAAACTGGGAAAGTCGATTTTCTAGATCACGCCTTGCCGCGAAAACGAAAGCGAAGAAGGAAGTATGAAATCCGTCAATCTCACCGAATCGTTTGCGAGATTCTCCGACTACTGGCGGCCGAAAATCGTGGGGGAACTCAATGGCCAGACGGTCAAACTGGTGAAGTTTCAGGGAGAATTTGTCTGGCATCATCATGACCACGAGGACGAACTCTTTCTGGTCTGGAAAGGACAGTTTCGGATGGAATTTCGGGAGCGGACAGTTGAGCTACGCGCTGGAGAGTTTCTCATCGTCCCGAAGGGAGTCGAACACCGCCCGATCGCAGACGAAGAGGTCGAAGTCATTCTTTTCGAGCCGGCAGAAACAAAAAATACCGGGAATGTCAGCGACGATGCCCTGACCGCCGATGCGACGAAATTGGAATGAGGCACACCTGTCCTTCCGGATCCTTCAACAATCAGCGTGATCACGTGGACAGGCTAGAAGCTATCTCAAAAACACATTTTTCTCACAGGTCGTAAAGGAAACCCCACCCCTCCCTCCCCTTACACATTTTGCATCGCAAGGTGGACTTGCAACATTTTGTGTGTAAGGGGAGGGTAGGGAGGGGTTGTACGATGTCCATAAAGGGGCGAAACTGTCCATCTACCATGCACCATCTCCGTCCCAGCAGTGACGAGAATGAAATTCCGCTTCTAACCATAAGCGATAGCGAGCAAGCCATTCTTGAGATGCGTTTTACTTACGCTTCTTTGCAAGATCGTACTTTTTGTGGATTCGGAGGAGGTCTTTCTCCCTTTGGGCCGGGCGCTTCTCGCACTTCCGCCTTTGCTGATCCCGACACAGATACGCTACTTGCGAAACAGGTCATCAGCCGCAATAAACCGCCTCTTTCGCTTTGAACTGTCTTTGACATACTTCGTAACAAACTTCAGGTCCTGAATATCTTCATACATTTCGTAAAGCGACTTCTTTAATAAAGTCGACCTGTCTTCATGAAGATACTCGGAAAGGTGGTTAAGAATTTCTTCTTCTTCCTGATTCAATCGTACTGAGATTATAGCCATTTTTTATACACCTCATCTCGTTTGGAAATTGCTATTACATAGAAATCTTGATTCTTGACAAAAAAGATGGCCCTGTATTTTCCCTTTCTTAACCTGAAGTAGTCAACCCCTTCATGAGTCGTAAGTTTCTTAATGTCAAAAAGATTCAAATCCTTGGTTAGATCAAGCGCTTGAAAAGCGTGATTGAACAATTCCGCAATTTCCTTCGGCGGCTGACCTTTCTTCAGTCTTCTGGCTGCCGCCTCATCATAGTACACCATATTACATTGTAATACATGGAACGGTCAGTGTCAAACGGGTTTGGTTCCTTTTGCATGCCTGTCAGAATTCGTATCGTCCCCAACACGGACCAGCTTTCTTGCCGCGACCCTGTGACCTGAACCACTGCACCGTTCACAACAAGAACCTACTTTCTTTCAAAACCGTGATTATATTTGTATTAGTATCGATTAAGTATCCATCGAGGAGCATCATGAAATTCCTATACGGTATTGTTTTTTCGATTCTTGTGGTCTGCGGGCTGTCAGCACAGACGGGTCCTGCAGGCGTCGGAAATTCCGGATCGAACCGGCTGTGGCTGAGAGCGGACACTGCCCTTGTCCAGTCCGGCGGTGTCGTGTCCCAGTGGAACGATATCAGTGGTAACGGGCTCGCCCTTTCACAAGCGACAGTACCGGACCGGCCGACTCTTGTTACCGGTGTGATGAACGGCAAGCCGGTGATCCGGTTTGACGGTACCTCCGATTATCTGAGCACGTCATACAATGCACAACTGAATGCGGTATCCCACTCTGTGCTCATCGTCGCGCGTGTGACGGGCGGTGCGGGAACCAGTCGGTACGTTCTCGGTTCGACTGATTCTGCGGCGGGTCTCGGCTACGGCCTCCGGGTCAATCCTTCGAACAACTGGGAGTATCGGACCGGCTCTTTTGGAGGTTTCGATGCATACAACGCCGGCGCATCTGTCCTGAACCAGGGAGAGATATTCACCGGATATGCTTTAAACTTCTTCCGAAATGGGAATTTCATCGCCTCCGGATCCAACTTCGGGCAAAATTCTTCCAAACCATTTTACCTCGGAAGAAAAGACCAGTTGCCTGATTATTTCACCGGTGATATCGCCGAGGTGATCGTCTATAATTTTGAACTAAGTTCGTCCCAACGCGTGCTTGTGGAAAATTACCTCTCCTCGCGATACAACATCACGATCAGCAATGACCGATACGATTATGAAGCGACTCATGGAAACGACGTGGCCGGCATCGCCAACATCGGAGGCTCTTCCAATACCTACGCATACTCTCACGCATTTGCGTGTTCGACATTTGGCGTCGCTTCAAATGG
>CAZRTJ010000025.1:0-50312 GCA_964602985.1 uncultured Bacteroidota bacterium
GACGAGACTCGAACTCGCGACATCAACCTTGGCAAGGTTGCACTCTACCAACTGAGCTACTCTCGCCAGTAAACCTACTAAAATTAATGACTTATAAAGAACTTGAGTATCAAACTCCGAGTCATTCTCGGGCTATCAATATAGGATAAGCCCTCATATTTGTCAAGAATATTTACCGACTATTTGGGAAGGTTCGCGCCCGGTTTGACCTGCCTACCCCATCCTCTTCCGATGCAAGGCATTCTCTTTGATGTGACAGGCCTGTTCCCACTCACGTCGATCTTCTTCCGTTTCCATAAGCAATTCCGGAACAGAGGCAGGCGCTCCATCCTCATCGAGGGCAACCATGTTGAAATAGGCCGTGGTGCAGTGCTTTCGCTTGCCGGATATCGGATTTTCGGCATACACATCTAGCTTGACGACCATCGATGTCTTGCCGACATATACGACCTTGGCGATCGTCTCGAGTCGGTCCCCGACCTTCACAGGTGTGTGAAAATCGACCGCTTCCGTGGACGCGGTCACGACTGCACGACGGGCGTATTGCGTTGCGGCGATTCCTGCCTGGATGTCCATGATGGCCATGACCTTGCCGCCAAACATTGTTCCATGCGGATTGGCATCATTGGGAAACACGATATGCCAACTGCTCACCGGTATCGCTTTCTTCGGTTCTGGTTTGTCCATTTCTAATCCTTTAGAATTTCACCCTGACAGACTTCAAAAGCAGCGACGGCCCGCCGACCGACACCGGAACCCATTGCCCTTGTTTGCCGCAATACGTCACGTCGCGACTGATGGACAGATCATCGCCGATCTCCGTAATCGCAGACGCCAACGATTCCGGAGTCCCATAAATGAAGCCATGTCGAATGCGGCGTGTGCGTTCACCGCACTCAATCAACTGTGCGTCGGCAATTCGAAGCCCCAGTGGTTCCCGGCCCGCACGCGTGTGTCCCCCCTCCAGCCGATGGACATAAACTCCCCGACGTATTCCTTCCATGCGGATCGGATGCTGTCCATTGTCCACATACGTTCGCCACAGTCGCGGAATGGGAATTGATCGGTAATCCTGTCGCCGGCCATTGCCGGTCAACGCGCCGTTTGTCTTCAGTCCGTTCATCAGATCGGTGAGTCTCGCAGCGAATCGCCCATTCTCAAAAATCACCTGCTCCCGGTGGATAATTCCCTCATCATCCACCGTCGGGCCATCACAGCCATCGACGACTCTGAGTTGCGGATGAGTCTGAATTCTGGGATCGTCTTCCCCTGCTTCTGCCGCGTGACCAAAGACTTCGTGTGTGAAAATCCCCGTTCGACCCGGGGCCAGCACCACCGCCCATTCACCAGACGCCGGAGTCACCGCGTCCATGCGCTCTTCCACGACAGAAGCCGCTTCTTCGAACATGACCCCCAGTTGACTCGCGTCTTCAATCAACTGCGAAATCCGGTATCGCTCATTCCCGCAACCACACTCAACCGTCACCTCAGTTCGTCTGGTTACTGCGGCGTATGGCTCCAGCCGATAATTCAGCCCGGCGGTATGCCTGACAATTCGACGACAGGCAACGCGGCATGCGGTGACAAGAGGATGCCGTCTGACTGCTGTCTCCCAGGCATCGTCGCAGCGCTTTGGGGACAGACAGGCAGCCTCCATAGCATCGGAAGGATTGGATTCGTCCCCCCAACTGTCCTCGCACGACATCTGCATTCGTCCATCGCCCAACCTTCGCTTGCACAGACCTCTTCGCTCTTCGATCCGCGAGTCGGACGCGCGATCCGGCTCCCATGTCCATTCGTCTGCCCGCATCCCCTCCAGAAAAACATCCGACAAACCGTCGCAAGGAATCAGACGTTTCAGTCGATCCGTCTGTGCCGCATCGGCCATGGCTTCTGTCATGCTTCGTTTTCGTTGGGCTCGGAGGCGCGGTGAATATCGATGATTTTGTTGGCGCCCGGGTAGGCCGTGGTTTCGTACCGTCGGATCTTCTGTATCTTGTGAAGGACTTCGGTCGTGCGACGCAGGCACTCGTAGAGCATGGCCAGTTCTGTATGCACCGGGGCACCCAGTTCCGATTTCTGTTGGATCAACTCGATCAACCCCATGGCCCCGGTGACGGGCTGCGCCAACTCATGCGCGGCGGCTCCCGCCATTTCAAACAACACGTTCAACCGTTCGCTTTCCACGACCCGCAGAGACAACTCGCGCATTCTCAGCTGCGCCCGCGTCCTCCGGTACACTTCCGCATCGTCAAAGGGCCGCGTCAAATAATCGTCGGCCCCGTAGTCCAACGCATGAGCCCGCGAGCGGTCGCTGTCTCCCGCGATCAGCGCGATGATCGGAATGCCCCAAAAATTCTGATCCGACTTAATGAAACTGCAAATGGCAAACGGATTGGCGGGATCGGTTCGATCATCGGTAAAGACCACGTCCACTGACTCACCTCGCAAAACCTCCTGCGCCTCTTCAAAGGACTCGCACTTTCGTACCGCGAGACCCAGCAACGTGGAGAGATGAAATTCAAAATCGCGCAAGTCCTCACTTCCGGGCCCGATCAGCAGGCCCGTCCAAGTGGAGGAGGAATGTCCGCGAATGGGCGCCATCCTACTGTGGCCCGACCCTGGAGTTGAGAAGGTCCAAATCGCGTTTCATCCTGTCCATGTATTCGCCATACTTTGCCCAATCCCCTTTTCTCACGGCATCTTGCGCCTGGTTATAGTGATCGATCGCGGAGCGAATCCATTCCCGAATCTGACGACTTTCACCACCTGCAACGTCTTTTTCCACTGCTGTCTTGACGGCACTAACTTCCGCGACGACACCGGCACCACGGCCGAAAATCCGGCTTAATCCGATCTCCAGGTTGTCTTCCATGTGGATGGAATTGCCGTACGCTACGATGACTTTCTTCAACTCGGGCAACCGGCTCTGCACGGCCTGCAAATACAGCGGCTCCACATACAGGAGCGAGTTCTCGATCGGTATGACAATCATGTTTCCGCGGGTCACGCTAGAACCCTGTTGATTCCACAGCGAAAGCTTCTCGGAAATGGACGGTGTTTGATCGATTCGGCTCTCGACCTGCATGGGACCGTACACCAACTTGGTTTTCGGAAACTTATACACCAGCAAGCGGCCATACTTGTCCCCATCGCTTCGCGCACAGAACCAAGCGATCATGTTGGGTTTTTCGCGGGGAGTGTATGGGATGAGCAGGATAAACTCCTCTTGCGTCTCTCCCGGCAATTTCATGATCGCATAGTAGCTCTCCATCCGTTGTCGATCGCTGGCGTACACTTCTTCAGCCACCTGCCATACGTCTTCCCGATTGAAGAACACGTTCGGATCCTCAATATGATACAAGCCAAACAACTGCGTCTGAATGTCGAAGAAATCCTGGGGATACCGGAGATGTTCCCGCAGTCCTGCCGGCATTTCGTCAATGGACTTGTACACATCCGGAAAAATCTTCGCGTACACACGGATCAACGGATCGTCTTCAGGTCGGAAACTATAGAATGTGGTCTTCCCGTTGTAGGCGTCCACAGTGACCTTTACGGAATTCCGTATGTAGTTGTATCGATCAACATACCCAAATCCCCCCGGGTCTGTTTCGGTGTAGATGGTCGAGTACGGATATCGCTCGGACCGCGTGAAGGCATCCATCACCCAAACCAGCCGTCCTTCGTGAAGGACCAGGTACGGATCCGCGTCAAACTTCAGATACGGAGCGATGCGTTCAATCCGGTCGCGGATATTCCGGTAATACAGCACCTCGCTTTGTTCCTGAATGTAGTCGTTCAACAGCAGATTGAATTTGTTGAACCGCATCGCAAACAGCAGTTTGCGGCCAAAAGAGCCGATCGAGACACCGGCCGCTTCTTGGTACAACGTCTGCTGGTTGGTCTCGCCCAGAGGATAATCAAATTCTTCTTTGGTTGTCTTGACGATAATATAGTCACCCGGACGCTGCATCTCTCCGAAGTAAATCTCCGGGCGTTCGACGCCCACGTCGGCGTGGGTTTCGGGAGGAATGTCCTTGATAAAGAATTCGGGCTGCCCTTCGGTGGTCACGACATTGACAGGACTCAGAACGACGCCATACCCGTGCGTATAGATGAACGTCTGGTTGATCCACTGATCTCCACTACCCAGTTTGGAAATATCCAATTCCCGTCCGGCCAGCATAACCTGACGCAGTTCCCCGTCGATTCGGTATCGGTCGATGTCAATATCCTTGAACGTATAATACGTGCGGATACCCTGAAGCTGGGTGTACGAATCCTTGACGGGACGATGGTCCCATAGTGTGACGTTCTTGATCGTCAGATGATTCCGGGAAAGATCCGTGCTGGTCAGGTTTTCTTCGTATGAAAAATCCTTTTCCTCAATCTGGTCCAGCTGGTACGCCTTTCGCGTCTGCCGGATATTCTCAACGATGTATGGTTTTTCTTTTTCCAGTTGATTGGGTTTCACTACAAATTGCTGGACAATCGATGGATAGACAACCAACAAGATCAGGGCTACGCCAATCTGGATCGCCGCGCCGATCAACGGCCATTTCCAACGGCGCTGTACCCACCCCAGGAGGGTCAGGAGTACGCCGACGCCCGCCGCCGCACTTAGCAGGTTGTACCCCAGCAATTTCGCATGGATATCGGTGTATCCGGCGCCAAAGGCCACCCCGCCTTCGCTGAACAGCATGCCGTAGCGGGACAGGCGATAATCAAACACATACAGGATAAACAAGAAACCAACGTGCAAGATCAAATGCCGTTTTGCCGCGCCGCTCACATCGATGCCCTGTGGCCGCAGGAGAATGCTGCGTCGGAATACATGTACCGCGGTTGAAGCGATGGCTGACACAATGACAACCACAAATAACCAGTTGACGATCCCCTGCCACCACGGAAGCTCGAACATGTAAAAACCGATGTCGTGGCCGAACACCGGATCTGTCACCCCAAACGGTTCGCGGTCAAGAAACTGGAGAAACCGCATCCACTCCTGCGCCGGCGCGGCCGCCAACAGGTACGACAAGAACAGCAAAATGCCGAAAAAGGCCAGCCGGGCCCCTCGAGCCACCATGTGCAACTGAGCCTGGAACGGCGACGCACCACTCGTCGCAAAAACCTCCTTCGTCCTGGAGGCGATCCAGACTTGACTGCCGACGATCAACCAAAATGTCAGAAAATAGATACCGCCCAGCACGTATTCTGTTGAATACATCGTCCAAAATGCGTTTTCGTACCCCAGTGTCTCGTACCAAAGCCAATCAGAATAAAAGCCCACCCACGACTTGCCCAGCATCCACAGGATGGCGACGGACACGCCGATCCAGACGAGTTTTTTCATGAAGCTACCTCCTTTGCTCTCCGGGTGAAGAGTCGGTCGTTCAGTACATCCAGCAACGTAAACGCGGCCCGCACACGGACCATCATTTCCGAATCGTTGCGCATTCGTTCGAAGAGAATGGGAATGACCGTCTCGTCCAGGAGTCGCCTGTCCTCGATCTTCCCCAAACCGCTGATGGCCACGGACCGGACAGAATACTGTTCGTCCCTCGCGTATTCCGTCAGTTCATCGATCATGTCGCGCGGCCGAAACGACGTCAGTACACCGATCGCCATTTCCCGCACCTGGAGACGATTGTCAGACAGACCGGCTTCCAGCAGTTCCATAGACGTCGTGTCCCGATAACTTCCGAGAGCATTCAACACTCCAATCAGCGCCCACTCACCCGCATCCTTCGCAAGATCGTGCATCATCGGAATCAGGTCCGCGCGAAGTTCGCTCGATTTCACCTCGGCCAGGGCCAGCAGAATTTTGTATTGCAGGTCATCGTCCGGGGTCGTCAGGGCGGGGCGTAGCACAGAGACGGCGGCCCTTTCGTCAACCTTCATCAATCCGATGGCCGCAGCCACTCGTACCTCGTCGTTTTTTTCTCTTGCCAGGATTTGCCGCAGTGCAGACGCCGAACCGATCGCCGCGAGCGCCTCGGCGGCTTTGGCCCGAACGTACGCGCTGCCGTCCGTCGACAAACGGAAGGCTACAGACTCGGCCTCCCGCGCCTCCAGTCGCGAAATGACGTACAGTAAGTTGACCTTCGCTGAAAAGTCCTTCCGACGCAGAACCGGTTCCACCATCGCCAAACGGGACGCATCGCCCAACTTTGCCATGGCGACCGCTATCTTCGCGCGGAGTTCATCCTTGCCTCTCAGAATTTCCTCTTTGTCATAGGAAAAGGAATCCGTCTGCATGGTGTCCACTCCCACCATCATCCGGTCAAACATCTTCATCATCGATTCCCGTTCGTAGAGGTCCGCCATTCGGGTTAAACCGACGATCACGTTTTCACGAACCTGAAAATCCGTCGATTTTCTATAATCAGCCAGCGATACGAACGCCAAGGAGTCGTGCAAAGAAGCCAGGACACTCGTGTACGTCCGGATCACGGACGGCGTCGTCGTCGCCTCCACGGCTCTCAGTGTCTGAATGGCCTTCGGAGTGCCGATTCGTCCCAATGTCAGAACGGTGGAGTTCTTGACAAAGTCGCTCTTGTCTTTCAGGCCCAGATCAAATGTCTGCCAGCATTGATGCATGATGACTTGGCGGGAAGGAACCTCGTTCTTCGCGACCTTGACCTGACAACCCATGACGATCATGCACAAGATACCGCAGGTAAACGATTTCATAGTTCCTCTGGATGGAATGGTTCTTGCGAAAAGACAGTGAATTCTCTATACTCCAAGCCCACAAATGGTACCAACTGTCACGAATATCGCTGTGTGTTTTTGAATGGCCCGACAAAGTATACCAAACACGACCCAAAGTCAATTTAACGTACGGTGAGGCGGTTGAAGGAAAAGACGGAAGACAGCCCTGCCCGCATTCTCATCGTCGATGAC
Source organism: uncultured Bacteroidota bacterium (assembly GCA_964602985.1). Lineage (GTDB taxonomy): Bacteria > CLD3 > CLD3 > SB21 > SB21 > CAYZJB01. Next base: position 6,910 of record CAZRTJ010000025.1, read on the forward strand.
GATGACGATACCCTGGCGATCCTGCGCATGGTACTGAAGCGGGATGGCTACAAGGTCGATTCCGCCAACGACGGAGTGCAAGCGCTTGACATTCTGAAGGAAAAGAAGCACGACCTGGTCATCAGCGATGTCATGATGCCGGAAATGGACGGATATCGTTTTGTGGAAACCGTTCGGCAGGACCCGGATATTCGAACCACACCCATTATTCTGATCACCGCCAAAAAGGAAACCGAGGACAAAGTGGCCGGGCTGGAAAAAGGCGCCGACGACTACATCACGAAACCGTATAACCTGGTCGAACTCCGGGCGCGCATCAACGGACTGTTACGCTTGCGGGAACTCCGCCGGGAGTTGATCGAACGCGAAAAGGAACTGGAGCAAATCCACACACTCGAGCAGACGCTGATGACGGTCTCCCATCATATTAACAACGCGATCTCCCCCATCTCCGGACGCGCCCAACTTTGCAAACCGGACAATCCGGACTCGGTAGTCAAATTGATCGATGCCGCTCACGAAGGCACGCGGCGGATTCGCGAAACGATCGCCTTACTCGAGCGCGTGATCCTTACGATGAAATCATCCCGTCACGGGCGAGACCAGGGGAACCACATCCTGACGCAAGCCATGAAGACCAAGTTATAACATGGCGGAGTCCCACCACATCACCGAGTATGCCGGCCGCGTCCAACCCCAGGCGCTGGAGGTGGAAGAGGCCATCCTGGGCTCCGTTTTGATTGATGAAACGGCCTTTCCGCGCGCGATCGAGTTCCTCGACGAAACGGCCTTTTACAAAGAAGCCCATCGGATGATCTTCCGCATCATGTTGCAACTGTATGAGGAAGCCCAACCGATCGATCTGATCACGGTCAGCGATCGCCTCAAACGCGAAGGCCAACTGGATCGGGTGGGCGGATCGTACTTCCTGACGGGATTGACCCAGAAGGTCCCCAGCGCCAGCAACATCACGTTCTATTCTAAAATCGTACTCGACAAGGCCAGACTCCGTCGATTGATCCAGGTTGGCGCGGAGATCACCACGCAGGCTTTTCAGGAAACCGAAAAAGTCGATGAACTCATCGACGGGGTCGAGCAACAGATCTTCAAAATCGCAGAGCAAAAGGCCGGGCAGGGTTTCCAAGAGCTGAATCCCATCCTCCACAAGGTCTTTGAGCAGATTGAGAGCTTTCATCACAAGCCGGGAGGCGTGACCGGGGTTTCCTGCGGATACAAATCGCTCGATCAGCGGACCAGCGGTTTTCAGAATTCCGATCTGATCATCGTCGCCGGTCGACCCAGCATGGGCAAGACCGCATTTGTTCTCTCTGTCGCACGCAACGTCGCCGTCATGACGTCCAAGGCGGTCGGATTCTTCAGTTTGGAAATGTCCGCTTCCCAACTGGTCATGCGTCTGCTCTGCGCCGAAGCTCAGGTGGACGCGCACAAAGTCCGGACGGGCATGCTGCCCAACCACGAATGGTCCAAATTATCCGTCAGCGTCGGAAAATTGTCCAAGGCGCCGATCTACATCGATGACACTCCAGGACTCAACGTTTTGGAACTGCGTGCACGTGCCCGCCGCCTCAAAGCCGAAAAGCAAATCGAACTTCTCGTGATCGACTACATGCAGCTCGTCAGCGCAACGACCCGGGCGAACGCCAATCGACAGGAAGAAGTGGCGATGATCTCCCGATCGCTGAAGGCGCTCGCCAAGGAATTGGATATCCCGGTGATCGCCTTGTCACAATTGTCCCGCGCCGTCGAACAGCGAGGCGGTGACAAGAAACCCATGCTGTCGGACCTTCGCGATTCCGGCTCGATCGAACAGGACGCAGATCTGGTCATGTTTGTTCATCGCGAAGATTATTATGCCACCGAAGCGCTCGAACGGGAAGCCGACGTGGTGAAAGCAGACATCATCATCGCCAAGCAGCGGAACGGGCCCGTCGGAGATGTGCCTTTGGGTTTTGTCAAGAAATACGCGCGATTTGTCGAACTCGAAACCCACCGCACGCATGAAGTTCCCCCCATGGCGGAAGAACCGAATTTCTAATGTCCCCTCTTGTTTCGGTCGTCATTCTGAACTACAACGGAAAGAAGTGGATCGATCCATGCTGTCCGTCGCTTCTTCAGACGACGTACACACCCGTGGAGTGGATCTATGTAGACAATGCCAGCGTGGACGGTTCGGCAGAACATCTGTCGGCGCATTTTCCGGCCTTTCACATCATCCGGAATGCCGCGAACAGCGGATATGCGGGCGGCAACAACGTCGGAATACGGGCTGCACGCGGGAAATACATCGTTCTTCTCAACAACGATGTCAAAGTCGAACCGGAGTGGCTGAGCCGTCTGGTGCAATATGCGGAGAGTGACGCCTCGGTCGGCGCTCTTCAGCCCAAGGTTCGCTCCATGCTCCGCCCCGGATATTTCGACTATGCGGGCGCATCGGGAGGGTGGATCGACCGTTGGGGATACTCGTTTCTTCGCGGACGTATTTTTGATACGATCGAAGAGGACAAAGGTCAGTATGATGACGACGCAGAGATTTTCTGGGCCAGCGGATCGGCGATCTTTCTCCGTCGATCGGCGCTGGACGAGGCCGGCCTCCTGGATGAAACGATGTTCATGCACTTCGAGGAGATCGACTTGTGTTGGCGATTACACTGGTCTGGCTTTAGGATCTGTGTGGTGCCGTCCGCGGTCGTGCACCACTACGTCGGAGCCAGCCTTCCGGCGGAGAGTTTCTTGAAAATGTACTGGAATCATCGCAACAGTCTGATCACGTTGGTCAAGAATATTCCGGGGAACCGCCTTGCGTGGACATTGCTTGTCCGGATGTGCCTGGATGGCATCGCCGCGCTTCGCGCATTGGTGATGCTCCAATGGAAACGCACCCTCGCGATTCTGCTTGCTCATTTCTGGATGTATACGCACATCGGTCTGCTGCGGCGCAAGCGCCGGGACGCATTCTCGCGCCATCGCGTGCCCGAGTCGACCTTTCAGCACGTGATCTATCGGGACAGTATCGTGGCGGATTACTTCTTGAAGAAGAAGACCGAGTTCCATATCTTGCCCGTTCAAAATTAAAGACTTATGAAAATTGCCATCTTCGGAGCTACGGGTCAACTCGGGCAGGACTTTGTTCGCGTGCTACGGCACGATCAGATACACGCACTTTCTCACGAACAAGTGGATGTGACAAAGGAAAAGGACGTCCGGGGCGCCGTATCCTCCCTCAAGCCGGATGTCGTGATTAACTGTACGGCATGGACGGACGTTCCTGCCTGCGAGGGCGACGTACATCGAGCCATGGAGGTCAATGCCTACGCCGCCGGCACCGTCGCCAAAGCGTGCCAGGAAATCAAGGCGAAATTGGTTCATATCAGTACGGACTATGTATTTGACGGACAGACCCGCACGCCGTACACCGAACGCAACGTTCCCGCGCCTCTCAATGTGTACGGTTTGACGAAACTGACGGGAGAATACTTGGTGGCGATGCATCACGATCGGGCGTTCATCGTTCGCACCTCGGGATTGTATGGGATCCATCCCTGCCGGGGAAAGAAGATGAATTTTGTCGAGACGATGCTTCATCTGGCGCAGACGAAGGATGTCGTCAAGGTCGTGGACGACGAAGTCCTGTCTCCGACGTTTACCGTCCATCTCGCCCAGCAGATCAGCCTCTTGATTGAAACAGACTATTACGGACTCTACCACGCCACGGCTCAGGGAGCCTGCTCGTGGTTCGAATTCGCGCGAAAAATATTTGAATTGGCTCAGGTACGGACACGGTTGGAAAAGACAACCGTCGCGGAATATGCCAGTCCGATCCGACGCCCGGCCTATTCGGTATTGAAGAACTTCAATCTCCAGAATCACGGCATTGACTTCATGAAATTCTGGGACGAGGGCCTGCGCGATTATTTTCTCGACAAGGAAAACAAATTACCCCTATAGCGGAGCTCTGAATGGAATTTAGCAAGGTGAATCGAATCACGGGAGCGATGGTCTTTGTCTTGTCGTTTCTCGGATATTTTGTTACGGTTTCGCCCACACTGTCGTACTGGGACTGCGGCGAGTTTGCGGCGTGTGCACACACACTGGCGATCCCCCATCCTCCGGGTTCTCCGCTGTTCCTGCTCGTGGGCCGTCTCTTTACCATGCTTCCGTTTTCACAGATCGGACATGCGCTGGGGTTGGCGATTTCTGACTATGACATCGCCTATCGCGTCAATATGGTCTCCGTGCTGACCAGCGCCTTTGCCGTGTTGTTCCTGTACTTGACGACCGTCCGGTTGATTTTGCAGTGGAAGAACCGACCGACCGACTGGTTTGGCATTTTGAAAATCCAGTTGGCCGCCGCGCTGGGTGCGTTGACATTTGCGTTCACGTACAGTCAATGGTTTAATGCCGTGGAAGCCGAAGTGTACGCCGCAAGCATCTTCTTTACAGCCATTGTCGTGTGGGCCATCATGGCGTGGCTGGAGAGACCGGATGATATCCACAGCGATGTGTATCTGCTCCTGATCGCGTACATGCTCGGCCTCGCGATAGGCGTTCACTTGCTGAATATTTTGGCGCTTCCCTTTGTCTTTTTCATCATCTACACCAAGAAATTCGAGATCACTTTCACTTCGTTTATTGCATTTGCCGCGATCGGTCTGCTGGCGGTCGGAATCATTTACAAGGTCTTCATTTTCTACAGCATCCAGATTCCCGTCCTGATGGACCGCTTCGGATTGGCGACCGTCTCGATCCTTGCACTGTTTGCTCTTCTCATATGGATCGCCTGGTATTTCATCAAACAAAATAACCACAATGCGGCGCTGATCTCGATCGCGACCCTCCTGATCTTCGTGGGCTATTCCACCTATGCGATTATCATGATCCGCAGTGGCTTGGAACCCAACATCGATCAGAACGATCCGGACAAATGGAGTTCGTTTGTCCGGTATTTGAATCGGGAACAGTACGGAGAAATTTCGATGTTCCCGCGGCTGGCTCCTTTCTGGGAGTATCAGTTCAAGAAGATGTTCGTACGCTATTTCAACTGGCAGTTTATGGGGCGTCCGGACGAATACGGTTACTCTGTGTTGGATCACTTTTTCAAAAGCATCGGCATGGCTCCCGATCGATACCTGCACACCGACGAGGACCGCTACGGATACATGTTCACCGTGTTCACGTGGCGGGGATTGTATGGCTTGCCTTTCCTGGTCGGACTTCTCGGCGCAGTCCATCATTTCGGCCGGGACTGGAAACGCGCCCTCGCGACTTTTGGTCTCTTCTTCATGACCGGATTTGCCGTGATCCTGTACCTCAACCAGCCCGATCCTCAACCGCGTGAACGCGATTACAGCTACGCGGGATGCTTTTTCGCCTTCTCGATTTGGATCGGTGTCGGGCTGTACGCCGTCGCGGAAGCCATCGGAGAATTCTTCAGGAAACGGGAACGTCTGGGAATGCAATTGACGTATGCCATGTTCGGCCTGGCCGTCGTATTGTTGCCTCTCAATATGTATGTCTACAACAAACCCTCATCGGGCAGGCAGGGCAATCTCGTCGCGTGGGACTATTCCTACAACATGCTCGTGTCCTGCGAACCCAACGCCATCCTCTACACCAATGGCGACAATGATACCTTCCCTTTGTGGTATCTGCAGGAAGTCGAAAAGATCCGGCCCGACGTGCGGATCGTCAATCTGTCTTTGCTCAACACCGAATGGTATATCAATCAGTTGAAGAACAAAGAGCTGACGTACCATCTGGACGGTGGCGAAAAGGTGGTTTCTCAGAAAGTCGCCATCGGATATACCGACAAGCAGATTCTTGGCGATCCAAAAATTCCGAATTCCGGCATTCAGCCGATTGCGTGGAAGACGCGCGCATTTGCGTTGGAGGTTCCCAAAGATCTGTACTGGAAAGATTGGGTGGAATCCGGACGGGAACTGCCCAAAGGATGGGACACGATGAGTGTGCCGAAGATGACGTTTGAAGTGGCGCCGACGATCAACAGTCAGTACGGCCAGGGACTGCGCGTGCAAGACCTCATGGTGTTGGATATTCTCTTCGCGTCGCGGTTCTCCCGCCCGATTTATTTTGCGATCACCGTGAGTCCGGACAATCTCGTCGGACTCCAGCGTTACACGCGCATGGATGGCCTCGTTTCCAAAGTCATCACCGTCCCCGATGTCGGAATCTCGTACAAGCACATTCATAACAACATTTCAAAGAATTACAAGTTCCGCAACCTGAATGACGCCACGGTCGTCTACGACGACAACGTGCGCAGACTGACGCAGAATTATCGGAGTCTCTTTCTGCAGCTGGCAGAGTACTTCCGGGCGCGACGCAATGCCGGTGAAGCTCCCACCTTGAAGTCCTATTTTGATGACGCCTACCCGGAACTGTCCGACGACCAACGCGCCCTGTCTTTGATCGACCAAATGGAAGCGATCGTTCCGGACAGCGTGGTGCCGATGCGGGATTATCGACTGAAGTTATCCGTGGCGCAGTTCTACCATGACCTCGGACAGTCCGACAAAGCCAGGCAAGCCATCGATGAGGTCGTCGAGCATCCCAAGCGATATCGTGTCGATGCACAGATCCTGGCCCACATCGGCAGTTGGTACTCGTCGTGGTTCCGCGACTACGACAAAACGATCAGTCTGCTGGAGCCTGTGGTCGCCGCCGATCCTGCTAATTTCAATGCGATGATTGTGTATTCGCAGGCGCTGGAGAGCAAGGGCGATTACGCCAAAGCGGTGGAGGCTTTGGAGCGTTGGTTGGTCCTCGATCCCAACAACGCCGGCGTAAAGGCAAAAATCGCGGAGTTGCGGCCGAAGATCAAATGAAGAAGTTTGCCATCCTCACCCTGAAATGCACGGTGAGCGGAGTCTTGATTTATCTCTCTCTTCGCGGGTTGGATTGGACCCTCCTTCAGGACCTCCTGATTCACGCACAAGCGATGTGGCTATTCGCGTCCTTTGTCCTGCTGACGGCGAGCTACGCGGCTGGCGCAGCGCAGTGGCACTTGATCCTGTCCGTGGCCGACATTGAAATTCCTTTCCTGAAGACGCTGGGCTTGTATTACGTCGGACTCTTCTTCAATAACTTTCTCATTGGAGGCATGGGTGGAGATCTATTCCGTGTCTATGACTTGCACAAACACCAGGGAGGAACCGGACTGTCTCCCTCGTTGGCTTCGGTCTTTGTCGATCGTTTCACGGGTTTGCTTGCCCTTCTCTTTATCGCGTGTGTCGTGGGGACATTCGTTTCGAGGGAGGAAGGATCGCTGTACGTGGTCATGCTTTTCGTGATGGCATCGTGGATCCTCCTGATCGCACTCCTGCTGTACAAACCATTGGCGGACCGCCTCGTCAAGCCTATTGCCATGCGACTTCCGGAAAAACTATATGCCCGCTTTCAGCGGCTGTACTATTCCGTACACAATTTCAGACTTCATCCCCGCCGTCTGATGTATGCCTTTTTGATTGCGCTGTTGGTGCAAGGAATGAGAATCACGTCGATCTGGTGTGTGGGCCGTGCGCTTGGCGACGAATCCGCGTTCTTGTATTATCTCTTGTTTGTTCCCGTTATTTCCATTGCGGCCAGTCTCCCCATTTCGATCGGAGGGACGGGCCCACGGGAGCAAACGTCCATCCTGCTCTTTCGACACATCGGTGTGGGACGCGAGTTGGCGTTTTCCATTGGATTTTTCACGTATGGCCTATCCCTCTTGACGACACTGCCCGGCGCGTTTGTTTTCGTCTTGCGGAAAACCAGAAAGACCTATGTCGAGACTGCTGCCGTTTAGCCTGATTCTTTTCTATTTCCTCGGGAGCTGTGAATCCCAAAAGCCCGTTGCAATCGGCGCAGACAATGAAATCATTGTCTTTGCAGATTCGGCCGAGTGGATTCACATGGAAGAAACTCTGCGGGCCGCATTTGAGCGATCGTTTCGTACCCCGCAAGAGGAAAGGGAGTTTACCCTGCGACGCACTCCCCTGTCCGTTCTTCGGACATACGAAAAACACAAGTTGCTCCTGTTTCTGGGAACGCTCGACGCGAGCGGTCCCGTGTCTCAGACCGTACAGGGAATGCTCGGTGAAAGCGCTCGCCAGGCCGTGGAAAACGGAACGCATTTTGTCTTCACGCGCGATGACGAGTGGGCCCGCGGGCAACTCCTGATGATCCTGACGGCGACGGACATCCAAGATCTTCGTCAGCAGTGCATCGCGGAATCGGAGCGTCTGTTCCTGGTTGCCGATGAACATAAAACGAGAATCGTTTCAAGTTTCATGTATCGGACGGCCGCGCCATTGGAAGACAAGATGTTGCAAAACGAGGTCTTCCAGAAGTACGGCTGGTTCCTCCGAATCCATCCGGACTTCAAGCTGGTCGAGCAAAATGAGGACAGCAACTATGTCCGATTTCATTCCCACAGCCGGTATTCCTCTCTCCAGCGCTGGATCACGGTTCATTGGATCGACTCTCCGACGGACACCGTGCTGACCCATTCCTTTCTGAAACAACAACGCAACCGCATGGGCCATTGGTTCGTCGATCCCGTTCGGAGTGTCGACGGATTTGATCAGTTCTACGTAGGCTCTCTCGCCTCCTATCGCGCGCTCATCCATCGGGGAATTTGGAGATCGGACGCCGGACAAAATGCGTTCGGCGGCGCCTTTCGAACGTACGGGTTTTATGAACCCACACAGCAACGGATCTATCTCATCGATCAGGCCGTGTTCTTTCCGGAGGAGCCCAATAAGCTGACGCATCTCCGGATTCTGGATGTGATCAGTCAAACATTTTCTATTACCAATCCCAACTTATGAGCGCCTCCCGACCGATCTGGAACGCATCCAACATCCTCAGCATGATGCGGATTGTCTTTCTCATACCCATCGTGTATTTGCTGTGGCGTGGCGCGTCCGAACCGAACTACAATCTCTATGCGGTCGTGGTCATGTTCTTTGCCGGACTCACGGACACCTTCGACGGATGGCTGGCCAGAAAGCTCAACCAAATCACCGATTTCGGCAAAGTCATCGACCCGATCGCGGACAAGATCGCCTTCGTAGTCATTCTCGGCTTTCTCTCGCTGACGCGTCCGGAATTTCCCGTCTGGTTCTTTTTGTTAGCCCTTGTGCGGGATGTTGCCATTTTCACTCTTGGGTGGTTCGCGAAGAAGAAGTACGGCATTCTCTTTGTGTCCAATCTCCTCGGCAAGACCTTTGTCACGATCGTGGCGTTCATGACACTGGTTTTTATTGTCAAGGACTTGTTCGGTCTGGGTCTGCTGTATGAGATCCTGTTGTACACGAGTCTGGCGCTGCTTCTCGCGTCGTCGCTTTCGTATGCGGTGAAGTTCGTTCGCTTCCTCGGACAACGTCGTCCGGCGTGACCGGTTTTCGGCTTGCGACTGGATGAATTTATCCGTAGAATGACCCACGCCTAACGGTTCCGAAGTCTCAGTATTCTTCATTGTGCCGGTGGTTGCCGTCCATTCTTATACCGTTACCCGACATCAACATCCGAAAGAACCAAGAAATTATGGATGAGAAGAACCCCATGAACAAAAGTAAGAAGGTTCAAATCGCGAGTGAAAACGCCGTGCGAGTCACGACAAAACCGGTCACCGATGTGCTGGCCATTGTGGAAATCGAAGACAAGCTGATGACCGAAGAACACATCCAGATGATGGGTAACGCCGTCAAAGGACTCCTCGACGAAGGCTATCGGGACATTGTGATCGATCTGTCCAAAATCAAGCGGATCAACAGTTCCGGCTTGGGCAGTCTCATATCCCTCTATACCATGATCCGCAACGTGGAGGGTCGTCTGAAGATCGGCGGACTGAATGAGTTTGTGAAAAACGTTTTGAATATCACCAAACTCATGGAAGTGTTCGAGATTTTCCCCACGCAGGACGACGCAGTCAACAGTTTTCGTCAATCATAAAATCGTTCTGGTTCGCTTCCCGTACCGGTCCACCACATCCACGGCACACCGTTCCCCTTTCTTCGACTTCAGCATCCACTTCGTCGGCAGGGTCGTTCCGGTCGACCGAATCCATGACGTCCGGTTTCGAAATTCCCCATCGTATCGTTCGTCGATGGCCACATAGTCGATCGAGCGGGATCTTGTCTTTCCGCAGCGCAATTGTCCATCGCAACGAGCCCACTCCATCGGATTGCGGCTGAGCGGTTCGGGACCCCATAATTGCCACGTGCCGGCTCCCGGCGTTCGTTGCGACAACAGGCGTTTCCAAGCCACATGTACCGCGATGGCGCCCCTGTCGCAGCCCACCCATTGACGCCCCGTACTCTCTGCGGCCGACAGGGTGGTTCCACTGCCGCTGAAGAAATCGCCAACGCGGTCACCCGGTTTCGTGGTCAGACGGATCAACAATTTCAGGAGTCCGATGGGTTTCTGCGTAGGATATCCGATCCGCTCGGAAGACACATTGAGAACCGGGCGTGTATTGTAAGAAACCAGATCCTTTCGGTCGACCGTCAGGATCACACCCTCCCAGACGTCCCTCAATAACGTGTCGACATACCATCGGCCCGCCTCGTCCCGACGGCTCCCCATGAACGGCTTCCCGAGATATTGCCTCTCCAGGATGGGGTGAATCGTAAATCTCCGTGACTTGCGATACAGCAGGATGGAGTCGTGCTTACGCGGCAGACTCCCCTTTCGCGACGCGCCTCCCGATCGATAGGACCAGATAATCTCATTCACATAATTGTCCTCTCCGAAAATTTCATCGAGCAGCAGGCGGATGCGGGAATTCAGCCGCCAATCGCAATGAAAGCATATACAGCCGTCGTCGCGCAGGAGCCGATGGATCGCCTGGAGCCGCGGATACATCATCCGAAGGTACGCGTCTCCACGCCACTTGTCTTCGTACGCCAATTTCTTGCGACCGTTCAATCGAATATAAAAATCACTGCCCACTTCGAAGGGCGGATCGAGATAGATCATGTGAAGTCTTGACTCCTGACGAAGCAACTCGTGCAGAATCGAGAGATTGTCTCCGTGATACAGTCTCCCGCTCACGCGTCGACCGGAACCCACGGTCTCGATGGGTTCCACGCGAGCGACGGGGACAGGGGAAACAACTAATTTGTCCGACCAGACAATTTCCATACTGACCGTTAGGGAAACAGTTGACGTTCTTCCGCCCGCAGCGTCAGTACACTGAAAGGCGGCGGGGATTTGCCTCCTCCTCCCGCGTTTTCGATCGCATCGAGCGCGCGAACAAGATCCTCATAACGTCCATCGCGATCCATTTTGACGAGAATGACTGCCGGGACGGACCGTGCGAGCAGCCGGTCGAGCCTCGAAGGGACATCCTGTGCTTGAACGGGAAATGGGTCCGCCAGTCCGGTGCGGATAAAGAATCTCGACTCGGACAGGACGTAGAGAGTCATGATATCTTTGGCCTCCATCGACGAGCCGGCGGCATCTTTTTGTTCCGGCAGACGAATTTCCAGAGCTCTCGGCAAACGAAAGGCCGTTGTCAACATGAAGAACGTGAGAAGCAGAAACGCAATATCCACAAGAGGTGTCATGTCCATTCGAAGAGGCAACCGGCGACGCTTCCGAAAGGCCTTGTGATGGGAGACTGCGGGGACTCCTTCACTCATACGGCTCCGTGGCCAGCCGGACGGCCGTCAGTCCGCTTGCGCGAACGATGTCGAAGACAGGCTCGATGACCTCATAGCGGAGATCCTTGTCCGCCTGTATGACGGCCTGCAGGGCTTCCTTTCCCTTCCGAGACGAGAGATAGGACTTCAGTACTTCTTTCGTGACCGGACGATACGTATCGTACGTTTCATCCGGTCCCTCCAGGAAGGATCGCAGAAACACCGTCCCGTTTTCATCCAACGTAATCAGGATCAGTCTCTCCCGATCGATCTTCTGACGAGCGTGCGCCGTCGGAAGTTGTACAGACACACCTTCCGTCACGCGGAAAGTCGCCGTCAGCATAAAGAACGTCAGCAAGAGAAAGGCCACATCCACTAACGGCGTCATGTCGATCCAGATCGACTTTCTTCGTCGCCTCACGATCCTGTCCCGTTCGATCGAAGAAAGTTCATCGTCCGTCCGACCGCCTCATCCGTGTGCTGCAGGATTTGATCCACTTTGTGAGAGCAGTAGTTGTACCCAATGATTGCAAGGATCGCCACGATCAACCCTCCTGCCGTATTGATCAGGGCTTCTGAAATCCCAATCGAAAGCTGCACGGCATCCGGAGCGCCCGTCTGAGCCAGCGCCTTAAACGATCGAATCATGCCGATGGTCGTACCGAGCAACCCGATCATCGTGGCGATGGACGCAATCGTCGACAAAGCCGCGAGGTTTTGTTCCAGCGCGGGCACCGCAGAATTCGTATGCTGTTCCGTTGTGCGGGTCACCTCGTTCTCGGCGTGACCTTCGGACCATCTCGCCAGACCAGCGGCCAACACCGTCGCGCAGAGACCTTCCTGTTCCACACACAGCTGTTTCGCCCGCGTGTAGTCCTTGTTTTCCACCGCGTGCAGAACCGCCGTCAGGAAACGATCCCCTCTCCTTCGACCTGCCGCGGCGGACAGCGCAAAAACGCGCTCGATGCATAAGGCCACAGCCACCATCCACAGCGCCATGAGGATCACGACCAGGAAGCCTCCGGCATAAATGTAGTGCAGCCCAAACCGGTCATCGGCTGCGCCAAAAACAAACTCCCAGACTCCGTACGAAAACGCCAGAGCCAAAACACCGGTCACGACCAAAAAACGATTCGCGTTCATCTACGAGCCTTTCCTTCTGCGCATGGCAATTTCGTACATCATGATTCCCGCGGCCACCGAAGCGTTCAGCGACGAAATGCGTCCGAACACAGGAATTCGTATCAAGAAATCACAGTGTTCCACTACACCTTTTCGCATTCCTTTGCCCTCGCTGCCGATGACCAGGGCGATCGCGTCGGTACTGTCTGTACCTTGGAAATCCTTTTCAGCGGATTCATCCGCACCATATATCCAGCACCCCGCTTCCTTGAGGAATTCGATTGCATGCACCAGGTTGGTGACCGTCGCGACCGGGATGAAGTGCGTAGCACCGGCCGATGTCTTGACGACGGTAGAATTCACTTCGGCGGAGCCGTGCTTCGGGAGGATCACTCCGTGAAAGCCCGCGCATTCGGCGCACCGGATAATTGCGCCCAAATTGTGCGGGTCTGTGATACCGTCCAGCAACACGAGGAGCGGCTTCTCGCCCTTCTGTTTGGCCATTTCCAGTATCTCTTCCACATCCCACTTTCGTATCGAGGGAGTCTCTTCAAACGCCGCGACCCCCTGATGATTGGCATCCGGTAGCAGGGAATGAATGCGGTCCTTCGTGACACGCGTGACCCGCACGCCCACCTGAGCGGCAAGCGTTTCAATCTCTTCGACGAACGCCGTCGTCCACACCTCGGACAACGGACGCCCCGCCCGAAGCGCTTCGAGTACCGGTTTGCGTCCATATAACGAAGGCTTTTTCATCGGCGAAATCGGATCCTCTGCAGGCAGTCCCCAATCCATCCGGTCAGGTAGTGCAGACCAAAGGTTTTTTCTGATGTGGTCTGAAAAATCAGAAGGACGCCGAGAAATCCCAGAATGAAATTGATGCCCCACATTGCGACAAACGGATTCAGTGCCTGCCGGTCCGCATAATCCTCCCCAAGAGTCAGGCAGAAATAGTACACGATGAAGAAGAACAGCGAAATGCCGCCGGCGATTCCCAAATTCCCTCTGCGGGCCTTGACGCCCAGCGGCGCACCGAGAAGGACGAAGATGAGTCCGGCAAACGGTATCGAGTACTTCTTGTTGACCTCGACCATCAGTTGATCGATGAGCCGCTCGTAGTTATTCGCCGCGAGCAGATTCGATGTCACCTGTTGCCCGCGCACCCCGCGCTCTTGTGAGAGGCTGTCTGCCCGCAACCCCTTGGAAGCCTGCTGTTGGGTCGTATCCGCCATGAGTTCACGGATCCGGTCGCGAACGGAATCCGCCAGCGAGGTCTGATACCGCAGGGTATCCGTTCTTGATCCGAGGTATAGTCGAATGGACCAGGCATGGAGTCGATCCAGCCAGGAGCCTTCCATCAGGAAGGTTCCAATCAAACCGCGGTGGCGCCTGTCGACGTGCCGCACGACATCCGGATCGGCGTCCAATACTTTCCGCACCTCCGCCAGGCGGCGGTCTCTTTCCCGCCGGTTCTTGTCTACCTCGTCCAACAGCTGATCCACGTTCTTTTCGCGATCGTTGAAGAACGATTCGTCTTCCTTCTTCAGAGCCAGATTTTCAATTTCGACAACCATCCTGTGTCTGGCAAAACGAACAAGTTGGTACGCGTCCGGCTTGACGATGTTGACCTCATGAATTTCTCCATCCTCAAGCGTGATGTTCATCGTTTCATCGACTTCGTCGATTCGAATATCCCCGCGTTCCGCAGAAACGGTTCGCACAATATCCTTCTGCGTGCGGTCGATGATAGTGACACCGTGAACGGCGCTTCCGAATTCGTCCTTGTTATCGACAATCATGCTGAAGTTCTCAATCCCTTCGACGAAAACGCCCGGCTCGATGGATAACGTGGGACGCTTACGTTGAATGCTCTTTTTCAAAACGCGGGCCTTGTGATTGGCCTCCGGTAAAATATAATTATTGAACTGCACCAGACCGTAGGACACGCCGAGGGTCGCAATCACGACAGGCCACAGAAGCGTCAGAAAGCCAGTTCCCCCCGCCTTCAGCGCGGTGATTTCGTTGTCCGAAGCCATCCGTCCAAAGGCCATGATCGTCGACACCAGGATCGACATCGGTACGACCATGACCACAATCCACGCGAGATTGTACGCAATGAATTCTAGGATAATATCGATCGTAATGCCTTTGCCAATGATGTACGGCATGGCTTGCAGTACGAAATTCAATACCAACATAGAAGTGATTATCGCAAAAGCGGACACAAACGGTCCGATGTGTTCGCGAAGAACGTATCGGTACACAATCCACATGGGGAATCCGAGGAGGAAGGTTACTGGTGTTTTCCCTTGAGAACGAGAATCTGGTCACGCAACTTGGCGGCCAGTTCATAATTTTCACTCTCAATCGCTTTGTGAAGTTCTTGCTCCAACTGATCGAGATGGCTGACAGACGCAGACTCTTCGACGACGGGCGGTTTCATCGGACGCACGTAATTGCCAGAGGACGAATCCACCTCCAGAGAGGCTTTGCTCATAACCTCTTCCGCCACGAAAATGGGAGCGCCGACCCGGATCGCGATGGCAATCGCGTCGGACGGTCGCGAATCAATCATCTGCTCACCCATGCTGTTGCTCGAAAGATGGATCGACGCAAAGAAGGTGTTCTTGTTGAGTTCGGTGATGACGACCTTCTTGACATCGGTATCCAGCGCTTCGAGGAATTGAACGGCGAGATCATGTGTAAAAGGTCGGAACGGCTTGATGCCTTGCAGTTCCAGTGCGATCGCGTGGGCCTCAGGAGCTCCGATCACAACAGGGAGAACCCGCCCGTTGTCGGCGTTGGCTTCTATCAACTGGAGGATGTACCCGTTGCTTTGCTCATCCTCCACGATCCACTTGATTTCGACTTGAATTTCCATGAGTAGCCGCAATCATTTTACAAAACGACGTTCTGAAAAGCAACTATTTGGCTTTTCGTTCGGCGAGCTTTTGACGGAGAATTTCGTTGGTGAGCTTGGGATTGGCCTTGCCGCGCGACGCTTTCATGACCTCGCCAACAAAATGGCCAAAAAGGGCCTCCTTGCCGCCGGCATAGGCCTCCAGTTGGGGAACATTTTTTTGAAAGACCTCGTCCACGATCGACGCGATCTCCTTCGCATCGGTAATCTGAAGCAAACCTTTCGCCCGAACGATCGCCTCGGCTGTTTCGCCTCCCTGGATCATTTCGACGAATACGGTTTTGGCAATCTTTCCAGAGATCCGCTCATCTGCTATCATATTCAGGAGTTCGGCCAGCCGCTCCGGCGTGACCGAAAATTCGTGGGCTTCCTGCTTGTTTTCCTTGAGTACCGCCATCACCTCGCCCATGATCCAATTGCTGGCCAGCTTGGCGTCCTTCGTATGCACCATGACGTCCTCGTAGTAATTGGCCAGGCTCTTGGTCAGCGTGAGAATGTCGGCATCGTATTTTGGGATGCCATACTGGGACACAAAACGGTCCCTCCTCGCCTGTGGAAGTTCCGCAAGCGATGACTGAATCTCTTGAATCCATCGCTCGTCGATATGGAGGGGAACGAGGTCCGGTTCAGGAAAATATCGGTAATCGTGCGCCTCTTCTTTGGACCGCATGGAGCGCGAGACGCCCGCGTTGTCGTCCCACAATCGGGTTTCCTGAACCACGTCTCCCCCTTGCGCGATCAGCTCTTCCTGTCGTCGAATCTCGTACTGAATCGCCCGCTCCACGGCTTTGAAGCTGTTCATGTTTTTTAATTCGGTCTTCGTACCGAATGCTTTCTGACCGACCGGCCGGATGGAGACATTGGCGTCGCATCGAAGACTTCCTTCCTCCATGTTGCCGTCGCAAATTTCCAAGTACTGCACAGTCTGCCGAATCTTGGTCAAGTACGCCGTCACTTCTTCCGTGGTTCGAAAGTCGGCTTCCGAGACGATCTCGATCAGCGGCGTACCGCATCGATTGAGATCGACAAACGTCACATCTCCCCCCGTAACGGCCGGATCGTGGTTTGACTTCCCGGCATCTTCCTCGAGGTGAATGCGATGGATTCCAATACGGCGAACCCCGTCCGTTACGTCGACGTCTAGCCAGCCGTGTTCGCAAATGGGTTTGTCGTATTGTGAAATCTGGTACCCTTTTGGCAAATCTGGATAGAAATAGTTCTTACGGGCAAAGACAGAGTCCGTGGCGATGGAGCAGTGGGTCGCCAACCCCATCCGGATAGCAAACTCAACCGCGCGGCGATTCAGCACCGGCAGAGCGCCGGGCAGTCCCAGACAGACGGGACACGTTTGCGTGTTTGGCATGGCCCCGTACTTTGTGCTGCAGGAACAGAATGCTTTCGTTTGAGTCTGCAGTTGGCAGTGAACCTCCAGACCCATGACCGCTTCAAATGCCATGGTCCCCCACCGCAATGGTCGCTTCACGTTCCTGCCCCACCGAAACGAGTCGGATCTTCGGATGGCCGAGGAAGGATTCCATGAATCGGAGGTACTCTCGTGCACGGTCCGGTAATTCATCCAGCGTTCGGGCACCGGCCGTCGTCTGGTTCCAGCCCGGGAATGTCTGATACAACGGCTCGACTC
Organism: uncultured Bacteroidota bacterium; assembly: GCA_964602985.1. Taxonomy (GTDB): domain Bacteria; phylum CLD3; class CLD3; order SB21; family SB21; genus CAYZJB01. The sequence goes on from CAZRTJ010000025.1 coordinate 24,260, forward strand.
GATCCAGCATGCGGGCGTCGGCCACGATTCCCGAGACGTCTTTTCCCGCGATGCGATATCCGACACAGACCTTCAATTCGTCCAGCGTGTCCAGCACGTCCAATTTGGTCACCGCGATTTCATCCATTCCATTGGTCATCATGGAGTACCGGATTTGCACCAGATCCAGCCACCCGCATCGTCGCGGTCGACCAGTAGTGGCACCGAATTCCCCTCCCAGTTCGCGAACCCGGGCTCCGAAGGATTCGTCAAACTCGGTCGGAAACGGCCCATTCCCGACGCGCGTGGAATACGCCTTGATGACTCCCATCACATGATCGATTTCTTTCGGTCCGATCCCCAGACCCGTGGCCCCGCCGCCCGCACTGGCGCTGGAACTCGTCACAAACGGATACGTTCCGTGATCGATGTCGAGCATTGTGCCCTGCGCGCCTTCCAGCAGTATCTCGTCGTCCCGATGGATCGCGTCATACAGAAACGTCACCGTGTCCGCAATCAGCGGCTTGAGGCGCTCACCCAGATCGCAGAACTGAATCAGGATTGGCGCCGCTTCCAGTGGTTCCGCGCCAAACGCAACGAGAATCTTGTTTTTTTCGGCAATGTTGTGAGACAATTTCGATTTCAGATGATCGGCGTCGAGCAGGTCGATCATACGGATGCCGCATCGATCCACCTTGTCCAGGTACGCGGGTCCGATCCCCCGCCGGGTCGTTCCGACCTGATTTTCGCCGAGGTATTTTTCTTTGGCCTGGTCGATCAGTTTGTGATACGGGAGGATCACATGCGCGTGCGGACTGATCAGGATCCGTCCCTTCATCGAAAGTCCGGCAGAGGCCAGCATGTTCATCTCTTCAAACAAGGCGATCGGATCAATGACCACGCCATTGCCCAATACGCACGTCACGCCCTCGTGCAGGATGCCGCTCGGGATGAGGTGCAGGACATATTTCTTATCCCCATGGCAAATCGTGTGACCCGCGTTGGCCCCACCCTGATACCGGGCCACTACGTCCGCCTTGGCGGCAAGAAGGTCGACGATCTTGCCCTTGCCTTCATCACCCCACTGGGCTCCTATGATTACGCGTACGGGCATCTTCTTAGGTACCCTCCCCGACTGGCTCCATCCCTCCCTCCATAAAAAGATAAGGCTGTTCGGTTCGGAACAGCCGTTGAAAGTCTGGAGCGGAAGAGAACGGGTTACGCGAAACTCTTGATCGCATCCGGAAGATTCTCGAACTGAGAGAACACATTGGACAATTTTGTGATGTGAAGAATCTGTCGGATCTTCTCTGAGGCGCTGGACAAACGCATATCCCCGCCCGCATTCTTCACATGCGTGAGATTGCTGATCAGGATTCCCAATCCCGTGCTATTGATCAAGTCGATCGCCGCCATGTGGATCACGAAATTTTTCCTGCCCTCCAGCAATTTCTGATGAATTTCGTCACTGATCCGCGCAGCATCCGGTCCGCCCAGGATACTGCCGGAAACTTCAACCACCACAACGTTGGACTGTTCCCCTACACGAACTTCCATACCTCACCTCCCGGTGAAATTACTTAAGCTTGGCCTTCAGATCTTCACCCGCTCCCCATTCGATCAGGACCGGGCTCGCCACAAAGATGGACGAGTACGTTCCGACGACAATTCCGATCAGCAGGGCCCAGGCCAGGGAGCGCAGTACCTCGCCGCCCAACAGAAGGAGAACCACCACGGAGAGCAGAGTGAGCGCGGATGTCATCACGGTCCGGCTCAGCGTCTCGTTCACGCTCCGATTGACGATCTCTTCAAACGTCGTGCCTCTCTTGATCAGCCGCGTGTTCTCGCGAATACGGTCAAAGACGACGATCGTGTCATTCACCGAGTAGCCGACGATGGTCAGGAACGCCGCGACGGCAGTCAACGAAAACTCCAGTTGCAGAACGACGAAGAACCCCAGCGTGATCAGCACGTCATGCGTGAGCGCAATGACAGCGGCCAATCCCCATTTCCAGTGAAATCGAATGGCCAGGTAGACGACAATGAAGAACAGACCCCAGATCGTGGCCCAAACTGCAGAGGATTTTAACTCACTGCCGATCTTCGGACCCACCTGGCTGACGGAACGCATTTCTATCGTGTTGCCCGGAAAATTCGAAGTCAGCAATTGTTTGACTTCTCCCGAAACCTCGTTGCTCTGCTCGTGTACGTGAATCAGCACGTTGGTCGGCTCGCCGAAGTTTTGAATCCGGTCCGCGCCAAACTTGGATGAAATGACCGAACGAATCTTGTCGAGTTCCACAGGATCGCTGAACTGCACCTCCATCGACGTACCGCCGACGAAGTCCACGCCGTAATTCAAACCCATCAGCAGAAACATGCCCAGACTGACGAGAACAAACGTGCCCGATACCAGATACGCCGTGCGTCTCTTCGCTGCAAAATCTATATTCTTATTAACCAAAAGCTCCATGACGATAATCTCCTTACTGCTGGGCCTGAAGTTTAACGGGCGCCATCCCGATGCTGATCTGCCGCTCCACCGTGGCACGGTCATACAGCAGGTCCAACAAGACACGCGAAACAAATACGCCGCAGAAGATCGTTGTGACAATACCGATCATGAGCGTCAGTGCGAATCCCTTGATGGGTCCGGTTCCAAATTGATACAGCACCAATCCCGTTCCAAACGTTGTAATATTGGCGTCCATAATGGTCACAAACGCCTTTGAGAAACCCGCTTCGATGGAGGCGCGGACGGTTTTGCCGAGGCGAATTTCTTCGCGAATGCGCTCATAGATGAGCACGTTGGCATCCACGGCCATTCCCATCGTGAGGACAATTCCCGCGATACCGGGCAGGGTGAGGGTAAATCCGAATCCGGTCAAGATACCCAACAAGAAAATTACGTTGGTTGCCAGCGCTAAGTCGGCGACGGCTCCGGATGTGCGGTAATATGCGATCATGGCCAGCGCAACTATCAGGATGGCGATCCAACTGGCGAATTGTCCGGCTTCGATCGAATCCTGACCAAGCGAAGGTCCGATCGTCCGCTCCTCCAGGATCCTGACGGGCGCGGGCAGTGAACCCGCACGCAATGCGATCGCCAGACTCTTCGCCTCATTCATGTCAGCCATGCCGGTAATCTGGGTGTTACCGCCTGAAATGCGTTCGACAATATTGGGAGCCGACTGAACCTTGTTGTCCAGCACTACTGCAATCCGTCGATTGACATTGGCTCCGGTGACGCGTGCCCATTGCTTGGATCCGTCGTCTGTCATCTTGAGAGTTACGATCGGTTTGCCCGCGAGAGATGGGTCCATCCCTTCATAGATGTCCTGCTTGGCTTGCGTGACCACGGCGCCTGATAACTCCGCCTGTTTCTTGACCACATACAGCACATAAAAGCCTTCGTCTTCGCTTCGCGAACTGAAGAGCAGTTCATTGCCGTCGCCGATCACCGTCTGAATCTCCGACTTCAATTTGATGCGATCGCCCTCTCGTCGGTAGAGCAGAGCCTTGATCAGATCGACATTCTTCTCTTCTACATAAATGTCCAATCCGGCCTGCCCGAATTGACGAAACTGAAGGTACTGGGTAAAGGGTCTTTGATTGCTCTCCAGCACCGATCCGGTATCGGTTTTCGATGTATCTGTGGATTTGGCCAATTCCGCCTGCAGGCCCGCAACGGCCGTGTCCTTCTTCGTCGTGTCCGTCGCTGTCCCCGCAAGGCCGACGAGATTTCCCAGTCCGGAAGAATCCTGCTTCGCAAAATAGCTGTCCAAACGACGGAGAATGTTATCGACGTCCTGCGGTTCACGCAGCAGTTTGAACTCCAGCAAGGCCGTCTGCTGAATCAGGTTCTTCGCCTGCGCAGGATCTTCGATTCCCGGAAGTTCCACAATGATCCGACTGTCTCCCTGCTTCTGAATCGTCGGCTCGCTGACTCCAAACTGATCGACCCGGTTTCGAATGATCTGCGAAGCCCGATCGACGGCATCCACCGCCTGCTCGTTCAGAAACGTCACGACGCCTTCGTCGTCCTTGAGTTTTTCACCGAAGTACGTGACCATCGGAACATTCGCAGCTTGAAAATGTTTGGCCAGGACGTTTGCGAAATTCGATTCGGGGTCCTGAGCATACTCGCTGGCCGCGGCTTCGAGCAATCGCGAAAATTGCGCGTCCTTGGTGCGCGCCAGACTCTCAAACAACGTGACGACATCCGCTTCCATGACCAGATGGATACCGCCCTTCAAATCCAAACCGAGATTGATCGATCGGGATTGGAGCGACTGGAGTTCGCGAATCCCGTCCGGAGTCTCCATCATTTGTTGTTTTTCCTCAAGGCTGAGGGCGTAAAACTTATACGTCGGCCACAGGGCGTAGCCGGACAAGACCAGCAACGCCAAAATAAGGACGAGCTTGACCTTTTTGTCCTTAATCATTCCGGAAAATCCTTTTCTTGAAGTATCTGTAACTGGTTAAGAATTATCGTGCATTGAATCGACTTGGCACACTTGCCGTCTCAGCAGTGTCGCGAGGAGCGATTTCAAAAAATGCTGGCCAATATACCGTCCAAGTTCAAGAATGTCAATACAATATTGCCCCAAAATATTGCCCAAACAACGCCATCGTTTGGGCGCCATGAACCGGCACATGCCTCCCTCTGAAACGACTGTTGCCGCCATTCCGAACGACCCGAATCGGCCCTCGGTGGCCGGTGACACCCGTGGCGTATGAGAAAGCGGTGGAATATTTTGTCAGAAATTCTATTATCCGTAAGGAGTTTCACGAGAATGAGCGAGAGGAGAATATTCCCTGGATGAGTGTCAGCGTTGTTGATTTTGAAGTCGATGTCATTCAGCAAAGCCATCGCGTCCCTGTCGTCGTGGATTTCTGGGCGGCGTGGTGCGCACCGTGCCGTATCCTTGGACCGATTCTCGAAAAACTCGAGACCGCATCCAACGGGTCGTGGAAACTGGCCAAGGTGGATGTAGATCAGAATCCCGACCTGGCAGGTCAGTTTCGCGTCCAGGGAATTCCCGCCGTCAAAATGATCCACCGGGGCGAATTGATCGCGGATTTCGTCGGCGCTTTACCGGAATCCGAGGTTCGCCGATGGTTGGATCAATATCTGCCGAATGAAAACCGGGATCGACTCTCAACTGCCATGGAGCGAATGGATGCGGGCGATCGGGAAGGCGCGATACGAATCCTGGAAGGTCTCGACCTGCCGGAGGCACGAAAACTTCTTGCACAAACGATCCTCTTTGAACGGCCCGACAGCGCAGAACAACTTATTCGCGACCTTGACCAACATGACGACACGGTGGCCCGCCTGCTGACCATCCTGGATTTACTGCGCATCGACATCGCCACACTCCCCGCAGGACCGCCCCTGGAACCCCTGCGCGTGGGAGTGGAGCGTCTCCGACGACGAGACTATGAAACGGCGCTCCAAAAACTCATCGACTCGATGACTCTGGACAAGACCTATCACGACGGCATCGCCCGTCGGTTGTGCGTTGGTATCTTTCAGGCGCTCGGTGACTCCCACCCGCTGACGATTCGCTTTCGCCCGCAATTTTCCATGACGCTTCATTAATCCCGGCTCTGTGGACGAGCCTCCGGAGGTTGACGGATCGGTAAGTCAATGACTACACGGGTCCCTCTTCCGGGCTGGGACGTCACGTGGATCCTGCCGTGATGCCGTTCGAGAATTCCGTACGAAATTGATAATCCCAAACCCGTTCCTGTCCCGACCGGCTTGGTAGTGAAGAAGGGCTCGAACATCCGCGTCTGTGTGACTTCGTCCATGCCCATCCCATTGTCCTGGATCGCAATCTCGACGTGATCCCGCACCAGTCGCGTTTCGATCTCGACCGTTCCGCGGTCCTGAATTGCCTGCATGGCATTGATGATCACGTTCATAAAAACCTGATTCAATTGGCCTGGGAAACACTCCACTTCCGGTAATTCTCCAAGACGCGTCTCAATGCGCACCCGGTCTCCAAATTGCTTTCGGATCAGGACCAACGTGGACTCGATCCCTTCGTTCAGGTTGACAAACTTCAAGTCCTGCTCGTCCATCCGTGAAAAATTGCGCAAAATGGACACAATCTCCTTGATCCGCTCAGCTCCGTTCCGATAGCTCTGAAGCAATTTCTCCACATCCTCCCATATGTAGTCAAAGTCCGTGTTGGACTTCATCGACTGCAAATACTGTCGCTCTTCCTGACTCAGGTGCGTCTCAATTCGTTGAAGTATATCTTTAAAGAAATGGACGTAACTCTCTAAATGGGGCAGGTTCGAGTAGAGAAACGTGATGGGATTATTAATCTCGTGCGCCACACCCGCCGTGAGTTGTCCCAAGGAAGCCATTTTCTCGGATTGGACCAATTGCGCCTGCGCATTGCGCAGTTCCAGCGTTCGTTCGTCGACTTTGCGCTCCAGATAGCTCTTGTACTCCTCCAACTCCGTAAACAGACGAGCATTTTCCAAAGCCACCGCCGCGTGGGCCGCAAATGAGGACAAGAGACTCATGTCGGCCTGCGTAAACGCGTCCTCCTTGGAAAGATTATCCAGGGAAATCACGCCGATCACGCGATCGCGAATGGCAAGGACCGCCACCATGGCGCTCTGAATGCGTTGCATCTGACTCAGATTTCCCGCGGCGATCAGTTCAGGCGCAATGCGCGGCAGAACCAGGCTTTCCCGTTTCGCGAACGCCACGCCCCCAAATCCCTCCCCCGGCCGAAGGCGAAACTCGCGAACTGTCTGCATATCGTACCCGCAGGCCGCTTTGATCTCCAGAAAACCGGTTTCTTCATTGTACAACAGGATCGAGCCCTTTTCTGCCGACCGAATCACTTCCACCGCCGTGTCGATGATCATCTGGAGCCGCTGCTCGAGCGTCAGATCGGATGCGAGTCCGGACGTGACTTTGTAGATCATCTCCATTTCGAAAAGCTTGCGTCGCAGTTCTGCAGTTCGCTCGGCGACTCTCTGCTCCAGACCGGTCGCCAATTGAGAAATTTGGCGGTTCTTCTCCTCCAATTGCCGTTGTCCAAGGATCAGGTACCGCGACTGCTGAAAACTCCTCCACGCAATCAGCCCCGTGAAGAAAAAGACGACGGCGATACTGACCAGAGACGCCGCAAGGTTGGCATCCGGACGGAAGACAAAATCGTTGATCCAAGCGCTGAAGAGCATACCCGCGGCCGTGGGTATCAATCCCTTCAACATCAGCGGAATTCCCCGATACGCGATATGACTGATGTTCACGCCGGCAACTGCCGCCACCGTCGGCCAAAGACTGAATTGCATGAAGCCTACCCACAGTCCGACGACCATCGCATCTGCATACATGTTGATCAACTCGGCTCGCTTGGACTCGGACGAATATCGAGCGAACAAGAAAGCAAGATGAGGCCACATCAGGCAGCCGGTCGCAAAGGGAACCGCCATTCGAGTTCCGAGGAAGTTGGGCCAATAGTATACAATCGTCAGGAGCAGCAGATAGAGAAAACCAATGATGCGCGTCGGATAATTGTACCGTACGATCCGATGGACATGCGTGTCCTTCAGATGCGGTGTAGAAGGGGGTATGTAAATCGTATCCGTGTTCATACAGACCGAACTCTTGCTCAGCAAATTGTTCGCTCACGCCGGGTACCGACGCGAATGGGACAGGAGAACCGAAAAGAAGAAACGAATGATGATCTATCCGGTGGGATCGATCAGCACAACTTCATCTGTGCCGTCATACTCCTGAAAATGGACGTGGACTTTCTGGTGATACAGTGTCGCCACCACTCTGCCGGTGTAATCCGGCTGGATCGGCAATTCCCGGCATCCGCGATCGATCAGCACGGCAAGCTCTACACGCGCCGGACGACCGAAATCCATGATTTCGTCCAACGCCGCGCGGACGGATCGCCCCGTGAAGAGAACGTCGTCGACGAGAATGATGTCTTTCTCGGCAATGTCAAACGGAATCGATGTCTGCTGCACCACCGGCTGCTTGAGACGGGCGCGTGTATCGTCTCGGTAGAAACTGACGTCCAGATAGCCCAAGGGCAGTTGGACACTTCGCTCCTCTTCGACGAGTTTCGCCAGCCGCAGGGCCAGATACTCCCCCCGCGTGCGAATTCCGATGAGTACGGTTTGCAGGAGATTGGGACGATGGGAGATTCGCCGGGCCATCTCGATGATGGCGTCCCGCATTTCCTCCGCGCTCCATACCTTCTTTTCGAACATCTTACTCCGCGGGTCGCCGGACCCAGCGATGGTGTTGGGAAATCATAATTTCAATTACGAGCAAAATCAAGACGATTGCAAGTGTCCATCGCCACAGTTCATAGCCGACGCGGCTCTGGAGAAGATACTTCTGAATGGGTTCGGCGCCGTCCACTTGCTCCACGACTCCGCCCCGGATCCATCCGGTGAGTTCCTCTTCTGTGGCGGGTGTCAAGACACTCTCTCGGTCGTTCAGATTCACAGCCACACCCGTCACGGCTCTCCCGTCGATATCCAGACGGTACGCCCCGGGTTTGGAGTCCGACGGCATCCGCACGGTCGAAGAACCCACGACAGACGGACGAACCACCTCCCCTTCCTCATTCTCCAACGTAACCGTCCCCTGCACATACGCCGATGCATCCAGTTGAAGCGGTGCGTCGAAATCTAATTGCGTCCCATGTCCCGCCGTCCGGGAAAATCCATACTGTACACACCGTACCAGCAAAGGCGCAAAAATGCTCCGATACACAAGGTCGGATTCATCCGGGTTCAGAGATGTGGAAAACACCAAACACAATCCCGATTGGACGACTTGCTCCGCCAGAAACGGTTCTCCCGAGGCGAACTCGATGACCGGGCGTCCACGAGTCCCCGTCAGTCGGAAGTACTTCTTGAATTGCGGCGATTCCATCTTCTGATCCCGCGTCCGATCAAAGATGCCCGCCACGATCGGATGGGAGTAATCGATCCGCCCAAACTCGACGTGAGCAGTCTGCAGATCCCGCCACTCCGTCCATTGTCCAATGCCTAGTCGACCCAACAGATGCCGATTGTAGTCCTGGACGTCGGAGGATTCGTCTGGCCAGACGATCAGCGTCCCGCCTGTCTGAAAGAACTCGTCCATCGATCGCGCGGTCGATTCCGTGAGGCGTCGAACCTGGGACAGGATGACGACGTCGTAGTCCGTCCACCGCACCGCGCCCATGCGCGAAGCGGTGATTTCCTCCACAAGCAAATGACGATTGACTGTTTCATTCGGTCGCAGAGCCAATCGCAGAAAATTCGTGTTCCGCGGGCTTTCCCCGATCAGGAGGACACGAACGGCCTCCGGCACGTGAACAAGAAAATAGCGTCGGTTGTCTGACAACAGCGGATCGTCGTCGATCTCGATGTGCCCCCGCAGGAATCCCGCATCCCGTACGGCAAATCGAAACGTCTGTGTGACCGCGTCGTTTTCCTCCAGTCGCACATTGCTCTGCGCCATTCGCCGCCCTTCGACATAGACGTTGGCCAGCAGTTCCCGGGCCCGCCCGTAATTCGAAAACGTTGCCCGCAATTCGATGGCTTTGTCCTTTTCGACAATTCGACTTTCGACGGCAGCGTCTGCAATGGCGGCCTGGTCGACCTGGGCGGGCGCCAGGTGGACGTAGACCAATCGAGTCGCTCCGTCCAGTGAGACTTCCGACCCTTCCTGATGAAGGGCTCCGCGTTGGAGATCGCTGAGCACGTAGATTTCCCGATTGACGTACCGGGCCTTTTCCAATTGGCGCGTCGCCAGCAGAACCGCATCCGGCAGACGGGCCGGCAGAAAGGATTCCCTCACCTGCTCCAGCCTGATTTTCCATTGATCCGGACGCAAGCCCCAGGTCACATCCCGGTTCCACTCCGGATCGTTGGCGGACAGGACGATCACTTCGTCCTCGTCTGACAGCACGCTGAGTATTTCGCCCGCCTTGCGAAGGATGGCTTGTCGGACCGTACCCCCGCGAGTCTGGTACGATGTGGAGGGCGATGTGTCCAGGATCAAAACGACCGACGTCTGTTCATGCGTGGAGAGCTGGCCTTCGCCGTAGCGGACCACGGGGCGGGCAAACGCAAGCGCCAGCAGCGCCAGAATCAGTGTACGCAGAATCAGCAGGAGAATGTGTTGGAGTTTGACCCGACGGATCCGTTTGCTTTCCAGCGCTTTCAGAAATTGCAGGGTAGGAAACGGGACGACTCGGCTCTTGCGCCGATAGAGGAGATGAATCAGAATGGGAATCGCCGCGGCGGCCAGCGCCGAAAGAAATACCGTATCGAGAAAACCCATGTTACCGCTTTCGGATGTCGCTGCTGACGCGTCCGTCGTACATCCGGATCACACGGTCCGCTCGCTCCGCCAACGCTTCGTTGTGGGTGACGACCACGAAGGTCTGCTTGTGCGAACGACTGAGTTCGAGCAGCAGATCGTGCAGTTGATCGCTGGAGATGCGATCGAGATTCCCGGAGGGCTCATCCGCCAGGACGACGCTCGGGGAATTCATCAGCGCCCGCGCCACGGCCACCCGTTGTTGTTCGCCTCCGCTCAGCTCACTCGGTCGGTGCGAGAGTCTTTCCGAGAGATTGACTCGTGTGAGCAATTGCGTGGCCCGTGCGCCCGCCTCGTCTTCCGACTTTCCGGCGATCAACGCCGGGATCATGACGTTTTCGAGCGCGGTAAATTCCGGCAGCAGATGATGAAACTGAAAGACAAATCCAACGCGTTCGTTGCGCAACCGTGCGGCTTCGTCTTCCTTCAGATCGTTCAGTCTCCTCCCGTTGATCTGGATGTCCCCGGAGGTCGGCCGATCCAGCGCACCCATCAGATGCAGCAAGGTACTCTTGCCGACTCCGGACATCCCGACGATGACGACGAATTCGCCTTCCAGGATCTCGAGGTCGATACCCTTGAGAACCGGCAGTTCTCCGTTGGCCATCGGATACGATTTGTGCACTCCTTGTAGAACAACGACCGGCTTCACTTGCCATCCTCCATGCTGAACGTCGACGTGATCGAACCCGAATATTCGACTTCGCCGGCAGAGGTGACGGCGATCGACTCCAACCGCACGACCGACGTTCCGTTTTGGAGCCGTCCCCGGTTCACATCAAAGAAATACTCGCCCGTAATCGCCATCACCACATCGGTCCCGGTATCTGCGACCGTACCGCTGATGGAAACTTCCACATCGAGTACGATTCGTGCCACCCCTTCATTCACATCCTCCAGTTTGTATGTTCCCCGGACTTGGGGATCCTCCATCCGATAGACGCCGTCAAATGCCTTCAACCACGACGACAACGAAACAACCTCCGCCGCATCCCACTTCTCGCCGACGCGCACGGGGCGCTGTGGAAGAGGAAGCCATGTGTGTTCAAACGTGGGAAATTCCTGTTTCACCGCCTGCGACGCGGAGTCGGCTGATTTTTCCAACGACGTCCGGGTCACATCGACCGTACCAAAACGGTCGACTGTAAAATAGATCCGGTGGCCGGCAAATAATTTGGATAGCTTGTACGTGAAGTTCTGCCCGTCGCGGGTGACACGCGTGACTTCCACCCGCGCGTCGACATCGTACACACCGCCGTCCGCGTTCGAGATAGTCTGATACAAATCAAAGGCCGTCTCGCCGTAACTGGATTTCTTATGACCTTTGAGGCCAGCCGTAAATGTGCGATACGTGCTGGTCGACACGCGGATCTCTTCGCCGGCCGAGAACTTGTACGTCAAGACATACGCCTTTCCCTTTTGAGCCGCGACCGACAGCCAGGGCAGAACCAGTAACCAAACCATTCTTTTCATCAAACCGACCTCAGCGCTTGAATGGGCGCCAGCGAAGCCGCCTTTCGCGCGGGATACACCGTGGAAGCAAGACAAAGAAAGAACGCGACGGCAACGATTGCAAGGAAATCCATGCCTTGGATCTCCATGGGCAGTGTGTCCAGAAAGAAAATATCCGACGGCAACGGGATCCAGCCGAACCAGACTTGCGCAAAACACACGCCGTAACCGATCACGCAACCCGACGCAATGCCGAGCACGCCGACAACCAGACCCTGCCTGACGAAAATCCCGGAGATCATTTTGGACGACGCGCCAACGGCTTTCAGGATTCCGATCTCCGATGTCTTCTGCATGACCCCCATGATCAACGTGCTGACGATGTTAAATCCCGCCACCATAATGATCAGGCTCAACAGGATCAGCGATCCCCATTTTTCCATAGCCATCGCTTTGTACAAGTCCGCATGACGATCATGCCAGGTTTCCACCAGGTATCGATCTCCGAGGACTGCCGACAGTTCCTGTGCCATCGCAAATGCCTCTTCGAGGTGATGCATTCGAATTTCGACCCCGTGCATTCCGTCGACTTCAAACAGTTCCTGTGCCTCCCGTAGTCCGATAAACACATACGCGTTGTCGTACTCAAACATGTCCGTCTTAAACGACCCGGATACGACAAATCGCCGGGCCATGGGCTGGCTGAACGGGCTCGTCACGCCCGCCGGACTGATCATCGTCAATGTGTCTGACTCATCCAAGTCGAGCTGGACGCCGAGGCTGTATCCAATCAACGAACCGTGAAATCCCCCGTCATGCGAAGCAAAATCGATCGCCCCGCCGACCATGTTTTGCGGCAGGTCCGTCACGGCGGCGAGGTCCGGCTCGACAGTGCCCTTCACGAAAGCCACATGCGAACCGAAGGAACTGGTGATCATGGCCTTTTCCAAAATGAATGGTGCCGTTGCCACGATCCGTCGATCTTGTTTCAGCATGGTGAGCACACTGTCCGCCGCGGGCAGTGGATCTCCATTGGCCGCGCTGATCCGGAGATGGGCGTCAAATCCCACAAAACGAGAACGCACTTCTCTCTCAAACCCGTTGAGCATGGACAGAACAAAGACAATCGCCCCCACGCCGACGGTGACGCCGACGATGCTGATCAGACCGATCATCGAGACAAAAAGATTATTCTTCTGCGGCCGGAGATACCGAAGCGCGACAAATCGAGTGAACATAGGTTATTCGTACCGAATCGCGTCCACCGGATGGAGTCGCGACGCCTTGACAGAAGGCAGCCAGCTGGCCAGCATGCACAACGCGATCGATGCCAGCGCGATCGGCAGAAAGAACTGCCAGCGAATTTCCACCGGTACGGCATCCATGAAATACACGTCTGAGGAAAGAGAGAGCACGCGGAATTTCAATTGAATCATCAGCAATACCCAAGCCAGTAACGATCCCAGCGCGGCCCCGCCCACGCCGATCATCAGCCCTTCGACAAGAAAAATATTACGGATCACGCGAGGCCGGGCTCCCATCGCCTTGAGCACGCCGATATCTTTCGTTTTTTCAATCACGATCATGAAAATCGTGCCGACGATATTAAAGGCAGCCACCAAGATTATCAAGCCAAATATCAGCATCATCAGGAAATTGTTCGTCTCCAGCCATCCGAAAAGGTTGCGATGGAGATCAAACCAGGTCCGAACGTAATACGGATAGCCCAACCGTTCATTTAATCTCCGACTCACCTCTTCCGCTTTGTCCAGCGAGGTGAGTTTGATTTCGTACCCATGGAAATGGTCGCCGGTTTGAAACAGCTTCTGCGCCTCCTCCAGGTCAATGTAGACCATTACATTGTCATACTCCGAGAGCCCGCTCCGGTAGATGCCCGTCACGATGAACTGTCGGACGCGGGGCTGTTCGAGAAACGCAAACGTCCCCCGCATGCTGAACAGGGTCACTTTGTCACCGAGCCCGGCCTTCAGACGCGTAGCCAGTTTCTTTCCAATCAGGATTCCACCCAACTTTTCCCGAAGCGAATCACCCGGAATGCGCCGCAAATCGATTTTCGCCTCCCGCGACGATTCGACGATGTCTCTCTCCAGTTCCAGCACGCTCCCGACCCGGTCCGGGTCGATCCCCTTGACCATCACCCCATCGGTGGCGCGGCCCGAGCGGATCATTGCCTCCTTTTCGAGATACGGGGATACGCCCGTCAGCTCCGGCATCGCGCGGATCACGTCCAACACATGGCCGGTCGGAGAAATCATTTCCGTGCCTTCAAACGTCTTCACCCGGATATGCGCATCCATGCCGATGAATTTCGCCCGCATTTCCCTCTCAAACCCCGAAACGATCGACAGTGTCATGATGAGCGCGGCGGTTCCCAGCGCCACGCCGACGATCGAAATGGAAGCAATCATGCTGATGAATCCGGTTTCGCGTTTCGCCCAGAGATACTTGCGCGCCACACGATAAGTAAAGCTCATTCGACCTTCCTTGCCGGGTACAGCGGCGCGATGAAGTCCAAAACCCGCTTCTTCCACTCCACATCTTCGATCGTTCGCATTTCTTCCTCCAGTCGCCGAGCCGCCCCCGGGTCCCAGTTCAGTAATTTCCGTTTCGCCATGAGGTCCTGCAGAGCGTGGCGTTCGGCCCGCGCGATCAACTGGTGATCGAGGCGAAATCGGATGCGTGAGATCTCTTCCTCATGGTGGCGGATCTGTTGCTCCATGTTCCGAACGGTTTCCGCCTTCCACTCGATCTCCGCCAGCTCCCGATACCACGCAGGCAGATTCTGCAGTTGCCGATCCAGCTTGACATACTCTTCGCGCAGCGCTTGTCGCTCTGTTTCCAATCGCTGCATGTCCGACTCAACCTGCCGGAGATGCTCCACTTTGTGTTCAAACGTGGAACGGCTGTCATTTCGCACCTGCTCCGTCTGAGATTCGCCCAACTCCGCACCGCATTCCTCGCACATCGTACGATTCAGATGCGACAGCCTTTCGAGTCGACTTTTCTCCACGCCTATTTCCACTTGCAGTTGCTGGGCTTTTGTCTCCATCCGCTCCACGGAGAGCTTGATTGCGATGCCGCGATCCCGAACTTCGAGCAACCGATCCCGCATTTTCAGCGCGCGATTGACGTCCCTTGTGAGCTGCCGCTTGCGTCGGCCAATCTTGTCCGGATCCATGAGTTGTTTCTGCAGATCGTGCTGGCGGGCCGAGTGTACGGCCAATTCGATGCGAGCTTCTTCCTCTTGTTTGCGAATCACGGACTCCAATTCGGAGACTCCCAGTGCAAGCTCTTCCTCCTTTTCGCGGTCACGAAGCAATTGTGCATAGGTCCCACGCAAACGCGTCAGCCGTTCCACCTGCTCATCGATCGAGGCTCTTTGAGAGATCAGAGACTGGAGATCGCTGGGGAGGGTTGCCGGATTCTCGCGGGAGGGTCGCCGCACGGTCATCGATAGAATTGCTTCCGATCGTTGCGTGTTCTACATTCGTATGTAACGCAACGTCACGTAGAAAATCAAGACGATTATCGGAGGATTCCTGAAACAACATCATCCCACCCGGACCGAGGCGGAGAGAGCCCTGCTGGTCGGAACCCACCTGCCCAATCGAACGTCCATCCCCGTCGAGGACTCCCTGACTGAATTGGCTTTGTTGGCCGACACCGCCGGTGTCCATGTCGCGGGAACAGCCACCCAGAACATCCGGCAGGTAGACCCGGCCACCTTCATTGGCAAAGGCAAGCTCGCGGAGATCCGTGATCGGGTCGCCGCCCAGAAAATCGACGTGGTCATATTTGACGACGATCTGTCGCCCGCTCAGAGCAAAAACATTGAAAAGGCCGTCGGCAGGAAGGTTATCGACCGAAGTGCGTTGATCCTGGATATCTTCGCGAAGCGTGCCAAAACACGCGAATCCAAGACGCAGGTCGAACTCGCCCAACTCGAGTATCTCCTCCCACGCTTGACCCGCATCTGGACCCACTTGGAACGTCAGGCGGGTGGCGGAGTCTTCACCAAGGGGCCCGGCGAGACGCAGCTGGAAACCGACCGCCGCCTGATCGGAAAGCGAATCGCCGTGCTTAAGGAGGACCTGAAGAAGATCGAACGACAACGCCACACCCAGCGCGCGTCCCGGGATGAAATTTTTCGCCTCGCCCTGGTCGGCTACACCAATGCCGGGAAGTCGACCCTCCTGAACGTCCTCTCAAAGGCGGATGTGTATGTGGAAGATCGTCTTTTTGCGACACTGGATGCCACCTCACGCCGCGTGTATCTTGACCGCGACCATCCGGCCCTCCTCACGGACACGGTCGGCTTCATTCGGAAATTGCCCCACAGTCTCGTAGCTTCGTTTCGATCCACCCTGGAAGAGGTTCGCGAAGCCGACTTGCTCCTTCACGTCGTTGACCTGAGCAGTTCACTTTTCGAAGACCAGATCGCGACCGTGCATTCGGTATTGACCGAACTCCAGGCGCCTTCGGATCAGGAATTGATCGTTTTCAACAAACTGGACTGCGTCACGGATGAGGATCTCCTGGAAAGGGTCCGTCGCCGATTTCCACAAGCCGTTTTCATCTCTGCCTCGCGCGAAATCGGACTGGATGGTCTCCGGCAGGCAATCCTCAAGGTCATGCAGATGGATTATGTGGACGATGAACTGTGTTTCGATCCGGCAGACGGCAAATTGTACTCGACGATTCGCCATCTGGCATCGGTCCTGGAAACTGCCGAAAGCGATCATCAGATCCGTGTGCGATTTCGCGCCAAAAAGAAGGACCGGGACAAAATCCTCTCCCAATTCCAACTTCACCATGACCGGATGAAAATTCGCGCCTGAGGATGGCGCGGAAGTATTTATTTTTGTTGCTTCTGCGAGGCACCTGCGTTAACTTTTTCAAGCATGTCTCGATCTTCGTTCTCGTCATTGCTGATTGCGCTTTTCTTCCTCCCCGGTATCGTTCATGGGCAGAATGCCGGGACGGAAAGCATTTTCCTCGAAACGGGATTGGGAGCCCGTGCGCAGGGATTTGGCGGCGCCTTCACCGCCCTGGCAAACGACGGATCTGCGATACTCTGGAATCCCGCCGGATTGGATTACATCGGTCAAGCGAATGTGTCGGTGTACCACTCGACCTTGTTCGGCGGGGCGTTTTCTAATTTCGCGACCGTCACGTATCCATTTGTCAGCTTCGGTTCGTTTGCGGTCGGAGTCGCACGCATAGGCGTCAGCGATATCCCAACGGCTGGAGACGATGCGCTGGCAGGCGACCCGGCATCGTTCAGCAATTACGAATTCTACCTGGCGTATGGTAAGAAATTACCCTGGTGGAACCTCTCCTTGGGAACCAACTTCAAGGTTGTCCGCATAGCCGGTCCCAATGAAACGGGAATCCAGCAGTCCGGATTTGGGACGGGTATGGACGTAGGTCTGATGTGGCGTCCGGACTTTGATGCCCAGGCATTGCGTGACTTGTCCGTTGGACTGAGTATGCAGAATGTGGTCCGTCCAAGCGTCAAGGTTATCGACACGGAGGACACGTACCCTTGGAGCGTAAAGTTCGGTCTGGCCAAGCACATCCTGTTTGGCGACGAACAAGTCCGCCGTCTCACGCTGAGCACCGACATCACCAAAGGACAGTTCCGACCGGTGGGATTTCAGGCAGGCGCCGAATTCATGTTTCATCGCTATGTGGTCACGCGCGCGGGGTTCGATAACGGGACGTTTGCCGTTGGACTGGGAACGGAATTCGTCCAGAAACAGCGATACCAGCTGGACTACAGTCTCAATCTCGGAAGCCAGGCGGGATCGGCATTTCATCGCGTCACGTTGACCGTGAACTTTGGCAAGACGATTGATGAGCAGATACAGATCGCCAAGAACCGCCGTCTGGAAGAAGATCAACGTCTGATCACCAAGACTCAGGAAGCGGCTCGGGTGCGCGCGATCAAGGAACACCGTGCAGTCGGAACGGAGCTCTTTCGCCAGGGCAAACTCCTCCCCGCCCTCGTGGAATGGGAACAGGTCTCGAGCCTCGATCCGTCAAACGACGAGGCCAAGGTTTTTCTGGACAGCATCAACATCCTGATGGACCAGCAACTCGCCGCGCAGCTGGAAGATACGGCCGCCGCGGTGCGCGTATCAGAAAATGACAACTTCATCCGGGATCATTATAAACGCGGCGCCAATTTTGTACAGCAAGGCGACTATATCGCGGCGTTAAATGAATTCCAAAACGCACTCGACCGGTCGCCGAATAATACCGAACTGCTCAAAGCCATGAAAGAAACCCGCGATCTGCTGGACAAGCGGGTTGCGTCGTTCATCGCGCGGGCGCGCGCCAGCGCCGCGGCAAATAATTTCAGCGAGGCCTTGAAACTGCTGAGCGAGGCGCGATCGCTTGATCCCAACAACCAGACGATCCAGCGCGAAATCGACACGGAATTGAAACGAATCAACAGCCGGCTCACCTTCCTCGAATCCACGCGCAACGGTCTGGACGCCTATCAACGACAGGACTACCAGGCCGCCATGGAACTGTTCGAGAAAGCTCTGCTGATCGAACCCAACAATGCCACCGTACGCGAATATCACAAGAAGTCGATCGTTCGCGCATTTGCGACCTTCAAGAATCTCGAAGGCAGCACGGAAAAAATGTACCTCCAGGGCGTCGACCTCTATGTCGAAGGCAAATACGAGCAAGCCATCCAAATCTGGAACAAGATCCTCGAAGCGGATCCGTACAACAAACGAGTCCTCAATGCCGTCGAGAAAGCCGAAGAACAGATGCGCCAGCAGAAACAACGCCTGAACCCACGCAAGTGACCCATGCTCTTTAAACAATCCATCAAAGACGAAATCAAAGTCCCGGCCGACATGTCCTATCTGGCCAAGACCCGTGAGTTCGTCATTGACGTGGGCAAGAAGCATGGATTTGACGACAAGGTCATCGGCTCGCTGAAGCTGGCGACCGACGAGGCCGTCACCAATGTGATCCGGCATGCGTACCGGGATAGTTCGGGCAGAAATTTTATCACCATGCGTGCCATCGCCAAGACAGGCAGTCTGACGATCTGCATTATCGATCAGGGGCGCACTTTTGATCCGCGCAATGCCAAAGCCCCGGACATGGCCGAGTATATCAAGATCGGCAAAAAAGGCGGCCTCGGAATCTTCATGCTTCAGAAACTCATGGACGAGATCGAATACCACGTCACGTCCGAGGGCAACGAACTCCGTCTGATTAAAAATCGAACCACGCCCCGGCGGGCCGGATCGATGCTCAAACAGATCAACCTCAAGAATCGATATGCGATCGTTTCCGCGTCCGCACTGACGGTCATGACATTGGTCGGATATTTTATCTTTGCGCCCATGCAGCTTGAAAGCGTCCGTAACGGCATGCTGGAACGACTGCGTGCCGTCTCGGCCACCCTTTCCACGTCCGGAGCCGACGATTTGGCTCGGTTTGATGACCTCGCAATTTTTGAAATTACCCAGACGCTGAAGAAAGACAATCCCCTCATCCACAGCCTGCTCGTCGTGGACAGCACCAACCATATCTTTGCTTCGTCGGAGCGAACCACGCTTTCCCGATTTCAATTGCCGGAAATCCGAACGGAAGTCATCCTCGATGCCGGAGACTCGGCCGCGGCCATCCTGGCCAATGGAAATGTCTGGCAGTATCGGCTCGATGACAAAGACGTATTTGACATGGTCACTCCCATTTATCGCGGCAACCAAATCAGTCCGGACAACATTCTCGGTCATGCACACGTCATTGCGACGGTCGAGTCGCTGGATCAGGCGCTCCTGACGACGCGCTTGATCGCCCTCTCGATTGCGCTGTTCATCCTCATGGTCGGGTACGGAGGAATCGCCCTGCTCGTCGCACGGATGATCTCGCCGTTCCAGCGGCTGACCGACTGGATTCGGACCGCGGGCCACGAGACCGTCTCCGACGACGTCGACATCGACACGTCCAATGAAGTCGGCGAAATCGCACAGGCGTTCAGCGAAATGGCCACGAAATTTCGAAAAGCGCAAATCGGCCTCGTACAGCAGAAAGAATTGCAGAAAGAAATCCAGGTCGCGCAGGAGATTCAGCACATGCTTCTGCCGATCGGGTTCCCCTCCGTCGAAGGGTACGATCTGGCGACCTACTATGAATCCGCCAAGGAAGTCGGCGGAGATTTGTTTGATTTCGTGATCGTCGACGATCGTACGGTCGGTATCGTCGTCGCCGACGTTTCCGGCAAAGGCGTCCCCGGCTCGCTGGTCATGACCATGATCCGCACGGCCTTGCGCCTGGAGGCTCGCGGGAACAAGAACCCGGGCGAAGTGCTGGCGAAAGTGAATGATTTCGTCGTGGACGATATGAAGAAGGGCATGTTCGTCACGATGTTCTACATCATCCTGGACGCACGCAATCGCCGAATTCACTACGCCAGCGCCGGCCACAACCCCATGATCCTGCATCGGTGCTCGACGGATCAGACGTATTACCTGAATCCCAAGGGATTCCCCGTGGGAATCTCACTCCCCGACCGGACCTTGTTTGGCAAATCGATCGAAGTCGACAGCATTCGTTTGCTCGAAGACGACATCCTGATCGCGTACACCGACGGCATCACCGAAGCCATGAACCCAGCGCGCGACTTGTTTGGAGATGAGCGATTCCTCGAAACCATCCGGCGGCACGCGCATCTGGATGCGAAGGCATTCGTGGAGAACATGCGCAACGATATCATGGGCTTTACACAGGGCGCGCCGCAAAGCGACGACATCACGTTTGTCGCCATCAAGGACAACATGATGGCCGGCGACGTGATCTTCAACGTGCGCAAGACGTTGTTCGACAACATCGCCGGCGGAATGTCTGTGAAGAAGGCATGCGAGAAAGCCGGCATTTCCACGTCCACATATTACAAGTGGAAGAAGAAATTCGACGAACAGGGCCTCGAAGGACTGAAAGTGCAGGAGGTCGATAACAGCATCGAACTCAAACATCTCTCCATCCAGCAACGGGCCCGAATGTTCGACATTATTCGAAAGAACCCGGAATTCGGCCCAAAACTGATCAGCGATACGCTCAACACGGAAGAATACGCGTTTACGAAGATCCCGGAAAAGCGCATCTACGACGAACTGGTTCGCATGAGGCTCAACACCGCTGAAAAACGTCAGGCATTTGTCACTCAACGAACGACCGGTCGGCGCAAATTCAAGATGCCCGGTACGCCGCTCGTCACCATGGATGGTCAGGTCATCAAAGCGGACACGTCTGCCGCGGGATCCCTCGTACAGCAGATCCTCCAGCAACGAGAGACTCCTACCCAAACCGTTTCCAAAGAGCCGACGGACGCGTAGCGCATTTCTCACATTTTGTCTCGCGCTATTGAGCGGCGCGAGTCCCCTCTTCTCTCAATCCCTCTTCGAAGGACAGCGGACGTGGATTACGATGGATTCCCTGAATACAGAGGAAACGGCGGGAGTTCACAAAATCATCCGGGCAACCGGCGGCCATGTCATCCATGTCTGGCCGCAGGACCGCGCACTCGAAGCCTCCGTCACCCCAGACGGACAAAAGCAACTCGCCGCTATTCGTGGAATTCGCCTGATCACGTCAGAGCCTCTGGCGACCACGATCCCGGCTCGTCAACTGATCCGCCACACGTGGAATACCCGATTCCAGCAAAACATTGTCACCCGTGGTCTGGATCCGAGGGGAGAACACGATGACCACCCGCAGCGCGCACCGGACCTCCAACAGACAAACAATTCATTCATCCTGCGCGGACAAAAGAACTTCTACCTGACCAGTGAATACATGATGGGGTCCGTGGCCGTCGCTGTCGTTTTTGTCGAAAGCAACGGGCGATTGGACCGAAAAGCGGAAGCCTGGACTCAGGAAGACAAAGAGGATGTCCTCGTCCAGATCCAACGAGGCTTGGATTGGTGGACGGAGGTTGGCGGATACAAGGCCGGGCTCACATGGACGTACGAGATTCACAGCTTCCACACGCAGTACGAACCCATCCAACGAACAAAGGAGGAAAGTTCGCTTTGGATACGGGAGGTGATGGACAGCCTCGGATATCGGGATGGCGAAGACTGGACCGTCAGTCGTGAATTCGCCAACGATCTCCGCGATAAGTATGCTACCGACTGGGCGTTCACGATCTTTGTGGCGCCGGCGACGAACGACGATGACGGATATTTCCGCGAGAAGAGCGGCATTGCGTGGGCGTATCTCGGCGGTCCGTACATGGTGATCACGAACAAGTGCAACGGGTGGGGCTTCAGCCAGGTGTGGAAGGTCGTCGCGCACGAAACGGGACACATCTTCAATGCGCTGGACGAATACGCGGGCATCAGTTCGGCGACCGACCGGTCGGGACGGCTGAACGTCATTAACGGCAATCACGACATTGGAGGGACAACGCGATTCCCCTGTCTGATGAAGAACAACGAGTTGACCCTGTGCGAATTTACCTCGGGTCAGATCGGTTGGGTGGATGCCGACAGCAACGGTGTTTTCGACAGCGATTATCTCGCCATCTCTCGTCGGTTCGACGCGGTGCGTGTTCGGCGCGAATTTGAGACCTGGCGGTCCGGCGACGGCGGCCGCAACGCAACAGAATCCAAAATCCTATTTACAGAAAATTTTGATCACTCCAACGGATGGTACGAAGACCGGTTCAATTATGTTCGAAACGGGAGTTATCACATCTACGATCCCGAGTATGGGAGTTCGTCCTGGCTCGAGGCGCCCTATGCTGACTTTGACGTCAGCGTGAAGACGCAGTGGATTCAGGGTTCTTCCGTCAGCGGATACGGCCTGATGTATCGGATCTTCGGACCGAATGATTCGTATATCTTCTTCATCAATGGCGACGGACAATTCTGCATCGGCAAGTACGTGTACGGGAATTGGCAGTACATCAAAGACTGGGTACGATCGGACGCGATCCGGCTGAACAGCGGCAATCGTCTGCGGGTGCACGCCGTGCGGGAACGTCACACGTTTTATATCAATGACCGGGAGGTCGCGTGCGTCGAAGACCGCACGTTTCTGAATGGCAGCATCGGATTTGCCGTCCTGCCCGAAGTGCATGTGTCGTTTGACGACTTGTCCATCACAAAACCTTAGTTGACTATTTCGCTTTCTCTCCGTAACATTTCCTCGACCTTTCATTAGCTTTTCTCAGAACTTTTCACACAACTCGCAGGAGGTTACGATGCACTCCAGAATCGTTACCGTGTTTGCTCGCCTCTGCATGATCGCGCTGATCGGATACACAGCGGATTCATGGGCAGGAGGCTTCTCCATTTATGAACAGGGCGCGCGCGCGACCGCTCAAGGCGGCGCCTTCGTGGCGCGACCGTGGGACGCGTCGGCCGGATTCTACAATCCAGCCGGACTGGCCATGTACGGCGTACCCGGACAGTGGCGGATTTACTTCGGACTGACGCCCGTGCAGTCGCAGTCCAGATTCACCGGGGGCAATCCCTTCCCGGGAACCGCCGCGCGCGACGCCGCCAAGACAAAGTGGTTCCCGCCGTTTTATGCGCATGCGGCATACCAGATCAATGACAAGATGGCGGCCGGCTTGTCGATCACGACTCCGTACGGACTCGGCACCGAGTGGAAAGACGACTTCAGCGGACGATTCCGTTCGTTGCTGGGCGACATCAAGGTCCTGTATGTCTCCCCGACATTCTCGTACAAGGTGAATGACAAGTTTTCCGTCGGAGCGGCCGTGGATTACGTATGGTCGGAAGTCGCCCTCAAGCGCCGACAAGGCCAACCGTACTTCGACGGAACAACCACACAGGTGTACGATGTTGTCGAGGTGGAGCTGACCGGTACCGATGCATTTGGACTGGGATGGCATCTGGGCGCGCTGTATCAGATCAATGAGAACTGGTCGATCGGCGTCGACTACAAGCATCTGCTCCACAACACGTACAAGGGCGATGCCGAGTTCACACAGCTGGCCACGGGCAATCCGGTGGTCGATGCCAATGTCGCGGCGACGCTGGCCAACCCCCTCTTCGGAGGCACCAAGCAGGACGGCAATGCGAAGTACCTGAATTTCCCGAACAGCATCGTCACGGGTGTTGCCTACAAAACAGACAAATGGAATGCCGAAGTTGATTTTGCGTATGTCGGCTGGGGAACGTTCAAGCAGATCGTGATCGAATTCCCAGACAATCAGGTGTCGTCGTCCAGTGTCATCGAAGAAGATTACGAGAATTCCTGGCAGGTTCGCTTTGGCGGCGAGTATTGGTTCACGGAGAAATTTGCCGGCCGCGTGGGATACATCTTCGACAAGACGCCGGCCCCTGCAAATACGATCAGCCCGTTGCTCCCGGATGCCAACCGGCACGATATCGGCGTGGGAATTGGCTACAAGATCAGCGATGCCTTCACGCTGGACGCCAGCTATCTGGCGGTTAATTTTGTC
Organism: uncultured Bacteroidota bacterium; assembly: GCA_964602985.1. Lineage (GTDB taxonomy): Bacteria > CLD3 > CLD3 > SB21 > SB21 > CAYZJB01. The sequence goes on from CAZRTJ010000025.1 coordinate 48,550, forward strand.
GAGCGAAGCACCAAGAATAACGTGGATGGCTTCGATGGAACCTATAACTCTCACGTGAATCTGTTCTCCCTCGGAGTCGGATACACGTTTGGCGCCAAATAATCGGAGGAATATTACTCATGAACAGATTCATGTTTCGAATAATGGCAATTGTTATTGCCGTTATCATGCCTTTGGCATGTTCTCCGGATTATGCAGATGTGAAAGGGGATACATTTGATCCGGAAAAAGGCTCCGGCACGGCTGACTTCTCGGTGTATGTGGCTATTGGCAATAGTCTGACTGCGGGCATACAGAGTTCTGGCGCCGGCGGAGTTGCTGGCTGGCGGCAGACCTTTCAAGAGGTCAGCTATCCCAACTTGATTGCCCAACAGTTGGGGCATGGTGCTAATTTCACCCAACCCTTGTTAGGCGGTGATGGCCCCACCGGATGGGTAGATTTTGACGCTATTCCTTTTGACACCTTGGGTAACCCACGTTTCGTTGTGCGGAATACCAACTTGGACAACACGCCGTCAGGACCGGCTCCCTATCACAACATGGGCGTGCCCGGAGCGCTACTAATTGAATCTCCCACTGTGACAAGTAGTGCAACCTCTTTGACTGGAAATACAGCATTCGATATCGTCCTGCAAGGCCAGACTTGGTTGGCGCGTGCTGGTGCATTGAATCCCACATTTGTGACATTTTGGTTGGGGAACAACGAAGTCCTTGGGGCCGCAACCCAGGGAAGCGGCACCGCAGTCGCAACACCGGCTCAGTTTGGCGGCGCTTTCCGTGCGATGATCGGCGGACTGTCTGGGTTGCCAAGCTCTCCTGATATCGCAGTTGGCAATATTCCCGATGTGACGTCAATACCGTTCGTGACGACCATCAAGATGTCGGACGTAGATTCGCTCCACAAATTAAATCCCGCTCTGCCTGCGATACCGACCTTGTTTGCCGAATCCAACATCTCATACATACTCCTGTCTGCACAGACTGGGTTTGGATTGGGCTTTGGCAGGACGATTGCAGGCGGACTGGGGCCGCTCCCAGGTTCCTTTACCCTGACGCAAAGTGAGGTAACATCATTGCGCGCAACAACTGCCCAATACAATGACTCAATTGCGGCGATTGCGGCCACATACGGAGCAGCGGTGTTCGACGCCAACGGTCTTCTCCGCGACATTGCCGCAGTATCCGGTGCCACAGGTAGCGGGTACAATATCGGCGGCGGCATTAACGTTAAGTCGGACTTTATTAGCGGCGGCATCTTCAGTTTGGATGGAGTGCATCCAAATACGCTAGGTTATGCTGTAGTTGCCAATGGATTTATCAAGACAATTAATGCCCATTTTGGAAGTTCGATCCCGCTGTTGGATCTGGCAAGCTATATAGCTATACCGTGATACAGCTTTTTCTTTAGAAAAAAGGTCGTCCTTTCGGACGACCTTTTTTTGCTTCCTGCCACGTTCAATGTCACGTTCCACGCGGTTCTCACGCACCGGAGGATTATCTATTTGACTTTATACAGAGTGCCGCATATATTTTCGCCGCTTTGGAAGGCTGGTGTAGCTCAGCTGGTAGAGCAACTGACTTGTAATCAGTAGGTCGACGGTTCGATTCCGCCCACCAGCTCAGTTACAAAGGTTCTTCGAAATTCGGTTTTTGTAGCTGACAGCTGGGAGAGTCCCGACGAGTCGGGATATTCAGTAGGTCGACGGTTCTGAACCGGAGGCTCATGCGCCTGTGGCGCAGATTCCGCCCACCAGCTCAGTTAC
>CAZRTJ010000026.1:0-49685 GCA_964602985.1 uncultured Bacteroidota bacterium
GATCACTTCGCGCATGATGCCGACGGCCGGATCCTCTCCGGTGATCACGACCTCACGCATCTGGATGGCCAGCGGACGCAGACGAATCACCAGTGTCCCGGATTCCCGCACCTCGACGCGACCCGTCTCATAGCCGATGTATCGAATCACCAGTGTAACGGGCAGTGATGCCACCGGCAATTGAAACTGTCCGTCGCGGTTGGTAATCGCTCCCTGATAGGTGCCTTCCACTTGAATATTGGCGACCGGCAGGAATTCCCCGCTCGCTGAATCCTGGACAACTCCACGGAGCACGATGGGTTCCTGTCCCACGGCCATGGCTACCCACACAATCGACAGGAAAAGAAAACGACTGAACTGCACGCGTCCCTCCACCCAGTTGGGCATATCTGATTACGAACCGGTCAACTTGTCGCTTACGGCATCCGACACACGAAGCCTCGCCGACTGAGAAGACAACATGTCCGCGGCTTCCCGCACACGTTGCAACACCGTCTTGCTCACATTCGGCTTTTGAATGATCTCTGTCAAGACTCTTTCCTGCGCCTGACCCGAATCCAACTCGCGCAGGGCGTCCAGCAGTTTATCCAACCACCCATCATCCAACGGATATCGCCGGACCATCTTCTCATAAACATTTGCCCGTTGTTTATTCGATTCCATTCTGCGTGTCACGTCTATCACTTCCATGAGATGTCCCGTCGTCATTCCCGGTTGTTCGAGCAGGTCCTGCAAGGCATCGCTGCGCTGTGTGTTGGATTCGATACCGTCGATGACGCGCAGCCAATGGGACCAACTGCTCGAGGTCGAGGTGGCATACGGAAGTAGACCGGAAAGGGTTTCAGATTTCTTTGTAGAATTGGTCAGCGAGGCCGTGGCTTCCAGCGCCGCATCCAGCATGACCGGAGTCATCGTCCGCCGCGCGGCCAGCAGAAGGATGGTCTCACTCCGACGCGTATTGCTCTCTACCGATTCACACACTCGGAACAAATCCTCGGTCCAGAGGGAATCGCCCGGTTTGAGGAAGGATGCGCTGTCCAGAAAACCTGCCAACGCACTGCTGCTTTCGATGCTGCGACCGGCCGCTTCCAGAAAGGGACGCGCATCCACCGAATCCGCCAGTGCCTGTCGCATCCCCTCGCGTAAGAGAACACTCTTGGCGCGGTTGGATTCGACACGGGACGCTTCCCGAATCACGGCATCGGCCCCACCCGAGCGGTACAATCGTTCGGCTCGCACCTCCGCGCCAATCGGCGTCTCAAACCGGACAATGTCCATCATTTCCTGGATGAACGGCTCGGTTGTCGGATCCGTCTCCGTCACCTGGCGTTGGATCATGAACACCTTGTCGAGAGATCCGTCATCCTTCGGCGTCACCACATACGCATATTCCCGCAGCAGGGACTTTCGCTCCAAGCGCAGATAACCGCCTCGCGAAATCGAGTCCACGTCCGTTCCCTGATCATTCAACGCCACCCGGCCGATCGATTGGATGCGAACCGATTCCCAGCCGTGATCACGCCGGTATACATACGCACTGTCCTCCGTGTCGCTCCAGTCGCGAAAGTGACACGAGGCCAAACCCACGCACAGACTGATCCAACAAATCGTTTTCATAAGCGCTCCATTATGCACCGGTTTGATCTTTTTTCTTGGCCAGCACGAAGTAAACGATGAATGCCAGTCCCGCAAACAGCATCATCAGTCCCATGACACCGCCTTCTGTGAAGGTCCGCGGGAACATCTCACCGACGGCCAGCGCCACGCCGATGCCGATCAAGACCAAACCCCACTTCAGAGACTGCAACGGATTATCACGCATCTGTGTGGTGAATAACATCTTTGCCTTTTCATCGACCAGTCCCCGATCAATCAACTGTCGTTTCGTGCGATTTTCACTGACCGTTCGAACGATCATGTAAATGATCGTGAAAAACGCGATCGGAATGAGAAATTCCATGCCATGCATACAAGTATCCTTTCTTGTTGGTTTCTTATTGGTTGTGGTCTTCCCATGAGACTGGTCAGTCGGAAAAAGGTTGCAGGGAAAATCCTTGTTTATCCGACCGGTTGATGCAACCTTTCCCCAACACATTTGTCCCTTGGAAACCATGGTGGAGCCGGCGCACGAATACATCGAACGGGTCTTGAACGGGGATACGGAAGCGTATCGGCATATTGTGGAGGCCTATTCGAAGCTCGTTGCGCACGTTGTGGGTGGACTGGTTCGAAATCGCTCGGACGAAGAAGAAATTGCCCAGGATGTTTTTGTGAAAGCGTATCAACATCTCAAGTCCTTTCGGAAGGAATCGAAATTTTCAACCTGGATCGCCCGAATCGCACACAACACGGCCATGAATTTCGTGACGAAAAAAAAGGCACAGCTTTATGACGATTTGCCATCGGACCACGAATCCGACGATCATTTCCTGGACCGGTATGTGAATGAGGATGGGCAAACCACCGACCAGGGCGTTCTCTCTCAGGAAAGAACCAAACTGATGGACCGGGCAATCCATAAGCTTCCTTCGCCGTACCGAAATATCTTAACACTTTATCATGTGGACGAAATGAGTTATCATGAAATTAGTACCATCATGAAGATGCCGGAAGGTACGGTCAAGAATTATCTCTTCCGTGCCCGCAGGAAATTGAAAGACCTTTTGATCAACAGACTGAACCAGGAAGCTGCATGTTTATGAACCATCCTACGGACGAACAGCTGCAATCGTTTGCGACTGGACAGGGCGACGCGGAGATCTCCGCTCATGTGACCGAATGCGAGGACTGCCAATCGATTGTCGAGGCCTATCGGCTGGTGGCGGCGACCGTTCGACGGAGCGAGTCGAACACGTTGTCGGTGACCGAATCGGTGATGTCCCGCGTCCATTCTCTCGAACAACGTCGGGCGGAAAGGAAAGAAGGCTGGATGATGGCGGCGCTCGGACTGGCAGCGGTTATGGCAACGGTCTACTTCACGTCTCTGTCCGACCTCCGCATCGAAACAGATACGGCAAGGGACTGGGTCAACCGTCTGCGCGACAAGGTTGGTCTGACCATGGATGGAACGATGGCGTTGGTTGGTAACAACCTGCACCTTGTTCTGGCGGCGATTGCGATCGTCCTCGCTTTCGAGTGGATCGACCGATTTTGGATTCGGCGGATTCATTCGCATTGATTTTTTGCCCTGTTTGGGTCATTGGCAGTCCCGTCGGATGTCGTAGCTTCTCCTGATTCCACGACGTCTTCCATGAATAACATTTGATAATTTCTTATTTCCTTCGGGTATGGGTATGTTTCGATCGTGCGTGTTCCTTGTGATTCCGTTTTCTATTCTTCTTTCCGCAGAGCGTGATACCCTCCACACACGGGGACGACGTTCCACTCATGTAACGATTGGCTTCTCCCAAGTGGATTGGGGAACATCCACCGCAATCGGCAGTGCTTATGGCGGTTCTGGCTATGTCTATTTCAATGACCCTCTCGTCTACTCTAACTACATGGGGCTTCAGTTCGACCTCACCCCCCGACTGCGTGTGGGCGGTGAGATTCGCGCCTGGAGTCCACGAACTTTTTATTCAAGCAATTGGTACAAGCAGGCCGCCTCCTCTCAGCCCGTTCCCAATGCTCGATTTGACGTGTGGGAGAAAATCACCGCCAATATCTTCTCTTTGCATGGCCAGTTCGTTCTCGTGCCTTTTCGCATCCCAGTCTCTCGCTTTGAAGTGGCCATTGGTTCGGGGATGGGTCTTGCGATGTTTCAGGATCAAATTACTCACAAGTATCTGTATGTCAGCGGATCGACCGCCACCGACGATACGACCTTCCAAAAACGGTTTTCTGGAAACGTCCTAACGCTTGAGGCTTCCCTTAACGTCGATTTCTATTGGAGTCGCGTGGTGTCCACGCAGTTTCGAATCACAGGACGAAATTCCTCAGCGATGACCGTTCCTGCGATGGCGTTCGAATATTGGGATCGCGATGCCCGCCGCAACCGCATCCGTCAGACGCGGAGCGTCAGTGGCCACAAACTCCGGCTGTCCGGCGTTGATCTGTCCCTCGGCTTAGTTTTCCACTTGTAAGTTTATCTCGGTCTGCGAAATCGCTTGTCCATAGCCTGGTGTAAATTTCCAAGCTTTCGATCGGCATGAGCCACTGCGATCTTCTTACCGGCAAATGAAATTCCGTTCATCTTCCGAATAACCTTGTCCGCAACTTCCGACACGATTTTCACCTCCGTAAACTCATCCTGGATGAAGATTCGTCCGATTTGTCGGTTTTCGATCCCGCACAGATTGCAAATCTTGCCGACGACGGCCCCCGTTTGTACTCCCTGCCGTGACCCGGCATTGATTCGAAGTGTCACCATCGGAAGGTCTTCCCGATCTCTGGACATTCTCACTTCGCTGACATTGAGCTCTTTGTCGTCCTCGTATTTTTCCAGGATTTCACGGCTCAGCAGTTGGATAAATGCCAGGGCCACTTCGTCGCCCTCGTATTTCGACAACGTCTCTCGCCAGAGGTCGGCATAGCCGGATGGCGTCTCTTTCGCCTGGATGGTCTGCTCAAATTCCGCGATCAGTCTCTCCATGCGCGCCGTCATGATATCCTGCAGACCCGGAATTTTCGAATGCGTCATCCTCTTCCGCGTTTGTCCTTCGAGGCGCCTCAGTCGCGAACTTTCGGCCGGTGTGACCAGGGTGATGGCAATGCCAGTCTTCCCCGCGCGGCCGGTACGGCCGATCCGGTGAATGTAGCTCTCGGATTCCGGAGGGAGAGAATAATTAATCACATGGGTCAGATTGTGGACGTCGATTCCGCGTGCGGCCACGTCCGTCGCAACCAGTAAGCGGACTCCTTTGGATTTAAACTTGCGCATCACTTGATCCCGCTGAGCCTGCGTCATATCTCCGTGCAGGGCCTCCGCCTTAAATCCTTTCAGCACCAATTTCTCAGCGACATCCGCCGTCTGAATCTTCGTTTGACAAAAAACGATCGCATACATGTCCGCAGCATGATCGATCAGACGGCAAAGCGCTTCCAGTTTGTGATGTTCCTTGACCACATAGTAATGTTCCTCGGTGTTGGCCGTCGTGACCGTAGTCTGCGAGATCCGGATCTCCTCCGGCTCCGTCATGTACCGGGACGCGATCGCGCGGATTTCCCGGCTCAGTGTTGCGGAGAACAACCAGATACGGCGGTCGGTACCCCCGTGGGACAGGATCGTTTCAATTTCCTCCAGAAATCCACGGTCGAGCATTTCGTCTGCTTCGTCCAATACGAAATGTCGGATCCGGGAAAGATCAAGCGAGCCGCGGTTCAGATGATCCAGCACGCGTCCCGGCGTCCCCACGACGATGTGAACTCCCTGCCGCAAACGTCTCAGTTGTGACCCAATGTCCTGTCCGCCGTAGACGGGCAGGATGTTCAGTTTTTTGTATTTGGCCAATCGCGAAAGCTCTTCGCTGATCTGCACGGCCAGCTCCCGCGTGGGAGCCAACACGATCGCCTGCACGTGTTTGTCAGACGCCTGGATCATTTGCACGAGAGGAATTCCAAACGCGGCGGTCTTGCCCGTGCCCGTCTGCGCCTGACCGATGAAATCGTCCTGACCCTCCAGTAAGATCGGCAACGCCTGTGCCTGAATTTCCGATGGAGTCACAAAACCCATTTCGTCCAGCGCCTTGAGAATGATGGGTTCGATGGAATAGTCGTGAAAGCCGGTCATGTGACCTTTCTATCTGATTATATTTTGCATATTTGTCCAATTTGCGCATCCGCGCGGCGGAAGATAGTCCCGTCCGCTGTATTGTCCTAAGGAATTTTTTCCGGTCGATTCTGGCGCGGAAAAAAACTTGCCGATCCCCCGCAAGATGAGTTATATTGGGTCATTCCAGAGCAGTGTGTTGCCAATGTCCGGAGAGATTCATGGTTGAAACTCTTCTTCAATTCAGCGGCGCTTCTATCTGTATCTTCCTTCTGCTCCCCCTCCCATCAGCCCAAGCGCAGAAAGATGGACCGGTCACCACGGTGGCGGTCATTGACTTTCGTTCGACAGGCGAGCTTTCCCGAAACGAGTCTGCAACGTTGACCAACCGGTTTCGCGGACAGCTGGTTCGAACGGGCGCCTTCAAGGTTCTGGAGCGCGCCGAGATGGACGAAATCCTGAAGGAGCAGGACCTGATACTATCGGACGCGTGCAATACGACAGAATGCGCCGTCCAGGTAGGACAATTGCTGGGCGTGCAGTCCATCGTCGCCGGAGACATCGGTAAGATCGGATCCATATTCACAATCGATATTCGGATGATCGACGTGGAATCGAGCAATATCATGCGGACGGTCAACCGCGACTACAAAGGTGACGCCGATGGGCTGCTGGAAATTATGAGGTCGATCGCGATAGAGTTCGCCGGCCCCTTGGGACTCTCCAGGCTGGACACTGACAAGAAGTCCACTCGGTGGATGTGGATGGCCGGTGGAGCCGCCGTCCTGGGTGGAGGAGCATGGTTCTTGCTGAATAAGAAATCCGGTGGAGACAAAGCGGGCATTCCGGGAGTGCAATTTCCACCGAATCCATGAAATCCGCTTTGCTAGAAACAATTCGGATCCTCCTGCTGAGGACGGATGATACGAGCGGTCGAAGCTGTGCGTGTGATGACAGCAATGAATTGCATTAACAGAATTGCCGGAAGAATTGCGATCTGCGCGTCCTTTGGGATCATCGCGGGTAATGAATACGCCCCCGCGCAGGGATACCTGCCCGACGCCAACACGGTTTTGCTTTTGCATTTTAACGAGACAAGCGGTGACACGGCCTATGATGCGAGCGGCAATAATTATCATGGAGTCGCCAGTGGCACGACGATCGTGGATGGACAGTTCGGCAAAGCCCGAAGTTTCAACGGCACCAGCGACGTCATTAACACCAGCTATAACGGTAATTTCGGAACCGGCCCTTTCACCGTCGAATTCTGGATAAACCTGAACTCGCTTTCCGCGCCACATCAAAATATCATTGGGAACCGGACTCCCGGTAACTGGTGGATTGGCGTCTTTGACGACGGCAAGATCAATGTTGATGGAGGCAGCGGTCAAATTACGAGCGGGGCCGGAGAATCTCGGCGGGAGTATGGTACCATATTGCCGTGACGCGCGATGTGCAGAATTCGATTCGAATTTATAAGAATGATACATTGGTGGGCTCTGGAGCCTGGATGACAGACCTCAACGGCGGGACCAACGTGTCGATAGGCGCCATCTACGGAGGCGGCGAATTCGTGGACGGAACGATTGACGAGGTCAGGATCTCTAATGTCAATCGGTATATCGCCCCGCCAAATGGACTTGTGGCCTCGACCAGTGACCGGCAGGTTCACCTGACATGGAATAAAAATATCGAGCCCAATTTTCTGCGCTACCGAATTTTTGGAGGTACTTCATCGAATCCCACGACGCAGATCGACAGTCTGTCATACGTGGGCGATACTTTGCGAACGATTTCCGGACTCAATAACGGTACGACATATTATTATCGGCTGGTCGCCGTGGACACGGCATTAAGTCAAAGTGATTTTTCCAACGAAGTGAGTGCGGTGCCCAATCCCATTGCCGGAGAATTTGTATCGGACGTCAACACGTTAGTCCTCCTGCATTTGAACGATCTGAACAATTCATCGCTCTATGATGCCAGCGGTAACAATAACTCAGGTTTTGCCACCGGCACGTCGGTCGTGGAGGGGAAGTATGGGAAGGCCAGAAGTTTCGATGGAACGAGCGATGTCGTGACCGTAAACCATGACGGCAATTTCGGAATGGACCCGTTTACCGTCGAACTGTGGGTCAATTTCAATGCGTTCGGTTTACCCGGCGATCATCAAAACCTCATCGGCAATAGAGAGCCGACCGGAACATGGTGGCTAGGCGTCTTCGGAGACGGACGGATCAATTTTGACGGTGCGGGCGGCCAACTCACAAGTGCACCCGGTGAAATTACGCCGGGTATGTGGTACCATCTTCGCGTCACGAGAGATATGAGTAACGTACTGCGAATTTACAAAAACGGAATCCTGGTTGCACAAGCCGACTACGCGGCGGATTTAAGTGGCGGAACGAACGTATCTATCGGAGCCAGCCATCTTGGAGGTGAGTTTGTCAACGGAACCGTGGACGAGATACGCATTTCCAACGTCGCACGGGGCGTCGCGCCACCGGATGGTCTCATCGCTACACCCAACATGACAACGAGTTATTTCGTTGACCTGAAATGGAGAAAGAATCTAGAACCCAACGTTCTGCGTTATCGGATATTCGCCGGCACATCCCAGAATCCTGTGTCGCAATGGGACAGCACAGCGGGAAATGATACAACAAAGGCGGTCGGTGTTCCCCCGCCTGGAACGGTGTACTACTTCCGTATCAAGGCCGTTGATAGCGCGGGAACCGAGAGCGACTTTTCGAACCAAGCCATTGCCACTCCGCAGGGATTCTTGCCCGGCGAATATCTACTGGACGGAAATACGACTCTTATCATGCACATGAACGAAATTAGTGGTTCCGTGGTCACAGACGCCTCAGGTGGCAGCCATCACGGAACAGCCAACGGTACAACGGTTGTCGATGGACGATTCGGGAAATCAAGAAGTTTCTCCACCACTTTCGAGAGCATCAACATTTCTCACTCTCCTTCTCTGAATTTCGGCTCAGGAACCTTCACCGCAGAACTTTGGTGGAATACGCTTGGGCTTCCAAACATTTCAGGACATCCCTTTCATAAGAGGGGAACCGGCGGATTTGGTTGGATGACGGGCATAGAGGCTAACGGTGCTCTTAATGTTGCCGTCAATGTAAACAGTTTCGGCGATTTTGGTGTGAGCGGAACGCGTGTAGTCATGGACGGCCGTTGGCATCACATAGCGGCTGTAATCAGTCAAACAGACATTCAATTATACGTGGATGGTGAATTGGATGTAGCCGCTACCCTCCCGACAGCCGGAAGCACGGACAATGACGGAGAATTGCTACTGGGCAGTCAGGGGGGTGGATCCTTCCCCTTCAGAGGGATGATTGATGAGTTCCGTCTATCGACCGGTGCCAGATCACCGAACGAATTTAATCTGCAACTTCGACCGACGAATCTCGGTGGAACACCGTCTCTAACTTCCGTCAGTCTCGCGTGGCAAAACGGCGGCGGCAGTGTACCGTTACTCCGCTATCGCATCTACCGGGGCGCCGATTCGACCAGTATGTCCCAGATCGATTCCACAACGTCGGAATCGTATCAGAACTCCGGCCTGTCGCCCAACACGGTCTATTTCTACCGGGTAAGCGCGATTGATCAAAGCGGATTCGAAAGCCTGAAAAGTTTCGCCGCCGCGATCACAACGGCCGAACAATCTCCCGCGATCGGTTCGGTGTCATTTCTGCCCAATCCTCCCCTCGAAGGCACTACGATCGACGTCACTGCCAATGTGAGCGGCTCCAATCCAGCAGTCCAATTATTTTACGGCCGCGGAAGTCAGTCAGAGATGGATTCCATCGTCCTGACTCCAGTCGGGGGTTCTCAATACTCCGGATCGATCCCTGCATCTGCCGTAACCCGCGAAGGTCTGCGATAACGCATTCGCGCGCAAAATTCCGCCGGAGTCGTTTTTTCTCCGGCCACTGCGAACGGCGCGATTCCGGTCCGCGTCAATGCAGCAACCATCAACTCCATACAGCTCAACAGCGCCTTTCCCGACGGCATTCAGGAAGACGGATACTACACCATATGCCTCCCGCTGGATACCACGTACCTGTGGGCATCGATCCTGGGCTCTCAGCAATTCAACGGCAAAAACGAACCGGTGAACTGGCGCGTACAACGCTACGCCGACGGCACGTTTTCCGACCAGACGATACTGCAGAGCGGGCAGGCTTATTTCGTACAACAACGTATGGGATACGACGATCACCTGCCGGTGTCGGGAACCACACATGATCCTGCCTCATTCGATAATTTTTTGCTCCGTCCCGGTTGGAACCTGGTCCCATGGACCCACGCTTTCCCGGCCAACCTGTCGATCACCGACGCATCCAAAATCGGTTCCGTGTGGATGCTCGATCGCGGCACGTGGGGTCAAGCGAATCTTGTCAAACCCTACGGGGCCTACGCGATTTTCAACAAGGACCCTGATTCGTCCTTCATTGTATCGCGAGCGCTCTCGTGGAACGCTGTTTTGTCGCGACCGGTGGAGGCGCCCGGATGGAGTTGGTCGATCCGACTGTCAGCGGAGGCAGGCGAATACAGAGATCATGATAACTTTGCCGCCGTTGTCGGTCAGGCCCTGTCGGGTGTGGATGATTGGGATGATCCGGAACCTCCTTTACTGGCTCCGGGAATCGAACTGGCATTCACGAATTCCGTTCCACTGGCGTCGGACGTACGGTCCGGAACTGCGGACGGACATTCCTGGAATTTTGTCGTTACAAACCAAAGTGGCAGGAAGGACGCGCGGCTGTCCTGGGAATGCCGTGGCCTGCCTGTGGACTACCGGGCCATTCTTGTTGACCTGTCTAATAACACGTTTACTGACCTCCGATCGACTCAGGAATACCGCGTGCGCGTGATGGAAAGCAACCGTTTTACGCTGGTTGCCGGAGATGCGGATTTTGTTCGGGCCCGGACGGAGGAATTACGGGCATCCCTTCCGTCGAACTTTTCCCTGGGTCAAAACTATCCTAACCCATTCAATCCCACAACGGTCATTCCATACGACATCGCGCTCAAGGGCCGCGTGCGATTGTCCGTCTACAACGTTCTCGGCCAGGAAGTGAGACGGATCGTCGATGACATACACGAGCCCGGACGATACAAGGCGTTCTGGCACGGTATCGATCGTCGCGGGAATGCCGTCAGCAGTGGCGTATACGTCGTTCGACTCGCCGTCACACCGTTCAATGGTCGTTCGATCGTGATGAGCCGAAAAATGCAGGTGCTCAGGTAAATCGCTCAAACTTCGTCCATCCGGGATTGATTCAACGACGAATCGTTTTCAGAATTTCTTGAGGGGCAGGAATCGTTGATCGATTCGGACAGGGAAAGGGTTGTGATTGCCTTGTAAAATTAAGGTTCATCCGGGTTAACTGTGGACATAACTGCAATTTGTCTCCATGAAAGGGAATGGCAGTCTTGAAATTCTAAGGATTTCGGAATCCGCAAGTTGTCTTCTTGACTTCTTGAATCATTCCCTCAGGCTTCAGCCTGAGGAATGCAATGTCGGAAGTAAGGAAATCCGGGCTTTAGCCCAAATCGACCCACCCCTTCACGATTCAGCATCCATACTTCCGCAGAAAATTCTCACTCACGGCAACATAGTCTTTTTCCCGCGCGTTCTACGTCCGTAGCAGAGTTTTTCCACACCGTTTGGCGGCCCGGACTTGGTGGATCCAAACCCGGATGCAGGGCACGATATCAGGCAGTGGGGCTAAAGCCCCTGATTTGGGGTGTGCGCTTCTCTTGTCGATCTCAAGGCTGAAGCCTTGAGGAATAGGCAGCCTGTCATCACTGTCATTACTCAATAACATCCACCAATTCAACCTCCAGCGCTTGATCCATAGCAAATCCGGATGAACCAAAATAAAACGCCCCTTCCACAGGAATGTAGAATTACTTTCTCTCACTTTAGTGATGTCGCGCATCTCCAGCCATCCTGATCCTTGCAATCTGTTCATGACCCATCTATATTGGCCCGACTGATCACACAAAAGGAAAACCATGAAGTCGATGATCTTGCTCCCTGTCCTGATGCTGGCCGCCTGCTCGGCCAAAAAGGAACCTGCTATGAAAAGTGAAATGCAAAAACGCGTCGAAGAATTTGCGCCGATCGAAATTGCCATCGGAATGGCCCACCTGTCCGACAAGGAAAAACAGATCGTCGATCTGCTGGTCAAGGCCGGACAACATGCCGACGAGATATTCTGGATACAGACGGCTGCCGACGCCATCGCCGTGCGGGATGAATTGAAAGCACGTGCGGATGCGGCCTCCAAAGATACCTTCGCCTACGTGATGATTCATTATGGACCGTACGATCGTGTCCACGGAGAACGATTCGTGGGACAAGGACCGGCGAAACGTCCGGACGGTGGCACGTTCTATCCCGCCGACATGACCAAGGAAGAATTTGAATCCTATCTGAAGGCGAATCCGAAAGAAGAAGGCGAGCTCACTGGCTTGTACTCCGTGATACGACGAGACGGGAATAAATTCAAGGCCGTCCCCTATCACGAGGAATACAAAACCCACGTGACCGAAATTGCCAACTATCTCCGACAGGCGTCCGATCTGGCGGAAAATGAATCCTTGAAGAACTATCTGGCAGCCCGCGCAAAGGCGATCGAAACAGATGATTATTACGAGTCGGATGTGCTCTGGATGAAACTCAAGGACAACAACATCGATGTCGTGATCGGTCCGATCGAGAACTACGAAGATGGATTGTTCAACTACAAGACTGCGTACGAAACCGCGGTCATGGTCAAAGATCCAGAGGGCACCAGGGAACTTCAGGTCTTCCAGTCGCATCTGGATGCTCTCGAACAGAACCTGCCGTCCAAGAGGGAGTTCCATCGCAAGAGCGCCGGCAAAGGAAATGTCCTCGAAGTCGTGAACATCGCGTACTTCGGAGGCGATTTTCAGGCGGGCATCAAGACCATCGCGGCGTCTCTCCCCAACGACCCCAAGGTTCATGACGAATACGGTGGAAAGAAACAGATGTACAAAAACATCATGGAAGCCAAATTTCAGACGATCCTGGTTCCCCTGGGTCAACGGCTTCTCGCCCCGGAGGATCATCCGTATATCGATCAAAAGGCCTTCACAACCTTTGTGACGATGCACGAAGTATCCCACACTCTGGGTCGTGGATACGTTTTCGGAAATGACAAACTGGAAGTGCGCAAGGCCTTAAAAGAACTGCATTCTCCTCTTGAAGAGGCGAAAGCCGACGTGGTCGGGATGTACAACATGGAATACTTCAAGCGTCAGGGAATGTATGACGACGAAATGCTGAAGAAATTTGAAGTCACCTACCTCGCAGGACTTTTCCGCAGTATCCGATTTGGAGCGGAAGAAGCACACGGGCAGGCGAACATCGCCCAAATGGCATTTCTGTCCGAACAAGGAGCGCTCGGCCGCAACGAAAAAGGACAGTGGGTCGTCCATCACGACAAGTTCCACGCCGGCATCGCAGCGCTGGCGAAGACCATTCTGGAATTGCAGGCGGAGGGAAATTACGACGGCGCCAAAGCATTCCTAGAAAAGTATGGCAGGCTGACGGAAGAGATTAAATCCGACCTCGCAAAACTGTCGGATATTCCACGGGATCTGAATACCACTTACGCGGTCGTACAGTAAACGTGAGCGGTGCCGGAGGTCTATGATCTCCGGCGCGACAGCCTCACCGATTCACTTCGCCTGACGCGCCGCAATCGTCAACGGATCCCACAAGGGAGCGAAAGGCGGCGTATACATCATGTCGATACGGGCGAGCTCCTCCACCGTCATTTGCTTGGCAACTGCCGTCGCCATCGTATTCACACGCAACGCGGCGCCCTCCTCCCCGACCAGATGGGCGCCGAGCAATCGACGCGTCCGTCGATGGTAGACGAGTTTTGCAAAGAGAGGTTTGGAATCCCTGTCGTCGCGGCCGCGCGAACGCGAGGAAACCGTCGAACTCGCCGCATCGATTCCATGATTCAATGCATCCCGATGCGTCAAACCCACCGACGCAACTTGCAGATCAAAGATCTTCACGGCGGAAGTGCCCAGAATTCCGTCCAACTCCTCAGATTCTCCGGCCATATTGGCCGCGGCGATTCGTCCCATGAGATTGGCCGTCTGCGCCAGCGGGTGAAAAACGTGTTTTTGCGAAACCAGATGGCGCACTTCGGCGCACGCGCCGGCCGCGTAGATATGCTCGACATTCGTTCTCATCTTCGCATCCACCACAATTCCACCGCGCGATCCGCACCGGATTCTTGCGTCTCTGGCTAATTCGGAATTGGGTACAAACCCGGTGGCGAGCAAGACCATGTCCGTTTCCATCCGGCCCGTCGTCGTCTCGACAGAACCGACACGCGAGTTCGTGACATCCCATCTGACGGGCGTCGCCCCACCGACGAATCGAACTCCTTTGCGACGAAGTTCATCCAGTACGATCGCCCGTATCTCAGGCTCGGCTTGATTCACGGGCAAGTCGTCGCGATGAATGACGGTTACGTCCAAGGCCCTTCTCGACATCGCCTCGGCCAGCTCCATTCCCACAAATCCGCCTCCGACGATGAGAATTCTCTGCGGGGATGAGTTCGTCATCCAGTGGTGAATGCGTTTCGCGTCGGACAGTGTCCTGAGCGTGAAGATGTTTTCCGCCGGCGGATGAGAAACCTCGCGGCTCCTCGCGCCGGTTGCGAACAGCAACGTATCGTACCGAAGTTCCTCCACTTCGTCGGCGTCGAGATTTCGTACGAGAATTCTTTGTCGGACAGGAATCACGCGTTCGACGCGATGACGAATGCGAACGGAACATCCTTTTTCTTTCGAGAATTGTTCCGGAGTGAAATGAATCAGATCCTCCGCGCGTTCGGGATCACCGCCCAGGAAATACGGCATGGAGCACGTCCCATACGAAATATGTTCGCCCTGCTCAAACAGAGTGACGTCGCTGTCAGGCCGCAAGCGCTTCAGACGGGCCGCCGCCGCAGGACCTGCCGCCACGCCGCCGATGATGAGAATACGAGGAACCATCTCTTCCTACGTCTTCTGCGGCTTCTTCTTGGCGGCTGGAAAGAGAATATTGTTCAGGATCAAACGATAGCCCGGGCTGTTCTTGTGCAACGCCAAATCCGTCGGAGGCTCGCCGACCTGATGCGCGTAATCCTCCGGATCGTGGCCGCCATAAAACGTAAATGTCCCCTTACCGAAACTGCCGTGGATGTACCGCGCGGCCCCGATCGACGCGTCTTCTCCCATGACGATCACGTTGTCTTTGATCAACGACTTGCGAAACCCCGTCGTCTGTCCCAGAAATCCCTTCACGATACCAACATGATTTTGCGTCAACATCGTTGGAACCGGATCGTACTTGGCCGAAAACTCAAACAGCGAAAAATAATCCTCCTCCGGAGACCGCAGGAGCGAATTGGCGCTGGAGGGCCAATCAATGTCGGAAAACTCGTAGACGTAGGGATTCATCTCCACGCGAAAATTCGTGAACGCAAGACAGAGAGAATAATCCAGCTTCGTGTGGGCGTCCGGATCGGCGGCGTCGCCATCGTACATGAACTCACAAATGTCCGTTGCGGAAGCGGCCATGGCGATGTCAAAACTATCCGTCGCGCCGCACATCGCAAAGAGGAAACCGCCTTTGGCGATGTAGTCCCGCATCTTCTTCACGACTGCCAGTTTCTGCCTGGAGACTTTCGTGTACCCCATCTGTTTCGCAAACAACTCATAATCCATCTGCTGCTGCAAATACCAGGCAGACCGACCGTACGCCGCATAAAATTTTCCGTACTGACCGGTAAAGTCCTCGTGATGCAGGTGAAGCCAGTCGTATTCTTCCAGCCGGCCCTGCAGCACTTCCAAATCAAACACCTTGTCGTACTGGATCTCCGCATATTCCAGAGCCATCGTGACCGCATCGTCCCACGGCTTCTTGTCAGGCGGCGTATAGACGGCCACGCGCGGCGCCTTCTCGAGGAGAATGGACTCCATGTTGCTTTCTTCAATCGTCTGATAGACCGCGGCCACTTGCGAGGCAGAGAGTTTTTCCAAGGTCACGCCCCGCACGAGGCACAGACTGACGATCTCCTCGGAGGGAGGCATCAGGAATGATCCGCCCCGGTAATTGAGCAGCCATTCGACCTGATTCCCGCGTGTGAGGGAAGCGAAAGCAACCCCGTAGGCTTTCAAATGATCGGTCTGTTTGAGATCCATCGGAATCAGCAGCTTCTCCGATGCATGCGAGGAGAGGGCGACCCAGAACAGGAACCACTTCATGATTGTTCCTTTGTCGAAAAAATATTCAGTATGTCTTCCGCGCTCGTGCTCGTCAGGAGGCGCTCACGAATCTCCGGGTGTCGCAAGTGTTTGGCAATATCCGAGAGCGCTTTCACATGCGGACCGGATTCCGTCATCGGAGAGAGAATCAAAAAGAACAAATGACACGGCTGACCGTCCGCCGAATCAAACAGCACGCCCTCCCGATGAATTCCAAACGCTCCGCACAAGTGCGACACAGCGACGGTCTTGCCGTGTGGAACGGCAATTCCCCGACCCAAACCCGTGGACAATTTCTTTTCGCGTTCGATCACCGCTTTGCGTGCGGCGGCCACGTCGTGCAATCGATTGGCTTGCTGCATGACACCGAGAAGTTCGTCAATGACCTCTTGCTTCGTGCGGCCACTCATGGTCAGCAAGACCGTTGCCGTGGTCAACAAGTCCGCCAGGTTTGACTGGTAATTTGCGCTCAAACAGACCTCCTTGCGTGGTCAAACATAGCACATATCGCTCTGCTTTTCAATTGCTCCCGTCCACTCGCCAATCGGCCTCGCGCGGCTCGACAATCAGAACGGTTTCCCTCTCCACCACGACCTTTCCCGGCGCCGCCCCCTTGCGCTTCCGTACGTACTTCTTCTCTGTCATGATGACCGGCACGAGCGCACTCGTCCGGGATTTGCTGAAGTGCGCCGCGATGGAGGCCGCCTCTTCCAACGACCGCTTCGATGGATTGTCCCTGCGGCCATCCTTCTTCAACACCACATGCGAACCCGGGACATCCCGGGCATGGAACCACAGATCGTCTTTCTTCGCAAAACGAAAGGTCAATTGATCGTTCTTCGCATCGTTTTGCCCGACGAAAACACGCCACTCGCCAAAGACCCGATACTCCCGGAACACGGACTCCGGTTCCGCGGGTTCCGCTTCCGTTTGCAAGAATCCCTTCCGCAGGAAGTCTCCGTGAAGCCGCTCCACCTCTTCCCACGGAATGTCCGACACAACGTCCAGTCTGCGGAGAGCGTCTTCCAGATCTTGCTGTTCGCCGGACAACTCGTCCAAACGCCGGGCAATATGGATCAGCGCTTCTTTCATTTTGCGGGCGCGCCTGTAACGGCGTGCGATATTCTCCTGCGGCGATAATCTCGGATCCAGTCCGATACAGATCGGTTCATTGTTTTCGTAAATATCTTTGCACGCGATGCTGTCCATCCCGCGCCGAATTCGACTCACTTCAATGGCCAGTAGATTGGCCCTCTTCTCTTCGATCACGTATTCGTCGTTTTTGAGTCGATCGTCCTCCAACCGCCGCCGCAACGCCCGGTTGCGTCGCAACCGATGACGGACGACCCGAAGTACGGCCATCCTCCGTGCGTTTCGCGCATCGAAGGCCCATCGTTCTTCCAAATACCGCGTAACGGCATCGTTATACGTATCCAGGACGATCTCTTTGATCTCTTCGTACTTTGTTTCCAAGTGCGTCAGCGCCACAGGCGATAACAGGATCGGTTCGTCGCGTCGAAAATACAGTCGCGGTTTCGATTCGGCCATTTCATCCAGGAATTCCGTCAATGCAGCGTACACAGAGTTCGTCCCCTTCCGATGTCTCCAGCCAAACTCGGTCGCCAACGCGCGGTGAAATCCGGCCATGCCGTGAGACAACGCATTTTCCACTGCCGACACATCCGGAAAGCGCGCCGCAAACGTCTCCTTGGACTTCCATGATTCGTCGCGTGCGGCTTCCGACAGCTGGCGGCCCTCCCAGATGCGGCTGTCTTTGAAACTCTCCAGCACCATGGAATCGGCGTCGACCAAAAAGACATTCATCGACCCATACATCTGGACGATCCAGGAATGACCGGACGACAAATGGACGCAAATGCGCCGATCCTCGGCCCGCATTGTGATCCGCTCGATTCTATGCCGGAGAGTCTGCTGAAACAGGTCTGCCGAGTTCCGGTTCCTCCGCTTCCGATGAGGCCTCCGGCACACATAGGGCGTCTTCGTGTGGATGGAAATTTCCAGGTGTCCGGACTCTCGTTCCTCCGACACCCACCCAATCGTAAGGACGTCCTTCTGCTGACAATACACGTCAACCACACGAACGGGAAGACATTCTTTCTGCCATTCGTCCATGACTCTGCGGAGGATGTAGTAATTGGTCAACATGGAGCCAACATAAAGGATTCCACCTTCTGACTCAACGCCAAGAATCCGTTTGTCTTTCGGACTCGAATGCTTACATTTCGCGGAACTTTTTGCCACAAGGATTTTTTTTGGGTCGTCACGGCACGCTGATCGCGTTTCTGGCGGGAGTTGCGCTCGCCTTTTGCTTATACAGATTGACGGCAACGCTCGACCGGTTTTCGGATGCGGTCGCATGGTACGGAGGGGCCTTCGCCGTATTTTTTCTGATGGCCGCATTTGTCCGCCGCTTCTGGGGGAAGACGTTCATTTCCCTGGAACTCCTCCTGGGGTGGGCCCTTGTCTTTCGCATCCTCATGCTGTTTGCTCCGCAATTGCTGAGTGATGATATCTATCGATACATCTGGGACGGTCGGGTGAGTCAGCACGGGATCAACCCGTACCGCTTCGCACCGGACGCAGAAAATCTCGTTGGACTGCGAGATTCCACGATCTACGCGCACGTCAACCACCCGGAAATCCCCACGATCTACCCGCCGCTGAGTCAGCTGGTCTTTGCCGCCGCCACGTGGATATCGGAGTCTCTGTTGGCGATGAAGATCGCCCTGATGATTTTTGATGCAGGCGTCATCCTCGTGTTACTGGCCATGTTGAGGTTCACGGAGCGTGCGCTGAGCTGGGTGATCGTCTGGGCGTGGAATCCACTGGTCATCGTAGAGATCGCCGGACAGGGACATGTCGACGTGATCGCGATCTTCTTCACGATCGCGGCCGTGTATGCCGCGATGCGGGCGCGCGCCATCTGGGCCGCGGGCCTGCTCGGTCTGGCATTTGTCAGCAAATTGTCTGCGTGGTATCTCCTGCCGTTTCTGGAGGATATCCGTCACCGGGGGAAAACAGTTCTTTGGATCATCGGGTGTTACGCCTTGACGGTGTGCCTTTTTTATTGGCCTTACTCCAGTGCGTCCTTCCATTGGTTCACGGCCTTCCAAGTCTACGCATCCAGCTGGGAATTCAATGGTTTCTTATACTCAGGAGCGCGGTGGATTTTCGAAAGACTGCTCGAAGGGGATCCGGATCCGGGTCACTGGTTTGGATTCGAAACTGACAACAAAGCGCGATTGGCAGCGAAGATCGTACTGGGGGCAGGCTTCATCATTCTCTACGGCATCCTGTTGGTCCGTTTCTACCGAAAGAGTTTCGAGAATCAGAGAGAATACGTCCTGCGCGTCGCCTACCTCACGACCGGTGGACTGCTTCTGATCAGTCCGACGCTTCACCCCTGGTATCTTCTGTGGATGATTCCTTTTCTTTGCTTTTATCCCAATCCCGGCTGGCTAATGTTTTGTGCCCTCGTCAATGCCAGTTATTCCATCCTGCCTGTGTACCGCACGACGGGTCGGTGGGACGAGGATCCGACGATCCTGTTGATCCAATACCTGCCCTTGTTCGTAACGTTCTTGTACTTCCTGACGCGCTGGTTTTTGCGGCGGCGCGGCGCTCACCCCTCTCCAAAGGCTGACTGATGAGGACTCAAAAGGACTTGCTATTCCTCTTGGCCGGACTGGCCGCGGCTGTATTCTTTGTGTGGACCTATCCGTCCGTTTATCCCGACGCAGCCATGCGCGACTTGATCCCCAGAGTCCAGGCGGAGTCGCGCGCTCAGGAATTACTAACCCATCCCGTACTTCATGTCCCGAAGGGCATTCACCAGATGATCCAGGAAGTACGATTTCAGGAAAACCGCAATTGGATCCTATTTCACCAGGAGTCGTACGGATTGGCAGAAGGCAATCGAAAAGCGGGATTGCGCGGGGCTCATCAGTGGCACATCAACTGGAAGTCGTCTGAAAGTGGCAATATCTCTCTGGGAGGATCAGGCAGGGAACTGACGTTCGATGCCCGATTGCGCCTGCACCTCGACGCGCACGGCAAGTTGTTACTATGGGAAGTTTCAAAAGATCTCATGACAGGAAAACAAGAGGGCGGCCAGGAGCTTGTTTCGTCGATCTCCCTCGATTCCGCACGACAAATCGTACACACCGTCCTTCATACGGAAGTGGACGCCCAAGTGACAGAGACGAGTTCCCGTCCCCTGCAAGATGGCACGAGCACGGGTTACGAGTTTGCATACGAGAGCGCCGCCGATGAGTCCGGATTTCAGTGGAAGATCTCCGTGACCCTCCTGAACGGCCGTATTGTGCGCTTCGAACGAACCGGCCAGCTGCCCACGAACTTCGTGCCCTACGCAAACCGATACGCCAACACGTACCATTCGGTCAGGCAATTGATCCTCCTGGTTTCCCTCAGTTGTGTTGTTTTGATTTTCTTTATTGGAAGAATTGCGAAGGGTCGACTCGATCTCAAGTTGGCGATCTTCGCTTCTATCGTGGGATTCGTTTCCTACGGCGGTCGGTTGGTCTCCCTCTCGATTCACGAAGTGTGGTGGGTTCTTCTGCTAATACTACTTTTTGGAGCGGGCTTTTGGGCTTTGATGACCGGCATCGCGACTACGACAGCGGCCTCCGTGGCTCACGACGTTTGGTCGGAGAAATACAGAAGTCTGGAGGGTCTCCGACACGGACATGTCGTCAACTGGAAAACGGGGTCGGCGATTGTGCGCGGCCTCGTCTATGCGTTGTTGGTGTTGGCCGGAGTCTCCTTCGTTCTCACCGTCTTCCCGCGCGCATCTTTTTCGTGGCTCATCGATGAAGATCGCCGTTTCGACGGATGGAGCGGGGTAGAGGCTCTCACCGGAGCTATGGCCACTTCCTTTCTGCAGGCGCATACCGCCTACCTGCTCATCCTTTCGTGGCTGGCGCGACACATTCGGAAACCCGCTTTGCTTCCCATGGGGGCCGTACTCGGATTGGTCGTGGGCGGTTTCTTCACCTCCGTGGAGCCTTTGTGGCTGTCCCTTATCATTTCCGCTTTGACCGGCCTCCTTCTGACCGCGATTCTGTTACGATACGATTTTCTGACGTTGATGATGACATTGTTGTTTCTTCAACTCCTGCAACACGGGATGGCCACCTTCTTTGCGGGGGACTTGACACAAATCGCGATTCTCGGTCTGGGGATGGGCGCGATCGTGGGCTTCGGGGTGACCGGCTTGATGAGCAGGAACTCCGGGGACCATGTCGATGAATACGAACCCGACTACGTGCGCCATCAACGCGAACGGGAAAGAATGGAGCGCGAATTCGAAATCGCACGTCATATTCAAACCACCATGTTGTGCTGCAAGACGCCCCAGCACCCGCAGATCGAGATTGCGTCGATTTGCGATCCTGCGCACGAAGTCGGAGGCGACTATTACGATTTCTTCCGATTTGAAGATGACCGCATCGGTGTGGTCATCGGCGACGTGAGCGGCAAAGGCGTGTCGGCCGCATTCTACATGACCCTCGTCAAAGGAATCCTGCAGACGCAAGCTCGCGTCACTCCGGATTCGCCGCGCGATACCCTCATCCGCCTGAACGAAATCTTCTGTGAAAATGCGGAGAAATCCAAATTTATCTCCATGCTGTATGCGGTCTTTGATCTTCAGAAAGGCACGATGCGGCTGGCACGGGCCGGTCACAATCCGCTCCTTTTCCGGAAATCACAGCATCAGGCAGTGGAACCGATCCTGCCTCCGGGAAACGCGATTGGCCTGTCGCGTAGTTCGATTTTTGCAGACTCCCTTCGTGAGACGGAAATATCCATCCGAGCCGGGGACCTCTTCATCTTCTACACCGACGGTTTCTCCGAGGCCATGAACAAGAAAGGCGAGGAGTTTGGGGAACATCGAATTCAGGAAGCCTTGCAAACCCTCTGGGATCAGCCTCCCTCGATGATACTGAAAAACCTGCAATCCAACGTCCATGCGTTTACGGGAGACGTGCCTCAGCACGACGATATGACGATGATCGTGATGAAGCTGAAATGACTTCTCGTTCCCGACTGTGGCTCGCCGGTGGCGTCGCCGCGCTGTTGTATTCCCTGTTTTCGGCTCTGTCGGTGTCGCTGATCCTGCCTTTTGTCAACCTGATTTTCGGGAACCTCACGTTCGATTTTTTTGTTGTGACCGACAAAGTCGGCGCACTGATCCTGGTCGCCATCCTCACATGGGGGTTATTTCTCCTGAAGAACCTGTCACACATCTGGAGTCTCACCCTCCACATGCGGTTGCGTCGGCGCTTGACTCGGGAACTGCGACAATCGGCGTTGTCCCGATTCTTTTCCCTGTCCCGTTCGGACTTTTCCGCAGTCTCATCTGGCCAGGCCTTTTCGAAACTGGCCCGATCTGCCGAACGATACGCGGATACTGCCTTGCAGGCATGGAACAAGTCACTGCGCGGGGGTTTTCTCGTCGCCGCCTTCACGTCCATTCTCTGGCTCATCCAGTGGAAGATTTTTCTGTCCGCTCTTGTGTTGTTGCCGGCCGTGAGCTGGATCGCGCACCGATCCCGAACGCGTTTGCAGACGTGGTGGGCGGCGCAGGACCGCGCGGAAAAGGCGTGGACACAGCACGTGCTGCATCTGATCCGCAGTCTCCGCATGATCCACTTCTTCCACTCCCATGCCTTCGAGCGGGCACGTGCCGAGACATACGCACTCGAACTCGATCGAGCGGTTCGACAGCACCGGGTGAGGGAGGCCATGTATCTGACTTGGACGGAAATGGCCGGGGTCACGGTAGGGATTCTTCTGTTGGTCTTCCTGGGTTACTACAGTTTGCATGGTGAGTTCGAAGGCGGTCCGGGCGGATTTATTCTGTTCATTGCGGCGGCGTTTTCGCTGATCGATCCAGCCAAGGATCTCATCGAGGCTCGACGGCTCTTTCGCGACGCAATCCGGTTTAAAATGGATGCCCTCACGTGGCCCGGGACTTGGTCCTCATCGGCAGAACGGCGGGAATTGCACGAGTCGTTCCGGGACTTCGAGATTGACGATGTGTGGTTTCGCTACGGCTCACAACCGTGGCTGTGTGAGGGAATGACGTTTCGAATTCGGCAGGGAGAGAGGATCGTACTGAGCGGACCCAGTGGAAGCGGCAAAAGCACGTTGGTGGACCTGTTGTTCGGACTGATCCAGCCTGCGCGGGGTGTTGTTCGTTTCAACGGGACACCTGTCGACCGGATCGATCGCTCTGCACTCGCCCGGAAGATCGGCGTGCTCTTGCAGGAATCGCTCATCTTTCAGGATACGATCCGTGCCAATCTCCAGTACGATCGTCCGTTTGACGACGAAGCATTGCGGCGGGCCCTTCGGGATGTGTGTCTGGAGTCCTGGTTGTCACGGCAACCGCGCGAACTCGACACGGTCTTGCATGAAGAGCGATTATCGGGCGGAGAAAAACAGCGAATCGCGATTGCGCGCATGGTACTGCGACGGCCGGAAATTCTGATCCTGGACGAAGCCACTTCCGCGTTGGATTTGGATACGGAACGCGCGATTCTGGAAATGGTGGCACGACTCTTTCGCGATCGGACCATCATCCAGATCTCACACCGCGATTCCGTCCGCGCCTTTGCGCAAAGACATCTTCAGATCCGCAACGGCCAAGTGATCGAAGTTTCCAGATCACCGGTCGCTTAGTCATTTGCCTCTGGCTGTGCAAAAACCTATGTTACCGATGCACTCGAACTGACAAAGGAACCCGAAAATGTCTCGAATCGTCCATTGTGTAAAACTCCAAAAAGACCTCCCGGGGCTGGATCGGCCGCCTATCCCCGGCGAGTTGGGTAAGCGCGTGTTCAACGAGGTGTCGAAAGAAGCTTGGAAACTGTTTGAGGATCACTTCAAGATGGTGATGAACGAGTATCGTCTGAACCTCATGGATCCGAGAACCGATGAGATATTTCGTGATCAGATTGAGATGTTTTTGTTCAGCGGGAAGTCCGCTCAACGGCCTGAGGGGTACGTCGATCCGAAATGATCATTCCTCCGGCGGCGGTGTCTTTCTCTCTTCAATCCCCTGAAACATTAAGAAGATTCCTGTTCCGGCCGCCAGCATGGCCCCCCAAAACGAAGCCGCCGACAAGAGCCGATAGTCTCCAATAAAATTGAGGGCGCCGAGAATCCCTCCGATCAATAGCATCAGGCCCATGCGAAATCGTTTGTTGAAGATCATGGGACAATGTCTGCCATTTCACACAGAGAGTCAAACCCGAATGACCTGCTTTTGACCCCGCCCTGTCTTGACATTGGAAGCCTCAGGCCCGTATATTTTAGCGGGTTCTGTCCCGGGACCGACCAAAGGCGTTTTCATGTGTCTCCTTCGTTTCGCAATCATCCTCCTGGCGTGGCATTCATCGTTGATTGCCGCCCCGTCCCCCAAGGATTCCCTCGTCGCACGGCTGTCGGCCATCCCCTATTTCAGTACCGAGTATGCGTTTGCCCAGCATCAACTGGCCGCGCATTATCTAGGGATGAACACTGTACGATCGCGGCAGAAAGCGGAAAACCACATCCGCCAAGCCATCGCACGGGAACCCGGCAGGATCGAACACCACGTACTGCTCATGAAAATCCAATACGAACGGGGATTCTACTGGGCCGCCCGGGAGACGTCCGAACAAATCTTGCGCATGTCTCCCGTACCAAACACCCCATACAACGAAAGTGTCGCCGAGGCTCATTACGTTCAGGGACTCATGGCCGAACGATCTGCGCTCAAATATCGCGACATGGTGAGCCTCTCAGACAACAACGTCATCTACCTCACGTCGTATGGACATGAGGACCTTCTCCAAGCGGCCGATTGTTTCGAGCGGTCGATCCAGTTCAAGAACGATCATCGCGGCGCTCTGGTTCACCTCGGACAATTGTACTTGGAAATCCAGGGATACGAGCGAATGAAGAATCTGTTTGAGCGAGCAATCCGTCTCGATCCGAATGACACGGAAGCTCATTGTTTCACGGCCATGGCCTATTACCACCTCGGCCGATCCGACCTGGCCATGCAATTCTACAGCCGCGCGCTTCAGCTGATGACCAGGGAAGAACGCGATGTGTACAACAGTATTGAACATCTGTTGCCCAATTCGGAAAGGGATGAGTGGGTGAGTCTGCACGCGATCGATCGAGCGGCCTTCCAACAGCAGTTTTGGAAAACGCACGATCCGTTGTATCTGACGTCGGTGAATGAACGACTCCTGGAGCATTACAACCGCGTCACGTACGCGAATCTTCGCTATACCGTGCCGTCCAAAGGAATTCCGGGATGGCGGACGGAAAAGGGACGGATTTTTATTCGATACGGGAAGCCGGTCGTGTCCTACAAGGTTCAGCCGGACGAGCGAATCTTGGGCGGAAGCGAGAACTGGCAATACGACGATTTCTTCTTTCACTTCACCGACGATTTTGCCAGCGGCCATTACCTTCTGGACGATCAGTCCTTGCTGAGAGAACGAAGCGTTTTTAACGAACGCACCGAATCCTATTCGTTCCCGTCGGATTTCCATTTTCCATTGCTGGCCAAGGCATTTCAATTCAAAGGCACCTCGGGGGAGACCAGACTGCGTGTGTACTACGGGGCAAACGTGGACGACATCGATCCTGACTATCGCACGTTTGGCTTGGATGTGATCGGGGATATCGGACTTTTCGTGACCAACGACAGCGGCCAGATCAGCGGAGAAAAACGCTCCACCGTCCGTCTCAATGACCAATGCGAAGAGGAGGATCGCTTCGTCGACTTCATCGAACTCGACCGTCTTCCGCCCACGAACCCCATTCGCGAGTACAGCATCGAGTTGCTCACTCGGATGGATCGCAAAGCGGGTGTCGTGCGAGAACCGATCGTACTTCGTTCCTACTCCAAGGACGAACTCGCCATCAGCGACGTCGTGATCGCCTCTCGAATTACCACCGAGAGAGATCTGCGCGTGGTCCCAACATTTTCCTCCGTCGTCTCGCGCAAGTCGCTGGTTTACCTGTATTTTGAAATTTATCATCTAAGCGTGAATGACTACGGAAACAACGCATTTCGCATTGAAACCTCGTTCACGCGGACCGATGCGTCGCCTGTGTGGGAGAAGCTTCGTTTTTGGAAGTCCAAACCCAAGACAATTTCGTCGGCATTCGACGTCGCGGGAAAGCGCCGGGACGAGAAGTACTATTTTGCATTGGACGTCCAAGATTTGGAGACCGGACAGTACAACCTGACGGTTCAGGTGACCGACCAGAGGACGGCGAAATCTGTTCGGGAGGTGATCCCGATTGCCATTGAGCCATGAACCTGCGGAACGGAAGGGATTCCCTATCGATGTAACGCACTGACAGTCTCTTCCACGGGCATGGTTAAATGTTCTTTGTGCATCGCGAGCTTTGCCAATTACATTTAACCTTTTTTTATTCGGAGCACACTCCATGAATACTTCCGAAAACATGTTTGACGCACCTGCGGCTCAAGTGCTGGGACTGATCCGCAACAAGCTTGACCTCGAAAGCTATCGTAACTGGAATTGGGAGGGCAGTTTGTCCGACTACATCAACTTGGTTGCCATGAATCCCAAAGTCGCCCGGACGGCCTTTCAGCGCATGTACGACATGGTTCTATCTCACGGATCGGAAGAGTACACGGACGTGAAGAAGAAGATCACGCATTATCATTTCTTTGACGATCCCATCGAAAACGGCAAGGACGCGATCTACGGACTCGACATCCCACTCCTGAAACTCGTCAATGTCTTCAAGTCGGCGGCACATCGATACGGCACCGAGAAGCGAGTGGTCTTGTTGCACGGGCCCGTAGGCAGTTCGAAGAGCACGATCGTCCGATTGCTCAAGAAAGGCATCGAGCATTATTCCCGCACACCGGACGGCGCACTGTACAGCTATCAGTGGAGCGACGAACAGGGCAACGTGATTAAGTGTCCGATGCACGAAGAACCTCTTCATTTGATCCCACACACCACGCGTCCCGACATCGAAGACTTGATCAACCGGGAACGGGCCGACGATGGCAGTCGCATTACGATCGAAGGAGACCTTTGTCCCGTCTGCCGTTTCGAATACAACAAGTATATGAAGCAATACCAGGGCGACTGGGAGTCCGTGATGAAACACGTGCGCGTCTTCCGTCTTCTGCTCTCGGAAAAGGATCGCATCGGCATCGGGACCTTCCAGCCCAAGGACGAAAAGAACCAGGATTCCACGGAACTGACCGGCGACATTAATTTTCGCAAGATCGCCGAATTCGGCGCCGATTCGGATCCACGCGCCTTTAATTTCGACGGGGAACTGAACATCGCCAACCGCGGCATCGTAGAGTTCATCGAAATTCTCAAACTGGATGTGGCGTTCCTGTACGACCTGCTCGGCGCCTCTCAGGAACACAAAATCAAGCCTAAGAAGTTTGCTCAAACCGACATCGACGAAGTCATCATCGGTCACACGAATGAACCGGAATACAAGAAGCTTCAGAATAACGAATTCATGGAGGCCTTACGGGATCGCACGATCAAGATCGACATCCCCTACATCACCAAACTCTCGCACGAAATTCGGATTTACCGAAAGGACTTCGGCCCTCATCGAATCAAGGGGAAGCACATAGCCCCTCACACTCTGGAAATGGCTGCCATGTGGTCGGTCCTCACGCGCCTCGAGGATCCAAACAAACCGAATCTCACGCTGATGCAGAAACTGAAGTTGTACGACGGCAAGACCATTCCCGGTTTCACCGAGGACAACATTAAAGAACTGCGTAAGTCCGCCAAACGCGAAGGCATGGACGGGATTAGTCCCAGATACATCCAGGACAAAATCTCCAACTGCCTCGTCAATGATCGCCTCGGTTCGTCCATCAATCCCTTCATGGTCTTGAAGGAACTGGAAGGCGGATTGCGCCATCATTCCTTGATCAACAATGAGGACCTCCGCAAGAAATTCCGGGAACTGCTCGGGGTCGTCAAACAAGAATACGAGGACATTGTGAAGAATGAAGTCCAGCGCGCCATCTCAGCAGATGAGGACGCCCTCAAGAGACTCTGCGCCAACTACATCGACAACGTCAAGGCGTATACGCAAAACGAAAAGGTCAAAAACAAGTACACCGGGGAATACGAGGCCCCCGACGAACGGCTGATGCGATCGATCGAAGAAAAGATCGAAATTCCCGACAGCCGCAAGGATGACTTCCGCAGAGAAATCATGAATTACATTGGCGCCCTGGCCGTCGACGGCAAATCCTTCGACTACCGCACCAACGAGCGGCTGTACAAAGCGCTTGAGCTGAAGCTGTTTGAAGATCAGAAAGATACCATCAAATTGACCAGTCTGGTCAGCAACGTGGTCGACAAGGAGACGCAGGACAAAATCGATATCGTCAAATCGCGTCTGATCAAGAATTACGGGTACGACGAGGTCAGCGCGGCGGATGTCCTTCAGTATGTCGCCAGCATTTTCGCTCGTGGCGATATCAAATCCCAGAAGTGAGGCGGCGTTGTGACGCTCAATATCCAGGTCGATCACAACCGGTTCCGTCAAATCGTCAAGGGTCAGATCAAACGAAATTTGCGAAAGTACCTGACACAAGGCGAGATGATCGGACGCAAGGGCAAAGATCTGATTTCCATTCCCATCCCGCAGATTGACATTCCGCATTTTCGCTACGGCATGAAGAATACCGGAGGGGTCGGTCAGGGTGAGGGAGACAAAGGCACGCCACTCGGAACGGACACGGAAGAAGGCGAAGGCACGGGTTCCGCCGGAAACATCGAAGGGGACCATGTATTGGAAATGGACGTCACCCTGGAGGAACTCGCGCAGATGCTTTCGGAGGAATTGGAATTGCCCAAGATCGAACCTCGGGGGAAACAGACAATCGAATCAACAAAGACGCGGTATTCGGACATCCGCCTGTCTGGCCCGGAAAGCCTGCGGCATTTTCGTCGGACGTTCCGAAACGCACTCAAGAGGCAGATTGCGACCGGGATTTACGATCCAAGCAACCCCATCATCGTCCCTGTCCGAGAGGACCGTCGGTATCGCTCGTGGAAGGAGTACAAAATTCCTCACAACAACGCAGTCATCCTGTATCTGATGGACGTTTCGGGGAGCATGTGGGACGAACAAAAGGAAATCGTTCGCTCGGAGATTTTCTGGATCGATACGTGGCTGCGGAGCCAGTACAAAGGCATCGATACGCGCTACATTATCCATGATGCGGCCGCCCGCGAGGTGGATCGTGAGACGTTCTTCCATACGAGGGAGAGCGGGGGCACGATGATCTCATCTGCCTATCGCATGTGCCGCGAAATGATCGATCGAGACTACTCCCCTTTCGATTGGAACATCTATCCGTTTCACTTTTCGGATGGCGACAACTGGTCTCGGGAAGACTCGATGGAATGTGTCCGAATCCTCCGCGAGGAAATCCTGCCGAAAGTGAACCAATTCGGCTATGCGCAAGTCGAAAGCCCGTACGGAAGCGGTCAGTTCCTTCGTGATTTGACTGAAAACCTCGCCGGCGATGATCGGATCGTCACCTCGCAGATCGCCAATCGCGATCAGATCTACGATTCCATCAAGACATTTCTGGGAAAAGGACGATAGCTGCTGCACGGGACGCGTTCCCGATTACGATCCCATATCATTTCCAACCATTTCCTCACTTGTCAAATCGCAATTCTTTTCCTATACTGGCAGTAATTCAGGAAAACGAGAGGTATGCAACATGGTAAAAGTCAATGGAACGAGCGGAAAAGTTGTCTTCCAGATCAAAGATGAGTCCGCCACTTCGGTCTGTTTGATGGGCACATTTAATGATTGGAACGATGCGCGGCATCCGATGAAGAAGGGAAAAGACGGCGTGTGGAAGACTGAAATTTCCCTACCGGCTGGTGAGCATCAATTTCTCTATCTGGTGGATCGGAGGACGTGGAGATCCGATGAGTCGGCCCAAAAAGTCGTAAACACTTTTGGCACAGAAAATTCCCTCATCAAGGTTCCGGAGAAATCGAAGACAAAGAAGAGCGCCCAGAAGAGTTCCAAGAGCGCCAAGAAGTAGTCATTTCACGACGAGCTGACGAAAGCTCTTCTGGAAGTTCTCGGGCGTTGGGAGAGTAGCGAGATCTTGTTTTTCGGAGATCAGACGCGCTCCCTCGGCGTCAATCGCATATCGGTTTCCGGACTTGAAGGCCTTCTTCGCTCGCACCAGCCTCTCCAATTCCTTCCGGACAGTGGCTATGTTTTTTTCGTTCTCCTTGACACCAATCCGCTTGGCGATGATGTGAAGTGGCGCCGGAGTGTAATTCAGACCGTATTTCAGAAGCATAAACTCCAACATGGATCTTCCCCTCCCAGGAATGGATCAATGGTTTGGAATTGACAACATCTAGAAGAAGAAGCTGTGGTAAACGGTTTGGTCACCGAAACGGGCGTCTATTTCAGAAAAGCGCAGTTGCAACATTTGAGCGCGAATACGAGAAGCCGCGGTGGATGGAACCGAAGATAGAAAATGAACCTCTCGCACCGCCCCACTGGGAGTGATGGAGAATCGCACGGGCACGCGTCGCGAGGGCGCCGTTTTTCCCATTCGGCCCCGCGCGTAGTTCATGATACGGTCGCCATGCTGCGCCATGTGTCGTTGGATGTCTCCCACGTCCCGCAGGCCCTGAGTGGCTATGTGAACCGGCTCGCGACTGATGACGGCACGGCTCACCGTGATCACTTCCGTTTTGACGATCCGTCGATCGACTTCGACGGACACATTGCGGTATGATTTGACGCCGCTTTCCTGAAGGGAGACGTCGGCCTTCCCTGATGCCACGCGGATCGTGACGATTTCGCTTCGATCCGTCGCCCGTTGATCCATAAGATGGGAGATCTGCGCCTGATCGTACACTCGCGAAACGGACAATTCCTTCAGAGATGTCTTCTTCGATTCCGCAGTGACGGTCCGTGTTCTCTCAGAACGGGGGGCCGCATCGGCCGTTCCGCCCGCTGGCTGTACAAACGCCGGGTTCATCGTAAGGGAAAAAGTCACAGCCGTATTCACAAAGGCCGGTTCGACCACGGCGCGGATAAGCTTGAGCGGTTTGAGGATGCCGAACTGGATGGCCACCCCGGCCAATTTGGATGTCTGATTCCACTTCTCCTTCATCAGAAGGCGAATCCGATCGCTTACTGTCTTTTCCGTACGAAGACTGAGAACCACATCTGATTCGATGGTCGAATACTTCACTCGGCTGTCGACGAACAGGCGGATGCGCGCCGTCAACTCCTCACGGTCCCGCGCGACCGAACACAACCCGATGTAATGATCGGCAACTTCCCACACTCTGGGGAACTCCATTTGTCGCAAGACGCCATTGTGACTGAACACATCGAGTTCACGAAGGAAATCCTCAAAGAGCTGATCGATGTGCGACGGTTTCTTCCTGGACCTATCCATTTTTTTCTTCTATTTGAAGGTTCTTAATCTGCGACAGTATCGAGCTCTGCATGTACTCGGGATATTTGCGCTGGAGAAACTTCTTCATTCTCTTGATCACACGATTCAATCTCGCCCGAACGGCGTCCTGGGTCGTTGCCATGAAATCTGCGATGTTTCGTGTGTGTAAGTTTTGCAAATACAAGAGGAAGACATCCCGGTCCGCTTTCTGTTTCAATGTTTGTACAAAAAGCCGGACAATTCGTTCAAATTCTTTCAATTCAGAAAACCCTGAAGGATCGGTGTCGTCTGCACGGACCTGAAATCCCTCAGGCATGTCGTCGAAGGCAGGCGTCCTGCCAGCGTACTTCTGAGCCTCTCGAATGTATCGAACCACATGTTTGTTTGTGATATTGTAAATCCACGTTGAGACTTCAAAGTGTGAGTCGTACTCACTCAGGTTTTCCAGGACATCCACAAAAGCGTTTTGAATCACGTCTTCAATAATGTACTTTTCCTGTGATTCTTCTAAGAACCGGTTAAAGTTAATTCTATATTTAACATACATATAGAGGCGCTTCTTGTACCGCATCCACAACTCAACCATGGCATCCTCGAAGGAGCCTTCTTTTGCCAGGCGGACAAGATCGCGCTCGGATACATCACTCCACTGCGCGGGCTTCCGAATGATAGTGTTTTCAGCAGATTTGACAGGCATGAATCGACAATCAGAATGGACTATCTAAAATAACGTAATTGACAATACCTTGGCAAGCTAAAAAAATGCTTGGGCTCCAGGTGTGATACGTAGCACAATCTGGATTTTTTGGAAAGGTTTTCGGCTGGCTCATGAAATGTTGGAGGATCCAATCGGGCGAATTAATACAAACAACGGATTATGCACCGCGGCGGCGAGACGGCCTGTTCGTGAGGATCCGAGCCGCAGGTATCAATCGCGCTGACCTTCTGCAAACCATGGGACGTTACGACCCTCCGGCAGGCGAGTCGGACATTCCCGGATTGGAAATTGCCGGCGAAATTGCGGAGGTCGGTCCAGGCGGTGGGGCGTGGAGGATTGGCGACCGGATCTGCGCCCTTCTTGGGAGCGGCGGATTCGCAGACGGAGTCTGGATACCTGCCGAAATGGCTTTGCCGGTTCCTGTGCACCTTTCGATGGAGGAAGCTGCGTCACTCCCTGAAGCGATCTACACCGCCTATTTCAATATCGTCGACCGGGCACAACTCACGAACCCAGGAACAATCTTGATCCATGCCGGAGCCTCCGGGATAGGCACCCTGGCCATCCAACTCGCCAAACACCTCGGCCATCGAGTCGCCTGCACTGTCGGTACGCCGGCTAAAGCAAAACTCTGTCGCACTCTGGGTGCGGAAATAGCGATTCTTTACAAGGAATCCTCCTTCGCGGACGAAATTGCCGGGTGGAACGGACGAGTGGATGCAATCCTGGACTGCGTCGGCGGGACTCACTTCGCCGATAACATACGATGTCTTTCTTTTGGCGGAACTCTGATCCTGATCGGCCTTCTTGGCGGAAGCACCAGCGAAATTGACTTGAACGCTGTACTCACCAAGAACATCCGTATCCTCGGCACAACCCTTCGTCCTCAACCGCTCGCAAAAAAAATTGAACTGACCCAATCGATCCGGCAGGAATTGTGGCCGCTCGTGGAGGATGGACACCTGCGACCCATCCTCGATCGTGTCTTCCCATTTGACGATGCCCCCGCGGCTCTGGCCTATCTGAAGACCAATCAAAGTGCAGGCAAGGTTGTCCTCACGATTTAGCATTGCGGAACGACAACGTCTTGTTTATGTTTGATCAAGAAACTTGCCACCTCACGACGCGTATACCCCTCGTCAACAAGCGGACGACGGAATGATTCTGAAATTGATTGATCGCTTTTCCTTCCCATTGGTGCTCTTCTTCTCGGTTGGCACATTCTTGGTCAATTCCGTTGCGTATTCGATCCGCATTCGCCTTGGCATCCTGGACGTCCTATCAGAGATTCTGATCCTTGGCATTTTGGCCTTGCTGGTTCGGGCAACCGCCAACCATCCCCGCGTGGAAGGGTTGAGTCTGACCCAGAAATTGCGGTTGGGCCTCTTGTTGGTCTTGATTATTTATCTCGTTGGATTCATTGCGGCCGCATCTTCACAGCCGGAATTCACGACGCCTCGGTACACGGGAACGGCCGTACTAAAACCGAATTCCTGGTCGGCGGTCCTGGTCTCCAACACGATCGGGTTGGTCGCCTTGTTCAGCCTGACGCTCAGCCTGAACGTTCTCCGATCATTGATTTTCTATCGGCCCAAGAAACATACGACTCGCAATTTCTACCTGCTTGTTCTGTTGGGCAGTCTGACGATTATCTCATCGGCTATTTCGGGACGACCGTTGAAGTTATCCGTGTCGTATAACCACGCCGTCACGTCCGTCTTGCTCGGCCTGACGCTCGTCTTGTTGACGGTGAACCTCTTCCGGAATTCGTGGATCACCGTGCTCAACCGGAGACAGAAGTTCTTTACCTTCCTCGGCGGAATTCTCTTTGTTGTGATCTCTTCCGGTCTCTTTGCGACGGAGATCGGCGCAGGCGTCACACTGTGGGACATGGTCAATTCGTACAGTCTCCTGGCCGGATCGTTCTTGTTCCTCGTGACGATCGCCCTGTTTCTGTACGGACTGATGGCCACCGTCCAGGCTCTCTTTCACCTGCCGACCGCCGCGATCTATGACAAGAAAGTCCGCGAGATCAATTCCATCTACAGCCTCAGCCGCACCATCAACAGCCTGTTCGACTTCAACAAGATCGTTTCCGCGGTAACCGAACTGGTGTGCGAGACGTCCAATGCCCAGACCTGCTGGCTTGAAATGGCCCGCGAGAAGCCGTGTACGACACGATCTTCGTTTTCCTTCACCGCACTGAAAACGCGCGAGCATTTTCATGTTCATTTTCTCGAGGTCAGTCATCGAAAATATCTGGCGTCTGACCGACTGTCGCGGCAAATCCCGTCGACGGATCGCGATTACCGTGAATATCTCCTCCAACCGGTCCGATGGGTTTTGGAAAACAAGAAACCTCTGGTCATCAATCAGGTCAAGAAGGACAAACAGACAAAAGACCTGGTCAAAACACCGATCGAATCACTGGTCATCGTGCCTCTGATTTCCTACGATGAAATCATTGGGCTGGTGTTTGCCGCCAAGTCCACTCCTTTCGGATTTGATCAGGACGACGTGGCGGTCATTTCGGCATTTGCCAATCAGGCCACCGTCGCCATCGAAAACAGCCGGTTGGTTCACGAATCGCTGGAAAAGGAAAGGATGGCCGAGGAACTCCGCATTGCCCACGAAGTGCAAATGAAACTGA
Organism: uncultured Bacteroidota bacterium; assembly: GCA_964602985.1. GTDB lineage: Bacteria > CLD3 > CLD3 > SB21 > SB21 > CAYZJB01. The sequence continues at coordinate 34,937 of CAZRTJ010000026.1, forward strand.
TCCCGCAGACCGTTCCGCTGATTCAGAATCACGGACGAACGATCCGGCTGGAGGTGGGCGCTGCGACGGTTCCCGCCAATGAGGTTGGCGGAGATTTCTACGATTTTGTTACCCTGCGCGACGGGCGAACGGGAGTCGTGGTCGCCGACGTGTCCGGAAAAGGCACTTCGGCGGCTTTCTACATGGCGGAGATCAAGGGAATCATCCAATCCCTTGCCGGCATTTACGATTCGCCGAGCGAACTGCTGACGGCGGTGAATGTTGTCCTGTACCGTAACCTGGATCGAAAATCGTTCATCACATTGGCGTATGTGGATTTCGACATCGAGAAATGTGAGTTGCGATTTGCCCGCGCGGGACATTGTCCGATCCTGCACATTACGGGCGGACGCGCGGATTTCCTCTGCCCGCCGGGGATCGGACTGGGTTTGGACAAAGGTCAACTGTTTGAAAGTACGATCCAGGATCGCCAACTGAGGATTCAGGACGGCGATATCGTCGTCCTGTACTCCGACGGTGTGGTCGAGGCGCGGAATTCCCGCGCGGAAGAATACGGAGAGGAACGCCTGAAGCAAATCGTTCAGCGAACGGCCGATCGAACCGCGGAAACCATAACCGCGGCGATTCTGGAGGATGTTCGTACTTTCGTAGGACTGGCGAGGGCCCACGACGATCTGACCTGTGTCGTTCTGAAGCTGTGCGCAAACGTCCGCGTAACCGACAAGATGCCCGAATTGCCAGGCGAAGTCCAGGCAGAGCGGCCGGTTGGTTCGACGCAAGACGCCACTGCTTGAAACAATAGGAGAACTTATGTACTATGCCGATCACTCCTTTCCATTCACCATCGCAGGGTATGTCTCATGAACGGATTTGAAGTTTCGCGTAGCGATCATAGCGAAGTGTCGGTCGTGCTGCTCCGAGGGTACCTGGATGCCCACACCTACCCAACGTTTGAAGGAGCGCTTCAGAAGCTCGTTGACGAAGGACGATTTCGAATCGTGGTCAATTTCAGCGAGTTGTCGTACATCTCGAGCGCGGGACTGGGCGTCTTCATGGGGTTCATCGAGCAGGTGCGCGAACAAAAAGGCGATATTAAATTGTGCGCGATGTCCCCCAAGGTTTTCAAAGTGTTCGACCTTCTGGGTTTTCCGACGATCTATGAGATCTATGAAACCGAAGAAACGGCCGTCAAAAAGTTCGGCGCGTAAAGGCAAGATGGCAAGTTCCTCCGAGAACCGTTTCAACCTGCGGATTCCGAGTCGTACGGACAATCTGGGCGTCATTCGGGAGTTCATCTCCGGGATCGCGAAAAAATTCGGTTTCAGCGCGGACTCGATCAGCGAGATCGAACTGGCGGTCGACGAGGCCTGTGCCAATGTGATCAAACACGCATACAATTACGATGCATCCAAGAAAATCGACATCACTGTCGAGACGAACTCCCGCAAACTCACCATCATCATCAGCGACCGAGGGAAAGGGTTTGATCCCGATCACGTGGAGAAGCCCGAGGAGCGGTTAAAGAAACACGCCCGCGGAGGTCTGGGCATCGCATTGATCCGTAAAGTGATGGATGAGGTCAGTTTCGATATTCACCCCGGCGCCCATAACGAGGTCCGGATGGTGAAGTACATGTCCTAATCCTCCTTCCGATCGTATGTTGTTATCGATCGTCCTGACGCCGGACGGACTGTCCGAACTGATTGTGTGGTTGACATGGATCTTCCTGGCCTATCCCGAGATCCACTACCGATTCCGGTACTTCCCCTTCAGCCGCTATTACCGAAAAGAACCTGAAGTGATCGCCGACGTCCCCTTCCGCATCGAACCGGATCGGGAATTGCCCATTCTCATCCTGATCAAGGACGCCCATCGCTTTCCGCTCTTTGTGGAGTCCGTGTCGCTTCTTCTCGAAGGCAACGGACTTCGTCAGGAGCAGGCGGTGGAAATCCAGGAAAACGTTTGTCAGCCGTGGTGGTATCGATGCGTTTCGATTCGGTCGTTGGCGGAATGGCGCGGACAGAACATTCGCTGTGACGTCTTCATTCGAGTCCGACGCAAGGGACGGCCGTATGTGATTCGGAATGACAACCTCCCGCAATGCGGACATCACGCCTTCGACATTCACATCGCGTCCGACCCGCTGCCTCGGGAAGAGGGATGGAGGTATGGAGATTTGCATTGTCACAGTCAATACACGAGTGATCAGGTTGAGTTCGGCGCGCCGCCCGCATACATCGCGCAAGCTGCGCAGTCGATGGGCCTGCAGTTTGCCGCCATCACCGACCACTCCTACGATCTCGATGACTTCGAGAATGACTACCTTCGCAACGATCCTGACCTGAAAAAGTGGAAATCCTTTCGTCAGGAGGTAGCCGCCGTCAACGAACGATACACGGACTTTCATCTGATCCCCGGCGAAGAAGTCACCTGCCGTAATGCCGCGGATCGCAACGTCCACTGTCTTGTGTTGAATTCGGCCACGTATGTGCCCGGGAGCGGCGACGGCGCGGAAAAGTGGTTTCGAAATCGGTCAGAACTTTCCCTTGCGGAGGTCATGGAGCAGAAAGATGCAGACGCCCTGGCTCTGGCCGCACATCCGATGGATGCGGCGCCATGGATCGAGAAGGTCATGATCCGAAGAGGATCGTGGATGGATGCAGACATCCGTCAGGAAGGCCTGAGCGGACTTCAAATCCTGAACGGTTCTGACAATCTTGCTTTCCGACAAGGAGTGGAAGCCTGGAAGGCCATGCTCCGCGAAGGTCGACGAATCTATATCTATGCCGGGAATGACGCGCACGGAAATTTCAACCGCTACCGACAGATTCAGACGCCGATGATTCGGATATCCGAAAAAGAAAATCACCAGCGATTTGGCTGGGCCAGGACGTGCGCCTTCGTCGACAGCGAACACACTCTTCTGGATGCGATCCGCTCCGGACAATGTTTCATCACGACGGGCCCTTTCCTGAATCTGTCATTCACGGACCGCCAGGGTCGGAGTCATCCCATGGGTCAATCGGTCACAAGTGGAACTGCCCACGTCCGCGCGCTGACGACCGAGGAGTTTGGGCGCGAATTGACGGTCACCCTTGTGCGGGGAATCGAAGGAGAGGACGAGAGGACCATCGCAGAGGCCGCCGGGTCCGTGGATGTCGCGCTCGAGGAGGAAAGGCGTGGCTATCTGCGCGCGGAAGTACGGACCGAAAGAGGTTTTTTTGCCATGACCAATCCCATTTGGTTTTCAAAGGGTCATTGAATTTTCAGGGAATGTTTGCTACCATCCTCTGTCTGTCTAGAGCAATTTTTTTCTTTACAGGAAGGATACCCTCATGAGTTCCGATACACGTCATGTCAGTGAAGCTGAAGCAAGACAAGTCGCTGAGGCGGCTCGCGAAGACAAATGGGAAAACCCCAGTTTCTTGCGCGAAATCTTTTTGGGCAATCTCCGGTTGGATTTGGTTCATCCGTTTCCCAATCCGAAGGGCATTGACCGTCCAGAATTCCGAGAGTTTTATGAGAAATTCCGGATTTTCATGGACAAAGAAGTCGATTCCGACGCCATCGATCGGGAAGGAAAAATTCCGGATCGCGTGATTCAACGTCTGCGGGAGATGGGTGCGTTTGGTCTGAAAATTAAGAAACAATACGGCGGTCTGGAGTTTTCCCAAGCTGAATACAACAAACTGATGGAGTTGATTACCACAAAGGACGGAAACGTCATTGCGCTGCTCAGTGCGCATCAGTCGATCGGTGTGCCTCAGCCGCTGATGTTGTTTGGAACCGAGGAACAGAAGCAGAAATACCTCCCGCGTCTCGCCAAGGGCGCTATTTCGGCTTTTGCGCTGACGGAGACGGATGTCGGTTCGGACCCGGCCAAACTGACCACGACAGCCGTGGAGTCGCCGGATGGCAAGTCGTACATCCTGAACGGAAATAAACTTTGGTGTACAAACGGCACGATCGCGGAGATCATCGTCGTCATGGCGCGTCATCCGGAAGACGGCGCCATCAGTGCGTTCATCGTGGAGATGAATTCGCCCGGCATCACCGTGGATCATCATTGCCGATTCATGGGCCTGCGCGCATTGGAGAATGCGGCCATGTCTTTCCAAAACGTGGTTGTGCCGAAGGACAACATCCTGTGGGGACGCGGCAAGGGGCTGAAACTCGCGCTCATCACGCTGAACACCGGCAGGCTAACGATCCCGTCCGGGTGCACCGGGGCGGCCAAGACCTGTCTCCAGATTGTTCGTCAATGGACGTCGAAGCGCGTGCAATGGGGACAACCCGTCGGCAAACACGAGGCGATCGGTCAGAAGATCGCTGAAATGGCGGCCACTACGTTTGCGATGGAATCGGTGTCCACCCTGACCACCGCGCTGGCCGACAAAGGAAACGACATTCGTCTGGAAGCGGCCGTTTCCAAAATGTACAACACCGAAGCCGGATGGAGGATCGTCGATGATACGCTGCAGATCCGCGGCGGACGCGGGTACGAAACTGCTGATTCGCTGGGCGCTCGCGGCGAAGAGCCAATCGCCGTGGAACGCATGATGCGTGATTTTCGAATCAATCTGATCTTCGAAGGTTCGAGCGAAATCATGCGTCTGTTCATCGCCCGCGAGGCGGTGGATAAGCACCTCGAAGTGGCGGGCGCCATGCTGGATCCGAAGAAATCCGTTGGCGGAAAATTGTCAGCCTTGCCCGGGATCATCGGATTCTACGCGTGGTGGTATCCGAGCCGATGGCTGGGGTGGGCGCTGTGGCCGAGGTACTCAGAATTCGGGCCTCTGGCCGGACACGCTCGCTTTGTCAGTCGCGCCACACGAAAGTTGTCCCGTCAAATCTTTCATGGAATGCTGAAATTCCAAGCCAAGATGGCGTACAAACAAGCGGTCCTCTTCCGCATGGTCGACGTCGGTTCCGAATTGTTTGCCATGTCTGCAGCCATTTCGCGCGCCACGAAATTGGCCAAGGCAGGAAATACGGACGCCGTCCAACTGGCTGATCTCTTCTGTCGAATGGCCAAGCGACGTGTCCGTGAAAGACTCCACAGCATCTGGCACAACGACGATCGGCAGAAATACGCTGTTTCCAGAAATACGCTGGCGGGCAAGTACGAGTGGATGGAGGACTGCGTATTGCCCGTACCCCCGATCCCGACCCGCTCGAACAAGCACGCGAAGCGGGAACGTGAGCCGGAGTTGGCCTAGATCGGCCCTCCGAAAAGGATGGAGAACCCGTCCTGTGCTCCCGGTCGACGGGAGATGAGTCGCTTGATTTCCGTGCACCGGCTGAGCGCATGACGAACCCGCTATGAATATAGTCCTCATGCAACGCGACTCGACTCTGTCGCAGGTGAAGGACATTCTCACTCTGGTCGAGTCGAACGGATTCACTCCTCACGTTTCTTCGGGTGAGGAGCGCACGATAATCGGTGTCATGGGCGACGAACGCGGCGTGATGATGGAAAAATTGCAGCTCATGGCAGGCGTGGAAAAAGTCATCACCACGACCAAGCCGTACAAGCTGGTCAGTCGGGAGTGGAAATCTGCGGACACGGTCATCGACGTGCAGGGTCGACGAATCGGTGGCACGACGATCACACTGATTGCCGGACCGTGCAGCGTCGAGAACGAATCACAGATCGTCGAGCTCGCTCAGGCGGTCAAGGAAGCCGGGGCGACCTTCCTCCGCGGAGGCGCGTTCAAGCCGCGCACATCGCCGTACAGTTTCCAGGGATTGGGTGAACGGGGACTCGAATTGCTTGCGCTGGCTCGCGAGAAGACCGGACTGCCCGTGATCACCGAAGTTGTCAATCCCAATCAGGTCGATCTGGTGTCACGGTATGCCGACATCCTTCAGGTGGGAGCGAGAAACTCGCAGAACTTTGCCTTGCTTCAGGAAGTCGGAAAGAGCCGAAAGCCGGTCATGCTCAAACGCGGTATGATGTCCAACGTCGAGGAATACCTGATGTGCGCCGAATATATTTTGGCCAATGGCAATGATCGCGTCATCCTGTGCGAACGAGGCATTCGGACATTCGAGACGTACACGCGGAATACCATGGACATCGCCGCCATTCCATTGATCAAACAATTATCGCACCTGCCGATCTTTGCAGACCCAAGCCACGCGACGGGAAAGCGTTCCCTGGTCGCCCCGATCGCAATGGCCGCCCTTGCGGCCGGCGCCGATGGCATCATGCTCGAGGTGCATGCGCACCCGGACGATGCGCTCTCCGACGGCGCGCAGGCGCTCTTGCCGGAGGAGTTTGCAGGCCTGGCGGGCGAGCTTCGAAAATTGGCACCGTTGATGGGAAGGACATTGGCATGACGGCGGAAAGCAACCGGTTTTGAGCACACAGGATTCACTGGCTGAAGCGTCCATCTCTTCCACCTTGTTGGTGGAAGGACTCCTGCTGAAAGCGTGGCGGGACGAAGTCCGTCTCCCCAATGGGCACACGGCCATTCGCGAGTACATCCGTCACCCCGGCGCGGTCATCATGGTCCCCATCCTGCCGAACGGCAACACCGTATTGGTGCGCCAGTTTCGATATCCGTGCCGACGTTCGTTTCTGGAATTGCCGGCCGGAAAGCTGGATGCCGGAGAGGCCCAACTGGATGCGGCACGGAGAGAATTGTCTGAGGAAATCGGATATGAGGCGGGACACCTCGAACTCCTGGCAGAATATTACCCTTGCATCGGCTACTCGGACGAAAAAATGTGGTTGTATCTGGCGACCGACCTGAAGGCAACAACCACGCGACCGGATCATGATGAATTTCTTGAGCGACACGAACTGCCTCTGCCGGAAGCCGTCCTGAAAATCTGGAGCGGGGAAATTCAAGATCTCAAATCCATCGCCGGGCTGCTGTTTGCACAACGACGGATTCAAACCGCACAGGATCGCTGATGCCGGAACCCCCTGGCGACGAAACCAACTGGGAAGAGCGCTCTCAGGACGATTCCGAAGAATCGTGGATGAAGGCCCATCGCGAATTGGAGGATCAGTGGAGTCAACGGACAGCCACGCAACGCTTGCGACCGCCGCTGTGGGACGAATGGGAATGGGAAAACTTCTTCCAGCAAATGGATCGAGACAGCCAGCCAGTCATTTCCTATTACGAAAAATACTGGAACCACAGCGACCGGGACCGGATGGTCGAAGAAGCGGTCGCGATGTATTACCTTCGCGAGGCGTATCGAAAATTCTACACGGCTCCACGAGACGAAGAAGAATTCCGCGAATTCATCCGCAGGGAAACAAACATTCAGGACGGCGGACTCCAGGGGTTCTTTGATTCGAAGGAGAATACGGTGTATCGAATTCCGGCATACCGGCTCTCCCGCGATTATTACTGTCGTCTGCGTGCATGGATTGCGGAGTGGAAGGGGGAACCCCCAACGGACAGCCGGAACCTCCTTGGATTTGCCTGCACCTGTTATGCCAAAATCGCCGGGGGTCATATTCTCGGGGTACATCCACTGACCATCGGCGGCAATCTCGCACTGTGCAAACGGGCGTTGCACTACGGTAATCGCAGTCTGGAGAGTCTGGTGGCTGTGTGTCCACTAGACGGAAGCGGTGATGGCAACGCGCTGCAGTTGCATGACATCGCGGCTGAGGCTCGCAATGCCGTGGCTCTCCATATTGTCGATCTGAGAAATCAGTTGTACTCGTATCTGCACGAAGGATGATATGGATGCCGTAACACTGGCTCTGTTTGTTCTTGGATTGATCTTACTTGTCGTAGGCGCAGATTGGCTGGTCAAGGGCGCGGCGCAGATTGCGACGCTTGCCGGCGTTTCTTCGTTGGTGATTGGATTGACCGTCGTTGCCTTTGGAACAAGCGCGCCCGAACTTGCCGTCAGCCTCAATTCCGCCATCCAGGGAAATTCCGACATCGCTTTGGGGAACGTAGTTGGCAGTAACATCTTCAATGTGCTATTCATTCTGGGAGTCTCCGCCATCATCGTTCCTCTGACCGTTCATCAGCAGTTGGTTCGCCTGGATGTTCCCATTATGATTCTGGTGTCCGTTTTGGTCTGGGTCTTTGGGTTGAATAATCGGATCGACCGTTGGGAAGGGGTACTGCTGTTTGCGGGTATCGTGGTGTATACGGTGTTTCTCATCCGTCAAAGCCGTCGTGAGCAGGTAGAGATCATCGAAGAATATGAAGTAGAATTTGGCAAGGAAAAGCCCAACCTATTGAAGTCTGTCGTGTTCATTCTGCTGGGGCTGGCGATGCTGGTCGTGGGCTCCAAATGGCTGGTAGACGGGGCGGTGATGATCGCTCGATTGCTTGGCGTCTCTGAGTTGATCATCGGTTTGACGATCGTGGCGGTGGGCACATCGTTACCGGAAGTGGCCACATCCATTGTTGCGGCGATACGGGGCGAGAGGGATATTGCCGTGGGCAATGTCGTGGGCAGTAATCTCTTTAATATCCTCTCGGTGCTTGGGCTGTCTTCCGTCGTACGGCCTATTGCCATTGCCCCCGCGGCGCTGGCATTTGACATTCCCGTTATGATTGCGATTGCCGTGGCTTGTCTGCCGGTCTTTTTTTCCGGCTTCACGATTACCCGATGGAACGGCTGGCTGTTTCTTCTGTACTACGTGGCGTATGTGGTCTTCCTGATTTTTGATGCGACTCACTCGGCCGCTCTGCCCGAATACCGCGTAATCATGGTGGAGTTTGCGATCCCGATCACGTCTGTCGCTCTGATCCTTGTCGCCTATCGCTCTTTTCGAAAGGACAAGAGTTCTCGTTCCGCATAATGCGCGAGGATGATGGGGGATTCTTCCTGTCCGACGAGAAACGGAGGATAAAACTGTTGCATTTTCGAGAACCGGATCATTAGGTTTCAGTATGCCCTGGATCATGATTGCCCAACTCGTCGGCGGACTCGTCGTCCTCGTATTCGGAGCCGAGATGCTGTTGCGCGGAGCCGTTCGGCTGGCGTCTTCTTTCGGCATTTCCTCTTTGGTGATCGGCCTGACCGTTGTCGCGTTTGGAACCAGCGCTCCGGAACTCGCGGTCAGTACGATCGCCGCCTTTGAGGGACAGCCCGATATCGCCATCGGAAATGTCGTGGGGAGTAATGTTTGCAATATCCTTTTGATCCTGGGACTCTCTGCCATCGTGACGCCACTCGTCGTCAAGAGGCAGCTGATCCGTATCGATGTCCCTGTGATGATCGGCGTTTCGCTGTTGATGTTGTTGTTCGCACTCGACCTGTGGATTCAGCGTTGGGAAGGCATTGTTTTGACGATAGGAATTATCCTCTACACAGCCTTTCTCCTGCGATTCTCCAGAAAGGAATCCGTCGATGTAGTGGACGAATTCGAATCGGAGTTTGGACGCACCGGCCGCAAACGCTCTGTGTTGAATCTGGTGTGGGTGGTGTCCGGAATCGCACTCCTGGTTCTTGGTTCCCAATGGATGGTGGACGGCGCTGTCACTCTTGCACGGATTCTTGGCGTGACGGAACTGGTGATCGGCCTGACAGTGATCGCCGTGGGCACCTCGTTGCCGGAAATTGCAACGTCCATCGTGGCCGCCATTCGCGGGGAGCGGGACATTGCTGTAGGGAACGTCATTGGCAGTAATATTTTTAACATCCTGTGCGTTCTAGGTGTTAGCACAACCGTCTCCCCTTCTGGCATTCGGGTGTCTCCGGCGGCGCTCACGTTTGATATTCCAGTGATGGTGAGTGTCGCGGTTTTGTGTCTTCCGATTTTTTTTGTTCGATATGAGATCAGCCGTTGGAACGGCTGGTTGTTCTTCCTGTACTACATCGCGTACACCGTCTTTCTGATATTCGACGCAACGCAACACGATTTGCTCCCGCATTATTCAACGATCATGTCCCACATCGTCTTTCCCGTGACGCTGGGTACGGTCCTCTTCACGGCGTGTCGATTCTACCTGAAGAATCGCAAGTCGCTTGTCGCATGAGGGATTGGTATGAAAAATATCTGAAACCCAATCAGAGAGGGTATTTACTCATTCACAATTTTCATGCCCGTAACCTCCAGCGTTTCCGAAACACGGACCTGGAAGACCCGCAAGCGATGGTGCATCAGGTGTATCTGGCCCTGGAGAATATCCACATTCACGAGCTCGAGGGGCCGGAGGAGAACTATGTCATGCGGACCATTACGTATCAATGTTGGAAGATTCTCGAACGGGAGGCGGTTCGGCAGAAACGAGTCTCCAGCGGCGAGTTGCAGGAGGACAGCATGGATTCCTGGATTTCTGATCAGCCGACTCCTGACGAAGAGTATTCTCGTTCTGAATTGTACGAGCACATTTGTCTCTTTCGGGCCTCGTTGAGCAGGCAGGACCAGGCGATCGTGAATGCTCTGTTGACGGGCAAACCCCTCTCGGATGTGGCCGGAAAGTTCCACATGACCACCAATGTCATCCGTGTCCGAGCATCCCGAATTCGCAAGAAACTGGAAGCGTATCTCCGAACATGCGGATTGATGGAATAATGCGTGAAATGTTTCGACATGAAGAGGCACTATAGTATTGAACACAATCGAGGAAACTATGGAGCCCAATAAAAACAAACCGTTACCGGATCTCGAAATGCTGATCCGCCAGCACTCCTGTCCGTCGCATTCCGTCATGTCACTGATGGTTTCTTCTTATGCCGAACTCAGTGACGTCGAAAGGAGATTTCTTGGCGAGCATCTGCCCACGTGTCAGAAGTGTCGCGTGACGTTTGCTGAGGTTTTTGATTCGATGCTGGAATGTGACCCTGCGACAGAGGCTCGTCCCTGCCTGACGCATCGTGACAAGGACCGATGGGTCTTCCAAGCCGGCGAGCTACTCGGACGGTTGGAGGCCGGTGGCGTCCGGTTTCAAACGCTGCCGGACGGAATCCAGAGGTTGCAGATCTCCGACGGACAAACTGTCTGGTTGCGTCTCTTGGAGGTTCGAAAGGAGGAGACATATGCGCTTGATCCGGATTCAATCGGCGAGCCGCTCCACGATCAGCTTCGCATTTCCTACCTCCGCGACTCGCTCACCCACAGCCAGTCTTCCAATGGTTGGGTGCGATTGGCGGTGGCGGCGCTGGTCCTCCTTGGCCTGGCCACACTGATCTGGCGGATGGGCCCGGTAGACAAGCCATTGCCGATAACGAAGAAGACCCTCCCCCCTGTCGAAGATTCCGTACCCGCCAAACAGGTCGAAGAGCCCAGGAAAGAACCGATGAAGACAGTGCGGACATTCGCCTTCGAACCCAACGCACAACTGGAAGCGTTTGTGAACCGAAACGTAAGATCCGAAGGACTGCAGATCCTCGTCCCGGCGAACGATATGAATCTGGAGAATCCCGTTACCTTCACTTGGCAATCTGGTGAGGAGACTCCTGCGCTGACGGTCACCGTCGTGGACAACAAGAATCGGGAAGTGTGGAAGACGGAGACAACGGAAACCCGGGTCACCGTGTCCACGTCTTTGCGGCCGGGATTATACTACTGGTTCCTCCGATCGCAGAACGAAGTCGCACACGTAGGCAAGTTTGTGATTCGCTGAATGCTTACGGCGACATCAGCACAAAGGAAGACCAATCACCCGGAAAGGAGGTCGAACGAGAAACGATGAGTTCGTTTTTTGCTTCCTGGAGGGCAACCGCATACGATTTCCCCTGCAACAATCGTCTGTAGAACCTTGTCATCAGTTCGGCAGTCGCTTTGTCTTCGACTTGCCACAAGGACACCAGCGTTCGCTTCGCTCCGGCGTAACTCAGGGCCCGTGTCAGACCGATGATGCCCTCCCCCTTCACGATCTTCCCCACGCCGCTCTTGCAGGCGCTGATCGTCACGAGTTCCGCATTCATTCTCAGGTTGACCATTTCCGGAACATACAGAACGCCATCGTGGGCACCAGATTCCGGCGAAAAGACGATTCCACTTAGTTTCGCGCTTTTCGAGTGCACGAATCCGTGTGTGGCAACATGTAGAATCTGGTAGGACGAACACTGGGTTCGAAAGGCAGTTTCCGTCGCGTCTTTCAGCAACAGGACCGTGGCGTTCAGTTTTCGATTCGAGAATTCGCCGGCAATCGATTCTACCTCGACCCGTGAGTGAGGCAACTCCGATAACGTCCGGCCGGCGCTTCGGAAAGTTCCTTCATTCTCCCAGTCGACGCTACGCAACATTTGGCGTTGGGTCGTGTCGGTAAACACCGGCGCCACGGCCAGCAGAGAGCGTGGCGTCAGCGCGTTCACCGGGGCAATCACACTGGCAGACGGAACATATCGGATGGCAAAGCGCTGATTTGCGTACGACAATTTGGAGAAATCAATATTGCGCGGCGTCTTTGTTTTTTTTGTAAGAAAGGCTTCAAACGGCAGTTGGTACAAATACCGGTCCGGCACTACGATCAACTCACGAAACCCGTCCAGGGGAAGAGGGCGGAGGAGAGCCTCCCACAAATCATACGCCGTAGCGACATACTTTTCAAAATCGAGAGAGGTGATTCCGTTCCTCATTTCCTGCGCGGCATATCGGATCGATGTATCCGCCGGCATTCTGATACCCGAGAGTGACGTCGAGCTGATGGTAAACACGTACCACGCGCTGTCTCCCATCGTGTAGTGGACGACAGCTGTCCCCGGAGACAATTTCCCTTGAAGGCCTTTGAGAGAAGGTGTGACGGTCTGATATTTGAACTGGTAATAGCGGGGATAGGATGTCTCCAGCTGGGAAATGAATTCGCGATATTCGCGATTCAATCGAAAGAGACTATCGGCGAGCTTTCCGGTCAGCACGCTGTCCCGTTTGGGTCCTTTGACCCATTCCCGTTGAAATTGTGTGTCCGTGAATACAATCTTCTCGCGCAGTTCATCCTCGCGTCTGATCAGGGAGTCCGGAATATCGGAGTACCGATGCGCCTGGGCATCCGCAAGAGATTCCATGAGTACAGATCCCTTCGCTCTCTCGGCCCACATCCAGGCCTCCTCCAAACGTCCCGCAGATGGGTCCCGCTCATACATTCTCCACGCGGCTTCCAGACCTACTTCAAACATGGACTGACTTTGTTCTGCCAAAAAGAGTTTCGATCCCTCCGACCGATATGCTCGCCGAATCTGTTCGTACAGAGCCGCCGCCTGAGCCGCTCGACGGAGGGAATTCCGCAAATGCGAGGAATCTCCGTCTGCCAGATAACGGTCGATGTGCAGGCGCGCCATGCGCGTCAACGTTTCCAGACCAACATTCTCGGAACTCCAGAGGGACGGCATCGGTACCACAGTCGTATCGGGCCAGTCGACAAGAGCGACCAAAGCGTTTTCGTAGCAGTCCACAGCGTCCGACAATTTTCCTTTTTCCCGGAAGACGTCGGCCATGCGGAGGTACGTGCCGGCTATGTCGGCATGTCGTTCTCCATAGATCGATCGATACGCGGCAATGGCTGACCGATACGTGGCGATGGCGCTGTCCGGCTGGCTCTGTTGGGACAGGATACGGGCTCGATAGGTCAGACCGCGGATGGTTTCGGGATGTTCGTCGCCGAGCAACTTGCGGTTCAGCTCCTCTCCCCTGCGATAAGAGTACTCTGCGGAATCCGTCAACTGCAATTCGAAGTAATTGTTACCGCGATTATTGTAAATAGCCGCCACAAAAGGATGTTTGTCGCCCCATTTCTTTTCTGCAATGGTCAGCGCCTCGTTTTGAAGGGCGAGGCTTGCCCTCCAGTTTTTTTGATTGTTTAGCAGATTGGCAAGATCATTGAGCGAGAATGCAACATCCGGATGATCCGGCCCCAAGCGATCCAGTCGGATCCTCAGGGCTTTTTCGTAAAATTCCGTAGCCCGATCGAAGTCCCCCATCAGATCGTAGACAATTCCGAGATTATGAAGGACAATCGCCGTGCGAGGGTGGTTTTCGCCCAGACTTGCAGAGTAAGCTTTCAAAGCCTCCTCATAACACTCCAGAGCCTTGGACAACTGAAACGTCACACGGTAGATCACGCCGATGTTCAGATAGGCCTGACCTACGGGTAGAGGGTCATTCGGACTCAGCAGGCGGCGCATGGCCAGTGACTTCTCATGCCACGCCAATGCCGATTCAAAGCGCCCCAGGTTGTAGTTGATAATCCCGAGATTATTCAGACTACCGGACAAGTCCGCGTGGGGGCTCTGAAGAAGCCGACTTCTCATTTCGTACACCCTCTCATGATGGCTCAGGGATTCCTCAAAGCGACCCTGCGAGGAAAGAACGATCCCTCGCGTGTACAGGACATTGGATAACAGGAGTGTGTCCTGCGGGCGCCGCCTCTGTGCGACATGGACACTTGAATCCGAAAACGCCATGGCTTCGGCGAGCTGACCGGTGGAACGAAAGACCTCCGCGTGCTGGTCCAGACACAGGACAAATTCCCGCCACATGCCGGCTGTGCGATAAATTCCTTCGGCACGATCAAGCTCAAAGCGAGCGCTATCGTATTTGGCCGCCCTCGAATAGCGAACTCCTTGTCGGTAGGCGGCGCGTGCAGAAGCGGTATCCGCAGTTTGAGCGACCACCGATGAGGAGAGCACCAGGAAACAACAAATCCATCTCATGAGTTCAACCTTTGGCTAACGATGGCCTATTTTAGGTAAAACAGACGAAATCGTGAAGGCTTTTTTTGCAATCCCTCTGATCTGAGGTGCTCAAAAAAAATCATTTTTGGATGTAATGTTTTCCGATTTAGAGGCACTATATAGGAAATGACGAGCCTTCATA
>CAZRTJ010000027.1:0-47402 GCA_964602985.1 uncultured Bacteroidota bacterium
CCGCTGACTGTCAAGTGAGACAATTGGCCGGCGACGTATTTCTGCAGTCCGAGCAGCGCCGCGGCCCGATGTTTACACCCCTCGCCATAGGGACACTCGCAGGTCGAATGGAGTTTTCCCTTGGAACCCAAATGGAAGTGAACCACATATACTCCTTTGTGGCTCTCGCTTGGCACAGTGAATGTGGCCGATTCACCGTCTATTTCCTCCAGAATAACTCCCAGAGATCTCAACAACCGACTGCCTCGTTGAACAACGCCGGAATCAAAATCCCGGATGGCAGACGCGGCGATCTCAACTATGTTGCGCTCGGACCTGCTCATGAAGGTCGGGTTGCCTTGCGGGATCTAAATCGGAGATGAATGAGCGACAAAGTGAATGTTGTCGTACGTAATGAACCAGGATAGACAAATGCAGATACGAACCACACATGAACTGCGATTGAACCGATGCGCCGCGCGATCATGAGTCATTTCAACTTAATCGTATGAACCGAGAGAGTATCGACCTTCAACAACCTGCCAACCGATTCTACCCGGACTCCTCCGTGGAAAAGTCCACCGATCCGTCGCCGTTTCCGCCGTTGCCGATAGACGGGACGGCCTGGGGGATCTCATGGGAGCAGGTCATGCAGAGGAGATAATCCCCTTTTCGTTTGGTCGATTTCTTTACCAGAAACGCCGCATCGCATTCCGGACAGCGCTGATTGATGGGCTCATTCCACGCGACGAAATCGCAATTCGGATAATTGGCGCAGCCATAGAAGAACTTTCCATACCGGGACTTGCGCCGGACGATCTGCCCGCCGTCCTTCGGACACAGCACATCGGGAACGATGTCGAGAATGGCCTTGGTCGTCTTGCATTTCGGATAATCACTGCACGCCATGAATTTTCCAAACCGTCCCATTTTGATCACCATCGGACTGCCGCATTTCGGACATTTTTCGTCGGTGACTTCGGGTGTTTCCGGCTCCCCGTCCTTGGCGATGCGCTTGATGTTCTTGCAATCGGGATACCCGGAGCAGGCCATGAACTTGCCGTACCGACCCCACCGGATGATCATCGGCTTCCCGCAGAGATCGCACACTTCGTCGGTCTTTTCCTGCAGAGACTCTCGAACTTCGTCCTTGCGCGACTCCACGTCCTTCATGTTCTTCATGAACGGCTTGTAAAAATCGTCGAGCACACGCTTGTAGGAGAGATCGCCGGATTCGATCTTGTCCAATTCCTCTTCCATCTCTGCCGTAAACTGGACGTTGAACAATGCGGCAAAATAATTGGTCAGAATCTGGTTGACCGACTTGCCGAGGTCCGTGGCGAACAGGCGACGTTCGCGGACTTCGACGTATTGCCGCTCGACGATCGTTCCGACCGTCATTGCATACGTCGACGGACGACCGATGCCGAGATTGTCCAACTCCTTGATGAGAGAGCTTTCCGTGAAACGCGCGGGCGGTTTCGTGAAGTGCTGCGTCGGAATCAGCTCACGCAGAGTCAGATCGTCGCCGATCTTCAGACCGGCGGGCAGGAGAGGATTCTCCGCCTCTTCTTCTTCCGTATCTTCCTTCTTGTCGCCTTCGTCGATGCCTTCTTCGTACACCTGCAGGAATCCGCGGAACGTGATCACCGATCCCGTCGCGCGGAAAAGATATTCGTCGGCGGAGATGTCCACCGTCGTCTGATCCATCTGCGCCGGCACCATTTGTGAGGCGACGAATCGATTCCAGATCAGCTCGTACAGTTTCGTTTGCTGCGGCGTGAGAAATCGCGACGCTTCCTTCGGGGAATATTTCATCGTCGTCGGTCGAATCGCCTCGTGGGCGTCCTGGACATTGGCCTTCTTGCTTTTGTAGACATTCGGGACGTCCGGGACGTACTCTTTGCCGTAACTGGAAAAAATATGCTCCCGTACCATCGTCAAGGCGGTCTCGGCCACGCGCGTGGAGTCGGTACGCATATACGTGATCAAGCCCGTCAGTCCGTCTGCGCCCATCTCGATCCCCTCGTACAGCTGTTGGGCGAGCATCATCGTGAGGCGAGGCGAAAAACCGCATTTGCGCGACGCTTCCTGTTGCAACGAACTCGTAGTGAAGGGCGCGGCCGGATTGCGTTTTGTTTCGCGTTTGCGAATATCCTTGATGACAAATTTCTTTTTTCGAATGTCTTCGACGAACGCCTGCGTCGTGTGCCCGGTATCGAGGACGGGCTTCTTGCCGTCGATCGAGTGAAGAACGGACAAAAAGGCTTCGGACCGCGCGGTTTCGACTTTCGCGCGGATGCTCCAGTATTCGACAGGCACGAACGCGTCGATTTCCGCATCCCGTTCACACACCAGACGCAGAGCCACAGATTGCACCCGGCCGGCGGACGTGCCACGCCGGATCACGGTCCATAGAAACGGACTCACTTTGTATCCGACGATGCGATCGAGGACGCGGCGCGCCTGCTGGGACTGGACCAATTTGGGATCGATTTCTCCTGGATTGGACATGGCCTCTTCGATGCCCTGCCTGGTAATTTCGTTGAAGAGGACGCGCTGGATGTGATCGTTATGCGGCTTGATTTCCTCCGCGATGTGGGCAGCAATTGCTTCCCCTTCGCGGTCGGGGTCGGTGGCGATGAACACGCGCTGGGTCGACGCGGCTTTCGTCTTCAAGGAGCGAATGACCTCCTGTTTGCCGTCAATGACATGATATTCGGGCACGTACCCCTTTTCGATGTCGATACCCAGTTTGCTGGAAGGAAGATTCTTGATATGCCCCACCGATGCCTCGACGACAAAGTCCTTGCCGAGATACTTATTGATGGTCTTGGCCTTGGACGGAGATTCGACGATAACGAGAGACTTGTTGCCGCGCTTAATGTGCGGATCGATTTTGATTTCGACGGGTTCCTTGACCGTACGGGATCGTTTGAATTTCGACGTGGGACCGCGTCTTTTCGCCGGCTCCTTGTTCCCGGCCGTCGGCTTGGGAACGTCCGTCTGGGATTCGTCCGATTTCTTTTTTCTCGGCATAACTTCGTTTCTTATTTCTGTCGAACTATATTATGATCGTCGAATTGTGCTGCAATGGATGACCTCAACGATGATTGCATGATCGCCGCACTGCCCTCACCGTCATTTCCATGATCCATCATGCATGATACTGCGTTTGACAAAAAGCGGTCAATGATTAATAAAAAATCGTGCAAATGCAAGTTTTTTGGCCGAGGTTTGTCCGGATGAAAATTTCCCTCAGGCTCCTGAGGGAATGAGCCATCAGGTAACAAAACACGATGACGACAGCCATGTCATCACACTGGAGAATGCAATAAATTCCTCAAGGCTTTAGCCTTGAGATCAACAGAATGACTACACAACAAAAAAGGGGCTTCAGCCCCACGGATTGACACCATGCCATATATCCGAGTTTGGATCCACTATGTCTGGGCCACCAAACGACGCGAAAAAACCCTGCTCACATCCTTTCGCGGAGATGTCATCGAACACATGACGCTGAACGCGCGAAAAAAAGAAATCTTCCTGGACTGCATCAACGGCGTGGAAGATCACCTGCATGCGCTGGTCTCTTTGGGTTCCGATCAGACCATTGCCAAGGTAGCTCAACTTATGAAGGGTGAATCGTCGTTTTGGGTCAACAAGCAAAAATGGACGCGAGGTAAATTTGAATGGCAGGATGATTATTTTGCCGTTTCGGTCAGTGAGTCGCAGGTCAATGCGGTTCGGACATATATCCGAAATCAGGAACCGCATCACCGGAAAAAGACGTTTCGGGAAGAGTATGAAGATTTTCTGCACAAGTACGGATCTGGAATTGTGAATCGTGATGAAGACGAGTGAATCATTTGGGCTAAAGCCCGGATTTCAGTACCACAGACAGCGCACCTCCTCAGGCTAAAGCCTGAGGGAATGAGCCATCAAGAAGAACCATGACAACAAAAATTTCATCATGTTTTAGAATACGATCAATTCCTCAAGGCTTTAGCCTTGAGATAAGAAAACGACGAAAAAAATCTGGGCTTCAGCCCAACATGGTACGGACTCGGACGAATGTGAAATAAATTAACGTGGTTTGTGCGTTGTTGATCCGTTGTGGATCGATGTGGGCTAAAGCCCAGATTTCAGTACCACAGACAGCGCATCTCCTCAGGCTAAAACCTGAAGGAATGCGTCATCAAACAAAAAACACTGACGAATATGGAAATGATCAAGGCAACGAAATCTCTCTCGTACTCTGGGCTCGTGATCCTCGCCTTGAGTTGTTCCACGAAGCAGGCCGACATCCTTCCGGTCGTTCGCGATGAAAATTACAAAAAAGCGATCGAACTGACTGAATTGGCCAAATGGGACAGCGCCGATTTTCACTTTCGCCTCGCGGAAGACGCCTACCTGCGCGACGGCAACTGGACCGGTCTGAGCGAATGCTGGAATCAGCGAGCAGACAATCTGGGCAAACAAGGACGATTCCGGGAGGCGGAGCAGTTGCTTGAGAGAGCCGATTCCGTCAATCATCTCCATATAGGCGCGGAGTCGCCCAGCCGCGCCTCCACCCTCAACAAGCAGGGCCTGCTGTACCGACGGATGGGTCGTCTGGACGAGGCGAACAAGAAGTTCCAGACCGCGCTTGCCATTCGCCAGAGCGTGTTGCCGGAAGGCGATCCCGATGTCGGATGGAGTTACAATAACCTGGGTTTGATGCAACTGAGTTTCGGTAATTAACGCAAGGCGGCACAACTCTTCGACTCTGCCTTGACGATACTCGCCGCTCACATCTCCGCGGACTCGCCTGATTTGGCAATTGTCATGAACAATAAAGGATCGGCCTTTGTCGAGACCGGATTCTTTGAGGAAGCTGAAAAAGCCTATACGGCATCGCTCGACATCCGAAAGAAATCGCTTCCATCAACTCATCCCTCACTAGCTCAATCGTACAACAACCTGGCCAATGTGTTCAGCCGGCGCGGCGACCACGCGCAAGCGATCCAGTACATACAGAAGTCGATCGAGATTCGTCAGGCCGTCAATCCCGGCGATCCCTTCCTGGGACTGGCCTACTATAATATGGCATACAACTACCTTCGGCTTGACAGTCTGCACCGTGCTAAACGGTATTTTCAACAATCGCTCGAGTGGTATGCAGGACGGGAGGCGAAGTCCGCGACGGATGTCGCGCGCGTCCAGGACGAATACGGCATGCTGTTGGCGCGGATGGGACATTACGATCAGGCCGATTCGCTGTTGCGGCTGGCGCTGTCCACCTTGCAACCGGAATCGGATCCGAAAAACTATCGCGTCGGATACATTCATCTCGATCTCGCATCGGTCTTGTTATCGGCGGGGCGCCACGAACTCAGCCGCCACCATGCCGGTAAAGCCATGCAAATCTTTGATGCGAAATTCGGCGAAAAAAACGCAGGATCGGCGTCGGCGTGGATTTGTCTGGGAAATCGTTTCGATGCGATCGGGAAACCCGATTCCGCGCTATGGGCCTATCAGAACGCACTCACGCGCGTGTGCCCGCTATTCGAAAGCGGAGACCCCGGCGCCAATCCGTCAATGGAGCATGTCCTCGATCCCACGATCCTTTTGGATGCATTGACGCGAAAGGCGGACGTCCTCGCCCGATTGGGGAATGCCGCCGGAGCATTGGCCGCAATCCGAACCGCCATGGAAGCGCTTGACAAAATCCGCTCCGGTCTGGTCAGCACCGATTCGAAATTCGACTTGCTGAACTCGACCCGCCATGTGTACGAAATCGGAATCGAAATGGCGTTCGCGCTGGGAAGACCCCGGGACGTACATGAACTCGTCGAACGGAGCAAGGCGCAACTTCTTTGGCACCGTTTTCAGAAAGCCAACTGGTTCCGCTCCGCGCCCAGGGAAGTCATGATAGAAGAGCGCGAACTCCTCCAGGATCTGGGCGAGGCGAAATCCCGGCTCTTGCGTACGCTTCTGAAGAAGCCTCTTGCGCAACGCTCCCTGAGTGAGGACGAAAACGACGTTTTTGAAGCTGAACTACGGTACGCGGACTTCGTGCGTCGAATGGAAAAAACCTATCCGCGGTTTGCCGCTCTGAAATACCGCACCTTTACGCCGTCCGTGGATACCACGCGCACCCTGCTGGATCGCGAATCCTCGGTTGTCGAATATTTCTGGGGACAGCGTTCTCTGTGGACCGTCTGCATCCGGCCGGACACGATCATTTGTCTGCGCATGGACTCTCTGCCGCGGATCGAGACACAGGTGGAGCAATTTCTGACTTCTCTTCGTAACAAACGGGACACGATTTTTGTCAATGCGGCTGTCGATTTACGCAAACGCATCCTGCCCGACTCCATACTGGCACGCAATCTCCTGATCGTCCCGGACGGGCCACTGACGAGCATACCATTCGAGGCCCTTCTGGCAGACTCCGTATCTCCCACCGCCCACCCGAGCCGATGGCCATTCCTCCTTAGGCAGACGTCCATCCAGTACAGTCCGTCCGTAAGTTTACTTTTTTCAGACAATTCGCGTAGCTCATCGGGAAAGCCTGTCCTCTTCGCGCCTGGAAAATTCAAATAAACTCGTCTCCGCGTGTGGAAAATCGGCGCCTCCTGCATCTTCTATATGTGGAGGCAATGACGCCTCCTCTCCACAACAGGAGGTTTTATGAAAAAGCTTCAATGGTTTCTCCTCGCGATCGTGCTGATGGCCGCGCTGGCCGCGTGCGGAAGTCACGAAGGCGTGTTGTCCAGTGACAAATCTCAGAAGGACTCGGACGATTCCGATCATGTGGAGCGTTACGACACGCCCCCGACTGACGATGACGGGAAATAGGGCTTAGCGAAAGCGCCGGACAAGCACCCACACGAGGGCAGTCAGAAGAGCACATCCGGGGAGAACCAGCCACGGAGTTAGAGATCGGGGGTTTGCGACTGCCCTTCCATTACCCACTGCCGACCATCCGGCCCAGTAATATGGATGAGCCCACACGGGGTTATCCCCGTCCAGTAGTTGCAGCTTGGCTTGACGCAAGGCTTCGTGAGGAGGCCGTTCCTCCCCAAGACCGCGGTAGAAATGCGTCATCAGTTGCGCCGTCGCCCGGTCGTCGACGGACCAAAGACTCATCACGACCTGAGGACTCCCGGCGACCATAAAGGCGCGCGCCAGGCTCAGTGTCCCCTCGCCGCCGATCCACGGACCGACTCCGGTCTCGCAGGCGCTCAGCACCACCAGGTCCGCCTGCAGATTCATCCCGTAGATATCCGCGACATACAGATTCGGGTCCTCCGAGACCGGAGCGAAGACCAGTTTCGATAAATCCGCGTCAGCCTGCTCCGCGACGCCGTGTGTGGACAGGTGCAGCAACGACGCTTCGGGAGCGACTTCCAGAAACTGCTCGCGCGTCGCCTCGTTGGCCAGGTAGGCCTCGACCTCGATCAGAGACATAATGGAATCGGCCTCTGCCAAAGATCCCGGCAGAGGGCGCAACTCTTGCTGGATGAATAAGAGGGTGAGAAGAATCAAGGAAGAACCAGGTTCTATATTCTCTGTCTATGTTTTCTTGAATTGAGTTTCTTGGCCATCAAGGATCGTGCAGACCGTCACCACGGCCCCTCATCACGACGGCGGATGGATTTCACTGAGAACCGCCCGTGCTTTCGATACATAGAAACCGGAACCATTGGCCATCTGCTCCAGCAAATCGTGGGCTCGTTCCAGATCGCCGAGTTTCAGATGAGCCAGCGCGCGATACCACTGTGCAGGCTCCATCAGCGGACCCGTCACCCGATTCAGATCCTCCAGCGCCTCTTCCGTGCGATCCAGCGCCAGAAGACACATCGCCCGGTAGAATCGGGCGTCGGAATCTTGAGGTTCACGCTCCACCATCGGATGAAGGCGGTCGTACGCCCCCTGATAATCGCCTGCCTCATAGGCCGTCATCGCGGATTCCATGTCTGTCACCGTCGAGGATCCGCGGACGAGCGGAGTGGCATTGGGATAGGGCGAAAAGTGCTTGTCAAATAACCCCGACTGCGCACCGGGCCAGAGTCGATACACCCCAAAGCTGATCAGAACGGCCGCCGCCATTCCCACGGCGTATTTCCACCAGACGGGGGTCGCCATCCGGCCGCGTGGCTCATCCCCAAACACGGCCAATTCCGTCGGTGAAAGCAACCGCGCACCCTCCACAGCATCCGCGCATAGCGGGCACTCGATGAGATGCACCTCCACCCGATGAAGTTCGAAGGCGATAAGCTTCCCGCCGACATAGTCTCGGATTTCGACCTTCGTCAGACAATCCGTTTCTCCCAGCAGATCCTCGATGGCACTTTCATGAGGCCCGCTCATAGTCAATCTCCCTCTGCTCGACATAATTCCGAATACTCCTTCGCGCCACCTGCAGGCAGTTCTTGACATGCTGGACAGTCACGCCCGCAGATTGCGCTATTTCTGAATAACTCTTCTTCTCGCGATAGAACTGATCCGCAAAGCGGCCCATGTCACCTTCCAATGCGGCCATCGCTTCATGGATCCACTCCATTCGCAATGTGTCCCTATCCATAAGATGCATGGACAAGGCTTTTTCCACATTATTTTCTTCATCTTTTAGAAATTCTTCATCATCGATGGGAATTTCCTGCTGATTCCGCCGTCTCCGCATGAGACACTCATTGATCGTGACCTTGTAAATCCAAGACTTAAACTTGACCACGTGGCTTTTTGACAATCTCTCCCGTAGATTGCCGAAAATTTCCATGACCACATCCTCGGCGTCTTCTTTCGAGTACAGATATTTCAACGCCACCAGACAGACCAGGTGCGAATATCTCTCGAAAAGAATCCCGAGACTGAACGCATCGCCCTCGTCAATTAATTGACGAAATAGCGTTTCATCCGCTGGATCGAAGGCATTCTTTCTTTTTTTCAGGAACATGTGTGGAAAATTGCACCCTTTTGCATCTTCTTAGTAAGGACTCACTCTGCGAAAGGTCATAGCCTTTGGTCAAGCTTAAGTTAGGTGATAAGAGCCTCGCTGTCAAACAGTGGCAAATGTTTCTCAAGAACCAGCAGTGTTTCGACGACCCCATTTCGGGCAATTACGATGAGTCAACGCAGCAGGCGACCATGATATTCCAGAAGACCAATCACTTGTCCCAGACCGGTTGCGTCGATTTTGCCACCTATTGCCAGGCCGTGATACTCGGTGCGCCGCCGATGATCGAAACCCTGACCAGGGAACGCGTCAGCTAACCCCGAATCGAAGAGGGAAATGTCATGCGGGTAAAGTTCCGCGAGTTATTTGACATCCGGTCTGACGGGACCCTGCGGCCCAAAGGCAATATCCTGGTCGGCGATCAGCTCCTGACCGAATCGATGACCCTGCGCCGCACGATCCCCTGCAACGGCGTCGATCTGAATCTCCTTGTCGGCAAAGAACTGGAGATCGAGCCTGTGGAGGACGCGCTGGCAATCCGCAAGGTGTATTAGGCCGGGCGTCCCGCTGACTCTCGACAGAAATTGTTGACAGTTGTCCCTTGCACAGTTGAATTCGATGGGCTAATATAAGCGCAGATCAGGATCATTATTTTCGACATTCCCAATAGCATTCCAATTGAAGTATTGGAGAGCCGCACTCATCGCCTGCTGCCCCAGGAAAGACACACAACCTGAAAACGAGGTTCAACTTACGATCACCAGCGCAAGGCTGATAGTATCAAGATGCCTCCGGACGAGGTGGTAATCGCTGGGAGTGACTCTTTGCCCTTCGTGTTCGCGCCGCGGATCGAAAACGGGTGGGGTAGCAGCATTTATACCCCGCCGAGGCGGGCACCGGTCCTGATCGATGGAAAATTGGGACGGATCGGCCTCTGCGACATCGAAACTGATGGCGGCGTGGATTCGGTGATGATTCGCAAGATCATTCAGCGTCGCGCACCGGATTTACTCCGAAGTTACGAAGCATTATTGAAAGAAGATCCCCATGTTGCGGATGAAACGTGGGTGCGGGTAAAATCTGGCGGGCATGGCGTCGATGGCCTATACGGGTCGCTAGTCATTGACCGTCGATCTCTCAAGATCGGCGAAAAAGAGAATGTATCTGACTACGGCGACGAGGAGCCTATCGAAGAATGAGGACACAGATGTCGTCGTATGAGCAAATCTCAACACTCTCACCAACGAAGTCTAAGGACCCTCCCCATGACCATCCTCTGCATACACGGCGTCGGGCGGCATAAGCCCGGCGGAAAATGGGAAACAGCGTGGCGCAAGACGATCGGATCGGCCATCGAATCCATCGATCCGGATGCCGCACCGGAAATCGTCTTTGTTTATCTCGACGATATTTTCAAATCGTACCCGATCACATTCCTCGGTACGCTGGAGGCGATCGGCAAACTCGCGGCCAATGCGATCACTTCGCCCTTCCGGAAATCGCGCGGCATCGGCGTCAAACTGCGCTGGACCGCGGGCATGGTCGTACAGTGGGTTGAAAACGAAAAACTACGAAGATCCGCGCGTGAACTCGTGGCCAGCGCCATCGGCGGGCATCAGCCCGACGTGATCTGCGCGCACAGCCTCGGCTCCCTCATCGCTTACGACGCGATGACGACCGATCCCAGTCTCGTCGCGGGTCGGACCTTCATATCCTTCGGGTCCCAGATCGGCAATCCGTTCGTCACGGGACAATGGGCGGGCGGACGGCTGGTGCCATTAGCGAAGGCCCTCTGCTGGTACCACCTCTACAACCGCGAGGACGATGCCTTCACGGCTCGCATCGGATTTTCCGACGTCGACAATTTCCTGCAAGTGGAAACCTACTTCGACGTCAGCGGAATCCTCGACCACGATGCGGAATTGTACCTGAGTCACCGCGAGACCGTCGATCAGGTCTGGTCGCGCATCCTCACCCAGACCGAGACGCCGGAATTGTACGCGAGGCCGAAGTCATTTCGCGCCGCGCGATGGGCGGAATCTCCGCGCCGGCGGGCTTTGCTCATCGGGATCAATAATTATCCGAAGCCGGATGACCGACTCGAAGGTTGTGTGAATGACGTGTTTCTGATGAGTTCCGTTCTCCAGGAGTCCGGCTTCGAGGCGGAGGACATCCGTGTCGTGCTGGATGAGCGGGCGACGGCGCGCGGGATCACCGACCGCCTGCACTGGTTGCTGGATGATGGGAAGCGCGACGACGTGCGATTCCTCTACTACAGCGGTCACGGCACGCAGATGCCGACGTACGGGCTCGGCGACCGCGTCGATCAGATGGACGAATCGCTCGTGCCGTACGACTTCGACTGGTCCCCCGAACGCGCGATCACCGACAACCTGTTCTACGGTCTCTACAGTCAACTGCCGTACGACATGCACTTCATCGCCATGTTCGACTGCTGTCACTCCGGAGGTCTGACCAAAGGCGCCGCCAAAATCCGCGGAATCAATCCGCCGGACGACATCCGCCACCGCGAATTGCGGTGGAATGTCGACCACCAAATGTGGGTCGAGCGAACATTCGCCTCGCCGAACAAAGAAATGGCGGAACATCTCAATCGGCGCGCCATGCGCACGACACATAAACTCGGACAGGCGATGGCGCTGCGAAGAACGTCCAGAAAAACATATCACGAATTGCAGAAGAAATTCGGTCATCAGGGCCCGTATCTGCCCCTGCTGATCTACGCGTGTCAGGAAGAAGAGCTGGCGTACGAATACCGGCACGGTGTGCAGGCGCACGGCGCATTCACCTACTGCCTGGCGAAGAATCTTCGAGGGGCGCGCCAGAAAAGGAAGAAACCTACGTTTCAGGAACTGGTCCGATCGGTCGCACGCGAACTACGGGAACTCAAGTACGAGCAGCACCCGCATTTAGTTGGCCCGACGGCGAAGAAGAAATCAACCGTGCCGATCCTCCAGTCTCCAAAGTCCGGCAGCCGGTAACTTTATCAACTGCTTCCCGTAGAACCTTCTCATGAATGTCCTATCCATCGTCATTGGTCTGATCTCTCTGATCCTGGCGTTTGTTGCATTCCTTCCCCTTCTCGGCTGGCTGAACTGGCTGGTCATTCCGGGTGCGGTGGTTGGTCTGGTGATCGGCCTGATGAGTAAAAAAACGAATGGACGAAACATCAACCTGGTCGTCCTGATCCTCGCGGCCATCCGCCTGATGATCGGCGGGGGAATCTTCTAAGTCTCGCGTGCTGGATCCGTCGAATCGCGCGATCGACACTCTGCGTTGTTTCATTATCTGACATCATCATCGAATGAAGACTCATGGACTTGTCTGCCGTCAATTGGATGGCCGTTGTCATCGCGGCGGTGGCGAATTTCGGATACATGGCGGTATCGTTTGTCGTGATGGGACTCATCATCGGGGCCTAGCGCTGAAGAAGTCATGGATATAGGCCCCGCTCAGTCTGCAGGATGCGGATCGGAAGGAGCGCCATGAAGACGCATCCATCCGAAATCCGTAGAAATTTCAATAAAACAATCAGTAGATCGTCTTCCGTTTGACCAGCGTTTTGAAGACTTTCTCGATGGGTTCCCAGAGTTCGATCTTGATCCCATCGGGGTCCATGATGTGGGCAAATCGTCCGTATTCGTACTCCTGCGTCTTGCCGATCTGACGAACGCCTTCTTTTTTCAGAGCCTTGAGGACAGCATCCAGGTCTTCCACGATGAGGTTGATCATGAATTCCTTACGTGAGGGCTTCATGTATTTTGCATCGGCCATCGGACTCCAGACTGTCCATCCGGGACGCCGCGTGTTCGACTTCCTCCGCCACTCGAAACAGGCCCCGTACGGATCGACGACAAAGCCGAGATGCCTGGCGTACCACTTCCGGGTCTTTTCGGGACTTTTGGACTTGTAAAAAATTCCTCCGAATCCGACAACGCGACGTTTCATATGTTTTCTCCTTTTGGTGATCGTACGTGACAACCGTCATTGGTTGGCCGAGGGTAGTCTGGGATATTACCGCACATTTTGGTAAATAACGAACGATAAGAAAAGCGAGCATTCGGCTTGCTTTATGCCTTGAGAAGAGGCATATTTCGACTGTTCCGATAATCGTAGTCTTTTGAAGGGAGTGAGTATGTGCACATGTCCAAACTGTAACGCGCCGATCAATTATCTGAAGAAACGCGCACTAGCCAAGGGTCACACGTTGACGTGCAGTCATTGCCGGAGTGTTTTGCGTGCGAGAGGCGATGACAAATGCGGGAGTGTTTTTCCGTGGATTTTTGCCGGCGCGGCCCTGTTGGGAATCGTGGGTGTCGCGAGTTATGATGCGCTGTTCTGGTACGCTGTCTTGGGATTCTGTGTGGCTGTGCTGGCTGGAGTGCTGATTCTCGAAGCGCGGTCCTTTCACCTGGAGGTGATGAAGTAACGGTCTTTCTTTGGACAATCAGGTCCGGAGAAGGGTCCCGTTTTCTATTTTGTAGTCTTTGTTGCAGTCCTTGTTGTAGACTTTGTTGGCGCCTACTCGATAGGAGTCTCCAGGCGCCCGGCCGGAAAATCAATCACCACCCGACGACCCGCCAGCCAATCGCTTCCGATCGTACCATCGAGTCGGATCATGCCGCCTTGACTTCCGGGCCGGGTCTCGGGATGGATCATATAGAGATCGTAGGGCGGCATCCGCACCTGGAGTGTGTCGATGCGCGAGGTCTGAATCTTATCAAATCCACCGGCGGAACCCACACGTGCGGTACGTTGTCCGATCGTGCGGAGTTTCAATCGATCGGGTAGAGAATCTGACAGACAGCTCCGGTTCGCACCCGTATCAAATCCAAAATGGATCGGTTCGCCCATAACCGAATACGCGCGAACGAACGGATATCCAGCCCAAAAGAAATTCCGTGGTTCCGTCGATGCCACGCTTCGTCCGATGTGCAACTTTCGCTTCGGGCCGTCCACGACGATTCGCAACTGCCGGATGGCATTCCAACCGATCAGGCCGTCGATTTTCAACAACCGAAACAACCCAAAGAGTTTGAACTCCAGGTCCCGCTTGTCGAGGATGATGGCCGGATGGTGGCGGATGACTGTGGACCCGATGCGGAATTCGTCGATCACGGCGGGACGAATGGCCACGGTCCTGGATGTGGCGGTGCCCGCTCGGGATTCGCGGGCTCCGATGGCATGAACTCCGCAGGCTTCGGCGACATCGCTGGCCAGTACGGTCAGCCCCGCTCCCGTGTCCAACAAGAACCGACGTCGGATGCCATTGATCGTTACCTCGACGGTGGGCGTCCCTGTCGCTGCCGTCTGCAAATCAAACGTGTCCGGGATATCCGGGATGGTGAAGATCTCTTGCGGCGCGCCCTCAAACGCCGACGCCAGGACCGAATCGCCATGTTCCTGAACGCTCAATCGCTTCCATTCTGTCCATGCGTTCTGATGGAAGTGCAAGTGTCCCAGCGCTTCCACGGCGTGCTGGCGAACGACGGTGTCAGTCGATGCCGCCAGGGCGCGCCATTCGACCTTCGCTTTTTCCCAGTCGCCATACAGCGACAGGCGCAAGGCTGACTCCATCTGCGCCCGGTCTTGCTGGACGCCGGGACCCCGAAGGCCCTCCACCCACGAAAGGGAATCGGTTTCCAGACTGTCGGACGCGGGAACGATCAGGAATTTCGTGGGACTGCCGGAGCAGGCCGCCAACAACAGCAGCCAGGCAAAGTGTTTCATGAGTCGGATCCTTCTTGTGGGTGAGTGGACGGGAGCCTGTTGAGAATCCAGGTGAGCGCGGCGTACAGCAAAAGTGCGACGCCGATCGCGGCCGGAACAAACCAGAAGCCCATGCTGTCTTGCAGTCCGACCGTATCGGAGAGAATTCCCATCACGTGGCGTTCTCCATCAAAAAACAGGCCGACGCGTGCGGGAAAGAATATCTTTAGAACTCCCAGCAGTGTGAGGAAAATCGAGATCAAATACCCGGTGGCGAGCAGAAGCGTCCACAGTACCGATGTCCACCCTCGACGCGCGAGCGTACCGAGTCGAATGAGAACGGTGAAGGGAGACGCACCGATTTCCGCTTTCGCGGCGAGCGGTCGAAAATAGTCCGCCGGCTCCCCCATCCTGGAGATCGCCTGGGTCAGGCGCTCGACTTCCGTGGCGCCGGCCTGCGCCGTCGCGCTTTCCAGCACATGGGCGATCAATTCCATCCGCATGTCTGCACGTTCCGAAGCGGGCAGTGAACGCAGGGCCTGTTCGATCCTGGCCACGTAGTCGTTCCATAAATGGAGGGCCGCTTCGTCATGAAAAGGAGGTTTCACAATTGTTTCCTTAGTTTTCGGATCGACGCGTCCACCTGGTCCCACGCCGACGCCATCGCCTGTCGCATGGCATTTCCTGATTTGGTGATCTTGTAGTACTTGCGTGGAATTCCGGTCCCCATTTCCACCCATTCGGAAGTCACCCAACCTTCCCGCTTGAGCCGGTTGAGCAGAGGATAAATGGTCCCTTCGGAAACCGTCATGTTCATGAATGCCTCAATTTCACGAACCAACTCGTATCCATAAAAGGGTCGTCGTGCGAGATAGGAAAGCAGGATGAAGTCGAGCAGTCCTTTCCGCACCTGGGTTTCCCATCGTTGGGTGGAAATGGAAGAGGGCATCGGCTATACTTTGTTATACATAGTAATAGGGTATACGATATCATCGGCAAGAAAGCAAGAGGTTTTTGTTCTGGTTGAGCCTTTTACTGAAAGCTCTTCAGGACGCCCGGCAAGCCCTCATCGTGGAAGGGAACAATCACCTGAGAAAGAATCCCTGACCCATGGGATCGTCTGGATCGATGATGAACTCCGATTGCCCGACATAGAAGGAACGTCCGCCGACGCGGGGGATGACGGCCGGATACGGACCGAACTGCAACTCTTCCCGCACCTGCACCGTCATGGTCGAACCGATGATACTTTCGATCGTGATCGTCTCGCCGATCTGCAGTTCTCCGCGCCGGTGGTGAATGGCCGCCCGTCCCGATACTCCTGACCCCGTCGCCGAACGGTCGACCTCGCCCTCGGCAAAAATGCAGACGTTACGCGAATGGACGCCCGCTTTTGCGGAGCGCTCGGTGAAAATCGTTCCGTACAGAAAGCTCAGGTCGTCCTCCAATGGATGCCGGACGTTCGTTTTGTGCGCCATGACCGCGCGTTTGATCTGCATTCCCTTGTCGATCAACTCACGGTACTGACGGGGATCGCATGTCAACCCGACGGATTGCACATCGACATACGCGTAGAAGGCTCCTCCGTAGGCCAGATCGTAACGGACCTCTCCGAGACCCGGGACCGGGACCGTTTCATCGAGCGCGATCACAAACGACGGCACATTGTCGAACTCCACACAATGCACGTGGCCGTCCCGGACCTCGACGATCGCCGTCAGCTGCCCACAGGGAGCGTCGATCCGTACGGTCGTTTCCGGTTCCGTCACCCTCACCCATTGCAAATCGACGGCCAGCCTGGCCATGGCCAGAGTCGCATGACCGCACATCGTGCTGTACCCTTCGTTGTGAAGGAACAGGACTCCAAAATCGGAATCGGGTTTCTCCGCGGGCAAAGGCAGGACGCCATACATGTCCGCGTGACCACGCGGCTCAAACATCAACGCAGTCCGCAAGTGATCCAAATGTTCCTTCACGTATCGTCGTTTTTCCAAAATCGTTCTGCCCGGGATCCCGGGATATCCGTCGACGACCACGCGAACCGGTTCGCCTCCGGTGTGCATGTCGATCGTACGCAGTTTCACCCACGAGGACGGAACGTGAAGACGAGACGACGAATTCCATGCTTTCATATTCATTCCCGTATGGCTTGTGCCTCTGTCTGGTAGACCAGCCGGGCCGCCACCAGGTCTTCGATGGCGTGTCCGACCGATTTGAAAACTGTAATTTCCTCAGCGGATGTTCTGCCGGGATGTTGACCTTTGGACAGATCGAAAAGATCCGCGACAATGTCGGACGCGTCGATCACGCCGCGGCTGATGGGTATGGCCAGGTCCCCCGCCTCTGCGGGCGCGGTTTGACGTGAATCTACAAAAATACGGCTTCGTGTCACGACGTCGTCGTCAGACTCGTGCATGTCCGGCCGATACGCCCCGACCAGGTCAATATGCTGTCCGTCCCTTAGCCATCGTCCTTCGATGATCGGCGTGGAACTCACAGTCGCACAGGAGATAATATCCGCCTCGCGAACACCCTCCTCCGGAGATTGACACACGATAATCTCACGCGCATGGGTCCGCATGCGCTCCGCCAGACACTGGGCCCGTTCCTCGGAACGACCCCAGATCATAACTCTCCGGATCTTCCGCACGACACCGTGCGCCGGAATCAATTCCTGCGCGAGTGCGCCCGTTCCGATCATACAGAGCACGGAGGCATCCTCACGGGATAGAATCGCGGATGCCAGAGCCGACGTGGCGGCCGTCCGGCGAGCCGTCAGCAGACGCGCATCTGCCGCCATCAAGGGTCGTCCCGACACAGCATCACACAACAGATACGTGCCGTGAATGACCGGCTCCTGGCGAAGCCCATTGTTCGGCGAAACAGTGACGATCTTGACCCCAAGAAATTTTCCATCCTCCCAGGCAGGCATCAGCAACAGCGTCGACGGATCAGAGGAACCTGACGAATAGGTATGATGGTGACGAGCCGGCGCACAGTTGTTGGATGCGAAGCCATCCCGCAGGGCCGGAATGAGTTCCTGACGTCGCAATCGCTGATCCACTTCCGAATCTGACATCCAGATCATGATTTTCCTCCGCGTCACGAATCTAGGCGTGAGATCTCACGGAATCAACGAAAGAACCGCTCGCCGACGTCACACCGCCGTACACCGATTACCGGCGCCGACGCCCTGTTGAAATGCCTATCTTCATCCATGAAAGAAAGGAGTTTGCACATGCGACATGAAAAACGAGATGGTTACTTCATCGGCCTTCTACTGATCGCGGTTGGCACCGTTGTTTTGCTCGACAGTCTTCGATGGGTCGACTTGGGCCCGATCCTCGACACCTGGCCATTCCTGCTCGTTGCCCTCGGAATTCGAAAGTTTATCGTCGGACGCACGCCGCGCAGATTCCCCAAAGGCGCCATGATGATCTTCATCGGCCTCTGGCTGTATGTGTCACTCAACCGCATATGGGGACTTTCGTTCAGCGAGACCTGGCCTGCTCTCCTGATCGCCGGCGGGGCATCCATGGCATGGAAAAGCGCGTATCCACGGTCGTGCGGCTCGCCCTCTTCTGAAACCACGGTCACATCCTGATGGCCTCAAGCCGGCATAACCACTCAAGCGTTCACGAGAGCCTGGAAACGACTCAAGAAGGAAGGCTATGAAACACAAAATCTCTCCACAGATGGTGATCGGCGTTTCACTCTCCCTGATTGGAATTTTACTCATCCTGGACAATACCGGGATCGCGCACACGAAAACCATTCTTCGACTATGGCCAGTGACCCTCGTGGGGTTCGGCCTGATCAAGTTGCGCTACGCTCGCCATACCGGCAACATCCTTGTCAGTATCGCTTTGATCTTCTTCGGCGTCATGTTGACCTTGGATCGGCTGGATGTGCTGAGCTTTCGGTGGACGCAGTGGTGGCCGGTTGTCTTGATTGCGGCAGGTATCCTCATCGTCCTTCGCCAGCGTTGGGATCACGCGCCATCCGTGAGCGGGGATTCGTTGAACATGAGCGCCATCTTCGGTGGACAACAGCATCGATTTCAGACGAGCCGATTCCAGGGCGGCAAGGTAACGGCCGTGATGGGCGGATGCGACATCGACCTGCGCCATTCTCAGATGGATCCGGGCGATGCGGTCGTGGACCTGTTCGCTTTGTGGGGAGGAGTTTCGATGAAGATTCCCACCGACTGGACCGTCGTCGTCGAGAGTACCGCGATCATTGGCGGAATAGATAATTCCACGACTCCCCCTGCGATCGACACCAAGCGTCTCATCATCCGCGGTACGATCATCATGGGCGGCGTCGAGTTGAAGAACTGACCGAGGTTTCGTTTTGCATCCTCTGTTTGAAAGTCGGTATCGGCTGTTGCTCTACATTCTGCTCTGGATGGGCGTCGGCCTGTGGTACGGCGCGGAAATGCAGGACGAGTTATCGCTCGACCGGTCGGTGTATGCGTTCACGGTCCCGCACGCGTTGGTTCTCGGGTTCATGGCTCTTTCGGCGTGGTATTGGTGTCGCGCGTTTCCGGTGCGCACGACTCCATTGGGCAGACTCCTGACGGGACAGATCGCCGCCGTTGCGTTGTCCTTGTCGGTCTGGACCGCGCTCGGCGGGCTGTTTTTTTCCTTGATGGTGGCCGACGTCGCCTTGCCATGGTCGTCGGTTTGCGTCGGTGGAGGCGCTTTGCTGGCGGTGATGATTTTGTTTTTCTATCTGATGATCGAGATCGATTTTTCGAGAGATATGCAGAAGAAAGCCGTCGAACTGCAGTTCCTCAACCGGGATGCGCAATTGCGTGCCCTTCGGATGCAAATCAATCCTCATTTTTTGTTTAACTGCTTGAATTCCATCAGCGCCCTTACCACGAGCGATCCCGCCGCCGCCCGCCGCATGACCATTCTGCTCGCGGAATTCTTTCGAAACAGTCTGCGCTCCGGAGAACACGCGCTAATCTCCTTTCGTGACGAATTGCAACTGACCCGTCAATATCTCGATATTGAAAAGATTCGGTTTGGCGACCGGTTGGCGCTGACGCTGGACATCCAGGACTCTCTGGAGGAATTTGTAGTGCCACCGCTGATTCTGCAGCCGATTTTGGAAAATGCCGTTAAGCATGGCGTGGCCCCCTGTCCGGAGGGTGGTTCGATCGACGTCCGGGCAAGACAAGTCGGAGATCTGTTGGAAATGGTAATTGTCAACACCATCGATCCGACGGCCGCACCCGCGTCGGGCAATCGCATGGGCCTTCGCATTACGCAGGATCGATTGGCCACGCAGTTTGGCAAAAACGCCGTCCTCACGACGGACAAGAATGAATCGACGTTTCGTACAACCGTGAGAGTTCCACACTTACTGCAGGAGGCTGTGTGATGAAATTGGGAATCATTATTGAAACCAAGGAACCGGAGAAAGCGTGGAACGCTTTCCGGTTTGCGGTAACGGCTCGCAAGAACGGGCACGAAGTGAAAGTCTTTCTGATGGGGGAAGCGGTGGAGTGCGATGGACTGACGCATGACAAGTTCAACGTCGACGAGCAGTTGCACCGGTTCATCGACTCCGGCGGAACGATCCTGGCTTGCGGCACGTGTTTGAACTCGCGGAATCTTGAAGGTTCCGATGTGTGCCCGATTTCGACGATGCAGGATTGTCTGGCCATGGTCGAATGGGCGGACAAAACAGTGACGTTCTAAACCCCATGGATTCCTACCGCGTCCTGATCATAGACGACGAGCCGCTGGCCCGATCCATTGTCCGGGAATTTCTCCAATCGCATCCGGAGTGCGAGACGATCGGCGAATGCACGAATGGAATCGAAGCGGTCAAGGCGATCAACGAGTCTCAACCGGACATCGTTTTCCTCGATATCCAAATGCCCAAACTGAACGGTTTTGAAGTGCTCGAACTGCTCGAGCACCGGTGCGGGGTGATTTTTGCCACGGCGTACGACGAATTTGCACTCAAGGCCTTCGAGGTGCAAGCGGTGGATTATCTTCTGAAACCGTTTTCGCAAGAGCGATTTGATGCGGCCCTTGCAAGAGCCAAGGAACGACTGCCTGGCGAGTGGGAGTCGGTGATCGCCGGTTACCGTCGACAGCGCGCCTTCGATGATCGGATCATCGTGAAAGACGGATCGGCCGTCCACGTAATCGCGGCGGAATCGGTGGACTATATCGAAGCGCAGGACGACTACATCGCCATCCATGTCGGCAAAGACACGTTCCTGAAGAAACAAACCATCTCGGAAATGGAATCTCGTTTGAATGCCTCCGAATTCATGCGTGTCCATCGTTCCTTCATCCTCCGTTTGGACCGACTGGCGCGAATCGAACTGTACGCCAAGGATTCGCGAATCGTTATTCTCAAGAATGGGAAGCAACTGCCCATTTCCAGATCGGGGTACGAAAAGCTGAAGTCCCTTCTGTAGCTTCACGCTCACTCGCGCATCGGTCATTGACAATCACGATGGCCTTTCGCTACTATGGCTCAGGCAATCGGACATCCACCTCACCTGCAAAGGATATCCATGAAAACGATCCTGATGCTTCTCGCCGCTCTCACCGTATCGGCGCAAACGAAAAACCCAAAAGACACCACAGATCGCCTTGCGTCGGGCACGTTCGACGACCTCAAGCTGCGGCTGGTGGGTCCGGCTCTGACGTCCGGACGAATTATCGATCTGGCCATTCATCCGTCCCAGAAGTCCACCTGGTATGTCGCCGTCGCATCGGGCGGTGTGTGGAAGTCCACCAACGCCGGGATTTCGTTCCAACCGATTTTTGATTCACAAAATTCGTTCTCGATTGGCTGTGTGACGGTGGACCCCAATAATCCGTACGTCGTCTGGGTCGGATCGGGAGAGAACAACAGTCAGCGGAGCGTGTCGTACGGAGACGGGGTATACAAATCCTTGGACGGCGGCAAGACATGGAAGAATGTCGGCCTGCAGAAATCGGAGCATATCGGAAAGATCCTGATCGATCCGCGCAACTCCAACGTCGTGTATGTCGCCGCGCAAGGACCGCTGTGGGGTCCGGGCGGAGATCGGGGATTGTACAAGACCACGAATGGCGGCGAGACGTGGGACGTGGTTCTGAAAATCAGCGAGAACACGGGTATCACGGATCTCGTCATGGATCCGCGTAATCCCGATGTGATGTACGCGGCCGCCTACCAACGGCGGCGCCACGTTTGGACGCTGATTAACGGCGGACCCGAAGCGGCCATTCACAAAACCAACGACGGCGGCAAAACGTGGACGAAGCTAACCGAAGGACTTCCCAGCGGAGACGTCGGGCGAATCGGACTGGCCATCGCTCCTTCCAAACCCGACGTCGTGTACGCCTTGATTGAAACGCAAGACGGCGGAGGTTTCTATCGTTCGACGGACCGCGGCGCATCCTGGGAAAAGCGATTCCCTTACCGATCCTCCAGCGCACAGTATTATCAGGAAATTTTTGTCGATCCGAACATCGCCGATCGCGTCTACAGTGTCGAGACGGTTACGAAAGTCTCGGAAGACGGCGGCAAGACGTGGACCAATCTGGCGCTCACGCATCGTCATGTGGACGATCACGCGTTGTGGATCGACCCGGACAATACCGACCGTCTGTTGATCGGCGGGGACGGCGGGCTGTATGAGACGTACGATCGTGGTCAGACGTATCGTCATTTTGATAATCTTCCCGTCACGCAGTTTTACCGCGTTGCCGTGGATCACGCGCTTCCCTTTTACAACGTCTACGGCGGAACGCAAGACAACAACACATGGGGCGGACCCGCCCGAACGAAACACGCCGCCGGGATTTCCAACGAGGACTGGTTTCTGGTCATCGGCGGCGACGGTTATCAGGCACGGATCGATCCCACCGATCCCAATATTGTGTATGGCGAGTATCAGTATGGCGGACTGTACCGCTTTGACCGCAAGAGCGGCGAACAACTCTGGATTCAGCCGATGCCTCCCAAAGGCGAGGGCGACCGTTGGAATTGGGATACGCCGCTTCTGTTGAGTTCGCATGTGCCCACGCGACTGTATGTGGGGTCTCAGCGGTTGTACCGCAGTGACGACCGCGGCCACTCCTGGCAGGTCCTCAGTCCCGATCTCACACGGCAGATCGATCGCAGCAAACTGCCTGTCATGGGAAAAATCCAGAGCGTCGATGCGATCGCGAGAAACATGTCCACGTCGTTGTATGGGAATATCGTGGCCCTGGCGGAATCTCCGAAAAAAGAGAGCCTGCTGTTTGTCGGCACCGACGATGGCCTGATCCAGATCACAGACGACGGCGGCAAGAGCTGGCGCAAGCTGGATAAATTTCCCGGCGTGCCTGACGTGACCTATGTGTCCGATCTCTGGGCCTCGCATCATGATGAAAACGTCGTGTATGCCACATTCGACAACCACAAGAACGCGGATTTCAAACCCTACGTGCTCCGCAGTGCGGACAAAGGAAAGTCATGGACGTCGATTTCTTCCAATCTCCCTGCGAATGGCGCGGTGTACACCGTCGTGGATGATCCCGTACAGCCAAATCTTCTTTTCTGCGGGACGGAATTCGGCCTGTATTTCTCTGTCGATCAAGGTAAAAAATGGACGCGCCTCAAAGGCGATCTGCCGACGATCGCCGTACGCGATTTGGATATTCAAAAACGCGAGAATGATCTGGCCGTGGCCACCTTTGGACGGGGCATTTACATTCTCGATGACTACTCGGTTTTGCGCGGCATTTCGAAGGACATGCTCGACAATACGGCGGCCATGATCTTTCCGGTTCGCGACGCCCTGCTCTTCATGCCGGACTACAGTCGCGACAAGGATGATCTCGGAGAGAATCTGTGGCGGGCAAAGAATCCGGATTTCTTCTTCACGTATTATCTGAAGGAAACCGTTAAGACCCGTAAAGACAAACGGAAAGACGCTGAAAAGGATGCGGAGAAGCAGAAGCAAGCGGTGATCCTTCCGGCGTACGACGAATTGCGTCTTGAGGATGACGAACAAGCTCCGTTCTTGATTTTCACCATCGCTACCGACGACGGTCGGGTCGTTCGACGGCTGACCGCTCCGGCCAAAGCCGGGATTCACCGCATTGCCTGGGATTTGAAGTTTGCCAACACCGTACCGGTCGACGAGAAAACGGAAGTCAACAAGTTTTCCGGAATGTATGTGGCGCCTGGAAAGTTCAAGGTCTCTCTCGATCAAAGCGTCGACGGCATCGTGACGAATCTGGCGCCGCCGGTTTCGTTTACGGTTCGTGCGTTGGACAACACCACCTTGCCGGCCAGGGATCGATCGGCGTTGATTGCTTTCCAACAGAACGTCGCACGACTCAAGCAGGCCGTCCGGGGATCGGTCGCGGTGATGAAGGACACAAAGGCACGCCTGGACCTGATCGACAAGGCAATGAAGTCTGCTGTCGGTCTGGATCACTCCTGGTTTGGGCGTTTGCGATCGGCTCAGCAGGAACTGGCCACGCTTGGACGCATCATCGAAGGCGACCGGACATTCTCCCGGAGAAACGATAACCAGTTCATCCCGCCATCGATCACCGAAAAGCTGGACTACGTGGCGTACGGGATTTCCGAAGTTACCTCGGACGTCACCCAGACACAGCAGGATGTCTATCAGCAGGCATCGGAGGACTTCGCGCCCGCGCTGGCTCGTCTGAGAAAGCTGGTGGAGACCGACATTCGCGCCATCGAAGATGAGTTACAGAAACTGGGTGCGCCGTACACGCCGGGTCGTCTCCCCGAGTGGCAGAAGGAGTAGGAGCCGTGACAGGTTTCACAGCTATTTTCTTTCTGGCGGTCCTGTTTGTCGGGTCAGGCGTGGGCCAGACGATTGAAACTCTTCATTGGATGAGCGGGTGCTGGCGGAGTCCCGACTCCACGTACGAAGAGACGTGGTCAGAGCCGCGGGGATCGACCCTCATGGGATTTTCACGAACGGTCAGGCAGAACAGGACTCAGGCGTACGAATTCCTGCAGGTGCGATCCGATTCGGCAGGCGGGATCGAGTATGTGGCCAATCCC
Source organism: uncultured Bacteroidota bacterium (assembly GCA_964602985.1). Lineage (GTDB taxonomy): Bacteria > CLD3 > CLD3 > SB21 > SB21 > CAYZJB01. Next base: position 24,704 of record CAZRTJ010000027.1, read on the forward strand.
TCCGGACAATCACAGGCCGCGTTTCGGTTGCGTTTCGCATCTGCCGATGAGGCCGTCTTTGAAAATCCCACGCACGATTTTCCGCAACGCATCATGTATCGATTGGACAAAGATGGTTCGCTTACCGCGACGATCGAGGGACGTTGGAAGGGAGAAGAACGAAAAATTCGCTTTCCAATGCGACGAGTTCGGTGTCCGTGAGCGCCTACTCCCCGTCGCGGTCCGGATCCACGAACGCGCGGAAAGACGCTCGGAGGCTGTTCTCAATGGCGGCGATATTATTGGGACGCGTATCGGTGGGATTGAGTTCCTGTGCGCCGTTCATGAACCAGCCCGACCGATTGACGCGCACGGATACGTGGGTTTCGGTCACGGTCTCGTCCGCGATCAGGACGGGATCGAGCGGCAGTGTCTGATTGATGGTGTTCTTGGACTTGAAGACAAATCGATTGCCTTGATAATGGCCGATGATCACGAGTGAGTAACGCTGATTGCCCTGGCTCCCGTCACGAAAATCCGGGTCGGGCGGCGTCTCATTCTGATCCGGTTTGTGAATTTCGAATCTCGCCTCGTCGTACGTCCCCGGGAAGATATCGCCAACCGTAATCGTCTGAAGCGCATCCGTCAATTGCACCACATATGGACCCGTCTTGAAATCGGGGTACGACACTGCGTCCTGCGGCATCAGGACGATGTGTTTGATCAATAACTTAGCCGTATCGATCGTCACGTGTCCGGCGTGTCTTTTGCCGAGGCCATCGTCACCCGCAACCACACCAAACGACAACGTCGTCTTTTGGATCCCTTCCACGTCCGGTCCGCCGCACGAAGCGACCAGCAGGAAGCTGAGAAGGAAGAATGTCTGTCCCCGACTCTTCACCTGTTACTCCGCTATTTTGATCAAACCCCTTTGTTCTTCGCTGACTGAAATCAATTTGTATCCCCATCCGGTCGTGTCCGAACCGCCCGCTACATTCTTCGCCGCATAGATTCGCCATCGGTACGTCTTGCCTGGCAACAGCGCGGCAGACGCGGTTCCATTGAAGTTGTAATTGATGGCTGTGGAGTCATCCGGGATGTTGAAATTTCGTGTTTGATTTGTGAAGCCGCCCCAGATCACGGCGCCGTTGGCATTGGTTACTTCGACGACATACCCCGCCGTCGAACTCGGGTAAGCCGTCCAGGAAAATCGTGGGAGACTGTCGGGAATGACCAGCGGCGAAGTGGATTCGGCGGGGTTGGTCGGACTATTCAGCGTGACGGAACCGGTGAGACTGAAATCCAATTCGACCGTATCTGAATTCACCGTGACGTTGGGTTCTCCGAATTTCACGATGTAATCGGGATCGATCACGCGCCCGTCATTCCCAAAGGATGCACGTGCGAAATATGTTCCGTTAGGCACACCGGTGATTGTATAATTCGTTCCTCCCGCTGTGTCTACCAAGACACTTACGCCGGGAATCGATTCTTTGGTGATCGGATGAACGAGAGCGACGTCGACGGGAACGGCTGTCGTCGCGAGGAAAGACACCTGCCCCGTCACGACGCCCGTCGCGCCGGAGGTGACAACCACGTTGGCTGCGGTGGTCTGCTGATTGGCGGTGACGATGACATTCATGACCGGGGTTGCGTTTCGGCCGGATGTAAAGACCGTCACGGTGTACGTTCCGGGCGGCACATTGAAAATATCGTAGTATCCGGACGCATCGGTGATCGCCGAGTATGCGTTCACACCGTCACTGGACACGACCAGGACTCCCGCAACTCCGGTCGAACCCTCGACCACCCGGCCATGAATCCAGCCGATGGATGTCAGACCGTTTGTCGTCATCTCGACGTCATACACCGATTCGCTATCCGCGGCGACGGGGATCGGCAGCGGCGCCACGGACTTATCGGGGACGTCCAGATATCCCTGACCGGAAAATCGCAGATAATACGTGCCCGGATCCAGACTGACAGAATAATTGCCGTTGGCTGAAGTAGTGATAGCGCCACCCATGGGGGAGTTCGTCGCCGCCTCGAAGACCACGATGCGAATATTCCCCAATCCGGCTTCGTCCGAAGCGCGAGTCACGGTCCCGGTGATGGTTCCCGTATCTGCGTCTTTGCCGCCTCCGCCGGAACACGCAGCAAGAAACGACACGAAAGAGAGTGCGAAACAAGCTGACAACCGATTCATGATACGCCTCAGTCTGCTGTAATTCCCCGGTTCACGCTTTCCATCGACCCGACATCATAAACCCGACATCATAAAAAGCACGGTGCACAAGGAGGGAATGTTTTCGCGCACACAGAGATAAGTTAACACAAGAAGCGTCGGAATCGGTTTCCTCACTGTGAGAAATGTCACACTACCAGCAAAACCGTCAATTTTACTTAGCGAGAAAGCATCAGGGAAACTGCGGGGGTGGGCGAGAAATGGCGCGCGCGTTCATTTTGCGAAGCATGGAAGGCGTCTGCGTGCGCACCGCCTGAGCGTGGCACTTGTCGAGTGGATGAGGTGGAACCCGCTCCCTCCGCCAACGAGTCGGGTACGATGTTTCCAAAAAGCTTTCCGGCCGCGCAGAAGGCTCCGTCGGGGGAAAAAATTCTTGCATGGCGAAATCGATTTGTATAGATTCGTGCGCAATTTTTGCATCCATAGCTCAATTGGCAGAGCAGCGGACTCTTAATCCGGAGGTTCTAGGTTCGACTCCTAGTGGATGCACGCCAGAGCCGCCTTGCGGCTTTTTTTTTCCGGAATAGCGTGTGACAGCGGCGCGTTACACGGATGAAGATGTTCTTTGATAATTGGGGACGAAATGGATTCGACGGGTCTAGGTCGCTTCAGGTGGCCGTGCCGAGCTCGCCTGTGTGCTCGTAAAAGAAGCAGGCAAACAATAAAGAACAACAACGCTTACGCGTTGGCTGCCTAAGAGTTCATTCTCTGCAGTCCGTTTGACAGTACTCTCGTTTATTGGGGTTCGGTCAGGCGTCATCATCAGATAGACTAGCCGAGGAATGTTGCCCGACGTTCTGAGGTGAAATTCCCGCGCAAGCGGGGCAGGGCTCGCCGGTTTGCTTTTGGTTTCGCTTTTTATGGACCGGTCAAACACCAAAGTGAAACTACGCACGTAGAGGCTTGAAGGAGCTTATTCCCGGACACGGGTTCGATTCCCGTCGTCTCCACTGTTTACATAATTCACGGTCTTTGGCCCGTGAATTATGTTTCAGCCTTCTTTAGGATATTTGCTAGACTAAGTATTTGGCAGGATTCTTGAGGCTAATGTTCTGAGGTAAGCCAACCCGCATAAAAAAACGGGCGAACGCTTGAGCGAGGTGCTCACGATAAGGCGGTAAAAGGCGTAAACGACTTCTCTTAACAACGACATGTTGCTTCAAGAAATTTAGATGAATCGAAAACACATTTTTGAAGTCGACAACTTGATAATCAGTAAGTCCATAACCATCATGTTTGTTAAGCAGATGGTAGTTAGGCTGAATTCCTTGTTCAAGTTGCTTGAAAAGCTTTTCTATTTGGTTTTCTTTTTTACGCTGTTCTTGAGGAACATGTTTAACATATGTGGCAAACGGGTAGTAAGGGCAAGCCAATACGTATTCAAGCTTATTATTTTCCAAATCACAAGATTGAGACATTACAACAACATTAAATTCGTTGATTGTAAATTCATTTTCACCGGTTCTATCTAGTTTTGCATTCGGGAGCACGATTGGGCAAGCATCGACCAAATCACCTTGTAGTAATTTATCCGTTGGTCGATCAAGCTGTTCATACCAAGGGTAATCCATGTTGAAACACTCAAAATTCTGTCGGATATAGTTTAGTACTGCCCTTAGAAACATTGGTTATTCTACCCTTGATGGTATAGATGGATTCAGCCTGAACCGGTATGTAAAAATCTAGCATCGTCAAGTCATTTTCAAAGTCCAGAAACGCGGGAAGAGTCGGCCAGCTTTGTGTGCCAGTCATGAGAAGCTCCCAAGAATAGATTTGTTTATATAATGGTTGGTAAAACTGCTTCTTTTCTGGCTCAATCACTCGTTCTTCAACAAATAACGGCTTAATACCCCATTCGACTTGTCCAGAAAGACTTGTCTGTATTGCAAAGCCCATATCAGTACTCCGGATTTAAGGTTTGCAAAAATGCTGGCGTCAATAACGAATAAAATAGTTCTTTTTCCCTTTGATGCGCTTCGTTCACTTGTCCTTCCATTTCAAGAAAAAAGTTAGAGAGTCCTTCAGTCCTACTGGTATCAATGTCGATTACGGAGCCTGAGCGTTCTTTGTCATTTATTTTGATACTTGCACGGTTTGATAACTGCAAAATACTTACGAAGTTGTCTTTCGGAAGCTCCAATCTTAACGCACTCGGAAAATCAATTTGTGCGTAACCCGGAACATTGATTTGCAGTTTTAATTGAGAAAAAATATTGGTTTCAAAAAAACTTATGTATCTTACGCCCAATCTTGAAACATCTTTGACAATATTCAGCGAATTAATTTTCGTAAATACGTCAAGGATTGCATTAGAGAAAGTTGTCCAACCGGCATACTCACCTTTGCTATGGACACTAACCACATTGGGGCCAATCTGAACTGAAAAATTGTCGTTTGACATACGATATTCTGGGCGATAAGCGAAAACAGGCTCAGAAGATCTGATTGCTTCGGGTAACTGTGTTACCGGCAATTGTTCAACTTGTGAAAAAGTTTCCCTCAATTTAGCGTAAATTACGCCATAAACCGCGTTCTTGTCAATTAAGGGATTGAAGCGAATTTCGACTGTGGAATCAATTATTGGATCGGGGCGCAGACGTTTTGGCAAATTCATAATTTATCTTACAGATTTTTTTTGACTAATACCACAAAGTTATGGTCTTAACATCACGGCGCTATCGAAGCAATACCGCCATCTGTCAGGAGATGATTTATCAGCTTGATGCTCGCACACGCGATTCGACAAATAAACTTCTTGTTGTCGGAGCGCTCGCTCGAGGGCGACGACCTTTTTCCCTTTGTAACAATTTTCCGTCAATTCCGTAAGCAGACTCCACATCCATATCCAAAGGCCGGTCATGAAATTCGTTCTGATGATTCTTGCCATTCTTTTTCCGTGTGCCCTGGCGGCACAGCAGGTGACGTTTGAAGAATACGATCCGCCGTCCTCGCTGAAAGTTCCCGAGCATCCCCGGACGCGTGCGAAACATCCGTTCATCGACGTCCACAGTCATCAATTCTGGGCTAATGCCGAACAAGGTAAAGAAGTTATCGAAGCCATGGACTCGATGAATTTGAAAGTCCTGGTCAATCTCAGCGGACGGGGGTTTCGCCGGATTCAGCGCGCCGACGGTTCCACGAGTTATAGCGTCGGCGAGGCCGATGCGTTTGCTCGCATGCGCTCGATGACGGATTCCGCCGCCGGATCGCGCATCATTCTGTTTACGAATGTGGATTTTGAGGGGGTGGGAAGTGATGGGTGGGGGCAACGTGCGATTCGTCAGCTGGAGGCGGACGTGCATGCCGGCGCGTTGGGGCTGAAGATTTACAAGAGCCTCGGCATGGACAACGTCGACGTGGCCGGTAAACGAGTAGCGGTGGACGACCCGCGCCTCGACCCCATCTGGAAGAAGTGCGCGGAATTGAAGATCCCCGTTCTCATTCACACGGCCGACCCGTGGCAATTCTGGCAGCCTCACGATAAGAACAACGAACGGTGGCTCGAACTCAAAGAGCGGCCGGGGCGCAAGCGCGATCTCGCCAGGGATGTATCGTGGGACACATTGATCGCCGAGCAGCACCGACTGTTCCGAAAACATCCAAAGACGATCTTCATCAATGCCCACCTCGGCTGGCTCGGGAACGATCTGGAGCGCCTCGGAAAATTACTGGACGAGATGCCAAATGTGATGACGGAAATTGGGGCCGTGTTGGCGGAACTCGGGCGGCAACCTCGGACAGCGCGCGCGTTTTTCATAAAGTATCAGGACCGGATCTTATTCGGCAAAGACTCGTGGGCGCCCTCCGAGTATTACACGTACTTTCGGGTACTCGAGACCGCGGATGAGTATTTTCCGTATTATCGACGACGACATGCCTTCTGGCGTATGTACGGTCTGGACTTGCCGGACGATGTGTTGAAGAAGATTTATTATCAGAATGCCCTGCGGATTATTCCGGGAATCGACAAGTCGCTGTTTCCGGGATCCTGATCACGCGATCTCTTCGATCTGATCCATCACGCGATTCATCTTTCGAATTGTGAGATCGAGCGGCTCCTGAGTGGTCATGTCCACACCGGCCTTCCGAAGAAGAGGAATGCTGTAGTCGCATCCTCCGCTGCAGAGTAGTTCCACGTACCGCTTCGTTGTGTCCGTTTCTCCGGAGAGTACTTTTTCCGAGAGCGCGGCGGAGGCCGTGTAAGACGTGGCATACTGATAGACGTAGAAATTGTAATAGAAATGCGGAATGTACGTCCACTCTGCCTGTATGACATCGTCGACGAAGCAGGCGCCGATGTCGTGTCCGTAATACTCCCGCGTCAGACGCAGGTACATGTCGTTCAGTCGATCTCCGGTCAGCGCCTCGCCATTTTCGACGGCGGTATGGATCGCGAGCTCGAATTCTGCGAATTGGGTTTGACGAAAAACCGTCCCCTTGATCCCCTCCAGATAACTGCCGAGCAGGGCCAGCCGCTCTCCCCGGTCTTGAGTACGCTGGAGCATGTGATCCAGCAGCAGGGCTTCGTTAAATGTGGATGCGACTTCTGCAATGAAGATCGTGTAGTGCGACGTGGGATACGGCTGGTGGGAATTGGATAAATGACTGTGCATGGTATGTCCCAATTCATGCATGAGGGTGCTGACGTCGTCGTACTTGCCGTTGTAATTCAGCAGGATGTACGGATGCACATCGTAGGCCGAGCCGCTGGAGTAGGCCCCGGAGCGCTTTCCTTCGTTGGGGTACACGTCGATCCATCGTTCGCGGAATGCGCGGTGCACGGTGTCAAGATAGTCCGCTCCGAGCGGTTCCAGCGCAGCCACGATGTAGCGTTTCGCCTCCTCGACGTCGTAGCGTTTCTCTCCCTCTCTGACCAGCGGCGCGTACAGGTCGAAGTAATGCAGTTCGTCCAATCCCAGAAGTCTGCGTCGCAGGGCCAAGTACCGATGGAAGACAGGAAGACGGTTCCGCACACCTTCGATCAAGGAATGCAGTACTGACGTGGGAATGTGGTGGGCATCCAGCGCGGCATCCACACAGGAAGGGTATTTGCGCGCTTTGGCGTAGAACAAGTTTTTGCGCACTTCGCCGTTGAGTTGGGCTCCGAAGGTGCGGCGAAACTCGTTTTTCTTTTCGAAGAACCGTTGGAACACGGTGCGTCGATCCTCTCGATGCGTGACCGCCCGGTGCAGTGCGAATTGCGAATGGTCCAACGTTACGGTCTGACCGTCGTGCAGCGTGACCACCGGAAACGGAAAGTCGGCATTCGAGAACACCGAGTACACGCTCTGCGAATTGTCTGACATCAGACCCGCTGTCGCAATGATCTTTTCCTCTCCTTCGGTGCCCGTGTGCGCTTTGCGCCGCATCAAATCGTGAAGGTAGTGTCGATAGACAACCAGACGACCTTCTTCCTTCAGACATGAATCGACACGAGGTTCGTCCATCGTGAGAATTTCCGGCTCGACAAAGCTGGAGTGGGCCGAAAAGTCCGCGCCCAGCGCCTGCATTTCCTGTTCCATAGCCATGTACGAGGACACGCGCGTATCCTGGTCGGAACTCATGTGAGCGTACGAATACAAACGCATGTAGGTCTTTGACAAATCCGATAGCAGGATCAGGCAGTCCGCAAGGTTCTGTGACGAGACCGTGAGGGTTCCTCGGAATCGGGAGATCTCCTGAAGTCGCTGTTTCCACGCGTCCTTTTCGATTTGCCACGACTCGTCGGATGCGTAGAGATGCGTGAGATCCCATTTGTCCGCATCGGCAATCTGCGTTCGTTCACGAAGGGGCATTGTCTTTCCTCATCACAAGTTGGAGAATTCTTTTGGCATCGATGTCGTTGGGATACGAGTCGAGGTACCGGGCCAGGCAATACGATGATTTTCGATTGTCCTGGACAAAATAGTACAACAAACCCAGATCTTTGAAGACCGAGGGCCGAGTGGCCGATGTCTTGCGAAGATAGCGAAGGAAGGCGGCTTCGGCTTCGCCGTATCGACCGAGCGCTAACGCGCATTGACCCAGGGAAAGGTCACCGGCTCGTGTCGATTGATGTGAGTAGAAACCCTCCAGCCAGTAGGTCCACCGGGATGGAGGCTGAAGACGAAGGGTCGCCCAATCGTGTCGGAGATCTGCAGACGAAGATAGCGCTTTCGAGTCGCTGGCAAAGCATGCGGTTCTCGAGTCGTATGCGATCAATGACCACAGGGAGTCTGCGGCCAGGTCCAATACCCATGGGAGATCACTGTGATGATCCACAATCACCCATTGCGGACGGTATCGTACAATCAGTCGTTTGAGTCCACCCAGTCCAGCCGACTGCCGGTACTCGTGATAGATCTCTTCACCCATCATTTCAAAATGTGTGTTGATCCATACCGGTTGCCGAAGACGCCACGACAGCCAGTTACCGCAGTTAGGGCTATTCAGAATGCGTTGATTACGAAGACGTGACTCGACCGCATTCTCTGTTTCTTGCGCGACGGCCAGACCATATCCCGGCTGTACATCCCGATCGTCGGATGCGTAGTAGGCGCCAGTAACAATTCGGGCAGTCACGCTCAATAATATGACCGTCAGACCAATAGGCGCGACCCGGGCAATCATGTTTGTTCGCACGGACCATCCCGAAAGATGGTGGGCGACAATGGGAAATACGGCCACAGCAAACAGCGCGACATTGCGTACTTGGACTCCCGATACATACGCAAAGACCGCGAAAAGGATGAATTCATGAGGTTCGATCGAACGGAATCGCACGATCAACACGATCAGACCTCCCGCCACGAACAGGCCGTACAGCGCCAAGGCCTCCACGGGCATCCCCAGTTGTATGGCAACTCCCCAGTTCCACGGAGACGACAATTCGGATACGGCATTCGCAAATACGCTGTCGGACGAGAAATGGAAGAGCAGGTGAAAGGGATACCAGGCTCCCTCAAGATGCCACGGATTAACTAGAGTAGCCAGAAACGAGACAGCAAATGGAACGCTGTGTGCACGAGTCCATTGCCGCTGTCTCCACATGGTAAGCCCGTAGGCCGACAGGACGACCAGCCCGAGAATGAAGAGCGCGTGCGAATTAACCCAGATCAGCATGACGAACGGCACGCTCCAGAGGTCCCGAAGCCTCCTCGTGCGCAAGGCTTTTTCCATCAGAAAGAGCATCGCGGCAAGAAAAAACAACGACCAGACTTCGGGACGATAATTGATCCGCAATTCCAAAACCAGAAGAATGGCCAATCCTGTCCACAGAATCTGACTGTCCGAAAGCCCTCGTATCCGCAGGCGCCCGCGAACCAACCAGAAAATTATCAGCACCAGGATCGTTTGCAGAACCCCCAGACCGACATACCCTCCGAGCTGAAAGAGAATACTGTTCACAATTTCAAACAACCAGTAGAGATTGATCTGTTCTCGCTCCGGAACACCATACGAAAAAACTGCCGTACCCGGAAAAGAACTGTTTTCCAGGATCCACTCACCTGCCCTCAGGTGAAATCCCAGATCGCGGTCGTAAACTTTTTTGGCAGAAAATGCGACGACCAGGAGGACGAAGAGTGCGTACAAAAAAGCCCGATTCAACATCGGGCAAAATATAGTCGATTTGTACAGAAAAGAAAGGTCGGTAACCTCGAGAGTACCGACCTTGTTTGTGCTAGCGAGCTCCTCGAACCGTGATGCTCAAGACCCGCGCATGGCCCAGGGTTCGTTCCGACGGTGGTACTTCAGCAAGGACACGGTCGAGAACCTCCTGCGGAACCGGCACTTCGCGTTCCTTATCCAGGCGAAGATCCCGAAATCCCGTCTCCGTGATGATGCGAAGATATTCATCCTTTTTCAGGGCCCCGCTGATGCAACCGGAGTATAATTCCGCGGCCGCTTTGGCAGCCGGACTCATCTCCCCCTCCACCACGACGTCCGAGATCACGAAATAACCGGACGGTTTGAGCACACGGTAGATCTCAGAAAACGCTTTCCGTTTGTCGGGGACGAGATTGATCACACAGTTGCTCATCACGACGTCGGCCACTCCGTCCGGAAGCGGAAGATTCTCGATTTCACCCATGCGGAACTCGACATTGCTCAGGCCGATCTTGCGGCGATTCTCTTCGGCGCGCTCCAGCATTTGCGGTGTCATGTCGATCCCAATGACGCGCCCCGTCGGTCCCACTTGATGAGCGGCGATGAAGGCGTCGTTACCCGCGCCGCTCCCCAGATCGATGACGGTCTGCCCCGGCTTCAATCCGGCGAAGGCCGTCGGCAGACCACAACCGAGGTTCAGATTGGCGTCCGGCATGTATCCCTCTTGCTGCGAATAATCCTCATCCATGAAGATGTTCGTGTCGGTGTCGGACGAACAGCCGCACCCACAACCGCCGTCCTGTACCACGGCGATCGTACCGTATTTCTTCTTCACGACTTCCTTGATTTCATCTGCGTTCATGATCCTGCCTTTCGGTTAGATGACAGTTTGGATATTCTGGATTTTCGAATCCCCGGAATCGATACAAAGGTGACACAACACTTGGCGCCCACGCGCCGGTCGAATCTCTGGATGTCTTTCTGCAACAGGGGCTCCGATTCAAACAGCCCCGTCAACGTCACGCGAATCTCTTTGGTCAGCAGGTCTTCGTTTAGTGAATAAAGACTCCACAATCCGACGGAACGATCCCGGAGAAGACCGCGAAATTTCAGGAAGGCCAGATGCCGGGATACTTTGGGTTGGGACAATTGCAGTACTTCATAGATATCACACACGCACAACTCACCCGACCGCAGCAAGAGGTTCACGATTCGCAAGCGGGTCGGATCGGCCAGGGACGTAAAGAAATCAACGATTTGCATCTTTGCTTATCCTTATATACGGATATACGTATATAAATCACAAAAGGTTTCCAGTCAAGTGGAAACTTAAAACGACGCGGCGCTCCGATCACATCGACCCGCCGCCGAAGTTGCCGTTTGGCCTGGACATTGCGTCCGCGCCGGGGAGGCTGTCCGTGTCTTGCACGGCACGGTTATTTCGCATACATTGCCGCCCCATGAAGAACATTCTCCTCATCCACACCGGCGGCACAATGGGAATGCCGCTTGGCGAAGGAAAGCCCGTTGCGGCGCAACAGTTTGCGGACGAAGTCTTCCGCCATGTGCCGGGTCTCAAGTCCATTGCCAATATTGATTTCGTCAGCCCGTTCAACATCGACAGTTCCAATATTTCCATCCCGCATTGGATCACGCTCGGTCAGGAGATCGCCTCCAGCATCGACCGCTACGACGGTTTTGTCATCATCCATGGCACCGATACGATGAGTTACACGGCGTGCGCCCTGTCCTACATGTTGACCAACCTGCCGAAACCGGTGATTCTGACGGGATCTCAACGCCGCCTCTCGGATATTCGCACGGACGCCAAGAATAATCTGATTAATTCGATCGAACTGGCGACGTATGACATTCCGGAAGTCGGAATATTCTTTGACTACAAACTCTTTCGCGGGAACCGCACAAAGAAAACCAGCATCGACCAATTTGATGCATTTGCTTCACCGAATTTTCCGACTCTGGCCGAAGTGGGCTTGCGCATCGATATCAAGAACATTCATCGAAAGCCGACCGGTATCTTCCGGTTGGACCGCAATTTCAGCAAACAGGTGACCTGTCTTCGTCTATTTCCGGGATTTGACCCAGTCCTGCTGGACGCGATGCTCACATCGTCCGTACAGGTCACCATTCTGGAGGGATTCGGTTCGGGCAATGTTCCCATCCTCGAAGATTCCGTCGTGCCGTTCGTCCGGCAAGCCACGGAAAACGGAAAACTCGTCGCCATTGCCAGCCAATGCATCAACGGCAACGTCAGTCTCGACCAGTATGAATGCGGTAAACAGGCTGCACACGCTGGAGCCATTTCCTGTCTGGACATGACGACCGAAGCGGCCGTGATCAAGGCCATGTATCTCCTGGGTCAGTTTGGCGGCGATCTTCAGAAGGTGCGAAGCAATTTTCTCATCAACCTAGCCGGCGAACTATCGGATGCGTGATATGGTCCTACTGGAAACCGCGGACGCCGTACGACGGTGGGTAGAGCGCCAGAGGCATGCGGGACATCGGATCGGCTTTGTCCCTACCATGGGCTATCTCCACGAAGGACATCTCAGCCTGGTTCGCGTGGCACGACAGTCCTGCGATCGCGTGATCCTGAGCATTTTTGTCAACCCGACGCAGTTTGGACCCAACGAGGACTTCGCACGGTATCCGCGCGATTTGGAGCGAGATAAACAGCTCGCCCGCCCCCACGTGGATGCGTTATTTGCCCCGGCGTCCCCGGAAATCTATCCCCCCGATTCGACGACGACTGTCGATGTCGGTGAGATGGGGACCGTGATGTGCGGCGCGTCCCGACCGGGTCACTTTCGAGGCGTTGCAACCGTAGTCACCAAACTCCTGAACATCGTCACACCGGAAGTCGCCGTCTTTGGGCAAAAGGATGCCCAGCAGTTTTTCATCCTGCGCCGCGTCATCCGCGATCTGAACATCCACACCGCGATGGTCATGGCGCCCATCGTTCGAGAACCCGATGGGCTCGCGATGAGTTCGCGGAACGTCTACCTGTCTGTGGACGAACGAAAACAGGCGCTGGCGTTGTCGGAATCCCTTCGCATAGCGCAGGATCTTGTGACATCCGGAGAACGGCAGGCGAGTACGATCCTCCATGCCATGACACATCACGTGCAACGACAATCGCTTGCCCGCATCGATTACATCACGATCCGGGAGACCGAATCGCTCACTCCGATCGAGACCGTGGCAAATCCTGCGTTGATTGCGCTCGCCGTGTTTGTGGGAAGCACACGACTCATCGATAATTGGATTTTTGAATGAACAACGATCTTGTCACCCTGATCCTAGCGGCCGGCAAAGGAACCCGCATGAAATCGGACCTGGCCAAAGTATTGCACAAGTTGTGCGGACGTCCGATGATTCACTACGTCATTCGAATGTCCCGTGAAATCGGCTCGACCCGAACCCTCGCAATCATCGGACATCAAAAGGAACGTGTCCGCGACGAACTGACCGACGAGAATATCGAATTTGTCGTTCAGGAACCGCAACTCGGCACCGGTCATGCCATCGCGCAGGCCCACGGCGTGTTGGACGGATACAACGGTGAGATCCTGATCCTCTCGGGAGACGCTCCTCTGCTCACGCCCGCGACCATGCGACGACTGATCGAACATCATCGCACGCAATCGGCTGCGGCTACGGTTCTCACGACCCATCTGCCGGATCCCACCGGATACGGGCGAATCGTTCGCAATCCCGATGGGTCTGTCCAGAAGGTCGTCGAGCACAAGGACGCCACCCCCCAAGAACGGGCCATCTCCGAAATCAATTCGGGTATCTATGTCTTTGCGGCACCCGATTTGTTTCGCGCCTTACAGAAGGTCGGGAATGACAACGCGCAACGAGAGTACTACCTTCCAGATGTGATCCCTATTCTCCTCTCCGAAGGAAAAAAAGTTTCCGCGCTCTTGACTGAGGATTACGAAGAAATTTCAGGAATCAATACCATTGAACAACTGCAGGAAGCAGAACGAATTCTGCAGCAACGACAGGAATCATAAACCATGCATCAGATCACACTGATTCCCGGTGACGGGATCGGACCCTCCATCATGGAAGTCGCTGTCCATGTATTGGAGGCATCGGGAGTACGTTTCGAATGGGACACGCGTTATGCGGGTATGGCGGCCGTCGAGAAATTCGATACGCCCATTCCTTTCGAGACGCTCGAATCGATTCGCCGTACGCGCGTGGCCTTCAAGGGCCCACTGACGACGCCGGTCGGCGGGGGATATCGCAGTGTCAACGTCGCCCTGCGACAGGAGTTCGAACTGTACGCCAATGTGAGGCCGGCAGTTTCATTCGAGGGGATTGCCTCGCGCTATCAGAACGTCAACATTCTGATGGTGCGGGAGAACACCGAAGGGTTGTATTCCGGCGTCGAGCACGTGATCAAAGACGAAGGGAAAGTCATCGCCGCCGAAAGCACGGCCGTGATTACGCGCAACGGCAGCGAACGGAGCATTCGGTATGCCTTCGAGTACGCCCGCAAACACGGCCGCAAGCGCGTCACCCTGGTTCACAAAGCCAACATCCTGAAATGCACGACCGGCCTCTTCCTCGAAATCGGCAAAGACGTGTCAAAGGAATACCCCGACGTGGAATTTCGCGATCGCATTATCGACGCGTGCGCCATGGACCTGGTGATGGATCCATCCCCATACGACGTCATTGTCACGACGAATCTTTTTGGCGATATCTTGTCGGATCTGGCGGCCGGTCTGGTCGGCGGGCTCGGCTTGACGCCGGGCGCCAACATCGGAAAAAGCGCCGCCATTTTTGAAGCCGTTCACGGAAGCGCGCCGGACATTGCCGGAAAGAATATCGCCAATCCCACGGCGGTGATCATGGCAGGGATCATGATGCTCGAACACTTGGGCGAATTGGAGGCGGCCCGCAGAGTCGATGAGGCTGTGAAAACCGTCATTCGCGATGGAAAGTCCGTTACCCGCGACCTGAACAAAAACAGCACATGCGGAACTCAGCAAATGGGAGACGCGATCATAAAGAAACTGAAGGGCTAAGGGACTTCCTTCGGCAGACGAAGCAATAAGATCGCCGCGAGGGTCCCCACTCCAAAGGTCGCGGCCCACAGAACAGTCGATCCATGCGCGCTCATCGTCGCCGTCCCGACCGTCGGCCCGAGAATGAACGCGATGCTGAACATCATCTGAAGAAGTCCCATATACTGGCCGCGTTTGTCGTCCGGCGCAATATCGGACACAAACGCTGCCGCCGTTGGAAAGAAGATCATCTCCCCCACCGTCCAGACAGCGAACGTCAAGAGTACTCCCGTCATTTCCCAAATCCCGACCTGCAACCCGTAGCCAAGGCCCACCAGGAATGCCCCCAACGCGAGGGACGCCCGATGACTCCAGTGGGACATGGTCGTATTGATGTGTATTTCCAACAAAATGATCAGACCCGTATTGACCAGCCAGATGAGACCATACGCCGATTCCGACAAACCGATCTCGTTCACCAGAAAGAGCGGCATCGTCGCTTCATTCTGAAAAAACACCGCCAGGACGAGCATGACCGCGAAAAGAAACAGGATCAGTCGCCGGTCGCGCAATGGGGCGAACAGGTCCCCGATCCGGTGAGGCATTTTTTCGATCGGTGAATCCCGCAAGGAGGACAGCGCCAAGAGACAACCGGCCGCGATCGACATCGCGCCATTGATATAAAAAAGAAGATCGTAGGATAGGAGGACGACAAACCCGCCCAGCGCGGGACCGAAACTCATTCCCAGATTGATTGCAAGACGATTGACGGCAAAAGCTGTCTTTCGCATTTCCGCCGGCGCGTATTCCCCCACAATCGACAAACTCGCCGGTCGAAATGCCTCGCTGAAGATGGCCCAGAGAATGGTCAGAAGAAAGATCCCCTCCACCGATGCCACCCACGGATACGCCAGAAGAAACAAACCGGAGGCAATCAAACCGAGCTTCATCAGACGCACCGGACCCCATCGATCGCTCAGATACCCGGCGAGAGGCGAAGTCACCATGGCGCCCACGCCGTACCCACCGATGATCAATCCGGTAAGCTCCGTCGTGTAGTGCAATTTCTTGCTGAGAAACAAGGCGAGAAAAGGCAAGGCCATCGTACCCATACGATTCACCAACGTCACCGCAAACAGGATCCACAGCGGACGCGGCAGGTCGCGGGCCTGACGCCAGGACTCAAGGATGGATCCGATCACGCTACTCGATTGGGTACTGGCTGTTGTCTGGCAATGTCTTGGGGTACTTGCCCTGGACCGGACGAAAGAGGTCCAGCAGTCGGCGCATATCCCGATTCAAATCACCCGTCGGATAGAACAGAGGGTTGAGCAGGAGAGTCCGGTTCTTGAAATCAAAAAATACCGGCAGCAACGGCACCGTGGCGCGCGTCGCCACATGATAGAACCCAGTCTTCCATTTTGCGATCTGTCGGCGCGTTCCCTCGGGTGATAAGCCGAGAATGAATTTCTCATGCCTCTTGAAAAGTTCGACCACCTGATCGACCACGCCCGTTGCCTGACTGCGATCGACCGGTTGCCCGCCCAACCATCGCCATATGTAAGTGATCGGCCACTTGAAGATCGAATGCTTCCCCAGCCAGTGCACGCGGATGCCCATGGCCAGCAGGGCCGCCATGCCGATCACAAAATCCCAGTTGGTCGTATGCGGTGCGCCGATGGCGACAAATTGTCGTACGTTCGGCACCTCGCCGCCGATCGACCAGCGCATCATTCGCAGAATGGCGCGTCCAACAGCGCGAGAAAACCGGTTCCCGAATTGCGGCACCAGATCTCCAAGAGATGGAACGAACATCACGAAAACACCTCGGAGAGAATCGACAACTGCCAGTCTTCCCATTTGCGTGAGCGGAGAAATTTCTCCACAGCCCGTCGAAAGGCGGTTTGACTGTAGAAGTGTGCGGCTACACTGCGCGCAGACGACGACAGATTCCCGTTTGTACTCAGAATCCCATCGCACAAGTGAGAGATCGCCGCGTCGTTCCAGAAATTGAGATCCTGCAAGGCGGCCATCGCCGAACGGCGGGCGCGAAATTCATGGTCCGGTCCGGCATATCGTACCAAGGCCAGCGCTGACGCAGTATCCCCAAACGAGGCTTTGAGATTCAACCAGTTAATGTGCGAGGAAAACCGAAAACCCATCTCCCCCTTCGTCATTTCGAGATATGCATTCGCATGGGCGGGAAAACTTTCGCAGAGAATTTTCAGCGCCTGTTCGGAGACGGTGTATGAGGAATCGTGAAGCAAGCGTCGAAAATCCGGCTCCAGGTCTGCGGGCACCTGGGAATACCCGAACGCAACGCCGGATCGCACGTCTGCGTTGGTATCGCCGATGGCGGCCTTCACGATGTCGCGACTTGGGAGATCATACGCCAGTTGCCGGACAATTTCGCTGCGCACCGCGTGAAACGTTTCTCTGGCAAACGCCTGCTTGAGAAATTCCCTCTTCTCATCAACGGGGAATGGACGCATCGCCAGGATCGCGTCATACCGGTCGATCATGTGACGCGCTTTCGATGCCTGGGCCTGCAATTCCCTCCAGTCTTTTAGAAAAGTCATTTCCTTCAGGATTTGGCTTCCCGGATCGACCAAGACAAAATCGACAGCCTTGTCTTCCGCGTTTGGAAAAACAATCCGTTCGCTCTCTGCGGAAATCGTGACACGCTGACTGTCTATCGACCCATCGGTGTACCAGACCTCCACGTCCATGGGAATTTCAAACAAACCGGTCAGGTGATCCCGCGTGTGGGTCTGTCGAACTTCGATTTCCGTCTGGCGATCCCCTCCCTCCACGCGAAGGTCACGCACCTGCACGTCCAGCGACGGGAATCCGCCTCGATACAACCATTGATCGAAGAATCGAAAGGGGGAAATCCCAAGAGTATCCTCAAACGCCAGATACAGATCATTCGTTTCGACATTTCGATAGCGATGGCGACTCAGGTAAAATTGAATGACGCGTTTCAGAGAGGACCTACCGAACTGATACGCCATCATGTCCAGCACGGCAGACCCCTTGGGATAGAGGCGGGCGTAATCGCCTCCGCTGTGAACGATCGGAACCGGATTGGCTTGGTCGGCCTCCATCGCCGTACGATGTTCCTGTCGACGCTCCCACTCGTACGCATCTTCCCCGGCCACTTCGCGAACAAACAGTTTGGCGTAGTACGTCGCAAAACTTTCCTGCAACCACAAATGGCGCGTCGTCCGCCCCGTCACGAGATCGCCAAACCACTGGTGTGCAATCTCGTGCGCGTCCGTGTCCCAATACACTTCATCCAACGCCGCACGCGGGCTGACGAACCAAAAATCCCCAAACAAAATAGCGGTCGTGTTTTCCATCGCGCCAGTGACAAAGTCCTGCGCAGGAATATTGGACAGGGATTCCCACGGAAACGGTACGCCGATCTCTTTTTCGAGAAAATCTACGACCTGCGTGGTGAACCGATACGTCGATCCGAGGCTGGATTTCTCATCCGGGTAGTAGTACAGCTGAATCGGAAATCCGCGTTTGGTCTTAACGGTCTCCACGCCGTACTGTCCGATGGCCAGCATCAGCAGATACGACGCGTGTGGAAACCCATTCCGATAATGCCATGTTTTTGTTCCATCCTTGTTGGTTTTCTCGCCGATCTTCTTGCCATTGCTGATGACCGTGTAGGCTGGATCAAATGTGATGATCATCTCGGTGAGCATCTTGTCATTCTGCGCGTCGTACATGGGAATCCAGTGGCGGTGCTCGATGTCCTGTCCCTGCGTCCAGATTTGTTTGCGGATGGGTCCTTTGCTATTCCATCCGACAAAATGGAGTCCACTGCGCGGTCGGGCTTCGTAGCGAATGCCGATGCTGTCTCGGGAGCCCGCCTGCAGCGGCGTCTGCGGCAGTACCGTCAGGCCCCGGTCGCTTGCCACATAGGGCACCGGCTTCTCGTTTAACGTCACTTCCAGGATTCGCAGGTTGACCCCATCGAAATACATCCCGCCCACATCATCCCACAGCGATCGGAAAACATGCGTCGCCTTGCCACGCACGAGTCCCTGTGTCGGGTCGAACGTCAACTCCAACTTCATGCGCTCCATATCCACGGGATGGTCGCGCGGAACCTTTCCATCGTCATCCCAATACGTGACGGTGGGAAGTTCCTGAGCGCTAAGCGATGCGATAAAGAGAAAGCCGACCCAACTGCGCATACTGGTTCCTTCCAAAAAAAGTGGCCTCAATATCGAAACAAATGGCCCGAAAAACAGAGGAAAATTGTTCTCGCGTACGATCCCGGCCGCACGGGATAAGAAAATTCTCGCTCTCCGTTCCGAATGCGTTATATTGGCAACAATCATCAGAAAGGAATTCCCGTATGCCTGAAACCATCGACTTACGCGATCTGATCTTGTCCATCCAAGAAAAAAAACAAATGGACGCCAACCTCGCATTGGAGTTTGACTGTCGTCTCGAAGTGGCCGACTACAAACCGCTGGTCAAGGTGATCAACTACGCCATCAATTATGTTCAGCAGTTGCAAAACCAACCGATGCAGATTTCCCTCAACGCGGGCAGCGATGGATTTATGCTTGGTTTTTCCGCATTCACCGAGCACGCTGAATTTCCTCCTTTGAACGAGCAGGCCGTGGACGCGTGCGCTTCCTTCCAGGCAACCCTCACGCGAAGCGGGGAAGCCGGCAAATACGTAAAGGTCCTCGTCACGTTCAAGAAGTGATCCTCTGCGGCATTGGTTTGGCAACATCTCGAATCAATTCAGGAAAGGCACCGAATGAGAGAATCCATATTGTTCGCTGTGATCGCGGGCCTGGCGTGGGGCATTGGCGGCTATTTTGAAAAAGCGGGACTGCGGTCCATGGGCATACCGCCCATTGCGGGAATCGCCTTGCGTACAGCCGTTGCGCTCGTGGTGCTGGGGCTACTGTCCATTCCGGCATGGAAACACATTCAGCATCCGGAACACACGTCTGCGTGGATATGGATTGTCGTGTTTGGCGGAGTGATTGCCGGAAGTTTGGGCATGTGGAGTTTCTATCGGGCGATCGCCTTGTCGGATAACCTGGGCGTGACCTTGGCCATCGCCTTTGCCATGTCACCCGTCGCTGGAACGATGGTGGGACTCATTCGAGGGAATCAGCCGATGGATTGGAGGACAGCCTTCGGGCTCTTGGCCATCGTCACGGGGATCGTCGTTTTGCAGCTGGCGCATCGGCCCGCGAAATGATCAGGACTTGTCGTGTGAACCGCCCAGACCATTCAGGAAAATCCGTGCAACTTCCTGCAAACCTTGTTTATCTACATCATCAAAACGGGAGGGGGTGGGGCTGTCTACATCCAGCACTCCGATCAGCTCGCCATCGTGGATCAGGGGTACGACGATTTCGGATCGGGACGCCGCATCACAGGCAATATGTCCGGGAAACTGGTGAACATCTTTCACGATGACAGTTTCCCTCCGCTCGGCGGCCGTCCCACACACGCCTTTCCCGATCGGGATGTGTACGCACGCCGGTTTGCCTTGAAACGGACCGACAATCAATTCGCCATTCCGATGGAAATAAAATCCGAGCCAGTTACAATCCGGCAGGATCTGATACAGCAGGGCGGAAAGATTGGCCGCATTGGCGATCCGATCCGTCTCCCCTTCCAGCAACGCCGCGGCCTGGCGGCACAATTCCGAGTACAACTCAGACTTCGTTAGATGATCGGTCGCTCGAACTTCGAACATCTCCGTCTCCGTTTTTGGTCGCTGGCCGTTTAGAAAATCTTCGCAACACTCAACCCGTAGAACATTCCTCGATCACGCCCCATGCGATACGCGGCGTCTATTCGAAAAAGGCTGAAGACTCCGTTCAGAGAGAGTCCCAGCTCATGATACATCTCGTTTTGATAACTCGGCGCAAAAGAAAGCGCCTGCAGTGTAGTTTCCTTGATCCACGTACGACCGTGTCCGCCAAACGCGATGAATCCATAGCCCTTCCTGGTCGCGCTCTCCCAGCCGATCCATTCGAACGGCAGAGAGCGGAAATGATGTTCCCAGAAGATCGCGGCTGATTTTTCTCCCTCGAGCGGACGGGATCGCAGCGTTCGGAATGTCGCCGTCGGAGTGAAATATCCCAGAGATCCGTCCAGCAAAGACCACCGTTGGATCGGCAATTTGCCCGTGTAGGTCGACGCCACCAGCCGTACGTCCAAAACGTTGGGCAGGAATCTGCGCGTGAGGAACGTCGGGAATCTCCAATTCAACGAACATTGGTAGCGCGCATACTTGAAATCATTCCCGGGGATTTGTGACGGAGCAAACTCCGCTTCAGCCAAAATCCCGTTTTGCCATGACGGGGCCGCCGGGACATGATCGTTCCCGTACCGAACGCGCAGAAAAATCGAACGGAGGTCCCCTTCTTTCACAGGTGGGTTCACCCGCTGGATGTATCGACGTCCAAAGAGATCAAAATTGGTTTGTTCGGCCACGGAACGGTGCCGCTCGACTCTCACTCCGCCACCGAATCGCGTATCCCACGCTCTCACAAAATGCGTCCCACTCAGCGATCCCTTGGCGACCCGGTAGTAATCGAAGTAATCGCGATATCCGGTCAGCGGTTGGAAACTGGCCACAAACTCTGCGTAGGCATCAGACGGATAGCGGGTTTCAATTCCGTACGAACCTTCCACATCGATCCGGTCGTTCTTCCGGGAGTGTATCCAGCCGGCGCGAAAACCGTAGAATCCTTCTTCCAAGGCGGTCATGTACCCACCCCGAATTTTCACCTTCAGCGTTTTTGATAAGGATCGTTCGTAGGCGATCCCAAGGTGCCCCCCTTCCACGCGGTTGTATTTCAAGTCGGGTGAGACACCTTTCGTCATGCGACCCAGGAAGGACTTCCTTTTGGTGGAATCGGGTTCTCCGTCATCCATTTCTACAAAACGCGAAAGCATCCCGGTCGGCTTGAACATCTTCTCGATCTTATCCTGTTTCGTCAACGTCGTGTAGGCGGTTTGTTCATCCTCCGAAAGCGGGATCCTCGTCCCCGCGCTCTCAAACAGCGTCGTATCTTTCAGCGAAGTGCTGTCCGCAAACACGAGTCTTTTTCCGCGATAGATCGAGTCCGGCAACGTCGCGTTGATCTCAAAATTGCTGAATCCCGCCATCATGTTGTATCGGATGTTCGGAAATTCAATGCCGGGCATCGCGATCTTGATTTGTCCCTCGACGTGCATACCGAGCGGCAACCATGTCTCATTCGCAAACATCGAGAACTGCTGTTTGTACTCAACCCCCCATCGCTGGATCGGGATCGGATACGTGACGTGGTCGGCGGGCTTCAATTCGATGTCGACGAGCGCCATATGTTCTTCCGACACGCGAATCTGGCCGATAAAAACAGGCTGCAACTTTGTCGTCGGCTGAACGGAGATGACGAAGAAATTCTGATCGCCCGTCCTTTGTTCGCCCATTAGACGAAAATCGTAATAATCGAATGCGTCGGGATGGGTCGGTCCGACAAATCGGGATCCCTGAATTTGAATATCATCATCATAGAAGTTGAGCAGGGAACCGTCCTCCCCCTGACTGAGCGAAAACGTCACCTGATCAAGATTCGCTGTGTGTCGCTTGGACTTCAACACTTCCCGAATGCCTTTGTCGCGTTTCCAATACAGATCGGATAGCTGTTCCGCGACGCCACCGAGAACGGTGTCTTTTCCGAAATTCAGACGGGAATAGGAATCGGCGTGAAACGTATTCAGTTTGGCCTCCCAGATCTTCTTACGCCGGATCACTTCGCGCATGATGCCGACGGCCGGATCCTCTCCGGTGATCACGACCTCA
>CAZRTJ010000028.1:0-44921 GCA_964602985.1 uncultured Bacteroidota bacterium
AAAGAAACAGGGGAATTAAGCCGGGCGAATAAACAACGGCTGCTGGCCAATCTCCGACTCCTTGTTCTTGAATAGCACCGTCACGGCACGAACAGTGCTCGTAACACCGAAAGCGATTGCCGAGATAAAGAATATCATCCAGGATCAAAGCATTCCCGAAAACTACGTCCTGCGGATCGGCGTTCAGGGCGGCGGCTTCTCCGGGTTCGCTCGCGTTCGATGAAAACGTGTCGGAAAGCGACTCAACCTATACGTACGACAACGCAAAAGTTGCGGTTGATTACAAGAGCATGCTGTATCTCAAAGGCGTCGTGCTCGATTTCCAGGAAGGCCTGTCCGGACGCGGCTTCGTGTTCAATAATCGGAACGCGACGCGTACCTGCGGCTGCGGAAGTTCGTTTTCAGTCTGAATTTTTTCCCACTCCAAAGCCCTGTTCAGGGGCTCTTTTTTCACCGTAGAAAACCTACGGTACGAGGAATGATCCACAGCCGGAGTGGAAGAAGCATCCAAATCTTATTGAAGCCGGAGAGGTTCGATTCGCACTGGGGTTCTGTTTTTAGAGATTTAGCCGCCTGTCTCCATGGGGTCCAGACTCGCTTCCCCAAAATTACCGCTTTGCTTATTCCTCGCCGTGATTCTATATTCCATTCATCGAAGAAGTCTCGGGGCGATACGTGATTCACAATCGAAGAAACGTGCATTTGGAGTGCCGCAGTTGCGAGTCGAGGCGGCAGTCGGTGTTCTGCGATCTGAATGAGGAGGAGCTTGCGGAACTGAACCGAGCCAAGGGCTGTCTGCAGTTCAAGAAGGGACAGCAGATTTTTCACGAGGGCGCATTTCCTCAGGGATTGTTTGACATCAAGACGGGGAAGGTGAAGATCACTCAGCTGGGCAACATGGGTCGGGAACAGATCATCCACCTCGCCAAGGATGGCGACCTGCTGGGCGCTCAGGACTTGCTCTCCAGCGAGACGTATTCGTGTTCCGCTACCGCGATAGACGAGTGCAGCGTTTGTTTCATCCCGAAAGAGGCCTTTCTCAAAATCCTCGCGCGGAATTCGAAGTTTGCCCTGCGCATGATGCAATTTCTCGCCAGCGATCTTAAGAAAGCCGAACACATGATCACCGACCTCGCCCAAAAGCCCGTTCGGGAACGAGCGGCGGAGGTCATTCTCAACCTGTTGGATCAATACGGACTGGAGTCCGACTGCGTGACGCTCAATATCTGCCTTCGACAGGAGGAACTGGCCAATCTGATCGGCACGGCGCGTGAAACGGTGACGCGCCTGCTGGCTCGATTTCAGGAAGATGGCGTGATCGAGTTGCGCGGCCGGAAGATCCGCATCCTGAGCAGGGAAAAGCTGTCCTTGATCGCCGACTCGCCTATCGCTGTTTCGTAAATATCACCTAAACGTGACAAAGATCACATTTATTTGTGATCAATATCCTTCCTAGTTATTTACTCTCAGGATATTTTCTGTCGATTAAACCTCATCTTCTAAGTCTGAACGGATGTCGAATCCGCGTTTTTTGCTGATTTCTCATAACGGACTCTTATAACCGCTTCACCGATTCTTACGACCGCTCCCTAAGGGTCAGACTCCCGGGTTGAAGAGAAACACGGAACAAATGAGCGCACGAAATTCATATAAACGCAATCTTGTTTGGGGAGACTGTATGATCGCAAACACATGCGCCAAGTTTCTGGCGTTGTTTCTCACCTTGCTCGTGACTGTGCCTGCTTCGGCACAGGACGGGGAGCAGTTGTATAAGACCGCCTGCCTGGTTTGTCACTCCGTCGGCGGGGGCCGATTGGTCGGTCCGGACCTGAAGGGTGTGACCACCAAACGCTCGGAAAAGTGGTTGATCAGCTGGATCAAGTCATCGCAGACGATGGTCAAGAAGGGAGACCCGGATGCCGTCGCGATTTTCAATGAGTTCAACAAGGTTCCCATGCCGGATCAGAACTACAGCGATGATCAGGTCCGATCGATCCTGGCTTTCATTGACGCGACCGAAAAAACCGGTATCGCACTGGGAGGCGCGGCCGTTGCACAAGCCCCAACAGGGGACCTGGAGCGCGGGCGAAATCTCTTTACGGGCAACATTCGTCTGGCGAATGGCGGTGCGACCTGCATTTCGTGCCATAATGTTGACTCGAAAGACGTTCTGGCGGGCGGTGGGCTGGCCATGGATTTGACGCAGACCGTTTCACGGAACACCGCGGAAGGAGTCAAAGGAATTTTATCTGGTCTGCCATTTCCCGCGATGAAACAAGCCTTCGGAAACAAACCGATGACGGAAGATGAAATCAACGATCTGACTGCGTTCCTGGCCAGCGTGGACACGCAGGACCGCACGCCTGCCGGACGGCGATACGAGGCGTATATGGCTTGGGGCGGCATCGGCGGCTCCTCGGTGATGCTCGTGCTGTTCTCGCTATTTTGGATCCGTCGTAAGCGCAAAGCGGTCAACGATCAGGTGTTTTCCAGAAAAGGATACGGGGCTTAGCACAATCAGGCCATCAAATGTGTAAATCATCCATTCACTAAACTTTACGAAAAAGCAAACCTATGAGTTGGATTCAGGATGTCATCTCGCCCGAAACTCGCCGCTGGGAAGAGTTTTATCGAAATCGCTTTCAGCACGATCGCATCGTACGCAGCACGCACGGCGTGAACTGCACAGGCGGCTGCTCGTGGCAAATCCACGTCAAGGAAGGTATTGTCGTCTGGGAAACACAGCAGTTGGACTATCCGCTTCTGGAGAGTCAATTGCCGCCCTACGAGCCGCGGGGTTGTCAGCGAGGCATCTCCTACTCATGGTATCTGTACAGCCCGCTCCGCATCAAGTATCCGCTGATCCGCGGCGCCTTGATCGACGCGTTCCGGGAAGAGAAAGCCAAGACCGGCGGCGATCCGCTGAAGGCGTGGGAGAATCTCCAGAATAATGAAGCCAAGCGGAAGTCGTATCAGACCGCGCGCGGCAAAGGCGGTTTCCGCCGTGTGTCGTGGGATGAAGTGCTGGAACTTGTCGCGGCGGCCAATATCCACACGGCCAAGAAATACGGACCGGATCGCGTGATCGGCTTTTCGCCCATTCCCGCCATGAGCATGATGAGTTACGGAGCCGGTGCGCGCTATCTGCAGCTCTTTGGCGGCGTCAATCTGAGTTTTTACGACTGGTATTGCGATTTGCCGACCGCTTTTCCGGAAATCTGGGGCGAGCAAACCGACGTGTGCGAAAGCGCCGATTGGTACAACGCCAAGATGATCGCTGACATGGGCGCCTGTCTCAATATGACGCGCACGCCAGACTGTCACTTCTTCGCCGAGTCCCGCCACAACGGAACAAAGGCGGTCGTCTTCTCACCCGACTTTTCGCAGGTCTGCAAATACGCCGATCAATGGGTGCCCCTGCATGCGGGCAGTGACGGAGCCTTCTGGATGGCCGCCACGCATGTCATTCTGAAAGAATATCACCACCAGAAGAAGACCCCGTACTTCATCGACTACACGAAGCAATACACCGACAGTCCGTATCTCATCAAACTCGAGAAAGAAGGCGACCACTACAAACCCGGCCGTCTGGTGCGGGCAAATGAAATCGCCAAGTTCAAAGGCGC
Source organism: uncultured Bacteroidota bacterium (assembly GCA_964602985.1). Taxonomy (GTDB): domain Bacteria; phylum CLD3; class CLD3; order SB21; family SB21; genus CAYZJB01. Next base: position 3,627 of record CAZRTJ010000028.1, read on the forward strand.
GGAGAACGGCGACTGGAAGTTCCTCAACATCGATTCCAAGACGGGCGATCTGATCGTGCCGAAAGGATCGATGGGCTACCGATGGGATAAGAACGGCGGCAAGTGGAACATGAAGTTGGAAGACGGTGAGACGGATAAGTCGTATGATCCGGTTCTGACCTTCCTGGACAAACACGACGAGGTGTTTCAGGTAGAGTTTACGGAATTTGGTCTCGACAAGAAGGACATCCGCGGCGTGCCCGTGCGATACATCGAGACCGTCAATGGCAAGATTGCCGTCACGACGGTGTACGATCTGATCATGGGGCAGTATGGCGTCGATCGCGGACTGGCGGGTGCGTATCCAAAAGAGTACTCCGATCCCAATGCGGCGTATACGCCGGCGTGGCAGGAGATCTTCACGGGCGTCGATTCCAAGACCGTGATCCAGTTCGCCCGCGAGTGGGCCGACACGGCCAACGCCACGCAGGGCCGATGCATGATCATCATCGGAGCCGGGATCAATCACTGGTATCATGCCAATCTGATGTACCGCGCCGGCGCCATGGCGCTGATGCTCACCGGATGCGTCGGACGCAACGGGGGCGGTCTCAATCACTACGTTGGTCAGGAAAAGCTCGCACCGTCGGATTCGTGGGGTACGGTAGCCTTTGCCAAAGACTGGGTGGGCGCAACTCGCCTCCAGCAGGGACCGCTCTGGCATTACATCAATACGTGTCAATATCGATACGACGGCAATCACACGAAGTACAATGCGGTGCCGATCAATGACATGACCAAGATGCACACGGCGGACACGATCTTTAAGGCCGTGCGAAACGGATGGATGCCGTTCTACCCGCAATTCAATGAAAACACGCTCGAACTGAGCAAGCAGGCGATGGGCAAGGGCGCGAAGTCCGATGCGGAAATCGCCAACTACGTGTTGGAGAAACTCAAGTCGAAACAGCTGCAATACTCCATCAGCGATCCCGAAGCGCCGGAGAATCATCCGCGCGTGTGGATCATTTGGCGGGGCAACGCCATCACGGGAAGCATGAAGGGTCATGAATACGCCTTCAAGCATTATCTCGGAACGCATCACAACTCGATTGCGGTCGACGCGGAAGAAAAAACCAACGACGTCAAATGGCACGACGTGGCTCCGGTCGGAAAAATGGACCTCGTGGTCGATCTGAATTTCCGGATGGACAGTTCGGCCCTGTACTCGGATATCGTTCTGCCAGCCGCCTCCTGGTATGAAAAGTCCGATATGAACAGCACGGACCTTCATTCCTTCATTCATCCGCTGTCGCAGGCCATTGCGCCGGTGTGGGAATCGAAGACCGACTGGGATATCTTCAAGAACCTCGCCCGCGTCACCAGCGAGCTGGCGAAGAAACATTTTGCCGAGCCGCAAAAAGACGTCGTCGCCGTTCCGCTGCAGCACGATTCGCCGGATGAAATCACACAGCCGCAAATCAAGGACTGGTACAAGGGTGAGTGCGACGCGGTACCCGGCAAGTCGATGCACAAGCTGGTCGTGGTGGAACGCAGTTATCCGGACCTATACCAGAAGTACATCACCCTGGGCGACAGCGTCCGCGAAAAGGGCATGGGCGCGCACGGCGTGCACTATCACTGCAAGGATCAATACGACGAAATGATCACGTCGCACCACTTCCCTGTGGAGAAGTGGAATGGCAAGACGTATCCGTCGATCAAGGAAGACGAATGGGCTTGCAACGCCGTCCTCCACCTGTCTACGCTGACCAACGGCTCGCTCACCGTCCAGGCGTACAAGAACATGGAGAAGAAGACAGGTCTGGTGTTGGCGGATCTGGGCGAAGGCAGCGCCGACGTGAAACTGCGCTACACCGATCTGCAGGCACAGCCGAGACGCTACAACACGTCGCCGCTTTGGTCGGGTCTGATGAATGACGGCCGCGCGTATTCCGCCTACACGTACAACGTCGAGCGCCTGGTTCCGTGGAGGACGCTCACGGGTCGCCAACACTTCTATCTCGATCAGGAAATGTACATCGCCTACGGCGAGCACCTTCCGACATACAAGCCGTCGCCGCGCCGCGAAGCGTACGGGGATCTCAAACAAACACTCAAAGATGGTAAAGCGCTGGCGCTGAACTATCTGACTCCGCACGGGAAGTGGCACATCCACTCCACGTACATGGAGAACCTTCGCATGCTGACCCTCTCTCGCGGATGCGAACCGTGCTGGATCAGCGAGGTGGACGCGGCCGCGCTGGGTATCAAGGACAACGACTGGGTGGAGGTGTACAACGACCACGGCGTCTATTGCACACGAGCCGTTGTCAGCTCCCGCATTCCCAAGGGCGTCTGCATCGTGTATCACGTTCCGGAGCGTACGGTGGGCATTCCCAAGTCGCAGGTTCGCGGCAATCGGCGCGCCGGCGGTCACAACAGCGTAACGCGCGTGCACCTGAAGCCAAACTACCTCTGCGGAGGATACGGACAGTTTTCGTATCACTTCAATTACTGGGGTCCGATCGCACCTCAGCGCGACACGCACGTCGTTGTCAAGAAGATGGAAAAACTGGTCTGGTAACAAACGAATGCATGATTCAAATCCAATCATAAAGTAGGGTACCATGGACGTACGATCTCAAGTTTCAATGGTGTTTCATCTCGATAAGTGTATCGGATGTCATACATGTTCCATCGCCTGCAAGAACATCTGGACCGACAGAAAGGGTGCAGAGTACATGTGGTGGAACAATGTCGAAACCAAGCCCGGCACGGGTTATCCCACCAAGTGGGAAGACCAGGACATTTACAAAGGCGGCTGGGAGAAGCACAACGGCAAGATCGATCTGAAGGGCGCCGGTAAACGCAAGGGTTTGCTGAATATTTTTCATAACCCCCATCTGCCCGTCATCGACGACTACTACGAGCCGTTCACCTACAAGTATCTGGATCTGATCGAATCGCCGCAGGGCGACGACCAGCCTACGGCACGCCCGATCTCGCTCATCACGGGCGAACCCATCGACATCAAGATGGGTCCCAACTGGGACGACGATCTGAGCGGCACACCGGATTACGCGCGGCACGATCCCAATCTGGAAAACCTGACGCCGGCGGAACGCGAAGCAATGTTCCAGCTCGAAAAGATGGCTTTCTTCTACCTGCCGCGGATTTGCAATCACTGTTTGAATCCGGCCTGCGTGGCGTCCTGCCCGTCCGGTGCGTTGTACAAACGCGGTGAGGACGGCGTGGTGCTGATTAATCAGGATGTATGCCGTGCCTGGCGCATGTGCGTGACCGCATGTCCGTACAAGAAGTCGTATTACAACTGGCACACAGGCAAATCCGAAAAATGCATTCTGTGCTATCCGCGAATCGAAGCGGGTTACGCACCGGCGTGCATGCACAGCTGCGTCGGACGTATCCGCTATCTCGGCGTCATCCTGTATGACGCAGATCAGATCGAAAGCGCCGCCTCGGATGAAACCGCCAACGTGATCGATCGACATCTCGGCATGATTCTCGATCCTTTTGACGAGCAAGTCATTGCCGCCGCCAAAGCCAACGGCGTGGCGGACTCGACCATCAAGGCCGCGCAGTATTCGCCCACGTATAAGTTCGTCAAAGAATGGGGCATGGCGTTGCCGCTGCATGCGGAGTTCCGCACCCTGCCGATGCTGTTCTATGTGCCGCCCATGCTGCCCGTGATGGCGTCTCTCGGTCAGCAGAAAAACCACAAGGAGCAATCGGAAAAACTGAACCCGATTTCCAAGCAGTGGGAAGACACCTGGCTGTACGACACGAGTACAGAAGAACTGTGGGGCACGCTCGATCAGGCCCGGTTCCCGCTGAAGTACATGGCGAGTTTATTTGGCGCTGGCGACGAAAACAAAGTCAAACCCGTGTTGAAGAAACTGATGGCCGTGCGGATTCACCGCCGCCGGGTCACCGTGGGGGACGTGAGCGATGAGAAAGCGAACGCCGTATTGGCCGATGCCGGACTCACGGCGGAGATGGCGGAAGATATCTACTATCTGACTTCTCTGGCTAAATTTGACGATCGGTTTGTCATTCCGGCAGCGCATCGCGAGCAGGCCATCGAAATGATGGAATTCACAGGCGATGTGAAGGGTTCGGTCGGTTTCGGCTTCACGGAAAAACCTGCTCGAGGATTGTAAGATGCCCGAACTCCTTGACGTTCCGGTTCGTTCTTCGCTGGCCCATTACGATCGACTGGCCGGCTTGTTTGACTATCCGTCCCCGACGTTTGCCGCATCCGTAGAAGCGGCGTCCGGCGTTCTCCGTCAGACACACCCCGAAGCGGCCGTGATGCTTCAGCCTTTTGCGGAGTACATTTCCTCGGCAACTTTGATTGAAATGGAAGAGTTGTATACCCGATCCTTCGATGTGCAGTCGATTACCACATTGGACATCGGGTATGTGATGTTTGGCGATGATTACAAACGGGCGGAAATTCTGGTAAATCTGAATCGGGAACATCAGGAAGCCGGAAACGAATGCGGCACGGAATTGCCCGATCACCTGCCCAATGTGCTCCGCCTGCTGCCCAAGATGAAGAGCGCCGAAATGGTCGACGAATTGGTGCACAAGATCGTCGGTCCGGCGATTGCCAAGATGAAGTCGGAGTTTTCCGAGGAGCGTTTGGAAAAGAAAAAGGCGCTGTACAAGAAGCATCACAAAACGGTGATCGCGATGTCGGAAACGCATGGATTGCTGTACGGCTGCGTGCTGGAGGCTCTGTACGAGGTTCTGAGGCACGACTTTCAGTTGCGAGAACCGCTGCCGATCAAGCAGACCAGTGCGTTTCTTCGTTCCGTGGAAAATGAGATGAAGACGGAGAGAGAATAAGGACGTTCCAAAGATCCTAACGAAATGAAAAACCATTGAAACGTGAGGCGTACGTAGCATGAACACGTTAACTGCATTTCTCAGTTCCCTCGATAATTTTCTGTTTATCGGGCTTCCCTACATCGCGTTGGCGGTGTTTCTTGTCGGTTCGATTTACCGTTATCGTTCGAGCGGTTTCAAAGTATCTTCCTTGTCTTCGCAGTTCCTGGAAGGCCGGCAATTGTTCTGGGGAACGGTGCCTTTTCACTGGGGCATGCTGGTTCTTTTCTTTGGACACCTGACCGCGTTTCTCTTTCCGGCGGCGACTCTGGCGTGGAACGGGGATCCGGTGCGCCTCATCATCATCGAAGTGTCCGCCTTCGTGTTCGGAATTACCGTTTTGATCGGCTTGATCGGGCTGTTCAGCCGGCGGGCTTCGAATGCGCGTCTGAAGATGGTCACGACCAAGATGGACATCGGCGTTGAGTTGTTGCTGTTGCTGCAGGTGATCACAGGACTGTGGATCGCATACAACTTCCGCTGGGGATCGTCGTGGTTCGCATCCGTATTGACACCGTATCTGCGGTCGATCTTCATCCTTCAGCCGGATGTCGCAGCTGTGAGCGCGATGCCATGGACGGTCAAGTTGCACATCGTGGGGGCGTTTGTCATCGTCGGGATGATTCCGTTCTCCCGTCTCGTTCACTTCCTCGTTCCGCCTCTGCACTATCTATGGAGGCCGTATCAGCGCGTGGTCTGGTATTGGTCTAAAAAAGCGGTACGCAATCCCGACACACCGTGGACTTTGCAGCAACCGCGCAATAACTGAGCCGCATGGCCGGAGTGGTCGTGATGGCGATGGTTCTGCAGAACGTTACGGATGAACAGTTGACCGCTTCGACCTATGTGACTCTTCTCTTTTTGGTGATCCTGACAGGCGCCGGGATTCTAAATGCTTTCTTTCTCGTCCGGCGCCGAAGTATCAAGGCCAAGATTTTCCACATTGTCGTCATCGGCATCCTGGCTGCGGTCTTCTCTGTCGCCTACGGCCAGTACACGGTGGAGAGCAACCTTCTTCATCATCCGCAATACGTTCCCGGAACGACAATCGAATATGGGTCGGTCTTTCTCAAAGGAGAAGGGGTGGTGTTTGAATACACCGTCGGCGGCCAGACGTATCGCAACTGCAACACGTTCCATCCGGTGCCCAAGAGTCAGATCACGGTTCCAAACGGTCGGTACATGATTCGGTATGCGAATGGGTACGAATCCGAAGGTCGGATTGATCTCAGTCGACCGGTGGAGAATCCCTGATCCCGCGCAGGCCGGTCTTTGCCTTCCACTGTTTAATTCAACTCAGGTGAATTCATGGACATTACGGTAACTTCGAAATCCCACCGCATTCTTTTTCTCAACACGCTGGCCTTTACGATTTGTTTTGCGGCATGGATGATCAATGGCGTATTGGTGACGTTTCTGGTGGATAACGGCGTTTTCAACTGGAGTCCCATCGAGATCGGGTGGTTGCTGGGTGTTCCGGTCCTCGTCGGATCGGTGTTCCGGTTACCGATCGGGATGTTGACAGACCGGATCGGCGGCAGATGGGTCATGGGCGGTCTGTTGCTGCTCTGTGCCATCCCGATGTTTCTGCTATCGCAGGCTCACGATTTCCAATCCTTCTTGTTGCTGAGTTTTGGGTTTGGCCTTACGGGGAGTTCGTTCTCATGCGGGGTTGCTTACACGTGCATCTGGTACCCGAAGGAGAGGCAGGGAACGGCATTGGGTATCTTTGGGGCGGGGAATCTGGGCGCTTCCCTGACCACGATGTTTGCACCCACCTTGCTGAAAAATCTGACCAACGATGGCGCCAATGTGGAGGCATGGCGTGAACTGCCCCAGTGGTATGCGGCAGTTTTGTTGGTAACGGGCGTGATTTTTCTTCTGGGTACAGAGAATCGAAAACCGACGGAAATGAAGTCTTTGGGCGAGCGAATGGCTCCCCTTAAGGAAATTCGTGTGTGGCGATTTGGTCTGTACTACTTCTTCGTCTTCGGCAGTTTCGTTGCGCTGACACAGTGGTTGATACCGTACTACGTCAACGTGTATTCTCTCACCATCGTAGCGGCCGGATTCATGGTTACGACATTCAGTTTGCCAACCGGGTTAATCCGTGCGCCCGGAGGATGGCTGGCCGATAAAATCGGGGCTCGACAGGTGCTTTATTGGGTGTTCGGAACGTCCATTATTTGTCTGATTTTTCTTTTCGTTCCGCGAATGGAAATTCAGGCGCCCGGGCAGGGGATCATGGCCGCCCAGGCGGGTGTGGTGATCTCCATGTCGGACCACGAGATTCAGATCGACGATATTCGCTATCCGATTCAGTCCCGTCACGATTCGACGTCGGTCGTGAAAATTCGGTATGGAATTCACCACAGTGATGAGGGATTTCTCCCTCTTCCGACGGCGTCTTTCTGGCAGGAGCCTCTGGTGCGGGTCGGGGATGAGGTGAGCAAGGGCCAATTGATCGCCAAGGGAGTTACGCGAATCTACTTTCAGGCGAATCGTTGGATCTTTTCCGGTCTGGTGTTTATCATCGGCATCATGATGGGAATCGGGAGCGCGGCCGTCTTCAAACACGTGTCCGACTATTATCCGAAGAGTGTGGGAACGGTCGGAGGGATCGTGGGTGTGTTGGGCGGACTCGGCGGTTTCTTCGGACCTCTGTTGTTTGGATTCTTTCTCCGTGAAACAGGCATTTGGACCACGTGCTTCATGTTTCTGGCGGTGATTGCGCTTATTTGTATTATTCTCCAGCGATTTGCCGTGAAAGCCATCATGCTCGCCGATACTCATCAGAAGGAAATGCTGGATCGCCGTTCTCGAGGGCAAAATCCATGATGGAAGGCGTTGCGGCGAAACCGGTGCAAGGTCTGTCGATTCGACTCCACGACATGGTTCGTCATTTGTCGCCGGCGTACTATGCGATGGTGATGGCGACCGGGATCGTCTCGATCTCTTCGTTCCTGCTGGGACTGACGGCTGTGGCGATCGGGCTGTTTTGGTTTAACCTCGGGGCCTACGCGATCCTGTGCGTCCTGAGCGTACTGCGGTTGGTTTGGTTTCGTGCCAATGTACTGCACGATCTGTTTGATCATGCTCGTTGCTCGGGTTTCTTTACGACGGTCGCGGCGACGTGTGTTCTCGGCACTCAGTTTATCCTCCTGTGGGGGGCGTACGGTGTGGCGATCGGGTTGTGGGTGGTGGGACTGGTACTGTGGCTCATCCTGACGTATTCGATCTTCACGACGCTGACCATCAAGGAAGAGAAGCCGAGTTTGTCGGAAGGAATCAACGGTGCGTGGTTGCTGGCGGTCGTTGCCACACAGTCGCTGGCCGTCTTGAGTTCCAAACTGTCGATGCATTTTGTGGATTACAAGCTGGTGATCAATTTTTTTGCTTTTTCGATGTGGTTGTGGGGCGGGATGCAATACATCTGGATGATTTCCTTGATCTTCTACCGGTACACGTTTTTCAAATTTTCGCCGGGCGATCTGTCACCGCCGTATTGGATCAACATGGGTGCGATGGCCATCTCGACGTTGGCCGGAGCTTTGTTGATCATCAATACGCCGGATGCCCCGTTTCTTTTTTCGACGCTTGCCTTCCTCAAGGGCTTCACGATCTTCTACTGGGCGACGGGGACGTGGTGGATACCGATGCTCGTGATCCTGGCCTTGTGGCGGCATGTGTACAAACGATTTCCGCTGACGTACGATCCGCTCTATTGGGGCGCCGTCTTCCCGCTGGGGATGTACACGGCGTGCACGTATGAAATGGCAGAAGCTATGCATTTGGGTTTCTTGTTGCCGTTGCCGCGGTATTTTATTTATGTTGCGCTCGCCGCCTGGACGGCCACATTCATCGGACTCGTTCATTCCATTTTCAAGGGTCTCTTTGCAGAGCCCGATCGCGTCCTGACAGACTCAGAAAGGAAATGATGACTCGCAATCTCCAAGATCCTCTGACCAAACAGCAGGAAATCGACGTCGAAACCAAAGGTCTGTCCCCGATGGATCCGCCGGACGCGTACGATCCACCTCTGAAAGATGCTGTGCCCTACGAACAGCTCCATCCATTCCTCCAGGAGTTGTACGACGAACATCAGGAGTTTTCTGCCGAACTGGATGCAGTGGAGACGCGGATTCGTAAAATCCAGACGGGGGGATTTGCGAAGGAAGACAACAGCGAATTCGCGAAATTTTTTAAACTGCTGGATGAAGATGTCCTGCGACACCACAAAGCGGAAGAACAGTGGCTGTTCCCTCTTTTGCAGAAACGGTTGCTCGAGAATGAGGAACACAGCAAGGGCAACTATCCGACGACGGCGGTGGACATGATGTTGGAAGATCACGTCAAGATCGTGCAACTGTCCGCGCTGGCATTCAACATGATGAGTCTGGCCTTCCGCCTTCCCGATCGTGCATCGAGTCTCATGGTGCTGGACTTGGCCATTGAGCAATGCAAAGCCCTGCACGAAGCACTGAAACTGCACATCTTCCGGGAGGATCACATCGTCTGGACCCTCGCGCACAAGTATCTGACGCCGGCGGAGCTTGACGACATGCTGGCAAAGAAAAAATTATTCAAAGCGGAAGGTCGATAGGAAGTTTGCGATTCCTAGCGCTACATATCACCGGAACCTTCCCGGATTGAGAGAACTCATGGAACCATCCAAACGGAATACGCTGACCGATCTTTTCGGACGGCGGCACAGTTATTTGAGGATTTCCATTACGGATCAATGCAATCTGCGATGCTTGTACTGTATGCCGGACAATCGAGTCGAATGCGCCGGATCATCGCAACTGATGCAAGCTGACGAAATCGAGGAAATTGCGGCAGAGTTTGTTCGTCAGGGCGTGACGAAAATTCGATTGACCGGCGGGGAACCTCTCGTGCGTCGCGACGCGGCAGCGATCATGGAAAGTCTGGCACGGCACCCCGTCGAATTGACCCTCACGACCAATGGCGTTCTTGTGCATCGGTTTATCCAAGTATTCAAGGATGCGGGAATTCGATCCCTGAATGTCAGTCTGGATTCTCTTCAGGAAACGAAATTTGAAGAAATCACCAAACGCCCTGCGTGGACAAAGGTGTGGAACAATATCCATCTTCTGATGGACGAGGGATTTCACGTCAAGGTCAACGTCGTGGTCATGAAGGGCGTGAACGACGGCGAGATTCACCGATTTGTCGAATGGACCCGGTATCGACCGCTGCATGTGCGATTCATCGAATTCATGCCGTTTGGCGGAAATAGTTGGGATCGCGGCCGCATGATTTCCGGCGCGCGATTGCTGACGGAATTGTCGGGACGTTATTCGATCGTCAAGTTGCGCGATGAAAAGCACGAGACCGCGAAGAAATATCAGGTCGACGGTTTCGAGGGGACATTTGCGTTTATTAATTCTATGAGCGAGCCGTTCTGCGGCGATTGTAATCGGATGCGACTGACGGCAGATGGAAAAATGAAAAACTGTCTCTTCTCACAAGGGGAAGCCGACATTCTCGGGGCTTTGCGGCGAGGGGAGGATATCGTGCCCGTCATTCAGAATTGCTTGATGCAAAAGAGTTCGGAGCGAGGTGGTCAGTTTGATCACGGCCCGGGAAAACTTGGATGGGTCCATAACCGAAGCATGGTTTCGATTGGCGGGTAGGGGCGAGTCTGTCACTAACACGTGTTATCTCAAAATTTTCCTTGCATTTACGTACGAGAGCGGTTATTATGGGCGCACTTTGGAATCATTTGGAAGAGGTACGATAGATGAAACGTTGTGAAATTTGTGGGAAAAGCCCTTTGTATGGCCACAGCGTGAGCCATGCCAACAACAAGACCAAACGTCGTTGGCTGCCCAATTTGCAAGAAGTCAAAGCGAAAGTAAAGCACGGCGCAGTGAAGCGCATCAAAGTGTGCACGCAGTGCATTAAATCCGGCCGCGTCGTCAAAGCCGCTTAGTTCGCGTACCGGATACAAAGAGGCGTCCGGCAGACGCTTCTTCCTATCAAAATATGACTGAAAGCCGTGGAACCTTGATTCAAGGGTGGCGGACAGCGTGGTCCGTTCCCTTCGTTGTGGAAGGCATCCTTTCCATCTTCGTGATGGTCGGAGTCCTTGTCTTCCTTGCTCACTTTCTGGACAGCGTCGAGATGAGAGCGGGGTTCGCATTTGCAGACCCTGTTCTCGTTTGGTTCGATGCTGTGGACGTCACGTGGTTGACGTTTACGCTGATCTATGGCGCCCTGGCAGGCACGGTGGGTGCGCTACTGTGGGAACCGAAGAGGCTGTGGCAGGGATTGCAGGCATACAGTTGTCTTCTCCTGTGGCGCGCTCTTGCGATGTGGATGCTGCCGCTGGATCCGCCGGTCGGAATGATCCTGTTGAAGGATCCTGTTATTGAATTTTTTGGGAGCAACGGCGTTACGTTGACACGAGACTTGTTCTTTTCTGGACACACATCCACCATGTCTCTACTGACCCTGGTGATGCCGAGACCCCGATTGCGACCCTGGATGTTTCTGGCGACGGCGGGTGTGGCCGCCTGCGTCCTGTTGCAGAAGGTGCATTATACGATTGACGTCTTGTGTGCGCCTTTCTTTGCGTATGGCGCGTATCGAATGATTCGAATCGTCCGCGAAAAATTCGGCTTGAACTGATTCCTCTCATGGGAACGGTTCGTCCTCATCCGCCGGTCAAACTCATCTGTGGCATCCTGATCTGTCCCGACCAGGATGCGGTCTCCGTTCACAGCGCCATTGGCGACGCATGGGGGCCGATGGATGGACAGACGGAATGGTTTGCGTTTGAGCACACACGATATTACGAAACAGAAATGGGTACAGGATTGCAAAAGCGATACGTGAGCTTTGAGAATCTGGTACCGGTCGATGGTATGACCGAAATCAAACATCGATCGAACCAGCTGGAGTCCGCATTTCTGCAGGATGGCGGTCGTCGGGTCAACATCGACCCCGGCTATTTGGCCGACGCAAAACTGCTGATGATGACCACCAAGAATCTCGCGCATCGCGTCTACGTCGGTGGAAATCTATTCGTTGATTTGCAAATGATTTATAAGGAAGACTCGTACATGCCCATGCCGTGGGCGTTTGCGGACATTCGACAGCCGCAAATTCTCCATTTTTTTAACCAAACGCGCTTGCGGTACCGCGATCAGTTGCGCGCCGCGTCGTTTCAAGGAGGTTTTGATTCGTGAGTGAATGTTCCGGTATCTTAGAAATTCCCGCCAAAGGGCAGGCTTGTCTTCGCAAACGGTCGTTGACATTTGCCGCCAATCCGACCGATCCGAGGGTGCACGCAAACGTGATTCGTCAGTTTGGACTGCGGGAAGGCGTCGAAATCGTCGGAGAGGAGGATGGCAAACACAACCTGACCAGCATTACGACCATCAACGGACTTCCGCCGGTCGAGTGGACCTATCTGCACGACTTTGCATCGCTCACGGTCATCCAGCCGTATCAGCGTCTGGCGCTGAGCGAGGTTGAGCCCATCCTGTCCATGCGCGTATTGGATCTCTTCGTACCCATCGGCAAAGGACAGCGCGGCCTGATCGTGGCGCCTCCCAAAGCAGGAAAGACTCGTCTCCTGCAGGAACTTGCGCACGCGATTTCCACACACCATGAGGAGGTGGAACTCATCGTTCTGTTGATCGACGAGCGACCGGAGGAAGTCACCGACATGAAGCGGTCGATCCGGGGCGAAGTGTACGCCAGTTCCAGCGACAGCGAAGGCGCGCAGCATCTGCGTATCGCCAAACTCGTGCTCGAGTACGCGCGGCGGAAGGTCGAAGCGAATAAAGACGTCGTCCTGCTCATCGATTCCCTCACCCGCATCGGCCGCACGTTCAACGTGCACCAGCGGGGAAGCGGCCGGACCCTTTCCGGCGGTCTGGACAGTCGGGCGATGGAAATCCCTCGCCGGATTTTCGGTTCCGCCCGTCAGATCGAACACGGCGGATCGCTGACAATCCTGGCCACCGCGCTGATCGAAACGGGATCGCGGTTGGATGAATTAATCTTCCAGGAGTTCAAGGGCACGGGCAACATGGAATTGGTTTTGTCTCGGGAATTGGCCGAGCAGAGAATTTTTCCTGCGTTGGATTTGAACAAGTCCGGAACGCGCAAGGAAGAGCTTCTGTTTGGAGGCGCCACTGACGCCCATCATCTTCTCCGGCGCGCGATCACGCGGCTGATGCCCAATGACGCCATGCCGCTTGTGAAGAAGTGGCTGCAACAATTTCCGACCAACGAAGCGCTTGTCCAAAACGCATCAAAAATCGCGAAGGTGTAGATCCTCGGCGAGGGTCCCAATCCTTCTTTGATTTTGCCGGTGGGCGTCGATACATTCTCGGTATGAACGTCACCCTGCAACCCGGCGAACTCCCGTCTCTCCTTTCCAGGCTTGAGGATCGTCCTCGGACCAAGCGTATCCTGATGTGCACGCCGGATTTCTTCGACATCACCGAGGGCATCAACTCGTTCATGTACGATACTGCCGGCAATCTCAATCGTGTCGATCGCTCCAAAGCGTTTCTGCAGTGGAGTGACCTGCGATTGCAATTCGAGAAATTGGGTTATGCGGTTCCCCTCATCAAAGGGCAGGATGGCCTCGAGGATATGGTCTTTTGCGCGAATCAAAGTTTTCCGTTTTGGGATCGAACCACCAATTCTCCGGCTGTGATTCTCAGCAACATGCGGACGGAGAAACGGAAGCCGGAAGTGGCGTACTTCCAGGCCTGGTACCGACGGCAGAGGTACGCAATTCATCATCTGGAGGACGGCGCCTTTGAATCCAATGGCGACGCGGTGTGGCTGCCCGGGAAGTCGCTCATCCTGGCCGGGTTCGGCAGCTCAGAAAAACATCGGACCGATTTCGCGGCGCTGGAGCAGGTGGCCCGGATCACCCAGGCGCCCGTTGTCGGCATAGAATTAACACACGCCGACTTCTACCATTTGGACACGACTTTCTGCGCGATTAATGAAGATACCTGCCTTGTGTATCCAGACGGAGTAGGAGACAAGGGCATGGCGATCCTGAGCAAGATTTTCAAACGCATCCTAATTGCCGACGTCGACGAAGCGTATGCCCCCCATTTCGCTTGCAATGCCTTTTCTCCAGACGGGCGACACGTGATCATCCAGAAGACCGGTTCCAAGACGATGGCGATGTTGGAGGCGAGTGGCTTTCGCGTCATTCCGGTCGATACGGCGGAATTTATTAAAGCCGGCGGCAGTGTGTATTGTATGAAATTGCAGGTGTATTGAGCGCCGGACGGATTCGGAAAATGAAGAAGCCCCAAGGTTTCGGGGCTCGGTGACTACTTGTCGGCCTTCTGAAACTCAAATACCTGAATCGAATTGCCGAACGGATCCCTCAGAATGGCCGATCGAAGTCGTCCGTCATCGTCACTAAAGGGCCGTACCACAACAACAATTCCATTCCGCTCCAATGCAGAAAAAGCCGAGTCCAATCCGGTAACGAAGACACCGAATTTGAAGATTCCGAATTGGAGAAACGCCTTGTCCTTCGGTGCATTTCCAGAAACTGCCGCACTGTGCTGTTGCAGCTCGATTCGCTGTTGCCCGGAGGCGAGGATGGCTACGCGAACATCCCCTTTTTCCGACCGGTAAGTAAACGCAGGCTGGAAACCGAAAACGCGACGGTACCACGCGGATGCAGAATCTATGTCGGGGACCGTCACGGCCGCAAAGGAGGTTCGCGTGCTGTCGAGTAGAATCAGCGAGGTCTGACTTTGCAACGTGCCGGTGAGAAGAATCAGACCCGTAATGAATGGAAGAGGGATTTTCATCTACACGAGCCTTGCCTTCATCGTAATTTTCGCATTCAAGAGCTTCGAGATCGGGCAATTCGCTTTGGCGTCTGCGGTGAGCTCATCGAATTGTTCTTTTGTCATGCCGGGGACTTTGGCCTGGACGTCCAACTCGACATCCGTCACGACTCCATTGTCCAGGGCGACGACGGCCTTGGTGTCGATCGCTTCCGGTGTGAAGCCCGCTCCGGTCAGATTGAAGCTCAGTTTCATCGTGAAACATCCGGCATGCGCCGCCGCGATCAGCTCTTCGGGATTGGTTCCTTTGCCGTCTGCAAATCGTGTGCTGAACGAGTACTGTGTCTGATGGAGCACGTCGCTCTGTGTGGTCAGATGACCGCGACCTTCCTTACCGGTGCCTTCCCAGTGGGCGCTTGCTGATCGTTTGATAGCCATGAGTCCTCCTTACGTTTGCACGGACGATAAGAGTTTCGGTGTTTTGTGTCAATATCCCGTCTGTCGTACGGGCGCGTATTCCGCCATGCAGCCGTGGATCATCGTCTCCAGAGAGGCCAGCAATTCCTCGACGGCAGGTCGAAAGTCCCGATGCAGTTTGCGGCTTCGTTTGCGCAGGTCCACCACCATCTCGTCCCGAATGCGGGACAAGTGAGCGACGGCGTCCTCCAGCGACAGGTTGCGAATCCGCTCTCGCAGGGTCTCCGTCAAATGCTGAATCTCATCTTTGAGCTTGTCTCCGGCCAGCGTCTCACGGGTCATCATCATGAAATGATGTCCCTTGATCGACAGCGTGAGAGCGCGGGGAAGCGAGATCGGACGTGTCAGCGCGATCGTGCTGAGGAAACGTACGTAATGAATCCCATACCGTGAAAACGTCTGTCGAATGAGCGAGCGAAACAAGGCCATCAATCCGGGTAGAACACTGGATTGCTCGCGGTAGTACCGCACGCGCAGATGTTTCAATAGCGTCCGACAACGTCGAAAGTAAGCCCGTGGGGCATACACGCTCGCAAGAAGATTGCGGTAGCCGTCCAACAATTTGCGACGGTCCATTTTCGGGGCAAAATTCAACGCGATGTCGATCGACACATTATTTCCCGATGAATCGGACAGCAAGCGGTTTTCCGATTTCAGTCGCGAATGCAATTGGGTGTTGGGCAGGGCGGTGAGCAGACCGACCATCGCCGCCGGAATTCCCGACGCCTGGATGAATGCAATCTGACGCTCGAACACGTCGGTGGGATCGCTGTCAAATCCGACAATGAATCCGGCCGTGACTTCCAATCCCTTTCGCTGAATTGTCCGGACACTGTCGAGTAAATCATTACGCAAGTTCTGCTTCTTATGCGTTTGCATCAGAGATTCCCGGACGGGCGTTTCGATTCCCAGAAAGACCATGTTGAATCCTGCGTCGACCATGAGATCCAGCAGAGTCGGGTCGTCCGCGAGATTGACGCTGGCCTCTGTGAACAAACCGAATGGGTGTCCGTGCCGCTTCTGCCAATCCGCAACCGCAGGAAGGAGTTCTCGCACATTCTTCTTATTGCCGATGAAGTTGTCATCGACGACAAACAGAGGCCCACGAAAACCGGAATGGTAGAGTGCCTCCAATTCGTTCACAAATTGAAGCGGCGTTTTGGTTCGCGGTACATGTCCAAACATCGCGACAATGTCGCAGAACTCGCACGAGAACGGGCAACCGCGAGAAAACTGCAAGGCCATCGATGCGTACTGATCCAGTTGCAGCAAGTCAAAACGCGGGGGAGGAGTTTTTGTAATGTCCGGCTTCGTGTCGTCTGCGTAGATCGGCGCGGCCTGGCCCCGCGCATAATCCGCGAGGAATTTGGGCAGGGTCACCTCTGCTTCGTTCAGGACAAAATGGTCCACACCGGCGATGGTGTGGTGCATCGATGTCGGATGCGGCCCTCCCGCGACCACCGGTTTACCCAGTCGGTTGCAACGGGCGATGACGGACTCCAGACTGGGTTTTTGGACAAGCATCGTCGAAGTGAACACAAGATCCGCGCTCGCGATGTCTTCATCCCTGAGCGGCGTCACGTTCATGTCAATCAGCTTGCATTCGAACGACGTTGGCAACAGCGCGGCGACAGTCGCTAATCCAATCGGAGGAATGGACGCGCGCTTCCGGATGAAGGGAAGCGTGTAACGAAAACTCCAATACGTGACGGGCATTTCGGGATAGACGAGCAGAACTCGGGTGGACATGATCAGTCCTTTTTGACCAACATACGGGTTCGTCCGTCTTCATGCACGAGATAAATAAAATATTTCACCTTCCCAGCATTTCAATGACCAGTCGCGCCGCCTCCATACCGCTGTTCTGCTGTTGTCCTGTGATCAGGTTGCCATCGCGGACGGCAAAGGACGCAAACGGAATGCCGGTAATCATGTTTGTATGCGGGATCTTCCGAGCTTCCGTCTGGATGCGAAACGGTTGGAGTTTCCGGCCCACAACCTGATCGGCGTATTCCTCTTCGGCATCTGCAAATCCCGTCCACGTTTTTCCCTGTACGAGAGGTTGACCATTGGGTAATTTCGTTTTCAGCAAGATGCATGTGCCGTGGCAAATGGCGGCCGTTGGCTTACCGGTCTGATAGAAATCTACAAAGAACTTGTGCAATTGGGCATTGTCGATAAAGGTCACCATGGGGGACTGACCTCCGCAAACAAAGAGAGCGTCGTATTGGGAGGGGTCCACCTGATCAAGACGTCGGGTGTTTTCCAGAAGGGCCATTCGCTTGGGGGAATGGATGAATCCGAGACTGATCAGATCGTGTTCCGAGTAGCCGCTCGAGTCGCGCGGATCGCTGTAGCGGTCAAACTCCAGCTTGCCGCCGTTGGGGGAGACTATTTCAACCTCGTATCCGGCCTCGGTGAACGCAAAATACGGATGTGTGATTTCCGCTGCCCAGCATCCGATCGGCCAACCGGTTTGTTCGGATACCGATGGGTTGGCGGCGATCATCAGTACGCGCCTTTTCGGTGCGCTCGCAGACCCGTGCTGTGCGTCCGTGCGGGCGGCGAGGATGGTGAGGAGAAGAATGAGGATTTTCATAAGAGCTCCTTTCTTGTTTGCACGAAAGATAATGGCTATCTTACGCTCGTCAAGAACGCACCTTTCCGTGCGTACCTTACCAACGGGAAAGCGCCGCCACAACGTCATGCCGGAATTTGAAATCGCAGGCAAGAGATTTAACAATCCGGTCGAATACGTGTTGTCCCGGATCGGCGGCAAATGGAAAATTCCGATCCTGTGGAGGTTGAAGGAAAAGACATACCGATATGGCGAACTGAAACGAAGTTTGAATCGTGTGACGCACAAGATGCTTGCCCAGCAGTTGCATGAACTGGAGCGGGATGGCTTGATCCTCCGGAAAGTCTATCCGGAAGTGCCGCCTCGCGTGGAGTATTCGCTGACGGCAAAGGGTCGCACGGTGACACCCGTGATCGAAACTCTTCGAAAGTTGGGATTGGAATGGATGAAGCAATTGGAAAGGAAACCCGATGGCTTCGGAAGACGTTAAGAGGTCTCGCCCCACACCGTGGCTGGGAGTCTTGATGGGCGTTGTGCTTGCGGTTCTGCTTTCGCCCGCACAGGAATGGATGCTGGCAGCGTTGGAGGGTCCTCCACCGGAACAGGTTGCTCCATCGTCGATCCAGACAATTGCGCAGGGTTTGGATGCTACGGCGGGGCTGGGACTGATCGCTGTCCTGGAGGAACGACAGAAGCTGACCATCGTCGATCGCCTGAATCGAAAGACGCAATTGATCCTGGATCAAGCGATCCAGTGGTTTGGCTTCACGGCCGACGGCGCCAGGCTGGCCATCCGCACCGACGATTCCATTCAACTATGGGATGTACGCGATTGGAAGACGCTGTGGACGCACCCATTCACCGGAAGCTGCGAGACGACTGCCTGCGCTCCCAATGGAACGATCGTGACCGCTGAATCCCAGAATGGCGAAGGACTCTTCTCGCAACTGACGATTCATCGCTTCGTGCAGGGTGAACGTGAGGACGTCGTCACGATCCTGCCCGAAGCGAAAAAATGGAAACTGGACCTCTCGGCCGGAGGACGGCTGCTGGTCGCTCAGACAACGGATCGGGCTTTGCTCGTCGATCCGGCGTCGGGCGAAGTGCTGGACGACATCGAATTTCCCGGCGAACCCGGTCAGGTGAATGTCAGTGGAGACTTGCGGTATGTGGCGAAATCGATGCGGCGAACTCCGGTCTGGCGGGACAATCATTCGATTCTGATTTACGATCGCAGCGACGGTTCTATTTCGCGAATACGAGAGAACTACCGTGCGCTTTCCGCTGTCGAATTCATGCCCGACAATCGCCGTCTTCTCATCCGCCGCGGTTCTATCCTCAGCGTGTGGAACGTGGAGTCCGCATCCGTGGAAGCGGATTTGCTGAACTCCAACGACGTGCAAGCGGCGATCAGTTCCGGCGGTGAGATTGTGGGAATCTCCACGCAATCCGCCGTGGCCTACACGTGGGCACCGGGCAGACCCTCCCTGTAGAACGGAAGTCAAAGTGAAGCCGATTCACGTTCACGACGAATTGTTCATGGATCGCCTGACGCTGCGATTTAGTCAGGCAGTGGCCGAGCAGGATTTCCGAAGCGAATTCTTCCAGAGATCCATCAAACCGCTTCGGTATCTTTTTGGATCCGGCATGGTCGTCTATACGGGACAGGCCGTTCGCGATTTGATTTACCTGCAACCGTGGACGTTCTTCGTCGAATACATGATGGTCGTTCCGATGTTGCTGATCGTCTTTGCCCTGACCTATCTTCCATCGGGTGGGAAGTGGATACGGATCGGCATCGTCCTGACCATTGCGCTTATTTCGTCAAGCAATGTCCTCGTCACCGCACTGAACCCGGATCCGCCCGAGTACATGATTGCCGCCTTTGTGACGTTGACTTTCTGCGTGTACACCGTCGCACAGTTGCTCATTCCGTTTTCAGCGACCGCCTGTCTGCTGGTCTTCTTGCTATTCCTCTGGGCAGTGGTCTTTGTCTTTGACATGTCAGTTCAGCAAGTTTGGTATGTGGCGATGCCGTTGATGGTCGCCAATGTCGTCGGTCTCCTGGCCGGGTATACGATCGAGGTTCATCGACGAAAGGAGTTTGCCGGCAGACATCAATTGCTTCGCGTGAATCGCGAATTGGACGAGGTGAATCGCTTGAAGAATGAGTTTCTCGGCATCGTCGCGCACGATCTACGCAACCCCCTGCAGACAATTATCGGGTACTCCGACATGTTGCGTGAGGACAGTCATTTGTCTGAGGAGCAGGAGCGTGCGGTGGACGCGATTGGAACAGCGGGATACAGGATGAACCGCATTCTGGCACAATTGATGGACATCATCGCCATTGAAACCGGTACCGTTCTCATGAAAATGGGGTTGACGGATTGGGCGGCGCTTACGAAGGAAATCTGTCAGGACTATGCGAAGACGGCGGCAAGGAAATCGCAACGGATTTGTACGAGCCTTGCCCCAGACGCCTGGGTCGAAGCGGATGAGACCAAATTGCGCTCAGTGGTGGACAACCTGGTCAGCAACGCTCTCAAGTACTCCCCACAGGGGGAGGCGATCGACGTTCAACTGGTGGCGGATACCAGCGTTGCGCGGCTGACGGTCTCGGACCGCGGACCGGGTTTTGCAGATGACGATTTTCCGAAGCTGTTTCAGAGATTCCAGAAACTCCGCGCGACGCCGACGGGAGGAGAATCGTCGGTCGGACTGGGGCTCTCGATCGCCAAACGCTTTGTCGATCTGCATTCCGGCCGCATCCGCGCGGAAAATGGACCGGACGGTACGGGGGCCCGTTTCATCGTCGAGTTGCCCTTGGTGTCTGCGACGACGTAGATGCCCCTCCGCGGTTGAACGACCGTTCCGACAAACGTCTTGAAATTACTCGTTCGAAACGCTACCCTGTTCCCCGTTATGGCGAAAAGCAAATCCTATTTTGTTTGTCAATCCTGCGGCTATCGTTCGTCGAAGTCTATGGGGCGATGTCCGGAATGCGAACAGTGGAATTCTTTTGCAGAAGAAGTTGTCGGTGAGGAAAAGCGCTCTCGCGCTCCAGCCCAAGCGCTGTCTGCGTTTGCGGGGATCGATGCCTCAACGTACACGGATTTGAGCGAACCGGAATCGCTGGCGACGATCGAAGTTCAGGCGGATCACCGCACTCCCTCCGGTATCATGGAACTGGATCACGTGCTGGGCGGAGGGATCGTACAGGGATCGCTGGTTCTGGTCGGCGGCGAGCCCGGGATCGGCAAGTCCACCCTGATGCTCCAGATGGCGATGCGATTACGCGGCGACGTACTGTACGTGTCGGGCGAGGAATCGCCTCGTCAAATCAAGTCGCGCGCTGACCGGGTGGGACAACCGCATGGACACGTACGTGTGCTTGCAGAAACGCAGGTGCAGAAGATTCTGACCGTTGTGCTTCAGACGCGCCCGGCAGTGGTCATCATCGATTCGATCCAGACGCTGTTTCGCGACGACATCGAAAGCGCACCCGGGAGCGTGTCGCAGATTCGGGAAAGCGCGGCCCTGCTCATGCATGCCGCAAAGACCACCGGGATTTCTTTCTTTCTCATCGGACACGTCACGAAGGACGGCATCCTCGCCGGACCGAAGGTATTGGAGCACATCGTGGATACGGTGCTTCAATTTGAAGGCGACCCGCATCACTTGTTCCGCATGTTGCGTGCAACGAAGAACCGCTTTGGCTCGACCAATGAGATCGGAATTTTTGAAATGGTCGAACAGGGATTACGGGAAGTTGCGAATCCGTCCGAACTGTTTTTGTCGGAACGAAACGCGCCGACGTCCGGCTCCGTGGTCGTGCCGATTGTGGAAGGGTCGCGCGTCCTTCTGGTGGAGGTGCAGGCCCTGGTGACCCCGACGACGTACGGGATGCCGCAGAGAACCGCGTCAGGCTTCGATGCGCGCAGACTGCAGTTGCTGATCGCCGTCCTCGAAAAACGCGCCCGCATTCCGCTGGGACAGTTCGACGTGTTCGTGAATATCGCCGGAGGTCTGAAGACCGACGAACCGGCATTGGATTTGGGCATTGCCCTCGCCATCGCCTCCGGGTACAACGACATTGCGATCGCGCCCGATACGGCCGTCGTCGGCGAAATCGGACTCGGCGGAGAAGTGCGCGCCGTCAGCCATTGCGACCGACGCGTGCGCGAAGCGCGTAAATTAGGATTCACGCGCCTTCTCATTCCGGGCAGCAATCTGAAGGACGCCGGTGATGCGGTCGGTGTCCGACACATCCGCGAGGCAATCGAGCGATTCACATGATCGTCCACACGGAAACGCATACGATCCTCGATCTGAAGCAGGCGTTGATCCTGCTCGACGATGAAGGCAATCTGGATGCGGACCTGTGCCTCGATCTTGATTGTCGGATCGCCACCGATCGGGCTGAAGAATTCCTCTCGGCGCTTCGCGAGACGATTGGAGTTGTCGCGTCCCAGACGGAGGCCCCGCTGTCGATCGGGTTGAGCGCATTGACAGATTCGTTTATCGTCAGTATCATCGGACGTTTGCCGCTGCAGTCGTTTGCAGGACCGTCGTCGTCGTTTGACGGGTTCGGCGGCCAACTAAGTGTGGAGTTTGTTCCTTTGTCCTATGCAAAAGTCTTGATTCGTTTTGAACGCTCTATCTGAAATTAATTTGCGGGTTCACGTTCGAGAGTTGTTTGTGGAAAATTCCGTACTCCAAAAGCGGATTGCAGTGGCCTGTGACGCGTCCGGGGACGAAGCGTCCGACGTATTCCACGAGGTGCTTCGGTTCCTGCACTTGATATCCCTATCGGGGGAAACGCTGACCCCGAGCCGACGGGTGGACGACGCGTGGCATGAGTTCATCCTCTGCACGCGGTCGTACGCAAAGTACTGCCAGGCGAACTTTGGCCGTTTTCTTCATCACACGCCCGGGGGCGAAGAAGCGGAAAATCGCAAACGATTCATTCGAACCCTGGAGTTGTATCGACAATATTTTGGAGCACCCAATCCGTCACACTGGGGTCCCTGGGGCGAAGATCTGGCCGCGTGTGGATCCTGCGAGAGTTGAGAGGAGCATATGAACCTATTGTGTAAACGAATACTCACCACCATGGGCGCTGGTCTCGCGGTCTTCGCCTGTTCGCAGAAAAAGGAGTCAGACAAACCGATGGATGCATCCACCGTGATTGCACGCGATATCCGAACGGATGAATTCCGCAGTCTCATGCAGTCCGGACAGTCGTACATTCTGATTGACGTACGTACGGACGCGGAAGTGGCCGAAGGCAAAATCGAAGGAGCGATCCACATCGACTATCGATCCAAGGTCTTTGAATCCGAAATCGGAAAGTTGGACCGCCAGAGCCGTGTGCTCGTCTATTGCCGTTCCGGCAGTCGCAGTTTCAACGCCATGACAAGTATGAAGCGAATGGGTTTTGCGGAAGTCTACAATCTGGCAGGCGGGATCATCGGCTGGCAGGCGGCCGGACTCCCTGTCGTCAAATAATCGAGGAGGCGTATGTTCTATTCCACGTCCCTTTCCGTCGATCCGTCGCAGGTAACCAATATCCGGGCCATTCCGCCGACGAAGGTGTTCAAGAAGTTGTTGTTCCTCTTGTCCTCGGGTGGCATCTCGGAAAAAGAAGAAATCGAAACCCTCACAGCCATTTCCATACTGCAACAGATCAACCGGGCTTGCCGGTCCATCGGAATCAGTAATCTGGTCCGTCTGTCCAAAGACGACGTGGATTTCTATTTCGACGAAGACGGCCGCAATGACGACTTGAAAGAAGTCATGGACAAATTCGAGTTCGAAACCGATTTGATCGAGTCGGAGGCGTTTCGAACGCTGGAATTGGTGCTGGAGCACGAAGATGCGACGTTCAAGTACTTGATCGAAATCAATGTGCGTCGGATCCACAAGGTGCGCGAGTACCCGGTCGAACTCAAGGTCAACGGCGTTCTCAAACAATTTGCCGGAGGCAGCGAAGAGGCTGTGCGGAAGAATATGAAATCGGTGTTTGCGTCGAACGATGCGTATGAAGCGTTCGTGAACGGAAGCCGGCTCACATTTGATCAGTTCATTGGCAATCTGGAAATGTCGCTGCGAAAGTCCATCAAGGTCGATGACATTCGCGTCCAAAGCAGTAACAAGATCGTACGACCCCGCGACCAGGATGCCCGCAAAGGGCCGCAGGGCGGGAATCGGCAGGCGGCGGAGCCTGCCTTCTACGGGTATTACGGCTACGGTGACGCGATGATGTACGCCTGGTTGTGGTCGTCCATGTGTCACGATCATAACATTCATGTCCACAGTACAGAGATCGTGGACGACACGGGCAGTACGGTGATGTCGGTCGGGGAGCAGGGATTCGACGCCGGGGAGAATGACGTATTGAATCCGGATGTGCCGCTGGAGGAATCGGTGTCGGACTTTCAGGATTCGACGGCGGAAGAAACAAGAAATTCATTTGAGGATGCATCGTTTGATTCCGATACCGGTGGGGATTCCGGCGACGATTCAGATGGCGGTTCTTCCTGCAGCTCCTGTGGCGGCGGGTGTGGGGGAGATTAGGGAAGGATTTCTCACCACCTTCGGTGGTTCGAAATGGCAGAGACTACCTTGCACTGACGATGGGCAGCCGGGACGTCCTCATTTCGAACAACAATGCTATCGTCATTTCGACGAGCAGAGCGAGGAGAAGTCTGACGGCGGGGGTATCGTCATTTCGACGAGCAGAGCGAGGAGAAATCTGACAGCAGGGGCATCGTCATTTCGACGAGCAAAGCGAGGAGAAATCTGACAGCAGGTTTATCGTCATTTCGACGAGCAAAGCGAGGAGAAATCTTCAGGATTCCTCGCCACCTTCGGTGATTCGAAATGGCACAGAGTGCCTTGAAATGACAAGGGCTGAAAATTACTGATAGTCAGTGAAGATAGACATTATGAGAGAGTACAACTTTTACGTTTACATTCTCACCAATTGGAATAACAAGGTCATGTACGTCGGCATGACCAACAATCTTGTGCGCAGGATGCATGAGCATAAAAATAGGGTCACTGATGGTTTTACGAAGAGATACCATGTGAACAAGCTGGTCTATTTCGAGCATGGGCATGATGTCCTTGCCATCATAGCAAGAGAAAAAGAAATCAAGAAATGGCGGCGAGAGAAAAAGAATAAACTCGTTGAAACGATGAATCCTCAGTGGATAGACCTGAGTGCGGCGTGGGAGAAGAAGGATTTCTCGCTTCGCTCGAAATGATAGCGTTCTCGAAACGAGCAGAGAGGGCGTCATTTCGACGAGCAGAGTGGGCGTCGTCATTTCGACCAACCATGCTATCTTCATTTCGACGAGCAGAGCGGGTGTCATTTCGACGAGCAGAGCGGGTGTCATTTCGACGAGCAAAGCGAGGAGAAATCTTCAGGATTTCTCACCACCTTCGGTGGTTCGAAATGGCAGAGACTACCTTGCAATGACGATGGGTCAGCAGGGACGTCCTCATTTTGGACCAGCAATAGTATCGTCATTTCGACGAGCAAAGCGAGGAGAAATCTTACACGATCTCACCACCTTCGGCGGTTCGAAATGACACTGTAAAGTAACGAAGAAATGATAAGACTTCTTGCTTCGTTCGCAAACCTTTTCAGCAGTCCGACCTTACGATTCCGGCATGACGAGTCGGGTCATTTCGCCGATACGATGGCGAATGCGTTTCTTGATGCGTTTGTAGAGACGGAGTTGCTGTCGCTCGACTTCGGATAAGAGTGGCTTGAAGAACAGGTTGCGAAAAATCCGGACCAGCGCATTGGTCGATTCGATATTCCGCATGTCCTTTTGGAGAACAGCCAGGAGGACCACGTCCTTCATCAGGATGTCCACATGTTCGCGATTAGGCAGTATGTAGGGTAAAAACGCCTTCCACAGGTCATCTTCAAAAACATTCCGGAGCAAACTGTTGAGACCGTAGCGGGCGAACGTGTCCTTGCGCAGTCGTCGGGTTCGGATGGCTTTGGGGATGTCGTGGATCGGGACTCGTTCCTTCTGACTCACCCACAACGCCGCGCGATAGGCCTTCATCATGTCATCCCAATACTCGGAGGGGACCTTCCCGACTTCCCAAATCTCAAACAATCCCGGGAAAGCGGCATTGATGGTGAGATACATGTTCTTTTTGAAGACTCGTTCAAACACCGTGCTGAGTCCAAAGCGCTGGAAAGTTTCGCGACAAATGGTCTTGTCTTTGATCCGGGCGGGAACCAAATGAATCGGAATTTGCAGTTGTCGGATCATCCACTGGATCGCTCGTGCGACATTCTTGTGACCCTCCTCACCCTGCCAGAAGCTGTTCGGTACGCTGCCGAGTTCCCACGGCATCAGATGCGGGTATGTATCTCCGACCGCTCGGGACACAGACTTGTAGTACATGGCAAACATGTAGGACAACCCGTGATCCAGAAAGTGGTTCTTCTTGATACGATCGTCGCGGATGGCGGCGACGAGTTCCTCTCGTGGGATGGCGAGCTTCTCTTCCACCAGCCACCGAACGGCCATACGGCGATTGTGAACATCCGACCAGAAACCGTCCTCGACGTGAGACTCCTCCCACGGTAGGAGCAGTCCGGGGTAGGCATTGCGCATCATGCGATTGACGGAGTAGTTGAAGTATCGAACGACGCTTCGCAGACCCACGGTACTAAACTGTTCGGCTGTGCATTCACGCACCACGGTCAGGGGGTCGCGTTCCAGTATGCGCTCGACTGCAAACCGCGTCATCACGGCACAGCGAAACAACGTTTGATGAGTCAGGAAATTGACCGGGAATCTCTTTCGCAATCCCAGGAAGACGTTCTTGTAACACTCGACGATGGATTCTTCCGACAGCGGTTCGTCTGTACGAATTTCCTGCATTCCGGGAGGCAGTCCCTGAGGGTAGAGCTTTCGCATGTACGCGAGCTTTTCCTCGAGATAGGGAATCGATTGGTCGATCAGATGGAAGATCTTGTCATTCCACGCAAACTCCCGCGATTCCGACCCGGTATCAAACAGTCGTTGCAGATAGGTGTAGTTGTCTGGATGGATTCGGCCTTGCAGGTAGCGGAGAACCTCGTGTTCGGATACGGCCGGTTCCGGTGAGATCAGTTCGTCCGGCGCGGATTCAAATTCGACGTCGTACTCATCCCGCAATTTATCGATGGAAATGAAGTGTCGTTTGCCGACGTCCGGGAACAGCGTCTTCGACAGGCGCGCGATCTCCGCTCGAATAATCGGTTCATACGTGGCGCGGTCAAACGGGGTCGTCTGGATCAAACGGACCAGTTGCTCGCATCCGAATACCGATTGCGCGATTTCCGCCAGCTCATCCGGCAGTTCCAATCCAAAACCGGACGACTGTTCGCGAATGAGTTCTAATGCGAGGTCGTATCCGTGATGGTAATTGTCCGAGACCTGTTGATGCGAGAGCGTGGGCATGTTAAGAATGTCGAAAGGGGCGGGTGCGGCGATGGCCATGGCAAACCTCCGTGGGGCTTCCACCGATTAATACATGCGGATTTCGGAGGTCGGTCACGTATCGCATTTCGTGTTATCCTCGCCAATAGTAACCAATCGTAAGTCATGAAAAAAGAATAAGTTGAGATAAGACTGATGTCTGGCAGAAAAGAACATTTTCTTGAGCTCCCATCTGGATCACATTTTTCCCAACAGATATTTCCTTCTTCTTGATTCCGGGAATTTCTCAATGGCGTACCGTAGCATGGTCCGTGGCATACGCAAGTAGACAGGTTTCAGGAAATGTTCAAGACGCTGGGGGTCTCGTTTGCCGACCTCCCTCAGCATCCATCCGACGGCCTTGTGGATCAGGTCCTGTTTGTCGTGCAACAGCATCCTGGCCAAGGCAAGCGTGTCGGCAAACCGTCCCGCTTTGATGAAGGCAAATGTGGCGAGAACTGCGATCCGCCGATGCCACAGCAGTTTGGATGTGGCCAGTCGGCGCACGAGCGAACGAGGCCGATCCAGCAGGAATTCCCCGACGAGTACTTCCGCAGACAGGTCGACAAGATCCCAATTGTTGACGTACTTTGCGTGTTTCAGATACGCCAGATGTATCCTCTGCTGAAGTCGTTCATCGCCTTTTCGGAACTGGCGCACCCAGATCAAGAGCGCGAGGAGTCTTGCTTCGTGAATCTCAGATTTCAGCAGGCGCTTTGTGTCGTCAAATGACAGGTAGGCGTACTGAAGCGCGATCTGACGTGTCTGTGGAACGGTCAGTCCCGCGAATACGTCTCCCTCCGCATACTCGCCGGGTCCCGTTTTGAAAAAGCGCTGAAGAAATTGAGCTTTCGTTGGATTGGCCAGTTTGCGAATTGCCGAGAGAGGATGAGAAAAGTCGGGCATGTTTTTTCCTTCCTGATCGATTTGTCCAACATAACCAGGCGCACCGAAAAAGTCTACGTGGTCGTACGATGGACTGATCGCGCCAACTGCCTTGATCTTGCTCCGTGCCGGATATAAGTTGACCGCATGGCCTCACGCTCTTCGCAAACGGTTCAGGTGGGGAAGCGAAAATTCGAGCTTTCCAATCTGAAGAAAATCTTGTATCCCGACGAGGGGTTTATTAAGGCAGAAATTATCGAATACTACCTGAAACTGGCTCCAACGATTCTTTCTCACGCGAAAGGTCGACCCCTGTCGTTGGTGCGATTTCCGGAGGGGATCACCGGGGAGTCATTCTTTCAGAAGAACAAGCCGGACTGGGCCCCCGAGTGGATCGAATCCGTACGGCTGGGAAGTGGTGAGGAAAAAAAAGACTACGTCGTGGCTACGGAAGAAGCGTCGCTCGTGTGGCTGGCCAATCTCGCGTGCCTTGAGATGCATCAGATGCATGCCCGCGGACCGGGATTTGATAAGCCCGATTACATGATCGTCGACCTGGACCCGCCGGAAGGCACGCCCTTTCCGACGGTCGCGGAACTGGCAAACGATCTGCGGCTGCTTTTCGAGACCTACGGGTATACGGTTTTCGTGAAGACCACCGGTCGCAAGGGTGTGCACCTGGTGATGCCGCTCGAAGCGAAGTGGACGTACGATCAGGTTTTCGATGCGGCAAAGGCGATGGCGCAGGCTTTTGTCGAGAAAGACTCGTCGCGAACGACACTTCAGATCTCGAAGGAACATCGCAAAGGCCGCATCCTGGTCGATGTGTTTCGTATGCGTCCCGGTCAAACGACCGTGGCCGCATACAGCCTTCGTGGGCTGGCCGGGGCAACCGTCTCCACGCCTTTGACGTGGGAGGAACTGGAGCACACCACTCACTCACGAGAGTGGAATATCCATTCCGTTCCTGAGAAGGTCTTGCGGGATGGCGATCCATGGGAAATGATGCCCGCGTGTATCACGACTCTCCACACAGAACGACCGAAACAAGTTGTGGTAAAGAAGAAGCTGGCGCGATCGGCATTTCGCAAGACGCCGGAACAACTGGAGACGTACGCGAACAAACGGAGTTTTCAAAAGACGCCGGAACCGACCGGGGAACTGGGTCTGGGTGAGGGAACCGCATTTGTCGTGCACCGTCACCATGCGTCCCGGCTTCATTATGATCTCCGCCTGGAAAGGGACGGCGTCCTGATGTCGTTTGCGGTTCCCAAAGGACTGCCGCCACGGCCGGGGGTAAAGCGTCTTGCCGTTCAGACAGAGGATCATCCACTCGAGTACGTTCACTTTCAGGGTGAAATTCCGAAGGGTGAATACGGCGGAGGCCAGATGTGGGTGTACGCGCAGGGCAGGTATCAGATCACCAAAGAAAAAAAGAACGGATTCTACTTCCGTCTGGGCAGTCGTGAGTTGAACGGGGAATACCGGATTCACCAGATGAAAGAAAACCAGTGGCTGCTGGAACGTGTGGACACGCCGCAGGTAGACTGGCTGATGACCGACATCCAGCCGATGTTAGCGGAGAGTCGGCGGGACGTCCCCTTGCAGGGTGACTATCTGTTCGAAGTCAAATGGGATGGGATTCGCGCGCTGATCCATGTGGATGAGGGACAGATCCGGATCATGACCCGAAATCATCTGGATGTGACCCGCCCCTTCCCGGAGCTTGGCGAGGCAGACAAATCCTTTCGCGTGTCCGGGGCGATCCTGGACGGCGAGATCGTCTGTTTGGACGAGTCGGGACGGCCGGTTTTTCGGGACGTCATCCACCGCATGCAGCAGACATCGGCCGGCGCCATCGATCGACAGCGCGCCAAACGACCGGCCGTCTGTTATGTCTTTGATTTGTTGTATCTCGACGGTCGCTCTGTGATGCAGGAACCGTTATGGAAGAGGCGGCAGTGGCTGGAGGATATTGTCAAACCGGATAGCTCGTATCGTGTCAGTACGGTCGTACGCGAAGGGCAAGACTTGTTTGAAGCGGCCGGGAAATTTCATCTCGAGGGAATCATGGCCAAACGACCGGACAGTGTCTACACGCCGGGCAAGCGCAGCGAGGCATGGTGGAAGATCAAGACACGCAACACCATCGACTGCCTGGTCATAGGGTACACCCGCGGCAAGGGCGATCGGGAATCGACCTTCGGCGCCCTGCAACTCGCTGTACGAGAAGATGGCGGTCTGCGCTACCTGGGTAAGGTCGGGACTGGAATGGATGATCGTTTGCTGAAGACTCTACGGGCACGGCTGGATGAGCTCCACGTTGTCAGGCGACCCATCTCCCAGAAGCCCGTGGATGACAACCTGACGACGTGGGTGGAACCGCGTCTGGTTTGCGAAGTGGAATATGCCAGTCTGACTAAGGACGGGCTATTGCGAGAGCCGGTTTTTCTGCGAATGCGCCCCGACAGGGACGGGCAGGAAACAAAAAAACCCACCTGAGGGAGGTGGGTTTTTCCAAAAAAAAGTCCCGTCTACTTCACATGCTGAGAGATGATCTTCGCCAGATCAAACATCGAAACCTGATTCTTGCCGCCGAACAGCGCGCGCAGTTTATCGTCCGCGTTGATCATGCGTTTGTTCTGCTGATCCTGCAGGTTGTTCTTGCGAATGTAGGCCCAGATGCTCTTGATCATTTCCGTCCGCGGCCGGGCCTGGGCGCCGATCACATCAGCGAGGACACTGCTGGGGGTCAGAGCGGCCATAAATGCCGCATTGGGTTTACGGGCTGACTTCTTCTTCGGTGCAGCTTTTTTCACTGCCTTCTTCGCGGCCTTTTTTACAGGTCGCTTGGCTGCCTTCTTGGCGACCTTCTTCTTTGCCACCTTGCCCTTTTTTGCGGCCTTTTTCTTGGGAGAACTCTTCTTCTTAGCCAAGGTATTGATCCTCCTTGATGGTTGATGATTAGAAAACCGGGATGGCCATAACTTATACTCTTTTTTCCAATAGGCCAGCATAAAAATGACCAAAAATCATGGAGCATTCTTTGAGTTTTTGCGCTATGTTCGCCCTGCACAGACCGGCCTACGAGTATGTACACACGCAACTGCTAAATCCAGGAGACTGCCATGCGATTGTTCCGAGTTGGATGCATCATGATGATCCTGACATGCGTTCTGCATCTGTTTGGTCATTTCTCCGACACCCCACCCGCCAATGACAGCGAGAAAAAGATGATGGAGCTCATGACAAACTATCGTTTACCGATTGGCGTGACGATGATGGACCTGATGCAGGGGTTTAGCTTGTTTTTCGCGCTTTCGTTATTGGGCTTTGGGTATGTCGGGCTCACCCTCATCGAGCAGGTCGATTCGCGCCGGCTGATGTGGACCTATTGTTTTCTTACGGGCGCAATGGCGGCCATCGGATTCGCGTACTTCTTTCTTGCTCCGACTGTATTCCTGACAGGAACGTTTTTGACGATCCTGGTTGGAGCGCTGACAGAAGCATTTGCGAAGAGCCGGTGAGTCGTGTTGAAAGTCGGATGCAGAATGTTTATGTTGCGCTCCCAACCGATTCCGGTTTGTGGATAACCGATGAAAGGGTATCTGGTATGAAGTGGAAGTTTGTTGTTTTCTGTGCGTTGATTGGTTCGTGCGCACCCAAAGGCACTCAGTACGGTCAGGGTGTGACGGGCGGTGCAATCACCCCCATCGCCACGGTTCTGGCAGACGCACAGAAGTACGTGGGAAAGACAGTCGTCGTCGAGGGAAAGGTGGATGAAGTCTGCAAGATGAAAGGCTGCTGGATGGATCTTTCCGCCGATCAGTCGAAGATCCGCATCAAGGTCAATGACGATGAAATCGTGTTTCCGCAGGACGCGAAAGGAAAGACCGCTCGCGCGGAAGGCGTGGTCGAGGCGATGGAATTGACGAAAGATGACGCAGTGAAATATTTTGCCCATTTGGCCGAAGAGCAAGGAACCGCCTTCGACTCCTCGACGGTCACGGGTCCGATGACGATCTATCGAGTCAAGGGGAAAGGGGCCGTCATTTTCTGACCGGACCGCGACGTCGTGAAAATCGCTGGACATCCCCTTCCGGCGCCGTTATATTTCGTGGAATAGCGTTCACGAAGAAAAAGGACGTATATGCGCGCGATCTGGAAAGGTCATATTCGATTCTCGCTGGTCACCATCCCCATCCGGATATACAACGCCGTTGACAACGACCAGACGATCCGATTCAACCAACTTCACAAAGAGGATCACGGCCCGATCGGATACGATAAGCGTTGCAAGAAATGCCAGCAGATCGTGAAACAGGACGAGATCATCAAAGGCTATCCGTACGAACCGGATCAGTACGTGATTGTCACGCCGGAGGACATCGAGAAGATTCGCCTGAAGAGCACCAAGATCATCGAGATCTCCGGATTTATCGAGGCAGGGGAGGTTGCTCCCGCTCTCTACGAATCGCCGTATTTCGCGGGTCCCGACGGACCGGTCGCGTCGAGGACCTACGCGCTGCTGGTCGAAACCCTGCGCGCGAGCGGCAAAGTCGGCGTGGGCAAAGTGGTCCTTCGGGATCGCGAGGACGCGGTCTTGATAGCGCCTCAGGGCCCGGGACTGGTGCTGTACAAGCTGAGGAATCCAAACGAGATTCGAAAGATAGACAATGTGCCACAACTCGAGGAACTGAAAACAAGCAAGGATGAACTTAAATTGGCCCTGAATCTCGTGGAGTCCATGGCGACCCACTTGAGCGAGGTCGATCTGACGGATCGTTACATGGATGCCTTGAGGGAAATGATCGAAGCCAAAATCGCCGGCAAGGAAGTCGTATCCGTGGAGGAGGCGCCCAGGGAAGTCGTCGACATTATGACCGCTCTCAAGGAGAGCATCGAACAGGCAAAGGCGCAGAAGAAGCCGATGGAAAAGGCAACCGGTCCGAAAAAAGCTGCGACGTCCGATACGAAGACGCTGAAAGTGAAGAAACGAAAGTCCGCCTGAGCGATGGCCAGGATCATCCCATTTACGGCGCCGGCATCCAAATTCGGATTCCAACGCGCGCAAAAAAGAACCGGGGGAAAGGGCTCCCAGTTTGACCTCTTTCACACCTCAAAGGTTCTGACCTTTCCCGGCTCTGTTTCAGCATTTGAAGAAGCGCTGAGGCACGACGAGCATGGCGACACGGATGCAGTCGAGTGTTACAGGCAAGCGATCGAACAGGACGATCACACAGCAGATGCGTATTGCAATCTGGGTGTATTGGCTTCTAGCCGGGAGGACAGAAAGGAAGCGTTTCAGTGCTTCACGTCAGCGCTCAAAGCCGATCCGCGGCACTACGAGTCTCATTACAATCTCGGCAATTTGTATTTTGACATGGGCAACCTGGACCTGGCCAGGCATCATTTCGAATTCGCTGCGACATTGGCGCCGGACTTTCCGAATGTCTACTTCAACCTTGGCTTGGTATTGGCCATGCAGAAGGAATTGCAGTCCGCCGTGGATGCCCTGACACGCTACCAAGAGCTGGCCGGGGATGGCGAAGCGGCAAAGGCCAATACGCTCCTGGATACCCTGCACCGCTCTCTTTCGATCGCAAAAAAAGAATCCTCCTGACCCAACCGGACATCGTGATGAAGGCGATGCTTCTGCGATCCATCGCTCCCCTCCATGAACATTCGCTGGAACGGACGAGTCTGCCCACTCCGTCGCCGAAGGAGGGAGAAATCCTGATCCGCGTTTCGACTTGTGGCGTCTGTCATACAGAATTGGACCAGATCGAAGGACGGGTCGCGCCTTCGATGATACCGATCGTTCCAGGTCACCAGATCGTCGGAGATGTCGTGGCCTGTGGTTCCGCCGTCACACGACTGGCCATCGGACAGCGAGTCGGCGTGGGCTGGATTTTTTCCTCATGTGGTCAATGTCCTGCCTGTAAGAAGGGCCAGGAAAACCTTTGTGCGAAATTTCGGGCAACCGGAAAGGACGCACACGGCGGGTATGCGGATTTCGTGACCGCGGGGGAGGATTTTGCGGTGCCGATCCCGCCGGGCATATCGGACGTCGACGCGGCGCCGCTTCTGTGTGCGGGGGCGGTTGGCTATCGTTCGCTACGACTAACCGGGATCGGGGGAAGTCAATCGTTGGGACTGGCGGGATTTGGAGCGTCCGGTCATCTGGTGTTGCAGGTGGTCCGGGCGAGGAAGCCGGGAGTACGTGTCGCAGTATTTGCCAGATCGGCCGAGGAAAGAGCGCTGGCCGTCTCGCTGGGCGCCGATTGGACGGGTTCGTACGACGAGGACCCACCGTTCCTTATGGATGGCGTAATTGACACGACGCCGGTCTGGAGGCCCATCCTTCGCATGCTGGAGTGGCTGAATCCGGGAGGTCGTCTTGTGATCAACGCCATTCGGAAGGAGGACGGCGATCGATCTGCACTGGAAGAATTGGATTACCCGAAACATCTGTGGATGGAGAAGGAAATCAAGAGCGTCGCCAACGTGACACGATCTGACTTATCGGAGTTTTTGTCCATCGCCGCCTCGCACGCGATCCGGCCTACCGTACAGGAATTCCCACTGGAAGATGCCAATCAAGCGTTGTTGGAATTGCGTTCCCATAAGGTCCGTGGCGCAAAGGTGCTACGGATTCGATGACGACATCCAATCGCGAACATCCTTCGCGAGGGAAGAAATCGAATAAGGCGAGTTTTTCGGAAATCGAAAACTGTGATCTACACCTTCGTAAATCGACAACGTAGCGCGCAGGCGGTCGCAAATCGGTCGGAGAAGCGACAAGTCGGCGAGCTTGTCGCGGGTGCCCTGCAGGAAGATCATTCGCTGCCGGACCGACGAAAGGTGATCCGCGCGTTCGGTTCCAGGCTTTCCCGCCGGGTGCAGGGGAAATCCAAAGAAGATCAACCCGCGAACGCCCGGCAATTGTCCCAGGGCCGCCGCGTGAGAGGTCATGCGGCCACCCATCGATTTTCCTCCAGCCAGCAAGGGCACGTCGGAGAATTCCCGGCGTGCATAATCGTAGGCGCCCACCACGGTCTGGATCAAGCGTGGCGTGGAATCCGGACGTTTCCGGCCGGCTTCCATGTACGGAAAGTGATATCGAAGAGTCGAGATGCCGTATTCAACGAGGGCCGCGGACATCTGCTCCATGAAGGTGTGATGAATACCCGCGCCCGCGCCGTGGGCGAACAGAAACAACGAGTGAGGATCCCTCGCCCGATGAAAAACGGCTGACACCGTCTCGTTTCCAAGAGGAAGCCGAAATGTCTGCGTGGCGGAAATAGCTACTCCTGCGCCAGGACCGAATCCAGATGCGTCAGCACGCCATCGTACGCCCGCTGCATTTCCATTTCGAGTGTTCCCATTTCGGAAAAGACCCCTCGAATCTCCTCTGTACTCTTCAGTTCGCCGACGACGAGAGATCGAATCACCTCTCTGTTCATCTGGGCAATCATGTCCTGAGCAGAGTAGGTGAAGGCAAGTATTTCAACGGTGTCAAAATCCATGTTCGCCAACGCCTCTGTGGCCATGGCAGTTTCGTACGCCGCCTTCCGATACAAGGGCGGAAGAAGTCCACGCCAGCCGGGAACCTGTTTGGTGTCGAGGACGGGCTGGGCTTTCATTTCGGACAAAGTCTTGACCATTTCCTTGTGGTAAGGAATTCTTGACTCCACCTGCTTCCGATTGGTTTGAATCTCGTTGCGCAGATTTCTCTGGGCTCTTTGAACCGATTCCTGTACTGCGGCGTTCTGACGTAATTCATTGACGAAGAGCGCAAGCAGGACGGCAAACACGATGGATCCGACCTCCACAAAGAATTTCTTCCAACCTCCGTTTTTCATTCCTTAACCATCCCTCCGACAATGGCTCCTGCAAGAACAGATTCCAGCAGGGCTGTGCCGAACCATGTCGCGGCCATGATGTAGGGCATCGGCATAAAAGCATACGACCCGTAGCCAAAGGATATCCCATGACCGATTCCGAAAACGAGGCCAAACCAAATACCGGTTGTCATCGATTTGGACGCAACAAATTTGGAGTACAAGATCACGAAAATCGACGCCGCGATAAATACAACGCCCACGTTCAATCCCATCTTCGCCTCTCCGATTGGTCTCCATAGATTGGGCGTGGCCGCGTAGTGTGGTTCGAGAATGATTCCGTGGGCGAGAAAATCAATTCCCATCCACACTACAAAAACGATGACGATCGTGACAATGCCCCGGATGTTCATGCGTCTCTCCTTCTGTGTTCGGTGAATCGTGTCTTCTATGCGCTCTCTCGAAACGTTCGGATCGTAAGGGCGAGGCTGACGCCAAAGGCCATGGCCGAACTGAAGACGCTCAGGACGTCCACGGTGCGCGCTATCCGTCCAATCAGGAGGTACGCCGTCAAACCGGAACTGATGCCGGTGGCGATCATGGCGAGGATCAACAGACGCTTCCTCATCACTTCTCGTATTCCTTCAGGAAGCCGACAAACTCCCGCCGATGATCTTCTTCCTCCGCCAGCAGTTCCGTGACCACATCCTGGGTGACGTAGTCCTTGCCCTCGCACAAGCGGATGATCTTGTTGTATTGTGCGATGGCGCCGTCTTCCGCAGCGATGACTCCCTTGATAATCGATACGACGTCGGTAGTGTCGGACAGAGGTTGCATAAAGGTCTGCTCGGCGACCAGCGCTTTCGAACCGGGGACCGTACCGCCAATGGTTTTGATTCGTTTGGCCAGAACCTGTGCGTGCATTAGTTCGGTCGGCACATCGGCGGCGAGTGCCTTCTTGATGACGTCGGACCGGACGCCGTCCAGGTTGACGGAGGCGGCGATGTAGTTCTGTATGGTTTCAATCTCCATCTGATACGATCGGGTCAGTTCCCGGATAATTTCAGAGTTCATGACGGGCTCCTTTTGTTTCCTTAACAGTTGCCAGAGCGGGGTGTCGATGTCTCGACCAAATTCCTACCGCCGGCTTGAATGTGACTGTGCCCAATCTACCAGATTGAGACGAAATTGCAAATCAGTCGGACTCTACGCTCTCAGACTGCTCGGGCTTTGGGAGATACTCCAGCAGTTGATCGTAGGCTTTCAGTAATTCGACTCCGGCACCGGCATGATCCGACATCATGTTGACCAGATTCTGCGCGGTCTTCACGTTGCCGTTGACGCCGGCCTGGAAGTAGAAATCAGAGAATTGGGAGTATTTCCTTTGAAAGCTGTACACCTTCGTGATTCGTTGTACCGTTTTCAATCCTCCGTTGGCGAGGGCCCCGGAACTGACGGCGGTCTGCATGGCGCTTTCACCGAAAGCGGGGTTTCGTGTGCCTTTCCATCCCGGAATGTCGATATCTGCAATGGAAATGTCGCCACGCCGCCGCATGACGCTGTGGACGGTATCGCGCACCATCTCCCAGTAGGGTATCCGATCGGCCAGAATTGTCCGATTATCTTGAATTTCGATCCGAATGAGATCGAGCGCCATCGTGAGCTGATGCGCCTGAGAGACACGGCCTCGCCACTCATTCAATCCCAGTGCGAGAAGGACTCCGACCAAGACCGTGGAGATTTCAAAGATAAACCGACTCCACGACCATTCGCCCCTGCCTTCCAGCGCCTTTTCCGAGCGACCTGCCCGCAGTAAGAACGTCAGAGAGCCGCAGAATACCACGATCGCCACAGCCAGGGTCAGAACATCGGAAGTGGACACCACCCGTCCCGTCATGTCCGCGGCTGTGAGAATGGCGGCCAGCAACGATCCGACCAGTACCGTCCAGAGAAAGAGGATTCGTAAGATGCGCATGAAGTTCTTCCGGTTTCTTGTCCCCACAGGTTACGTAAATTCCCCACGCGAAACAATACGCGGCTTGCAATAAAAAAGCCGGTCGCGGGACCAGCTTCTGACTATCTCATTGGAGAATGAATCTACTTCAGCAGGATCATCTTACGGGTCTGAATTCCTGCATCCGTCTCGAGTCGATACAAATATACGCCGCTGGATACTCGCAATCCGTTTGCGTTCTGTCCGTTCCACACGACGTTGTGAAAACCCGCGGGACGGATCTCGTCGAGCAGTTGCGCAACGCGTTGACCGAGTATGTTGTACACCGTCAGACGAATGCGGCCCGACTCTGGCAGACCGAATCGGATGGTCGTGGTCGGATTAAACGGATTGGGATAATTCTGCGCGAGTTCGACCGACTTGGGCAGTTCGACAAAGTCTGGATTGTAAAAGGCAGCCACTTCTCCCCACCGCGACAGCTGGCCGCTGGCAACTGTGGACCCCTCCATTCGGCCGATGAATTTCCATTCGCCGTCTATGTTTTGGTACAGCCCGGTCCGCTCTGGGTCCGGCGTCGGCTTGTTCAAGACTACACCGATCTTCCAGGAAGGTTCTCTGTCAAAACTGACATTGCCATCGATACTGAACACTGGACTGACTCTCAACCAGTCTGATGGGACATCCGCCTCGCCTTCTGTGTGACCAATGATGACCGTCCCTGTTTCCCGATTCCTTCGGTCGCCGGTCTGGATATGCAACAGGCCGTCTGTCCACACGAGCGGTTCATTGGAAAGTGCCACCACGTTGTACGAGCGGTCGCTGATTCCGGTATTTCCAGCGCTGTCGGTGCCTTCAAAATGGAACGAGACGACTCCCGTATCCGCGAAACGATAGGAAGCGACAAAGAGCCTTCGTGCCGAACCGCCAATTCCATTGATCGCCAGCGTGTCCGTTGTGTCAGCCGTGGCGGTCGCCCACCCGGTCAACAGACCTTCATCGCTGCGGAAGTAAATTTCCGAATATCTCTTCAGAACCGTACTGCGGAGGATTCCGGTCGTGATGATTGGGGCGATATTCTCCAGTCCAAATCCGTTCAACACGATGTCGGCGTTTTGATTTATGGCGTCGCTCACAAAACGAACCGTATCTCTCCTTCCGGAGTCAGATTGCGGGTGAAAGAGGATCGTGAGGAACAGCGTATCGATGGAAGGGTCAATCGTCTGCGGCAGCGCAGGGGAAGCTGTGACCGTGAAATCAACGGTATTGACCGTTGTGAGGGAAGTCATTTGGATAGGCCCGGTATTTCCGCTTACTCGCACGGTTGTGGATACGGTGTCACCGATGCGGACGGGTCCGAAATTGACAGCCGTCTCCGAGAGCTGGATGAATCCCAGCGGCGGCAGTCCAGTCACTGCGATGGAGAAAGCGGATGTGTTCGAGGCGCTGTCCTGCAGGGCGGTCACGTTGACACCCCGGAGCAAATTCATTTTTTTGGACCAATTGCCGGAGCCATTGGCGCGGACCGTGTCGATGTAATAACGGCCTTGATTGGTCGAGTCATTGTACACCTGGACGAGCGCAAACGGCGCGGCTGTGCCGCTCACGGTCGAGTCCATGCTCACGGAAGTCACCTTCGGAGGCTTCACGCTCTGCTGGGCGCCATTCAATATCTTCACTGCCCCGCTGTCATTTCGGAAAATTGAATTGCGGAAGAAGACGTTACTGTCCGTCGAAGCGCCATCGATCGAAATGCCAAACCCCTTATGGTAAGCAATGACATTGTCGCGCAGACTGTCGGCAGAGGAATTCGAAATAATCAGGACGCCCGACCCGCTGCCGTTGCCAAAGGGGATCGAGCCGGGTCCGAGACCAATTCGATTTCCGATGATTCGATTTCTGCGACCGCCGCTGGATGCGGTAAGACCGATCCCCGCAAAGCTATTGCCCGCGATGTAATTGGCGTCACTGGGGCCATTGCCGCCGATCATATTGTTTGTCGCTTTGTCAAGGAGAGCGCCCAGGCCATTGGGGATGGTGTCTGTCCCCGCGGCATTGAGTCCGACGTAATTTCCCCGCACGGAGCAGTTCCACACGCTGGTCAGCACAAAACCGCGCTGGCTATTCCCGGACAAGACATTGCGTCCGCCCGGTGTGCCGTCTCCCAAGCGGTTGTAATTAGCGGTGTCGCTGAACGAACATCCTTCTCCATTT
Source organism: uncultured Bacteroidota bacterium (assembly GCA_964602985.1). Classification (GTDB taxonomy): domain Bacteria; phylum CLD3; class CLD3; order SB21; family SB21; genus CAYZJB01. The sequence goes on from CAZRTJ010000028.1 coordinate 43,772, forward strand.
TGATTTCCGAGCCCGGCAGTCCCGGCGGCGTTGGTTCCGAGGTAATTACCGAGTACGTCGTTCGAATCGGATCCGACGTCGCGAATGCGGATGCCGTCGTCGTAGTTTCCGGAAATCACGTTACGACCGGCCGCGGTCCCATTGCCGATGAGGTTATGGCTGGAGTTCATTCGGACCATGACGCCGACGCCAAGATTGCCGAGAGAATCGGAGCCGCCGTCTCGCAAGCCGATGTAGTTATTCACGATGCGGTTGGAATCCGATCCGATGATTTCAATTCCGTACAGATCGTTGCCGGAGATGACGTTTCGCCCGATTGCTGTCGTGTCGCCGATCCAGTTGGAGTTGGCCGAACCGGACAGTTGTACGCCGATGGTGTTGGGGACGCGCGAATTGCCGGACGAGTTGGTGCCGATGAAATTGCTGAGCAGACGATTGTTGCGTCCGCCAATGATCGACACGCCCGGGCCGGAGACGTTGCCCTGAATGACGAGGCCACGAATCGTATTGTTCGAGCCGGTGATTTGAAAGGTTGTTCCTCCGGTGATGCCCGATCCATTGACGATGATATCGGGACGGCCATCCAGATCGAGATCGCCATTGATATACGTGCCTGCATCGGTGAGGCTGATGGTCGAGAAAACGGTAATGACCGACGCAGGCGGGATCGTAAAGATGATGGTGTCGTTGCCCGGGTTGGAATTGGCCAAGGCGACGGCGTTCGACAGGGAACCTATGCCCGACCCATTTGTATTGGACACGACGATCGGCGTGAAATTGCTCTCGTCGGTCGTTGCCAGCGTAAAATAAGTGCCTGGCAACGTCGTAAGGCCCGTACGCAATTCATTGCTGAAATACGATCCGGTCAAGATGCTCGCGTTGGAGAAGTTTCCATCATCATCGGCAAGCACGCGGAGTTTCGAGCTGTCGCCGATCGAAAGGCCCGCGGTTCGAAACAGAAACGCTGTTTGCAGAGTGCCGACATTCGTCGTGTCGATTCTCCACACGCGGGTCAAACGTCGGGCAATGCCTGAAGGCACGTTGGCTTTGTCAACTCCCGTAAAACTCGCTCCGTTGTGACCGTACAGGGCGCTTCCATTTGAAGCGACGCCAAATGTCGAACACGCAAATGCGTGAGAGTATGCGTAGG
>CAZRTJ010000029.1:0-41410 GCA_964602985.1 uncultured Bacteroidota bacterium
GATGTCCAGATGATCGAGTTTTGGAATGTCTTTCGGCAACATCGAAAGCTGCAACCGGCGGGCTTCTTCCAGTTCCTGTGTCCTGCGTTCGTTTTCGACCTGAATGAGTTTCGACTGAGCTTCCGCTGCCTTGGCTTGCGCCTCTGCCGCTTGTGCGCGAAGCCGGGATTCTTTGATTTGCGCGTTTTTCAGTTTCCGGTTCAATTCAAATCGTCTCACGCCGTACAGTGATGCAAGGATCGCCAGCCCGTATAGACTATACGCCCACCACGTCTTCCACGGCGGGGGAGTGATGACGATTCGAACCGATGTTCCCTCTTCATTCCACACGCCGTCATGATTGGAGCCTTTCACGCGGAAAACATATTCTCCGGGGTCGAGGTTGGTGTAAGCAGCAGTGCGCCTGGTGCCGCAATACACCCAGTCCGCGTCGAAGCCTTCGAGTTTATACGCATACTGGTTCTTTTCAGCGTGCCAGTAACTCAGCGCCTTGAACTCAAATGAGAATACATTCTCTTTGTAAGTCAGTCCGATTTCGTCCGTCTCCAGAATGGACTGAGATAAGAAATACTCGTCACCGATGCGCCTGACCTCCGTGCCGTTTTGTTCATGAGCGATTCCGACGGAGGTATTGAAGATTTGGAAATCGCTAATGACCACCGGAGGCTTGTATGGGTTGTCTCGCACACTGTCGGGGTGAAAGTAATAAAAACCGAGGGGGCCGCCGACATACAACCAACCAGTATGACTCTTGAAATAGGCTCCTTGGTTGAATTCAAAGTCCAGCAAGCCGTCGGAAACATCATAGATTCGGAAGAGGCCGGGAGTTAGAAGATTAAACGGATCGACAGGCGGCGTGAATTTTGCTAAACCTCTGCCCGTGCTCAGCCACAAATGTCCGTGATCGTCATCGAGAATACCGTAAATCTTATTGCTCGGCAGTCCGTCTTTTTCTGTAAAACTGCGAAATGTCTCACTCGCCCTGTCAAAAACGTTGAGTCCGGAATTTGTCCCCATCCAGAGCAGTCCGAACCGATCTTCATGAAGACACGAGATTCCATTGGACGATAGCGACCGCGGATCATCAGGATCATGTCTGAAACTCCGCCATTTCTCTGTTTTCTTATTAAAGATATGCAGGCCCCCACCGTACGTTCCAAGCCATAATTGTCCAAGGGAGTCTTCATGTATTGAGGAAACAACATCGAACTTACTTGTTGATTCAAGTTTGAAACTCCTGAACGATTTGGCCTTTTTGTCGAAAGCACATAAACCACCGCTCAATAAGCCGCTACCGGCGGTTCCAATCCATAACAAGCCGCCTGCATCTTCGTGGATGCGCAGGACTGCGCCGGTCAATCCATTCGGTCCGATCGGATACCCCTGGATAATTCCTCTCTTTTTGTCGAGTGCATTCAGCCCGCCCTTCGTTCCGATCCACATCAGACCCTCACGATCCTCGTGAATGGCATATACGACATTGTGGAGAAGTGAACGCGGGTTATCCGGTGCGTGGGTGTAAATTGTGGAAGTTTTATTTTTTCTGTCGACCGCATATAATCCGTCTCCGGTTGTTCCGACCCACAGTACACTGTCTCGATCTTCATGAATGGAGTAGATACCGCGGTCTTTCATATACTGTAGTTTGAATTTGGCGGCCTTTCTGTCAAGTAAGGTCACCTGATCGCCGCCGATCCATAGCATTCCGGAAGCGTCTTCGCAGATAGACGACATGTGAAATCCACTCAGCGATTCAGGATCATGAGGATCATCAGAGTTGTGTTTGTACCGTCTGAATTGCCCGGTTGTCCGGTCAAATACATCCACTCCGGCATTGGTTCCAATCCACAAGAGGCCGAGCAAGTCTTGATAAATGACTCTCACCGTGTTGTGGCTCAATGAATTCGGATTATTGGGTTCGTGCTTCATGTTTCGAAAAGTCTCGGTCTTTTTGTCAAAGATGTCGATGCCTCCGTTGACCGTGCCAATCCACAAGAATCCGTCATTGTCTTCAAAAACACATATACTTGGATGCAACTGGTCGGGAGAATAACGAAAGAACCGGAACTTCTCGATTTTCTTGTCAAATACCACTAATCCTCGTCCGATTCCCATCCACAAAAATCCCGCGGAATCCTCATGGATGAAATGGACGACGTAATTGTCTTGCAAGGGTTGAGGGTTGGTCTCATTCTTGAAACGCCGGAATGTTTTCGTCGTCTTATCGAAGACGTTGAGTCCGCCGCCGGATGTTCCGATCCATAAGCGCCCTTCTTCATCTTCATGGATGACCGTAACCGCATTGCTGCTTATGGATTGCGGATTATTGGAATCATGTCTGAAATGAGTAAAAGTTTCTGTGCTTCGATCGAATACGTTCAGACCGCCCAGATAAGTTCCAAGCCACAGGAGTCCTGATCGATCTTCGTACATACACCTGACCGAATTGTCTGAAATGGAATTCGAATCCCGCGGGTCGTACGAGTAGGATTTGAATGCGTAGCCATCGTATTTTTGCAGTCCAGCGCCTGTGCTAATCCATACGAAGCCCCTGCTGTCTTGAAAAATACAGTGAATGGTGCCTTCAGAAAGTCCGTCATGGGTTGTAAGGCGTCGAAATCGTACATCGGTTGTTCGTGTCTGCGACCAAGCGTCTGGGCTCGAAAGGAGCCAAACGAAGAAGAAAATTTGAACGATATGTCTCTGCATATTTCAGCAAACCCACCAGGCCAAATCCAATCACCCCCTCTATCCTCCTCCTTGCCAAGGAGCGGGGCAGGGTTGTTGGTAAAGAAGTATTATCCGCTGACCGCACCCGCCGACGCCATCGTCGCGACCGCGCGATCCGCTGTCTCCACTGTCTCAAAGACCGTCATGAGATGCGTGATCATCAGAAGACTCTCGACCTTTTCTGTAATGGCCGCGAGTTTGAGACTGCCTCCGGCGTTTTTCATCGACGTGAGGCACATGATGAGCACGCCCATGCCGGAACTGTTCAGCCATTTGACGTCGCCGAGGTCGATGACGAGCTTGCGAAGGCCGTCCGCGATCAAGCCCTTTGTATGTTCGTGCACCCTCATTGTGTCGGGACCTCCCATCATCTTGCCGGATAGAAACAGCACGGCCACGTCGCCGCGAATTTCCTCTCTGATCTCCATGATGTTCTCCTTCCAGTTAAAAATTCAAAATCATCCCCAGGCGAAATTGCCGGGGCGTGTCATAGCGAAAACCGTCGTGGAACCACACTTGGAACTGCTGTACCTCGCGTGTCGTCATCGTCTGACCGAAGGGCGTGGTCAGGAATCCGTTATTATCTCCGACGCCCGTCGAACTCCAGACGTTGATCACGTTCCGTCGGTTCGAGAGATTCAGGATTTGCACATACGCATTGAAGGACACATGCTGTGTCAACTGGATGCTCTTGTCGGCCTTCACGTCGATGCGCATCGTCCACGGCATGCGGGCGCTGTTTTTTCGTCCGACGGTCACGGCATTCTGAAATCGAAATAAATAAATGTGATCCGGAGTCGTCGGCGTGTACGGCAGACCGCTTCCGAGATTCACGAGCAAATTGAATCCTGCATTTTCCAAAATCCTGCGACCGGCCCACACAGGCCCTTCGCCTTTGGCATTCCGAATGTCGACGTCCACATTCAGTGTGTGGCGCTGATCAAAAGCCAGCGGCGCGTAGACTTGCGTTTTCGGATTAGCCAAAAAGTCTCGACGATATCCGGAATAGGCGGAATACCCGCTCCCGATCGCCGACTGGATCGTGTAGCTCGCCCGGCCCTGGAACTTCTTCCAGCGGCGAAGTTCCATGCTCATGCCGATGCCCTTGACGACGCCTTCGTCAGCATTGACAAACAGGAGGAAGCTGTTGGGATCTGACGGCAGGTAGTAGTGAGAGATGAGGTCATGAATGTCTTTATAATAGGCGCTGATGTCTATGGACGCACGGTCTCCCAAGGCTCGTTTCAATCCGACTTCGTATTGAACGGTCTTCTCTGCCTTGAGGTTTGGATTGCCGATAATAAAACCCCTGCCGTTCAGCGCCGCATCTTCCAGAGCGAGCGGGCCGCTGTATAGGAATTCCAGGTTCGGCTGCTGAAAAAACTGTCCGTAGCTTAATCGAAATTGCGTGCGCTCCGATATGGGAAAGCTCACGCTCAGACGCGTGCTGATTCTGTGATCTCCTTTCGAAGGACCGTAGTCCTCCGGACCGATCCTGCCTGCCCAAAGCTCGCGTTCGTCCGGGAGACCATTGCCGTTGGCATCCGTAAATTGTCCGACCTGATCCGGATCTCTCTGTCCCAACGGGTCTTCAAAATTCTTCACAGCCTTGGCGCCCGAATTGAACAAATCATAACGCAATCCGCCCCGCACCACGAGTCCCTCGTATTCGATCTTGTCCTGGGCATAGGCCGCGAAGAAAACAGGCCGCGCCGGACCCAGCAGTCCGTCTTCCAAATCATCCTCGGCCACGGAAACGATATTCGGTCCGTCCAGGCGCCAGCCGATTCCATTGAAGTGATATCGTGAACCATCAACGAAGATGTCGTCGAGAAATCGCACGGTATGAAGAAACAAATCGACGCCCGCTTTGAGCTGGTGGTGCTTGTCCACTTGATACAGATAATTGCTCTTCATCGCCACGTACCGGTCTTCATATTTCCTGGGACTGGTGGCTCCTGCAATGCTTCCGATATCGGCCAGCAGGAGATCGCCATAATAGGTCCAGAATCCCGTGTTTCCTCGAAAACTATTGTAGGCGTCGAAATCCAGTCCATACGCATCGTTCATACGCTTGCGCAAGGTCGTATGATAATTAATCCCCAGGTCGATCAACTGGGCTGGGGAAATCTGATATGTGAGAATGCCGCCGACATTGAGATTCGAAATTTCGTGACGGAGGTTGTGACCCGAAATGGTACGATAGACTACGAAAGTTCGACGGTAGGTTTCAGAATAATTCCCGGACAGGTCCAGACGCAACGCGGATGGAATCCAATCGACGGATAATTTTGCAGTAATTCCTCCTCCCCGGTCGCTATTGATCCCATATCCCTGGGGATTTTTTGGTCGGGCCCCTTTTGTGAATAACAGATTTCCATTTTCATCCGTCTGAAAGATCACCGTGTCCGGTTTACCGGGATCGTCGTTGACCGAACCCTCCGTGCTCAGACGGAATTTCGGAAAACCAAAAACGCTGGGCTCCGCGTCCGTGATGTCCCGGAGTTCCGTGGACACGAAGAACCGAACGCGGTCGTTGCCGGGCAGAAGGGGTCCGCCGAATCCCGCGCTGTATGTGTCGTAACCGAAATACTGATCTTTATCGAGTACGACCATCGGGCGATCATTGACATATTCCAGAAAACCGGAATAGCGGGAACCTCCGGAGCGTGTCCGGATTTGCAAAATCCCGCTCTGGAAGCGCCCATACTCGGCATCGTAGGCCCCGGTGATCGACACGACTTCCTCGATTGCCTGATTGGGAACCGGGGTGTTGGCAATTCCGGTGATCAGATTGTTCTGCAGGAATCCGTCGATCATGACGCCCAGTTCGTTCTTGCGTCCCCCTCGCACGACGGACCGGGCCTGGCCTCCCTCCGGATCGCGGTCATAACTGATGACAAATCCGACGCCGAGACTGGCCGCTTCCTGAAATCCGCGAATGGGCAGATGACTCAGTTCTTCCGCAGGCATGACGGACAGCGTCATCGTCTGATCCTTTTGGATCAGCGGCCTTTCTGCCACGACGACAATCTCATCTGCGGAGATGTTCTGTGGTCGCAGTTGAAATTCGATCCGACTGGTGAAATCCGGAAGTACACGGACATTGGTGATCGTCAATCGGGTGTAGCCGATCATGGTGGCGGCGACGTCGTACGTCCCGGCGGGAACATTCAGGATCAGGTATTCCCCATGTGCGTCCGTTGCCGCGCCGCGGAAACTGCCGATCACGGAGACGTTGACGCCGGGCAATCTCTCCCCGGTCTCCGCGTCGACGACGACGCCCGACAATTTGCCGGTCGTGCCTGCCTGCACACGGTCGACCAGAATCGCCATGATCAAAATCAATCGAGCATACGACCAGAGACGCGTCATACCCGCCTCGATTCCGTAACGCAAACACACGAAGACCCGAGAGATCAGACATGGACTGGAAGTCGTCCGGTGCGAATGATGAGTGAACGATAGATGTGAGTTCGGAAATTTCCTTTGCCAGCCAGGTGCCGATGCAAATTTCCGGTGTCCGGACGGACTGGAATTGACCAAAGGTAGCCCCCGTCCCTCCGTTTCGCAACAAGTATTTTGGCCTCGCAAATGCAACATCTGAATACCTCCCGTGAAGACTATGAGAATTACACGGTCCGCAGAAGAAAGTTGGCGCGCGGGTCCGGGAGCTCTTGCTTCGGCGATGGTTGCTTTGCATGGGTTTGCGCCGTAAGTTCCAGCAATGCGGGGGCGAGATGACGCAAACGTTTCAGCGAGAAATTCAGGAACTGGATCGAGTGTTCCGGCACGTGGAGGCATTTGTTCTGCAGTACGGCGTTCCGGAGTCCGTGGTGTTTCCGATCAGCGTCGCGGTGGAGGAACTCTTCTGCAATGCGGTCCGGCATAACCGAAACACCGGCGGGCAGATTTCCATCGACCTGACCCGGCGTCCTGACCATGTGCGCATTACGTTTGAAGACGCGCAGGCTCCGTCGTACGACATCGGCAAGGCCCCCGTCCCCGATGTTTCCGCTCCGCTCGCACAGCGCCCGACTGGGAAACTCGGTTTGCATCTCGTGCGAAAGCTGATGGACAAGGTAGAGTATGCGTATGCCGACGGTTGCAACGTGATCACCCTGACCAAACTCTTGAGGCCCGAACATGTTTAGAATTTCCATCGAAGCAGACGAGATCCTTCTCTTCGGACGCCTGGACGCGCTTCAGGCGGAGTCGGCAAAGTCGGAGTTTCAGAAGCTCCGGGCTACGACCGTCGTGAACTGCCGGGAACTGGCGTACATCAGCAGTGCTGGGCTGGGCGTTCTTCTGGCCACCGAAAAACGTCTTCGCGAAAGCGGTCATGGTCTCGTCCTGCGACACCTCAGCCCGCATTTGCGCGAGATTTTCACGTATGCGGGTTTTGACTTCATATTCAAAATCGAGTGAGCGCTTCAACTTTTTGTCGGAGCCGTTGTATTTTCCGTAAGAGCCATCCGGTATGACCGATCTGGAAGACCTGGAACTCGTTGAAAAAACTCTTGGTGGAGAAACCCGTGCATTTGAAGGGCTGGTGCGGAATTATCAAAAAATCGTCTTCAATGTGGCTCTGCGCATGACCAACGATGCCGACGATGCCGCCGACATCACGCAGGATGTTTTTGTGAAAGCGTTTGACAAATTGAAATCCTTCGACCGACGGTACAGGTTTTTCAGCTGGCTGTATCGGATCGCGGTCAACGAAAGTCTGAATTTCGTTCGCTCCCAAAGACGCTGGGAACCGCTGGATGAACCGGAATCGCAATTAGCCGCTCCCGAACCGGAGGTCGACATTCTCCTTCCCGGGCTGATCGAACGAGCGTTGATGGAACTCAAACCGGACTCGCGTATGGTCATTGTTCTTCGACATTTTCACGATTTGTCGTACCTGGAGATCGGTCGTCTGCTGGACATACCGGAGAAGACGGTCAAATCCAGGATACACACGGCGCGGGAGATGCTGCGCGACATTTTTATACGAAAGGGAATTTCGTGGCCATCATGAAAGAAGAATGGCTCCATCTCGTCCACGGAGAAATCGACGGAATGCACACTCCAGAGGAAAGTCAGCGACTGCATCGATTGATGGAGGAACAGCCCGAACTGAAAAAACTGTACCTCGACATGAAAGCGCTGCAGGACAGCCTGGATGGCGTCGAGTTGGTGGAACCGCCAAGCAACATGACGTACCGGATCATGAACGCCATTGAAGGTTCCACTGCTTCCAGACCGGCGCCGCTCGTGATGCCACGATGGAGAATTGCATTCGGGTTTGGCCTGGGGTTGGTCACCGCGTCGATCCTTCTCTTCCTGGTCTTTGATTGGCCGGGCAACATCCCTCACCTGGAAGGTGTCATGACCGGATGGGATCCGACTCACCGCATCATCGACTCCGTCCGCATCCAGTCGGACTCTGTGCGGGGTGAGTTTAAAGCCGGTCGGTCGGATGAAAGCATCCGAATTGCGTTGGCGTTGGACGCGGAGGTGTCTGCCGAGATTTCCGTGCGCTGGGAAGCCGGGCGCATGACGCTTCATCGATTCGAATCGGACCGTCCCGCCCGCATGTCGATCGTCCCCGGCGAGGCGACGATCCATCATGACGGCTCCAATGGCTACGCATTTGCGTGGACGGCCGAGCATGGAGACAGTTCCGTCTTCCTGCGCATTGTTTCCGACACCGTCACTATCTTGGAACGCCGCGTCGTCGTTCCCTGACGCCAACTTTTTCCGCGTCCGCCTGTAATTTGATAGAACCAAATACAGGAGGCACAAATGAAACCATCCATGCGTCATGCGCTCATCTGGGGCGCGTTGGCCGCCGTTGTGGCGGTGGTGTATTTCTCGTTCTTCTACCCCCCTCCCGGGGAGGAAGACGTCACCGGATCGATCGGAGGCAAAAAGGCATCCAAGTATCGTACCGGCCAAATGTCCGAAGCCGACGTCCTGCTGAACGATCAGGAGGTCAGCCGGCTGTTGCAGTATGAGTCGATCCAGAAGTTGCTTTCCAACGATGATTTCCAGAAGGCAATCGCGGGCGATGATTTCCGAAAGCAGATTGCCGACGAATCGTTCTGGAAAGCCATTGCCGACGAGTCGTTGCAAAAGGCCATGTCTTCATCCGATTTTCAGAAGGCCATTGCCAATGACGATTTCCGCAAGGCGCTCCGGGACGAGAGTTTCCGCAAGACCCTGACCACGGCTGATTTCCGCAAGGCCCGTACCTTGGAAGATTTTCGGAAAATCTCCGCGCACCAGGACTTCGAGAAAGCGATAGCAAACCAGCCGGACTTGCAAAAGGCAATTGCCAGCGAGGAATTCTACAAAGCCATCGCGCATCAGGATCAACTGATGAAGGCGCTCGCGTCCGAGGAACTTCGCAAAGCGTTGAACAGCGAAGACTTCCGAAAGACGATGCAGTCGGAAGAGCTGAGAAGGGCGATCGCGAGCGAGGAATTTCGCAAAGCCATGGCCAGCGAGAATTTTCGAAAGGCGCTGAGCTACGAAGACTTCCGGAAAAACGCCGCCCATCGTGACGTCGACCGCTGAATCTGCGACACATTGGAAATGCCGACAGTTCGCCCATTGCAGGCGAACTGTTGCTTTTCCGGTGTTGCTGTTCGCGTTACTGGTTCGACCTGCATGGGGGCAGATGATGTCCTGGGAAAACGAACGCGTGCGGGTGATTTATTTTGGTACGGCGTACGAATATCTAATTCCGCACGTCGTGCGGACGTTCGAGAATGCATACGCATTTCACCGCGACTTGTTTGCATACGCCTCGGCGGAGAAAATCACACTGATCCTTCATGATTTTTCAGATTTCAGCGAGGCGGGAGCGGACGGGATCCCGCGCAATCGCGTGACGCTCTCCATCGCGCCGCTTAGTTACGTCTATGAGACGGTGCCGTCAAACGAACGGATGAATGCGGCGATGAATCACGAATTGGCGCACATTGCGGCGATTGACAAAGCCTCCGGCCGGGACCGCTTCTTCCGGAGGTTGTTCTTCGGCAAAGTTGTTCCGACATCCGATCAGCCGCTTTCGATGCTGTACAGTTACGCGACAACTCCCCGGCGCTACGCGCCAAGATGGTACCACGAGGGGATTGCGACATTTCTCGAAACGTGGATGGCCGGCGGCATGGGACGCGCGTTGGGCTCGTACGATGAAATGGTCTGGCGAACCAAGGTGAACGACCACACGGACTTTCACGATCCATTGAGTCTGGAATCGGAAGGCGTCAAGACGGATTTTCAGGTTGGCGCGTTGTCGTATTTGTACGGGACGCGGTTCGTCACGTACCTGGCCTGTCGGTATGGCACCGATTCGTTGCGGCAGTGGATCGTGCGGCAAGACGGGTCCTCGGCGTTCTACGCGACGCAGTTTCGCCGCGTCTACGGACGCGCGCTGGCAGACGTGTGGGACGAATGGATCCAATGGGAAAAAGATTTTCAGCGCGACAACCTGGACAGTCTTCAGCGGCACGGGCTGTCGGACGTATTGAAATTTCCATCCCCTGCGATGGGGTCGGTCTCTCGCATGTATTACGATGAGCGGAATCAATCGATCCTCGCCGCCACGCATCCTCCGGCGGGTTTTGCGTACATCGGATCGTTCGGGCGTTCCGGTCATTTCCAGAAGCTCGCCGTGGTGAACGGTCCGACGCTCTACGATGTGACGTCGCTGGCGGTCGATTTCTCCGGCAGAATCTTCTTCACGACAAACAACACTGAATGGCGGGATCTGTGGAGCGTGGACGTGGGGAGTGGCAAGGCACATCGATTGATCGAAGACGCGCGCATGGGCGATCTGGCGTTCAGTCGGCGGGATCGGAGTCTGTGGGGCGTGCGTCATTACAATGGCCTGTCGTCCCTGGTGCGCGTGCCCGGGCCGTATGCCGAGTGGAATCTGGTTTTTGCGTTTCCATACGGAGAGGATGTTTACGATATTGATTTGTCTCCGAACGGCGAATGGCTGTCGGGATCCATGGCAGGCGTCAGTGGGCGCCACGTCCTTGTCCGATTTTCCGTTGCGGATTTGCTCGCCGGACATGCGAAACCCGACACGTTGTTTGAATTCGAAGACAGCGCGCCGTCCAATTTTGTTTTTGCTCCGGACGGCAAGAGCCTGATCGGTACTTCGTATTACACGGGCGTTTCAAATATGTATCGGTACGACTTGGACACACGATCGATGCACATCGTGAGCAATGCATCCACCGGGCTCTTTCGCCCGCTGCCGTTGGCGACAGATTCCGTCCTTGCGATGCTGTATACGGGCCGGGGGTTTCTCCCTGTGCGGCTTCGCATCCGCGATCTCGATACAGTCGGCGCGATTCGGTATTTGGGGCAGGAGACGATTGAGCGTCATCCGGAACTGGAGAAGTGGATTCTGCCGTCGCCGTCGCGGTTTTCTTTTGGCGGCGAAGGCAAGCCGTATCACGGCTGGTCGCATCTGCAAATCGAATCCATCTATCCGATTGTCGAAGGCTATGGACATCGGATCGCCGCGGGATTTCGCTTCAACCTGTCCGATCCATCGCGATTTCACCAGCTGCATTCCACGTGGAGTGTATCACGCGGCCCGTCCGACGAGCGGGTTCACGCGAAATTGCAGTACACGGTCCTGCAGTGGACGATTTTCGGCGCGTACAATCGGTCGGATTTTTACGACTTGTTCGGACCGACCCTCACGAGTCGCAAAGGGTATGATGCAGGGCTGCAGTATCAGCACACGTTGGAAATGGATGGACCGAAGACCGTTGGATATCAACTGCGTGCGGCGGTTCATGCGGGAGCGGAAAGACTGCCGGAGTTCCAGGAAATTGCAGCGCCCATTCAGAATTTTGCCAACGCATCGGCAGAGTACCATCGCAAAGTTTCGAGCGCGGCTTTGGGCGGTGTGGATGCCGAGAGGGGATATGTGTTTCGCACGATCGGCGCATCGTATCTGACGAAGGAGAAAGTGTTTCCGCAATGGACAAATATCCTGGATGTCGGGATTCCACTGCCGATGCGACATTCGGCGCTGTGGATTCGCACGGCCGCGGGCGCGGCGTGGGGGTCCCGGAGTCAACCGCTGGCGAATTTCTATTTTGGCGGTTTCGGCAACAACTGGGCGGACCATGGAGAATCGAAACGCTATCGAATGCCCGAGAGCTTTCCGGGTCGGCCGATCAACGCGATCGACGCGCATCGATACGCCCGCGTGTTGGCGGAGTGGACGCTTCCGCCGCTGGTGTTTCGTCACGCAGGCACGATTGCGTTTTATGTCAATTACGCGCACGCCTCGGTCTTCTCTTCCGTGCTGGTCACACAGACCGCAACCGGCCGGCACGCGCATCGCAACATCGGCGGTCAATTGGACCTCCGTGTGGTGGGGCTGTCGTATCTGAAATGTACGCTGTCATCGGGATATGCCGTGGCGATGAACAAGAGGCGTCGATCGGACGAATGGATGGTGTCCTTGAAAATACATTGAGCGCATCGGCGAATGCCGTGGTGGCCTTTGTGCCGGTTTGTGGTTTCCTGGCCGTGATGATGTGGATGGATGGGTACCGGCTGGTGCGCAGGAGGATCCTGGGGCAGGCGCTTTTGGCGGGCGCGGCGGCCGCGGGGATTTCGTACATTTTGAATAGTCTCACGGTTCTGATTTCCGGCGTCGAACTGGCAGATTACGTGCGGTATGGCGCGCCGCTTGTTGAGGAAATGTTGAAGTCCGCATACGTCGTGGTTCTTGTGCGGAATGCGCGGGTAGGATTTGCGGTGGATGCGGCGATCGTGGGTTTTGCGGTCGGGACAGGATTTGGAGTCGTGGAAAACCTGTACTATTTCAGCACGCTGGGCCCGCGCGAATTGTATCTTTGGTTGCTGCGCGGTTTGGGTACGGCGATGATGCACGGATCGACCACTGCCATTTTTGCCATGGTCTATCGAACGGCGCGCACAGGTACCCTACGATACGTCTATGCCCTGATCCCGGCGGCAGTTCTGCACGCGGTGTATAATCATTTTCTTCTCGGACCTCTCGTGAATGCAGTGATGATTCTTGTCGGCTTCCCCTTGCTGGTTCGCGCGGCCTTTGCACGATGCAAAGTCCAGATCGAGCGCTGGCTGGGCACGGGGCTGGATCGCGATGCGGAATTGCTGTCGAGTTTGGACAGCGGAAGCCTCGGCGACACCCCGCTCGGCAAGTATCTCGAATCGATTCGTACGTTTTTTCCGCAGGCCATGCGGGTGGATGTGATTTGTCTGATCCGCTTACACGCGGAATTGTCCATGCGGGCCAAAGGAATCCTGCTCATGCGAGAGGCCGGATTTCAGCCGGCGCCCGATCCCGACATTCGGGCCAAGCTTGCAGAAGTGCGTTCGCTGACTCGCAACGTCGGCAAAGTCGGACAATGGGCGCTTGGTCCCATTCTTTCCCAGCGTCACCGCGAAGTCTGGCAGTGGGGTGTGATGGAATGAGATGGGGAATGTACAACCAGAACATGTCGGGGATCGCCAACTATTCGTGGTAGCGCCACTCAAATGGGCCGCCTCGTGGTACGCCGATGATACCGACACGGATCCTGACCGCTCCTTCGGAGATTATCTTTGCGAGATCACTCCGCAGTACTTTTTGAATGGACATCCATGAATCTCTCAGCTCTCCACTCAGACAGCTTCCTCCACTTCCGCCGTCTGTCCACTTCCCGTTTCTGTAGCGCCTCTCGGCCCAAGTCGAAACTACTTCCAGCGGCGCCGACTTGAGGATGTCTTCATATTCTACGAGGAACTCGCCCGCATGCTTCCGTATGATTTCCGATACCGCCGTGTCACTTACGCCGCTGACTTCGAGGTAATGCAATCCAATTCTGCCCAAGTTTCCCTCTGCCAGGACATTGATTTTCTTGGGCCCCATCGAGAACTCATCCATTCTTGGATCATAAGAGAACGGAGTATGAAAAAACGGCAAGCTGTCGACCGTAAAAACGTCGGTGATTTTGACGACCTGCTTCGTTGTGTCGCCGACATGGATAACCGTTTGCGCGCGCGCCATACCCGGGGCCGTCAGCGCCAAAATCAAGAACCGCATCATCCTTGTCATCTTCCACGTTTCAGATTAGACATTTTCCTGGCATTGGGTGATGGACTTGCGCCAATTCATTTCCGCCGACTGGACTTCTTACGCGTCTTCAATACCTCAAGAATCTCTTTTGCGGCCAGGAGATGTCCGGCGGCATTCCAATGGTTGTCCCGGGGGTGATAGAATCTCACCTCTTTGCTCTTCTCCTTCATGGCAGGCATGACATCGATTACCATGATGTTTGGATCGGACGCAAAGGAGTTCTGTATGAGCCTTTGCGGTTTCTGAAAGTCGTATGCGGTGGTGTCAATTCCATAGGCGGTAATTAACTTGTCTTGCAAGTCTTCCTCGTGAACCTGGAAGACCGTCGGAATCAGTAGAATGATAAAGGGAATGTTGCGAGACCGGCACGAATCGTTGATAGCGTGCAAGGAGTTCAGGGTGGACTGGTAGGTCTGTGTTACACGTACGTTGGGATCAGTCAGAAAGATGTCTATGCTATTGGCATAAATGCCAATGAAGCCATGCCGATACAAGTACGTATCCATCAAGCGACGGAGCAGTATATAGAGATGAGACTTGGAACCCAAGAAACTCCGAAGCGTCAAGGTCGCTCTCTTGAAGACGATCGGCAGAATATCCTGCCTTACTCCTTTGGTGCCGTCTATCTCTTTTGCGGATTCCTGGTTATACAGATTGCCATTAATCGCCACGTACTGCGGCGACGTGTCTGAAATGAAATCATTCCCTACATAGAAGCCCAATACGACCAGATCCGGTTGGTACAGCATTCCATACCTATTGAGGTAGCGAAGTTCCATCCGCGGATCATATCCCCCCACCGATGCATTGATCACTTCGCACTTCGTCGAATCGGCTGAGTCATTCAGCAGTTCCTCAAGAACCTTGGAATAGGTTTCTTCAGAACGGATGCCATGTCCCACGCCAAAAGAATCGCCCAGGTTCAGGATGCGGAAGACTCCTTGCGGTTTCGCCAGAGCAAATGGACGATCTCGCATACCAACGGAGTTCGTGACAAAAGGCACGTCATAGTCTGGGGAGGACATCCGGGAGTCCATGTTTGATTTGTATCGATACCCAACGATGCTGTCGCCCTGAAAAAAATTCTCCGTATTGTACAACACCTGCGGATTGAAGAGCCTCACGAGCACTTCCAATAAGCCCAGACCAACAACGAGTCCAAAGATCAAGAGGCACGTATTGATGAGCAGTCTTTTCATGTGTAACGATTTTCCACCGCACGGCACTTGCATTCCGCCATCAGCAATCTGACTCCAAGCCAATAAGGTGAGCGACCGACTGCAAGCCCTTCATCTATCCAAATTATTGGGCCACACAGGCGTCTGCTCGATTGGGACGCCTGGTGGAGGGTGGTTGACTGTACAGGGGGCAATCTCATCTCATTCCAGTCATGCGAAACCAATCGAAATGACTCACTTCACACCAGCTCTGTGCGCATGGCAGGTGATCATAAGAACCTGCGGACTCGAATGCAAAGGCATTTACATTAGGTCCGGGGCGCGAGAAGACGCGAGTCCATCAGCAAATCCTCGGCAGTTGCTCGCCGCTGAGCAGGTCAAGGATGCGGGTGGAACCGATCGATGTTTCCAGCGTGACGAGGTTGTCCTCCACAACGCGTCCGATGACCGTTGCCGCCTGCCCCACCTCGTGGCGTCGCAACTCAGCCAGCGCCCGATCCACAGATGATTCCGGAACGAACAGCGCACATCGACCCTCATTCGCCACATACAATGGGTCAAAGCCGAGTATTTCGCACGCCGCGCGTACGTCCTCACGTACGGGGATGTCCTTTTCACGAACGCGTATTCCGACGCCGGAGGCTTGAGCAATTTCGACCAACACGCTGGCCAGACCTCCGCGCGTGCAATCCCTCATACAGTGAATCTCCACTCCGGCCTCCAGCACTGACAGCACCGCGCCCGACAACGGCGCGCAATCGCTCTCGATCGTGCTCTCAAATTCCAAGCCTTCACGCACTGCCATGACGGCCATTCCGTGCCGTCCGATATCGCCATTGAGCAAGATCACATCCCCGGGCCGCACTTCCGCCGGGCCGATGGAGTGTGTCCCCCGCACGACGCCCATCCCGGAGGTATTGATGAACAGCCCGTCGCCTTTGCCTTTGTCCACCACCTTGGTGTCTCCCGTGACAATCCGTACGTCGGAGATGCGCGCCGCTTCCTGCATCGAAAGGACCACGCGCCACAAGGTCTCCATGTCGAGGCCTTCCTCGATGATGAATCCAGCTGTCAGATACAGCGGCTGCGCTCCACACATGGCCAGATCATTCACGGTGCCGTAGACAGCGAGTTTGCCGATATCGCTCCCCGGAAAAAACAAAGGCCGCACGACGAAGCTGTCCGTCGTCAGCACGATGCGGCCCGGAGGCACATCCACGATGACGCCATCGTGACGGCGATCGGCCGAACCTACTGCAAACACCGACGCAAACATGCGGTCGATCAGCTCCTGCATCAAACGACCGCCGCCGCCATGCGCCAGCGTTACGCGCGGATAGTCACGAAGGGGAACGGGGCAGGCGGGAGCGCTCATGTCGTGACCCGGCGGTAACGATAATACGCCGCGCAGGCGCCCTCGGACGAAACCATGGTGGCTCCGAGCGGATGTTCCGGCGTACAACGCGAGCCAAACTCCGGACATTCGTTCGGTTTCTTCCATCCCTGCAGAATCCTCCCGCTGATACATTCCGTCGGTTCCGCCACAGCGCCGGTGACAATCGCAAACCGCTTTTCCGCATCGAGGTCGGCGTAGGCGGGTGTCAGACCCAGACCGCTCTGCTGGATTTCACCGATGCCGCGCCATTGACGCGGGATGACTTCAAAAACTTCCCGGATGATTCGTTGAGCGTCGGTGTTGCCTTCCCGCCTCACCACGCGCGCGTACTGATTTTCCACTTCGTACTTTCCTGCTTCCAATTGCCGTACGCACATCGAGACCCCTTGCAGAATATCGAGCGGTTCAAATCCGGTGACGACGATCGGCACACGGTATTTCTCCGCGATGGGGAAATATTCGTGAAATCCCATCACGGAACACACGTGTCCCGCGGCCAGAAATCCATGGACGCGGCAATCCGGCGTTTGGAGAATTGCCTCCAGCGCGGGCGGCACGAGAACGTGCGACACGAGAATGGAAAAATTCCGCATGCCTTCCGCCTTTGCCGTCCGCACAGCGACGGCGTTCGCAGGCGCGGTGGTTTCAAATCCTACAGCAAAGAAAACCACCTGTTTGTCGGGATGCGTTCTGGCCAATTGCACGGCATCCATCGGCGAGTACACCATCCGGACATCGCCGCCCAGCGCCTTGACGCTGAGCAAATCCGTCCGTGTGCCGGGCACGCGCAGCATGTCGCCAAACGAACAAAAGATCACCTCCGGCCGGGAGGCCAGCTCGATTGCCTTGTCGATCAACTCAACCGGCGTCACGCACACGGGACAGCCGGGTCCGTGCAGGAGGGTAATCTCTGCGGGCAGCAATTCGTCGATCCCAAATCGCATGATGGCGTGGGTCTGTCCGCCGCACACTTCCATGATCGTCCAGGGACGCGTCGTCTGTTCACGGATCGCCGCAGACAATCGTCGGATCGCTTGGGCATCGCGGTATTCATCTGTGAATTTCATGGCGTTTCTCCGGACCTCAGTTCGTCGAGCTCGCCGATCTCACGAAGGTACTCGAACACTTTTCTGGCCTCCGCTTCGTCAATGGTGTGCAGGGCAAATCCGACATGGACGATCACGTAGTCGTTGATGCGGGCTTCGGGGACGAGGGACAAATTGACTTCTTTCACGACGCCACCGAAATCGACGCGTCCCGTGCGTTGCAGAGTCTCGTGCTCCGCAAGGCTGATGATTTTACCGGGAACCGCTAAACACATGGGCGTCCTCGTTTTGGTGAATGCGGATGGCGCCGGCGATCTGTCCGACCGCGATCCCGCCGTCATTCGGAGGAATCCGCTGGTGCCAGAACACGCGGAATCCGTCCGCGCGCAATCTCCCTATCAGGTGTTCGAGCAAATACCGGTTCTGAAAACATCCACCCGACAACACGATTGTCTCCAGGCCGATCCGTCGCGCCGCTTCTGCGGCCGCATGAATCAGGGCGTTGTGAAAGCGGGCGGCGATGTCTTCGACGGGTTCGGCGCGTCGGACATCCTGCAATATCTCTTCCAACATCGGACACCAGTCGACGATCAGACCGTCCGATTCCTGTCGGATCGCGACGGGATATTGTTCTGTGGTATCCGTTCCGCGTATGGCAAATTCCAGTTCCATCGCCGCCTGACCTTCGAATCGGACATGATAACGCAGTCCGACGAGCGCCGCAACGGCGTCAAACAGCCGACCCGCGCTCGAAGTGCGAACTCCCGCGGTGCCTGCAGACAGCGTCTGGAGCAACACGTCCATTTCGATTTCTGAAAACAACTTCTGAATATCGGTTCGACTGACCAGAGAAGGACCGTACATCTCAAAAAGCACGCCGAGCGCGGAGCGGCGGGGTTCGCGTACGGCTCGATCGCCGCCGGGCAGGAAGAATGTCCGAAGCCATCCCGATCGACCGAATGCGGTGGACGTGATACGGAGAAATTCCCCTCCCCAGATGGTGCCGTCCGTGCCGTAGCCGGTCCCGTCCCACACGATGCCGAGACAGGGTGCGGCGATCTCGTTTTCAGTCATGCAGGCCAGCGCGTGTGCGTAGTGATGCTGGATGGATATGCAGGGCAATTCCGCACGGCGGGCATAACCGGTCGAGAGATAATCCGGATGCATATCGCACGCGACCTCCGTCGGCTTGAGATCGTACAGATCGGCCAGTTGTGTCACGGTGTGACGAAAAGCCCGATAGGTCGGTTCCGTCTCCAGGTCTCCGATATGCTGGCTGACGACGGTGCGATCCTTGAAACCGAAAGCAATTGTATTTTTCAGATGACCTCCGACGGCGAGGATGACCCGGTCGGTGGAGGGGGACAGTCGCAAGGGTAACGGCGCATATCCGCGCGCGCGCCGCAGGATCATCTCCCGTCCGGTGATCACGCGCACGATTGAGTCGTCGACGTGACGAAGAATCGGACGGTCGTGTACGAGAAAAACGTCCGCGATGCCGCGCAAGCGATCCAGCGCTTCGTGTTCGTCCACGCAAATCGGTTCGTCGGACAAATTCCCGCTGGTCGCGATCACGAGCCCTCCAACTTCGGCCATGAGGAGATGGTGGAGAGGCGTCGTGGGCAGCATGATGCCGAGAGTTGGATTGGAAGGGGCGACCGACGCGGGGATCGAGCCATCCGCGCGCCGATCGAGAAGGACGATGGGGCCTTCCGGCGAGGCGAGCAGGCGCCGTTCCATGTCGGAGACCATCGCTTCGCGTTCGATCTGTGCGAGTATGGCCGCCATCAGGGCGAAGGGTTTTTCTTCTCGGTGTTTGCGTTGGCGGAGGCGTCGGACGGCGGAGTCGTCCTGTGCGTTCACGAGCAGTTGGAATCCGCCCAGCCCTTTGACGGCGGCGATGAATCCCTCGCGGATGCGTCGCGCCGTCTCCGTGATGGCGGCGTGGTCGCGCGCCAGACACTGTCCGTCCGGATTCCATAATTCTAAGTGAGGTCCGCACCTCGGA
The DNA here is from genome assembly GCA_964602985.1 of uncultured Bacteroidota bacterium. GTDB lineage: Bacteria > CLD3 > CLD3 > SB21 > SB21 > CAYZJB01. The sequence continues at coordinate 19,487 of CAZRTJ010000029.1, forward strand.
CAGGCGTTGGGCTGGGCATGGAAGCGGCGGTTGGTTGGGTCCTCATACTCGCGCAGGCACTCGGGGCACATCGAAAATTTCTTCATCGTCGTCCGAACCCGATCGTACGGAAGTGATTCCATAATCGAATATCGCGGACCGCAGTGCGTGCAGTTCGTAAAGGGATATCGGTAGCGTCGGTTGGACGCGTCGAACATTTCCCGCCGACACGCGTCGCACGTGGCGATGTCGGGGATGACGATGGCAGAAGGTCGTTCTCCGTTTTCGCTGTGGTGAATTTCGAAACCGGTCAAGCCTGCGGGTTCCAGAAACGTCGGCTCCAGACTCGTGATAAAGGAGAGCGGAGGCTTTTCCGGTTCGATGCGAAGCAGGAAGGCGCGGACGGACGCGTCGTCCCCTTCGGCTTCGATCAGCACGCCGTGCGGTGAATTGGACACCCATCCGGTGAGGCGCAGTTCCGTCGCCAAACGGTAGATGAAGGGCCGAAAACCCACGCCCTGCACGGCTCCGCGCAGGGTGATGCGAACACGCTGAGTCACAGGTGTCCTTCGATCCAGGCAATCCAGTCCGTGACGCCTTCTCCCGTCGTGCACGAGAGAGTGAACGTACGCAGATTTGGATTGACGCGGAGAGCGTTTTCCCGAAGGGTCTCGAGCCGGCATGGTACGTACGGAAGGAGATCGATCTTGTTGATGATGAGGGCGTGCGAGGTGCGGAACATCTTCGGATACTTCAGCGGTTTGTCGTCGCCTTCGGTGGTGCTGACGACGACGACGCGAACGTTCTCGCCGAGATCATAGCCGGCGGGACACACGAGGTTGCCGACGTTTTCGATGATGAGCAGCCGCGACGACGGGAGCCGGGTCAGCGCGTCGCGGACGAGCGGCGCCTCGAGGTGACAGGCTCCGTGCGTGACGATCTGCACGACGGGTACGTCGTACTTCGCGACGCGTTGCGCGTCGAGGTCCGTCTGGACGTCGCCTTCGATGACGGCCGTCGGGATGCGCGAGCGGATCGACTCGAGAGTCCTTTCGATGACGGACGTTTTTCCCGATCCCGGGGAACTCACCATGTTGATGACGAACGTGCGGTTGTCGGAAAACCGTTGGCGGTTTTGGGCGGCAATCTCGTCGTTCTTTTCGAGAATTTTTTTCTCGACGGTAATGACGTTCATGTCGAACATTCCTTGAGATGAATGGCCGTGACGCTCAGGTCGTCTCCGGAGACGACATCCGTTTCGCCGCTCCCGCAATGTCCGCAGAAGACGAACCCGGGCTCGTTGTGGCCGGTGTGGCCGCAACTGCGGCAACGAAGGACGAACGGGATCGGATCGATGACGAGTCGGACGTGCGACCACTCCGTGCCGGCGGTCATGGCCTGAAAGCAGAACCGCACTGAGTCCGCGAGAACTCCCGAGAATTCCCCAATCCGGACGTGAATGGCGTCGACAGCGGTCGGGTCGCTTGTGTGATCCCTGACGACATCCAGGATATTTTGGGCGATGGAAGCTTCGTGCATGACGTCACCGGTGTGGGTCGATGATGGGGATGAGCAGGCCCCGGAGTTCGTTCACCACATTGTGAACAGCCTCCCGGACGACCGGCGACAATCCTTGTCCATAATCGAAATCCTTTGCTTCAATTCCAAACACGCGGACCGCGTCCGGCAGGGTGCCGAGCTGCCGGCTCATTTCGATCGCCTCGGCCACACTGAAGTGGTGCGACGAATAATGGAAAAATTTGAATGGCACGATCTCACCCGGTACGGCAAAACGGTGGATCCAGCCGGGACGGACTCCTGCGACGGCATCGATCAGTACGACAAAGGAACGATTTCGCCATGCCTCCATGAGAGCCGTGCCTTCTCCACTCATCTCGCGGATGTCGACTCTGTCGGAGAATTGCCTTGCCAGCAGTCGGGCCGCGGCAATGCCCGCTCCGTCGTCACGACGCAGTTCGTTTCCGATCCCGAGGACCAGTGGAATCGGCGAGATGCGGTCCATGTTCTTTCCCTCCACGTTAGGGCTCGACGTCCAGGTCCAGTTTGAGGAAGTGTGTCGCGCAGGAGATGCACGGATCGTAATTGCGCACCGCCTGCTCGCATTGCCAGGTCAATTCCTCCTTTGTCAGGTCCAGATGTTTTTCGACGAACACGCGCAGGTCCTCCTCGATCATTTGTTGATTTTGCGCTGTCGGCGGGACGATTTTCGCCTTCTGAATGAGACCCTGTTCGTCGGTCGTATAGGCGTGCCAGCAGATCCCACGCGGCGCTTCGGTGCATCCGTATCCTGTGGATGCTCGGGGTACCACGTCGATCAAAGACCGGGACGGCTCTTCATACTGTTCGATCAGTCGGATGCATTCGTTGATCGCGAGCAGAGTTTCCAAACTGCGGACGACGATCGACTGGAAGGGATTGGTCACCGGCGGAGAAAAACCCAGTTCCCGTGCGAGCTCCTTCTCCATCGGTCCGAGCTTGTCAAAATTCAGATTGTACCGCGCCAGCGGGCCGACCAGATAGGGTCCGCGTTCCTTCAAGACAGAATGCAGAGCGTGGCTGCGTTGCACGTGTTGTTCCTCGAAGTGTTGTTCGTACTCCGACAGTGCGATGTCGAGCCCGCGGTTGGAGATCAGACGGCCTTCGGTGATCGCGTACTCATCGGGATGGGACAGGGCGACAAATTCATAGTTCATCGACAATTCAGGAAAGGTCAGGCCCGCGGTGAGACGGACCGTCTCGACGGCGGCCTCGCGCGCCCATTGGAGTTCTTCCAGGAGGGGCGTGAGTTCGCTCTTTCGCGGGGCGCGGTAGAATCCGCCGACGGTGATATTGACCGGATGGACTTCGCGACCGCCGACGATGGTCATGATCGCGTTGCCCAGTTTCTTCAAACGCAGGGCGCGTACCACGGCGTCGGCATGATCTTTGGCCATGTGGATCGAGCTTTCGTATCCGAGGAAGTCCGGCAGATGCAGCATGTAGACGTGCAAGACGTGGCTTTCGATCCACTCGCCACAGTAGATCAGACGACGCAGGTTGCGAATCGATTCCTCGACGTGAATTCCAAAAGCATCCTCCAGCGCATGGGAGGAACTCATCTGATACGCGATGGGACAGATTCCGCAAATCCGCGCGGTGATATCCGGCACTTCGTGGAATCGTCGTCCCCGCAGGAAGGCTTCGAAGAAACGGGGCGGTTCGAAAATCTTGAACTGCAGATCCGTGACGCGCCGGTTCTTGATCTTGACGGAGAGGGAGCCTTCGCCTTCGACCCGCGCGAGGTAGTCGACCTGAATCGTGGTATCTCCGACGGGCTTCTTACTTTTCATACGTTTCACCTGCCTTTCTGAAAACATCGGCATACGCATTGAAACTGCGGAAGGCGCGTACGATATCTTCGTCTGTCCGATTCAGCTGTTTCCATCGTTCGGCGAGGGAGTTGGTGTTGGCCGCTTCCTTGGGGCCGAAGCATCCATAACAGCCGCGATGATACGCCGGGCAGATCGCTCCGCAACCGGCCTGCGTGACCGGTCCGAGGCACGGGATCCCATCGACGACCATCACACAGGTCGTGCCGCGGCGCTTGCACTCCTGACAGACGCTGTAGTTCGGGATGTTGGGTTTGCGTCCGATCAGGAAGGCCGCAATTGTTTCGACGAGTTGCGATTTGCTGATGGGACAACCCCGCAATTCGAAGTCCACGCGGACGTGATCGGCGATGGCGGTGGATTTGTTCAGCGTCTCGATGTATTCGGGGTGCGCGTAGACGATGGGGATGAATTTCCGTACGTCCTGAAAATTGCGCAGGGCCTGAATGCCTCCGCTCGTGGCGCACGCACCGATCGTCACCAGGATCGAAGAGTCGCGCCGAATCTGGTGGATGCGCTCCGCGTCGTGCGAGGTGGTGATGGAGCCTTCGACCAGGGACAGGTCATACGGCCCTTTGACCACGGCCCGGGACGCTTCGGGAAAATTGGCGATCTCAATTTCACCGACAATCGCGAGCAGTTCGGTCTCGCAGTCCAACAGACTCAGCTGACATCCGTCGCACGAAGCGAACTTCCACACAGCCAATTTCGGTTTTTGTTTTTTTGCCATTACAGTTCCCTCCTGAGCATCAACGGACGTACGCGGTCGTATCGGAAAACGGCGCCGTCCTTGCAGATGAAATGCGGCCCGAATTGACAATGTCCGCACAGACCGATGCCGCATTTCATGTTGCGTTCCATGGACACATAGACGTTCTCCGGCGCCACCCCGCGCTGGAGGAGCGACTGGATGGTGAATCGCATCATGATTTCCGGTCCGCACACCATGGCGAACGTCATTTCCTCGTCGAGATTGAATTTGGGCAACAACGTCGTGACGACACCCACGTTGCCGCGCCAGGATCGGTCTGCGTGATCGACGGTGACACTGACATGCATGTCGAATCGTCCCCGCCATTTTTCCAATTCCTTCGCGTAAAGCATGTCAGCTGGCGAGCGTGCGCCGTAGAGCATCAACACCCTGCCGTACCGGTCGCGGTGATGAAGGATGTGATACATGACCGGACGCAGAGGAGCCAATCCGATGCCGCCGGTGATGATGAGAATGTCTTTTCCTGTGACATCGGCGATCGGCCAGGGTGTGCCGTACGGACCGCGGACACCCACCACATCGCCGCGCCGCAGCTTTTGCATGGCCATTGTCACACTGCCGACGGCCCGTATCGTATGCGTCAGATGATCCGTATGCGTCGCGTCTCCGCTGATCGAGATCGGGACTTCCCCGATGCCCCACGCGTAGAGCATGTTGAACTGTCCGGGCTCAAAGGCAAACGCGCCCTCATCCAGAGGCCGCAATTGCCATGTAAACGTGTCCGTCGTTTCCTTCGTCAACCGCTCGATTCGAAACGGCCTCGGAATCATGGGCGCTGGCACTGGTGCGATCATGTTACCCTTTCACTCCATACACGTCCAGTAACTGCAGCCGCGTCGCCTCCAGACGCCGGCTCACCAAATGCGAAAATCGTTTCAGCAAGTCGTATCCGAGCGATTTATCCTGCTCGCATTTGGTTCGCAAACACTTCCCGTCCAACGAAATGGCGCGCACCATGTCGATTGCCCGCGCGTCAAACTGCCACTGGTACGGCGGAATCAGCCAGGACCATCCGAGCACATCGCCCTCGTTGACCGTCTGAATATTGATGTGACCCTTCTCGGCCGCGTAGATTTCGAGAGACACTTTGCCGTGACGGATCAGCCAGAATTCGTTGGCGTCATCACCTTCCTGAGTCAGGAACTCGCCCGCGTTGAATCGCACGTTCTTGGCGCATCCGACAATCACCGCGAGTTGATCGGACGCGAGACCCTGAAGAAATGGATGTTCCGCCAGGTACGTCTTAAGATCTTCCATCGCTGTCTCCTTGTATTGGAATTTCTTTTTCGTCTTTTCGAATGGCATTGACTTCCTCGGTCAGATCGATGGCCGCCGGGCACCACGTAATGCAACGGCCGCATCCCACACATCCGGAAGATTCGAATTGATCGTGCCAGGTTGACAGCTTGTGCGTCAACCATTGCCGGTAACGAGACTTGACGGATGCGCGCACACTGCCTCCGTGCAGGTACGAGTGTCCGGCCGTAAAGCAGGAATCCCATCGCCGGATGCGTTCCGCTTGTCGTCCGGTGACATCGGTGGAGTCTTCGGCTGTGATGCAGAAACACGTTGGGCATACCATGGTGCAGTTGGCGCAGGCCAGACAACGCTCGGCGACTTGATGCCATCGGCCATGGTCGAAATGGCGCGCCAGCAATTCCTGTATTCCCGTCGCGTCAAATCGGCGCGCGGCCGTGTCCCGGGCTTGTGCGATGGCTTCGTCTGCGCGCCGGACATCGCTCTCGGCGGCGGCCTCGAGATTCAGGGACGCGAGAATCTCGCGGCCTGTGTCAGAACCTGCTTCCGCGAGAAAGACGTGGCGCTGTTCATCGAGGAGTTCGGTCAGCGCAATGTCAAACCCGCCAGTGGCCTTGGGTCCGGCGTTCATCGCAGCGCAAAAGCAATTGGCACCGGCTCGCGTACACTGCACAGTCACGATCAGAGCGTGCTTGCGACGCTCCGCATAGTCGGGATCGATGTGCGGACCCTCCAGCAGAATCCGGTCCTGAATCGCGATGGCCTGGACGTCGCACGGGCGAATTCCAAACAAAACGATTTTGTCGGGTTGCCCATACGCATCGATCTCGCACCATGACCCATTCCGCGTGGCCTTCCAGATGCGAACTTCCGGCGGGAACAAAAAGCGTTTTGCCGATTGAGGGCCCACAACATGCTGGAAATACTCGCGGCCACCGGTCTCCTGCACGCTGTATCGCGCAGGCGCCTGCTCGTCGATCACTCCGCGCGGGCAGTCAGAGAGAGCGTGAATGTCGTCCATGACAATCGCCCCCGCTTCCAGCCGCGGGCCGATGACCCGATATCCGTTGCGCAAGAATTGTTGAAGCAGTTGATCGAGTTGGGCTTCGGTGAGTATCTGTATGTCGGTCATGCCGCACCTCCTGAGGACTCACTGAAATGTCCGACTTTGGACCACGAGGAGCCATGACCAAGGTCAGTAGGAAAAATTATCGAAATTCGACCACCCAATAGGAGCCCACCGCGATGGCCGCACAACTGGTCAGGATGAGTAAGCTTTTGTGGTACAAGGGTTTTCGGAGTCGGGCGGAAACAAAACCCATCGATGTGGTGAATGCGCCGGAAAAGTTCTTTTGAATATGCCACCTATCAACTAAATTATTGTGACACGTGCCGCAACGATTTTGAGGGCGGACGTTTCGTCTCTACAATGGAATCAATTTCAAAAACGGATATTCTGAAATTGATATTCGTAGTCCAAGAGAGGTGCTGGAATGAAAAAGAAACAGTTTGATGCCATTCAGATGGTTCGCAAGATCCGCGACAAACAGGCGGAAGAATTTTGGAAAGACCCTGAATCCTATGTGAAGAAACTGAAGGCCGCCGCCGATAGGCTTAAACTCCACGTTAAGAAACGCAAGAGGGCGCGGGTCTCCTAACGCCTGCCTGGCTGTCGCTCGCGATGCGCTCATCACTTCGAATAAAAATAGGATAGCGAATCGTTCGCCCATGCGATTTGCAGGGATGTCCGACTTTGGACCACGAGGAGCCATGACCACGGTCAGTAGGAAAAATTATCGAAATTCGACCACCCAATAGGCGCCCACCGCGATGGCCGCACAACTGGTCAGGATGAGTAAGCTTTTGTGGTACAAGGGTTTTCGGAGTCGGGCAGAAACAAAGCCCATCGATGTGGTGAACGCGGTCATGGCGGCAATGGTCCCGATGCCAAACGCAATCAAATACGCGACGGCATCGACTGCGTGGGGAAGAATCAGCGCCGGCATCACCCCCACCACGTGCGAACCGCCAGCCATGCCATGCAGCATTCCGATCCATATCGCCGCGTGCTTGTGCCGATGCGAATGCGATACGCCATGTGCGTGCCAATGTTCGTGAACCACTCCGTCATGCGTATGCGCATGCGAATGGAGTCGATCCCGCCACGTCACGCGCAATCCCCACAAACCGATGCCCATCAAAACCCAGCCGATCAGTCCTTCGCTGAAACCGGAAATGGAATCGATCGGCAGGATTTCGCGAAGCGCCAATCCGATCCATCCGATGACCAGCACGCCGGACGTGTGTCCGATCGCCCACTGCAATCCGGAACGCCAGGAGCGTTGCCCTTCGACAACTGCCAATGGCGACACTGCCGCCAGATGATCCGGTCCGGTGACAACGTGCAGCGCTCCCGCAAGTATGCCGCCCACGAAATAAGTCATGCGGGTCCATCCATGTTCATGATGCAATATTCCTCCGCAAGCGAACGAAGTCCATGACAAAGCTCACTGCGGCGAAACGACGTAGACGTAACGTAGTTCTTCTGCTCCGCGATTGACAATGTTGTGCGTGGTCTGCTCGGGCAGATACACCACCGATCCGGCGGGGGCGGGCTCGAGCCTTTCTCCGGTGGCTTCGACGGAAGCCGAACCGCTCAGAATGACGAGTACTTCTTCCCGGAGTCCGGTGTTGTGTGCGCCGACGCCTTCACCGGGTCGCAGCACGACAATGCCCGATTTGAGTGTCGGGCATTGTGTACCGTGAGAACCGCGGATCTGTTTTCGGGATCAACAGGTGTCCGTACAAAGGGTCGCGTGATCGGCATGAGGAGGTCTTTGGTTGTGTTCCCAGACGTGGAGGATCGCCAGCGCATACTCGATGAACGCCTCCATCGCCTGTTCCGCCGCACACGTGAGACCTGGGCGGATGCGGAACGAATCCGTAATTTCCATCGCCACGATAACAACCTCCGACGGTACATTCAATCCGATTCGGCGCGCCGCGGCGATCGTGGCCGGCAGCGCGATCCAGTGCGGCGAATACAAAGGCAGGTTCTGAAAATCGGACAACGTGAGATGCACTATGGCGCCGGGAGGATACTGGCCCGTGTGCATGCTGTCCAGGAGCAACGCACGCTGTCGTCCTTCCAGTTCGTCGAGAATATCCCACCCGATACCGGCCAATTCTACAACCTCGGCGTGCGTCCATGGAGCGATGCGCCGCGCAGCCATCAGGCCGACGGCGTCGTCGCCCATGATCTCGTTGCCGATGCCAAAGACGACGGTGGGATTCATGTGGGTCTCCCGATTGTCTGGACGAGATTCCGACGCTCGTCGTACAGGCGAATTTCAATCGGCAGGTTTCCGGGGAGCGCGTGCGTGGCGCAGGCATTGCAGGGATCGTAGGCGCGGAAGGCCATCTCGATCTGATTCAGCAATCCATCGGAAACGCGGCCGCCGTGGATCAGACTCTTGGCCGCCTTGTCTACGCTCATCGCGATTCGCGCCGAATTGTTTTGTGTCGCGACGATCAGATTGACGCGCGTGATACAGCCGCGTTCGTCGGTCTCGTAATCGTGAAACAGCGTGCCTCGTGGCGCTTCGACGACTCCGATGCCGCGAGTCGGAAATTCCGCGGGCAGGTTGCGAATCCGGCTTCCCGTAATGTCGGGTTCATTCAGTAGTTCCGTCATCCGCTCCGCGGCATAGATCATTTCAATGACGCGCGCCCAATGATTGGCCAGTGTGAAATGCACCGGTCTCCCGCCGAGCGTTTGGATGTATTCTTCAAACGCTTGCTGGGCTTCGGGTGTGGCCATTCCATCACAGACATTCAGCCGCGCGAGCGGCGCCACGGCATACACGCTGGTGTCTGCGCCATCGCTGAAGCCCCGCCATCCCAACGGTTTCAGGTAACAGAACTTGACGTAACTCCACGGTTCCACGTGCTCGGCGATGACATCGAGATATCGGGCCGCATCGAACCTGGCAAATTCCTTTCCGTCGGGTCCGACCACTCGAATCCTGCCGTCGTAAAAGTTCACGCGATTCTGCCCGTCCACCAATCCCATATAATAGGTACGATGCGTGAACGCATCCGAAGTAATGAGTCGCACATAGTCGTCGCGGCCCAGGACGACCTTTCTGAAAATCTCCAACGTCCATCGGGCAAACTCGAGCCCTTCCTGCGCCACTTCTCGGAATCGTGGCAATTCATCCGCGGACAGTCCCTTGGCCACTCCTCCCGGCAAGCCAAATACCGGATGCACCACTTTGCCTCCGAGATACGCAATCAACTCGCGCAATTTCCTGCGCATCGAGATCACACGCTTGCCGGCTTCGAGTCCGACCGTTTGGATCACGCCGAGAATATTGCGTGTCGACTTCGGCGCTTCCGGACCCACGATGAAATCCGGTCCACCCAACACGTAGACGTGCAGCGCATGATCCTCGAGCATGAACATGGAATAAATCAGTTCGCGCAATTTCCGGGCCGTCTCCGTCGGTTCGACCCGATACAGCGCATCGAGCGCCTTGGTCGAGGCCATGTGGTGGGCCGTGGGACATACCCCGCAGATTCGACTGGTAATCTGCGGCATGTCTTCCGCCGGCCGGCCCTTGCAAAACACCTCAAATCCTCGCAGTTCAGGTATTTGATACCACGCTTTTTCCACTTCACCGTGTGCGTCCAGGAAAATGTCGATCTTGCCATGCCCTTCCAGGCGGGTGATCGGATCGATGACAATGCGCTTGGTTTCCATAACGCCTCCCTAACAGCGGACAACCTGCGGGTGCGCGAGTTGCCGGTAGTCTTCAAAGGCCATTTGAATCACGTCCCGGTGCGTGCCGGCGTTGAAGGCCACGTATTTATCGTGGAGCAGCGCGCGGGACATCACCATGCCGACATTCCAAAATTCTCCCAGAGGCGGCATCGCGCCCACCTCACAATCCGGAAATAGATTTCGGAACTCCCGCTCGCTTGCCAGTTCGACCGTCCTGGCTTTCAGCGATATCCGCAGTCTTTCCAGGTCGACCACCGCAGACGCCGGGACGGCGACCATCATCATTCGGCCATCCACCTTGACCATCACGGTCTTGATCATCTCATTGCCGGGCACATGGGCTTTGGCGGCGATCTCCTGAGCCGTGAACGCCGGGACATGGTGAATGATCATGTACTGGACACGCAGCGCATCGAGAAATTGACGCAATTTCCTCAGGATCATGACAGCTCCTTTCCGTCCTCGCGGACGATGCGGCCCCGCAATAGCGACGCCGGCAGACTGTACCGGTAGAAAGTTCCCATCGGATCGGGAATTTCATCCAGCGTTCGTTCAATTTCGGGGGACGTCCGCGCGTGCAAGGCCGAAGCCAGGGACGACATCATCTTGGCTCCCTGATCCCGTGCGCGCGAGGTCGGTCCGAAGCATCCGGTGCAGGGCATGTGTCCCTTCACGCACGCCGCTTCGCATCCTCCGCGCGTAGCCGGACCCACGCACACGACTCCCTGCACGAGGAAACAAATCGCCGGATCCGGCTCGATTCGGTGCGGTCGTTCGAAGGAGACGTACGACAGGTCGGTCGGTTTGGAGGGCTTGCGGGGACATTCATCGCACAACGCAACGTCCGGAGCGAGCACCGACCCTCTGGACGGTAATTGGCCGGACAACAGAGCCTCGACAGCTTGCTTGAGAAGTCGTGGCGTGGGCGCGCATCCGGGCAGATAGTAATCGACGCCAATTACCTGATCGAGTGGACGCACCCGGTGGTGGAATTGCGGTAACGTCAGGACCGATCCGTTGTGGGGCGAAGACGGCCGGGGTCGTGTGCCGGACTCGTTCACCACCGACGGCGCCTCCTCGTACACGTATTTCAAAATCTCTTCCCGCGAAACCGAGTTGGCCAGACCGGGAATTCCTCCCAGTTGTGCGCACGCTCCGTAGGCGATGATCACGCGACTCTTGCGACGCAGCAACCGGACCATTTCCTCCTGCTCGGAGGTGCGTACGGCTCCGTTGATCAGTGTTGCCGTCAATTCGCCATCCTCCAGCGATTCCACGTCGGCCTTCTTGAAATCGAGAGCCACCGGCCAGAACAGAATGTCGACCCGATCGGCGACGGCCAGCAGATCTTCGGCCAGATCGACGATTGATTCCTCGCAGCCTCCGCACGAGGCGCACCAGTAAAATGCGATCTTCGGCTTATCCGGCATGGTGCACCTCCTCATTCCATTGTTCAAATCGCTGCGGCAGAGCGAGCGGACCCAGCGGCCTGAGCGTCGCGACCATCTCGTTGACGACCGTGCGCACCCGTTCGCCTTCGGACGCCGATATCCATTCGAGTCGGCATCGCCGCGGATCGATGCCCGCCTCCTGTAGCACGCGGCGGATCAGGTAAAATCTCCGCAACGTCTTGGTGTTGCCGTCCATGTAATGGCAGTCTCCCGGATGACAGCCGCCGATCAGGACGCCATCCGCGCCTTTCGCAAACGCATCGAAGATGAACTGCGGATCTACCCGGCCGGAACACATCAGACGAATGATCCGGACGTTGGGTGCCTGGCGCAGGCGGGACACGCCGGCCAGATCCGCGGCCGTATACGTGCACCAGTTGCAGAAGAAGGCGACGATTCTGGGCTCCCATCCGTTGTGGAACATCTCAGGCATAGGACGCCTCCTTTCGAAGCAAACCGTCGATTTCCCCGAAGATCATCTCGTCCTCGAAGAGATTCTGATGGATCGATCCGGACGGACAGGCCGCCACGCAGGCGCCGCATCCTTTGCACAACGCATCGTTGAGTTCTGCTTTGCGGGTCGCGGCGTTGTACGATATTGCGTGGAATGGGCACAGCGGGATGCAGGACTTGCACCCGGAGCAGTCGTCTTCGACGATGTACGCTGTGTTGGGCTCCAGTTCGATCTCGCCGCTGTCGATCAGCATCATCGCCTGCGCAGCCGCCGCACCCGCCTGGGCCACACTGTCCGGAATATCCTTCGGTCCCTGACACGCCCCCGCGATGAAGATCCCATCCGTAAACGTCTCCACCGGGGCCAATTTGGGATGCCGCTCGAGAAAGAATCCTTCGCTCGAACAACTGATATTGAACATCCTTCGCACCTCGCCCGCGTCCGCTCGCGGCTCCATGCCGACCGCAAGGACCACCAGGTCCACCGGGATGCGCCGCACTACGCCGATCATCGTGTCTTCTGCCCGAATGATCAGTCGTCCTTCCTCTTCCGGAATCGCCGCGACATCCGTCACCTCTGCGACGCGCCCGCGGATGAAATGAACGTTTTCCTCAAGGAGCTTGTCATAAAACTCTTCGTACGTTTTGCCCGCCGCGCGGATGTCGATGTAGAAATTGTACACTTCCGCGCCGGCGTGCTGCTTGAGCAGATGGGCAAGTTTAAGCGAGTACATACAGCATGTGCGCGAACACCATCGATTGGTATTTCGGTCCCGGGATCCGACGCAATGAATGATGCCGACGGTATGAGGCGCGCGGCCGTCGCGGAGGACCAGTCTGCCACCGGTGGGACCAGCGGCATTGATCAGTCGCTCGATCTCGAGGGAGGTGTACACGTTCGGAAAACGACCATACCCGTACTGCGGAGTACGATGCGCATCAAAGGTCTGATACCCTGTCGCCAGCAGGATCGTACCGACGTGTATCTCCTCGATCGTTTCCGTCTGCGTAAAATCAATTCCGTTGCGGTCACATGCCTCCACACAGGTTTGTTTGCATTTGCCGGACTTGAACTGGATGCACGTTTCCGGATCGATGACGACCACCTTGGGAGTGGCCTGAGGGAATGGCAGATAAATCGGCTTTCGTTTGCTCAGCCCGAGATTAAACTCGTCGGCATACTTGCCCTCCTTGTAGACGCACTGTTCGATACACGATAGACAGCCGACACAGAGGTCTTCCCGGATGAACCGTGGTTTGCGACGGATGCGCACCGTGTAATCGCCGACGAACCCTTCGACCGAGACGACTTCTGAGTACGTCCACAGCGTAATGTTCGGATGCGATTTGACGGCCGACATTTTGGGGGTGAGGATGCACGCCGCGCAGTCCAGCGTGGGAAAGGTCTTGTCGAATTGCGCCATGTGTCCGCCGATGCTGGGTTCGCGCTCCACCAGAGTGACTTTCTTGCCGGAATGGGCCAGCGTCAGGGCCGCGTGAATTCCCGCAATGCCGCCGCCCACCACCAGCGCCTCGGGGCGGATCGGAACTTGCTTGCGAGCCAGCGCGCGATGAAATGCGACGCGCCGAACAGCGGCACGGACCAAATCCATGGCTTTCTCCGTTGCGGCCGCGCAGTCGTCGTGCACCCACGATACGTTTTCGCGTATATTGACCATCTGGAAGTAGAAAGGATTCAGCCCGCCGCGTTCGACCGCGCGCCGAAAGGTCGACTCGTGCAGGAGCGGCGAACACGACGCGACGACGACGCGGTTGAGCTCCAGATCGCGAATGTCCTGCTGGATCAGCTCCTGTCCCGGATCGGAGCACATGTATTTGTAATCGCGAGACGCCACGACATGAGGGAGCGTCGCGGCATAGCGGGTGACAGACTCGACGTCCACCTGGTCGGCAATGTTATGGCCACAGTGGCAGATGTAGAATCCAATTCGAATGGAACCGTTCGTTTCAGACATGGATCGCTTCACCGCCCTTCCGCATCGGAATGAATAATCGTTGCATACCGAGCGACTTCTCCTCCAGTCCGAATGCGAGTCCCATCAATTGGGTAAAATACAGAACGGGAATTCGGACAGAGCGCTCGGACGATAAACGAAGTTTGTCCTGAAGGCATTCGAGATTGAACTGACAGAGCGGACAACAAGTGATGATGAGATCGGCTCCTTGTTTCACCGCCTCCATCAGAATTGCGCGATTGAGTGGAAGACCGGCATCGGGAATCGTGCCCGTCAGACTGCCCCCGCAACAAAATGTCTTCAGCGACCAATCGACCGGATGCAGGCCCAGGGCAATGACGATCTGATCCATGATCGTCGGACGGAACGGATCGTCCAGCAAGCCGAACGGGCGGACCGCTTGACATCCATAATAACAAGCCACACGCAGCGACGCCCATTTCCGACGTACCTGTGCGGTGATTGCCGGCTGGCCGACGTCGTGGTACAGCACGTCGAGCGGATGACGCACGCGCACCTTCCGATGGTATCTCAGTCCAGCTGCGGCCAGAGCCCGATCGACCGTCTCGCGTACGTGAGCGTACTGCTCCATGTATTTCTGCGTCTTGGTCAGCACCAGGTAGCAGGCATTGCACGGAGCGACCAGGTCGGGTACGTCGTTATCCGCCTCCTGCTCCGCCAGCGCCAGATTGCGCCCGGCCAGCGAGAAGGCCTCCATTTCGTCGATCGATGCATAGGACGTTGCGCCACAGCAATTCCAATCCGGCAGTTCTTTCAAATCCAATCCGAGACGTGCAAAGACGGTCGTGATGGATTCCCCGTACGCCTTGCCGGTGCTGTGCAGCGAACATCCCGGGTAGAGGAGATAACGCTTCATGATTTGCCTCCCGCTACGGCGAGCAGCTTTTTTAATTTTCCGATATCACGAACCCGGTCCCTGCGAAGCGAAAATCGTCCCGTCAGAAGGAGGCGTACCCCGAGCCACGCCTGCTGAACCAAACGAAGGGGATTGGTCTTCAAATAAAATCGCAGGAGCAAACGGCCCTCACTGTTGCGACCCTGACGGCGGACGAGTTTAAAAAATTGCCTCGAAAAAACCGGGATCGGATACCGGCGCGGATACACGCCCGCGGCGATGGCTTCGCGCTTGAGCGTGTACATCACGTCGGTGATGTGAATCTGCCGGGGACACTGTACCGTGCACGCATAGCACGATGCACAGAGCCAGATGGTCAGACTGTGGAGTACCTCGTCCTTGAATCCCTCGCGGGTCATCGCGATGATCTTGCGCGGTGTGTAGTCCATGTAATCACTGAGCGGACAGGTAGAACTGCAGGTGCCGCACTGGATGCAGGATAAGAGTTTTTGGCCGTAGGCTTTGGTCGCGACCTGCTCTCCGAAGGCCAGGTCGAGTTCCTTCTCATATTTGAGTTTTCGCATGCGCGAGCGAGGGTCGGCCTGCGGGACGTGTGTGAACTCCAGGACAGGGATCATCATGACACTCTCCTGTTCGTCAACGCCTTTTGAAGACTCCCCGGTCTGAAATCAAAGCGAATGGGGGTGAACTGGTGTGGATCGCTACCATCGTCATCTCCATGATCGGGTACAAAACACCCTTACAAAGGTAGCCTCCATACCCGATGCCGGCTATGATCGGAATTAGCGAATGCTCTCAACGGAATCCGCGAATTCATTTCAGGCAAACGTGACGGAGTGCAGGTTGCGGATCTCTACAGGTCCGGGGGAAGGTGGAATGCGGTAGGAGCGCTTAGGCCGTGGACGCGATTGGAGGATTACGCGACCCATCTGTCGGATTCTCATTGGTCTGTACGAGGTCGGGCGTGTCACGCGCAGCACTTCCTTGAAGCCCTGGTCAAGGACAGACGCGTACAGTTTCGAGTTAATTTTTTCGATGGCCGTACGCAGACGGCTGGCCAGAACCACCTGGTCGCAATTTTCCCTCTCCGCATATCACCTTCGTCGGCGATGGAGGGACCGTAGCGTTACGAGTACCCCAACGCCTCCAGGCGGTCGATGGCCAATGATTCTGTTTCGGATTCCGTAATCTTCATGTTCAATCGATTCCGGGTGTGTTGTGATCCGTCATTTGTTGGGGCGCATTGCCATACGCCCAACAATCATAAACCACGCATTTCATCCTGTGTACACTCCATCGTTGGCCCATCGCGCCGGATTCAGGCGAATATATTCCGCGATCCGTCTATACGACGCGTCGTTTCGTATGATATGTTCGTAGTAATTCCGTTGCCAGACAGGCACGTGCGGGGTTTTGCGCAATTGATTAATCCGTTTGGTTGTGGCGGATTTGAATCCGCGGATGATGGCACCGATCGTTTTTGACGGGGATTTGAATTGCGAATGGTTCGTATCACCGATGTTTGCCGTCGGTTTCCCCGTAGGGGCGTATTGCAATACGCCCCTACGGGAATTATCGCCATCATCCACGATGACCAATATGCCGTGTATATGATTGGGCATGACGACAAAATCCGCCACCCGCACTTTCGGACGCATGTCCGCCGTGTGTTCCCATTCGGCGAAAACGATTGTTCCGAATTCATTCAATTTCACCCCATCGCCATGAACGTGGCCGAATAAATTGATCCGTTCGTGCGCGCACACCGTGACAAAATACGCGCCGCCCTGCGTGTAATCATATCCTTTCAGCCGGATCGCCCGGCGATGATGTGTTTCAAATGCCAAAGTTATCTTCCCGGGTCAAATATCTTCTACCCTCACTTCCCCGTTCATCAGTTTCGGCCAAATCGTGTGGTTCGCGAGCTACTCGATGGTGGACTCGACTATTCTTATATCACCATTTACAGAATTTCGGCATCGTTTTCATTCGGTGTTTATGATGTGGGCGTGAGCGAACCCAAAATACCCTTCCACAGACGCAGATGCAAGCATCGAAGGTTCGAAGCACAAAACCGTCATTCTTCGGCTGACGGTTCGACCGTCCTTTCATCTTCGGTCCACTTGCGTTCCACCCGTCAGCCCGGTATATTGCGTCGTTCTTTGAAAAGTGTTTCGGGGTGTACGCCTTCGGGCGTGCTGAGATTATACCCATACCACCTGATCCGGTTCATACCGGCGTAGGGATAAAGAAAGTTCTGATTACTCCAGCCGTCTTTTCCCGACGGCTTTTTTGTTTGCAATGAAGAAAGGCTACCTCATGAGCGCCAACATTACCCGCGATCCCTTTCCCGCCTCAAAGAAGGTCTACGTTCCGGGCATCCAACCCGGAGTATGTGTCGCGATGCGCGAGATCACTTTGTCGGACGGCAAAAGTGTGACGGTCTACGATACCAGCGGTCCGTATACAGACCCCAATGTCCGCATCGATATTCGCGAGGGGCTGGCCGGTTTGCGCGAGCCGTGGATTCAATCCCGTCAGGACTGCGACGAACTCAAAGAAATTTCCAGCGCGTACGGTCGACTGCGGGAGACTGACGCGCGATTGGATGCAATCCGGTTCGCCCGCCACCGCAAGGTTCGCCGTGCCAAAGCCGGACAAAACGTTTCGCAGATGCACTACGCACGCAAAGGGATCGTCACACCGGAAATGGAGTGCATCGCGATCCGGGAAAATCAAAGACGCGAAGCGGCGTTGGAAGCATGGAAGAAACAGCATCCCGGCCATTCCTACGGGGCGGCCATTCCCGCGGTCATTACGCCGGAATTCGTGCGCGAGGAGGTCGCCCGCGGCCGCGCGATCATTCCCGCCAACATCAATCATCCGGAGTCGGAGCCGATGATCATCGGCCGAAATTTTCTCGTCAAGATCAATGCGAATATCGGCAATTCCGCCGTGGCGTCTACGATTGACGAAGAAGTTGAGAAGATGATCTGGGCGATCCGGTGGGGCGCCGACACGGTGATGGATCTTTCGACCGGAAAGAATATTCACGAGACGCGCGAGTGGATTTTGCGCAACTCGCCCGTGCCGATCGGAACGGTTCCGATTTACCAGGCGTTGGAAAAGGTCGGCGGGAAGGCCGAGGAACTCACGTGGGAAATCTTCCGCGATACGCTGATCGAACAGGCCGAGCAGGGCGTCGATTACTTCACAATCCATGCGGGCGTCCGTCTTCCCTATGTCCCGCTGACCGCAAAACGCTCGACCGGCATCGTCTCCCGCGGAGGTTCGATCCTGGCAAAGTGGTGCCTCGCTCATCACAAGGAAAATTTTTTATACACGAATTTCGAAGAAATTTGCGAAATCATGAAAGCCTACGACGTCGCGTTCAGCCTCGGCGACGGACTCCGTCCCGGTTCCATTGCCGATGCCAACGACGAGGCGCAATTCGCCGAACTCGAGACGCTCGGCGAACTCACACAGATCGCATGGAAACACGATGTCCAGACGATGATCGAAGGTCCCGGCCACATCCCGATGCACATGATCCAGGTCAATATGACCAAACAGCTCGAAGTGTGCGGCGAAGCCCCGTTCTACACGCTAGGGCCGCTCACGACGGACATCGCGCCCGGGTACGACCACATCACGTCCGCCATCGGTGCCGCGATGATCGGATGGTTTGGCACCGCGATGCTCTGCTATGTCACGCCGAAGGAACACCTCGGCCTTCCGAATCGCGACGACGTCAAAGCGGGCGTGATCGCGTATAAAATCGCCGCCCACGCCGCAGATCTTGCCAAAGGACATCCCGGCGCGCAGATCCGCGACAACGCCCTCAGTCAGGCGCGGTTTGAATTTCGCTGGCAAGACCAGTTCGATCTGTCGCTGGATCCCGACACGGCGCGCGAATTCCACGACGAGACACTTCCCGCGGAGGGCGCCAAGGTCGCGCATTTCTGCAGCATGTGCGGCCCCCATTTCTGCTCGATGAAGATCACGCAGGACGTGAGGGAATATGCCGAATCGCTGAAGCTCGACGAATCCGAAGCATTGAAGAAGGGGATGGAAGAGAAGGCAGAGGAATTCAAGAAGGCCGGCGGGAAAATCTACGTGGAGGTGTAAACAGACTCGCCAGCCGATTTGGCTGCATTAGCGTGAAGTGAAACGGTAGGCGATGTATGCGTTGTCGAATCCTAAAGCGTGATGTGGAATTCAGTATGGATCGTAGTAGAGTCCGCGTACTGAATCACCAGGACGCCGACAATCATTTTTCTGAGTGGCAGAAACGCGACCCCAGCGAACGTCTGGCGGCGGTGGAATTGGCCCGGCAAATGGTTCACGGAAATGAGAATCCGATCTCTGAACGTAGAATTCAAAGAGTTCTTACGGTTACTCGAAGAAGAGGGCGTTAGATCCCTGATCGTCGCCGTCCACAGGATTTAGCCGATTTGGAGCACGTCAGTTCCCGGAAACTCAAGCAACAGGTTCGGAAAACTACGTGCCTATCTGATTTTTTTTCGCAGGGGAGAAGTCTCTTCCCTCGCGTCGGCTTCCGCCTGCGGCGGCGATCCTCCGCGCCCCTCTCTTGCGCTCCGTCCGCACGCCCAGTGCCCCAAACGCTGACCTCTGTCCTTGATTTTGGAATGCAAAACCGGCATTTTGCCCCACCAACCTTGACATTGTCTACGATGATAGGAGTTAGAGATGGAAGTCCCCTCATACGTGAAAAATCAAAGACTCATCAGCTGGGTCAAAGAAATGACCGATCTGTGTAAACCGGATAATGTCTATTGGTGCGACGGATCGGAGGAAGAGTACAATCGGCTGTGTGAAGAATTGGTTACATGCGGAACCTTCCGCAAACTGAATCCTGAAAAGAAGCCCAATTCGTATCTCGCCTTCTCGGATCCCGGCGATGTCGCCCGTGTCGAAGACCGCACGTTCATCTGCAGCCATCGCAAAGACGACGCAGGCCCGACGAATAACTGGGTGGATCCTGCCGAAATGAAGACCAAGTTGAATAGGATATTCGACGGCTGCATGAAAGGTCGGACCCTGTACGTCATCCCCTTCAGTATGGGCCCGATCGGCTCGCCGATCTCCCACATCGGCGTCGAGATCAGTGATTCGGCGTACGTCGTCGTGAACATGCGCATCATGACACGCATGGGCAAAAAGGTGCTGGAAACGCTGGGCGACAAGTCCTTTGTCAAAGCGATGCACTCCGTGGGCGCACCCCTGGCCGCCGGCCAAAAAGATGTGCCGTGGCCCTGTAACAAAGAAAAATACATCGTCCATTTTCCCGAAGAGCGCCTGATCATGTCATACGGGAGCGGGTACGGCGGCAATGCGCTGTTGGGAAAAAAATGTTTCGCGCTTCGGATCGCATCGGTCATGGCCCGAGACGAGGGATGGCTGGCGGAACACATGCTGATCCTCGGCGTTCAGTCCCCCGAGGGCGAGAAGACATACGTGGCGGCGGCATTTCCCAGCGCATGTGGGAAGACGAATTTCGCGATGCTGATTCCCCCAAAAGAAATGGCGGGTTGGAAAGTCACCACGGTCGGAGACGACATCGCCTGGATCAAACCCGGCGACGATGGACAATTGTATGCAATCAATCCGGAGGCGGGATATTTCGGCGTCGCACCCGGGACGAACAGCAAGACCAATCCCAACGCGATGGCCTCGTTGTCGCGGAACACGATCTTCACCAATGTCGCCTTCACCAAGGACGGTGACGCGTGGTGGGAGGGACTGACGGACACGCCGCCAGACGGCCTTACGGACTGGCAGGGAAATCCTTACGACCCCAAGGGTGGAAAACCTGCCGCTCACCCCAACGCGCGTTTTACGGCTCCCGCCAGCCAGTGTCCGAGCATCGATCCGGACTGGGAAAATCCGAAAGGCGTACCCGTCAAGGCGTTCATCTTCGGCGGGCGCCGGGCCAGCGCCGTTCCTCTCGTGTATCAGGCGTTTAATTGGAATTTTGGTGTGTATCTCGCGGCGACGATGGGGTCGGAGACCACGGCCGCGGCCGCTGGGGCTGTCGGTGTAGTTCGCCGGGACCCGTTCGCGATGCTGCCCTTCATGGGGTACCATGCCGCCGATTACTTTAATCACTGGTTGAACTTCGGCCGCAACATCCCGAATCCGCCCCGCATCTTTGGCGTCAACTGGTTTCGCAAGGGCGAAGATGGCAGGTTCCTCTGGCCCGGGTATTCCGACAACATGCGGATTCTGAAGTGGATCGTGGAGCGGGTCCATGGCAAGACCTACGCGGTGGAGAGCCCGCTCGGATGGGTGCCTAAGTATGAAGACATCGACTGGCGCGGAATTTCGTTCACATCCGAGCAGTTCGGCAAAGCCATGATGGTGGATCGGGAGCTATGGAAGTCGGAGATTTCGTCGCACCAGGACTTATTTACCAAGCTGTATGACAAATTGCCCAAGGAATTCATCTGGATGCGCGAATTGATCTTATCCAGTCTGTGGCGCTCGCCGGAGAAGTGGGAGGCGGAGTAGGCTATTTCGCCGCGAGGTTGCGAGAAACGCCCGGCCTATGGTCGGGCGTTTTTCATGAGGGCGAGAGGGCAGAAAAAAATCGGAATAAAGTCAAATTCCCCTTGACTTTAGAGGGTTGTTAAAGTATCATTACGCCCCGTCGAAAGATGGACAATGTTCTCTCTGAATATGTGTGGACAAAATGTGAATGAACGGGTCGTTAGGTTGAGCTAAAAAAACGACTTAGCGACAAGTTTTGATCAGATTGCCCTTGCATTCGGAAATGTGTTTTTGTATAATGGCAACCCCTCGAGAGAGAGGCAATGCAGATTCGGCGTGAGTCGAGTCCAACGTACTTTGAAAATTAGAGAGTATGTACAGTTGATTCTTGAGCGAGTTCAATCGGATCAACTTCGTTTGAAAAGAAATTGACAACGAAGAGTTTGATCCTGGCTCAGGACTAACGCTGGCGGCGTG
>CAZRTJ010000030.1:0-38330 GCA_964602985.1 uncultured Bacteroidota bacterium
GTGGTGGTCGGCCATGGGAAGGACGCGTTCCACCGGACGGATGTGCGAGTGGTGCATAATGACAACTGGAAGCATACGGGCAGCGCCGGGTCGTTGCGTCTGGCACTGACGGAGGATGAGGATACCTTGGTCGTATACGGAGATACGATCTTCGAGCCGCGCATTGTCTCCGAACTCATGAAATCCAGGGAAGATTTCACGGCCTGCTGTATGATCGACGAGAAGAGCCGATTCAACGAGAAGGCGCTCGTGGAGAATGGCTATATGCGGCATGTCGGTTCGACCGAACCGTCTGTCTTCGTCTACTCGGGTTTGTTGTTTGTCCGACAATCCAAGATTCGTTATTTGCGCAATCGCCTCGCCCCCGAACATCATCTGGGAGATACGATCAACGCAATGGTTCAGGATGGCGAAAAGGTGATCTGTCATATCGTGCATTCCGGATGGATGGAACTCCGGACGGAGAATGCACTGCACGATTTGGAAAAGAATTCTGCTTTTCTCTCGAGGATCATACAAATCCACACCGACTGGACCGAACGAGCCAAGAAATACGATCAGCTGGATTGGGTCAATCGAGACGTTTTGATGAACGGCATCATGGACGTCGTGCGCACACTGCGCGTCGAAAGGGCTCTAGACCTGGGAACGGGAACGGGGAAGGTCATGATGGCTGTGAAAGCCCTCAAACCCGACGCGGAATGCTGGGGAGTTGACTACAGCGAGGCGATGCTCCAGAGAATCAAGAACCGGGAGCGGTTCACTCTCCGCGTGGCGAATGCGGAGGACCTCAAGGACATTCCGTCCGACACTTTTGATCTTGTCACGGCTCGAATGGTATTTCACCACGTCAACGATCTGGCAAAAGCCACGCAGGAGGTGAAGCGAATCCTCCGTCAGGGCGGTTGCTTTGTCCTTTGCGAGGGGAATCCTCCGTCCCTCCGAACGGCCAAATGGTATACAGAAATGTTCCGTTACAAGGAAGATCGCAACACCCTGACCGAAGTTGACCTGATCAACATCCTCGTCAACGGTGCCTTTCAAAACATCACCACCAAGACGATCATCATGAGCCAGTGCAGCCTTAACAATTGGCTGGACAATTCCGGCATCCCACAAGAGAATATCGATGTGATCAAGAAAATGCATTACGAGGCGGAACCGGCCGTCCAGGAAGACTATAAAATGAATTTTCGCGACGGTGACTGCTTCATGGAGTGGAAGTTTTCCGTCACCTACGGTTTCAAACCGTGAGCGGACTCGCGGCGAAGTCCTTTCGGATTCTGCTCGGCCGCGGTTCGGTCGCGGTAGTCTCGATCCTGTTCACCGTCTACTTCGCGTACGAGTTTCCCAAGCCCATCTTCGCCTTTGTCGCCCTGTATGAGACGGTTGTCAGTCTTTCGCGTGTCCTGGTGGACTTGGGACTTCACATTCACGTGATTCGTGACTTTCCTCCGCTGGTGAAGCAAGGCAGGGAGCGGGAGGCGTACGCGCAAATCGCGATGCCGGATACGTGGGTGCGAGTCGGCGCGGCCGTGGTCGTCGTCGCGGTATTCTACGGATGCGCCCGTCTGTTGGAACCGTGGTTGATGCAGGAAGTTGGTCCATTGGATTATGGGTACATCGCCATCGTTTGTTGCCTGCATTTGTTCCTCACCGATCTTGAAACCATCTCGACGACTCTGTTTGCTGTTCGTCAGCGCTTTGGCAGCGACGCCTTCTTAGAGTCAGGAGCCGGGTTGCTCGAGAACGTTTTTGCACTGGTCTTCTATGTGGCGTGGGGCACGGAACATTACTTTACAGGGATTCTTCTGGGGATTTCAAGCATGGTTGGCGTTCGGATTTGGATGCTGCGAGATGTTCTCAGTTTGTGTGACGCTTCGTTCTTGCGCTGGAGAGTCGTGTGGCCGAACCTGCGAATTTACTTCCCTTACTATCTCCGGAAGTTCTTCCGAATTGGATTCGTCCAAGGCGAGCAACTTCTGATCCCCGTTCTGCTGCCCTTGAATCAATTGGCCAATTTCAAACTCGCAAAACGGTGCTCGATTTTTCTGAAGAATTACATTCAGGCGTTTTCTGATCCGCTCCTAATCAAACTTTCCAAGTCCCGGGACATATCCCATCGTATCGAATTCAGCAAGACTTTCCTCCTCTTTACCATCCCACCTCCGATCCTGCTGGCATTGGGAAGCCCGTGGATCATGGAGTGGGTCGGTCGTGAGAAGTACGCGGAAAGCTGGCACATTCTCGCTGTTTTATACCTTTCGTATGTTCTGTTAGCCATTTCTCAGTTGCAATTGACCGTCATTACAGTGTTTGGCCGGCCCATGGAGTTCCTCATGCGCGACGCCGTGGGAGGAGTGGTCGGTTTTGTGACCACCGTCGTCATGATATTGCTGTTTCAGGAATTTGGGATCGCGTGGGGCCAATTGGTTTCCTACGCGGTTCTTTGTCTTATTGGATACAAACTCGCTGGGAAGTACATGGGTGGCCCTGCTCAACCGGAGACAACACGATGAAGGCCGGTGTTATCCTCACGCATGAGGACGTCACTTCCAGGCGAATATACGGGATTTCGTCTGTAACAAGACTTCAGCGCCAACTACGGGAAGCCGGCTGCGAGTCCGTTTTTCTTGCAGAAGCTCTTCTGCGGGCGCCCGTCCCCGTCACACACCTACTCATCGTCGACGATCGGCAAATCATCGATGATCGCATTTTCGCCTTCCTCCAATCCCAGAAGGCCCCGGACGTTTGTTTGCACTCCAGCTACCCCATCGTGCTGTTGCGAGGAGAGAAGGCGATTGCTGATGCGATCGCGTCTCTTCGTGCCGGTGACGGTCTGCCCATCGATGGCGCCGTCGTCGTGACACGAAGCGAGATGGATTCGTATATTTCTGATTTGCGCCTTAAAGCCGAGCCTTATGTGATCGATTTGTCTTCTTCATCTGACGTTCGGACGATCGAGAACAGGATGTATGAGGCAAATTTCAAAGGTACGCTCGATTTCATAGCAACCTACATATACAAGTACCCCGTCCGCGAGATTACCCGAAACGTCAGCCGTGTGCAATGGTTGACTCCGAATGTGTTCACCGCTCTGAGTATCTTCTGTTCCTTCGCGTTTCCGTTCTTCTTTGCTCAGGGGAACATTGCCCTCGCTTTGACTCTTGGCTGGACCATGTTCATTGCAGATTCCGTCGATGGTAAGCTCGCCCGACTCACGGTTCGTCTGAGCCGGATCGCCGGCATGATTGAGCATGGGACGAGCGCCCCGGCGATGTGGTTATGGTTTATCGGGATGGGCTGGTATTTTTCGCGTGGTCAGTTACTAACACCGGAGAATCCCGCGACCGTGGCCACATGGATCCTGACCAGTCTCTACTGGCTTGACAAAGGAGTGAATGGAGTGTTCAAGACGCGGTTTAAGAGGGATATGTACGATTTCACCCCACTCGACAAGCGATTTCACCTCATTGCCTGCAGGCGCGCGGTGATTTTGTTCATTGTCACGGCGGGCTACTTTACCGCTCACTTCGCACATTCCTTTCTTTTCCTGGCTGGTTGGATGATCGTCAGCTTCGCCTTCCACACGTATCGACTGTTCTGGTTGACCCGTCAGATTTCCAAACATCGTTAGCACCCACAATTTCATTCGTCACCGGCACCGTGCGCGATTCTGCACGTCCGTTGATGGAGGTTGGTGCGTCCATCAGCATTCCGCCCGGTGGACCAAGGAAAACAAAAAGGCCGCCTTGTGGGCGGCCTTTGCAGGTACCCACTTGAATGTTAGAAGTTAACACCAATCGTGAATCGATGCACGTTGCCCAGATTGTCCCCGAGATTCGTGTACCCGTAGTCCACATTAGCGCCCAGATTATCATTGAACTTGTAATCGACGCCTGCGCCAGCCGTCAAACCGGCCATCGCCGCCTTACCCGTGCGGAAGTCGCGATCACGCTTCAATGAACTTGTGTAGCCCAAACGCGCAAAGAACATGTTTTGGAACGAATACTCAGCGCCGAAATTCGTGCGGCTTACCTGAAAGCTGTTGATGTTCTGTTCCAGAACACCCACGATCGCATTCTGTTCGTTCCGGAAGAGATCCATGCTCGCTCCGAAATTCACACTGGCCGGCAATTCGAATGGCTCTGAGTCGTACCGAAGAAATGCGGTTTCACCCGCTTCATCCGGATCGATGTTGTCGATTTCCCGAACCAAACCATCGCCGCGGTAGGCCGCTTGGGGCCCGATATTGGTCGCTGCAAAGCCCATCTTCAGGCCTCTGAAGCCCGTGTTGTACGCGAAACCGAAGTCAAAAGCAACGCCTGTGGCCGTCACCAGATCAATCTTCGACTGTACCATTTTCACGGTCATACCACCGCTCACCCGATCCGTGATTTGCTTCGAGTAGCTGAACCCAAGCGCCATCTCAAACGGGGAGTAGGTTCCCAAATTACCGTCCGGACTGGCCTCAGTCGTTTTTTCGATATCTCCATAGCTCACGAAGTTCAGACTAAAGCCGAAAACACCTACATCCGAGACCGGAAGTGTCGCGGCGACATAGTTAGACTTGATCCCGGCGAAGTAGCTGAGATAGGAGAAACTGAAGCTCGGCCGATCAACCGCAGATGCATTGGCCGGATTCCAGTACAGCGCTTGTGCACCTGTGGTCGTGGTCAAACCCGTCCACCCTAAGGACGCTTCGCGGGCACCCACCGGCACCTTCAAGAACATAAAGCCCGCTTCTCCGCGCTTTTCCTCGCCCGCGAAAGCGGAGCCGACGAACAGAGCGATCAACGCTACGCTTACTATTTTGTTCTTCATTTTATGACTCCTTAAAATTGATAATCCTGCATGGAGCGGGGAGAACCTTCGTTCTCCCCGCCAACACGCTTTATCGCACGTCAGGTCCGTTAATCGTAATGGTCTCCTGAATCACAGCAAACTTCAGGGTCTTCTTACCGATGCCCGGAGCGTCAATGACAGCCACATACATACCGCTGGCAACGAATTTGCCATCCGGGTTACGGACATCCCACGTCTCGGTACTGGTCTCCTGACCGGTGGCAACCGCCGTCTGGCTGAGCGGATTCGTATCCCGACGATCGTTGTTCGACGACGCATTATGCGCCAGCGTCGCGACGAGGTCACCTGCAACCGTGAAGATCCGGATCGTACAGTTGCCAGGCAGATTTGTGAACTTGATCCGCTTGTCAAACAGCGACGATTGATACGTGGATCGACCATAGTACGGATTCGGCACGACCTTGGCGTTCTTCAGCGCTGCCTTCATATCGCTCTTGCTGGCAGTCGTCTGTCGCGCTGTGCCCGTAAATGCGTAACTGTCATTCACCGTGTTCGGCTTCGTACTGACGATTCGGAAGATTGTGCCAGTTGCCGGCATCGACTGATTGTAGGTTGCTGTCGCAACAGATCCGCCATTCCAATTGACCAGAACCGTACGAGCCATCACTTCACCACCGACGCCCGTTGTTCCAGATGGATTTGCGGACCACGTAGTATAACCAGCGCTTCCCGGAGCCTTGTTCGTAACATCCCGCCAATAGACCCAGTCTAACTGCGGATCATTGTCACCGCCTGAAATGGGGTGATCCAATCCATGGAATCCGTACGCCAAATCACCGGGACCCGAGCCTATCGCCGCATCGCCATCCAACACATAGGGCACCATCCGGTAATCATCGGAAGCATCTGTAGGAGTGTTGATACCAATGTTCCACAACTCGAACGGTACCGCTCCACCGGGTGTACCAGTCTGAAATGCCCACCGTCCAGATCCACCGGCGGCAGTGAATCGCATTTCAAAATCCCACGGCACAAAGCGCGTGAAGTTATCATTTCGGAATGTGCGTTCTTTGAAAAAGTCAAAGCTGATGTCATCACCGACGTACCCCGTGTGGAATCCCCACAATCCACCTGTGGCTCCCAAGTTGCGTACCGCGGGTCTGTCTAAGTCATTCCACAGGGGGAATCCGGATGCATTGAACCCAAACGCGGCCATATCCGGTGGGGACAGCGGTCCGACACCATTGGCAACGCATTGGAAGGATTTCACATCATCGGACGGTCCGAAGACTGTGATTTTCATTCCATCTGCAATGACGGGCTCATGGGTCGATTCATTGGCGACGAGCGCTTGATTCACACCAAACCTCGAATCGTCCAGCTTGACATCGATCCCAAGATTAAACGTGTCGTTACCGTTCACATCGTAGTAGGTACGTGGATCATCCGCACGGGAACCCAAAGTCAATACCGTCGAACCGGCGGTGACTTGATACGCGAGAAGACTCGCGGGCAGAAATTCATCGCCGACGAGCGGAGCACCCGTACAATCGGACGGAATGGTGAAATGGCTCACGGTGTATGTCGCTGATTTCACCAGTGTGGGATCCACAATCTCGACCGTGATGGAACCGTCAGACGGTCCCGTATGCGCTACCGTCCCAACACTCGCTTCATAATTCTGACCGATAACTGGAATGGATGGAACGACCAATACCACATTCGCCGTGGGTGAGGATTCCAGCGAGATCGGCAGTCCACTTGGAGCGGGAACTGAACCGGTGAACGTTTGAACGTAGTCCACTTCGAACCTGAAGATATTGCTTTCGTCATGGCCATCACTGAATCCAAACTCCGTCAGAAATGAAAAACCATCACCGATTGCAATATCTGCCGGATCATCGGTTCCTTCTTGACGGAAGGCGGCGGCCAGTGTGTTGTAATCAAACGTCTCTGTTTGATGCTCAAGCGATTCAATCGTGTACCGTCTCTGCACAACAATTGCCGTGTCATCAAGCACTGTGTTCGTATCGATCATCACAAGAAGAGTATCGTCGGCGATTCCCGCAACCCCACCTGAACGATGATCCGTATCAGTCGCGAACGCTAAGGAGTCTAAATAAATGGGATCCGGTTCCCAAATCGTCGTCGAATTGTCTCCATCTGCCAACTGCACTTCGTCTCGCAGGATGACCCCTGTGGCTGTGGCTTCGACGATCCACTTCGCCTCGTTCAGGTTATACGAGCCGGGCCCGGCGATATACGGTTGCGCATCGTACGCGGTCACGCTGTAGTAGTAGGGTTGCCCGTTGACAACATCGTTGTCCACATACGAGTAGCGCAATCCCGTGTCATAGCCCACTCTAATCTCTTCGATCTCCAGAACCGCGGCCGTGTTCAGTGTCCGGTTGACAATAGTTGTCACGCCGTCGTTCTTATCATACTGGGCCAGCATTGTAAACGTCCCCGGAAGCCCAGTCCGGCTCTTCCACACGCGGTAGCCTTGGAAGTCATAGGTTACGAAATCGTCGGTATATCCATTACCCGTATTGATACCGAGAATATCACCCGCAATGTCTTCTGAGAACTCGGAACTGTTCTGCCATGAGACCGTGACAGCGCCATTCAGAGCGACCACGCTTATCTTGGGAACATCGGGTGGCGCAGGAGCAATCAAACCCGCCTCAAATGTTTTCTGAGCCAGATCATCCGTGTTAAACATGTTGGCAACGGCATTGATACGGTCCGTGCCTGCGGCACCGACGACACCCGCCCACACCTCAAGGGAGGCGCCAGCAAACACCGTAAATGGGCCTACCCCATGTAGAATCCTCTGGTCCGCGGCATCGCCAGCCGTCGCAACATTGGGGTCAGTCGAAGCTCCCGGAGCGGTAGGATCACCACGGAAGGCGTAGTAATCCGACACGCCTGTCCCATTCTTTGCATTGCCATTAACAAACAATCCTGCCAGCAGGTTGTATCGCTCAATATTATCGGCCGGATCGGTTCCGTTGGCATACGTATTAAACGATGTCGCCCCCAGCCATACTTGATTGGTCGGCAGATTGACAACCTCGTATCGCTTCAGCGACGTATTGTACTGCAGAATGCTTTTGTTCGTCGCAAACTTGGCGCTCAGCGACGCAGCCACGTCTGCCGTATCCACCACTGGTCCCTGGAAGAAATCAAATCCCGTCGCAAATGCTTTGTCAGAAGCGTCGGCATTGTACACAAAGCCCAGACCTCTTGCGGTGTCCACACCGACGATGTCATTGGATGCATTGTCAACATCGGCGTCCATCCACAAGCCAAGATAGGAACTCGAATAATCAACATTCGTCTTGTTGTTAATCGTAAATTTCAAATACACGACATCGCTCAACGGACCCGCATTGAAGGCAAACGACTCCAAAACGATTTCCATGCCCAAACCAGGGTCAGGACTCACGTCATCGCCTTCCTGGTTTCGCTCAATATCGAGATCATTATACACAACCCATGTTTGGGCATCAGCGATCAAACCTGGCTCCCCAAAAGGACCTTTCGGCGCATCCGAAGGCCAAGCGGAATAATCGTCGCCCGTAAGAGACCGATCAATCAGGTAGACCTGATTGTCTTGGGCTGCCGGATCATCTGCAACGAGTTCTGCGAAAGGAACCCCTGAATTCGTAATCCGTCCTGGCTGGAACTCAGAACTGAACTCCGTTTCGCTGACAACTTTCACTCCGTTCTTGAGCGTGCCGATATAGGCGCCCGCCGCGAATACGATCGTGGTTCCTGAACCACGGGGAAATTCGCCGCCGGCATTATTGCCATTGCGATCAGCATCCGGGGAATCGTAAAAATACGATCCCGTATTGCGCATGACGTAGCTCCAATTATTGTATCCGACAAAGGCAAGGTCCGTGATGTCGGACTTTCTCAAGCCGGCTTTCAGTCGGGTCTTCTTGTCGACACGAGCCACACCGAAAGGCGACGTGAGGACCACCCAGGCGAAAGCGATGATGGCTACCGCCGAGGCTGTCATCATTAGTTTTTTCTTATTCATTTCCTTAAGCTCCTGTTCTTTTGAAAGGTAGTGGTCGTCGCGCCTGAGCGCGACGACCCTCCAAAAGCCAAATCTTAGAAGTTAAATGCCAATCCAAACCGAATCTGTCGCGGCGTATCATAAGCGAAGCCATCTTTGTGGTTCACCTGATACTGGAGAACCTCGCGTTGGCTCAATGCCTGACCGGCCGGCTGAGAAAGGAATCCACTGTCGTCCGGTTGGCCCGTTGCGGTCCAAACATTCAGGACATTCCGGCGATCGAGAAGGTTCAACACCCAGACGTAGACATTGACGCTCATGTTATCGCGAATCGCAATCGTCTTATCTGCGCGCATATCGATTCTGAACGTCCAGGGCATGTTCTGCGAATTACGACGCGCCGTAACGCGTCCAGTCGGTACACCGGCCTGTTGAATCGGAATGATTGTCGTCGGCGTAAACGGCAGACCGCTGGCGGCATTCACCTGGAAGTTCAAACCGGCATCCTCCAGCAAGTGGTACCCGCCAACCGATGGCCCCTCACCTTTTGCATTCCGGACATCGAGGTTGCCGTTGAATGTGTGACGCTGATCAAACGCGAGCGGCGCGTTAAACTTCGTGTCTGCGAATCCGAGCCAGGACGAACGGAAACCAGAATTTTCTCCCGATCCAGACCCTGCTGCAGAGGACAGAGTATACGCGACTCGTCCTTGGAATTTCCCTGTCCGACGGATTTCGACTGCGAAGGTCATGCCCTTCGAGACGGCCTCATCCTCGTTGAGTTTCAAGATCAGCCCGTTCGGGAAGGATGTAATGTCCTGCGCATTGATAAGGCCTTTGGTGTCGCTATAAAACGCACTGACATCCAGCGCTACACGATCACTCAGCGCACGACGCAGGCCGACTTCATATTGTGTGCTCTGTTCGGCTTTGAGATTGGGATTGCCAATCGTTGTCGCAAAAGGAGCGGAGAGGGAAATACGTTCCAGGAAATCCGGACTCACATACAGATCGTTCAGATTGGGCTGTTGGAAGAATTTTCCGTAGCTCATGCGGAACTGAGTCTTCTCGGACACTGGGAAACTGACGCTCAATCGCGGACTGATCTTATTGTCGTTCTTGGCACTCGTGTAGTCTTCCGGCCCCAACGTCCCTGCGAGAGTTCGACCGCCGACCACTCCAGCTGCGATCTGATCCGCATCCTGCTGTCCGGTCGGGTCTTCGAGATTCTTCACTCGCTTCACGCCGGCATTAAACAAGTCGTAACGAATACCGGCTCGAAGCACGAGTCCTTCGTATTCCAGCTTATCCTGAACGAACGTCGAGAACGATATTGGATGCGTCGGCCCGAGAACCTTGTCTTCCAGATCATCGCTGTTGACTTCCTTCACCTTGTAAGCGCCCGCACCACCTGTCACCTCATAGCCAATATTGTCATTGGCTCCGGTCGCAGGGTTATCAATATCGCGGATATTCAGGAATCGGACGGTATGACGGAAGAAATCCACACCCGCCTTCACCTGATTGTGTTTGTCAATTTGATTCACATAGTTGGTCTTGAAGCCAATGTACGTATCCCGATCACGCGTAAACGTCAATACTCCGCGGTTGATGTCCAGCAAGAGATTGTCGTTGTAATAAGTCGTGAAACCCGTATTCCCCTTCGACTTATTTTGGTAATTCGACAGCGTGAATCCAAATTGATCATTGAACAACTTTCGGTCGGAATCAAAGAAATTGACTCCGGCGTCGAAGAAACTGGACTGGTTAATCGTGTATGTAGCCACGATACCAACGTTCAGTGTCGATATTTCCCGCTTCAACTGCAGATCGTTGCTCAGGGATCGTGCCGCGGTAAAGCTTCGACGGTACAACTGACCATAGTTCCCACTCAAGTCCAGACGCAACTTGTTTGGAATAGCGTCAATGGAAATCTTGCCTTGGAAGTTCACACTGCGTTCACTGTTCACACCGTACCCGGAACTTGACTTCGGACGCCTACCCTCTTTGAACTTCAGATTCCCATCTGCGTCGGTATCCCACAGCACTGTATCCGCAACACCCGCCAACGTGTCTGATATGCCTATGTCGCTCAAAGTGAATTGCGGGTGTCCAAACACGCTGGGCTCGGATTCTGTGATATCACGGCCTTCACCGGATATGTAGAACTTGATCTTATTGTTACCGGGAATGACCGGACCGCCGACGCCACCGGAATAAACGTCATAGCCATAGTAGGAGCCTTTGTCTATGGCAAACATCGGGCGATCGTTGACGTACTCCAAATTACCGCTGTAACGCGTACCGCCCGACTTGGACGTGACCTGGATGATACCGGACTTGTTACGGCCAAATTCGGCGTCAAATCCGCCGGTAATGACCACGACTTCTTCCACGGCACCGGCCGGAATCTGCGTTTGGCTCGTTCCCGTCAGCAGGTTGTTCTGCAGAAAGCCGTCGATGATGACTCCCGTTTCGTTGGCGCGACCACCGCGTACGTTCACATTTCCCGTGCCGCCTTCCAGATTTCGGGCGTTATTCACGACGATACCGACGCCAAGATTGGCGACCGACTGGAAGCCGCGAACCGGGAGATTCTTGATTTCTTCCGAACCGGTAACCGACATGGTCATCGTCTGGTCTTTTTGAATCAGCGGACGTTCGGCAACCACCACGACTTCTTCACCGCCGAGGCTGGTGGCCGTCAGGTCGAAATCCAAACGAGTCGTAAAATCCGGCAACACACGAACATTCTGCTTGGTTACTTTCGCATAACCAATCATGCTCGTGCTAACGGTGTAAACACCCGCCGGCACATTAATCATTGTAAATTCACCCTTCGAGTTTGTCGCGGCACCCATCGTGGTACCTTCGAGGATGATATTCACCCCGGGGAGAGGATCCCCTGTCTCTTTGTCCTTCACGACACCGGTAATCTTACCGTTGGTGCCGGCGAACAAATTAACAGGAGCGAGGAAAGCCACTAACGCCACGAGCGATAGCAGCTTCTTGCATTTCGTAGCAAACATAAGGTTCCTCCTTACTGTTAATCGGAAAAGGTTGGTTTCAGAAAGATAGGTAGTAACAGTCAAGCCCCTGTCCTCCTTTCGAATGAGGTTGAGAGATAATGAATGGTTCTATAACAGAAAGAAAATGTCCGCCGAGAGACGTGATTCATATAATGACTTACCTGATCAGTGTCACTACCCGAAATGACTACTCACGTGGAGCAGCTAAACAAAAGAAAACGAACGGTTTGAGAACGGACTCGAAATGCGTTATTGTGTGTTTGCGAGGTCAATATAGACGGGGGCACAAATATTGTCAAGTATTTTTTGCCTGAATGGGTTATTGTGTTACCCGAACGTGTAAGGTCATTTTGACCGGTTCGACCCAAACAGGTTATTTTGACACTACCCGACCCGTTCCTGCCTTGGCACGACCCGGCCAACCCTGCGGCGACCAAACAGAAAAAAAGGGGGGATTTCCGAGGCTGCCGTCCGCTTTCAGCTGTTTTCAAAGTTGCGTTGCCATTCCTGAATCTATATATTGTCGCCCTTTTCAACGACTGGCTGACCGCGTGTGGAAGAAATGTGAAGTGTTGGCCGATTGTGAACAACCTAGCACAGGATTGACCCGTGTTTCTCTCTCGATTGGAAATTTTCGGTTTTAAGACTTTTGCCCAGAAAGTCGACCTCCGGTTTGATGCTGGTATTACCAACATCGTCGGGCCCAATGGCTGCGGCAAATCCAATGTCGTCGACGCGCTACGCTGGGTGCTGGGAGAACAGAAATCCAGTGTCCTTCGCAGCGAAAAGATGGAAAACGTGATCTTCAACGGCACCAAACAGCGCAAACCCCTCAATCTGGCCGAGGTTAGCGTAACCGTCGAAAATACCCGTGGAGTCCTGCCCACCGAGTACAGCGAAGTCACTATCTCCAGACGAATCTACCGATCCGGCGAGAGCGAGTATTTCCTGAACCGCCTCCCCTGCCGACTCAAGGACATCAACGACCTCTTCATGGATACCGGCATGGGTGCCGACGCGTATTCCGTCATCGAACTCAAGATGGTCGAACAAATCCTGTCTGACAACACCGAGGACCGCCGCAAACTGTTCGAAGAGGCCGCCGGTATCACCAAATACAAAATCCGACGACGGCAAACCTTCCGCAAGCTCGATTCCACGAAACAAGACCTGACCCGCGTCAACGACATCATTACCGAAATCGAAAAGAAGGTCAATTCCCTCAAACGTCAGACCCAGAAGGCCAATCGATACACGCGGCTGGCCAACGAATTAAAATGGGAGGACGTGCGCCTCGCTCAGTATGATCATGAGGCCCTCCACGCCCGACTGTCGCCCATCGAAGAAAGACTTCACACCCTCGATCAGAACGCAAACGAGATCCAGGGAGTCATTTCCAAAAAAGAAGCCGAGCTCGAAGACGTGCAAACCACGCTCATCGCCAAAGAACAAGGCCTGCGACAGGCGCAACTGGACTTGGAAGCGGCGGATCGGCACATCAAGTCGGTCGAAGAACAAATCCTGATCGCACGGGAGCGCAAGTCTCATCTCGAAGAACTCATTCGGCGATACGGCAGTGAAAATCTCGAACTGCGGGAAAAGCAGAGCGCCCTCAGCGGCAAGATCGACGAATGGACTCGGTCCATCGGAACCCTGGAAGCCGAATTTCGCAAGAAGAAGGAAGATTACGAAACGCGCCGATCCGAAATGGACACGTTCGAGCAGCAGGTCTCACTGGAAAAGGAAAAACTGGAGCAGGTTCGTCGGCAACTCGTGCAACTGATCGACGAAACCGCGAAAAAAAGAAATGCGCACCAACTGACCCGAAACAATATCCAGAACGCAGAAAAACGCATACACGACCTGGAATCTGCCGGATCTACCGAGCCGCAAGATGCCGGCCGACTCGAACAGGCCCGCGTGGACCATCGAGCGCTCGCCTCTCATGTCGATCACCTCAGGCGACGAATCGGGGAAACCACCCAGCTGGTCGAGCAGGTGCGGCATCAATTGGACATGGATCGTTCCCGGAAAGCCGATCAGGAGGCGGAAATCAAGACGCTTCGCGGGAAAATTTCCATTCTCCAAAAAGCGATCGAGTCGCACGAAGGGTTCCCGGAAAGCGTCCGCTTTTTGCTCGATCATCACGCGGACACACTGGCGTCGACGGCCGCGGACTGGATTTCCGTGGAATCTCCATACCAAACCGCCATCGAATCCGTGCTGGGTGAGAGTTTCGCCTTCCTGATCGCCAAAGGCACGTCGGGGATTCGTGAAGCGCTGACCCGACTCGCCGAAGCCAAACGCGGCAGTGCAACCTTTCTGGATGCGAGTAAACTGCCGGCGACCACACCCCGTCGTGACGCGGGTTTGGAAGGTAAGATCCTGGCGTGGGCGGCCAACGCCTGTCAGGCTCGCGAAAAGCGATTGGTCGAGTTCCTGCTGGGCGATGTGGCGATCGTCCGTGATTTTGAACAAGCGACCGGACTTGCCGACGCTTTTCCTCATGTTCGCTTTGTCACACTGGACGGCGAGGTCGTTCAGGGAAATTACCTGATCAAAGGAGGTGGACCTCGCGAAGATGCCGCCCATATGATCGGACAACGCGAGAACCTGGGAGCCATGTCGATTCATCTCTCCGCGTTGGAAAAAGCGTTTGAGGAGTTGCAGGACAGCATCCGGAGCGAGGAATCGCAGGTGCAGGACCTTCAGCGAACACTTCAACAGCAGCAGCAGGAACTCCGGACCCGTGATGCGGAATTGATTCAACTGGACAAATCCATCGCGCAGCAGGAATACGAACAACGTCGATCCATCGAGACGGCGGAACGCCAAAAGAATTCCATCGAGGAAACCAAACGCGAATTGGCGCAGTTTCATGAACAACTCCAGCTGTTGCAGCCGGAAATTGACAGACTGGAACAGACACGCGGCGAGACCGAACAGTCGATGCGACAAATGGATGGACGCGTGCAGGAACTGGAAAAGGAACGGCGGTCCCGCCTGGAGATCGTGCAGGCCGCCCAGAGCTCCGCATGGACATTGGAATCGCAGATCCGCCAACTGCAGAGCCACATCGACAACAGCCGCCAACAAATCGCCGAACACGATCAGACCATCGCCCGACACGAACAGGAATCGGTACTCAGTCAGGATGAAATCCGCCGGATTGAAGGCGCCTTCCGGGAGCAAGACGCTGACCTGTCGCACCGACTGCAGAGTCGCGACCAGAAGGAAAAGGACCGGGACGCCGAGAGCGCACAGGTCATGCAGATACGCGAGAGCACGCAGAAGATGGACGCGGAACTGAAGAAGGTCCGGCGGCAGAGAGACGAGCTGTTGAATTCCCGTCATGATCTGGAGCAGGAAGTGACGCAACTTCGGTTTGAGGGTCGGGCGCTCGTGGAGCGTATTCAGCGCGACTACGACTTCGATCTGACGCGCGACCAACTGGAGGCGCCTGCTTCTCCTCCGGAGGCCCCCGAAGAAGATGCCGAATCCGTAGAAGACCAAGAGAAACCCATCGAGGATGTTTTGGCGGATGATCTGCCCTCGACAACGTTTGATCCTCAGACGGCACGGGCACGGATCGACGAAATCCGACGCAAGATCAAAATGCTGGGTCCGGTCAACATGGAGGCCTTCGCAGAGTACCAAACCGAGAAGGAACGACTGGACGTGCTCGTCCGGCAGCGACAGGATCTGCTGGACGCCGAAGGCCAGCTTCTGCAGACGATCGAAACCATCAATGCCACCGCGCAAAAACAGTTCCTCAACGTCTTCGAAAATATCCGTCAGAACTTTATCAAGATCTTCACGGGTCTGTTCGACAACAGCGAGGCGGACCTGAAGCTGGCGCCCAACGAGGATCCGCTGGAGGCGGCCATCGACATCCTGGCCCGACCGACCGGCAAGAAGACGCAACACATCGCTCTGTTGTCGGGAGGCGAAAAGACGTTGACGGCAATTTCGCTCCTCTTCGCCATCTACCTCGTCAAACCCAGTCCGTTCTGTATTCTTGACGAGGTGGACGCACCCCTGGACGATACGAACATTGATAAGTTCACCAAAATCCTGCGAGATTTCTCCGCAGATACTCAATTCATCGTCGTGACCCACAACAAACGCACGATGGAGGCGGCGCAAAATATCTTCGGCATCACGATGCAGGAGGCCGGCGTATCCAAGGTCGTCTCCGTCAGCTTCAAGAACCGCGGGGAAGCCGCTTCGACCGACGACATCGAAGAGCTCATTCGGCAAAATCAGGTGGCCGACCTCACACAGGAAGTGAAGGACCCTCCCACCGGCCCGGTGAACTCCACGAACCCGTAATTTCAATGGTTTCTGCGGCACCGACGGCTTATATTTTCCTCGTCACACATGAAGAAAAAGTCGTACGCTCTGACCGTGGTGCAGGCACTCAAGAAACGATTTCCTCATTCCCGGTGTCGTCTGACATACCGGAATCCGTTTGAATTGCTTGTCAAAACGATTTTGTCCGCGCAATCCACGGACGATCGCGTCAACGAAGTTGGCTTGGGACTGTTCCGACATTTCCCGGAACCCAGGGATTTGGCCGCGGCGTCGCTGACGGAGATCGAATCGCATATCCGGACAACCGGGCTCTTCCGCAGTAAGGCCAAATATCTCCGGCAATGCGCACGCCAATTGATGGCCACATACGACGGAAAGGTGCCGTCCTCGGTCGAGGATCTCGTTGCGCTGCCGGGTGTCGGGCGGAAAACAGCCAACGTCATCCGGGGCGAGATTTACAACATCCCCGGAGTCGTCGTGGATACACACGTGATCCGCGTCAGTCGTCGACTCGGATGGACGCATTCCTCCAACCCCCTTCAGATAGAGCGTGATGTGCAGGAGCGGGTGCCGCGTGACGAATGGACGCGCATCGGACATCTCCTGCAGGATCACGGGCGCGCCACGTGTACGGCTCGCCGACCAAAGTGCGCAGAATGTGTCCTGCGCGACGAGTGTCCATCGGCTGCGGTATGATCAGGCGAATCACATGCGCAATGGTTTGGCTGAGCGCGGCGAATCTCTTCGCACAAAGTTATTTTCTGAAAATTTATTCCTCTGAAAACGGGCTTCCGCAAAACCAGGTCTTCGCGATCAACCAGGACAGTCTCGGATTCATCTGGTTCGGCACCGCGGGGGGACTGACCCGATACGACGGGCGACACTTCCGCACGTTTACCAAAGAAGACGGCCTAGCCAGCAACGTCATTCGCGACATCTGTGTGTGTCGGAACGGTCAACTCTGGTTTGCCACCGACGAAGGCGTCGCGCGATACGATGCGGAGATAGACTCCTTCACAAATCTGGATTACCGAAACGGATTGGGTCGGGGCATCGTGCGTCAGATCGCCGAGGACGGCCAGGGCCGCCTCTGGTTTGCTACGGCGGCGGGTCTCAGCCTCTTCGATGCGAAGACGCAGCAATTTACGACCTGGACGGAGCGGAATGGACTGCCTTCCGCGGTCGTGTATTCAGTGGCCGCGATGGGTGATTCGGTGGCTGTCGGGACGGCACGCGGTTTAGCGCTCGTGCGCTACCGGGATGGACAGATGAAGTCCGTCGTGTCATGGACACCATCGAACGGCATGCCTCATCATCATGTCACGGCAGTGCGGATCGATCGTCTGGGTGTCATCTGGGCGGCGACACCGCAAGGGCCGGTGCGTGTAACGGCGGAGGGGCTGAGGCGTGTGCCTCAGTTACTGCCTGCGCTCCAAGCGGAGGTGCATTCCATTTCCGAAGACAGCGAGGGACATCTCTGGTTTTCCAGCAGCAATGGCGCCATCCGTGTCCTGCCGCAGGAATCTCTCGAATTCAAGTCCTATTCGGAGCGGCAGGGCTTCCCGACTAGTCAGATCTATCGCACGTTTGAAGATCGCGAGGGAAATGTCTGGTTTGGAACGTTTGCCAAGGGAGCGGTGAAACTGGTGTCCGAAAGAATTCTGCATTACCGCATCCAGGACGGCCTGATCGACAACATGGTCATCGCCATCGATCGTACGAGCGACGGCACGTTTTTTCTTGGGACACCACGCGGAGTCACCGTCATGCAGGCGGACAGGAGTTTTCGGTCGTTGTATGAACTCAGAGAGCACAGCGTGATTGCCATCACGACGGACGCGGCCGGCATCACGTGGCTGGGCTCGCAGACGGGCTTGTTGGCGCTCGTTCGAGCCGATGGCGTCTATTCGCCACGGATGAACCAGCGACGACAAGTCCTCCTGCGGCGCGGACGACGCAGCGACGGATTCGTGCTGGTGCGATTTGACGACGTCCCTGAATTGGGCAGGGCCTCGGTATCGGATCTGCTCGTGGATCTCCGGTCGCGTCTGTGGTTTGTCAGCGTCGATCAGGGGATCGGTCGCATCGACTGGAATGACGACGGGAACTGGCGCATTCGCATTTTCAGAACGCAAGACGGCCTGCTGAACAACAATGCATGGTGCTTGTTTGAGGATTCCGGTGGACGCTTGTGGGCGGGCACGATCGGCGGGGGCTTGGCGGTCTTTGATGAGGCGACCGATCGCTTCACGGCCCTCACGCGCGACCACGGCCTTCCGGACAACGTCATTCTCAGCCTGGCCGAAGATGCAGACGGCTACCTGTGGATGGGAACCGAACGCGGGCTGACGCGACTGAGGATACACGACTGGCCGGCGAACGCTCCGTCCGATGTGCGGGATCGACTGCAGTGGCTCACTCGACGCGAGGGGTTGATCGACAACATCGTGAATGCCGTGTATATCGATCCGATGCAGAGATTGTGGATCGGGGGGTACAGCGGACTGCAAGTGTTGGATCCGAAAAGCGGTCATGTTCTCCGAACATTGACCCGCAAACGCGGACTCAGCGACAACGAAATCCCGACGGGCAATAGTCTTGTTGCCGATGACCGACAAATGTGGATTGGCACGGGGAGCGGTTTGACGGTGATGCCGCTGGACCTTCAGTTGGAAGGGCACCGGACGGTCAACAGCGTCATTCTGACATCGTTTGCGGCGCAGAATGCATCGGGTGACATGGTGTCGAATTTCGCGGGCCGCGCATTGCAATCGTTCGCCGCGGAGCCGGCGGGTCTGTTTGACTTGTCCCATCGGATCAGTCACATTCAGAACAATGTGGCGTTCCAATTTGTTTCGCCATCCTTTCTGGCGGAGGACGATGTGACTTTCCGCTATCGGCTCGCGGGATTTCAGAACGAATGGTCGACCCCGTCGGCGGAAACCTCCGTCCGGTATACCAACCTGGATCCCGGGGACTATGTGTTTGAAGTCCAGGCCACTGCAGGGCTGGGTGAGTGGACGGGACCGGCACAATGCCACTTTACGATCCTCAAGCCATTCTACAAAACATACTGGTTCATGGCGTTTGTGACACTGCTCGCAGGTCTGGCAACGTATACGGTCTATCGTTTCCGTGAACTGCAGACGATGCGGCGAACGGAAGAATTGGAAAAAAAGATCATCAGTCGCACACGGGAATTGGTCAGGGAAAAAGAAAATGCCGAGCGATTGCTTCGGGAATTGCAGGAAACCCAGATGCACCTCGTGCAGTCGGAGAAGATGGCCTCGCTGGGACAACTGGTGGCGGGCGTGGCCCACGAAATCAATAATCCGGTTGCCTACGTCAAAGCGAACATCGCGTATCTGCAAAAAAAATCCGGCGATCTGCGCAAGCTGTATGACGAGTTCTCGGCTCTGTTTGATTACTATGAGCCGTTCAAGACCATCCCCGACCCGCCGCACGATGATTTTCGACGGAAATTGGAAGAAATCGACCGACTGATCGACCAATCGAAGCTCGAAAAATTCCTGGACGATTTGCCGTCGGTCATTCACGAAATGAAAGACGGCGTGGACAGGACGCAGAAAATTGTCGAGGACCTCAGGAATTTCTCTCGTCTGGACGAGGCGCAGTACAAAGATGTGGACCTGAACGAGAGCATCGACGGCACGCTGAACATCCTGAAGAACGAATACAAGACGCGCATTCAGATCCACCGCGATTACACTCCCCTTCCCAAGGTCTACTGCAATCCCGGCCAGATCAATCAGGTGATCATGAACATCCTGACCAATGCGATCCAGGCGATCGAAGGAAGGGGCGACATATGGATCCGCACGGTCGCCGGAGTGAACAATATTTTGATCGGCATTCGCGACAACGGACCGGGAATTCCCGAGGCCATCCAGGCCAGGGTTTTTGATCCGTTCTTCACGACCA
Source organism: uncultured Bacteroidota bacterium (assembly GCA_964602985.1). GTDB lineage: Bacteria > CLD3 > CLD3 > SB21 > SB21 > CAYZJB01. The sequence goes on from CAZRTJ010000030.1 coordinate 20,119, forward strand.
AACCCGTCGGGAAGGGCACGGGCTTGGGATTATCGATCTCCTTCAAGATCATCGAGAATCACAAAGGCACGATATTCTTCGATAGCCGACCCGGAGAGGGAACGGAATTCAAGATCACCCTGCCGACGAAGAAAACTTTTTAGCTGGTTGTTGGAAAAATCCGCTGTATCATTTTGAGCGAAGCGACGAGATATCTGGTAATTTCAAGCGCAGTTGTCGTCGCGCTCGGGCTTTGCCGGGGAGTTCACGACCTCCCATGTCCCCTTCGCGCGCAGGCTCCGTGGTACGTGAAATCCAGAGGCCCACGGATAAGTTCGAAACTGGACATTCTGACTTTGCAGGCCACGAGAAATTGTCTTTGATTGCAGCGGCGCTTGTATTTGCTTGCACATCCAGAGGCCATTTGCTAAGTTTTTCCACGCTCAAGTCCGAGGCACGTATGCCTTCATCCTGTAACTGCAGTACCACGAACTTTTTATACACGATTTTTGCCGCGAAGGAGAATTCATGACCACCAAAGCGACACTTCACTACGACGACAAGACGCTCGATTTGCCGGTGATGACCGGAAGCGAACAGGAGCAATCCGTCGACATCGGCAAATTGCGGGCGGCAACGGGACTGATCACGCTGGATCCGGGATATGGAAACACCGGAGCGTGCACCAGCGCGATCACGTTCATCGATGGAGACAAGGGCATCTTGCGCTATCGCGGGTACGACATTCAGGACCTTTGTGAGCACTCCAACTTCCAGGAGGTCAGCTACCTGCTGATCCACGGCGAACTGCCGACGCAATCGCAGTTGGAGACCTTTCGACACCACATCACGCGCCACACCATGCTGCATGAGTCTCTGCGAAAGCTGTACGATGCCTACCCGCGGGATGCGCATCCGATGGCTCTGCTGTCGGCGGTCGTATGCTCCCTTTCGACATTTTATCAGGACAGCAGTGACCCGTTGAACAAGGATCATGTGGCCGTCTCGATCTATCGTCTGTTGGCTAAGATTCCGACGATCGCCGCGTACTCGTACAAGAAGTCCATCGGCCAGCCGATGTTGTATCCGAAGAACGCGCTGAGTTACTGCGCCAACTTCCTTCGTCTGATGTTTGCCGTGCCGGCCGAACCGTACGAAGTCGATCCGGACATCGAGCGGGCGCTGGACCAGCTGTTCATCCTCCATGCGGATCATGAGCAGAATTGCTCGACGTCGACCGTCCGTCTGGTGGGGAGCAGTCACGCTAATCTGTTTGCGGCGATCTCCGCCGGGATCTGCGCGCTGTGGGGGCCCCTGCATGGAGGCGCCAATCAGGAGGTCCTCGAAATGCTGATGCAGATTCATGAAGACGGCGGCAACGTACAGAAATACGTCGACAAGGCGAAGGACAAGAATTCGAACTATCGTCTCATGGGATTTGGACATCGGGTGTATAAGAATTTCGATCCGCGTGCGCAGATCATTAAGAAGACGTGCGACCGGGTGCTGGCCAAGCTCGGCATCAACGATCCGTTGCTCGACATTGCACACAAGCTGGAAGACGTCGCGCTGAAGGATCCGTACTTTGTGGAGAAGAAGTTATACCCGAACGTCGATTTCTATTCCGGCATCATCTATCGCGCGATGAAATTTCCGGTGGACATGTTTACGGTGATGTTCGCCATCGGGCGGATGCCCGGATGGATCGCGCAGTGGAAGGAAATGATGGAGTCCAAGGAAACCAAGATCGGACGTCCTCGACAGGTTTACACGGGCCACGCTCAGAGGCCATACGTGCCCCTGCATAAGCGGCCGAATTCGTAGTCACCTTTCCAGAAAATCGAGAGGATGGGAAGAGATCCCATCCTCTCAACTGGCTTCCGTAAGATCTGCACGATTTCAAATCAGTCTATTCCAGCCGGCCTTCCTCAGTTTCCCGTTGTAAAAGAGAACGAATAAGGCTGAACAGCCACACTGTCAGTGCTCAACAGGCGATTACTGATCGTGAGCGTGTACGTCGTATTGGCGTTCAACTGGTTAACCGGATTCCAGTAGATGGAATTGTATGACGAGTACGCATACCCTGACGTCGGAGGGGACACCGAAATGGCGGAGTCGACGGTTGACGAAAGTACGGGACTGCTGAAGTTGACTTGGACGGATGTGTAGCGGTATACCCCGGTGGCACCCGCCGGTGGATAGGTGCTCGTCACTTTGAACGGCAGCGTTGTAAACGTATACGTATAGGGCGTCATTGGATCGCCAAACTGATTCGTGATGGTGGACTTGAAATTGATCGTATACGTAGTTCCTACTTTCAAGGTGCTGGGGAAGAAGTGGAGGTGATCTCCGTGATCCTGCATGGACCCATCAACGAAGGGTGTGATGGTATAGCCATTGGGCACTGTGGTATCATTGGCATAGTCGTTCACATAGAAATAGAAGTCCTCGTACGTATTCACGTCCATGGCGCCATTGGGCGGAGACGTGGTAGTGACTCCCCACATGCGCGGGCCTTCCGTAGTAAAGGACAGCGAATGCGGCTGAAGGAGGTCGCCCCACCTGTCCTTCACACCCGCTACCGTCAGCGTGTAGGCCGTTGCCGTCGCGAAATACCCTGTCGGATCAATCAGAATGGACTGTCCGCTGTAATCCAAGAAGCGACCGAACGGCAAGGCAGGAACGATCGAAATGTTTGCAGAAGTAAGACTACTGACATCTATAATGGCGTTCGTCCCGAGAGAAATCGTCCACGATCGCGGAACATTAAATTGCGCAGGAACAGGGTTTGAGGAAGTAATGCGGAAGGCGTCGGTAGAAAAAGAAAACGTAGTATCTGGGATGGGATTCCCCATGAGGTCCTGGACTCCTGTAACACTCACCGTATGTACTGAACTGGACTTCAGTCCAAGGCTTGTCGTGAAGGAAATCGAATGGCCGGACAGATAGGTAGTGCCCGTGACCTGGGGTTGAATGGTCATCGTCCCGGTCTTGATTGGCGTATTGTATTCCACAATAATTGATCGGGTCAGACTTGTTACAAACTCGCCCGGATCCGGCTCAATCGACTGAACCTGAGCTTGACCGACAGAAAAGTTGGACAGAAAATCCTCTTCCAATTTCGCACCGTGTATGCTGGTAATGTCTTTGGACAAGGTCCAATTAAACGAGAGGCCCGAACCAAAAGGCGTTGCCGCAAAGAACTGTGCCGCGGTCGCTTCGCTGAGCAAACTGGACGTGAATGTCTTCTCCGGTACCGTGGTGAGCGCATTGTCCGGAATCGATTGAATCTGGTCATTGAAGTAGATCCACATCGATGAAAGACCGTGGGGGGCTAATTCTCCTTCCGCCGGCCATGCTTCGCCGACGCGGAAAAACGGTTCTGGCGTATACGCAATATTGATGTCTTCCTCCAGAGAGTTTCCAAAGATATCCCGAATTGCAGACTTATCGATCCGCAGAGTGTACGTTTGCCCGACTTCGTAGAGGAGTGGAAAGCCATCACGCCGATAAAGAGAAACCACAAGGATGCTGTTCACTACCTCATCGTCTGACTTGTGGAGGCTTGGCTTGGTGATCTCGTGAGCCGCCTTCAGGTCAAGTAGTTCCACCGACTTGATGAATTTTTGGCGAAGCCGGCCTGGAAATTGTCCTGTCTTCGCAAAGCGATCTTCCGAGATGGTACGGTCATCATACTCATCGTAATCAAACCCTCCGAGAATATCGACATCATCGATTTCGAGATTATCCGACGGCGTAATTTCAAAACCCTCTTCGTCAATGTATCCGATTGACTTCGTAAATTTCAAAACCAGAAAAGGGTTATTAAACAGATTGGTGCTCTGCTGCGCGTCAGCCGGCACACTTGCGGAGAGCCGGAGAGCGGTATCAGGATCATTCGGGTCAACATGGCTCTTGTTGTCGCATCCAAAGAGCAACAGAACGATCGTTGACAGGACAAAGATTCTGACACTTGAAGTCATAAAGAACTCCCATTTACTTTCATCCTGGAAGCCAGCAACAACTGCATACTGGAACGCAGGACTACGACGACGGCGCAGGATAACTTTTCAATGAAGCAGAGTCAAGAAAAATTTCGCGTTCCTGCACCTTTGCAATCCGTGGGAGGAACTGGAGTGACCGGGCCATAAGAATGGTCATCGGACGGCGCGGTATCTGTCATCCCAGGAAATGACCCACGCGTCTCTTTCCATCACTGTTCAAACATCCCCCCGATCCCTCCCCTTACAGACTCTCTTCTGCCGCCTGAAGGGTCCTCTGGATATCCTCATCGGTATGGGCCGCGCTCATGAAGGCGGCTTCAAATTGCGACGGAGCCAGATAGATGCCGCGCTCCAGCATATTGCGGAAAAAAACGGCAAATGCATTCGTGTCGGCGGTTTTCGCCGTCTCGTAGTCCGCGACTTCGGTCGAAGTGAAGAACATCGTAAACATCGAACCGACGCGATTCAGCGTGACCGGCAAACTCTTTGACCGGGCGATTTCCTTTAATCCTTTTTCCAGCGCGGCGGATTTTCGTTCGAGATCCTCGTACACGTCGCGATTCAAATGATCCAGCATGGCCATTCCGGCGGCCATCGCGAGCGGATTGCCCGACAGCGTGCCGGCCTGATACATTGGACCGGCGGGCGCGACGTGACACATAATATCCCTTCGTCCGCCGTACGCGCCCACCGGCAGACCGCCCCCGATGATCTTGCCCAGCGTCGTCAGATCGGGTCGCACGCCAAATCTCTCCTGCGCGCCGCCGAGCGACACGCGAAAGCCCGTCATCACTTCGTCCAAGATCAGCAGCGCGCCATGCCGGTCGCAGAGTTGCCGCAGGATCGTCAGGAAATTTCCTTTCGGCGGAATGCAACCCATGTTGCCGACGACCGGCTCGACAATCACGGCCGCGATTTGTCCGTCGTGATTCTGGAAGAGACTCTCCACCGAATCCGGATCGTTGAAGCGGGCAGTGAGCGTGCCTAGCGCAATCGATGCCGGCACTCCCGGACTGTCGGGGACGCCCAGCGTTAGCGCGCCCGAACCGGCCTGGACCAAAAACGAATCCGCGTGACCGTGATAACAACCGGCAAATTTGACGATCTTGTCTCGTCCCGTAGACGCGCGCGCCAGACGGATCGCACTCATCGTGGCCTCGGTCCCGCTGTTGACCATGCGGACCATCTCCATGGACGGCAAGACTGTACCGATCCGCTCCGCCATCTCCACCTCGCGCCGCGTGGCAGCGCCATAACTCGTCCCGTCGACCGCGGCTTTTTGAATGGCCTCGAGGATGGGCGGAAATGCATGCCCCAGAATCATCGGGCCCCACGAACCGACGTAGTCGATATACTCGTTGCCGTCCTCGTCCCAGAGTCGGGAACCGAGGGCTTTGGAAATAAAAATCGGATTCCGTCCGACCGATCGGAATGCGCGTACCGGCGAATTGACGCCGCCCGGAATGCACTGAGTGGCGCGCGCGAACAGTTGATCAGATATTTTTGTATTCATACTCCTGCGGGGTTTCTCGTGTCTTCATCCGTTCAACCGCCTGGCCGCATCCTTCGCAAAATACGTCAGAATGAGATCGGCGCCGGCGCGTTTCATGCTGATCAGCGTTTCCATCATCACGCGCGTTTCATCGATCCATCCGTTTCGTGCCGCGGCCTTGATCATCGCATACTCTCCGCTGACATTATACGCAGCGACGGGCAGGTGAAAACGATCCTTGACGCGTCGAATCACATCGAGATAGCTCAAGGCCGGTTTGACCATGACGATGTCGGCGCCTTCGGCGATGTCGAGCTCGACCTCGCGCAGGGCTTCGTCCGAATTGGCCGGGTCCATCTGATGCGAACGACGATCGCCAAATTGAGGAGCGCTCTCGGCGGCATCACGAAACGGTCCGTAGAATCCCGACGCATACTTCGCGGCGTACGACAGGATCGGCAGGTCCGCAAAACCCTTTTCGTCGAGACCGCGCCGGATCGCCGCCACCCGCCCGTCGAACATGTCCGATGGCGCGACCATGTCCGCCCCCGCGTCCGCGTGGGTGAGGGCCTCGCGAACCAGCAACTCGACCGACGGATCGTTCAGGATTTTGTCGCCATCGATCAGCCCACAGTGACCGTGCGAGGTGTACTCGCACAAGCACACATCCGTGATGACGACCAGATCGGGGATGGATTTCTTGATGGCGCGAACGGCGGTTTGTACGATGCCATGAGGATCGTAGGCCCCGCTTCCCTTTTCATCTTTGTGGTCGGGAATTCCAAAGAGAATCACAGCCGGAATTCCCAGACTGCGCACCTCTCCGCATTCTTTGACACACTCGTCCACCGAAAGTTGGAAGACGCCTGGCATCGACGACACTTCTTTACGAAATTTCTGACCGGGAACGACAAAGAGAGGATAAATCAAATCCTCCTTCCGAAGATGATGCTCCCGCACCATCGAACGGAATGCTTCCGTCATGCGGGTGCGACGCAATCGCATTACAGGAAATCCGCTCATACCACCGACTCCCTTTTTTGAAAAGCTGTTTGCAAGACTCGCTGTGCTACGATTTCCGATTGCTTGATACAATCCCCGACGGCAATTCCACCGCGGAAATTTCCGCTCACCCATAATCCGGGAACTCGCGATTCCAACCGCTCGATCGCGGCCATTTTTTCGAGATGACCCAGCTCGTATTGCGGAATGGCTTTCGGCCAGCGGACAATGCGCGCGTAGACCGGATCGTTGCGGATCGTAAGCAATTCGCGCAAATCAGACAGGATGGTTTCCGTCAAATCGCCATCGTTCAGGCGACACAGTTCCGGCTGACGGGATCCGCCGACAAACGTGGACAGCGCGACGTGATCGGCCGGAGCGCGTTGGGGAAATAGAGTCGTGGACCAGAGACAACCCAGGATCCTGCGGCGTTCGACTTCCGGCACCAGAAATCCAAATCCGTCGAGCGATCGTCCAACGTCGCTCTTGCGAAAACCCAGAAATACTTCAGCAACCGGAGGATAGTGAATGGATTGCAGTTGATCGGCCACTTCGCCATCGAACGGACGCAGCAGATCCGCCGTGTTCCCGGCCGGCAGACAAAAAATCACCTGACTCGCCCGCCATTCAGCGCCTTCCGATCGCACGACGAATCGTCCATCCGGGAGTCGGCGGATCTCCACGACGCCGATACCCGTACGAATTCCATCACCCAACGCCCGTGCAATGGCATTCGGCAGACTTTGCATACCGTGGACGAATGAAAACAACCGTGCACGATCTTTGGAAATCTCGCCGTTCCTCTTTCGCTCGCGCGCGCCTTTGATTTGTCCTTTGATCAGACTGCCGTATCGCTTCTCCAACTGATACAGTTTTGGAAAGGCCGCCTGCACACTGAGTTTTCCCGGATTGCCCGCGTAGACCCCCGCGACAAAGGGATTGATCCCGTAGTCCAGCAATTCCTGACCGATGCGTCGCTCGACAAATTCCGCAACCGTTTCTTCCCGCGTGGCGCGGCCGACAAACGGCTCCTTCAAGAGTCGCAACTTCGCGCGCGTCGACCATAAGGAGGTCCGCAGAAGTTGTCCGGGAGTCATCGGAAGCGCCCGCAGTTCCCCGTCGCGCAGGATGTAGCGGCGAGCGGCCTGGTCGTCGGCGTAGATTTTTTCATTCGCCAGTCCGACGTCATCGATGAGCGTTTGGATCAACGGCGTCGTTTCGAGTGCGGAATTCGGTCCGGTTTCGACCAGCCATTCCTCGTCACGAATCGTTTTCATCGTCCCTCCGACGACGCCCGACTGTTCCAGGACCACGGCGGAAACTCCCGCCTTTTTCAGCCACCACGCGGTGGCCAGTCCGGAAATCCCTCCGCCGATAATGACAATGGGATCACGCACGATTGATTTCTCCAATCACGAGATCCGCCAGACACGCGATGAATTTCGGACTGCGAATCAACGCGGGCATCATGTCGAAATAGGCGATTCCTTTGCGGATCGCATGCTCGCGCGCTTCGATGTTGATTTCAGACAGCGTCTCGATATGGTCGGTGACGAACGCGACCGGAACGACAATCAGATGCGAGACGCCCTCGGCGGCCAGGCGATCGAGGGTATCGATCAGCGACGGTTCCAGCCACTTTTGCGGACCGACCTTGCTTTGGAAACACAGATGGTACGGGAGTCCAAAACGGGCGCGCGTCACGATCGCGTCCACGGTTTGACGAATCTGATGAGAGTACGGATCGCCCTGCCGGACGAGTTTCATGGGCGTCCCGTGGGCGCTGAAGACGAGATGGATTTTCGCCCGGTCCGTTTCCGGAACACGCCGTAGCGCGGTTTCGATTCGCTCGATAAACGCGTCGATCAGCAACGGATGATCCGGATACGAGTGAATCAACCGGTACGGCAGGGCGCGTCCGTTCAGCCGTCTCATCGCGCGCACCCATTCATTCATCGCGGAACCGGTCGTCGCCCGCGAATAGTGAGGATACAACGGCAGTAGAATGACGCGCTCGATGCCGTCATCGACGAGCTGGCGCACGGCTTCCCCGGTCATCGGATGCCAGTACCGCATCGCGATCACGACATTCATCTCATGCCCTCGCTTCGCCAATTCCTCGCGCAGACTGTCTGCCTGCAATTCCGTCTGGATACGAATGGGCGACTTGCCGCCGATGCGGCGATACAACTCCTGTACAACCGGCGCGCGGCGACGGCTGATGATGCGGGCAAGTGGTTTGCGAAAAAGAAACGCGCCCGGCAAATCGATAATATCCGGATCGCAAAAAAGATTACAGAGAAACGGTTCGACCGCCTCTAGCGAGTCCGGTCCCCCCAGTTGAAACAGCACCACTGCCGTTCTGTTCATACGGTTCTCGAAAAGATCGGTTTTTCCTTCATCATCTGATCGACGTACGCGTCGAAACACATGGCGATATTGCGCACGATCAAGCGTCCCATCCCAACAACGCGAATCCGATTCTGCACGCGCTCCACCAGACCGTCCAGGATCAGCGGTTCCAATTTGGTCAGGGAGTTTCTAAAATACTCTTCGAAAACGATCCCGTGTTTGGCCTCGATGGCGCTTCCATCCAATTCCATGTCACACATGATGCGCATGATCACGTCTTTGCGAACATGATCATCGCGAGTCATGCGATAGCCGACATGCGTAGGGAGTCGGGATTGACGGAGCGCATCGTAATACTCACCGAGAGTTTTCACGTTCTGCTGGTACGTTTCGCGGAATTGTCCGATCGCGGACATGCCGAATCCGTAGAGATCGCACCCGGCGCGCGTCGAATACCCCTGAAAATTGCGATACAGCGTTTTGGTTTTCTGTGCGATCGTCATCTCATCGGTCGTTTTGGAAAAGTGATCCATGCCGATGTTCCAATAGCCGGCGTCCATCAGTTGTTCGATCGTCCGCTTGAGAATCTGTAGTTTCTGATCAGGCGTCGGCAAATCCTCGGCGCGGATCATCTTCTGATGCTTCTTCAACCACGGCACGTGCGCGTAATTGAATACAGCAATGCGATCCGGATCCAACTCGATGACGTGCTGTACGGTTTTCGCAAAGGACGATTCCGTTTGAAACGGCAACCCATAGATCAAATCGATGTTGACACTGCGAAAACCGAGTTCCCGTCCCCACCGGATCGCGTCCCGAGTGATCAATTCCGGCTGAACGCGATTGACGGCCTTTTGGACGGCGGGGTCCATGTCCTGTACGCCGATGCTCATGCGATTGAACCCGACCTCGCGAAACGCCTGCATGTGGTCGCGTGTCAGTTCGCGTGGATCGATCTCCACGCCCATTTCACTATCGTCGGCGAATGTGAAGCGGGAATGGATGTGGGAACCGACGTCGCGAATTTCGTCCGGCGTCAGATACGATGGCGTGCCGCCGCCCCAGTGCAATTGCGTCACACGGCGGCGGGGTCGCACCATCGGTGCGACGAGATCGATTTCCTGTTTGAGGTAACGATTGTATTCCGCGATCTGTTCGCGGCTGTGCGTCACCTGCATCGTGCACCCGCAAAAGTAACAGAGCGTGTCACAGAATGGAAAATGAAAATACAACGACAGGTCGGCCGCTTCATCCTGTTCATTGGTCGTGAGAATTTCTCGCCGGTATTCCTCCGGTCCAAATGCGGATGAAAACAGCGGCGCCGTGGGATAACTCGTGTAGCGAGGCCCGGGACGATCGTATTTTTTTAAAATGTCCGTATCGATACGGGAGAACTGATTCATGACGCATCCCTCTGATGATACGACGGACTCATACGTTTGACAGCCTCCACGAAGGCTTTGACATTCTCGACGGGAGTTTCCGGCAAAATGCCGTGGCCTAAATTAAAAACATGTCCGCTACCGGCGCCGAATTTCCGGAGGATCTCGGCCACTTCGTTTTCGATGCGCGCGGGAGAAGCGAACAACATCACCGGATCCATGTTTCCCTGCAACGCCACACGCGATCCGATCCGCGCGCGCGCCTGTCCCATGTCCGTCGCCCAATCGATGCCGACCGCGTCCGCGCCGCTATCGGCAATCGCCTCCACCATCTGCCCGCAGTCCATCGAGAACAGAATCACCGGAACCCGCGACGAAGGAAGCAATTCCAACACGCGGCGCATATACCATAATGAAAATTCCGCATACGCATCCGGACTGAGAATGCCGCCCCATGTGTCAAAGATCTGGACAACGTCCGCGCCCGCGTCCATTTGTGCCGCCAAATACAATGCGACCGACTGCGCCAGTTTCTCAAGCAATTCATGCGCTTCCGCCGGACGATCAAAGACGAACTGCTTGACGTGTTGAAAATTCTTCGAGCCCTTGCCTTCGATCATGTACGCGGCGAGCGTCCAGGGCGACCCTGAAAACCCGATCAACGGCACGCGTTCCGACAGTTGACGTTTGGTTTGACGAATCGCCTCCGTCACATAGTTCAGTTTCTTATCGACATCGACCACGGGCAATCGTCGAATGTCGTTGGTGGATCGCAGGGGTTCCGGAAATTGCGGCCCGCCCTTCCCTTCTTCGACAATCAATCGCATCCCCATCGCTTCGGGCACAACCAGAATGTCCGAAAAAATGATCGCCGCGTCGACTCCGATCCGATCCACGGGTTGGATGGTCACTTCCGCGGCTAGTTCGGGTGTCTTGCACAGCGTGAGGAAGTCAACTTTCTCCCGGACCGCGCGATATTCCGGCAAATAGCGTCCCGCCTGACGCATGAACCATACGGGCGTGCGCGGCACAGGTTGTTTCCGAATCGCGCGAAGAATCAGGTCATTGTTCAGCAAGACGCGCCTCCTCCTTCGAGAAGAAATCACATACGGCCTGCAGTAGGCCGGCCGGGGACGGAGTTTCCGCGACCGCGTCCACATGCCAGCCGGCCGACCGGATCGCCGATTCGGTGGTTCGACCGATCGCGGCGACGGCGGCATGCTCGCAAGCCGAACAGGAAATGGTTTGTCCGAAAAATCGGAAACCAGACGGACTAAAAAAACAAATCACGTCAAAGGACTGTCGCGCCACGAACGACCGCAGCTCGGCCACGGAGCCCGCATCCGGCGAGTGGGTTTCATACACGATCATATCGATTACGGTCGCGCCATTCTGCGCCAGGATCGTCGGCAGTGTCTCCATCGCCAACGTGCCTTTCGGAAGCAAGACGACTTTTTCTTTCACGTTCGGCGCCAGACTTCGCGCGAGACTGTCGCTGTCGTGCACGCCGTGAGGCCAAAGCGGGTTCATGGAAAATTCCCGCAAAATAGACTCGGTTGTTTCACCTACCACATAGTGCGGCAGTTGTCGGAGAAATTCCAGATCGGTCGGCCGATGTTCCGACAGCCACGGCAAGAGCTGTCTGACGGCATTGGAACTGGTCCACACGACGAGATCGGCCTGTCGGATCGCTGCGACTCGTTCGTGCAGCTCCGCGTCCCCGATGCGATCGACACGGATCATCGGAATGGCGGACACTTCAGCGCCCTGGGCTTTGAAGACCTGGATGTACGACGCGGCGTCGTTTTCGGCTCGCGTGAGGAGAATCTTCTTTCCGGTCAGGGAGGTCATGGGGACTGGTGTTTTCGAATTTCTTTCAAAATCGCATCGGCGCCCTGACTCCACAGCGTATCCGCCAGGCGAGTGCCGACTTCATTCGCATCCGCTCCGCGGTCCGCCCCGCGAATCACGCGCTCTCCGGCGAGACTGCCTACCATGGCGTCGAGGACGATGTCCTCACCTTCGACGCGTCCGAAGGCGCCGACAGGAATCTGACAGCCGCCTTCCAATCTCCTCAACAGCGCGCGTTCCGCCACAACAGCCGCCGCTGTGCGTTCGTCATGCAGTGTGCGGATGAGGTCTATGCTTGCGGAATCGCCCGTCCGAATCTCCATCGCCAATGCGCCCTGTCCCACCGCAGGCAGCATCTGATCCGGGGGCAACATTTCAGACACGAGATTTTCCCAACCGAGTCGTTTGACTCCTGCGCAGGCCAGGATGATTCCATCCCACTCCGAATGTTCGAGTTTTCGTCGTCGCGTGGATAGATTTCCCCGCAGGTCCACGATGCGGAAATCCGGACGACGATGAAGGAGCTGGGAGCGCCGGCGCAGACTGCCCGTGGCGATGGTCGCCCCGACCGGCAGGTCCCAGAGAGTTGGATGATTTTTTTGTGGATGGGAAATGAACACATCCCGGACGTCTTCACGGACGGAAATGGCGCCAATCGTGAGTCCGTCGACCAGATTCGTCGGAACGTCCTTCATGCTGTGGACGGCCAGGTCGATTTTGCCGTCGAGGAGGGCCATTTCAATTTCCTTCGTGAACAATCCTTTGTCGCCGATTGTGGACAATGCCGAATCCAGGATTTTGTCCCCCGTCGTCTTGATCACTTCTTCCACAACCTGCAAGTCTGGAAACGCTTCCAGGAGACGAGAGGCGACCCACCGCGTCTGCCACAACGCCAGTTCGCTGGCGCGGGTGCCGATGATCAAACGACGACGCATGGACTTACGTATTGGACAGGCCGAAGATGTGACGGAACAGGGTCAGCTTGTGTGCCGCATTTTCTTCTTCGGTCTGTTGCTTGAGCATCACGGTGGGACAATGAAGCAGTTTGTTGACGATCCGTCGCGTCAGAAGGTCCACGAGTTCGCGTTCCGGTTCACTGAAGCGGTTGATAAATTTCTGGACTTCGTCATTTCGGACCATTTCGAAACGGGAGTGCAATTCCTGAATCGTCGGATGTGCGACCAGTCCGCGGTACCATGCGAACAGTTGCTCCATTTCTTCCTCGACGATGGCGTCGATTTTCGGCAGATCCGCCTGGCGTTTCTGCACATTCACGTCGACAACATTGGCCAGATTGTCGAGATCGATCAGCGTCACGCCGTCCTGATCCCCCACATCGGCCGCCACATTGCGCGGCACACCCAGGTCGATCACCAACAGCGGACGGCCCGCACGGGATCGGATGTCGGCCGCCTGCAGAATGGGCTCGCCGCTTGCAACGGAGGTTATGACTACATCGGCCCGATCCAGCGCATCCGGCAGAGAGGACATCTCGGCCACTTCGCCGCCCACGAATTGCTGCAGACTCACTGCGTGCTCACGCGTCCGATTGGAGATGATCAGGTGACCGATATTGCGTCCACGCAGATGTTTGGCTGAGAGTTTTCCTGTTTCCCCTGCGCCGATGATAAGCGCTGTCCGATGGGCCAGAGAGCCCAGAAATTCGACCGCCTTGTCGACGGCGGCGGCGCTGACGGAGACGGAACCTTCGGATATGGACGTTTCTTTTCGGGCACGTTTGCCCACACGCAGGACGGATTGCATCACGCGTTTGAGCAGCCATCCAGTTGTTTTTTCCTCGCTGGCCACGCCAAAACCCTGCTTGACTTGTCCGGTGATCTGCACATCTCCCACGATCATGGAATCGGCGCCCGTGACCACGCGGAAAAGATGGCGCAGGGCCTCCTGTCCCTGGTAGGCGTAAAACTGTTCGCGAGACACATCGGGGATGCCCACCTGAGCCATGACGAGGCGAATAACGTCTTCCGAACTTTCCGGGCGGAAGGGAACGCCGTAGATTTCGGTGCGGTTGCAGGTCGACACCATGAAGCACTCCGACAGAATCCCCGGATGCAACAGGTGTAGCAACGTCCTCATCTGCTCCGGCGTGAAACTCATCTGCTCTCGAATGGCCAGTGGAGCGGTGCGATGATTGATTCCGATGACTGCGATGTTCATGATGCGTCAGATGTCCGCGTTTGAATGACGCTCCAAGGTAGGCTGACAACCAGCGGGTGTCAATGTTTACATGTCAGTTTTTCATTCAAACAGACCGGAATTTACACCAAAATGACAAATGCCGGTCAAAATTGGCTGACGTTGGTCATGTTGGGTGTAGACGGAATTCATGATTTGGAGAGCGACGGTTCTGCTGCAATCAGTACATGCTGAATCGTTACGTGATCATTTTTCCTGGGGATACTTCCCAATGACTGACTCGATGGATAATTCGGGCAACAAAAATCTGATGCTGGACCGGGAATAATCCCTGCCTGGCTCCGTTGTCAGAATACAGACGACAGCTGAAGAAAACAGGCGATGGTTCGATGCCATCACCAGGCCGGCGTCGTCATCAAGGAATCCTCTCTCTCCCCTCCGGCCCCGCTCTGAACCAGCGGGGCTGATTTTGCGCAGAGAGACTCTTGTTTGCTTGTTCAATTTTTGTAGTTTTCTATATCCATTCTATTCGGCAGGTCTCAATGGAACATCTCGTCATCATCGGAAACGGAATTACCGGAACGACCGTCGCGCGTCACGTGCGGAAACGGAGTTCGATCCCCATCACGATCGTCTCGGACGAGAGCGATCACTTCTTCTCGCGCCCGGCGCTCATGTACATCTACATGGGCCACATGACGTTTGAGAACACCAAACCGTATGAAGATTTCTTCTGGGAAAAGAATGATCTGAGGCTCCGTCGCGCCAAAATCCAAACCATCGATACGGACAACCGACGATTGATCACGGATGCGTTTGAAACGATCGAGTATTCGAAGCTCGTGATCGCCACCGGCTCGCAGTCGAGCAAGTACGGATGGCCGGGGCAGGATCTCCAGGCCGTTCAGGGCCTGTACAATCTCCAGGACCTGCAGTCGATGGAATCCTGGACGAACTCGACGCGGCGCGCCGTGATTGTCGGCGGCGGACTGATCGGCGTGGAAATGGCCGAGATGTTTCACACCCGCCACATTGACGTCACGTTCCTGATTCGGGAAGAAAATTACTGGGACAACATTCTGCCTCGCGAGGAGGCGATCCTTGTGGGCAATCACATCCGGCAATTTGGCGTCGAGCTTCGTTTCAAAACGCAATTGAACGAAATTCTCCCCGACACCGCCGGCCGTGTCCGTGCCGTCGTCACGGATCAGGGCGATGAGATCGCGTGCGAATTTGTCGGACTCACCGCCGGCGTGACCCCACGAATTGACGTAGTCAAAAACTCGAAGATCGAGACCAAACGTGGAGTCCTGGTTAACGAATTTCTCGAGACGAATGTGCCCGACGTGTATGCGGCCGGAGATTGTGCGGAATTTCGGGTCGATCGCGAGCGACATCCGCGCGTGGAACAGCTGTGGTACACGGGACGCATGCAGGCGCAGGCGCTCGCCAAGACTCTGTGCGGCGAACGAACGGCCTACCATCGGGGTATCTGGTTCAATTCCGCCAAGTTTTTCGATCTCGAGTATCAGACGTACGGCTTCGTGGCCAATACACCCCGGCCGGATGAAGAGACCCTATACTGGCAGAACGAGGACGCCTCCAAAGCCGTGCGGCTGGTGTGGTCCAAAGACACGTCGCAGATCATCGGTTTCAACACCTTCGGCATCCGGTACCGCCACGAAGTATGCGAGCGATGGATTCGTGAGAAGCGAGCGATTGAATTTGTCCTCGAACATCTGGGGGAAGCCAACTTCGATCCCGAATTCTTCCGGCAGATGGAGAACGAGGTCGTCGCGGCCTTCAATCAAAAAACCGGACGCACTCTGACCCACAAAAAGAAACGCGGCCTGTTTCGCGTTTCCGCGTAACGACCATCTGGAGAGACTATGAAGCCCTTGCAGATTGCCCTTCCTGTGCGACATCACCCCATACCGGTCATCCGCAAAATCGGCGCCGGCGTGTTCGTGAGCGCACTGCTGGTATTCCTCGCCTGCTTCTTTGCGGGTTCCTTCCAGATCCATGAAGGAACCCTGCACCAGCTCGCCGGCAAGGTGCCCGAGGACCGGCTCGCCAAATTGCGGCCCCTCCACGGCATGCTGTTCTCGTCGCGCGCGGAATTCCTCTCCCGCATCACGGCTCTGATCAATGACGACGCCAAGGTCGACGGATACAATCTGGGACAATATCGCTTTTGGATCACGAAATCATCCACGGTCGGCATCGTCTCCGAACAATCGGGTTGGGTGTTTCTGCTGACGATCGTACTCGGAATCGTCGGCGCCTTACTGTACATCCTGCCGCAGGTGAGAGAATCCAAGCCCGGCATCAAGAACAACTTCGTTTTCTTTGGGTCGGTTACGTCGCGGGGCGCGCTCGGCATGCTCACCGGAATTTTCCTGATCGGTTTTTACATCTTGCTGTATTGGCATCCGGAGTGGATGACGCACTGGACCTTGATCGTCGATCCGCTGAGCATGGCGATCAAGAACGCTCCCGCGGACAAGTGGTTCCTCTACGGATTCCTGTACACGGTGGCCGTGATCGTCATGGGTATCCGAATGTTCGTCAAATACCGTCATTCAGCATACCAAATGATCCGAACGACGTCAGTGATCTTCTTTCAATTTGGCTTTGCCTTCCTGATTCCGGGGCTGTTGGAGCGGATGGAGAAACCCGCATTTGATTTCAAGTACGCGTGGCCGTTGAATTATTATTTCTTTACAGACTGGAATTTGAACAGCCTGATCTCGCACGGTGCGCTGGGTTATTTCATGTTGTTTTGGGGAATCGGGCTCATCGTCCTCGCCGTACCCCTGCTCACGTATTTTTTTGGCAAGCGCTGGTATTGCTCGTGGGTGTGCGGTTGTGGCGGTTTGGCGGAAACCCTCGGCGATCCGTTCCGGCAATTGTCGGACAAATCGCTGAAGGCATGGCGATTCGAGCGCTGGTGCATTCATCTGGTCCTGGTGGCCACGGTCGTGATGACGGGGATGCAGGTGGCCAATTACCTGTCGGACGGCGCATGGTTTGGAGATTCGACGTGGCGTGTGAACCAATGGTACAGCTTTGCCATCGGGAGTATTTTTGCCGGCGTAATCGGCACGGGATTTTATCCGTTCATGGGCAGTCGGGTCTGGTGCCGTTTTGGATGTCCGCTCGCCGCGATTCTCGGGATCATTCAGAAGTATAAATCTAAATTCCGCATCACGACCAATGGCGGACAATGTATGTCCTGCGGCAATTGTTCGACGTACTGCGAAATGGGTATTGATGTGCGTTCCTATGCCATGCGCGGAGAGAATATTGTGCGCGCGTCCTGCGTCGGATGTGGAGTGTGCGCCGCCGTATGTCCGCGGGGCGTGCTGAGCCTGGAGAACGGACCCACCGATCATCGCTGGAAACACGCCGGGTAGCCGGATCGGACATTTCGTGCTTGGGGATAGACGGGGTTTGAGCATATTGGCAGTAATCTCGACCTCGCCGGATATCTTAAGCGGCACGCCAGTTTTCAAGGAAACCCGTGTGCCAATCAAAAACTTGTTTGACTATATCGAAACCGGGGAAACTCTGGAAGAGTTTCTTATTGCGTTTCCGAGCGTTAACCGAGAGCAAGTCATAGAAGTGCTGGAAATGGCAGAACAAGCGCTAACCTCGGAAGAGTTTCTACATGAAAATCCTGCTTGGTGAATGCGTTGATTGGCGTCTCAAAATGGAATCCACTGATCACGAAGCCACGTCAGTTCAGGAGATGGGGTGGTTGGAAAAAGAGAATGGTGAATCTTAAGATCAATCCTCTGGCGATAGTTGTTCTGGATCATCATCGTAGTACTCCGAAATATCTTAAGCCACTTATTTCAAAAGTTCTGTCCTTACTTCATTCTGTTAAGCTCGGCGAGGTCTACGAGGTTTCCGCTAATAATTGACGCCATTACTCAACGAGTTACCTTCAAATGTTGTGGAAATTCCAACGCCCATAAAATAGGGTAGAAA
>CAZRTJ010000031.1:0-25428 GCA_964602985.1 uncultured Bacteroidota bacterium
AGTCCACGAACAGCACTTCGCTGCGCTTGCTCTGCACCGAGAAGCGGTTGTGCGGTTTGATGCCACCCTTCGGCGACATGAAGGGCGGGTTGGCGAGGATGATGTCGGCGTACTCGTTCCAGCGGTCTTGGCTGGTGAGCGTGTCGTATTCATAGATGTGCGGGTCGGTGAAACCGTGCAGGTACAGGTTGACCAACGACAGGCGCACCATGTCGGGCGAGATGTCATAGCCCTTGAAGTTGGCGGCCAGCCGCCCGCGCTCGTCGGGCGTAAGAGTATTAGCCACAATGGGCACAAGATTCGCAGAATCTTGTTTTGTGCTGTTTGTGCTTCTTGTGGCCACCTCCATATTTGCCCGGAGGATGTGCTTGTAGGCGGATATCAGAAATCCCGCCGTGCCGCATGCGGGATCAAGGACGGTATCCGTCTTCTTTGGATCGATGACTTCCACAATGAAGTCGATGATGTGCCGCGGCGTCCGGAATTGCCCGGCGTCGCCCTGCGAGCCGAGCACGGAGAGCAAGTACTCGAACGCGTCGCCGAGCCGTTCGGAGTGGTCGTAGGTGAACTCGTCGATGATCTTCAGGAACGCGCGCAGGGTCTCCGGGTCGCGATACGGAAGGTAGGCGTTCTTGAAGATGTCGCGGAACAGCGGCGGGATGCCGGGGTTCTCCGGCATCTTGGCGATGGCTTCGGCGTAGAGGTTCAGGGTCTCGTGACCACCCAGCCCGGAGCGCATGAGCTTCGCCCAGCCGTAGCGGGAGTAGTCGCCGGCGAAGAACTTGCGCTTGCCGCCCAGTTCCTCGGCTTCGGCGTCCATGTCGTCCATGAACTTGTAGATCAGCGCGATGGTGATCTGCTCGACCTGGCTCTTGGGGTCGGGCACCTTGCCCACGAGGATGTCGCGGGCGGTGTCGATGCGGCGTTTGGTGTCGGTATCGAGCATGCTTATCCCTTCAGCTGTTTCAGCGCAGGCGCGGCTGTCAGCACCCTCATCTGTCGGATGGCGATTTCGTTCAGGCGCTTGAGTCTTTCGCCTTGGGGGAGGCCCATGTGGATCAGTTCTGCGTTCATGCCCTCGATATTCGCCAGCACAAGGAGCTGTTCGACTGTGGCATGGTCGCGAATGTTGCCCTTCTTGTCCGGGTTTGCCCGACGCCACTCGGCGGCGGTGTGTCCGAACAGGGCCACGTTGAGGATGTCTGCCTCGCTGGCGTAGGTCATGGCGGCCTGGGCCGGAGTCACCTCCGGGGGAATCAAGTGAGCCTGGATGGCGTCTGTGTGGATGCGGTAGTTGAGCTTGGAGAGCGTTCGGTTGAGATTCCAGGAGAGCGAGAGGCGGCTGTTTTCATCCTCCTTCAGCCGCTGGAACTCCTTGATGAGGAAAAGTTTAAACTCGACGGAGATCCAGGAGGCAAATTCGAAGGCGATGTCTTTGTGCGCAAAGGTACCGCCGTAGCGGCCTGATCGAGAAACGATGCCGACAGCGCCGGTGGCTTGTATCCACTGGGCTGGTGTAAGCACAAAGCTGTTCAGCCCGGCCCGATTTCTAAACCCCTCGAATTCGAGGGGTTTAAAATCCGCATTGTTCAGGGTCTCCCATATCCCAAGGAATTCAATCGTGTTGCGATTGCGCATCCAGTTCTGGATTACATGGTCGGAACGATTCGGCTCTCGATGTTTGGCGATGTCGGTGAGGGAGATGTAATCCTGCTCGTTGTGGGCAAGCACCGTGATTTCGGTTCCTTTAACACTGACGGTAGATTTCTGTGGCTTGGTCATGGTTCCCTATGCGGCGAACTGGTTCAAGGGGACATAGTCCTTGATGTATTCGGGCACCAGGATGCGGTACTTTTCCGGAACGGCCTTGAAGTCGCGTGTGGAGAACACGGGGTTGGTGGCCAGATCGGTGAACTGGCCGTGGTCGATGATCTCGCGCACGCGCCCGCTGGTGATATAGGCCTTGAAGTAGTGCCTGATCGCCGGAATCGCCGACGGCGGTTCGGGCACGTGGTCGGCGACGAACTTGTCAAACTCCTCTTCGAGCATTTCATCTTTGCTTTTGAAACGCGGGATAAGGCCGAAGACCTTCTCCAGAATCTCGCGCAGGGTGATGCGGCGGTCCACAGCGACGGCTTTGCGCAGCTTATCGAGGCTGTAGTACTCCTCGGGCTTGTCGAAGACCTCGCGGTTCACGTAGTCAATCACGCGATCCCACTGGCCGGCCTCAACGGCGGCGGCAATCGTGTTGTCGGCGCGGACGACGTCTTCGAACTTCTCGAAGAACATCCGGTCGATCTTCATGCCCTCGTAGCCGACCGTCTCTTCCTTGACTGAGGCGATGATGTCGGCGCCGAGATGCTCGTAGGCGCCGCTGACCACTGGGCCTTGTCCGCCGCCCTCCTCGGTGCTCCTTGCTCTCGGCGGCGGGAGCTTCAGCACCTCGTCGTAGTTGAACGCTGTCTCGAAGTACTCGCAGTTGGCGAAGAAGTCGAAGAGCTTGAAGGCGGTCTTTTGCGGTTGGGCAACGCCCTCGCGCAGCGCGTCGTCGAAGAGTTGCTCCAGAAAGTCGTGCTTGCGGGTGCCGCGCCCCTTGATCTGAATGAAGTCGGTGGGCGAGAAGATGGGGCGGAAGAGGCCGAGGTTGAGGATGTCGGTGCAGTCGTAGCCGGTGGTCATCATGCCGACGGTCACGCATACGCGCGCCTTGCTGGTCTTGTACGCCGGGAGAAAATTGCCTGAGCCGAGCAGGTTGTTGTTGGCGAAGTTGATGGTGAACTGCTGGGCGTCGGGCACCTGGGAAGTGACCTGCACCGCGAAGTCGGACTGGTACTTGCCGGGAAACATGCGGTCGGCGATCTGGTTGAACATCTGTGCCAGCCTGGCCGCGTGGTTCTGACTGACCGCGAAGACGATGGACTTGCCGATCTCGCCGCTGACCGGATCTCGCAGGGCGTTTTCGAGGAAGGTCTTGCAGAAGACCGCGTTGGTGGCTTCGGAAAAGAAGCGTTTTTCGAATTCGCGTTGCTTGAAAGCTTCCTGCTGGTCTTCGCCGGTGTCGTCGGTGAAGGAGACGATGAAGCCCTCTTCGGAGAGCAACTCCGTGGTGACTTCTGTCCGCGCGTCCACCACCGTCGGGTTGATCAGGTAGCCGTCCTTCACGCCGTCGAGCAGGGAATAGCGGAAGGTCGGCTGGCCGCTCTCGCATCCGAAGGTGCGGTAGGTATCGAGGAGCAGGCGACGCTCGGCCTCGCGCGGGTCGCGGGTGGTGGGGCCGTTCGCGTTGAAGCGCCGCAGGTAGTCCCGGGGCGTGGCCGTCAGGCCCAGCTTGTACCCGATGAAGTAGTCGAAGACCGCGCGGGCGTTGCCGCCGATGGAACGGTGGGCCTCGTCCGAAATCACGAGATCGAAGTCGGTGGGCGAGAAGAGACGCTGGTACTTGTTGTTGAACAGCAGCGATTGCACGGTCGTGACCACGATCTCGGCCCGGCGCCAATCGTCGCGGTTCTCCTTGTAGATCACGGTCTGGAAGTCGGCCGACAACAGCGCCGCGAACGCCTTCCTGGCCTGGTCTTCGAGTTCGAGACGGTCCACCAGGAACAGCACGCGCCGGGCGTTGCCGGAATGCAGGAAGAGCTTCACGACAGCGGCGGCGGTGAGCGTCTTGCCGGTGCCCGTCGCCATCTCGAACAGGAATCGGCCCTTCCCGTCCCGAACAGCCGCCTGAAGTTGGTGGATGGCCTTGAGCTGGTACGAGCGCAGGAACCGCAGTTTGTTGGCCTGGATGTACGCGGCGCGCTCGGCCTCGTTCTTCCAGCCGGCGTCGGACTGGTAGGTCGGGCGCTGGGTCAGGGCGATGTAGTCGTGGTCGACTCGCTCGGCGATCAGGCGCTCGGGATTCGGCGTGACCTGCTTGTAACCGCCGATCGAATCGGGTGTCGGGAATGAAGTAATGATGTAGGGATTCCCGCGTTCCAGATCCCAGAAGTAATGCAGGTTGCCGTTGGAGAGGATGACGAAGCGGCAGTTCTGCGAGCGGGCATACTTGCGCGCCTGCTCCTTGCCGACGAGCGGGTTCTTGTCTTCGGCCTTGGCCTCCAGGACGATCAACGGAAAGCCTCGAATGTCGAGAAGCAGGAAATCAACGAACCCTCGCTCGGCCTTCTCGAAGTTCTCACCGAGGGAGTCGAGGTCGGCGGCTTTGATGGCCACGGATGGCTCCAGGCGAACGTTCGCCGGGCCGCTGTCGTGAGGGAAAAAGCGCCAGCCCGCCGCTTCGAGCAGTTTGTTGATCTTGATTCGGGCTGTGGCTTCCTTCTCGGACACTCAGGATCCTCGTTCAGCGTTGGTCAAGCGGCCTTCCGTTTCGCGAGCTACAAACGAATGTAGAGTGAGACGTCTGACTTGTCAAGCTTCGGTCGTCCGATTCTTGCGTTTTGCGTCTTCCTATGCGTCCACGGCAATGATGGCCTGCCAACGTTGAGTGGTTGCAACTGCGCACACGTCCTCACTTCACATGCTGAGTCACTGACCAATGGGTCTGGATGATGAGCCACCGATACTTCCGGCGTTCAAAAACCTCTGTGCAATTCCAACGCATTTGTGTTGTTCCCGTATACGCCGCGAGGTTAAAAGTGAGAACGGCGACATCGCCGCACAGTTGAACTTTTGGATCAATGAGTTCATCGCGGTCGATCCGTATTTTTCCCCGGAGAGCTTCGTAGTATTGAGTAAGTTTCTCCAAGCCGTCCAGACGATGTTCCAGAAACGGGTCGAAGTATACCACATCCGGAGCGCATATCTCCAAATAGCCGGAGGGATCCCCTTTGCCCCATCGATCTAAGGCCGCACGTTCCAAGGCGACGATGGTTGCGGCATCTTCTTCACTACTCATCCCGTTCTCTCCTTTGCGTAAGCGGTGGACTGTTCTATGAACCGGTTTCTTCCATCCAATGTGTCCTGACTGCCAGACTGACCAATGTTCTCCTTCGCAGTTGGATCCGTATCAACCAAACCATCCAGAGTTCCTTTCGAATTATTTTCGCCTGCTGCCTGCCAAAGGTCCGGGATTCTTCTAGTTAAGACACGCAGCCCGTTCATATCAATGCCGCCCTTTCAGGGCTTGACCGACTTCCCGATATCCTGAATGGGGCTTTGCCCCATTCTTTAGAAACTCAGCCCTTTCAGGGCTGGTTGCCCATAGGCAGTCATGAAAGCGAGTGAAATGAAAAACCGCTTTCACAAATTATTCCGGTAGCCTGACGGACGGGAATGAGCGGCGACCCGCTACGCCCGCTGCAGGATGTGATCTGAGAACCATGCCGCTGACTGTCGAAAGACCACCCGGGCAACGGTGAAAATTCCTCAGACCAGCGATTTTCCGTCAATGGCTTGAGAGGATTGCATTCCATGGCAGGACAAGACACTCGGAAACACATCCACCGACCGGGCCGGTCTGTCCGTCATCGGCAGACTCATGCAAAACGGCGTCATCATGTGATCGCGGTGCAGCGATCCGTGGGAGGACTTGTGTTCTGGTTTTTCCCATTTGAATCGCAAATCATAACCGGGCGTGGCGGACAGGATCAGATCGCCGCAGCGTTCGGATCGAAAAATCTGCGCGATCTGCACGAGCGCATCGGGATAATCGGTGTCGAATGTCAGACGCAGTGCGTCGTCAAACGACATCGATGACGGCAAAGACGGCAAACCAAACGGGTCGACGGTCGTCACATGGTATTCGATGCGGTCTCCTGATTCTCTCAATTTCGCTTGTCCTTGCCTGCCGTCGATTCGAATCCATCCGTCGCGCGTACGACAGATCGCCAGATCGACGGCGGGATTTTCCAGAAAGATCTTCAACAGGTCTGTTCCAGAGGATGTCAGGTGTTCATCGTAACACGGATCGCGCCAGTCCTTGATCTTGAAATATAAGTGAACCATGCCGTTGCCTGACACGTGCGCACTGGCGACGGGATGGCGGCGGAAGACATTCGTGTAGAACAACGTGGACAGTCCCAGCGATTCCTCCATAAAAACCGGCACGTCGAAATGCGTATGCGTTTGCGACAGTCCGTGATCGCTGCAAATGGCGAGTGCCGTGCGATCGTAGGTACGGTCGCGCCGCAGTCGGTCGGCGATCTGTCCGATCGCGTGGTCGACGAACCGGTACGCCTCGATCGTTCGTTCATGCCGCGGGTGTGTATTATGGCTGATGCCGTCGATGCCGGGCAATGCCAGAAAGCGAAAGCGCGACGGCCGCTCGAGCGTCTGCATGAATACGCGCAGGCCAAGTGCGTCCACCGGTTCGTATCGTCCGTTGGAATGGGCGCGCGCGATGTGATAGGCTTTGCGTCGCTTGCCGGGATTGTTTCCGTGAGCAACACCGCGTGAGATCGGACCGAACACATTCACCGCGTCGGGAAGGAGTTCGAAAATCGTCGGGAGGTTCGGACGCAAATCGCGATTCATGAAAAATCCCTCCCACCCGCAGTAGCTCCGAAACCGATGCGGATTCAGAAAGGACTTGGCCGCATAGGCTTTCTTATCGAACCACCGGATTCCCGGGAGGTTGGCGGTTCCCGGAAAACATCCGGTCATGAACGGCACATACGCCGGGCCTGTGGTCGACGTGAACACCGTCGTCATGCGGCGATAGCCGCCGCGCTCGACGATGTGACGTTGGATGTGCGGCAATTCTCCCCCCGCGAGCAGTTCTTCGAATACGTCGAACCGCGCGCCGTCGGCCAGGATCAGAATGAAGGAATCGATCATGCGGCAGGAAGCACGTACCACAACACCGCAAGAAAATGGCAGGCGCTGCCGCCGAGTACGAAGAGATGCCAGATCGCGTGATGAAAACGAAGTTTCTTCATCGCATAAAAAATCACGCCGCCCGTGTACAGGGCTCCTCCCGTGAAGATCAACGTCAGGCCGCCGGACGGGATCAGGTCCATCATCGGTTTGATCGCAATCAGCGCGATCCATCCCATCAGGATGTACACGACCGTGGAGACGATGCCGAAACGACCGGTAAAAAATAATTTGAAAACCAAACCGACGATGGCCAGGCCCCAGATCACTCCAAAGATCGACCATCCCCACGGGCCCCGGAGATTGACCAGCATGAAAGGAGTATAGGTGCCGGCAATGAGCAGGTAGATCGACGCATGATCGAAGATACGCATACGGACTTTCCATTTCGACGAGGTCACCGCATGGTACAACGTCGACGCCGTGTACAGCGTGATCATCGTGGCGCCGTAGATCGCGCAACTCACCACGTGCCGGGCGTCACCGTACAGGGCCGAGAGAATGACCAGAATCACGAGCCCCGCGATGCTCAACACCGCGCCGATACCGTGGGTGAGAGCGTGAACCAGTTCTTCGGCCTTGCTGTATGCGGGTTGGGATAGGGTCATGGTACTCCGTTGCGGTTATCGTTTCGAGAAAATAGACGGGAAGCCCCACGAAGTCCACTGAAATTTGCCGGAAATCTCCTCCGAATCAGGGAACCCCACGCTCGTGAGGTTCCCTGTCAAACCGGCTTACCGGATGCCGTCCAGAATACCCTGGATGCGCTTCTTCTGACTGTCATCCGTCGTCAGGCCCTGCGCTTTCCTGTAATTGGCTACGGCGTCTTTTGAATTTCCGGCCGCCAACTGAGCTTCGGCCAGACTGTCGTAGACATTCCACGACTTGGGAAATTTCTTGACGTTCAACTGAAAAACGTCAATCGCCTCGGCCGTCTTCCTGGCGCCGAGCAGCGTGTATCCGTAGGCATTGATGTCCGCTTCGGTGGCCGCATCCAGCGTCGCTTGACGCAGTTTGACGGATTCGTCCTTGCGTCCCAATGCGTCGAGCAATGCGCTCTTGACCAGACGGACATTCGTGCCGGCTCCCAGAAGGATACTGCGATCGGTCCACATCAGCGCTTCGTCAAGCATGACGCTGTTGGCAAGACACCAGTTGGCTGCCTGGGCGACATTTTGCGCCGAGAACGATGCGCGTCCGGTCATCTCCGCACGCAGGGACTGCATCTGGATGGACTTGGTGTCAAATTCCACCCGGAAAGGAATCTTGACCTTCTCCCAGGCCAGGAAGACCACCGCGGCGCTGCTTGTGATTTGATCAAATCCGTAGAGGAGATTTTCATGAAACTCACAGACCGCCGGCTTGACCGTGACCCGAAGCGCGTCTTCTTTCGGATCATAATAGAAACTGCCCCACGAAGCGAAATTTTTGGAAAAAATCAGAGTCATTTCATCAGCCTGCGGCAGGATGTGCAATCCGTACGATCCGGCCGGAAGCGACTGTCCTTCGATCTTGACATCGTGGGAAAAAGTAATCACCGTGTTTTCGTTCGCGCCCGCCCGCCACGGAAAGTCAACTCCACTGCCCCACGGTACGCCTTTGGACAACCCATACGGAACGAGACTTCCCCAAATGTCCCGCCCCTTGACAGCCGGACGATTGTAGTCGATCGACACCGTGGCAATGCCGACCGTCTGAGTAACGTTTGCCGACGGGCTGGCGTCCGGGAACCGCAGGACCTGCGCATGCGCGCTGAGGACGCTGACGACCATTGCAGTCCATGTGAGTAGAAATCTTTTCATGACCATCTCCTTTTCTTTTCATGACGAGAGTAATGAACGCTGAATGACTACCCTACGGAGCTGGTCGCCAAAAGTTCTTGACCCATACGGGTAGAAATGAGCATCTCTGGCTGTGCAGGGTCCACGGACCGCCGGCACAAACGAGCACAAAGAAATTGTCTTTCATGCAACATTTGTTCATATTCCGCGCCGTTCAGGAGCGACCATGACATCAGAAGTACTGCAGAAAGAAATCTCCCGGCGCCGCACAGTGGCGATCATTTCTCACCCGGACGCCGGCAAGACCACGTTGACGGAAAAGCTTCTTTTGTATTCCGGGGCAATCCAGATGGCGGGCAATGTCACGGGCGGCAAACGCTCGACGACCACGAGCGACTGGATGGGAATCGAACAACAACGCGGGATCTCCGTTTCCTCGTCGGCCATGCGGGTGGAATACGACGGACGTCTGTTGAACATCCTGGACACGCCGGGCCACCAGGATTTTTCTGAAGACACCTACCGGACGCTGATGGCCGTGGACAGCGCGATCATGCTCCTCGATGCGGCCAAAGGCGTGGAGCCGCAAACGATCAAGTTATTCAAAGTCTGCCGGGATCGTGGAATCCCGATCATCACATTCATCAACAAGTTGGATCGTCCGGCGCTGAGTCCGTTTGAGTTGCTGGATAATGTCGAAAACGTCTTGGACATCACGGCCGTTCCGTTGTCCTGGCCGGTGGGGGACGGGACGAGTTTCCGCGGGATCTACGAACGGGAGAGGAAACAATTCCATTTTTTTGAGCGCGTCGTGGGCGGCATGTATCGCGCGCCGGTCGCCATCTCCGACTGGAAAAGCGCGGAGGTCATTGCGGCGTTGGGAGAGGAAGGTCATGCGAAACTGTTACACGACCTGGAACTGATCGATCACGTCATTCCTCCGTTTGACACGCAACAGTTCCTGGAGGAAACCATCACGCCGGTGTTCTTCGGCAGCGCGTTGACGAATTTTGGCGTCGAGAATTTTCTTCAGCATGTGCTGCGCTTGGCGCCACCGCCCCAGCCGCTGGCTACGTCCGTCGGGACCATCGAGCCGTCTGCTCCGTCCTTCTCCTGCTTCGTATACAAGGTTCAGGCAAACATGAACAAAGCCCACCGCGACCGCATGTCCTTCGTCCGGATCGTTTCGGGTCACTTCGAGCGCGGCATGACGGTAAAGCATCCGTCGGGCAAGGAAGTCAAGCTGAATTATCCCTTCCAGATTTTCGGGCGCGATCGGACGATACTGGATGAAGCTTTTCCCGGCGATGTCGTCGGCCTGATCAATCCCGGTTTGTTCCGCGTGGGCGACGTCCTGTCGGAGGGAACCGATTTTACCATTCCGCAATTTCCACGGTTCGCCCCCGAGATCTTCGCCAAAGTGGAACCGGCCAGCCATTCCTTCAGTAAGAGTTTCCGCAAGGGCATCGAACAACTCGGGGAGGAGGGCGTCATTCAGATCTTCAAAGATCCCGACGGGTCTCTGACGCCGATGATCGCCGCCGTGGGTGAGCTGCAGTTGCAGGTCTTTTCCTGGCGAATGGAAAACGAATACCAGGAGAAAGTTCATCTGGATCGCATGCCCTACACGATCCTCCGCTGGCTGGGTTCCGAGGTAGTCCCGGCGATTCCTGTGAAGCTCGGGCATGACGACAAGGACCGCCGTGTCGTGCTGTTCAAGAACGACTGGGAGATGAACTACGCCCTTCAGAAGACAGAAAACCTGATTCTGCTGGACACGCCGAAGCGCGAGCCGGTCGGGTGAAGACTCACCCGGAGAGCCGTGTGCGCGTCAGACCCCGATCGTACTACTTTTTTCCCTTCCTTGACTTCCACTCCGTCAGCAGTGCGTCCATCGCGGTTTTGTTAAACGGCGGATTGGGCATTCTGGCCGCTAATTCCATCGCCTTCTCCATCATCGCCACGGCATCGGCGAGTTTGCCGTTCCTTTCCAAATAACGGGCTTTGACGGCTGTGTTGTAGTAGTTGACTTCGATGGCCAGCGAGACATCGATCCATTTCTGTCCTTCCTCCAGGTTCACATCCTGTTCGATGCAGAACAGGGCGGCTTGATACGGCGGTTGCCAGCTGAGTGTCTTTCGCGCCTTGGCCAACGTCGACCCCACTGCGTCGACTTCGACGGTGAAGGAGACGCGGACCTTTTCCCACGTCACCGACACGACGGCCGAGCGATCCGTCACATCGTCGAAGGAAAAGGTCAACCGTTCATGGAACGGAGCCGCTTGGGAAATGACCTTGATCCGGAGATGGTCGTTCTCTGGTTTGTAGGAATAACTGCCCCACGATTTTGCATCCCTGGACAGGATGATGGTCCATTCCTTTTCGCCGGGGATGGTGTGAATTCCGTACGTCCCTGCGGGTACGTGATTGCCGTGGATGCGGACGGAATCGTCAAACGAAATCGCCGTGTTTTCATTGGCCCCGGTTCTCCACACCTGGCCATACGGAACCAGCTTTCCCCAAATCTCGCGTCCTTTCACGCCGGGGCGGCAATAGGTGATCGTGACCTGGGTAATGCCGACCTGCTGAGCGAGAGTCGCCTTGGGGCTGGGCCGCGGCAGTTCGACTTGGGCGTGCAGCGAAAACACGCAAAAACAGGCACACAGAAACGACTTCATGCATGGCTCCTTGAGTTACGAGGTTTACGGAAGTACTTCAAAACGAATTTCTCGCGATGATTTCGAAGAGACTCCGCCCGTTTGCACACGCAACGTATGTTTTCCCGGTTTCAAATGCCAGCGCGACCCAAACGGAGGCCGGGTAGACTCGTGGAGCTGCCCGTCCAAAATCCATCGGGCCTCCGACACGCCAGGAGGAATTTCCGCCTCGAACGAAATCGCCTGTATGTCCGCGCGGACGGACGGATCGATTTTGAATACGGCGCCGTCAACGGGAAATCGGACATACAGCTCTTCGAGAGGATTGACCTTCCGTTTCGCCGGACCGGTCATCGAGCGATTCCACTGTCCAAACTCTGCCGAGACCGCTTCCCAGCGAGTGCGCCCTTCCCGGTCATGAACGCGGCACCGCGTCTGCGGCACACGGTCGCTCAGGAAATTTTCCATCATGACAGAGGCACAGCCTTCGTGCGGAATTTCTCCGGACACAATGCAAATCGGTTTTTCCACGATACCGGGCGGGCGTCGAAAGGATTGCGGAGTACGATCCTTGTACATCTCTTCCATGACAGCGCGGAAGATGGACCCCGCACCGGTGACCCCGGAAATGTCCCGCATCGGGGAGCCGTCGAAATTACCTACCCACACCCCTACGGTGATGTCGTGCGTGTATCCGACTGTCCAGTTATCGCGGTAGTCCGATGAGGTGCCTGTTTTGACGGCGCAGGCAAAGGGGAGAGCGATGGGCGAGTCGTATCCGAAAGCCGGTATGCGCGCAACAGGATCGGACAATATACCGGTGAGGAGATACACGTGTGCTTCGTCGACAACCCGTTTCGCGCTGTCGGGTTCCGCCGTCGTGGATTTCAGATTCGAATAGAGGCCTCCGTTCGCCAGTGCGCGATAGGCCCGAACGAGTTCATAGAGTGTTACTTCGCCATTGCCGAGAGTCAACCCATGACCGTAGAACTCCGCCGATTCATCCAGACTCATGAAGCCGAACCGATGCAGAAAGGTCAGCAGGGAAGAGACGCCCACTTCCTGCACCACCCGTACGGCTGGGATATTGTACGAGCAGGCCAGAGCCTGGCGAACGCGGACCGGACCATGAAACTTCCGATCGTAGTTTTGCGGGGAGTACGTTCCGCGCGCGGACGGAATGTGAGTCTCGATGTCCGGGATAATCGTTGCCGGCGTGTAGCCGTTTTGAAAGGCAAGCAGATACGTAAACGGCTTGAGCGCCGATCCCGGCTGGCGCGCGCCAAACGCCGCGTTGAACTGACCGTCATGCTCCTCGTCAAAGTAGTCGGCAGAACCCACCATCGTGAGGATTTCGCCGGTGGCGTTGTCGACGATCAGCACGGACGCGTTGGTCACAAGGTGCTCGCCGTGCTGTTGGATTTGTTCGCGGACGATCCCCTCGGTCTGCAATTGAAGGGGCAGGTCGATCGTCGTCTGCAGTTCGCCGCGCCCGCCGTGCGTCCCAACGACCCGTTCGACGAAGTGGGGTGCGTGGAACGGCGACGACTTGGGAAACAGCGTCAGCGGTTCCGCGATCGCGCGATCGTATTCGACCTGTGTCAGATCACCGCGCGCCAGAAGGTCGGCCAGGATTCTTTGTTGACGGGCCCGGGCGCGTTCGGGATCACGGTAAGGGTTGTAACCACTCGGCGATTTCGGCAGGGACATCAGATAGGTTGCTTCCGCCCACGTCAGATCGTTGCAGGACTTTCCAAAATACAGTTGCGATGCGGCCTCGGCCCCGAAAGCGACATTGCCAAACGGAATGCGATTGAGGTATTGTTCGAGAATCTCCTTCTTGGAAAGGGTGTGTTCCAGGCGTATGGCATATACCATTTCGCCGATCTTGGCAAGCGGATGGCGTGGCCAACGATGGATATTGCGAATGACCTGCTGACTGATGGTCGATGCGCCGCTTCGAATTGCCCCGGCGCGGAGGTTCTGCCAGACCGATCGTGCCAGAGCGAGAAAATCGATTCCGCCGTGGTCATGAAACCGTCTGTCTTCGGCAACAATCGCCGAAGCAATCAGTCGGTCGGACATGGAATCCACGGGTACCCAGCGTCCGCGCCCTTCCTGATCCGATAGAAATTCCCGAAGGAGAAATCCGTGCCGATCATACATGCGCAAACTCTCCACCACGCGTGGCGAGAGACTCGCCAGACTCAGGGGATAACAAATCAGATTGGCCAAAAGGAGCAGGACAAACCACAGATGCGGCGATCGATTCATGCGAAAAAAATAGGCCGCTCCACGAGCGATTCCAACAGAAAACTCCGACTAACCCAAAGATGGCATTGGTGCGGGGATGGAGGAGCCCTATACTGATAGTAGGGTAGAATAGAAGGCGGAATAATCGGTTGGTTTGGGGCGTTTATAGGTAAGTAAGGAAAGCGACTGAAAGACATCCTGGATCGTATATTGATAATAGATCACATGATCCGTTTCTAAATTACCTCCTCTCCTCCTCAAAGAAGGCTCTGCACGCTTGATCGCAGGGCCTTCTCTATTTTTCCACAGGTGTGTTTTCCACAGAAGTTTTTTCCGCGGATACGTCCGCCAACGCTGCCCATTCGTCGTACAGCCGCTGGATCGAGTCCTGCACATAGGAGTAGGCCTCCTGCACGCGCCTTACATCTTCGGGGTCCTGGTAGAGTTCCGGCTTTCCTAATTCACCTTCGAGTCGGGATTTTTCCTCCTCTGCTTGAGAGATTTTTCGTTCGAGATCCGCAATCCGGCGCGCGCGTTTTCGTTCTTCCGATGCCGTTTTGCGGGCGGCTTCCCGGTTGCGAATCCGGGTTTCCTTCGATTCGGATACGGCGGGCGTCTCCGTGATCTGAGCGGTTTCCGCAAGCTTCCTGGCGCGATAGTCGGCGTAACTGCCGAGAAAGACGCGGAGGGTTCGATTGTGAATTTCGAACACTTTGGTTGCGATCGATTCGACAAAGTGGCGGTCGTGCGAAACGAGCAGAAGGGTGCCGATGTATTCGGAGAGCGCGCCCTGCAGGACATCCTTGGTTTGCGCGTCGATGTGGTTGGTCGGCTCGTCCAGGATGATGAAATTAGCCGGATGCAGCAGCATCTTGGCGAAAGAGAGGCGCGCCTTTTCTCCGCCGCTCAGCCAGCGGACCTTTTTGTCCACGTCGTCACCTGTAAACGAGAACGCACCGAGGATGGTTCGCAGGACGCGCGGAGGATGATCCGAATCGTAGGCCGCCTCCTCGTAGACCGTGTGTTCCGGATCGAGTGTGTCGGCATGATGCTGATCGACATACACGGCCCGGACGCCGTTGCCGAAACGAATCGTTCCGCCAGAGACGGGCTCCGTTCCTATGAGCAGTTTGGCCAATGTGGACTTACCGCTGCCGTTGGGGCCGACCAGCGCGATCCGCTCGCCTCGTTCCAGGATGAAATTCACGTTCTCCAGGATGACCTTGTCGTCGTATGATTTGCCAAGGTCTTCGACGGTCAGGACCACGCGGGGGCTCGGCGGAGGATCGGGAAATTCAAATCGAATGCTGCGCGTTTCCTCATCGGGCAATTCGATTGTGTCCATGCGCTGCAGAAATTTGACGCGGCTTTGTACTTGTCGGGCTTTGGTCGCCTTGTAGCGAAAGCGATCAATGAAGATCTGGATGCGCCGAATCTCATCCTGCTGTCGCTCGTACTGCTGAAGGTGTCGTTCGGCGTCTTCCAGTTTTTTCGTTTCGTATTGCTCGTACGTTCCGACATAGTCCGTCAGCGTCTGTCGGGACAATTCCGTGATCCGCCGGCAGACGGCGTTGATGAAATACCGGTCGTGGGAGATCATCACGACGGCTCCCGCGTATTTTTGCAGATACTCCTCCAGCCACTCGATCGATTCTACGTCGAGATGGTTGGTGGGTTCGTCCAGCAGGAGGAGGTCGGGCCGTTCGAGGAGTAATTTGCCCAGGGCGATGCGCATCTGCCATCCGCCGGAGAATCGCTCGCAGGGCCAGAGGAATTGGTCCTGAAGAAATCCGAGGCCCGTGAGTACTGCGGCCGTTCGCGATTTCACCGAGGCCGCGTCCAAATGGTGCAGGCGTTCCTGCACATCGGAGAATCGGTGAACGAGATCGTGATACGCCGCCGATTCGTGATCGGTCACAGACATTTCCGCATGCAGTTGCTCGGATTCTCTCTCGAGCGTGTGAACATCCGCAAACGCGCTCATGGCTTCTTCGATCAGCGACCGTCCCGCGCTGTGGAGGCCTTCCTGTGGCAGATAGCCGACGCGGAAGCCCTTTGGCAGGATGACTTGTCCGGACGTCGCGGACTGTTGACGGCAGATGACGCGGAACAACGTGGTCTTGCCCACACCGTTGGCTCCGACGAGCGCGACCTTTTCACCGGAATTGACTTGCCACGAGAGGTCTTTGAAAAGTGCGCGATCGGCAAATTCGACGGTCAGACGTACGAGTTGCAGCATACCGGCGGGCAATATAGAGATTCGTTCATGAAATGCCAATGCGTTGAGCGCTTCACGACCCGCGGATCCTCCGCAGGATGTCCTGGAGCGCCACTTCCCGCGCTTCCTGATGACGGGCATTGGCATACACCGATCCTGGGACCGCACGTTCTCGGCAATCGGTGAGGCCGCATCTCTCGCACGTCTCGTTGACGTCGACTGTGGAGATCTTGGGATCGGCCGCAAAGCGAACGGTGCGTCTGAAATCGTCGGTCATCAGGAAGCCGACGGTGACGCAGCTGTTGGCGTTGGCGGTCAGCTGGAGCGGGCGCGCCATGGAGAGCGTGAGGAACTCGGCATCGCTGTCGATAAAACGAGAGCGTTGGATGTCGATGAGCACTTCGGGGTGCGGGTCCTTCCTTTCGAGATCGGCCATCTGTCTGAGAAGCCGGATGGACAACCATCGCCTGCAGTAGTGTTCCGTCAGACCCATGCCATGGGGCAGAAAGAAGCGGCTGAAGTTAAATTCTTTGGTGAGATGGAAGTCCTCGCCGTGCCGCTCGTGATTGAACCGCAGAAAATAGATTTCGGTGAGCCCGAAGAATTTGGGGATCAACTGTGTCAGACGGTAACAAAACATCTCCGGTGTGGCTTTGTACTTTTTCATGATGCTGCGGATCAGATCCGCCGTCCAGCGCGTCGAGCCGAATAGTTTCTGCAGATCCCGCACCAGGCCTTCCTGCGGGATGAGCAAGGCGCCCGCGAAGTACGACGCCTGGAAGTTGCTCAACACCTGCTCGAACGAATCGACCTTGATCCAGGAGGAGGTGAGGGGACGCTCCGGGAGTTTGAGGTACTCATACGCGAGCGCATGGCCGCACACGAACGCTTTTTGGGATTCCGTGAGATGCGGGTGGATCAGCAGTCGGGGCCTCGGCGCGGACACCCAGACGGAGCGAAAGTGCGCCAGGTCAGGTTCCTTCAGGATCGTTTGTTCATCGACGACATACGAGTATTCACGTGTAAGGATTTGCGCCAGCTGGGCATATCGCGCCGGCGCCCGCCGGAGACTGAGTCGTTCGCCAAATGCAAGGGCGTGTTCTTCGAGATCGGCGAAATAGTTCAAGTGCATTTTCTGATAGGAGCGCAACGCGGCGTGAAAGAACTGCTCTACCTTCATGTCATAGCTCTCGCCGATCTCAGTGAGCGTGCGCACGAGCGCTCCGGCTTTTTCGGGGGAGTCCTTGAGCAAAGCCACGATGTCGTTGAGCGTAATTCCAAACAGTTTGAACGGGAATTCATGAAAAATGGGCGATTGCAGGAAAGTCAACGCCGGATTCGGCGACTCGGCGTTTTGCAACGCGACCAACTCATCATACGCAATTCCCAATCCCCTGGCGATGCAGATCAGTTTTTCCGGCTTGGGGTATTTCTTTCCGCTTTCAATTTCGCTGATGTAGGAGAGCGACAATCCCGATCGCTCGGCCAGTTGCTTGAGCGACAGGTCTTTTGCATAGCGGAGCTGGCGCAGTTTTGCGCCAAAGAGAATTCGGAGATCTTCGGATCGCAGTTCCATAAGCGTATAATAATTAAATTCTTGCTGGGTCAATATAGCTACCGGCCTGCTTGATATCCACAAGTTTCACTGCCAGCGAAATTCGCATTTAGCGAAATAATCGAATGAAGCGAAATTTCGCTTGATTTGAGATCTGAAATCTAATTATGCTAGTGCACCAATCGAACGGCAATTCAAATGGAGGGAATCACATGATTGCAACGGCAGACGAGAAACGTGAGCGTCTCACGGGCGACGTGGACATTCATGAGGCGGCGTGGACGGAGACTGCACAGGAGATATTGACCCCGGAGCTTCTGACGCTCCTCCGCCAGATGCATTACGAATTTGAGCCGGAGAGGCAACGTCTTCTGGAAGCACGACGGGTGCGTCAGATCGAGTGGGATCGGGGACGTTTGCCCGAGTATGAGACGGGAACTGCGGCCAGCCGCGATCTGGCGTGGCGCGTGGCGCCCGTGCCCGTGTCCCTGCGGCGAAGACGCGTCGAAATCACCGGTCCCGTCAACAACGCCAAAATGGTCATCCACATGCTCTCCCGCAATGCAGACGGACATCGCGCCGACACTGCGATGCTCGATTTCGAAGACTCGATGAAGCCTTCCTGGAAAAATATCATGGATGGCTTGCGGAATTTGATCGCCGCAGTCCGCGGCACGCTGGAGGTTCGAGAGGGAAGCAAAGAGTATCGTCTGGATCCATCCGATCAGGCGGTCATCATGACCCGTGTGCGGGGTCTTCATTTGAACGAATCCAACGTACGGTTCGACGGCGCACCGGTGTCGGCGGGGTTGTTCGACTTCGTCACGACGTTTGCCCACACCGCGCGCATCCAACTGGAGCGAGGGGAGACTCCGACGTACTACGTCCCGAAAACGGAACACGCGCTCGAAGCGCGCTGGTGGAACCGCTTGTTTCTTGCCGTGCAGGATGCGCTGGGCATTCCATCGGGGTCCCTGCGGGCGACGTTTCTCATCGAGACACTGCCGGCCGCCTTCCAGATGGAAGAAATCCTGTACGAAATCCGGGAACACGCGGCGGGTTTGAATGTTGGCCGGTGGGACAAGATTTTCAGCGACATCAAAGTTCTGCGCGAGCACTCTGATCGCGTTCTGGCCGACCGCGGGAGCATCCATCTGGATCGGCCATGGATGATGAATTACGCCAAACGGTTGATCAAAATCTGTCACCGTCGCGGAGCCTATGCCATCGGCGGGATGTCGGCTTTCACGCCGGGTCGCACCGCAGAAGATCGTGCGGCACAGACCGCCAAGGTGCAGTCGGACAAGGTACTCGAAGCGTCCATGGGTCACGACGGATGCTGGGTATCGCACCCCTACTTCATTGGCTACGCGATGTCGGCCTTCACGCACAACGACCAGATTTCTGTGGCGCTCGATGATTTCCCGCTCTACCCGGACATTCTCCCACGCCCGGAGGGTCCGAAGACGATGGACGGACTCCGAAAGAACGTCCGCGTCGGCATTGCGTACTTGAAAGGCTGGAACGAAGACATCGGTTGTGTCGCCTGGGACGGGCTGATGGAAGACCTGGCCACGCTGGAAATCTCCCGTGCCCAAGTGTGGCAGTGGATCCGACACAGGATTTCCCTTGATGATGGAATGTGCATCACACCGACGCTCGTTCGAAAGACTTTTGCAGAGGAATTGCGTCGCATCGAAAGCGAGTCCCCGGATCCTGCTTTCGGCCAGGCCGCCGTGGATGCAGAGGATCTGTTCCTGCGTACGCAATTCCAAGACTATTTGACATTCGATTCCGATCTCGCTCAAACGGATAACAAACCTATTTAGGAGGGCGCCATGTTGGACACCGATGAACTGCGAAAACAGTGGGTCAGCGAAGAGAGATGGAATGGCATCGTCCGTCCGTATCGTCCCGAAGACGTCGTGCGACTGCGCGGATCGTACGACATTCAATACAGCGTCGCCCGATGGATGGCCGAGAGACTATGGACGCGCCTGCAAGACGCCGAACCGGTTCGTGCGCTGGGCGCTTTGACCGGCAACCAGGCGATGCAGATGGTCAAGGCCGGACTGGAGGCGATTTACCTCAGCGGCTGGCAGGTGGCGGCGGACGCCAATCTGGCCGGGCAGATGTACCCGGATCAGTCGTTGTATCCGGCGAACAGTGTGCCGCACGTCGTGAAGCGAATCAATCAGACTCTCCTGCGTGCGGACCAGATCCACCACAGTGAAGGAAAGAACGGCGTGCAGTGGCTCGTCCCGATCGTCGCCGATGCCGAAGCCGGATTTGGCGGCCCGCTGAATGCCTTTGAACTGATGAAAGCGATGATCGAAGCGGGCGCGGCCGGCGTGCACTTTGAAGACCAGCTCGCTTCCGAAAAGAAATGTGGTCACATGGGCGGCAAGGTCCTGGTACCGACAAGCCAATTCATCCGCACACTCACCGCGGCACGGCTGGCGGCCGATGTGATGGGAGTTCCGACGATCATCGTTGCCCGTACCGACGCCAACGGCGCGAAGCTCCTCCAGAGCGACGTCGACGAACGCGATCGTGATTTCCTCACCGGCGAGCGCACCGCGGAGGGCTTCTATCGCATCCAGGACGGTCTGGACTCGGCCATCGCGCGCGGACTTGCGTATGCGCCGTACGCCGATCTGATCTGGTGCGAAACGTCGACCCCCAATCTGGACGAGGCGGCCCGATTTGCCGATGCGATCCGCAGCGAATTTCCCGGCAAACTGCTCGCATACAACTGCTCCCCGTCTTTCAATTGGAAAAAAAATCTGGATGCGCGCACGATCGCGGAATTTCAGAATGAACTCGGGCAAATGGGATACAAGTTCCAGTTCGTCACCCTCGCCGGATTCCACTCGCTCAACTACGGGATGTTCCAGTTGGCATACGACTACAAGGTTCGTGCGATGTCCGCGTATTCCGAATTGCAGGAAGAGGAGTTTGCCGCCGAGCGTCTGGGGTACACGGCCGCCAAACATCAGCGCGAAGTGGGCACCGGATACTTTGACGCGGTGACGGAGGTGATCTCGCAGGGAATGGCCAGCACCGTGGCGCTGGAAGGTTCCACCGAGTCGGAACAGTTTCATTAGTCGATTGCAGGTCGTTCCTCCATGACGGAGGAACGGCCGACCTTATTGCTCGCCAGCGGCCTGCGAGAATACCTCGCAGCGATCTGGAGCCGTCGTTTTCCCGCCTCCACGCGAAGGTTCTTCAAGCGCTGGTCTTACTGGAACACGCGTGTTTCCTCCGAAGCCTGGTTCCGCAAAGCAGTCCCAATCCTCCAATCGCAAGAACACCATCCATCTCCTAACTAGCGCAAACCGAAGGGAACGCTCGGTCGCTCGAATAAGCAATAAAAAAGTTTGATATTTGCATATATGTGAGTTATTATATAAATAAGCATAATTCATTTAACTTATAATATTCATCATATCATTTTATGACAAAACTGAGTTCGTTGAATCCCTTTTCAGAGGAACTGATTCTTGACCGTCTGCGATTTGAGAATCCATGGTGGACGGTTGGTCAGACTGAAGAAGAATACTGCGGGAAGAAGCCCCGGTTATACTTTGAACTACTGGCTCAATTAGTAGAAGATCTGTCGGTCAATCGCGCCGTGGTCCTGATGGGGCCGCGGCGTGTGGGGAAGACTGTCATCATGCACCACACGATTCAGCGTCTGCTGGATAACGGGATAGATCGCACGAAAATCTGTTTTATCAATATTGAAAATCCCATATACAATAACCTTAGCCTCGAGTCGCTCTTTGTCATGGCCCGCAAGGCAACCCGCGACAACCAGACGCAGGGATGGTATCTATTTATTGATGAGATCCAGTATCTTCGGGATTGGGAAGTGCATCTGAAAATACTCGTCGATTCCTATCCCAAGACCCGTTTTGTCGTTTCCGGATCAGCGGCGGCCGCGCTCAAGCTGGCCAGCGATGAAAGCGGAGCAGGACGCTTTACGGATTTCATGCTTCCCCCGCTGACGTTCAATGAATTCATCGCCCTTATGGAACTGGATCATCTAATCCTGCCGTCCACGCTTGAGTGGCGAGGCAACTTGACGAGGTTCTTTTCGACGATCAATATCCGTGAGCTGAACCGCCAATTCATGGATTATATCAATTTCGGCGGTTATCCAGAGGTGATCTTTTCAGAGAGAATTCAAAGCAACCCCGGGCGGTACATTCGCAGCGACATTGTGGACAAAGTATTGCTTCGAGATTTGCCGAGTCTATACGGGATACAGGATGTGCAGGAACTGAATTCGCTCTTCACGACGCTCGCCTATCACAGCGGCAATGAAGTGTCGCTCGATTCGCTCAGCAAGTCGTCCGGTGTGGAAAAATACCTGCTGAAGAAATATCTCGAATATCTGGAGGCAGCTTTCCTTATTCGCATCGTGCATCGGGTGGACGACACCGCCAAGCGGTTTCGGCGCGCCAATTTTTATAAGATCTATCTTACCAACCCAAGCCTTCGAAGCGCTCTGTTTTCACCGATGCAGGCCACGGATGAATTGCTCGGCCATATGGTGGAGACGGCCATTTTCGCGCAGTGGATGCATCGTGATTGGTTTACGCCCTTCTACGCGCGTTGGCAAAACGGTGAGGTGGACATGATCGGACTGGACCCAGCTAAATTGAAGCCTGAATGGGCGCTCGAGATCAAGTGGAGTAACGCATCTTACGACAACCCCGGCGATCTCAAGAGCCTGATTCATTTTTGCGGGAAAAATCGGCTGGATTCCGCCATGGTGACGACCATCGACAAGGAAGGCCAAAAAAAAGTGGGCGATATCACAATCCATTTTGTGCCGGCGGCGGTGTATGCGTACCAGGTGGGGAATAATACACTGGACGCGAAACTCAGACGATCTGTATAAACCACCATGAACCTGCCTCGCAGTGGAGCATCGTCTGTCATTGGCAGATCGCCCAAGAGCCAGTCGGAAAATCACAGACGACGTTCACGCTACTCCAGATTCCCTACCAGGACCACGATCTGCTTCTGCTCATCAAAAATCGCCGGCAGGTGGGTCTCGATGTGGTCCAGCGACTGGATTCGGCCGATGAGTTGGTCTGGGTAATCGTACCCGAATCCGATCATCTCAAAAAAACTCATTCGTGCCACGCGCCCAGCGCCGGATTCCATTCCGCGCATCAAATCGCCGCGGATGGAGGATTTGGAGGCTTCCAGCTCGCGTGCATCCAAGGGTCCGCGGGCAAAATCCCGAATCGTCTTCATCAGCGCCGTCCGGGCCGTCTGTCGTTTCGAGCCTGTCGTGCCCATGAACGATCGGATCATCCCGCCACCGGCAAATTGATCCAATCGCGCCGTGACGACATACGCCAATTGACCCTCCTGACGCAGGCGCCACAGCCGTGATCCCACCCCGCCTCCCAGCATGTGGGCCACCACGACATGTACCGGATACGTTTCGGGATCGGGAGGCGGCAGGGCATACGCGATTTGCAGAATGGTCTGATTCTTCGGCATGGCTAGGCTGTCGGTCACCGGAGTGAGGGCCACGGGCAAAACCGGTTTCCATTCGGACGTCTCCTGCGAATACGCGGCCAGTGATGTGTCCAGAAATTTCTCAATCGCACCATGCGGGCGAGACGAGGAGATCACAATCACCGTATTGGGAGCGCGATAGAATCGCTCATAGTAATCCGTCACGTCCTCAAAGCGCAACCCCGGCAGTGTTCCTTCTCGTCCGGCATCGGAATGCGCGTACGCCTGTCCCCGGTAAGCGGTTTCGCGGAAGAATCGCACCGCGCGATCGGACAGATCGTCCTGAGCCGCCTGAATTTCGTTCATCAAACCGACTTTCTGAAGGCGGAAGAAGGTCGTGTCAAACTTCGGACGACTCAAACACTCCGCGAGCACGCTCCACGCCGCGTCAAAATTCTCGTCCAGGCAAGTCAATGTGATCGCGGTGTAATCTCCGGCCATCACGACGTTGACGCGAGCGCTCAGATACTCCAGTTCCGCGAGAATCTCTTCGTTGGAGCGCGTCTCTGTTCCCCGGAAAAGCAAATTGGCAACCAAATAGGCCAGCCCGTCCTGTCCTTCCGCTTCGGAGGCAAGACCTCCGCGAATGTTGATCTGGAGTGAGACGAGGGGGGAGACCGGACGACGCTCCGAGATGAGGGTCAATCCCGAAGGCAAGACCGATTTGTTGACCGGCCGCTCGGAGGAGCAGGCTGACAGACACAGGCAGGCGATCCAGAGCGTTCTCATCCATGATTCTCCAGGTATAGCATCAAATTGTCGAGAAATTTCACGGGCTGCGCGATGGGTTGTTCCATGCGGAGTTTGACGCGGATATGAGTGGCAATGGATTCCGCCAGCCTCAGTCGGACGTCGGGCGGAAACGTGTTCTTGCGATAGAAAAATTCCCGCACGACGTACAGATCGTCGTTGGTCAGGGATCCGGTGAAAGGCATACGAATTTGCCTCAACACGTCAGGATGGATCTGGAGCGCCCGCACATGCTCGAACCCACGGATCCGTTTCTCGCGTACGACAATTGTTCCCGCCGCAAAATCTCCGATGCGCTTGTGCAGACGATTGCTCATCAACACTGCGCAGCCAATGCCGTATGTCGGATAAAACCAGATCGGCGGCAGCATGTCGGCAAAGCGCATGATGTTCCGGATGAATGCGTCCGTGAAGCGGATCGGCTGTCCCCCGTCCTTGACCACGCGCAGACCGAGGATCCGCTTGCCGATCGACTGGCCCCGCCAGTACGTTTCCAGGAAGACGAAATACCCCTCGTACAAGAGGAAGATCAGCAGGATCGCCGCGACGGGAAGGAAGTCCCTGGCTTCTTCCGGGACAAAGGACGAAAGCGCCACCGCCGCAATCGTCAGGGCGTAGAAGAGAATCAGGAGGATGGCCAGTTGAATCAGCGCATCCATCAGGTAGGCAAGGAAGCGCGAGGCCAGTCCCGCGAGCTCAAACTCGAGCTGGATGTTTTCCGGAGTGTCGACGGCAATTTTGGTCGTCTGGATCACAGGGACGGAGTGGCGATCGCGGTGAACCGATTGGCACAGGTCTGGCCATGCAGGTCGCCCTCCGGCGGTACCGTGCAAGCGGCGGCGGATGGCATTCCCGCGAGACAGAAAATGCGGTGAAAGATTTCGTCCGATGTCACGTCGGTCACGTCGATCAGCAAACCCTGATCGCAGGCCACGCATTTCTCCGCCTGTTGCAGCAGTGTCCGGCCCGCCGCACGACCGACGAGCGAGTCTGTCGACGTCCAGACTTTGCCGTGACCGCGGTCGAGGAATCGGATGCCGCGCAATCGCTGCATGACGATTCGGCCCTGGTCAAGGGTCAGTACGGCTTTGAATTCCACCCGATCACCGGCCCGAAAGCTGTGTCTGGACTGCATGTCCCGACCGATCACGGCGAAGGTCGCATCGTCCAGCGCCGTTCGTCCGACAAAGAAGTTCTCAAATCCAATTACAAAACCCTTCAGAAGTGCGGAGGCTTGTTCCGGGCGGTGGCGGCTGGCCGGGGTATACCGCTGCTTCAGGTGGGGTTTGACAGATCGCACCACGCCGTAACATTCGTGTTCCTTGTCTTCGTGATCGCGGATCCACTCCTCAAACGAGTGCAGGTCATCGAGGAAGTCGTCAAAGTCGGAGGGACGGAGTTGAATCAACGTACGGGACATTTTTTCTTCGTCGAAGAACCGACATCCAGGGCAATTGCGTCCCACGTGAGAATAGCCGCGAAAGCATTTCTTGCGGCGTTCCAGTTCGACGCATTTCCATCGGAAGTATGTGCATCCGTGAGGAAAGCAGCCTTTCCGGATCGTGTGGATGACGGAAACGCGATTTCCATGTGCGGTATGCGCGTCATGCGTGCAGAGGAAGATATCCTGGCGCTTGTAGGGGTTGGTCATCATGGCCATCTTACACAGGAATGTGCGCAAACTCAACGACGATGTGTCCACTCGTCGAGCGGGAGTGGCCTCCTCGACTCACGCTCGGAGGCCGTTTGCAACCTTCCATCTGTCTTCCCATACACGGACTTTGGACGTGGAACGGTCGTCGAGTGGGAGTGGCCTCCTCGACTCACGCTCGGAGGCCGTTTGCAACCTTCCATCTGTCT
>CAZRTJ010000031.1:25528-37074 GCA_964602985.1 uncultured Bacteroidota bacterium
ACGCTCGGAGGCCGTTTGCAACCTTCCATCTGTCTTCCCATACACGGACTTTGGATGTGGAACGGTCGTCGAGCGGGAGTGGCCTCCTCGACTCACGCTCGGAGGCCGTTTGCAACCTTCCATCTGTCTTCCCATACACGGACTTTGGATGTGGAACGGTCGTCGAGCGGGAGTGGCCTCCTCGACTCACGCTCGGAGGCCGTTTGCAACCTTCCATCTGTCTTCCCATACACGGACTTTGGATGTGGAACGGTCGTCGAGCGGGAGTGGCCTCCTCGACTCACGCTCGGAGGCCGTTTGCAACCTTCCATCTGTCTTCCCATACACGGACTTTGGACGTGGAACGGTCGTCGAGCGCAGTCGAGACGACAGGTCTACACGCACCCGCATTGAAACGGTCGTCAAATGAAGTCGAAACGACTCATGCTCGCCAATCG
Organism: uncultured Bacteroidota bacterium; assembly: GCA_964602985.1. GTDB lineage: Bacteria > CLD3 > CLD3 > SB21 > SB21 > CAYZJB01. The sequence continues at coordinate 25,966 of CAZRTJ010000031.1, forward strand.
GTCATTGAGCGGGAGTGGCCTCCTCGACTCAGAGGCCGCCTCTGCTCGCGTGTCAGAACTTGAACTGGTCGATCACCTCGTGGGCAATTTTCACACCGAATGAATCCAGCCGTTTGAAAGAGGTGAGCAGGTCCAAATGCATCGTGCTCGAATTGACGGTGTCCTCCCCCCCGGCGGTCAGTCGCTTGAAATGAGACTCGCGAAAGCGGATTTCCTTTTCCGCAATCTCCGTTTTCTCCTGAATCACCCGGGAGGCCATGTCGACGCTTTCCTTGCTGAGCGCATCCAGTGCGGCATTCAATCGGGATTGCACGAGATTGAAAAACGATTCCAGTTCCGATTGACCTTCTTTGGAAAAATGAATCGATTGCGCGCTGTACTTGTCTGCCATTTCGGAAAGCCCGACGCCGATACGCTCGGCGATGTGCCGGAGGTCGTCCAGAGTCATCAAGAGGCGCATTAATCGTTTGGATTGTTGCAAACTGATGTTCTTCTGAGACAATCGGGTGAGGTATCGGCGGATCTCAAATTCCAATTTGTCCGCATTCGTCATCGAGGTCTTGAGTTCGGCCAACAGTTGTTCGTTATGCGGCGCAAAAATTACCAGCGCCTTCGAGACCATGCTGCGAACGATCTGGCTGAGACGTTCTTCTTCCAGATGCGCTTGTTGGAGGGCAATTTCCGGCGTTTCGAGGTACGCGTTGTTCAGATACTTCGGCCGGAATTCCTCCGATTCGGGTTTGCCTTTGACCAGCGCCGTGATCAGCCGGGCGAACAAGGGGACGAAGCCGATCAAGAGGAGGGCGCTGAGGATATTGAATAACATGTGCCCGTTGGCGATCTGCCGCATGACCGTATCCGTCCCCATCGCGTGTGTGGCGGATACGACCATTTTCTCGAACGGAACCAGGATGGGCGTGAACACAACGACTCCGAATATGCTGAACATCGTATGAGCGACGGCCGTACGCTTGCCCTCCGTCGTCGCTCCAATGGTCGACAGCAACGCCGTCACGCACGTACCGACGTTCGCGCCAAGGACCAGCGGCATGGCCGACTCCAGAGAGAGGAGACCTTCGCTGGCCATGACGACGCACAACCCGATCGTGGCGCCGCTGCTTTGAATAATGGCTGTAAATAGCGTCGAGGCCAGAATCCCGAGGAGGGGCTTTTCGCCGAATTGGATCAGCCAGTGGATGAAGGCCGGCATGGATTTCAGTGGCGCAATCGCCTGTGACATCACAGCCATTCCAAAAAAGATAAAACCAAATCCCAGGATGATTTCACCGATGTAAATGTAGATCTTGCGCTTGGTGACCAGGGTCATCACGAAACCCGCTCCGACCAGCAGAAGCGAGTAATCCGATACATTGAAGGCGATGAGTTGTACCGTGATGGTCGTGCCGATGTGAGCGCCCATCAGGACCCCAATGGCCTGTGTGAGGGTCATCAGTGCGGAACTCACCAATCCGACGACCATGACCGATGTGGCCGAACTGCTTTGCACAATGGCCGTGACCAGGATTCCGACGAGCAAACCCATCCATCGGTTGGACGTGAGGGCCGCAAGGATGGACCGCAAGCGGCTGCCGGCAGCCTTTTGCAAACCGCCTGAACCGAGGCTCATGCCAAACAGGAAAATTCCCAGTCCGCCAAACAAGCCGATGACCAGGAAAAACCACCACATCGTTCGCTGGGCGCGGACGGTGATTTCGGGAGTCGACCCTTCCATGTTTGCCGAACGGGCGATGATGATGTAGTCGCCCGCCTGACTTCCGAGACGGAATTCATTTCGAGCGATGCCGTCGGTTCCTGTACGAATCGATGGCGATTTCAATGCAGCGCCCTTCGATTTGGACGGCGAGGCGACGACCTCAAACACAATCTCCACGTCGGGAACTGGTCGTCCAGCGGAATCAGTCGCCAGGATTTTGAGGGGGGCGCCGAGGTCGGTTTCTTCCAGCCCGACAAAGAGCTTCTGTCCGGGCTCGTACGAAACGTTTTGAAGACGAATGGGGGACTGACCGTAGACAGCCGTCCCGATCCACAACGCAAACAGTGTCAGGGATTTCATAGATCCTCCGCAAGATGCATTATACTACATATCGCGCCCGTATGTCAACAATGACGGGGGTCAAGTTTGCCAACAGACGCATCAGAACGTGCGAGAGCAACAGGGACAACAATAGTACTGGAATAGTACTGGAATTCGATGGATTGTCCTGTACCTTTCCGAAAGGAGGGATCATGCGCACCGGGTGCTTCCTGCTGTTCGTCTTCGGTAGTTTCGCTTGTACGCCGAGAATGACAATCCCCGTTCATCGTGTGTCCGATGTAGCCGATTTGTGGAGGGCCATCGGTTCCGACCGCGTCATTGAATTGGCTCCGGGCGATTACGTTCTGTCCATCATCCTCGACGAGGCAGTTCCCACCTCTCATGCGCGAATCCGAAAGCCGTACGTGGACGCCGAATGGAATATCTACGACGTAACGAATCTGGCGCTGCGTGCCGAAAAGCCGGGTACCGTGAGACTGCTGACGGAACCTGTGTACGGGAATGTGTTGACGTTCACAGAATGTTCGGGCATTGTGCTGGAGAATCTTACTATGGGACACGGTCCGGAAAAAGGGTTTTGTACGGGAGGCGTGGTGCAAGTGGACAGTTCGACGGACATTCGGTTAACGCGCTGCGTGTTGTTCGGGAGCGGCACGGAAGGTATTCGTGCGTCCGACGTGTCTCGTTTGAAGGTCGACCAAACGGTCATTGAAGAGTGCAGCTATAACATCCTCACGCTCGTCCACTGCGAGGACGTTGTTTTTCGGTCGTGTACGTTTCGCAACAACCAGTCCGATGTGTCCGGCATGATCAACGTCGACCAGTCTGTTGTCGTGTGGAATCGATGCCGGATCGAAAACAACGGCGGAGGTGTGGCCGCGTTCCTGTTTGAAGCGGACGAGGCGTCCATCCTGCGACTGGATCGCTGCGAGATTCTGAACAATCGAGTTCCGACCGTGTTCAACAGGGAGTCTGTAGTGAGAATGTCGGGCACTGTCCTTCGAGACAATTTTCTTCACGAGGAAACGGACTGGCACGACGAACATCTTCCGATCGAAGACGCGGACTAGGCATGACTGTTTTTGAGCGGGACCGTCCCGATTCGACCGTATGACCATTTTGCAAAACGTTCTGAATCCAGACTTATGGAGCGGCGGTTTTTCGCAGACGAATGATCTTGACCCAATGCAAGAGTTTCATAATAGGATAGATCGGGTCCCATTCAAACCATTTCACAGCAAAATTCGGCCGGTTCGGGTACTTGTGGTGGTTGTTCTGAAACAGTTCGCCCAGCAAGAGGACATCCCACAACAGAGAGTTTTTCGAGTGGTCCTGGTTGTCGAAATTCGAATAACCGTACTTGTGGCCGCACCAGTTGACGATGGCTCCGTGGATCGGCCCCATGAGGAAGTGCAACGGGAGAAGGAGAAACATCCACCAGTCCGTCGCAAAGAAATAATAGAGGACAAAATACAACACGCCCCATGCGATGCGTACGAACCAACTGGTCGAAATCTTGTCCAAGAGCGACCATTCCGGAAAACCGCCTGCGGATTCTGCATCGCTTGATTTGTCTTTCAGATAACCCATGTACACGCCATACGTGTGTTTCATCATCGACACGACGTCTTTGAAGAAATGCGGCGAATGCGGATCTTCTTCCGCGTCGGAAAATGCGTGATGCTGGCGGTGCATGATCGCATAGGCGCGGGGATTGAGGAATGAGGAGCCTTGCGTGATGAAAGTAAACAAGTAAAAAAATCGTTCCCAAAACGGGGAGAGGAAATACATTTTGTGCGCCGCGTATCGATGCAGGAAGAAGCTCTGGGCGAACAAGCTCGCATACCAATGTCCGACAAAAAAGAGTGCAATGGCCATAAGATCACCCTGGATTTGAATTCATATGGTTAATGATTCTATGCGGAACCGTCAAGACATGGCGACATCATGAAATGTGTACAACCGCTTGGTACCCTCGGGGGCCCTGAGGTAGTCAAATCCCGATCCTCCAACAAAGAGTCGTGCGCTGAATTGGCGACAAAGTTCCGTGCATCGCTCCAGTTCGGTCTGCGACGCGGGGATGTCCACGACCATCGTGCTGGAAACATAGACTCGGTCGGGACGGAAATGGTCAAAGACGGATTCAAGATCGACCATGGGTGTCACCTGACCGGTGTACAGGACGGTGAAGCCGCGAACTTCCAGGAGATGATCGACCATCTTGAGCGCCATGTCGTGCAGTTCGCCGGACAGATTCAGACACAGGACCCGCCCCTGCTTTTCAGATGGGAACTGCAGCAATCCCTGAAGTCGTATCACGGCGTCTTTAATCGACTGGGTGGCCAGGTGTTCCTTGGAGACCGCGATGGCTCCCTCGGCCCAGAGAGTTCCGATTCGGTGGAGAACAGGCGTCACCAGGTGATCGTAGATTTCGTGCAATGGAATCTGTGCCAGATACAGGCCGTTGAGTACGTGCTGGATGTGATCGCGACGGCATTCGAAGGCCTGAGGCAGTATGTACTCGACCAGAAATGGATAATCACGTTTCAGAATGCGATGAGCGATCTGGAGATCCAGTTCGCTGTCTATCGGGAAAACATTGATCTTCGATGTTTTCGTATTGTGGGTTTCCAGAAATTCGGCCAGATGGCTCATCAGAAATCTCCGATGTCCCCCGGCGCTTGCCAGACATCGCAGTTTCCCCTCTTCCGTCCACCGCTTGACCGTTGAGACATTGACGCCGAGGATCATGGCCGCTTCCTGGCTAGTAAAATACTGAACTTCAGCCTGCATTGCAGTCCCTTTCTATCCAGCCCAATATATGCCAGCGCTCAGCCGATTGCAAGAAAAATGAGCGTTATGCGCGATTTTTCTTGACAAATAACATCCAAGATCATATACTAAATCGCGCATAACGCTCATAGCTAGACGACCATTTGAGTGCAAATATATAACTAACAAAGGTTTATCATTATGCTGTTACTGAGAATCGTGACCACAGCCGTTTTTGTGTTTATGATATTCGAAGTTGTGACCACGAGTCTGAAAAGCAACTTGTTTGAGCTAATGCGCACTTGGGATTCCGCCAATTACATGGCTCCCTGGTTTTCAGCCACGCTCTGGGATTTCTACGCGAATGTCTTCTTTATTTTTGTTTGGGTGGCATATAAGGAACAGTCTGTTTGGAAATCTCTGCTGTGGCTTGTTCTTTTGGTTTGTTTGGGAAGCATTGCGACAGCGGGTTATTTCTTGATCCAGCTCTTTCGCCTGAAGAACGGTGATGGGCTCAGAGATTTGTTCACCGCCAGGAGCGTTTCACGATGATCCCACTGTTTCTGATCGCAGTCCTTTTCATGTTCGGATTGATGAGTGTCACATGGCTCGTTTATCGAAAACTGGATCGGGCGGACATTGTCGATCTGGCCTGGGCTTTTGGACTGGCGACTCTGGCCGTGCTCTACGCGGTGGTCGGGGAAGGATGGTGGGTCCGTAAAGTCCTCGTGGCGGCCATGGCCGGTCTCTGGGGGTATCGCCTGGCATTTCATCTGCTCGGACGTATTCGTACACACGGCGAGGACGGCCATATGTCCAATTGCGCGAACAATGGAAAACCTCCTTGCCTCGACGCTTCTTTGTCTTTTATCAATACCAGGCGATTCTCAACGTCATCCTTGTCTTTCCGTTCATCGTCTCCGTGATGAATCCGACTCCCGAACTTCACCTGCTGGAAGCCCTCGGGTTGGCGATTTGGACTCTGGCATGGATCGGAGAATCCATTGCCGACCGACAGCTAACATACTTCAAGGCAGACCCCCATAACCGCGGCAAAGTCTGTACTGTGGGCCTGTGGCAATATTCCCGACACCCCAACTACTTCTTTGAGTGGCTCATATGGGTTTCGTTCTTTGTCTTTGCCGCGGCCTCTCCCTTTGGCTGGCTCTCTGTCGTTTGTCCGTTGCTCATGTTGTACTTTCTCCTTCGAGTCACGGGGATCCCGATGACGGAAGCTCAATCCATACGATCCCGTGGAGATGCATATCGTGAATATCAGAAAACAACCAGCATGTTTATTCCCTGGCGAAAGACGAGGCAATCATGATGACCTGGCTTTTGGAAAGAAATTGGCTTCCGGACTTCCTGATTCGATTGGGTATCCGGAGGTTATTGAAGCAGCGTTTGCGGGAGGAGGATGCGGGCAACGTCGAGCTTCAGCAGGATGAAATCCAGTTACTGACGGAGCGACTGCGACAGAGTCCCGTTGCCATTCACACGGGTGACGCAAACGAACAGCACTACGAAGTGCCCACACAGTTCTTCCAGTACGTCCTCGGAAAGAACATGAAATACAGTTCTGCCTACTGGGAACCCGACACTCGCACACTGGACGAGGCCGAACGCCGTATGCTGGAAATGACCTGTCGGCGGGCGGAGCTGGCCGAAGGCCAGAGAATCCTGGAGCTGGGATGCGGCTGGGGTTCGCTGTCGCTGTACATGGCGGAACAGTTTCCAACGTGCCGTATCATATCGGTGAGTAATTCCGCCACGCAGAAACAATTTATCGATGAGCAGATTCGCTTACGCGGGCTGACCAATGTGACCGTGATTACTCGTGACATGAACGAATTTGACACAAAGGACACGTTTGACCGGGTGGTATCGGTGGAGATGTTTGAGCACATGCGGAATTATGAAACGCTGATGGCCAATATTTCCCGATGGCTGGTGCCGGGTGGTAAGCTGTTCGTCCACATCTTCACGCACAAGACCTTTGCCTATCCGTTTGAAGCGCGAGACGAATCCGATTGGATGGCTCGGTATTTCTTCACGGGCGGCATCATGCCCAGTGATCATCTCCTGCTGTATTTTACGCGCGATTTATCGATCGACCGACACTGGGTGGTCAACGGTCAACACTACGGCAAGACAGCCGAAGCCTGGCTGACCAACATGACCACCCATCGGACGGAAATCATGCCCATCCTTCGAACGACCTACGGCGCGTCCGATGCGTTGAGATGGTGGGTATTCTGGCGCTGTTTCTTTATGGCCTGTGCCGAGTTGTGGAATTTTCGCCGAGGGAACGAATGGTTTGTCAGTCATTACCTATTCACCAAGAGACCTGTGGAGGCCGCATGAATCTGTCGCTGTTTCTCCAGCCGGTGCTGTACGCCGCATTCCTGCTCAACGGCAAGACCTTGACGACGGGAGCGTATGATCTGAAGAAGGGCACTCCGGTGTACACCGAACAGCGCGAGCAATCGGACTTGGGGGAAAAGCCCGGCGTGTGGAAGTTCACCTACACAGACGTGACAGGAAGGGTGATCGTACGACGGGAAGTTGATTTTTCCCGCGACCGTATTCGACCGACGTTCTCGCTCGTGGACGCCCGCAACGGTTATCGGGAGGGCGCTGAAGTTCGGGGCAATCGGATTCGAGTGTACTCCGGCGGAAGTCCGGACGATCCATACCGCGAAACGTGGCTGGATGTGCCGGAACCGGTCGTCGTCGATGCAGGATTCCATTTCTTCGTTGAACAGCATTTCGACAAACTGCTTTCCGGCGAGAAAATGAAATTTCACTTCGTCGCCCCGAGTCAGCTGGATTACTTCTCCTTCCGCGTTTACAAGGACAAGTCGCTGACCTACGGTGGGCGGCCGGCAGTTCTGATGAAGATGGATATTGATAATGTCTTCCTGCGTCTCTTCGTCGATCCGATCCAGTTGATCTACGATGTGGAGACGAGAAAATTGCGCATGTACCAGGGCATTTCAAACATCTACAATGAAGAAGGGAAGAGCTACAAAGTCAAAATGGAGTTTCCGCTCTGATGCAAAAGCTTGCCATTATCGGCACCGGCATTGCTGGGATGTCCTGCGGGTACTTTCTTCATCGGGAATTTGACCTGACAGTGTACGAACAAAACGACTACGTGGGCGGTCACACCAATACTGTCGAACTGGATCACCGCGGGGAGCGCGTGGCCGTGGACACCGGATTCATGGTCTACAATCACGTGACCTATCCTCATCTGGTCAAACTATTCCAACGTTTGCAGGTTGCGGAAAAGGACACCTCCATGTCCTTCAGCGTGCAGCATCTGCCCAGCGGCTTGGAGTTCTGCGGAAGCGGTCTGAGCGGTCTGTTTGCACAGCGCAAGAATCTCATGAATCCTTCCTTCATCCGGTTGTTATTGCAGGTTCACCGTTTCAATCGGACCTCTCTGGAGGTCCTGGATCGCGTGGAATTCGACTCCATGACACTGGCCGAATATGCTCGCCGACGCGGGTATGGCCACGATTTTCTACACAAGTATCTCGTGCCCATGAGCAGCGCGGTTTGGTCTACGCCACCGGATGAGATGCTGAATTTCTCGGTTCGTACACTGGTGCGGTTCTTCCATAATCACGGTTTTCTTGGCTTACATACGCAGCATCAGTGGAAAACGCTGGTCGGCGGAAGCCGGACATATCGCGAGAAACTCATCGCCCCGTTTCGCGATCGGATCCACGCTCGACGCGCCGCGGTTTCCGTTCGCCGAGAAGGCGGGAGGGTCGTCGTGAGAGACTCACAGGGACAACATGAAACATATGACAAGGTCATCATGGCTTCTCATGCGGATCAATCGCTGCGTCTCCTCGATGCCCCAACGGCGGAGGAAGCGTGCCTGCTTCGGCCGTTTCAATACCAAACCAACCTGGCAACGCTTCACACGGACAGCCGTCTGATGCCTCGGACACGGCGAGCGTGGTCATCGTGGAACTATCGGGTGGATGTCGACGCCGCCGGACGGACCGTGCCTTCGACCATTTATTGGATGAACAGTCTCCAGCACGTATCCGAAAAAGAAAACTTCTTCGTCTCGATCAACGGCGCCGATTGCATCCGTCTGGATCGCGTGCTGTATCAAATTTCGTACGAACATCCGCTGTTCAACGTGGCCACCACGGAAGCGCAAAAGGAATTGGATCGGCTGAACGAAACCGGACCGATCTACTTTTGCGGCAGTTACTTCCGATACGGGTTCCACGAAGATGCCCTGTGGTCGTCCGTGAGGCTCTGCGAGAGTCTCCTGGGAAGGGATGTCTGGTCATGAATTCGTGCCTCTACGAGTGCCGCGTGATGCACAATCGCCTGGAGCCTATCCGCAATGCCTTTCATTATGACTACTTCATGTTCTACGTGGACATCGACGAACTGGATCGCTTGCCGAAAAGACATGCGCTGATCAGCCACAACCGTCCCAACGCGTATACATTCCGCGACAAGGATCACCTGCACCGGCGGGGCTCCGTACGGGATTCGGTATTGGAATTCTGCAAGTCCAACGGTCTCCTGGAGGAACCCGCTCGGATCATGTTGCTGACCAATTTTCAAACATTTGGGTACACGTTTAACCCGGTGTCCTTTTATTTTTGTTTTGACGCCGGTGGACGAGCGCTCTGCGCGGTCGTGGAAGTACACAATACGTTCGGGGAGATGAAACCGTATTTTGTCCCCCGCGACAGTCTGCTGTCTGGAGAATTTCGCCACCGCACCGACAAATTTTTCTATGTGTCTCCGTTCATCGACATGGATACGCTGTTTGAGTTCCGCCTGGCAGTTCCCGCGGATCGGTTGCATCTCCAGATCGACGATTATCGGCATGGCAAGCGGCTCTTTCTGAGTACGCTCACAGGACGTCGGCGCGATTTGACGAGTCTGCGTCTGGCATGGTGGAGCTTGAGATTTCCGCTGGTGACGGTGAAGATCATCCTGATGATTCACTGGCAGGCGCTGAAACTCTGGCTGCGTCGCCTGCCGTACTATCGCAAACACGAAAACACTCACCTTCAAAAGGAGATTTACCATCGAAAAGGCCCTTGACTCCGCCGCCTCCGAGGCCGGGTCCGTTGCGCGGAAGCTCGTCCTGGGAGAATTACGAAAACTCACGCGTGGGCAGTTGACGCTCCGCATGCCCGACGGTCGAACCGAAACCATCGGACAAGACCACACCATACACGCCAACCTCTTCGTGCGTGACGAACGTTTCTTCCGCAAGTGTCTGCTGTATGGCGACATTGGATTTGGCGAGTCGTATGTCGATGGCGACTGGGACACGGACGACATCACGCAGGTCATCCGATGGTTCATCGCCAACGTGGAGACCCATCCCTCCATGTCCGGCTCGAAGCGGAAATTCTCTGCCGCGAATTGGCTCCGTGTATTCAACCGTCTGGCGCATAGAACACGAGACAATACGCGACGCATGTCGAAGAAGAACATTGCCGACCATTACGACCTGAGCAACGACTTCTTTCAGTCCTTCCTGGATCCGTCGATGACATACTCCAGCGCGTATTTTGAATCGCCCGATCTGACGCTCGAAGAGGCCCAAATCGCCAAATACGATCGTCTTTGCCGGCAGGTGAATCTGCAAGCCTCCGACCATGTTTTGGAGATTGGCACCGGGTGGGGAGGATTCGCTGTCCATGCGGCGCGGACGTACGGATGTCGCATCACCACGATCACGATCAGCGAGCAACAGTATGCGTACGCGCTCGAACGATTTCGTCGCGAAGGCCTGCAGGATCGGATTGAATTGAAGCTCATGGACTATCGCAAGCTGGAGGGACAGTTCGATAAGATCGTCTCCATCGAAATGCTGGAGGCCGTCGGTCATCGATTCCTGAAGAGCTTCTTTGCGAAGTGTCATGAGGTCCTGCGTCCCCATGGCGCGATGGGTCTGCAGGTGATTGTCTGTCCGGATTCGCGATACGACGAGCTTCGCCGGAGCGTGGATTGGATTCAGAAACATATTTTTCCCGGGTCCCTGCTGCCATCCATAGCGGCGATCAATGGCGCTGTGAACAAGACAGGCGACATGACGCTCTTTGCAGCCATGTCCCTTGGAGAGCATTACGCACGCACGCTTGCCGCATGGCGCGACCGCTTTCAGGCGGCCCGTGAGCGGATTCTGCAAATGGGCTTCCATGAACGGGTGATGCGCAAATGGAATTACTATATATGGCGACATAAATAATTGCGCATGTGTGTTCTCTCTGTTATATTGTGAA
>CAZRTJ010000032.1:0-32389 GCA_964602985.1 uncultured Bacteroidota bacterium
TCGATTCTTGCTTTTCAGCATCATTAGCGGCACCTTTCGCAGAATCATCACGCGTCTCCGCATGCTGAAAATCGACATCCACACGCACATTCTCCCGGAAAACTGGCCGGACTTGAAGAAGAAATACGGATACGGCGGATTTGTCCAGCTCGAACACCACGGCCCCGGATGCGCGCGCATGATGCTGGACGGACAGTTGTTTCGCGAAATCCGATCCAACTGCTGGGATGCGTCGGTGCGCCTCCAGGAGTGCGACGGGCATGGCGTTCACGTGCAGGTGCTGTCCACGGTGCCGGTCCTGTTCAGCTACTGGGCGCGGGGCGAAGACGCTCTCGACTTATCCAGATTTCTGAATGACCACCTCGCAGACGTCGTCGCTTCGCATCCTCATCGATTTGTCGGACTCGGCACCTTGCCTTTGCAGTCTCCGGATCTGGCCGTGCGCGAACTGGAAAGGTGCACGCGCGAATTGCATTTGGCGGGTGTGCAGATCGGCTCGCACGTCAATGAATGGAATTTGAACGCGCCGGAGTTGTTTCCCGTTTTTGAAGCCGCGCAGGAGATGGGTGCGGCGATTTTTGTTCATCCGTGGGACATGATGGGCAAGGAACACATGCCGCAGTACTGGCTGCCCTGGCTTGTCGGGATGCCTGCGGAGACCTCCCGCGCCATCTGTTCCCTGATTCTTGGCGGAGTATTCGAGCGACTGCCGCGACTGCGCGTCGCCTTCGCGCACGGTGGCGGCTCCTTCCCGGCAACCCTCGGACGGATCGAACACGGATTCCGCGTGAGACCCGACCTCTGCGCATTGGATACGACGATATCTCCGCGGGAGCAGGTAGGAAAATTTTTTCTCGACTCGCTCGTGCATGATCCGGTGGTTCTGCGATACCTCATCCAGTTGGTCGGAGTCAATCGGGTCGCGTTGGGAAGCGATTATCCATTTCCTCTCGGAGAGACTGTGCCGGGTCAGCTCATTGATTCGATGCGGGACCTGGACGTGGATTCCCGCGAGTGGCTCTTTCACAGGTCTGCTCTGGACTGGCTGGGAATCAACAAGGATCGATTTCGCACAGCCTGACACAACCCTCGCCCTCGCACACCTCACCTGGTCGTTGCAGTCTTCCGTTGCAAAGACGCCCCGCAGAGTCTACATTCAGCCACAAAACCTGACGAAACGCAGTGATTCATCACCATGACCGCCGGATCGACCGCACAGAATGGCACAGACGATGAATGTTTGGATTGACCTTCACGGTGTCCGCTACGCGGTGGACCTGTCTTGTCCCATCGATATCTCGATCCCGATGATCTTTGACGGGCCGCAACCACTGGCGTATGGAGCTTCGGCGGCGACGGCGAGTACGCTGGAACAGGACGGATGGATCGGCGATACCCGGCGCGGCGGTCCGTGCAATGTCCAGACGCTGACGCTCACGCCGCATTGCAACGGAACCCACACCGAATGCGTGGGTCACCTCACGCGTGAACGCATGGCCATTTCCTCCGTTCTCCACGCGACGCTTTGTCCCGGCACTTTGATCACGATCGAGCCCCGGAGGCGTACAGACACTGCCGAACGCTATCACCCCGGGATCGCACCGGAGGACTGGTTGATCACGAAAGCCGCTCTGGACGAGGCAGGAAGTCGGTGGGATGCGAAATTTTCCCAAAGCCTCATCGTCCGCACGCGACCCAACGACGACACCAAGCGGAGTCGCACGTACGGCGACTTTCCCTTTTTTACCGTCGAGGCGATGGAGTGGGTACGCGCGCGCGGCTGCGAGCACCTGATCGTGGATACGCCGTCGGTCGATCGGGCGCGCGATGAGGGTCTGCTGACCGCGCATCGAATTTTTTGGGATGCTGGGAACCATCCGCCTTCCCAGCGGACGATCACGGAGATGGCGTATGTGCCGAATGAAATCGAAGACGGACAATACTTTGTGATGATCCAGATTCCAAATTTCGTCACCGATGCCGCGCCCAGCCGCGTGTTTCTTTTCCGAGCGGAGGCCGGATGACGAACGATCGAAGCCGGGAATTTGCAGAATCCGCCGACGCACAGGATCCGCTGCGCACGTATCGTGAGCGATTCCACATTCCCCAGGCCGCGGACGGTCGGGAGGCGATCTACTTTTGCGGCAACTCGCTGGGGCTGCAGCCGAAGACTGTGCAATCCGCCATCGAAGAAGAACTAGACGATTGGCGGCGGCTGGCGGTGGATGGACATGCGCACGCCCGCCGGCCGTGGATGTCTTATCACGAATGTCTGACGCATCAGACCGCGCGGGTCGTCGGGGCCTTGCCGCACGAAGTGATTAACATGAATTCCCTCACCGTGAATCTGCATCTGATGATGGTGACGTTTTATCAGCCGTCAGGCGATCGGACAAAAATCCTGATCGAACGAGGAGCGTTCCCGTCCGACCGGTATGCGGTGGTCTCGCAGTTGTCTTATCATGGATTGAATCCCGAGGATCATCTGATCGAGCTGGCGCCGCGACCGGGGAACACGTGTCTGCATCCGGACGACGTACTGCAGGCCATTGAGACGATGGGCCATGACCTTGCGCTCATCCTGCTTGGGGGGGTCAATTATTATACGGGTCAGTGTTTTGACCTGTGCTCGATCACGGAGGCCGGACATCGTCAGGGTTGTTTTGTGGGATTTGACCTCGCGCACGCGGCGGGGAATGTTCCGCTGCAACTGCATGAGTGGAACGTGGACTTCGCAGTGTGGTGCTCGTACAAGTATTTGAACTCCGGCCCCGGCGGCATCGCCGGTTGTTTCATACACGAACAGCATGCCTCCAATCCCGGTTTGCCTCGATTCGCCGGATGGTGGGGACATGACAAGAACACGCGATTTCTGATGGGTCCGGATTTTTTTCCGATGCCGACGGCAGAGGGATGGCAGCTGAGCAACCCTCCGATCTTTCAGATGGCGAGTCTGCGCGCGTCTCTGGATATTTTTGACGAGTGCGGAATGGCGGCGCTGCGTCGCAAGAGCGAACACCTGACGGGATATGTGGAATTCCTGCTCGAGCCGCTAAAGAACGTGACGATCACGACGCCAAATGATCCCGACCGGCGCGGATGCCAGCTTTCGCTGCGAGTAGCGAACGGCCGATCGGTGCATGAAAAGCTGACGGCGCGCGGGGTCGTCTGCGATTGGCGGGAGCCCGACGTGATCCGGATCGCGCCGGTTCCGTTGTACAACACGTTTGTCGATGTGCACACATTTGCATCGATTTTGGGTGAATTGTCTGATTCGTAAAGGAGCGGTATGTCTTCCAAACCAGTGATTGTTGTCGGCGCGGGTCTGGCGGGTTCGTTGCTTTCCATCTACCTCGCCAGGCGCGGGTATAAGGTGGATCTGTATGAGCGACGACCCGACATGCGCAAGGTCTCGATCAGCAGCGGACGGTCGATCAATCTGGCTTTGTCTGCAAGAGGGATCCAGGCACTGAAGGAAGTCGGCCTCGAATCGGACCTGATCCGGCTCTCCATCCCGATGCCCGGCCGTATGGTTCACCCGCAGGACGGCGAGGTCAACTTCCAGCCTTACTCCCTCCATGCGACCGACCATATCAATTCGATCAGCCGGGGCGAATTGACGATGCGGCTGATGACGGCGGCGGAGGAAGCGGGGGTACGGATCTATTTCAATCATCGATGCACCGCGATGAATCTGGAAACAGGAAACGTCACATTTGTTCACGAGAAGACCGGTTCGGCAACCGAGGCGGGCGGCCAGACCGTGATCGGCGCCGACGGGAGTGCATCGGCACTCCGGATCGAGATGATGAAGCGGCATGGATTTAATTATTCGCAGGTGTATCAGAATCACGGCTACAAGGAACTGACGATGCCGGCGGCGGAGCGTGGCGGGTATCGGATCGAGAAGAACGCCCTGCACATTTGGCCGCGGAAAACCTACATGCTCATCGCGCTGCCGAATATGGACGGGAGTTTCACGGTCACTCTCTTCTACCCCATGACGGGGGATAACAGTTTTGCGTCACTCCAGGATTCGGCCAAAGTGCGCGCATTCTTTGAGGGGCAGTTTCCGGACGCGCTGCCGCACCTGCCCAACGTACTGGAGGATTATTTTTCCAATCCCGTCGGGAGCCTGGTCACGATCAAATGTCACCCCTGGCATGTGCAGTCGAAGCTCCTGCTGTTGGGTGATGCGGCGCATGCGATCGTTCCGTTTTTCGGGCAGGGGATGAATTGCGCGTTTGAGGACTGCTCGGTGCTGAACGAATGCATCGGTCGACACGAAGGGGATTGGAACCGGGTGTTCATGGAGTTTGGAGAATTGCGCAAGGCCAACACCGACGCCATCGCCGATCTGGCGGTGGAAAATTTCATCGAAATGCGGGACCGCGTGAGCGACCCGAAATTTCTACGGAGAAAACAGATCGAACGAACGCTGGCCACGGCGTTTCCCGAGTACTTCGTGCCCAAGTACGAGATGGTATCGTTTCACCGGATCCCTTATTCCATCGCGCTGAACCGCGGACAGATCCAAGAGTCGATCCTGCGACAACTGGAGGAAGCCTATCCCGCGGAAGTCGACCTGAAAGCCGCGGAAGCTCTGATCCTCCGTCGTCTGGAGCCTTTCAGGGATGTGTAGCCTTCTCGTTTGGCGGCAAGTCTGAAGACCGATCACAGTATG
Organism: uncultured Bacteroidota bacterium; assembly: GCA_964602985.1. Lineage (GTDB taxonomy): Bacteria > CLD3 > CLD3 > SB21 > SB21 > CAYZJB01. The sequence goes on from CAZRTJ010000032.1 coordinate 4,685, forward strand.
CAGATCCCCATCCTCGCTTCCGTGACGGCAAACAATCATTAAGTCACTCCGACGTTTGCCCTCCCGCCCAAACTGTAGGCCACGACACGAGAACAGCCAGGACCAGCGGCAGGAGAATCGGCCCAGCGCTCACAGCCATGTCCCAGATGTGAGAGATGGATATGAACGCCCCTCGGTCCACTGCGGCAAGAATGGCGGGCACGAGTATCGCACTCCCTGCGGCGGTCCATCGATGCACTCGGGAACGAATCCTGCGGCGACGCTCCTCCCTTCGCCATTCGCCCTGAATCAGAGGCCAGGTGTACACTGGAACTCCTGCCCGTACAACGTCATCCTGTTTCCACTTTTCTAAAGCAAGTTTCATCTCCGTCAAAGCGCGACAGGAAGAACATTGTTGGATATGCTCGTACAATTCCGCATGGATCGGCTCCGAAGCGTCCAGCGCTTCTTCTTGACGAGGACAGGGTATCATACTTACCACTCCATTTTGTGCAGGATAGTGATCAATTTTTGGCGAGCGCGAAAAAGCAACACCTTGACGCTTGCCTTTCGAAGATTCAACACGTTTGCAATTTCGTCGTGTGTGCATCCCTCGGCATAAGCCATCCACAGCAGTGACCGCTGCGCGGGCTTCAACAGCTGGAAGGCGCGATCGAGATCAATAGACATCTCCGATTGGTTGGCCGCGGAGTCCGGAACTTCGGCCAGATCGGCGTGCGCTTTGTCTCGGCGGAAATAGTCGGTCGTCAGATTGGCGGCGGTGCGAAACAGATAGGTCTTCCGCTGCCGTGAGGACAGACGCGAGAGGTCCCTCTCCAGCATCCGGATAAAAGCCTCTTGCACCACGTCGTCCGCAACGATCGGATCTCGGCAGACCCGAACCACGAACGCCCAGACAGTCCGTGCATGCGCGTCGTACAGTTCCCGAAATTCTTCTTCCGACATCAGACGGACTATTTTGCGTTCTTGCGGCCACTCGACCGACCGAGGAAAGCGTGAACAAGCAGGCCCAGTGACGCCGCGGCGCACAGGCTCGCCCAATAGTAATAATCCTGCGTTTTACCAATGTCGTTGGTATCGGTGGCGTGACGCCAGGCGTATCCGTTTAGAAACATGGCGGCGCCCGCCAAAGCCATCATGACCGACGCCGCAAGCAAACGCGAAAACCTTCCACGCGGTGATTCTTCCGGTCCCAAAAACAGGTCTTTTCCTGCCTCGCTTCGCGCGAATTCAACAAATTCCGCCGCCGAAGAGAATTTGGCGACAATGTCCCGGCGCAGATCGAGGTCCTTGTTGCGGGCTTCCGCTTTCCACTGCAGACGCTTGTACAGCAGGCCCAAGCCCGCCAGTCCGAGCACGCCGAACACAACCATCATCACGATGTCTTCCAGTACCATGGGCCCTCCGAATTATTTTTTTCTTCCGTACTTGTCTTCCGTGTCGTCGTACCACAAAACCCTCATCTGACGCACCGGGCGATCGTCACGAGCAAACGCAATACGATAGTCTTTTCTTCCATCGACCGCAAAGGTGCCGTCGGACAAATAGGTCAGTTTCCGTTTCCGCTTTCCATTGTCAAAATACAGATTGCCTTTGATAACCACGATCGCCTGGTCGCCTTCGTACTGACCCACGACCGCCGTGACTAAATCAGTCGGCGGCGCTTCGGCGCTCATCAGGCCCTCGTATTCGCGCATGCTCCATCGATATCGCTGTCGCGCTTTCTTGTCGTCAGATTGACTGGCGAGAAGACGATTGACTTCCAGCAGGGTCCCATCGAGAATATGGTCGGCGGATGTCCGGATGTCGGGGGTCACGCCTACGGCATCGACGCTCTTTCCTGTCACCGAATTTCGCCCCACAGCAGTGGTGATAAACATGTACAGGTAATCATTAACCACGAACAACTCGCCGGGATTGCCTTTGCCTGCAGTCTGTTCACCTACTATGGTTGCCCGCTTGTATTGCTGCAAGGTATAGGCGATTCCTTCTGCGGCGGAGGCCGTCCGCGAACTCACCGCGATAAAAAGTGGTACCCGAGTCAGATCCTTCATACCCGGCTCACGGGACGTGAAGAAGAACTCTCTCCGGCTCTGCCTGCGGAAGTCCATCTCGCCGATCGGGGTAGAGTCCGGAAGAAAATGGCTCATGATGAAATCGCCCGTCGCGGAGGCTCCGCCGCCGCAATCCGTGAAATCCAGCAAAATTGCAGAACTGTGCGAAACAAATGTCAGGGCGCCTATCAGCGTTTCTCGGCAAATCGCCAGTTCTACGAAATTATCGATCTTCAGAATCCCGATATTGCCTTCCTGCACTTCCGCTTTGCGGATGCGGTAATTCTCGTTCTCCAGCATCTGAAGGTATTCCTTCTTCGGGGCCGCCACCTTTTGTCCAGAGGCGTCCAGCCGGAGTTGAGCGACAATTTTTGGACTGATGGAAATCCGAAGATGCCGATCCCCTGTCAGGCGGACCAGGTCCGAGTTCAGACGATCCAGAAAGACTTCGGGATTTCTGAGGCCCTGACACGCCTCCGCAGTGTACTCCACAGCAAGCAGACTGTCCAGACCGGTCAGCCTTTCGGGAAACACATAGTTCGATTTCAATAAATCACTGGCTGTCTTCAGGATCCTTTCCTGATCCGTATAAGACAATTTCGGCTGACCCGAAACTGAAGCTGTCAGAAGGAAATGGACCACCAGCAAGAGATCGATCAGGCAACGCATAGACTTCTCCTTTTCCATTAAGACGAAGAAAAGCGGTCGGAGGTTAACAGCCAGGGATATCGTATGACCTGATCCTGCATTTATTGTCCTCTCCCACCGTCTCAGCCTGCAAGGATAGACCTTTGGCACGGGCCCATCTTTCAAGCTGAAGCGATCCAGGGGGCCGGTCTGCCTATCTTGTGGGGAACAAACTAAGGAGACCCCTATGAAACACGTAACAAAAACCAGCCTTTTGACAGTCGTACTGGCAATCCTGATCCTGCCGGCCACCGTCCTCGCTCACGGAGGCGGAAAAAAGAACATCCGACTTCATGTCGACCCAACTGTCAAGGAATGCTCATTCAGGTTGGATTCATCTCTGACCCAACGGGCTTGGAGCCAGTTCACACAGGAGGCCGGCATCGTGACGTACTTCCGTCCTTTGATCAGCGCAAAACCCATGGGCGCCGGAAGGTTCGAGTTATCCCTGTTGCAGTGGGGCACATCCATTAACGAAGCCGACGCCGCATGGAACAACACATTCGTACACCCCGATTCCACTCACTGGCTTACGCACGGCAAACCGCTGGCCTTTCCCGGTCTCATGTTTCGGGTCGGCGTTACGGATCGTCTCGACGTCGGAGCCTACTTGACCAAGTCGCCGGGATCGAACTATGGCTTCTGGGGCGGTCAGGTTCAGTACAGCATGGTTCAGGCCAAAGGCTGGGACGCCGCGGCCCGAATCAGTTTTGTGTCGATGTATGGGCCCAAAGACCTGGACTTCACGGTCTACGGGGCAGACCTGGTCGTCAGTCGGGAGTATAAAACCTCGGGATGGTCGTCCGTCTCTCCGTATGCAGGACTCTCTACGTTCCTCGCGACATCCCATGAAAAGACGGCTGCTGTCGAACTGAAGGACGAAAATCGTCTGGGGGTTATCGGTACGATGGGCGTGGTCGCACAGGTCTCCCGCGCCCAATTGGCTGTGGAGTACGGAATTTCCAGAGTCCAAACGCTGTCGTTCAAACTTGGAGTGAGTTTCTAATTCGTGGACATCAGAAGAATCGATCAATGATCAAGTAAGTAACCGCCGCCACACCCGCAGATGCGGGGATCGTCAGGACCCATGCGGCCACCATGCGTCCGGCGATCCCCCATCGTACGGCGGAGACTCGTCGCGTGGCGCCGACTCCCATGATGGAACCCGCAATCGTATGCGTCGTGCTCACCGGGATCCCAAACAGGGCCGTGCCCAGAAGCACCAACGCTCCGCCGGTCTCTGCACAAAACCCACCGACAGGCTGAAGGTGCGTCAGTTTGACTCCCATGGTCTGAATGACTCGCCATCCTCCCGCCAGCGTACCGAGGCCGATCGCCGTATACGCTGCGAGGATCACCCACGTCGGCACATAGAAGCCTTGCGAGTGATCGTACATCCAGGTTGGCAAGTCGACTCCACAGGAAAACATGAGCACGGCGATGATCCCCATCGTCTTCTGCGCATCGTTGGTGCCGTGGCCGAGGCTGTACGCCGCCGAGGAGATCAATTGTCCGACGCGGAACAATTTCCTCGTTGTTGCCAGATTCGATTTTCGAAAAATCCACGTCACGGCCACCATGAGAAGAAACGCGAAGATCATTCCTACAATCGGCGAGAGGAAGATGAAGAGCACGACTTTGGAGATACCGGCCGCGTTGAGGGATGCGAATCCGCTTTTCACGAGCGCCGCACCGACCAATCCGCCAATCAACGAATGGGACACGCTGATCGGCAGACCGTAATGAGTACACACCCACGTCCAGACGACGGCCCCGGCCAACGCCGCGGCAATGACAGATTGCGACACGATCGACGGATCGACGATGCCTTTTCCGATGGTTTTCGCGACGGCGACGCCAAATCCGAACGCGGCGACAAAGTTGAAAAAAGCCGCCCACGCCACGGCCATCCGCGGCGACAATACCCGGGTCGACACGACGGTCGCAATCGAATTGGCGGCGTCGTTCATGCCGTTCAGAAAGTCGAACAGCAACGCTACAAGAATCAGGATCAGCACGAGTTCCATGGAGAGAATTCCCAGGGTTTAGGAGCGCGTGGGGAACCCGCACGACCGTCTGGTTGGCGGGATCCGACGTCGCTTAGGCGTTCTTGATCAGAATGGATTCGAGGACGTTCGCCACGTCTTCGCATTTGTCGGTTGCCCGCTCCAGACTGCCGTAAATGTCCTTGAGCTTGATCAGTCGGATCGGATCCTTTTCTTCATCGAATAACTGCGCAAGGGTTCGTTCAAAAATGTCGTCGGCTTCGTTTTCGTAGGCATGGATCTGGTGCAGAATCTTCCGCACATCGGGCGCCTTGCGAATATCGTGAAGCAGGGTCACACCGCGGACGATCTCGGTTGTCGATCCGTGAATAACATCGATGAGTTTGGACATGGCGTCCGGCATTTCGCCGATCTTGTACAAGGAAAGTCGTCGTGAGGCCTCATCCATGAAATCCATCACGTCATCCAGTGCGGAAGCCAAAACGTGAATATCCTCGCGATCAAAAGGGGTCACGAAGGTCGAGTTGAGCGCCGCAAAAATATCGTGCGTGATGTTATCGCACTGATGCTCGATGTCGTGCAACTGAGTGATCAGCGTTTCGCGTTCCGCGGCAGTAACCGACGTCATGCGTCTCATCACGGCCGCGCCGTCCATCAGGTTCTTCGCCATACGCTCAAAGAAGCCGTGGAATTTCTGGTCTTTGGGCAACAGCAATTGAATGAAGCGGTCTATCGTCATGGCAGGTTTCGTCCCAGAAGAATGAATAAGGATCAGGAACCGTTACTTGTGAATGGCTGACGATAACGAATCCAACCGTGTCACGCAAGGAAGTTTTATGAGAGTGTAATCGGAAAATGATCCGGACGTTACGCCAGTGTGGAGGGTTTGAGGATGGGAAAATGCAGTGTAAACGTGGTTCCCTTTCCCGGCTCGCTCTGGACGAGGACGGTCCCTCCGTGAATCTCCATCACATGTTTGACGATAGAGAGTCCCAGACCGCTCCCCCCCGTCTGACGTGAGCGGCCTTTGTCCACGCGGTAGAAGCGTTCGAAGATGCGGGATACGTCTTCGGCGGGTATTCCCGGTCCGGTATCTTCCACGTCGATGCTGCACAACTGTCCGTCGGAGTACAGCCGGATGCGCACGTGGCCGGCATCCGTGTATTTGATCGCGTTGGCCACCAGATTGACGACCGCTTTTTCAAACTGATACGGATCGGCCATGAGCATGAATCCGCGAGGGGTCTCGGCATGGAAGGTCACCGTCAGGCCCTTGCGCTTGGCCGCTTCTTCAAACTCCTCGGAGATGGATTGAAGCGTTTCAGCCGGATTGAAATGGCGAAGGCTCAGGCCGCGGTCCCGCGATTCCAGCTGCGACAGATCCAGCATGTCGTTGATGATCATTTCCAGACGGTCGACGTTGGACAAGGCGCGTTCGAGGAATCGGCGGCTCACGTCGGCGTCCAGAATCGCTCCATCGGACAACGTTTCGAGGTACCCTTTGATGGAGCTGACGGGCGTGCGCAATTCGTGGGATGCATTGGCCACAAAGTCCCGTCGCACATCTTGCAGTCGGCTCAGGGTTTCAATATCGCCCTTCAACTTGGCCGACATCTCATTGACGATGCGGGCCAGATCACCGACTTCATTGCTTTCCGAGACGCGGATTTCCTTCTGGTAGTTACCGTTCTTAATTTCCTCTGCCGCCCGGACGATCTCTGAGAGCGGACGCGTAATTCGTCGCGCAAGGAAGTGTATCAAGACCAACAGGATGACGATGGCCCCGGCGGAAGCGAGAAAGAAAACGACGCGAACGCCGGAAACGATTTCCTGCAGGAAGGCCTGACGTTCGGCAAGCCGGATGAACGTACGGTGGGGCGTCCGAAGCGCCACATAGACCAGATCCTCCCCGATCGTCTCACTGTGGCGGATCGACGAGCCGGTGCCATCTTCGGCGCCAAGGGCTTCCTGGATTTCAGGACGATTGAGATGGTTGTCCATGCCGGCCGGGTCGCGCTCCGAGTCGGCCAGGATCGAACCGTCCGCCGCGACGATGGTGATGCGGATACCCGTCTGCCGTGCAAGTTCGCGTACATCGTCCTGAAGCGACTGGCTTCTCTCCAGGAGAAATTGCGTCATGCGACACTGCTTTCGAAGATCCTCACGCAACTGATTTTGGAGACGGTACGATAACACCTGATTGACAATCAGGAACAACAGGAGACTACCGATGACAAAAACGACGAGAAGCGTAACCGAAATGTGAGAGCTAATTCGCCTCATGAGTACCGTTGGGAACGAATTTGTAGCCGACGCCGCGGATCGTTTCGATCCACGTCCCGTAGCGACCGAGTTTCTTTCGAATCTTCGTCACATGGACGTCGACCGTTCGATCGACAAAATACGCATCTTCGCCCCAAACATGATACAAGAGATTATTCCGGCTAAACACAACATTGGGCCGGTTCATCAGGAAGTACAACAGTTCAAATTCTTTTCGGAGGAATTTCACTTCTTCGCCATCTACACACACGGTGTATTGGAGGCGATTGATTTCGAGTCCCCCGATTTTGATTTCGTCGGCCTTGTCGCTTTGCAACTCCTTTCGCATTTCTTCGCGACGGAACACGGCTTTGATCTTGGTCACCACCTTGCGGGGACTAAACGGCTTGGCGATATAGTCGTCCGCTCCAAATTCCAGTCCGAGAATTTCGTCCACTTCATCCGCTTTGGCGGTCAGAAAGACAATGTGCGCCTCTTTGGTGGCGGGACGCTGGCGAAGCGAGCGGCACACTTCCAAGCCGTCCATGCCTTCCATCATGATGTCCAGCAGGACGAGGTCCGGTTTGACCCGATCGGCCACCTGAAGGGCTTTCTCACCCGAGTCGGCCAGAAAAACCTGGTATCCCTCCTTCCGGAGATTGTACGAGAGGATGTCCAGAATGTCGTGTTCATCGTCCACGCAGAGGATCGATTTTGCTTTTTTGCTCATACCTTAGACCGGTTCGTGACCGTGTTTGATGAATTTCGCGTTTCGCATGAAGACCACATCTTCGCAGATGTTGGTGCAGTGATCGGCAATTCGTTCGAGATTCTTTGAGATCCGGATGATATCCATCGACACCGGTATGGAACTGGGATCCTTGATCATGCCGGCGAGGATATCAGCAAACAGGTGCTTGTTGAGGCGGTCGATTTCCGTGTCGCGTTTGCAGACGTCCATGGCCAGCTCGGTGTTCTTATGGATGAAGCTGTCGATGGCGTCTTTGAGCATGAGGAGCGTGATGTCGGCCATCTGGGCGATCATGCCGAGCGTTGGCTCGCTGTTGCTGCGCAGGATCGTCAGGGCGGACTCGGCGATGTTCTGCGCGTGATCGCTGATGCGCTCCAAATCGCTGTTGATTTTCGAGATGCCGATGACGTCACGCAGGTCCATGGCGACCGGCTGATGGCGCGCGAGGATTTCCAGCACTTCTTCGTCGATCGCCAGTTCCAGTTCGTCCACGCGGGCGTCCTCGTCGATCACATGCAGGGCCGTAGCGGTGTCCCGCTGCAGCAGGGCCGCCGCGGATTGGGCCACCTGACGTTCCACCAGGCTTCCCATTTCGATCACCCGGCTTTTCAGTTTCCCAATATGTTCGTTAAAATTGGATTTCATGGTTTCCTTTCTGCGCTATCCAAACCGGCCGGTGATATAGTCTTCGGTCATTTTTTGATGGGGAGACGTGAAGATCTTTTTCGTCTCATCGTATTCGATGAGTTGTCCCATCCACATGAAAGCGGTCCGGTCGCTGACGCGGGCGGCCTGTTGCATGTTGTGCGTGACGATGATGATCGTGTAGTCGGCTTTGAGTTCCTCGATCAGGTCTTCGATCTTTTGCGTGGCGATCGGGTCGAGGGCAGAGCAGGGCTCGTCCATGAGGAGGACGCCCGGATCGACTGCCAGGGCGCGTGCGATGCAGAGTCGCTGCTGCTGTCCGCCAGACAACCCGTACGCGGACGTTTTCAGACGATCCTTCACCTCGTCCCACAGCGCCGCTTTGCGGAGACATCGCTCGACGATCTCATCGAGCTTTGCAGACTGAGTGATCCCGTTGACGCGCGGACCGTAGGCCACGTTGTCGTAAAGGGATTTGGGGAAGGGGTTCGATTTCTGAAAGATCATGCCGACCCGGTTGCGCAATTCGACGACATCCACACCGCGTCCGTAAATATCCTTGCCGTCCAGCAGGATACTTCCGGTCACGCGAACGCCTTCGATGAGGTCGTTCATGCGATTGAACAACCGGAGATACGTGGACTTACCGCATCCGGATGGTCCGATCAGCGCCGTGACCTCGTTGACGTGCACGTCGAGTGAGATATCCTTGAGTGCGTGTGCGGCGCCGTAAAACATGTTGACGTTTTCCGTTCGGATTTTCACCGATCGGGCCGCCACGTCCGCGGAGGAACCCGCGGGTTCCGTCGGCATGGGCATGGTCTTCAATGAATGGGTCATATCGACTTGTTCCGTCATAATCGTTCCTCAAAAAGCTGAACTCTGATATTTCTTCCGCAGTCGAGCGCGAATGACAATCGCCGTGAGGTTGAGGAGCAACACCAGGCCGATCAGCAACAAAGCGCTCATGAACACCATGGGTTTGGCCGCCTCCACGTTGGGGGACTGAAATCCGACGTCATAGATATGAAAACCCAGATGCATGAACTTGCGATCCAGATGCAGGAATGGGAAAGTGCCATCGACAGGCAGTGTCGGGGCGAGTTTGACCACTCCCGTGATCATGAGAGGCGCCACCTCACCTGCGCCGCGCGCCATAGCCAGGATCGTTCCCGTTAGAATCCCAGGCGTCGCCGTTGGCAGGACCACACGCCACAACGTTTGCCATTTCGTCGCGCCGAGGGCGAGCGACGCATCGCGGATTCCGCGCGGCACTGCTCCCAACGCTTCTTCCGTCGCCACGATGACCACCGGTACTGTCAGCAATGCGAGCGTGAGGGATGCCCATAAAATCCCGCCTGTTCCCCATGTCGGAGTCGGCAATCGCTCCGGATAAAACAACTGGTCAATCGTGCCTCCGCAGAAGTATACAAAAAATCCAAGACCGAAGATACCAAACACGATCGAAGGCACGCCCGCCAGATTATTCACGGCAATCCGAATCAACTGCACCAGGATTCCCTGCCGCGCATACTCGCGGAGATACACCGCACAGATGACGCCAAACGGAACGACCACCATCGTCATGAGCAATACCATCATCACCGTTCCGAAAATGGCCGGAAACACGCCGCCCTCGGTATTGCTTTCCCGGGGATCAGCGGAAAGATATTCGCCGATCTTTTCAAAATAGAAACCGACCTTGCCGGGCCAGGACATCTCGTTGGGACGATAGAAACGGACGACGTTGCGCAACGGTACCGTCTTGGGCGATCCATCGGCGACCGCGAACGTCACGGAGGCAGTCGCGATGTGCGCAGCCATTTGCTCGGCCGCGTGCTGTCGGGCGGACAGGTCGCTTTCGACGAGGGCAATGTCTTCCCGGATCTTGTTGAGTGCGGCCAGATTGTGCGGATCTTCGTATTCCTGTTTCTTCAGCCTCAGTCGAGCTTGCGCGATCTGGTAATTGATCTCCCCGATTTCGTTTTTCTCCATTTGTCGCAGGCGGGATTTGATGTCGCGCGATTTTTCCAGCAGCGATTCCAGCGACGGCAACGCCTGATCTCCGGAGGCGATTGTCTGGCCTCCGTCCTGCAGCGATGCCAATTGCCCATACAAATTTCCGTACTCCTCCCGCTCCACGACCATCGCGTCCGCGGGGTACGACAATTCAGATATGTCCTTCTCGTCGATCCATCGAAAATCCACGCCGTAGACATCGCGATTCCCGATCTTCAGTTGAATGCGATGATCCCCGGTGCCGGGAATTACTTCCGAGCGGACAATCTCTCCGAGAAAGGTGCGCCCATCCGTGGTGCGGACGCGAACCACCTCCGAGGGCCAGAAGACGCCGACGCCGTTGAAAGCGACAACAAACAGCAGGCCCGCGACCAGCAGCACGATCGACCCCAACGCCGAACCGGTCAGCCAGAGAAACACGTCGCCTTTTTTCATCATCTTCTTCAACACATCCCCTACATGGAAGAATATTTCTTACGCAATCGACTGCGAACCGTCTCCGCCAGTGTATTGACGACAAACGTCATGAGGAACAGAATTCCACCCGACAGAAACAGCACGCGATACAACGTGCCGCCATGCGGGGCTTCCGGGATTTCCACCGCGATATTGGCCGACAAGGTTCGCATGCCGTTGAAGATGCTCCAGTCCATGATCGGCGTATTGCCGGTGGCCATCAGCACGATCATCGTTTCGCCGACCGCGCGGCCAAAGCCCACCATGACGGCGCTGAAGATGCCCGTGCTCGCCGCCGGCAACACCACGCGTGTGGCCGTCTGCCATCGCGTCGCCCCCAGCGCCAACGACGCCGAGGTGAGATGGACGGGTACGCTGGAGAGCGAGTCTTCGGTAATCGTAAAAATAATCGGCATCACCGCAAACGCCATCCCGATCCCGACCACCACGCTGTTGCGTTGGTCGTACGAAACGCCCAGCGCCTCGCGCAACCAGTTGACTGTATTGCCATCGAGCATGCCGTCTTCAATCGCGACGCCCAATCCGTACGAAAGAAGCACCATCAGGAACAGGACCGGAATCACGAGGATCAGCTCGCGCCCGTTGCCGACGAATCCCGTCCATTTGGGAGGCGATTTCATGAACAAGGCGTACCCCAGAACAATGCCGACGGGACACAACATCAGCATGAGCAAGACCGGGATCAGCGCATGCTCCATGAGCGGCGCCAACCACAGTCCGGCCAGCAGACCAATCACGACGCTGGGAAGGGCCGCCATGATTTCCACGACCGGCTTCACGATCGAGCGGAGGCGCGGGTGCGCAAACTGCGACGTGTATAGCGCGCCCAGGATCGCCAGAGGAACCGCGAAAAACATGGCGTACAGGGTTCCCTTGATCGTGCCGAAAATGAGCGGCACCATGCTGAGTTTGGGTTCAAAATCATCCGTACCCGCGCTGGATTGCCAGGTGAAGGCCGGCTCATTGTAACTTTCGTACCATACCTTGCCGAAGAGCGTTGTCAACGATGTTTCCGGGTGGCGATTGTCCAAATCAAACGTCAAAATCGGCAGTTCGTGCCCGATCGCGACCATCCCGTCGGCCTTTGGCGAGAAGCGAAGATCGCGCAGTTGCCGATCCGTCGCGCATTCCGCCAGCAAACGCTGGCCCGTGAGCTGAAACAGGCGAACCGTACCGTCTGCGTCACCGGCCAGAAAACATTTGTTGCGCAGAGAAGGCTCGAGAAGACCCACCGACTTTGGCCCCCTGCCAAAATCATGGACCCGCGTCAGATGCGTTCCAGAATCCGACTGGACCGGCATCCATCCGCGAATGCTTCCATCCTCCGCGGCCACCAGCAGGGTGACGTCACCGATCGCGTAGGTGAGCGCCGTGATGCCGACCGAAGAAGCCGAGACTGAAAATATTTCTTCGATGCCGTTGTCTGCGCTCAGAATCTTCACGGTACCATCGGACGTGCCGTATGCAAATCCGCCGCCGTGGTGCGGGATGGCGATCGCCGTGACCGACTCATCCGGAAAGATCATCGGACGGACGGTCGATTGCGTATCAACGATCGCGCCAAATGCCTGCGCTTGTCCCGCCGCGGTTGTCCGCATGCCGATGAATTCCAAATTCTCCCCGCGCATCGCGCCGACGATCCGTGTCACTTCGCCGCTCAGCCCGGTCAGTCGGATGATTCTTGTTTCGGCAATTTGCGGAATGATGGTACGTCCCTCTTCCTCGAACAACGTGGAGAACTGCAGATCGATGAGGACAAGTTCCGCCTGATCCGACACCACCAGCAGTCGATGGCTTCCCGCCACGCTCGCCGCGGCCGTCAGACGCTGCCCCTTCATCCCCTCGAGGGTATGCATCATGCGCGGGCGCGCATCCGCCGCCGACACCGCATATATCACTTTATCACTACCGACGGTGTACAGGATCTCCCGTTGTTCTTCCTCACCGGCCAGGAGAAATTCCGTATCGGCCGATCCCGGGAACACCTCGTCCAGTCTCACCGTGCGCCGTTTTTGAATGGATGCATCCTCCCACAACGGCAACGTCTGTGAAACGATGAAGGTGAGAATCCCTACGACGACGACGATCAGCATCACTCCACCGGATCGTATTCCGATGCTGGCTAAAGAATCTGTGAGTCGTCGTAATTGCATATAGATAGAAAGAGGCTGCGGACAGCCTCTGCTCTTCTGAATGTTTGATCTATTGAACGCCGAGCGCTTTCAGTTGTTCGGCCACGACCGAGGCGGTCAGCGGCATATAGCCGTCCTTGACCACGACTTCCTGACCCTGACGGGACAACGCGAACTTCATGAACTCCAGCACCAGCGGATCCAGCGCTTTCTTCGGATCCTTGTTGAGATAGATGTAGAGATACCGGCTTAACGGATATTTCTGATTCATCACGTTATCGTAGTTTGCGTCGACAAATTCGGAGCCTTCCTTGGCGCTCAAGGAGATGGCCCGGACGTCGGTCGTCGTGTAGCCGATTCCACTGTACCCGATGGCATACCGATCGCTGCCGACCGACTGTACGACGGTCGCCGAGCCAGGCTGTTCTTTCACTTCGTCCTTGAAATCGCCTTTATAGAGCGCGTGTTCTTTGAAGAAGCCGTATGTGCCGGAGGCAGAATTTCGACCATACAGTCGGATCGGTTTGTCCTTCCACTCACCTTCGAGGCCGAGTTGGCCCCACGTGGTAATTGCCTCTTTGGCTCCGCCTTTGCGCGTCTTGGAGAAAATCGCGTCCACCTGCTGCAGGGTCAGGCCTTTGAGAGGATTGTCCTTGTGAACGAAGACCGCCAGACCGTCAAACGCAGTGGCAATCTCGGTAGGCTTGTAGCCGAATTTCTTTTCGAACTTGTCGATTTCTTCCTTCTTCATGGGACGTGACATTGGACCCAATTGGGCCGTTCCCTCGATCAGGGCAGGAGGCGCGGTGCTGGAACCCTTGCCTTCGATCTGCACATTCACACTCGGATAGAGTTTCTTGAAATCTTCCGCCCAAAAAGTCAGAAGATTGTTCATCGTGTCCGATCCGATGCTGTTCAAATTACCGGAGACGCTGCCCGACTTTTCGTATTGCGCAATCCCCTCGTCGACTTTCACGGCGGTGGAAACGGCCACGGCAGCTGTGATGGTGCTGTCGGCACCGGCTTTGATTTCTTTGCGCCTCTCCCCGCAGCCCAACGCCGCGAGAAAGCCCGCACCCAGCATCATAGTCCAAATCACTTGCTTCATTTCTGAATCACTCCTTTGTTTGACATGGTTCCATACGCCGGAAAATCTACTATCGAATAATTTCTCTGCAATTATCTGTATGTTACCTGAATGTTAAGCTAATCCAAATTTTATGCTGTTTTTATTGGATTTGATTATCGCCAGGGTACTAAATCAGAATATTCTGATAATGCTGAAATTGCGTGCACGTAAGGTCGGATCGGCTGAGTCCCAGTCATGCGCGACAACCAGGATCGTTTTTCGGGGGACGGTCACAACGGGGTTGCTTTCTTCGTGATTTCAAAAGTATTTTCCGTGTATGCTATTGCCATTGGTGTCTTCCTTCACGGTGACCGTCTACTTTTGCTCCTCTCGCAGAACATGGAGATCCTGATCGGCTTGGCGGTCGTGACCGCTCTGCTTGTCATTTCCGGGCGTTTTCGCAGACATGGAATTCTGGAAAAGACCCGTTTGGATCCAGACGAGACCGAAATTTTTTCTGAAGACCGCGTCCGGATCGTAGTGACCGCCACGAGCGGGAGGAAAACGCGATTAGTCGGAGGCTTCATCCGGCTGACGAACCGGCGCCTGATGATTTGCCAGCGTGGACTCCTGAGCCGATGGCATGTCATCCGCTACACCGCCCATCGCGAGAGGACAGTCCAGTCGGTTTCCTGGTTCCGATCCGGTGTGGTGAATTTTGCTCTTGAAGCCGTTCGCGTGGAAGCGGACCGGGTCTTCATCGTTCCGATCGACAAAGGATTCTGGAGTGGATACCCCCGATTCATCGAACTGCACACAACTCGCGGGGATGACATTTCCAGTCATCTGATGGTCGCGCCATGAAAACACTTTTCTTTGACCTGGGAAAAGTGCTTGTCGATTTTGACTGGACGCCGGCCGTAATAAAAATGGCGGAACGATCGAGTGCCGCGTTTGACGAGATTTTGAATCTGGTCACCAGCAGCGATCTCGCCATGCAGTATGAATGCGGTGGAATTTCGTCGGACCTGTTTTTCACGCAACTACGAGATCTCATTGGATTTCGCGATTCGGCTCGCGATCTGCGTGCGATCTGGGCGAACATCTTTTCCCCGATGAACGAAAACCTCGATGCCGTGCGACGCTGCAAAGGCCGCTATGACCTCGGCATGATTTCCAACACCAACGAGGCGCACGCGTCATGGATTCGCGAACACTTTTCGATTTTTGGGTTGTTCGACCGGATCGTTCTGTCCTATGAAGTGGGTCACGTGAAGCCCGATCCGGCCATGTATGACGTGGCCCGCGACGGACGGTCGACCGACCAAGTGTGGTTTATCGACGACATCGCTGGACACGTCGAAGGGGCACGGGCCGCGGGTTGGAGAGCCGCACAGTTGTTGCAGAATCAGTCTCTGGAAGACGTACTCATTGCGGAAGGATTCTTATGATCCGTGTAAAAGTGTGCTGTATTTCCTCGAAGGAAGAAGCGCGCATCGCTGTCGAATGCGGCGCGTCGGCTCTGGGGCTGGTGGGACACATGCCGACCGGACCCGGAGTGATTTCAGATGAACAGATTCGCACCATCGCCGCGACCGTGCCTCCTCCCGTCGCCACGTTTCTCCTCACCAGCGAAACCGATGCCGCGCGCATCGTGGCACACCAGCGCGCCGTGCAAACGTCGGTCATCCAAATCGTCGATGCATTGAAAAGCGGGTCGTACGCAGATATCCGATCTGCCTTGCCGTCTGTCAAACTCGTGCAGGTCATCCACGTTCTCGGCCCGGAGTCTGTGGACGAAGCGCTCGCGGCCGCAGACGAAGTCGACGCTCTGCTGCTCGACTCCGGGAATCCGCTCAGGCGGGAACTGGGCGGCACAGGCAGAACGCACGACTGGACCGTGAGTCGCACGATCATCGAACAATCGCGAGTTCCGGTATTCCTGGCAGGCGGTCTGACGCCGGTCAACGTGCGAACGGCCATCGACGCGGTGGGCCCTTTTGGAATCGACATCTGCAGCGGCGTCCGAACCGACGGGAATCTCGATCGCGCGAAATTGATACAACTGATGACGGCGATCCATGGGAGATGATCTCGGCATTACTGGAGATGCAATTATCGTAGCTTTGGTGACGTAACGTCGGGAGGTCCGTCTGGGCCGTATCTCACAGAGTCTGCCGTACGCCAATGCGAAATCGAATTTCTTTGACTTCTGGGGTGACTGACGTACGTTACCCGAGGCACAATCCGCAACTAACCGAAAGGAGAGATCATGAGAATTCGATGGTTGCTCGTTGTTCTGCTCACCGCTTGCGGTCAGAAGCAGGGTTCGATCACGGCTGTGGATTCTGTCGCAACCTCGGGCTTCACTTCAAAAAGAGGTGTTGCGGATAGCCAAATGTCCATAAACAAGAACGCCATGGACAAATCGACGAAGCGGCGCTACCAGTTGAATATGCCGTTCGAGAAATATCCAAGCGAGATGTATGATGGCATGCCGGTCCCGCCCAATTTCGCCAGCAATCCCGGATCCGAACAATTCCGGACTCACTACAAGACAGCCGCGGAGGGCGGTGTCAATTTCGCCGGACAATACACACTCGTAACATGGGGATGTGGAAGCGGATGTCAGGTGCTCTCACTGGTCGATAGAGCGAACGGAAACATCCTCAACGTCCCCTTCACCGCCTCCATGGGCGTGGAGTTTCGGAAGGACAGCCGTCTGCTGATCGTGAATCCACTAGGTGAATCACAATTGGAACTCTTCTTCGACCCCGAGTTTCCTGAATACGCAAAGCCCGCATTTTACGTTTGGGAGAATGGGCAATTCTTGCCGTTGCCGGAACTCAACCAGCAGGCGGTCATACAAACTGATCTCTAGGGACGCCAAGGCTGTTACGGTTGGCATTTGACACCCTCGCGTTCGATCTCTTTCAGCATGAGGACGCGGATGAGACCACGGAAGGGTCCGATGAGTTTCCAATAGCGCTTGAACTTCCGGCGGCTCACCGCATCGGTCGCCGCCACCCGCGTTTCCGTGCTCAAACGCGTCGTCGCGGAATCGCTTTATCTATTGAACCACAGTAATACAACTGTTATAATTGCTCAATCGAAAGGATTATACATGCAAAAAACAGCCGTCCGCAAAGTAGGCAATAGCTTGGGCATTACGTTGCCAAAAACCATTGTCGACAACTACCATCTTACAGAGGGCGACGAGCTCCACTTAATTGAAACCAATGAAGGAATCATTCTCACTCCTTTTGATCCCCAATTTACCGATTGGGCAGCAGCCTATGAACGAACAAATAAAAAGTATCGTAATACACTTCACAAATTAGCAAAATAGTGTCTCTGCGTTTCGTACCGCCAGAGATTGTTCCCATGATTCATGCCGACCTCATCAAAAGATACGGTGGTGTGCTGGGTATTCGTGATCCAGGTCTTCTTGACTCTGCCCTGGCGCAGCCTCGCATGACCGTAGGAGGCAAGTATGTTCATTCATCAATCTACGACAAGGCCGCGGCCTATGGCTACCATCTTTGTAGAAATCATCCCTTTGTAGATGGTAACAAGCGAGTCGCCTTCATTGTCATGGATATGTTCCTGCAAAAGAACGGCTGGGAACTTATCTCTACCGAGGAAGAAGCCTATTCCATGATGGTAAACCTTGCGGACGGCAGACTCTCAAAAACCCAGCTTGTCAGGTGGGTCAAAGAACATTCGGTTAAGTTCAATAAGTAATCCTGCGACCGCCTCCATGGCGTGGAGTTTCGGAAGGACAGCCGCCTGCATCCTTTCCAGGTGAAGCACGCCAAGGCTGTTACGTTCTGCCTTTGACGGCCTCGCGTTCGATCTCTTTCAGCATGAGAATGCGAATCAGTCCGCTGAAGGGTCCGACGAGTTTCCAATAGCGCTTGAACTTCCTGCGGCTCACCGCATCGGTCGCCGCCACCCGCGTTTCCGTGCTCAAACGCGTCGTCGCGGGATCCACTTCTTCCAGACGGAAATTCCACGCGGCTTTGCAATACCCTGCTTCCGCGAACTCACGAAATTGCACCGGATCAAATTTCGTGAAGATATTTCCCGATAGCTTCCAGAATTGTCCCACGACGCCAAGAACAATCTCCCGTTGCGGGTCGTCGTACAGAATAAAGAATCCGCCTTCGGAAAGATCGCGCAGTCTGACCCCGTCGTAATTTCGTTTCGACGTACGGCGTCGGAACAAGACCGGAAGTGAGCGCAATCGCATCAACGCCCGGACAACCCAGGATCGTCCAAACGCGCCTTCTTTCAGAACCCGATACACGTCTCTGATGGGCGCCTGGATCGTTCGTTCATAGTGAGCCGCAATATCAAAGTCGGATAAAAAGAGTTCGATCCTGTTCAACGCTTCCTTCTGCGTACGGATTTTTTCCGAGTCGGCACTCTTTTCCTGGAAGCCGTTCGCAATACCGGTCGCGCCATGACAGCACCGCATTGCCCGCACGTACAGTGTTCCGGGTTGCCGTAGAATCGATCGAATACCTGCGGCAGTTGACTCACGATATCGGTGAGCGGGATGTACTCTTCATACATCTTGGTGTGACACTTTTCGCAGTACCACAGAAATCCGTCCAGTTCGTTTTCGTTTCGCCTGCGTTCGATCACCAGACCGATCGTATGGGCCGGCCGCTGGGGAGAATGCGGCGTGCGCGGAGGCAACAGGAAGATCTCGCCCTGACGGATCTTCACATTCACCGGCTTGCCCTCCTGAATCGTTTTGAGAACGATGTTTCCCTTGAGTTGATAGAAGAACTCCTCGCCCTCGTTGTAATGATAGTCCTTGCGCGCGTTGGGTCCGCCGACGACCATGATGATGAACTCCGTATCTTCCCACACCACCTGATTGCCGACGGGCGGTTTGAGAAGGTGGCGATGGTCTCGTATCCATTTTTGAAAGTTGATTGCAGTGTGCGCGGCCATGTGAACCTCCTACTTCATGGATTTGAAAACTTCTGTCATCACAACGCCGGATGAACCGGGAATGAATACACCCATCAAATCGGCGGCGCTCGCCGATACGTCCGTAAGCTGATACCGGGATATGACCAGCCCTCGCCGCACATCCGGGCCCAGCACGAGACAGGCAATCTTCCTGCACCCCGCACACGTGTCACCATGACTGACAAATCCGACCGACACCGAATCCAAATGGCGTCCATGATCGTGTGTAATAAACAACGTCGTCCTGTCCGTGTAGAACGGATCCGACTGCAGGAAATTCCAAAACACAAACGCCAGGCTGTCCGTCCGACGAATCTGGTTCAGATACCCTGACCAGTTCGCCGCGTGGGCCGTGACGTCCGGCTCTTTGAAATGAAGAAGCATGAGCCGCGGGTGATATGCGGTCAGAATCTCCATCGCCCGCGCCAACGTCGCAGAATCGTCGCGCGAACCGGAGCCCAGGCCGGACAAACCGCAATCCGTGCGTGGTCTGTATTGATCGCGCCACGTGGTATCCTGGCAGTTCGACAACACTTCCAACTTGTCCTTGCTCGTCACGATCCACGTTTGCGTGGAATCCGCTCCCGACTGCTCACGCCAGATTTGAAACACACTCGGATGTTGCGGCAATTCCTGACCGCTGTTGTTGATCGTCTGGTACATGCCCGTCGTCAGAGCCGTATGGCCCGCCGTGGTCTCGGTAACTCCGTCATTGTGGAAATTGACAAGCAAGGCTCCCTTCGGTGCAAGATCCCCGGACAACCGTGGGATCAACTTCGACAAGGAATCTCCCCAGGTTTCCGAAAACCGCGACCCATCGATCGTCAGCAGGATAACGCTCTGCGTCCGCTGCTGGTTTGAGTCGCCGCAATGACCGGCAATTAGAATGGCAGGGAGAATGACAGTTGCGCGCATGTGATTGAGTAACACTCTTGTATCAAATGTGAAACGATGAGACGATTGCTTTGCTTCAGGCGCGGTGACTTGCAGACCCCACGTATTCCTGGGCGCACTTCGTCCGCGTGGCCTTGGAAAAACGCCGAAATAGAACCAGAGTTCGCGTCTTGCCGTTGCGGAAAACGTGGAACAGGTATGCCGACAGCCGTTCGGTGCAAAATAGGAACTTGTTTTCCGCCACCTACTTCGCGAACTCTGGTTCCGGCGTTCTTTCCATAGCCACTGTTTTCTTTGGTTCTTTCTTTTGCGTCAAAAGAAAGAACGTAGCAACCATGACCGCGGATTCTAACTTGTTCTTCCGACGCCTCGTGGAGATGGCTAAATCTGCCAGCGATGAGCGCCTTCAATTGTGTTCGAATGTTTTCGGTCGTGGTCATGGACAAACCTCCTCGTGGTCCTACTCGGTCACGGCGATGACTTTCAGTTCGATCGCGATCGGTGTAGGCAGTGCATGGACCTCGACCGTCGTGCGACATGGACGATTGTCTTTGAAATATTCCGCATAGACTCGATTGAAGACCGGAAAGTCTTTCTTCATGTTGGTCAAGAACACCGTGACGTCCACGATGTTGTCCCACGAGGAGCCGGAGTCTTCGAGGATGTACCGCACGTTCCGAAACACCGCGTGGCATTGCGTCTCGATGTCGTAGGAAACGATCATGCCATTCTCATCCTGCACAACGCCCGGGATGGTGGTTTGTCCCCGCTCGCGAGGACCCACTCCCGAAAGAAAGAGCAAGTTGCCCACGCGCCGCGAATGCGGGTACAGCCCGATCGGTTCCGGAGCGCGTCGACTTTCTGTTTCGTTGGATTCCATACAAGAATCGTTCTTCGATAGGTTGATCGGCACTCAGTCGCCGGACAGATTGACGCAAACGTTCCTGGCTTCGGTAAAAAACCGCATCGCCTCCCAGCCGCCTTCGCGGCCCACTCCGCTTTGTCTCATTCCGCCGAATGGCGTGCGAAGATCCCGAATCATCCAGCAGTTGATCCACACGATGCCGGTCTGTACCCGAGACGCGACACGATGCGCGCGCCGCAGATCGGACGTCCAGATCATCGACGCCAGACCGTACGGTGTGGCATTGGCGATCGCGATCGCCTCGTCTTCATTTTCAAACGGAATCAGCGTCACCACTGGCCCGAAAATTTCCTCCTGATTCGTCCGACAGGACGCAGGCAGACCCTGAATGACGGTCGGCGCGATAAAATGTCCTTTCGCGCAGCGCCCCTCCACCGCGACGGCATGTCCGCCGCACAAAACATCCCCGCCCTCTTCTTTGGCCAGTTGGATGTATGAAAGAATCTTTTCGAAATGCGGCCGGGAAACAATCGCTCCCTGATCCGTCGAGTCCAACATCGGATCGCCGACAATCAGACGTTTCACTCGCTCCGTAAAATCCCGCATAAACTTCCCAACCAGCGATTTCTCGATCAGAATCCGCGATCCGCATAAGCAAATTTCCCCCTGATTGGAAAACGACGAGCGAACCGTCGTCTCCAGCATTTCCTCGTACGGCGCGTCCGCGAAAATGATATTCGGATTCTTGCCTCCCAACTCGAGCGACAACTTCTTAAACATCGGCGCCGCCGTTCTGGCAATCTCCGCACCTGTCTTCGTGCCGCCCGTGAACGAAATCGCCCGGATCGTCGGATGTGCGCTGATCGCCGCGCCGACCTTTGGCCCCAAACCATGAACGATATTCAACACGCCCGGCGGCAGTCCCGCTTCTGCGCAGATTTCCGCCAGCCGATGCGCGGTCATCGGCGTCACCTCGCTCGGTTTGGCCACTACGCAATTCCCCGCCGCCAGCGCGGGCGCAATCTTCCACGAAAAAAGATACAACGGAAGGTTCCACGGGCTGATGCAACCCACGGTGCCGATAGGCTGTCGCAGCGTATAATTGACCGCGCGATCTTCCATCACGTGCGCTTCGCTCGCAAAGTGTACGACGCCCGTACCAAAGAAACGAAAATTGGCGGACGCCCTCGGGATATCCACGGTCCGCGCCAGCCGGATCGGTTTTCCCTGATCGCGCGATTCGGCCTGCGCCAATTCTTCGAGATTCCGGTCGATCCCGTCCGCGATGCGCAGGAGCACCGCACTCCGATCCGGGGCCGCCAGCCGGGACCATGATGCAAACGCCCGCTCCGCCGCCTGCACGGCCGCTTCCACGTCGCGCGCGTCCGAATCCGGAACGAGCGAATACGGCTCGCCCGTCGCCGGCTCCAGATTTTCCATCCACGCGCCGCCGAGCGCTTCTCGCGCCTCTCCGCCGATGGTATTCAGAATCTTCTTCATGCGATCGGTCGATCGGTAAAAATATCCACCTTGCGGTCATACATCCAATCCAGCATCGCATTCACACCCTTGGCCTTCGACATTTCGACTTCCGTCTCCGTCAGCGGAACAAAATTCAAGATCTTAATCACCGTTCCCTGGTATTCCGTCGAATCCCATCCGTCCTGCCCAAACGCAGGATGAAAGAGTCCCCATCGACAGGCATGAAATTTCGGAATCGAAACGGCCGGCGACACCAGATGGTAATGATCAAAATGCGTGGATTGCAAAAACGGATATGCCGCCAGATTCGCGAGAAAAGCCGCCACCTCCGCGCACTCTTCCTCGTTCAGCGATCCGCGCACGGTGAAATGAATTTCACACCGAAACGCCGCTCCGTCCATCGCACGATCGGACATGCCCACGGTCGAAAACGTGGTGACCGGCACCTCTTCCGTCGCTTCCCACACAAACACGTCGAGATACGGCAGGACATTCGAGATGCTGGAGTTGTTTTGATCAAACCGATAATACAAATCCGGTTCGCCGTACTGGAGAATGTGTTCCTCGAACAGGTGAACCAGAATCGGGGAAGGTTCCTTCTCGTCGTTCACAGACAGCCTGTCCTTCCCCCGTCCACGGGGACGTTGATTCCGTTGATATACGCGGCGGCCGGGGAGACCAGAAAGGCAATGGCGTACGCAATTTCCTCCGGCTCGGCAAATCGTCGCGCGGGAATTTCCTGTTTCATTTCTTTTTCCACTTCGGAAAATTCCCGTCCCAGAGCGGCGGCCTTTTTTTCCAGCAATGACGTGAGCCTCTGCGTCTGCGTGGCCCCCGGCAGTACGTTATTCACCGTAATGCCATGCGGCGCCAATTCCATCGACAGCGTCTTACTCCAGCTCGCCACTGCGCCGCGAATCGCATTCGAGACGCCCAGTCCGGGGATCGGTTGTTTCACCGAGGTGGAAATGATGTTGACGATCCGTCCGTACCCCGCCCCCTTCATACCCGGCACGACGGCCATCGTCAATATCTGATTGCAGATCAGATGTTGCCGAAACGCGTTTTCAAACTCTTCGGGAGCGGCCTCGGACGCGGGTCCGGGCGGCGGACCGCCGGTGTTGTTGATCAGGATGTGGACGGGAGAGAATTCCTTACTCACCGCCTGAATGCGCGTCTTCAGAATCTCCGGCTGGGAAAAATCGGCGACCACGTAGGCATGACGACCGCTGCCCGGCAGTTGCGTCATCACCTCTGCCAGTCGGGCCTCATGGCGCGCCACCAAAATGATCGATGCGCCCAGCGCGGCCAGTTCCATCGCGACACTGCGGCCGATGCCCTGCGTGCTGCCGCACACCATCGCGGTCTTGCCGGTCAGATCAAGATTCATCATCGCCGGCCCCGGCCTGCCTCATATGATCTCCGATAACAATTCCGATCTCGGTCCCGGTATCACGACTTTATTGACCAACAGTCCCTTCTCTGCAACGACTTGCGCGCCTGCATCTACGGCGGACTGAACGGCGGCGACGTCCCCCGTCATCGTGAGGAATGCCTTGCCGCCGAGCGCCATCGCCAGACGGATCTCCATCAGACGAACATTGGCCGCCTTGGCCGACGCGTCCGCACCCTCGATCAGAGACGCCACGCTGAAGGACTCTATGATCCCGAGCGCGCCGAGCAAACCGACCTTGCTCTGGCCCGCCACCGCCGGAAACACATCCGGGTGAACGTTGGGAATGACAAACGTATCGATGACCGAGCCCCGGCTGATCGCCGCTCCGGCATCGACGCTGGACTGCACGGCCGCGACCTCGCCGCCGACCATGACGATGTACTTTCCGGAACAAATGCTTCTCGACAGGATGATCTTTACGTCCGCCGCTTTCAACATGGCATCGGCCGTTTCAAATCCGGCGGCGATACTGCTGAGTTCAATCAATCCGATGGAATTCACTTTCGCTTCCTTTACAGCCTTTGATGATTCACGAATTTGAAATGACAATGCTGGAGGTCACCGATTGCACCACGCCGTCGATGCTCGCGTGAATGTCTGCGCCCATTTTTCCCGCGGGAATCTTCGCGATACAGTCGCCTTTGCGCACCGACTGACCGATCCGCACGACGGGTTCGGCGTCAACGCCCACGTGCTGACGCAGGGGAATCTGCACTTCCTGCACACGCGCGGATTGATCTCTCGCAAATTCCGCATGGACGTCGTACTCCGATACACCCAGTCTCTTGACCAACTGCTTGATGGGCGTGCGGCGACCTTCGTACATCGGATGCACTTGCACGTCCATCTTCCCGGACCATCGCACTCCGCGTTCCTTCATCGCCGCCTTGCTCTTGTCGCACGCCTCCTTGGGAAAGAGACTTTCCGGACACGCATAGAGCGTGCACAGACCGCACGCACAGCACAAGGACGCGTACGAGTCCCAAATGTCTTCGCCCGTTTTGGTAAAACCCAAACTGCGCATGACTTTGTGCGGCTGCACATCGTACCCGAGGATGTATCGCGGACACAATTCGGTGCAATATGAGCATTGATCGCACGCAGATTTTCCGATGCGATGCATGGATGTTTCCGGCAAGGACTTCCGCGTGACGAGGTTGTGCCCGCGCGGCAGGACGATCAGTCCCGCGCACGTCTTGGTAATCGGCAGGGACAGATCGAATTCCAGTTTGCCCATCATGATGCCGGAGACAAACACGCCAACGTCATCGACCGACGCCCCGCCCGCCATGGCGATCGCATCGCGAAATCGCGTACCGACCGGCACCGCCGCCGTCATGGGTTGACGGACTGCGCCATTGACTGTGATGAATTTTTCGGTGACGGGAAGATCGTCCGCCGCATTCGCGACGTTGAGGAACGTCTCGACATTGTTTACGACCACTCCGACTTGAAGGGGAATGCCCTGCGGCGGAATCAGGCGCCGCGTCGCTTCATAGACCAGGATGTACTCGTCACCCGACGGATAGAAATCTCCGAGCCTGTGAATGCGGATGTTGTCGGTCAGATGCGGCTGGAAGGCGTCGATCGCCCGCTGATTCTTCGCCTTGATCCCGATGATCCCCTGCGTGGCCCCCGTTGCTTCCATCATGTGCCGAAGCCCGCGGGTCACGCGATCGGCGTAATGCACCATCAATTCGAAGTCCTTGTGCAGCAGCGGTTCGCATTCTGCTCCGTTTGCAATCACTGTGTCGGCGTGCGATTCCGCTTTCACCGACGTCGGGAAACCCGCGCCCCCCGCTCCGACCACACCCGCCGCACGAATTTTTTCCGAAAACGTCATTTTCACTCCACTCCGTAATGAAAGCCCAGCATGCGTTCCACTTCTGTCGGCAAGGGCGGCAACGCCGAGCGCGGGATGAGGAACGTGGACAGATTGAAAAGATCGGCAAAGACTTTGTGATTCTCCGCCGTGGTCTTGAGATATTCGTGACCCGACGATCCGCCCGTTCCGATCTTGGTGCCGATCATCCGCTGCACCATCAACGCATGACGATAGCGCCAGATCGTAAAAAGTTCGTCGATCTCCATCAGCACCGTGAGCAATCGATACGGTTGGTGCAGGATCGGCTGGTCGCGGTAGAGGCAGATCAACAGCGCCGCCTGGGTCGCACGGTGCGACAACCGCCGCGCGCCGGCTCGGACCAGTTCTCCATGTCGATCGGCGTCCAGCAATGCGCGAAAATTTTCCTCCGTGCTTTGCAAATACTTCATCTGGTTGAGTTTTTCCGCATCCGACAGGCTCGGATTTGTCTCGATGATCCTGCGGTCTTTCGCCAGCATGTCATTCACGGCGCGGCTATAGGCCGTCCAGAACTGAAAGTCGCCGAATTCCAAAAACGGCGTACGTTCCAGCCATTTTTCCATCAGATCAAAGATGGACGGCCCCTTCTCGGATTCGCGAATCCATTCCTGATGCTCTTTTGAAACGCGCGTGTGGTAGGCGTGTTTCTCGTACAGAATTCGCTGTTCCGGACGCAGACCCAATTTGTTCTCGATCAGACGGAACTGCACGGACTGAAAACCAGAGGCGGGAACGAGCATGTCCCGAAAGTCCAGAAAATCCAACGGCGTCATCGTCTCGAGAATCCTCAACTGTTCCACGATGACTCGTTGTATTTCCGTCACGCGCTGGAGTCGAGCGACTGCCGTGCCCATGCTGTTTTCGTTGACGCGATCCCGGCGGAAGAGGTCGATGACGCTGTCCATCTCGTGCAGGATTTGCTTGAACCATAATTCGTACGCCTGATGCACGATGATGAAAAGCATTTCGTCGTGCGCCGGTCGTCCGTACTCGACACTCTTCGGATGTTGAGCGTCCAGGAGTTTGGACAGGTCGAGGTAATCGGAATAATATACGGGCGGATGGTTCATGGTACTTGCTGTTTCATGGCGGAACGTTCTATTGTATCCAAACGGAACCGAAAACTCAAAAGCTTATTTCGGTGCAGCTGTCCTGTCAGGCTCAGGAAACATCGACTGAGAGAACAGACCTTGCGGTCCCGGAATTTCAATCCGCCGGTGGCCTGGTTGGAAAAGGGGGCGCTGGAAGGAATGGCCGGCGCATCCGGGTGTCTCGGACGATGATGAAACCCAAATTGCGTCGGAGCATTCTTATGGTGAAGACTAACTTCTGTTCCTTACAGCATTTCAGTTCACCGGACCGAGAAGAGTCAGCTTGGCCAAAAGAACCTGCGCGCTGTCGCTAGGGGCGATTGTCGGATTGTATGCCGTGTCGATCATCTGGATCGAGACAAGACACGAGGCGTAGTTGCCGAGCTGGTAATGCGCATGGGCCTTGATCAGATGAAGGTCACTTGCCGTGATACCCGCATCGTACGGAAAAACATAATTGGCCGAAGCCGATAAGACGGCATCTGCTTTGGTAATTGCTCCGGAGTTATCCCCAAGCGCCCAACGCGCAAACGCGGCACCGGCATTGGCGTCCGTCTGAGAGGACGCCACGTCAAATTGCGTGTTCGCATTTGCGTAATCGAATAGACGCAGATACACCCACCCGGCCCCGGCATGTGCGTCCAGGTCGTTCGGATTTTCCGCCAGAATGTCCAGAAAAACGTCTAGGGCCGCGCTGTAATTATCCGCCTGGAACATCGCCCAGCCATCTTCTGTGGTTTGTGAATCCCCGCCTCCTTGACCGCAGCTTATCCAGATGAACGAAACGAGTATGACAAAAGAGCTTAGAGCCTTCATATAACATCTCCTTATTTAACCAACAACATCTTCCTTGTCCTCACCACTCCGTCCGCGTTCAGCCGGTAGAAGTACACACCGGATGCGATACGAACGCCTGTCTCCGATCTCCCGTCCCAGATCACATCATATCCACCCGTCGCCTGCAC
>CAZRTJ010000033.1:0-32206 GCA_964602985.1 uncultured Bacteroidota bacterium
GGTGCGTAGGGAACTTCCATCCCCAAGTGAGAGCGCCCTGCCGGGCGCACCAAAACAAAAAAGCCTGCTGTGGGACAGCAGGCTTTTGATTACAATGGATTATTTTTCTATGTCAGGTACGTAACCACACACCGCTGTCGTTCAGAAGGCTTCGATGCCACCACCAATGATGAAGCGCGATGTGAGATGTGTTTTTCATATGTGCGTTTTCAGTATACGCTGTGCACCCCCCGGTTGTCAAGAGCTATTTGCGCAGAATCCTGGAAAATGTGTTTTTTTTTGCGTGTGACGATCGCGCGTAATAGGCGTCTGTCCGCCTGCGGCCGTTGCACAACATCAATCCCGAAGGGATGGCATACTTGTAACTCAGCCGAATGAAAAAAGCGATCCAAACCTCGAAGAGGTGACATTATTACATCGCGCAACGGCAGATGCAATCAGCCAACACCGCAGGGTTATGGTCATCGCGTTTCTTCACGGTTACGGCTGTTTCAGCCCTTCGCACGACACGTATTCCTATACTTCGAAACCCTCAAAAAAAAGATCACCCCGCGAACCGAAGTCCGCGAGGTGACTGAGGAGGAGAGGAGGAGTTTTTTTTACTCGTATTTTCGCACCAGCCATTCTTCCCACGACATCGAGTCAGGGAGTGCGTGACGCGTGGTGTTGTATCCTTTTCGAAAACCTTTGGCGACTCGTCCGAAAGTCGGAATGCCGACGACCGGCTGCGAAATTCGTCGCACGTTCATCCATGCGCGCGCCATTTCGCCGAGCGTAAACACTTCCGAACCACCGATATTGAGAATCCCACGCTCCGGGTGTCGCGAAACAAATCCGGCCAGATATCCCGCAACGGACCGGGCATCCGCCGTTTGAAACCGAAATCGTTTGGGTATCCACACGGCCCCCCAACGATGGGCACGACGCAAGACTTCATCCACCAGTTCATGAAATTGTGTGGCCCGCACGATCGTATAGTTCAATCCGGATTGTTCCACCACGCGCTCGCACGTGAGTTTCACTTTGTAGTACGGATACGGAATGCGATCAATACCCACAATCGACACATACACAAAATGAGGAACTCCCGCCCGCCTGGCCGCTTCGCTGAGTCGTTTCGTTTGTTCGATGTCCTCTGCAAATCGACCGGACCGGGCCGCGGACGCCAGATGATACACCGTGTCCACGCCCAGCAGGGCCTCGCCGAGACCCTCGCCTCGATTCAGGTCGACGCGGTAGGCTCGCTCCCCCTTCGCCCGGCGCGCAAGTTCACGAACTTCCACCCCCGGACGATGATTCAATATTTCCACTAACGGCTTTCCCAAAACGCCCGTGCTGCCGACCACGGCGACGACTTTTCTCATGACGCTTGCTCCGCAACAACCGCCTTCTTCCCAAATGACGACAGACGCAGCTTCGAGAGGCCGGCCGGAATGCTCAGCTTCCACTCATCCACCTTGGCGTATACGACGGGAACCAGAACCAGCGTCAGAAACATCGAACTGGTCAACCCACCGATCAACGCCCACGCCAGTCCCGTCTTCCACTCCGCGCCGGAGGCCGTCGACATGGCAATCGGCATCATCCCCACGATCATCGTTAGAGTGGTCATCAAAATAGGCCGGAGTCGCGCCTGTCCCGCTTCCATGATCGCATCAAACGTATTCAACCCCATCTCGGCTTTGGTCTGGTTGGCCCGATCGACCAGCAGAATGGCGTTCTTGCCCACCAACCCGATCAGCATGATAATTCCCAACATCGAAAAAATACTGAGCGACTTCATCGTCAAGGCCAGAGCCAATAGCGCTCCCACGATGGCAACCGGAATCGAGAACAACACGACGAACGGATAGACAAACGAATCGTACAGCGCCACCATAATCATGTACGTAAACAACACCGCCGCCAGCATGGCCAATCCCAGACTGCCAAAGCTGTCCTGCTGATTCTTCAAATCTCCCGCGTACGCCAAACGCACGCCTTCAGGCAACGGCTCCAGCTTCCGGATTTCTTCAAATTCCTGCGCGATCGTGCCGCTGGGCCGTCCGACTGCCTGTGAAAACACGGTCAGTGCGGCGTTGCGGTCACGGCGCTGCAATTTACTGGGACCCGTCGTTCGTTCGATCGAGGCAAACTGCTGGAGCTCGACCTGTTGCCCCAGACGATTGACGAACGTCAATTTCCCCAGATCGTCCGTTCGCGTCCGGTCAAATTCGTCGAGTTGAATCCGCAAATCGTACTCGTTGACTCCCTCTCGGTACTTCGAGTCATTGTCTCCTGCCAGAGCGATGCGCATCGTGGCGCCGACTTCGGCGAGCGTCAACCCAAGGTCGGCCATCTTTTCGCGGTCAATCGTCACGCGCGTCTCGGGTTTCGCTTCGTCGATGGAAAGCCGGATGTCGGCGGTACCCGGAATGCGATGGAGAATGCCCATCACCTGGTGCGCCGCTTCTTCCACTTTGTCGCGCTCCGGCCCACTGACGACGAGCTGAATGGGAGTCTGGTTGGCAACGCCAAAAATTCCAATCGGATTGACGCGAACCTTCACGCCGGGAAGCGTCCGAAGCATCTGCTTGATTTCCCAACCCACTTCGTCCGTGGATTTCTGCCGTTGATCCCTGGGCACCAGCGCGACGTTGATCTCTGTGACGTTGTTGGCGGTCTGGCCAAGCAATCCTTCGTTGGACGCGCCGACGTTCACAAACAGCCGGTCAATCTCCGGCATCTGCAGCAACATCTGCTCGACCTGCTGACTGGTCCGATTCGTCTCTTCCAACGTGGCTCCGGGCCGCAATTCGAGCGTGACGGCAAATTCTCCCCGATCGGATTGAGCCACAAACTCACCGCCAATGAACCCAAGCGCGGGCAACGAAAGCGATGCGAAGAACATCACCACCGTCGCGGCAAACACTTTTCCTTTGTTGCCCAGACTCCAGCGAAGAACACCCAGGTAGTTCCTGGCCAGCTTCTCGTACCAGCCTTCAAACCACAGCGCAAAGCGACCCATGAGCGTGTTCCGCGTCAATCGTTCTACCTTCGCAAAACGCGATGCCAGAAGCGGCGTGATCGTAAACGACACGAACAAACTCAACAGCGTCGCCACCACCACCACGATCGCAAATTGGCGCATGATATTACCCACCAAGCCGGTCGTCATGGCCAGCGGCACGAACACCACCACGTCCACGAGCGTGATGGCCAGGGCGGCAAAGCCAATCTCATTCCGGCCCGTGATGGAGGCCGTGACCCGGTCCGCGCCCTTCTCCAGGTGGTGGTAGATATTCTCCAACACGACGATGGAGTCATCGACGAGAATTCCAACGACCAGGGACAGTCCCAACAGCGTCATCAGATTCAACGAGAACCCCAGCAAGTACATCGCGATAAAACTCGACACCATCGACGCCGGGATCGCGATCATCACGATGACGGAGTTTCGTATGCTGTGCAGGAAAAGCAACATGACCAGGGCCACCATCATGATGGCCAGCCCCAAATCGACTTTCACGGCATTGGCCGCGTCGACGGTGAATTGCGAACCATCCTGTGCGATCATGACTTTGAAATTCTGGTCCGCGTATTCGGCTTCCAGCTTCGCCAGCTCCGCGCGAACCAGTCGGCTGACGTCGACCGCGTTGGCGTCCGATTGTTTCTGAACAAAAATAGCCATGGCGCCAAGGCCGTTGTACCGCGTGATGTTTAGCATTTCCTTTGTGCCGTCTTCCACTTCCGCAACATCCTTCAGTCGAATATCTCCTCCGGACCGCGACTGACCGACGACCAAATGCCGGATGTCCTCCACCGTTGCGAGTTTGCCCGCGAGCCGCACTACGTACTGACCGTCTGCGTCTTTGATCCGACCGGTCGGGAAATCCAGATTGCTCGACTTGATCATCTGCGTCACGCCGAGAATAGACAAGCCGTAGCTCTTCACTTTGGCGGCATCGAGGTTGACGCGAATTTCTCTCTCTTCACCGCCGATCAGAGCGACCTGCGCGACGCCTTCCATCTTCGACAGACGCGGTTGCACGTGGTCTTTGACGAACTGATAGAATTCCCGGGGCGACTGCCGCCCCGTCACACTCATGCGAAGGACCGGGATTTCATCCAGCGCAAACTTGGACAGGACCGGCGCCTTGGCGTCGCTGGGCAACAACGACTCCACTTCGCCGACTTTTCGAAGCGCATTCTGCATGGCCAGGTCGATGTCGGTACCCTGTTTGAATTCCACGAACACGAACGACACTCCTTCGGAGGACGTCGCCGCCAGGGCATCGATGCCGTCGAGCGAGGAGACCGCATCCTCCAATACTTTGGAGACGGAATTCTCGACCTCGTTCGGCGAGGCTCCCGGATACACCGTCGTGATGGTGATGATCGGCGGAGTGATCTTCGGAAGGAGTTCGTAACTCAACTGCGAATAGCTGAAGAAACCCAGCACGCCCAGCGCGGCGAAGATCACGATGATCAGACTGGGCCGCTTGATGGCAAGTTCGGTTACCGTCATGATGTCTCCTTAACGAATGATGGTGACGGACATGCTGTCCGACAACGCGTTGTGGCCGTTGGTCACGACCGTATCCCCGACCTTCAATCCATCCAAAATCTGGATCATCCGGCCCGCTTCCTCGCCGATCACGACGTTCTTCAGTGTCGCCACATTGTTTTCTATCACGTACACCTGCGGGAGTTTGACACTGCCAACCAGGGCTTCGCGAGGAATCAGCGGTGTTTCGCCTCCGCGCTGAGCTGTCAGAAGAACCCGGCCGAACATTCCCGACTTGAGCGGATGCGTCTGACTGTTCTCCATGACAATCTCGACGGGATACGTGTGGGCCTCGTCGGCCTTGGCGCTTACGGACTTGATTTTTCCATCAAACGTGACGCCCGGATAGACGTCGGTGACCACTGTGGCCGCATCGCCGACTTTCAATTGAAACGCTTCCTTTTCCGGCACATTGACTTTCAATTTGAGCTGACGAAGATCCACGACGTTGGCAACGTTCATCTTGTCCAGCACCATCGTGCCCATGTCGACATTTCGAGAAGTCAGGACGCCGGAGATCGGTGCGGCGATACGGGTATCCTGCAACTGCCGGCGAGCCAGGATGAACTGTGCCTCCGCCGACTGAGCGGCCAGTCGCGCCTGCTCCAGTTGCGTGTCCGAGATCGTCTTTTCGCTGTTCAACGCTTCGAAGCGTTCGAGATCCTTCTTCGCCTTTTCGTGATTGACCTGCGCCGTCATGAAATTTGCGCGCCGCACCTCGTCGTCGATCTGAACGATCGGCGACCCTTTTTGCACGTAGTCACCGACCTGCGCGTACACGGCCGTCACGCGACCGACCGTTTCTGCCAGCACCGCAACGTCCTTGTCGCCGACAATCGTCCCCACGATGGAGAGTTCACTCGACAACGTCTTCCTTTCCACGGTCGCCACGCGCACCGGGACGGACGTGACCCGATCGCTCTTGGCGCCAGCCGATATCCTCGATTTGTTGTGAAGCAGGACGGCGATAATGACCGCCAGAATCAATGCAATGCTTCCGAGAACTTTGATTTTTTTCATGGTGGAATGTCCTTATGGATGTAAAGCTTTTTGAAGGGCCGCTTTTGCAATTTCATAATCCGCTTCGGCGGTGGTCAGATGGGTGCGTGCTTGCAGGAAGGCTACGTCCGCGTCGAGCAGGTCGGAACTGGACGCCACGCCATTCTTGAATTTTTCATTGACGTTGCGGTAGTTGTCCTGAGCCAGTCGGACGGTTTTGTGGGCCACCTTGATCCGGTCCTCGGTTTGGCGAACGTTCAAATGGCTTTGCGTTATTTCAAACGTCACCGCGTCTTCATTCTGCTTGAGTGCATTTTCCAGTTGCGCGACGCGCGCCAGAGCTTGCTCGGACTGGCGCGCCGTCGCTCCCCAGTTCCACACATCCATCGACACCGCGATTCCGACATCCCAGGTCGCATCGAATTTGTCCGACAGCGGGAAGACACGCTGGTTCGGGTTGGAGTAATACACGTTCCCATACACAAAGACCTGGGGATACCATCCGCTTCGGGCCATACGCACTTGTGATTGTGCGGCCCGCACCTGGTAGCGGATGGATTTCAAATCTTCACGGACTTCATAGGACTGGCGTGCCGCAGAATCCACGAGCGTCAGATCAACGGGACGAAAGACCGTCGTGTCAGTCAATTCAATCGGCGTATCCAAAGACAACCCCAGCGTGTTGTTCAGCGCGATCATCGCCAAACGGACTTGATTGCGGGCATCCACCTGCGCGAGTTCTGCGTTCGCAAGCTGCACCTCGATCTTGAGTACATCCGTCGACGTCAGGATTCCCCGATCGGTTAGGTTTTTCGCATCGCGAAGATGCGCCTTCACCAGTTCGATATTCTCGTCGACCAGTGCGAGGATCCTCTGAGCTTTGTACAGGGTCCAATAGCTCTGGCGAATGCGGAAGGCGAGATCACTCTTGGCGTATTCGTATTGCGACTTCGCCGCATCCGCTGAATACTGTCCCGCGGCGACGGCATTCTCGATTTTCCAGCCCGTAAACAGCGGCTGTTGTACTCCCAGTTTGAACTGATAATTATTCAGCAACGGCTCCGAAATCGTGATCGGCTGTGGAAATCCGGGAGGGGTGAACGTGCCCGCTTCGACACTGCTCAGTCGTGTGTAGGATCCTGCCGCACGCACGACAGGAAGACGGTTGGTGCGAACCTCCGCGGCTACCGCTTCCGCATAGTTGACATTCAATTCGGAAGCCCGCAAGACCTTGCTATTTTCCAAACCAATTTGGAGGGCCTCGTCGAGCGACATCGGTCGTGTCTGCGCGAAGACCGCCGCAGAAAGGATCCAAGACAGAAATACCGTTCTTCGTATCATAAAATCTTACTCCTGTTTGAGCATGTATCGGGAACGTGCGTCATCGGTCATGATGCCCTGGAACATGACACGCGCAATGGCCGCCATCGCCTGATTGGGACTCACCGGTAATTTCAACAACGTATCGGGATTGAGGATCCCCTCGATGGCGCTGAGCCACATGAACATGACGATTTCTTTGGGAACGTCCGGACGAAACGTGCCATTCGTAACCCCTTCTTCGATCATGGCGCCAAAGCATTCACGAACCTTCTCGCGCCGAATCCGGTTGATCGTTTGCCAAATGTCGGGAGCGCTCCGCTGCAGGTCCATCAGCAACGACGGGCTCATCTTGGAATACAACCCCATCAAGAAGGAAATGAAATTGCTAATGCGGGTCACAAACTCGACCGACGGATCTTTCAACAAGCGATCAATCTCGCAATGCGCACCCTCGCAGGTGTGATCGATCACGTCCCGCACAAGGTCTTCCTTGCTGGGATAATATTGATAGACCGTCTTTTTACTCATCCCCAGAAGACTCGACAGATGCTCCATCGTTACCGCCGTCAAACCCAGTCGATAAAACTCCTCCCGCGCGGTGTCCCGAATTCTCTCCCTGATCTCGACTTCCTGGCTCATTCCTTACTCCAGAACTTAGGAAACTCTTAACGAGTTTTTGGTTTCCAAGTTTCCAAAAAAAATTAGCCTCGTGGCTAACTTGTGGAAACTATTTGCGTTTTCTTAGTTTCCAGTATATGGCATCGCAAACCGTTTGTCAACAGTAATTTTCCAGTCGAGTGAAAATACATAACAAACTACTGTTTATATGATACTTGATCTAATTGGCGGGCGAATATCGAATGGGAAAATCCTCGGCTCCATCGACATCAAGCTGAGACGGTGGGCCGATATCTGCAACTGGGCGGCGTTATGGATGGCTCACTTGGTCGACTTGCGTCCTGTCTTCACTGCCTTGTTCGTGTCTTCAACAACAATAGTCTCGGCGATGCGGTCGTGGACGGTCCGTCGGTCTGGTCGGATGAAATACTGAACGAATCCAAATCCGGCTTCCAGCATCGATGCGCCATACCCCAATGCCCGCTCAAGCGAATGCCATAACGTCATCTTGTGATGGACAAGCGACACGATTCGGATCCCGCAGACCCGCTTGCCGATCGTCAGTCCATCAAAGAAATAGACACTCAATGTGAAATACAGGACCAGCCACATGATGCTGTACCAATTCTTGAAGAAAGTGAATTCCAGCATGATATCGGACTCCGCAGAGAGAGCGCCCGTCCTTGCCAGGATCACCAGCGTTCCGACAACCACCAGCAGAAACAGCCCTCCAGCCACCAGAAAGTCAATTGCAAGTGCGATGGCTCTCCGAACAAAGGATGCCAATGGGCGGCCGGCCAGGCTTTTCGAAATGTCGTCCCACGGCGGCTGATAGATTGCTTTCATGAGGATGAACCTTCTTCGTTACACTTCACATCAGCAACGTTTGCTGATGAAATATCTCAACCACACTCTATCAAAATCAATCCGGGATCAGAACCATCTTACCGGTCGAACTCCTGCTTTCGAGGAGCCGATGCGCACTGGCAACATCCGAGAGCTTGAATGTCCGACTGATCACAGGCCGGATATCTCCGCGGAGTACCCAATCCACCAGACGTTTTCTGGCTTCCTGCCACAGATCGGGTTGACGGGAGACATCGAGCCCGAAGGCGCCCACCTTCAGGCACTTGCCATACAGGTCGTCCACGCGGACAGGATCCGGTGCACCCCCCGCTTCGCCGTACTGCAACAACTCTCCATATGGGGCCAGCAGGTCAAAATTCATCTTCTGAAGAGGTTTCCCCACCGAATCGACGATGAGGTCCACTCCTGCGCCACCTGTCGCACGCAGAATCTCCGACGTCAGACGATCGCCGTAGACAAATGCGTTTGCCCCTTGCTTGCGGATCACGTCCAGTTTGCTTTCCGCTGACGCGGTTCCATACACGTGGGCGCCTTGAAGGCGGTACATCTGGAGCAACCATTGTCCGATCCCACCGGCCGCCGCGTGCACGAGTACGTGCTGTCCGTGTCGAATGTGCGTGGCAACATACGCAATTCCATACGCGGTCAAACCCTGGAGAGGTATGGCAGCCGCCACCTCCCACGACAGATCCGTCGGCAAGACGAACAGACTGGACACGGATGTCGCCGCAAACTCTGCATACGTGCCGCTCGTCTCCGGCGGCATCGCCCAAAATGCGACTCGCTTGCCCAACCACTCTTTCGAGACACCCCGACCGACATCTACAATCGTACCGGCGCCTTCGGAGCCTGGAATCCACGGCAATTCCGGCGTCGCATACAAACCCCTGCGACGCTCCGTTTCTGAATAATTAACCCCAATCGCGTGCAACCGAACCAATACCTGATCCTCCCGCGTCGACGGGACCGGCATCACCTCCGGACACAAGACCGACGGATCACCCAGTGTGCGTACCACGATCGCGTGCATGTTACTCAAGATCGATTCCTGCAATTTCGTCGCCGACCTGAATGCGATCCACCACATCCATTCCGGTCGTCACACGCCCGAAGATCGTATAGCGGCCATTGAGGTGCCACTGCGAGGAATGCGTGATAAACCACTGGCATCCTTCCGTGTCTTTGCCCGCACTGGCCATGCCGACCATGCCGCGTTCGTAGTATTGCTGATGATACTCGCCGCGGATCGAATAGCCCGGCCCGCCCCATCCCGTTCCGGTCGGATCGCCGCCCTGAATGACGAAATTCGGTACGACACGGTGAAATACTCCGTTCTTCCAGAATCCGCGTTCGGTCAATCGAACAAAATTCATGACCGTCAGAGGCGCCTGATCGAACAGTAATTCGATCCGGATATCGCCTTGCGACGTACGAACCACGGCCGTGGGAACACGCGTTGCGAGCCGTCGATACAAGGCTTCGTCTATTTTCCGCTCGCGGGGCTTGTGTTGCGAGAGAAACTTCGTGCCGGTAATTGTTTCCAGTTGCGTCGCCGCACTGCGGGCTACCACGGCATCCGAATCCGCCAGAAACCCCTCCAGGAAACGGACGGCCTCCCGACTCTTAAGTTTTCCCAAGTGATCGAAGACGGATAACTGCGACTCCACGTCGATCGGGGGCTGCAGGCTGGCGTACCCATCGACGATCTTCCGCGCCAGGGCATCTGCGTTCCCGGTGGTGTGACGATCTGCCAGGTACCCGGCCGCAACTCCGAAAACAGTGGCATCCGTCGAGCGCATTCCTTCTTCAAGGATCGCGTCCGCGTCCCGTCCCTTGAGAAGACTCGCCCCGTCCAGCGCCTGGAGCCTAACGAGCGCAAAGGAATCCCGCATCGCCTCCCGTAACAAGTTCACACTGGACGGGTGCGTCGGCAGAGCGGCGAGGACCAGCGCGCGGGCGTACCGATTCGGGTCGCGCATGGCGGCTTGGACGTACTCTTGGAATCGCGCTTCCTTCGACGTATCGAACATCTTGGACAGCGACTGCAACATCGCCGACCTTTCCTGCCACTCTCCGGCGGGCAGGAATTTCTCAAAAAAAGGATCCATGAAGCGGGCCGGGTCCGGCACGTCCCCCGCGTAGCTCGATGCCATGGCGCGGATGGCGCTCAATCGCACGTGCAGGCTGGAATCGCGCCGCCCCTCGAAGGCGATCAGGAAATAGACTTTCTTCAAGTCGTCCACTCGCAATCGAAACGTGCCGAGTGCATTCACCGCGTTGACACGCACCCGCCAGTCTTCGTCATTGGAGGCGCGATCCACCAGGGCGTTGATGAATTCCAAGCGTCGATCGGACGAATCCAGTTTCATCGCTCCGAGCGCGCGCGCTGCATCCATGCGCACCCTCGCATCCGGATCGGTCAGCTGGCGGGCGACACCGTCCGCCAATTTTCTATTGCCGCTTCGCATCGCTGCGTAAACCGCCGGCCATCTGGACGCCTCGCGTTCCATCAGGGAAGGCAGCAAGGTATCGAGAGCTTCCGTTTTGGAACCGCGGTAGGCCAGAATCGCATACGACATCGCCGCCGCGGAAGCGACCCGACCGGTATCCTTCATCGCGGTCCCCAGCAGAGTCCAGACGTTTTCTCGTCCGGTTTTGCCGATCGCCTCCAGCATCGCTTCCCGAACATGCGTGCCGCTCTTGCGCGACCACAGACTCACCAACGAATCGGAAATCCGGGCGCCGAGGCTGCGACTCGATGTACCGTAGCCCGTCTGTCCGAGCGCAAAGACGATGTCTTCCAACTCAACGCCATCCGATTCCCGCATCCACATCAGCAGTGAATCGACGGATGCGGTGTCCTGCAGTTGTGCAAAGGCGGCGATCGCCTTTGTGCGGATCATGTAATCCTCGTGTCGACCGTATGCGTACAGGCTGTCGGAGGGCCACCGATTGTCCAGTATGGTCTGGATGTGCAGCAAGTCCGGCAGTCGTTTTTCCATGGGAGACACGCAACCCAGCAGAACCAACCACAGACCCCAGCGGAGACTAAGAATATTTTTCATGAGCCATTTCCTTTCCGGATCGGGCAATATAGTCGTCTCATATGATCGGAACAACCTTGACACAATGAATCCGGGCGGCTATATTGCCGCGCACTTACAACGAGGCATCTGTGACGAAGAAGAAATCAACGAGAACGAAGAAGACGGTTCGCCCGAAAGCCGCCAGGAAGACGGCGAAGAAAGCCGCACCCAAGAGAGCCGCAAAGAAATCCAAGACCACCAAGGCCGTCCGGACGCGAGCAAAGAAACCGGTCGCGACGCGAAAGAAAACGTCCAAAGCGCGTACGGTTACAAAGGAAACCGCCAAACGCATCAGCGTCACGGAGGCACAGAAGCTCGCCGATCGCATCGCTCAACTGATGCTGGAGAAGAAAGCGGAAGACGTCGTGATCGCCGACCTGGATGGACTGACCAGTGTCACCGACTGTTTTGTCATCTGTTCCTCCACGAGCGATTTGCATTCGCGCGCGATTGCCGATCACGTCATCGATCAGTTGACCGAAGAGAACGTCCGACCCCATCACCGGGAGGGACAGGAATCCAACAGGTGGATTCTGATCGATTATGTGGACGTGGTCGCCCATGTTTTTCAGAAGACCGCGCGGGAATTCTACAATCTGGAAAGACTCTGGGGGGACGCGACGTTCACGCCGGTTCGCGACTAAATGCTGTTGAATTCCTAGACTCGTTCGCATACATTAGCCACGGTTTTTGGGCAATTAGCTCAGCTGGTTCAGAGCGTTCGCTTCACACGCGAGAGGTCACTGGTTCGAATCCAGTATTGCCCACGAAATTCCCGCCAAACAGTTACGGTTTTCGTCGACGACTCGCCGTCTTCAGGGAAAAACCATTGATTTCGATGGCGCGCATGGTGCCGATCCGGATCATCGCGTTGCCGTTATTTCGCCCCTTCAGGGCTATCATTGTTGATATGTGATAACTGCTTGGGGCGTTGCCCCCAAGCTCTCAAATACCCGACCCTTTCAGGGTCGACGAGCACGTTACGCCGACCATTCTGCGTCTGACATGAAAATCATTAAGTCCTGAAAGGACGATGTAACCTTTATCTCGACGACGGAATTCCAGACCCTTTCAGGGTCGACGGGCTGAAACCATCAAGCCCTGAAAGGGCGTCATCAAAAAAGGTTGGGGCATCGCCCCAACCGGCAGGTCCACGCAACATCGTAAGCCCTGAAAGGGCGAAGTAAAAGGAATCGAAAGCTCCAGCTGAGGCGACGGGGAACCGAACCAGAACCAGCTTCGATTGGGAGCAAGAATGCCTTTAGGGGAGACGACTTGTCCCACGTTCGGGCTCCACGCGCATCTCAGACGCGCTCACTATTTCTCCTAGCCCTCAGTTGTTGATTATTCTCCACCCAAAAGGACCTTCCCTCGCAAATCCATCCCTTTCCTAATTCTTGAGTGGCGCGTGGATTATGAATGAACACAAATTCGCTTCCTAACGGGATTGGGGGTGTTAAAGGTCCAGCATCGGAATAGAGAATGCCTGACACAAATGGATGAAACCGAGTGGTGGGAACAGTGCTACCTGATTTTTTCTGAATGTGTCTACGGGGAAGGTAGCGCTGACCAACTGGTTGCATATTCTTCATGTCAAGAAACACTGCAAGGTCCCCGATTCCAAACACTGACTTAACCATGCAAGGGATCTCCTCATTGTCCAGAACATGGGGAATATCAAACCCATTGATAGCAATGACATACGCGTCGTCGCTTGAGACAAGCCCTGACGAAACATACTTTTTATACTCTTCACACTTTGTATCAAAGGAATTTGTCAGCCGAAGGATTATTTGCTCTTCAGGAATTATCATCCATTCAACAGACTCACTTGGTCCAGGATAACCTGGTACGGCATCTTTTCCAGTTCCAGCGCCTGGGGCTGTAGCTTCAATCCACAATCTTCTGTTATCAAGGCGAATCTGAATATCTGGACCGTAAGTTGTCTTGCGTGGGATGAGATCAAAACCCATCTCAATAAGAGTACAAGCCAAATACATTTCCCAAAAACGAGAATGAAAATCTCTCGAAAACCGGTATTTAAAGTCGGGATCAGCGAATGGCAAAAAAGTGTGCCAAAGATTCTCTAAGAATAATCTTTGCTCACGAAATCTCGTGTCATCTCGCACACACAAATACTTTGGGTCAGAAGCACTTTGGATCGGTGTAAACAGGGAATCCATTCTTCCTACTTCTACTGCCTGCTGCTACTCTTCACTCATTACCTCCGGCTCACCGCCTCAACGATTCGATCACCTTTTTCACGTTCGTCGTCGGCGCCCGACAAGCGAAATTCTCGCAAACGTACACCGTCGTTTTCCCGTCCTGCATGGACTGACCTTCCGTGAAGGGGGCCAATCGGGTCAAGGCCTCTGCATTCGCCGCCGTTT
The DNA here is from genome assembly GCA_964602985.1 of uncultured Bacteroidota bacterium. Lineage (GTDB taxonomy): Bacteria > CLD3 > CLD3 > SB21 > SB21 > CAYZJB01. Next base: position 13,830 of record CAZRTJ010000033.1, read on the forward strand.
TCAATAGAATCACATGATGCGGCCCCGCGTTCCGCCGAATCGCCCGAATCATGTCCGCCGACGCATCCGGTTCTCCCACGACAACAATCTCCCTCGAGGGATGAAACAACAACGTTTGCAGATAATGGGTATGAGCCATCGGCGCTCCAGTCAGATTTTTTGAGAATACGCGGCCGATCGCCGCAGACTTCTCCTCCCAATCCGCTCGACCCGTCATGCGCGATAATCGAAGCAAATTCATGGCGGCCACGGAATTTCCCGAAGGCGTGGCTCCGTCGTACAATTCCTTGATCGCAATGATCGTTTCACCCGACGTGCTGAAGAAGAATCCGCCGCTTGTGGAATCCCAAAACTCTGCGATGGTCAGTTCCTGAAGACGAACCGCCTCTTCCAGATGCCGAATCTCCAATCCGGCTTCATAGAGTTCGATCAACCCCCACGTCATCATCGCGTAGTCGTCCAGGTGCGCCGGCAAACCACTTTCTCCATTGCGATATCGCTTGACCAGCCGTCCGTCCTGTGTGCGCAGTTTCGTGAGAACAAAATCCGCCGCACGCCCAGCCGCCTCCAGATATCGACGATTCTCGGTGACCTGTGCCGCTCGCGCCAAGGCCGCAATCATCAGACCGTTCCAATCCGTCAACACTTTGTCGTCCCTCAGAGGAGGCACGCGGTGGACACGCCGCTCAAACAGCAGGACGCGGGCGGTTTCCAATTCGACGCGAAGTTCTTCTTCCGCCATCCCCAGTGTGGAGGCCAAAACATCCATGTCCTTGTCCATGAAGAGGATGTTCTCACCGGTTGCCTGACGGGTGGCTTCTTCGAAATAATTTCCGTCGGGTCGGACATGGAAGACCTCTTTCCACATTCTGGCGCGTTTGCCAAGCACATCGTCCAGTTCCGATTCTTTCCACACATAGAACTTTCCCTCCTCGCCTTCGCTGTCGGCGTCCTCCGCAGAATAAAAACCTCCCGCCTCGTCGGTCATGTCGCGCAACACGTAGTCGAGGACTTCGTCGAGCGTTTGCCGGTATTCCGTTTTCCCCGTGGCGGCAAACGCTTCCGCGTACGCCAGCGCGAGCAGCGCCTGATCGTACAGCATTTTCTCAAAATGCGGCAGAAACCACCGCGAGTCCGTACTGTAGCGGTGAAAACCGAAACCGACGTGATCGTAGACCCCGCCACGACGCATCTCCGTGAGCGTCTTCTCGACCATCCGCATCGCTTCTCCCTGTCGGTATCGGAGAAGGAATATCAGATTATGCGGCGTGGGAAATTTGGGAGCGCCGCCGAATCCGCCGTGAACGCTGTCGAATTGCGACACCAACTGCTCGTACGCGGACCGAACAACCGCATCCGGATCGAACGCCTCCGCCTTCCATTGCATCGCATCACGCAACGCCGTCGTAATATTGTCCGCAGTGGCCACAATCTCCTCGCGACGAGTTGCCCAGGCCTGCGCAATCGCCGGGAGCAAATCCAGCATCCCGTTGCGTCCGTACCGCGATTCTTTTGGAAAATACGTACCCGCGAAGAACGGCTTGCGTTCCCACGTCAGCATCACGGTCATGGGCCAGCCGCCCTGCCCGGTCATCGCCTGCGTGACACTCATGTACATTTGGTCGATGTCCGGACGCTCTTCGCGATCGACTTTGATTGACACGAAGCGCTCGTTCATCAGCGCCGCCACAGCAGAATCTTCAAACGATTCGTGTTCCATCACGTGGCACCAGTGACAGGTGGAATATCCGATCGACAGAAAGATCGGCTTGTCTTCCGCTTTCGCCTTCTGAAAAGCCTCTTGCCCCCACGGGTACCAGTCCACCGGATTGCGGGCATGCTGCAACAAGTACGGCGATTGCTCAAAAATCAGGCGATTAAATTCCGCGCCCCCGTCCGGCGGCAATTTCTTGATTTCCTCGGAGCTGGGAAGGTTCATCGATGAACTCCTTTCTTGGGGGACTCGGCAGGATGCGCCGGCGATCAGGACGATCGTAACCAACGCAGTAGCATGGAACGAAGTCACGGGCGAAGATAGGATCGTTCTGCGGAAAATCCAATGACCTTATCGGAGCCTGCTTCTGGCGCGCCTGGCGGAGAATGAGCCGTGCAGCCCCTCCATTCGACCGTTAGAATTCTCCGCAACAACGACCGGCACTCGTCGTATCACGCGGGTCAGCAATCCAGGTTCTCCAGATTCTGTCTTGACTTCGCCAGCAATGATCGTAACATTACAACCGCAGGCAGCCATGCACCGACTCTACCAAAGCCTCGTTTTTCTGACAATGGCCACTCCAATGCTCTGGAGTCAGGAAAGAGGACTGCCGATTCTTCAGAATTACCACCCGGCATTGTACAATGGGCACCATCAGAATTGGGCCATCGCACAGGATTCGTCTGGCATCATGTTTTTCGGCAACAATGACGGAGTACTGCGATTTGACGGAGTCCAATGGAAGAAATATCCGAATCCTCGAGGCGGCATCGTTCGTGCCCTCGCTGTGGGACGACAGCAGAAACTCTACCTCGGCGCATTCAATGAGTTTGGGTACTTGCGGCCGGACCACCGTGGCCGACTGGGATGGACGATCCTCTCCGATTCTCTGCCCGACGAGCTTTCGGTGTTCGCCGAAGTGTGGCGAATCATCGTGACCGACGATGGCGTGTTTTTTTCCTCGGCTCAGCGATTGTTCTTGTTTGGTCACGACGATCGATTGATCCGAACGTGGACTCCTCAAGGCGTGTTTCGATTTCCCTATTTCGTAAACAATCGGTTTGTCATTCAGGATCATGGTCACGGACTGATGGAATACATCGGTGATTCGCTTCGCTTGATCGACGCAGGCGAGCCGCTGAGGAATATTCGTGTCAGCGCCATGTTGCCCATCTCCGGCGACAGCGTGTGGATTCAGACTCGCACGGATGGCGCGTGGCTGTGGTCCGGTGAGACGATCCGGCGTATGCCCATCCCGGCCGACCGGTATCTCAACGAAAACGAAGTGTATGGCGGATTGTCAGCAAACGACGGATCGTTCGTTTTTTGGACACTCCGCGGCGGATTGGTCCGCGTTCTTTCGGACGGAACCATCGATCAGATCTTCAACAGAAAAATGGGTCTCGCCGACAATACGATCTATTATGCAACCATGGATCGGTCGGGGAGTCTTTGGGCCGCGATGAGTCGGGGCCTTACGCGAATCGATGTGTCCACGCCGATTCACATATGGCGCGAGGAATCCGGATTGGGAAACCCCATCTTGTCGATCGTCCGTCATGAGGGAAAAATGTACATCGGCTCGTCTTCGGGTCTTCTGGTCATGGAGTCTGGCGACTTCGCGACGCCCTGGCGGCTGAACGCCGTCGGTCCGCAGGACATGCAGTGTTTTGCAATGGCCAGTCACGGCACAGATCTCATCGTAGTGGGCAACAAAGGAATTTTTGCTGTTCGCGGCAAGACGGTGACCCAAATCTCCGACGCGTACGCCTTCGCTATTTCCCGATCCGTTCGTGATTCGTCCCTCCTCTATGTCGGGCTGCAAAACGGGTATGCACTCCTGCGCAAGGATGGACCGACATGGACATTCACCTACCCGACCGACAATCCGCCGCGTGAAATACGGTATTTGGCCGAGGACGAAGGCGGTGATCTCTGGATGAGTGGTACGTTCAGCGGATTTGTCCGCCGCTTGCCGGATGGCTCCTGGCGGGAGTATCTCGCTCAGGAGAAACACATTCGATCCCATCGAATCTTTCGAACCTCTCACGGAATGCACTTTATTTCCGATCTTGGCATTCATCGGTATGATTCTGCCCAGGACAGTCTGGTTCCCGATCCCGCGATGGCGGCGATTCTACCCGACCGCGGCGCCCGCGTGTTTCGAATGTTCGAGGACAGTACGCGAAATCTCTGGATCATCACGACCGACGGAACCGGCAAGGTATCTTTTTCGGCGGAAAAGGGGTTCCGCAAATACACGTCTCTCGAACGCATCGCCATGCTGGGCGATCTGTCTGCCGCGTTCACCGACGGGCGTTACATCTGGTATGGCGGCTACGACGGCCTCTTCCGCTATCGCAGCGCGTACCTGCCGCCGACCGACACGTCCGCGGCCCTGCCGTATCCCCTGCCGATCCTCTCCGTGCGGGTCGGCGACTCGCTGCTCTACACCGGACAAGGTTCCTTTCAGTTGGACGTTCCCCTTGCGTTCACAAATGGCGAAATGGAATTCAGCTTTGCCGACCCCACTCTCGTAGGTCGCAGCAATGCCCGTTTCAAATATCGACTGGAGGGTTTGGAGTCGGACTGGCAGGAAACTCAGAATTTCAAAAAGACGTACTCGTACCTGCCGGAAGGTTCGTACACCTTTTCCGTGCGACCCGCGGAACTGCATTACGATTCACGTTCTTCGACGTTTGCCTTCACGATCCTCCCTCCGTTCTACCGCACGGTGTGGGCCTATGGCCTGTACGTCGTGTGTGCGTTTGCCTTGATCGCTGGCGTCGTACGATTTCGCAACCTGTACCTGGAACGCGAACGGCAACGTCTGCGAATGCTCGTCGAACAGCAGACCGCCCAACTCCGCCGACAGAACGAAGAATTGTCCGGCCTCAACGAAAAGAAGAACGAGTATCTCGGCATTGTCGCGCACGATCTGCGGAATCCGCTGACGAGTATCCTGGGATTTGCTTCCATGCTGTCAGAGGACATTCGCACCCGGACTCTCGATTACGCCTCAGCCTCGCGCGATCTGCACCACATCATCAAAGTCGCCGAACACATGAACCGTTTTGTCACCGAATTGCTCGACATCTCCAGCATCGAATCCGGCACGGTCCGACTGCATCGCGAGGAGTTTGATCTCCGGGAAGCAGTCGCGGAGTGCGTGCAATTATCGGATCGCCACGCGCGGCAGAAGCAGATCGATTTGACGTGGAAGATGGAAGACGGAGAAAGACGGGTGTTTGCCGATCGTTTCAAAGTCCGTTCCGTTCTTGACAACCTCGTCAGCAACGCGATCAAATACACGTATCCGGGCGGCCAGGTCTCCATCACCATGAACACGAGCGATCATCACCACTCGGTGCACATCCGCGACACAGGACAAGGCCTGTCCGAAAGCGATCTCCAGAAAGCCTTCAAGACCTTCGGTCGTCTGTCGTCCGTTCCCACGGCCGGCGAGCCTTCGAGTGGTTTGGGTTTGGCGATTGTCAAGAAGATCGTCGAGATCCATGGCGGTCGCGCATGGGTCGAGTCACAACTCGGTCGCGGCTCGGTGTTTAGCTTCTCCCTGCCCATCCACAATGGGCCGGAAGATTCGTCTTCCTGACCAGCCATTTCCCTCCCGTCCTGATAATTACGTACCCGACTCGTCACGCGCTGGACGGGACATCTTTCGGATCCACACGCGCTCCGATTCGTTCGGGAGCGAAGCCTGCGAGTGCTTCCAGGCTATCGCGAATTTGTGACTCACACTCACGCCTGTCATCCTACGTATACTCGACAATGGCAACGCCGACCAGTCGCCACCAGCATTCGAATTTGCCACATGGACTGTTCGACGACTATCAAAAAAAATCGTCAAAAAAATCCGCTTGACTTCCAGAATGATGTGTTTTATTATCGGCGCGTAGTCCAATGAGGGATTACAAAATCGTTTTGGTGGAGTTTGTGATGCTACGATGGTTACTGGCTTTTACAGTAGGAATCTGCCTTTTGCAGGACACCCATGCTCAAATCAAGCAATGGCAACGCACATCCCAGAAAGCGGCTCTGAATCCCTGTGTGGTAACATATGACACAAGCATCATGATTACCCCCGCCTTTCATATGACGGCCAACGGCGCAGGACCCGTGGCATCGACGGTGGGTTATGAAAACAGTCCTGCGCCCCAAGGATTCAATGCGTATTCAGCTGATTACTATAGAGACGTACTCAACGGAGCGGCCGGCTCTGTTCGTGATATCCCCGGAGGTATGCAGGTCGGCGGTGGTGTTTTTTTCATCATGGCTGGAGGCGGTCCGAACACAACCTATGAGGGTGCACAAGGTAGGTGGTTCCGCAATGGTCAACACTATGCTTCATACAATTATGACGCGTCTTATGAAATTCGTTTTACGGCATCGGGTGGATTGGGTTATGAGCGTTTCCAGACGGCTCAACTGATGGCCGTGCCGTTCGAGGTCTGGGATCTCGGTGCCGACAAAGTTTCACCCTCGGATGACGTTCGGATGGTGCCCATCATTTTTGACGAAGAGCTTGACAATACCTTTAATTTTCATTGGGATCACACAGCTTCATCCGATTCGAATGATCCTTATTCCGATTGGATTTATTTCAACTACCCCACGTGGAATTCAGCGCCGGGAGACGCGGGATACCAGGCATTTGTGGCCAACCCTACGGGTTTTTCGCTGACAGGCAATGAACGCATGGCACGGATCGTCATGGTTAATTACAATCGACGTCAGGGCGAATCATCGACCAAAGCGAATGACGGACCCTGGGATGCGATGCCGGAGATTGGAACGATCTTTCGTATCGATAACAAGTTAGATACGCTCATCACTGAGAATTTTAACAACGTCGGCGGTACGGCAACCGCTGTTGCAGCCGTCAATGAGAGTCTGACTTTAATCAATACGTTTGATTCTGTTTCGGTTGTTACGGACGTCGTGTACCAACATAAGCCCGATCCTTTCTTGCCGGGCATTCTGGGTGACTCCATTTTCTACAACTCAGAATGGTACATTGTTCAGGATGTCGAATATGCAAATGCGGTTGGGACATCGATCGGAGGTTTGATTGGTCAGGTTGGTTTTCAGGCAACGGCGAATTTTAACTTCAGCACATCCATCGGAAGTGTATCTGGACCCGAGTATGTCTGGTTTGTAATCGACGAATACTTTGACTGCAATTCACTTAAGGGAATTGCAGTCAACAACTGGCGATGGAATCTGGACAGGACCGGTCGATGGGCGTATGATTTTGGGGACGAGGATGGCAACGGCAATAACGCAGGCGGATATTTTCCGTCGTCAACTGCCCAATCGATCGTTTTTGCCGGAGGACTACTGATCGGCGCAAAGAAAAATGGGGTTCCCGTTGTCAGCGAAATACAATATGGATCAGAGTTTGCCTCTGGCGTCATCCGAAATGCAAGTCCAACTCCAATTAGCGAGGTCACGCTCGATACCACAATCCAAACAGTATACGTGGTTGACCCTTCCCATACATCTTTGGATTACAACAATTGGCCTTCAAAATGGGGAGCCCCCGTCTTGGTTAACGGGCAGCCTCAGATCATCTCGCAGCAGGACTCGTGGAGTATCATGCATGACGCGGATACGACCCTATCCACGGAGTTGGATCCACTGTCCTCGTCGCCAGGACTCGGCATCGAATTGCAACGACGGACCTACTCCTTCACGGCTGTCAATAACACGGTGTACCTGAGGTGGATATTGACCAACAAGAGTCATCATACCTATGACAGCCTGTTTGTCGGATTATGGTCGGATCCGGATGTCCAGAATGCGGCGACGGAGGACGTGTCCGGGTGCGACACGACCCTGGATCTCGTCTACACGTATAATTTGTTCGATGAGCCGTCTACAATTACCGGACAGCAGGCCGCCGTTGGATATCAGTTCTTATCGGGCAGCGGTTCCATCAATCGCCTCTATGCCTTCCGTGACTACTCAAACGGCAATGATCCGCACAACAACCTGGAACGGTATAACCTGCTGACGGGACTACTTCCGTCTGGGGATCCGGATCCAGCGGGTCCATTTTACTATACCGGGAATCCCATTACAGGCACCGGATGGCTGGATACGACAGCAACCGATGAGCGTATCAATGCAACGGTTGGACCTTTCCGCATGAGGCCCGGACAAATCATCCAGTTGGTTTTCGCAGTCAGTGGTGCGCAGAATGTCGTGAGGCTGAACTCGGTTACCGAGATTCGAAATACCGCCGCCGACATCAAGGCGACTTATCCCAGCATGGCGCACCTGTTGGCAGATCCCATCGCCTACACCCAGAATGCGGACACAGTCACCAATACGACCGCGACAATCCGCGGTTCCGTCCTGGCTAATGGATTGGCCACCTCTGTGTCCGTTGAATACGGTGCAACGCTCTCTTATGGCAATACCCAATTCCTCACAACAACCTCGGCAGACACATCCATTGACGTGGAAGGCATTCTGACCGGATTGCAGGCCAATACGATCTATCATTATCGTTTGGTCGTGTCGAACTCCACCGGAATATCCTACGGGCAGGATCAAGTTTTCACTACAGCCAGCCAGGGGCTGCCCCTTGTCAGCAAGTCGTTTGCTTCGGAAGTGACGCCCCACTCGGCCAAACTATCCGCCATCGTGAATCCAGGAGGATTTGAGACAACCGTGATCATCGCGAGCGGAACAACGACATCGTATACCCGGTTCGATACGGTCCTCCTCAACGGATCCGATTTTGATACCGTTTCCGTGGCATTGTCGGGTCTTTTTGAAAATACAACATACTACTATCATGCAACGGCCTCGAATGCTGTCGGCACCATCGTATCCTCCGACAGTACATTCAAAACCGGATTGGTGCCGCTCGGGATCTGGATGTCCATTCATCAAAATCCGGTGTTAACTCAATATGCCGATGTTTTTGTTCTGGGCGACACGATTCTGCAAGAGGCTCCAACACTAGCCAGCATCTTCAGCGGTGACACGACGTTGATCGTCATGCAGCAGATTCCAAGTCAACAGCAGTACAAAGGCGAATTGAAGGTTGCGAGTACCGGAGTCTATACGCTGTCGGCATCAGCCTTATCAGTCAACGGATCGACCATCAATCTGGTTCGCAATGTGACCGTGGCACTTGGGAAACCAAACGCAGTGACGAAAATGTCAAGCCCTGAAGGGAGGATTGAACTGACCGTTCCCTCCGGCGCTTTCAAACAGGACGTTTATCTGCTGGCCGGCATGAGTCGGGAAGAAGGCGAAGAGCGATTCGATATCTCTCCGCTGGGCACAGAGAAGGAAATCGACGTCCTGATCCAATATGATCCTGCCGTGTTCGCGGACGTGACAAAGTTATTCGTCTATCGTCGAGAAGGAAACGGCTGGACTCGGCTTCGAAGCCAAGTTTATCCAGGGGATTCAAAAATCAAAACGCGGATCAAACAACTTGGCCAGTTGAAGCTCGCGGTGGATCCAACATTCACGGGTACCAATGTGGTTCCTTCGGAATTTGCGCTGCACGGCAACTATCCGAATCCGTTTAATCCCACGACAACCATCGCCTATGATCTTGCAACCGACGGGAATATCACCCTGGGCGTTTTCAATTTGCTGGGTCAACGGGTTCGAACCCTGGTCTCGGGATATCAACTGGCCGGCAGCTATCGAATACTGTGGAACGGGCAAAACGACGTTGGTCATCAAGTCTCCAGCGGCGTGTACTTCTACCGCCTCCACGCCGGCCGATACGTCAAAACCAACAAAATGCTACTGATTAAATAAGAAGGATTGCCATGAAGACCATCCAATTCATCTTCCTCGGTGTGACCTTGAGCGTCATGTTCGTATCCTGTTCCGGGGATTCCGGAGAGGACACTTCCACCGAACCCACCTACGAGTCTGAAGTCGCCAACGGATGGCGAACCTTCGAGGCGTTCCAGTATGACTCCGCACAAATCTACTTCGAGCAGGCAATTGCTTTGGATTCCAGTGATGTGGAAGCGTTTGCCGGCCTCGGATGGGCTCAGATACGACTGGATAATCTTACTCAGGCTGGCATTACGTTCCAGCGGGGATCGACGAAATATCCGGTTTCTTCCGATTTGTTCGCAAGCTGGAGTTTCTGCCTGAATGCGCAAAAAGCCTACGACCTGTCCAACGCAAAGGCCGATTCCGTTTTGCTCCACAATTCGTCCTGGCAATTTGCATGGCAAACGTCGATCGATGCATCGGACCTCCGATTGGTCAAAGCGGCAAACTACTACGCACTGGGCGCCTATGCGTCATCCCTGTCGATGGTTCAGGCCCTGAATCCCTCGTTCACCGCAGATGTCACAACAGACATGGGTCAGGCGGCCCTGGGAGCGGAGATCGAACGACTCCGGGCTACTATATAAATGACCCGGCCGATAATTTGAAAGCCCGCTCAACAAATGTGATGCACGACTATTCCTTGGAGGTCGCAATGGCGCGATGGATGCTTTCTGTGCTCGTAGGAACATCTCTCTTTCAACAGGTCCAAGCACAGTCCGACAAATTGATTCCCAAATCAACCATTGATCAGAAAACATCGGCTACTCTGCCGATTAACTCGGTTTGGCTCAATTATAACAACTGGGGAATGAGATTACGCTCCAACGGCTCGTGGTCCTATGATCCGGGCGATATCGATGGCAATGGAACAAACTCCGGAGGAGAATTCCCTCGCGGAAGCAGTACGTTCGTCAATTATGCCGGAGGCTTGATCGTTGCGTCTACCCGCAACGGTATTCCCATTGCCAGTGAAGTCCGTTTCACGTCGGAATTTTCGCCTGGTCTAATCACCAATGCCGGACCGACGTCCGTCAGTGAAATGACCACATCAAATCTTTCAACGGATCGTCTTTATTTGATCGATCAATCGCTTGGCGGAGCGGATTATGTTAACTGGCCGTTTTCATCAGGAGCCCCGTTAAACCCGTCTGGGAGTCCATTGATCATATCTTCAGCCGATACCTGGTGTTCCTTTCATGACGCCGACACGTCATTGTCTCAACAAACGGGGGTCCCAGCCGGACTCGGAATGGAAATACAGCGAAGAACATACGTGTGGAATGTGTCCGGATACCAGAACACTGTATTTATCAGGTTTATTTTGACCAACAAAAGCAACTCTACTTACGATAGCGTGTTCGTTGGCCTGTGGGGGGATCCTGACGTCGATAATGCGACCAATGATCTGGTAGGATCTGATACGGCTCGGCACATGATCTTTTGCTACAATGGCTCGACTGCCGATCAGCCTATCGCGGTGGGCTATCGACTCCTCGCAACTTCGTTCGATGGTATCACTGCACGGGCTCATTCGATGAGTACGGTAACAAATGGTGTCGATGCCAATTCAAATGCCGACCTTTTGAATCTGCTGCGCGGCCTGACCATGAGCGGCGGTTCGCGCAGTGGTGGAGCTTATGATTATCCTGGCGACCCTGTAACGGCAAGCGGTGTCCTCGATCCCACTCAAGGCGACAAAAGAATGATCCTTGGAACGGGCCCTGTGCGATTTGAGCCAGGTCAGAGTCATCAATGGATCTATGCCGTCACGGCTCGATCCGGTACCGATCGTCTGAATGCCATTTCCAACCTGCGCACAGAAACCGATGCGTTTGCCAGCATAGGCAATTCTACTGTATTTCGGGATCCTTTTGCCTTAACCCGGGAAGTTACCGAAATCACCGGCACATCTGCTACCGTACACGGAATGGTTCTTCCAAACGGGCAGGCAACAACGGTTATGATTCAATACGGCTTGAATAACAACTATGGCACGGTTGACACCATAGTAACGTCTTCAGATTCCAACTCCGTTTCGGTTTCGTTCCAGCTGAGTGACCTGAGCGCCGCAACAACTTATCATTATCGAATCGTGGCTTCCAATGCGACGGGCCAATCCTACGGCCAGGACCAGACGTTCACGACCCAAGCGTTCTATCCACCTGCGATCACCGGAAGCCAGACTGCGAACATTTCAGAAACCTCATTTCGTATTTCGGCTATCGTAAATCCCGGAGGCCTAACGACGACGGTCCTTTTCGAAAGCGGACCATCGGATGCCTATGGACACACTGATACAGTGATCGTACCCCCAGGATTTGATAACGACACGGCCTCGGCGACTCTAGACGGGTTACTCCCCAATACAGTGTATCATTACCGAATCACTGCGTTCAATGATAGCGGACTGACACAGTCCGGCGACAGCACTCTTATGACGCTTGATTCGCTAACAATTTGGATGCCCGTTCACCAAAACCCTGTTTTGACGCGATACGCCGACGTCTTCGTCATTTCAGACACAACGCTCCAGTCACCACCAGCCGTCAGGTTGACGCTCAACAACGTCTCGACAGCGATCGTCATGCAGGCCATCCCTTCCCAGCAGTCCTACAGAGGCACTTTGTCGTTTACGACGTCAGGCATATATACTCTTCACGCCTCAGCCGTATCAGTTAGTGGTTCCAGTGATTCAATCTCACGGATTTTTTCCGTAGCACAGGCGAGAGCAGGTCATCCAATCAAACTTGAAGCAACTAATGGCGCATTTGAAGCGGCTATCCCTGCGGGCGCAATCAAAGAGGACACCTATCTCATGGCTGCACCTTCGCCATTGGATTGTAATATTATCGAAACGACACCCGTTCGACTTGATCGAGAGGCTGAAATCCGTTTTTCCTTTCTTCTAACAGATACAGTGGATACCGCGCGCTTGTTCATCTATCAGCAAGTTGGCGATCAGTGGGTACGTCTTCGCAGCCGCGTTTATCCACAACATCGGCTTATCGTCGGCCGAACTTCACAACTTGGAAATTATAAGCTCGCGGTGGATCCAACATTCACGGGTACCAATGTGGTTCCTTCAGAATTTGCGCTGCACGGCAACTATCCGAATCCGTTTAATCCCACGACAACCATCGCCTATGATCTTGCAACCGACGGGAATATCACCCTGGGCGTTTTCAATTTGCTGGGTCAACGGGTTCGAACCCTGGTCTCGGGATATCAACTGGCCGGCAGCTATCGAATACTGTGGAACGGGCAAAACGACGTTGGTCATCAAGTCTCTAGCGGCGTGTACTTCTACCGCCTCCACGCCGGCCGATACGTCAAAACCAACAGGATGGTGCTCCTCAAATAAGGACATTTGTCCTCTCACGCTTGCCTTTTTTAAGGGCAAGAGATTGCAACTGCCGATAAGAGGATAGATTGAAAGCGTCATGCCGCACGGTTTGCAATGAGTTCTTTGTGCGGAACTCGGTCTTGCACACGATCGCGTGGTCCACGATCTCGATGCCAAGTACAAATCTCAAGAACATGCCCTGCGCAAAATACACAGAGCCTTTTCTTATTCGATGATCTAAGATTCTATTTTCGGTGCATTTGAAGAAACTCGTCGGGCGTGCAGACCAGGATATCCGACTTCTTGAAATCTTTCGTATTTCGAGTTATCAAATATTCTGCGCGGTTCCTCTGCGCTACGTAGTATTGAATGGCATCCTCAAAATCTGAAAAGTCCGAAGACAGTGCCAATCGGATGATTGCCGAATCGACCTCGGCAACCTTGACCAGTGTCTCCAGCTTCTGGAGACTTTGAACGGCCGTCTTCCGGTTTCCATACTTTCGCAGGATGTAAAAAAGATTGGCAAAAGCCAAAGACCTGACCAGTCCGCTGATCCGCAAGAAGATCCAGTATCACACCCGTGTCCAGGAAGACCCGCTTCATCGACGATACTTCTTTTCGAGATAATCTTCGTAGGGAGTGGACCTTTTTCCGGCTTTGGATAAATCAATAACCCCCGACAGTTCCTTCACCAACGGCGAAATTGGAAATGCGTCCGATTTCTCCGAAAGGGATCGGAAATAGCGTTCGACCATTTCCGACAGGCTGAGGTTTTTCTTTTTGGCGTAACGACGCGTTTTCTCTATCACTTCCCGATCGAGTTTTAAGGCCAGTTTTGTATCCATCCGAAGCTCCTAAAAATACGTATTTTTTATATATATTTTATACGTATCAAAAGCAACGAAACCTTACCGCTGAAATCTCGATCGTCACCCGAAGGAAGATTCGTCTTCAGCAGATCATCCATTTCCCTCCCGTCCTGAAAATTACGTACCCGATTCGTCACGCGCTGGACGGAACGTCCTTCGGATCCACACGCGCTCCGATTCGTTCGGGAGCGAAGCCTGCGAGTGCTTCCAGGCTATCGCAAATTATCAACGGTTCGAATGACATCCATCGAAACCACATCGTTGACGCGCACGCCGACCGTTTCGAAAACTGCCAGCCATGTACGATCCCGATTCTTACCTTTTCACCCACCTTATCCCCAGCGATAGGGCAGAATTTTGCTCTCTAAACCGAAGCGGACCTAACTCATCGTAATACATTCTTCGCATAGAGGACCTTGCATAATCAACATAAACAACTATTGGAGCGCTTGTAAGTTTGTGCAGCGGTGCCATGAGACCCACTCCGAATGCAACCGCATCCCCACGATTTCTGCGTCCGTAGCGAAGGCTAATTGTCTCCAGAAAAGTCAGTTCACACCCGAATTTCAGAATCGATCCTTTCTCGTCATTAACGGTATTCTCAATTTCGGCACTGACCGTCAGTTCAGCTGTCAGTAATCTGGAAGACACTCGAGAGGCCATTATTGCTGACTGATAGGTTGCACCGTACCGAACGATCTTTGGAAGATCGACCCAATCGACCTCATTGTAGATTTGCTGTCCGTTCATGTTATACACGCTCAATCCAACGCTCATCCGGTGTCGGTATTCTGAAAGAGGTGGCAGTGGAAATATTTTCAGGAGCCCGGCATTCATCACGAACATAAGGTCGTCTTCCTTGGTCCCTCCTCCATATGTAGACCGAAAGGCGTCAAGGGACATGCCGACATATAGAGAATCCAAGACGTGATAGCCGGACAACACAGAGTATGTCTGGTTCATCCAGTCTCCGTTTGCGCTGAAGCGGCCTTTGAAACTAACGGAAGCTTTCCATCGTGGATTGAGCGTGAACGCGACAGCTAAGCCATTCAACCTGTTATTTTGGTACCGGTACTTTGCTGTGGAGTGCGATCCGTAGAATTGAAATCCTTTTAGGGAACCTACGATTGCCGGATTGGAAAAGGACGAGGGAAGATCACCGAGCATGGCCACGGACGCGCCGGCCAAGCCTTCCACTCTCGCAGAGGCTTCGCCCTGAATGTATTCGTCATATTGAGCAACAAGGATGTTCTGTGTGACGACTTCAAATAGGAGTGACACTTGGAGCAAGCGTAATATAGTGCACATTGATACGGCTTTACGAAGAGATTGATCTCACAACATGCAGTCCGACCAAGAGGAAGAGACTCATGTCAGAACATTGACTTCTTCAAAAAAAACGATATCTGCGTCTTGACGAATGGCACGATTCTCACCTTACCATCCCGTTCCAGATGTTCTTGTTCATAATCCAACATGAATCGAAGATGTGGAGCCAGACGTATTCCAAAACCCGCCCTTAGACTTATTGTCTGCTTTTGACGAAAATACGGATACTCACCGTACTCCCATTCGCCCGGATGAGTTCCGTAACGATGGAGATCGGGCCTGCAGTAAGAAACGCCTGCCGCAAAATGAGTAAATCTGGAACTTCCCGCATTCTGAACCCATTGTACAGTCCATTGACCAACCCAAACGAACCGTAGCACATTGTAGAAAGAAGCATAGCTCTTTCCAATGTGAACAAGCCCGATTCCACCCACCATGCTGCACCTGCGAAACCGATTCTCATGAAGAGTTGTCTGCATATCAGCTGCAATCAACTGCATACTGCCATCCGCTTTGTCAACCCCACGGTATGTATTGCCAACCGCGCTGTACGCCATCGAGACGCCAAAAGACGCAGCTTTTTCAATGGAGTTCTCGATTCGTAGCACGAACAGGTTGGGTAGGTTACGATTCCGAACAAAGTACGTTTCTCTGTTTGAGGAAAGTTCATCAAACTTCTTCGTATACGAGATGTTCAGTGTTGCTTTCAGCTGGTTGTTTGCGACGATTGACATTTCGGCTGAAGGGCGATTGCCACCCAAGTTCATGATATGAAGGGTTCTCGTGCTTCTGCTCCTCTCTATGAAAGGCAAGTCGCCGAAGAATGTCATTCCTTCTCTCCAGATGGGCACCCTATCACGTCCAAACTTGACAGATAGCGAGGAGATTGGAGACACCACAATGCCGAACCGGCTCAGGGACGGGCGGATATTCTGTCGTTCAATTTCCTCTTCATCATTCGGAGAATTGTAAAAGGTCAACGGATCGTCATTTGGCTGCGGTGATGAGACATCCATTTCACCAAAGATTCCGAGCCAAGATGTGGCATTGAATTCACCTCCGAGTCGGGCCCGTCGTAGCTTGAGTCTGTCCCAATATGAATATCCCCTACTCTCCGTTGTTAAGTGGAGTGTATGCTGAACCTGTAGGGCTGTGTAAAACATGACTCTTGGCCTCGCTTCATTTGAGGAATCATGGCCTGCAAGGAATGAATTCGCCTGAAGCAGGATAGCCATTGCTAAGTTCATGAGCCTCTAGAAAATAAATTCGTTGTTACTGTTAAGCACGATTGTCTTCGATGGGATACTGCCCGATTGGGTCTCCATTGGAATTAGAGTTCCTGTTCCCTCCCTGATATACTCGATTGTGATCTGAGAAAAAGACAGCGTGGTGTTTACGGTTATGCGGCAATATCCCCAATTACCTGACGAAGGAATTGTTATGATTCGAGCTTTTCTCTCACCTGACAACGGCAAGTGCGGGACGTCCTTCCCATCATCGTTCCTAGCCAATGGGCTACTCACGATTTCAATGGCATACCGGTAGTCCGTACTTGGACTCGGATTTTCAGGCAACTTCACCTGATTCACTTCATGACCGTGGATATCTCCTGATAAAAAGATCAGCCCTTTGATGGTGTTATTCTTGATTTCATCTCTGAGCCGTGCGAAGAAGTAATCTCGCTCATCATCATAACTTGCTTTTCCATACCCGTGACTGCCGTGCTGATCATTGGAAAAGACGCTGCCTCCGATCAACACCTTGATCTTACCTGGGCGTGACTGAATATCTTGGATCACCTTGTCAATCATAGCCGTACTATATACAACGTCCTGGCCGGAAACGTCTGTTCGATAGAAGCGATCATCCAATAAGTAGAAGTCAACGTTTCCGTACCGATAATGAGTTGTGAGACCTCTAGAAATTGAAAGACAACTGTGATCTCAGGCGGTACTGAACGAGTCCGGAATTACCAACATATTCAGGCGAAGGATCGTTCTTGAAGAGTTCTCTTTCACCATTTATCTGCAACCGCAGGTTTTTACCAAAATAAAAGCCAATACCCACCCTCCACGTTGAAATGCGGTCAAAAACGCTGTCATCTTCGGAGACGAAGGAGTTTCTGTTCCTACTCAGATCAGGTGTTGTATGGGTATATCCACCTGACAATTCGAAACCGGAAAAGGAGATAAAATATTCAGATCTTCGACTGAATCTCCATCGAATGGACGCATCGAAGTAAGAAATATTTTCCTGTTCGAGTCCAAAGGAAAGTCGGTAGTCTTTCCCAATGACCTTACCAAATGCGTATGCAGATTCAATGTAAAGCGAATGAGTCTGATAAGATTTGGATACTTGAATGCTCGGCACGAATATCCTCACGATACCCTGGCGGTCTTTTCTATCCTTCCCCACACGGTTTTCCGAAAAAGCAATCGCCAAATTGGCTAGCGGGATGGGCTCGCCCTCAACCCGAACCGTGAACAAATTCGGTAGATGTCCAGGATTCGCGAATGAACGATCCCTTCGGCTGGCATCCGAATCGTACTTCTTGGTTACTGCTACGTTAGCGGTCACCTTAATAAGTCTTTCTAGAATAACGAATCCAGCCTCGCCACACGGGTGATGATTTGATGAGTGAAGGATATCCAGGAACAATGAGACTCTGCTCCTATAAACAAAAGATAGGTCACGGTCTTCCTTCATGTCCTCGGGCCACAACGGCGGTTTGTAGTGACCAATCTTCACCCAAGAATTCTTTGTAATGTATTCAAGGCCCATATTCTTGATCATCCAATCTCCTCGATCAGTTCCCACATAGGCACTCACTCGAAAGTCACTACCTCGAGGAAACCAGGACAGTCCGAAATTGCTGTTTCCCATACCAACGGACATTCTTGATTCCTTGACATATACTTCTCTTCCCGAGAGTATCGTCCCTTGTAACTGAAGTGTGGAAACGGTCAAAAACGTCGAGGAATCTTGAGCTTGAGAGTACGCACCCTCGTAGCCAGCCCAACTAAGTGCTATCAGCAGTATTGTGCTACCAGAGAAATTCATTATTCGCGTTTAGAGTAATTGTTTTGGAATTGATTGTTGTGCCAGATTCATCAATTTCCATCGGCATAATTGCGCCTGTTCCCTCGCGAATATACTCAATGGTAATTTGCGAAATTGATGAGTTGATCGTAATTCGAGCGTATCCCCAATTGTGGGAGGATGGTATGGTGTTTATCCCATTTCAAACCGAACAAATATCGGGTTCAAAAGTTGGAGAGTTTTG
>CAZRTJ010000034.1:0-24935 GCA_964602985.1 uncultured Bacteroidota bacterium
AAACTCTCCAACTTTTGAACCCGATATTTGTTCGGTTTGAAATGGGATAAACAACGAAGAGTAATTGATGCGTTTTGTGTACGGTATCAAATTACACAATTTTTGTTCCCGGGCATCCGACGCGTCGGAGAGCCCGGATTTTTTATTCACGCCTCCCGTCCCGATGCATCGGGACTCACGGCGCGATGTTGGCAGCAAGTTAGCACGAAGTTCTTTTAAGAAACAGCTGGCCCTTGTATCTTGGGGTCATGTTCGTAGCCGAGGAAAAACGTGGTAATCTGCCACAATCGCCTACGAACTGAGTTATCCTCTGCGGCAATCTTCATCCGTGGAATGAAGCCAGAACATTTGGAAGGCTGTTGAGTTCGAATAAGATGAATTCGCCTCGGGTACGAAATGATGAGCGCCTTTTCTTTGGTTCTTTCTTTTGGCGCCGCAAAAGAAAGAACAAATGTGTCATTTCCCAATTCCGATTCACAATTCAGCGAAGCGCAGCACAGAATGGCGACGGATCACCCTCCAACCATGTTGCGATCTTCCACAGATGATAAAGCGCACTGCGTCGCACGTATCCAGAACAGGATTTCGCTATTCCGAGCCCATGCATTGAAACAGGCTCACCGAATAGGGCTCGATGTGAGATGATTCGCCATTCTCGTCTGGCGCACAGCAGGTAGCGAAACATGCATTCTGCAGCGGCCGGCAAATGAAGCTCGAACCAGGGTGGGGAACGGGATCGTTCTTGAGCGAAAATAGAAAGTGAGTTCAGACAGGGCAAGCGGAGAGCAGCATCACCGACGTTCAGTATTGAATCGGAGGCAGACGCACGTTAGATTCCTGCATGCAACTTCCTTTCATCAATCGACTGCTTCACTACGATCCGGCGCAGGTTGATCAGTACTTCCGGCAGGATTCCGGGGCGGACGCGCGATACGCCCGGCGGCAGAACAACCACAATCTCCGCACGTCCGTGATCTTCATGTACCTGCTCGCCGTCACCCAGATCATCGTTGGCATCGGACGCTACGCACGAGGTCCCGATTTTCCATTCTACAACCTGTTCATCATAGGTTTTTGCCTGGTCCTCATCGCGATGTACCGGAGGGGATGGTTCCGTCACCACGCCACACGCATCTGGGTTGCGCTCTTCTTCATCTGGTCGTGCACGTTTCCCTTCTTCATCATACGGACCGGGGGATATGACGCTCCTACATACCCGGTCTACCACCTGGTCGTCCTGTACGTCATTCTGTTCTTTGATTTCCGTTTACGACAGTATGCGATCCTCCTCGCGTCTGTCTTCATCTCCAGTGCGGTCATCGCTCTGCTGCAACCCACTCTCGATATGGCCGATTTTCTGGAAAAACACGTTCTCCTGCTCCTCTTCATCATTATGGCCATGACCGGCGCCTACATCGGCGGACACCTGAGGCGGAAGGAATTTGTCACCCAGGAGATTCTGGAAATCAAGAACGAACAACTGGAGGCGGCCTACCGAAGACTCAGCGAGCAGGAAATCGAGCTCGTGCGCACCGAGAAGATGGCCTCCGTAGGCAGATTGGCGGCCGGCCTGGCCCACGAGATCAACAACCCCTTGAACTTCATCACCGGCAACCTCAGCCTGTTGCGGAGCGACCTCAAAGAAGTGACAACCAGAGACGATGTTAAGTCCTGTAATAAAACAGGCTACGCGGATGTGCTTGATGAATTGGACGAGGCTATTCAAGCCTGTGAGAGAGGCGCCGCCCGAATTAAGGACGTAATCGCGAATCTGAGGCTATTCTCCAGGCTGGATGAGGCCGACCGAAAGGCGGTGGACATTCATGAGTGCATTCGTAGCGCCGTATCGGTGTTGCAATCGAAGCTAGCCGGAATCGGTATCGAAGAGTTCTTTGGAAAGGTGGACCCTATCCTGTGCCGTCCTGCCCAGTTGACTCAACTTTTCCACGCGCTGATCGAAAACGCCATTGATGCCGTCCCCAGGACGAATGGCCTGATCCGTATCGAGACTGCTCAGCAAGACACACGCATTGTCTGCAGGATCCTGGATAACGGACCCGGTGTCGGTTCGGAGATTCAATCCAAGATATTCGATCCGTTCTTTACCACGAAGGACGTCGGCAAGGGTGCTGGGATTGGCTTGTCGTTGGTCTACAGCATCTCACGAGAACACGGTGGGAATGTTCGGCTTGATTCGCCCGTCGAAGGCATGACCTGTTTTACGGTTGAATTGCCGCTTCACCCCGCGGAAAACAAATCTTCATAGCGATACTCATCAAGAAGATCGGGCGATTTCTGACGAACGGAGTTGATCCCGGGATTGACATAGTAGCCAACAAGGGAATCGGCTGAACAGGGTTTCAAGAGTGCGCGTTTACTCGCGGCGGATCCGCTGAGCCAGGCATTCTCCAACGATCGCTCCAGAATCACGGGCATACGATTGTGGACACGACTGACTGTGGTGTTCGGGTCGGTGGTGATGATCGTGCAGGTGGGGATCTGTCCGGACACCGAATGACCCGGAAGCCATACGCCCGCAAACGCAAACAACTCCTTGGAGGCCAAGACGAACCTCACGGGTCGCTTGGTCTGTCCGACCCGTTCAAACTCCATGAAGCCATCGGCGACCACCAGACACGTGTGGTTCTCCAACAGATTAGAAAACGCCGGTTTTTCCGCCAACGTGTCGTCTCGCGCGTTGATCATGCGGGCGCCGATACGCGCATCTTTGGCCCATCGCGGAATCAGGCCCCATCTCGCCAACAGGAGCCTGCGCACTCCATCCCGGACTGCCACGATCGGGATCTGCTCAGTCGGTGCCACGTTGACATTGGGAGCATATGCATGCGGATCGAAGTCCAGCGCTTCATCAAACGCTTCGAATCGATCTTGTATTTCTCTCAATTGCCTGGTCAGAGTGAATCTCCCGCACATTTCCGGCCTTTCGTTTTGGACTTTGCTTGATTATATTAGCTCGCTTTTGTCTGGATTGCAATTGAGGAGTATCGAGTGCTCACATCGAATGAAGTACGTCAGCAATTTGTAAAATTCTTTGAGGAACGCGGGCACAAGTTCGTGCCTTCCAGCCCGGTTGTTCCCCAAGACGATCCTACTTTGATTTTCGCGAACGCCGGGATGAATCAGTTCAAGCCTTACTTCCTGGGCATGGTCAGACCGGACTATCTTCGCGCGGTCAATTCCCAGAAATGCATTCGCGTCAGCGGCAAACACAACGACCTGGAAGAGGTCGGCCACGACACGTACCATCACACCTTCTTTGAAATGCTGGGAAACTGGTCTTTTGGAGATTACTACAAGAAGGAAGCGATAGCGTGGGCGTGGGAACTCTTCACGAAGGTGTGGAGTCTCCCGAAGGACCGGCTGTATGCGACCATTTACAAAGACGATGACGAGGCGGCCGACGTGTGGAAGTCGGTCACCGACATTCGCCCCGATCACATCAGGAGATTCGCGGAGAAAGACAACTTCTGGGAAATGGGGGAGACTGGACCCTGCGGGCCGTGCTCCGAGATTCACATCGACCTGACCAGAGACGGGGACGGCGGACATCTGCTGAACACAGGATCGCCGCAGGTCATCGAGTTGTGGAATCTGGTTTTCATTCAATTCAATCGCGATGCCGCGGGCAGGCTGACGACTCTCCCCGCCAAGCACGTGGATACGGGAGCCGGTTTTGAGCGTGTGACACGCGTTCTCCAAGGCAGGGAATCCAACTACGACATCGACCTCTTCCGTGACATTATCCAGTCGATCGAGAAGCGAACGAAGCGCTCATACGAAGACGCGGCAGGGCAGGCTGCCTTTCGCGTGATTGCGGACCATGTTCGTATGCTGACATTCGCCATCACCGACGGCGCCGTGCCGGGGAACGACGGTCGGGGATATGTCGTACGACGAATTCTGCGGCGCGCCGCCATGTACGGCCGCAAACTGAGCATGCACGAGCCGTTTATTTCTGATGTTGTTCAGTCGGTCGTAACGTCCATGGGCGCCGCTTTTCCCGAAATTCGTACCAGACAGTCCTTTGTCGAACGTGTGATCAGGACCGAGGAGGAGAATTTCAACAAGACCCTCGACCGGGGAATGGAAGTATTTGAGGACATCGCCAGGCAGGCGGCCAATAGAGGAATCCAAGTCCTCCAGGGAGCGGATGTTTTCAAGCTGTACGATACGTATGGATTTCCAGTGGATCTAACTCGCCTTCTGGCTTCGGAACGTGGTTTGGGGATCGATGAACCGGAGTTCCAGAACGAAATGAATCTGCAACGACAACGTTCCCGACAGGAAGGCAAGAAGAAGTTCACCAGCCACGCGATCGCCTGGACCCCAGTTCGGGACGGGAACGGCACAGAATTTGTCGGCTACGACCGCCTTCATTGTGACGCGACAGTATTGAAATATCATCGCGAGGGATCTCAATGGCGATTTGTGTTTGACCGGACGCCCTTTTACGCAGAGTCTGGCGGACAGGTCGGGGACCGCGGACGAGCCGGGTTTGGGGATGTCGTCGTGGAAATCTGGGATACCCAGCGAATTCATGATGAAATCGTGCATTTCGGCGAATACGAGGGTGACTTGGACCTGCAGGCTTCCGTGCGTCTCTCGGTGTTTGCGGATCATCGGGAGCCGACCATTCGGAACCATAGCGCAACGCACCTCCTGCATGCGGCTCTTCGGAGGGTGCTTGGCGAACACGTGCACCAGTCGGGAAGCGTGGTGGAACCGGAACGGCTTCGCTTTGACTTCACCCACTTCGAGAAAGTAACCCCCGATCAGATCCGGGAGATCGAAGCCATTGTGAACGCGCAGATTCGAAGTAACCTCCCTTTGCAACATCATCGCTATATCCCCATTGAGGATGCTAAGAAAATGGGAGCACTGATGTTCTTTGGGGACAAATACGGCGACCGCGTCAATGTGGTGCAATTTGGAGATTTCTCGAAGGAATTCTGCGGCGGCACGCACGCGCCTTCCACTTCGTATATCGAGACCTTCCGTGTGACCTCTGAGTCCAGCATTTCCGCCGGAGTGCGGAGAATCGAAGCGGTGACGGGTGCAGGTGCGGAACAGTTGAGTGCCCAGGAGCAGCAGACCCTTCGCGATCTGTCGGAGATGTTGAATTGCGGAGTCACCGATCTTGTCTCACGGGTACAATCGCTCATGGAGGACAGGAACCGTCTGGAAAAAGCGAATGCCGCTCTTCAGATTGGCGGGCTGTCATCGCGGATAGGCGAGCTCCTACGCAATGTTCGGACCGTCGGAGATCTCAGAGTGATCACAGGTACGTTTGAAATTTCCGGAGACACGGACCCCAAAGACCTGGGTGACCTTATCCGCAATCAGATGGGTACCGCGCTGGCGATGGTGGTCGTCCGTAAGGGAGAGCAGAACATGTTACTCTGTGTGGTGGCGGATGAGCTTGTCAAAACACACAAGATCCATGCGGGACAATTCGTCAAGACTTTGGCTTCCCGAATGGGCGGAAGCGGCGGCGGGCGGCCGACGATGGCCACCGCAGGTATCAAATCTCCGATGACGTCGGGCGAACTGAATGACGCAATCGAACAACTCTTGACCCAACACCAGAAAGTCTGATGACGCAAGGAAAGAATAAGAATATCCGGCACAAGACCCCGGGCCGGGTTGCAAAAAAGATGCAAGTGGTCCAAAACTCAGCGAAAAGCCAGAAGCCCAAAAAGAAAGTCGATCCGACCGCGGAGGCGCCGCCGAAACTGATGATCAGCGTATCCGGCATTCGCGGAATTGTCGGGGACGGCCTGACTCCAGACATCATCTCAAAATATGCGGCCGCCTTCGGATCGTGGTGCAATGGCGGCAAAATCATTGTCGGGCGCGATTCGCGAGTGAGCGGGGAATTCGTCCGTACCGCCGTCTTTTCGGGATTGATTGCGACTGGTTGTCGGATTGTCGATATCGGAATTGTACCCACGCCGACTGTGGAAATCGCCGTGCGAGATTTGAACGCCCATGGGGGAATTGCGATTACCGCCAGTCATAATCCGATCGAATGGAATGCCCTCAAGCTCATTGGTCCGGGGGGGCTCTTCCTCAATCAAGGCCAGGGCCACGAGGTCATTGAAACCGCGTTGAAGGATCGAATCAGTTACGTGTCGTGGGACAAGTTGGGAAAAATCGAGTACTACGACCACGCAATCGCCAACCACATCGAGAGGATATTGGATCTAGAGTATATCGATGTGAATGCCATACGTGAGCGAAATTTCAAAATCGTCCTGGATACCGTGAATGGAGCGGGTTCCCTCTTACTGCCGAAATTACTGAACGAACTGAATGGTCAGGTCATCCTGATCAATGGCGAACCGCACGGCATCTTTCCGCGAAATCCTGAGCCTGTGGCGGAAAATCTGACCGCCCTGGAAGCGGCCGTGGTGAAGCATGGAGCAGATATTGGGTTTGCCGTGGACCCGGATGCAGATCGGTTAGCGTTGGTCAGTAATGAAGGCAAGGCCGTGGGTGAGGAAATGACATTGGCGCTGGCGGTTCGACACGTCCTGTCCAGACGAGTGGGGCCGGTGGTCGTGAACGCGTCGACCAGCTCGATGATCGATGACCTGGCCTCCCAGCGGGGCGGTAAGCTCTTTCGAACGAAGATCGGAGAGATTCATGTCTCTACGAAGATGGTTGCCGTCAAGGCCGTGATCGGTGGAGAAGGCAACGGCGGGGTGATCCTGCCGGATGTTCATCTCGGTCGGGATGCCGCGACAGGGATTGCCTTGATCCTGCAGATGCTGGTCGAATCGCGCAGTGTCTCGGAACTCATCGCCCAACTGCCGGCGTACCACATGGTGAAGGACAAAATCCATGGGCAACATCTGGACTTGGAGTTGCTGGAGAAAGCGGTCAACAAGAAGTTCCCGGGAGTCGTAACCGACAAAACGGATGGGTTGAAGTTTCACATTGGAAAAGCGTGGGTCCACATCCGTCGATCGAACACCGAACCCATCGCCCGGGTAATCGCCGAAGCGCCGACGCGGAAGGAGGCTCTGGGATATGTCGGGCAAATCAAGGAAATCATCAGCCGGCTCTAAACTCCACCAGCACGGTCGTCACTCCCAGCCGATTGCTCTCGTGACCGGCAGCGGACGAAGGCTCGGGAGGAGAATCGCCGTCGCTCTCGCGTCGGCCGGATACGACGTCGTCATTCACTATCTGGAGTCGACCGCTGGGGCAAAGGAAACGGCACGACTCGTTCGCGAACAAGGGCGAGAGAGCCTGATCTGCCGCGCGGACATACGCCGGTCTCGGGATGTTGCGCGGATGTTTGAGCGTTTGATGAGAAAGTTTGGACGTCTGGACCTGCTTGTGAACAACGCCGCCATTCTTCCGCGCCCGACGGCAGTGGCGGACCTCGCCGAATCCGACTGGAGAAACGTCCTCGATACCAACTTGACCGGTAGTTTCTTCTGCGCCCAGCAGGCGGCCAAGATCATGCTCCGGCAAGAATCCGGACAGATTATCAATCTCGCGTCTATTGGCGCTCTACAAAGCTGGAAGATGTTCTTGTCGTACAACGTTTCGAAGGCTGGGATCGTGATGATGACAAGGGCGATGGCGCGTGCGCTTGCCCCTTATGTCACGGTGAACGCCATTGCGCCTGGGACGATTATCATTCCGGGAGAAGAAACCGGCAGGACGCATCAGCCGCCTGTCGATCGCATTGCGCTGAAGAAATACGGAAAGCCC
This sequence comes from uncultured Bacteroidota bacterium, assembly GCA_964602985.1. Classification (GTDB taxonomy): domain Bacteria; phylum CLD3; class CLD3; order SB21; family SB21; genus CAYZJB01. Next base: position 7,747 of record CAZRTJ010000034.1, read on the forward strand.
GATGATGTTGTCCACGCCGTTCTCTTTCTCGCCTTGCAAGCAGACTATGTGACGGGTCAGGTTTTGGCGGTGGACGGAGGCTTGAGTATACCCTGAGAAAAAAGCCGGACGGGCCGGCTTGTGAGCCACAAGCGGGATTTGAACCTGCGACCTGCTGTTTACGAAACAGCTGCTCTACCGCTGAGCTATTGTGGCTTCAAACGGTGGCGAATATAGACAAAGCCACAGGAGAAATCAATACCAATTCTAGTCGATTGGACGCCGCCGTGGACTCTTGGAACCGACCCTTGCTTCCTACGGGAGAAACTGCCATATTTTTTCGCCTCGAACACGTTATCGGTTTATAAATGTTTCTGATGTCTGGCATGCAAACGTGTCTGATTCACGTGCACGTTCGATTGTACCCCCGAATCCTCAGTCAGAGCGAAGGGGAGCGTAGTCATACTGGTCCATCGATCACATCAGGGAGAAGGTCATGAGTAAGAAGATGAGGGTAGGTGTCCTCCGGGGAATGGAAAAGTCGTTTCCGGAAGCATTGATCGCGAATATCAACAAGGTCGCGAGTGAGAGAAAATTGGCGATGGAAGCCGATTTTGTGACCCTTGGCGGCACACAAATGGCGGAGCCGACCGGGTACAACGTCATTATTGATCGTATTTCTCACGAGGTCCCGTATTACCGAACGTATTTAAAAAACGCTATTCTCACCGGCACGCATGTGATCAACAATCCCTTCTGGTGGTCGGCGGACGACAAGTTTTTCAATTACGCGCTCGCACACAAGATGGGCATTCCGGTTCCGAGAACAGTCGTGCTTCCCAGTTATTCCCATCCACCCAATACGACTGCCGATTCATTCAGAAACCTCGAATTTCCGTTACCCTGGGACAGGCTTTTCGAATACGTCGGGTTTCCCGCGTTCATGAAGCCGTTTGACGGAGGGGGATGGCGGCACGTGTACAAGATTCGTTCCAAGGACGACTTCTTCGAGCGCTACGCGGAGACCGGGGACATTTGCATGGTGCTTCAGGAAAACATCGATTTTTCCGAATATTACCGGTGCTATTGCATCGACAGAAAGCATGTTCATATCATGCCCTACGATCCCGGTGCAGAGCCGCACGATCGTTATGTCAAGCACCCGCGTCCGCTGGATCCAAAGCTGGAAAAGAAGATTCACCAATACTGCATCGATATCTGCAATGCCCTGGGCTATGATTTGAATACGATTGAATTTGCCGTTCGCGATGGGATTCCGTACGCGATCGATTATATGAATCCGGCGCCTGATTGCGACTACAACTCCGTCACGCCGCGTAATTTCGAATGGGTCGTGGGCAAGGTTACCGAAATGGCCATCGCACGCGCCCTGGATCCGTCCAGCCCCACCGCCGGTATGGCGTGGAGCCATTTTCTGAACGGCAAGTCTGCAATTGAGTCCAAGCCAAAGAAAAAGAAGAAATAGCGGCAAGAATCATGAATCAAAGCGCTCTTGTCGAAGCCAAGATGAACTTTCACGATTTGGTGGAGGAATACGAATCCCATCTGGGTTCGATCCACGCGAAGTTTCAAAAGGCGTGCGAGAAGTCCCTTCTGACTTTTGGAGGACGGCCGCTGTTTTCCTTTCTGCGGCCGCACATGATCACGGTCGGCCAATACACGTATCTGCAATACGTTTGCCGCGTTCTTCGGAATGCAGTTTCGCGTTTCAAGGACATGGCGCTTTCGAGCGAAGCCTGGATGGATCAGGCGGGATTGTTGGATCGCGAGAGACAACTCGTCGATATCTACCCCGGATACGATCGGCTCTCGATTACCGCGCGGTGGGACAGTTTTATGACCGGTGATGCGTTGCACTTTGTCGAACTCAATGCGGAATGCCCGGCCGGAATCGCGTATCAGGATGTCGCCGCGGCGGTGTACGGGACACTGCCATTTGTTAAAGAATTCAAGAAGAAATACCACGTGATGGAATGGGAGTTGCGGCAAAGACTCCTGGACGAACTGCTGCTGGCATACCGACAATGGAAGGGGAATAAGAGAAACGCAAAACCGCGCATTGCAATCGTGGATTGGAAGGAAGTACCCACGTTTAATGAGTTTCAGTTGTTCAGAAAATTCTTCAAACAACACGGGTATGATTGCGTGATCGCGGATCCCCGCGACCTCGAGTATCTGGGTGGTCGTTTGCTTGTCGGTGGCAAGCCTGTGGACCTGGTGTACAAGCGGATCCTGACCAACGACTGCGTGGAACGACCCGAGGAGACGAGGGCGTTGGTCGACGCTTATCGGGATCTGAATGTATGTATGATCAATTCCTTTCGCGCCAAGATCGTCCATAAGAAGTCCATATTCGCCGTCCTGACGCACGAAAAGAACCAAGAGTTGTTTACTGGCGAAGAACTCCACGTCATCCAAAATCATATCCCGTGGACACGCAAGATCCAGAATGAAACGACCACTTTCCATGGGACGCGCATTGACTTGGTGGAGTTCGTTTCGCACAATCGGGAGAAATTCGTCATCAAGCCAAACGACGAATACGGCGGTAAGGGGGTCTCTTTGGGGCGGGAGACCGACAATGCCACGTGGCAGCGGCTGATTCAGGACGCGTTGTCCGGTGAATTTCTCGTGGTGCAGGAGATCGTGCCTTTGCCTCGGGAGCCCTTTCCCATGTACAAAGACGGTCGGCTGCAGTACGCCGAGATGGTGGTGGATATGGATCCTTACGCCTATGGCGGCGACGTGGACGGTGTCCTGACTCGATTGTCGGCATCGTCGCTGGCCAATGTCACGGCTGGAGGTGGAACAACTCCAACATTCGTCATTTCCAACAGGCTGTCCCGTCAGACTGTCTCGATCCGAAAGATCCGTACGGTTCGGAAAAGGAAGGCCGCGAAACCGGTGCGAACGCGACGGAAAACGACCGGAAGGAAAAAGAGGTGAATACAGAATCCGTTCCCTTTACGATCGGGATTGAAGAGGAGTACCAGATCGTCGATCCGGTGAGTCGTGAGTTACGGTCTCACGTCAGTTCGCAGATGATCGAGGAGGGGAAGCTCCTCCTCTCGGAACAGATCAAGATGGAGATGCATCAGTCGGTCATCGAGGTTGGCACGCAGGTTTGCCGGACGATCGGGGAGGCCCGACGAGAGGTCATTAAACTTCGTAAGGCCATCGCTTCGCTGGCAGCCAAGAGAAATCTCGCCATCGTCGCCGCAAGTACCCATCCGATTTCGGATTGGAAGAAACAAGAGATTAGTGATCACGCCCGCTATCACGAGATTGTGAATGACATGCAGGATGTGGCGCGGGCCAACCTGATCTTCGGCCTGCACATTCACGTCGGAATGCCGGATTTGGAAACGTGCGTCGCCATTATGAATCAATTGCGTTATTTTCTTCCGCACATCCTGGCTCTTTCGACGAGTTCCCCGTTTTGGATTGGCCGCAACACGGGGCTGAGTTCTTATCGTACGAGAGTCTTCCAGCGATTTCCCCGGACAGATCTTCCGCCCTTGTTTGAATCGTATTCCCAGTTTGAGGATTTCGTCAAGATGCTGGTGAAGACGAGATGCATCGACAATGGAAAGAAGATTTGGTGGGATGCCAGGCCGCATCCCAGTTTTGGCACCCTCGAGGTGCGTGTTTGTGACTTGCCGACCCGGGTCGACGAAACGTTGGCCATCGCGGCGCTCGTTCAGGCGCTCATGCTGACCCTGTATCACCTGCACAAGATCAACATGAGCTGGAGACTATACAGCAGTGCGCTGATCGCCGAAAACAAGTGGCGGGCAAGCCGGTATGGTCTGAATGGCAAACTCATTGATTTTGGAAAGCAGGAGGAGGTTTGGACGAAGGACCTCATTTGTGAATTGATGCGATTTGTGGATGAGGCCGTGGATGAACTCGATTCCCGGAAGGAAATTGATTATATCTATAAGATTCTGGAACAGGGTACAAGCTCGGATCGACAAATCCACGTATTCGAGGAAACGCAGAATCTGGAGGCCGTGACCGATTATCTGATTCAAGACACGTTGCACAACCTGAATTGACATACTTAACCACAGGAGGATACGATGGGAATTTTCTCGAGAATGACGGACATCTTCAAGGCCAATATCAATGATCTTCTGGACAAAGCCGAAGATCCCGAGAAGATGATCAAGCAGATGGTCATTGAAATGGAAGAAGCCGTCAACAAGGCCACCACCGCCGTTGGTTCGGCAATTGCGAACCAGAAGCGGCTGGAAAAGCAATACAATGAGAACAAGAAGCTGGCCGAGGACTGGCAAAACAAAGCCGTTCAGGCAGTCAATGCCGGCCGGGACGATCTAGCCGCCCAGGCGCTGGCCAAGAAGACAAGCTACATGAATGCGGCCACATCGCTGGAACCAAACGTGACAGAGGCCACGAAGACTGCCGAAGCGATGAAACAGCAATTGTCGCAATTGAAGGCCAAGCTGGATGAGGCGCGAGTTCGCCAGAACACGCTCATAGCCCGTCATCAGGCGGCGAAGGCTAAGAAGCAGATCGCCCAGGCCATGTCCGGTGTCGGCGGCGGCGCCTTCGGCAATTTTGATAAATTTGAGAAGAAGATTGAAGATGCGGAAGCGGAGGCGGATGCGCACGTGGAATTGTCCGGACAGTCAACCACCCTTGAAGACGAGTTCAAGCAATTGAATACCACAGCCACTGTGGACGACGAACTGGCGGCTTTGAAGGCCCAGCTTGGCAAGTAACGGCTTGACTGTATATTTCCGTGTGATGTATAATATATATTATGTAAACCCACTGTTTTAGAATGAAGGGGTCGTCATCGCGACCCCTTCTCTTTCAGACACAAAACTCGGACTAGTTTCTTTTGTCCTCCTGAAATCCAGTGTTCCAGTATGTCCACTCCAGCTTCTTTCGCTTGAGCTTCATGTCGAGGAACATCACATAGGCCCATTCGGTGTTAGTTCGAATGTCTTGGTAGTCAGCGATGTTGATATCAGCCGCATCTACGCCGAATAGCTCGACATAATACTTGAGCGTCTGGGGTAGGATTTGAAATCCCCCAACCTCCCCGAAAGGTCCTTCAAGATTGCTCCAAAACGAGCTTTCCGTCTTCAGGACATTGTGAATGAACTCATTGTCGATGTTGAATTGCCGCGATTTCTTTTGGAGGTGTCGTACCAATAGTCGGTCCGGTCGGTAGCCAGCCGATCGCAGATCGGCGATCTTCGAATCGAGTTCCTCCATGTCTGCTCGGTAGCGATTCAAAACAGCGTTTTCCTTCTTGAGTCTATAGACTTCGTCCCGTAGCCTTTCGATCTCGGCAGACTGCGCTTTTTGCACATCGTCGTTTCCGGCGAAGTTGGTCAGCAAGGAGACGCCAACGAACAAACCTGCAAGTGTAAACACAATAGAAACAGTTCTTTTGGCATTGTTTCTGAACTTGTGGTTCACTAGTGAATCCTTTCTTTTGTTCGAAAATTGGTTGACAACGGGTTAATGGTTTGTCAACCGTTAATTAAAGCGAATATTTACAATTACTTGAGTGAGTACCAATTCATCGCGCCGTATTATATCACAAATGGCCTGGCTACGCAAGAAAAAAATCGTAATATATCAGCAAGTAACATATTGTTATTATTACCTGGAAAATAAAAAAAGGCACCACTGGGGTGCCTTTTCTCAGAAACAGATAAGAAACGGCTTACTGCTTCGACTTCTTGCTTGGCTTCTCTTCCTCCGATTTTCCGTCCGGAGGCGTGACCAATAGCCCATCGTACAGCCTGATTCCCGTCCCGGCCGGTATCAGTTTACCCATGATGACGTTCTCTTTGAGCCCTAGCAGTTGGTCAGTCTTACAACTGATCGCCGCATCTGCCAGAACCTTTGTTGTTTCCTGGAACGAGGCAGCCGAAATGAAGCTCTCCGTTGAAAGGGAAGCCTGTGTGATACCCAGCAGAAGCGGCTCGGCCGTTGCGGGCAGCGCGTCACGGTAGGTCGGCGGCTCCTTCTTCTCGTATTTCTTGTTGATCTTGTCCGCCTCCGCTCGCTGCATGATTTGCCCGGTCTTCACAGGCGCATCGCCCTTCTCGACCACAACCACGCGATCCCGGATCTTCTGGTTTTCATCGAGGAAGCGGAGACGATCAACCTGATCGTCCTGGAGGAAGTATGTGTCGCCCGGATCGGCAATTCGCACGCGCTGGAGCATCTGCCGAACGATGATCTCGATGTGCTTGTCATTGATCTTCACACCTTGCGTCCGATAGACTTCCTGGATTTCATTCACCAGGTAGCGCTGGACTTCAGCGGGCCCCTTGATGCGAAGAATATCGTGGGGAGCGACAGCCCCATCGCACAACTGATCACCAGCAATAATCTCGTCATCCGTATGGACAATGAGGTGCTTGCCGAACGGGATCTTGTAGGTCTTGACTTCCCCGTCCCTACCCTCCACATGAACCTCACGGTATCCGCGGCTGACTTTCCCGATTTTGACGACTCCATCGATTTCCGTAACCACGGCAGCCTCACGCGGACGGCGCGCTTCGAACAATTCCTGCACGCGGGGCAGACCGCCCGTGATGTCCTTGGTTTTCGACATTTCCCTCGGGATCTTGGCGATCGCATCGCCCGCGATTACCTCATCCCCTTCTTTGACCACGAGATACGCCCGGGTCGGCAGGATATGCGATTCGACGATCATTCTCCCCTGCTTGACCAGCAGCGTCGGGGTGACCTTCTTGTCGCGGGAATCGATGATCACCAGATGCTTCATGCCGGTGGCCTCGTCGGCTTCTTCGCGGCAGGTGACTCCTTCCTTGATTCCGTCGAATTCGATCACTCCGTCATTTTCCGTGATGATGCTCGTGTTGTACGGATCCCACGTCATGATAAAGTCGTCTTTTTTCACCTTCTGGCCGTCGTGCACGGCCAAGGCTGCACCGTACGGCACCTTGTAGGCGTAGATCAAACGACCGGTATCGTCCTGCAGTTCGACCCGGGCGGTCCGGCTCAACGAAATAACCGCCTGATCCGACTTTCTTTCCAGAGTGCGCATACCGGGGCTGAAGACGATCTTGCCATCGGCCTTTGCCAATGCTTGCGGCTGCTCGCCAATACGTGAGGCAACGCCACCGATGTGGAAAGTTCGCAGGGTCAACTGTGTACCCGGCTCTCCAATGGACTGTGCGGCCATCACGCCGACGGCCTCGCCGACATTGACGACCTTGCCGGAAGCCAAATTGCGACCGTAGCACTTGCCGCAGACGCCCCGTTTGGATTCACACGTCAGCACCGAGCGAATGGAGACCACTTCGATCGCGGAGTTGTTCAACATCTCCGCCTTTTCTTCGTCGATGAGTTCGCCTGCTTCGATGACCACCCGATTGGTACCGGGTTCCATCACATCTTCCGCGGCGACACGGCCAAGGCATCGTTCACCGAGCGATTCCTTGATTTCTTCACCTTCCTTAATGGCGGCCGTTGCCACGCCCAGGATCGTGCCGCAGTCTTCCTCCGTGATGATCACGTCCTGCGCGACATCCACGAGACGCCGAGTCAGGTATCCTGCATCGGCAGTTTTCAACGCGGTATCGGCCAATCCTTTGCGCGCTCCGTGTGTGGAGATGAAGTATTCCCATACCGAGAGACCCTCTTTGAAGCTGGCCGTAATCGGGTGTTCGATGATTTCACCGACCTGACCCGTCATACTCTTCTGAGGTTTGGACATCAATCCACGCATGCCGCCCAACTGCTTGATCTGGTCCCGCGATCCGCGAGCGCCAGAATCCATCATCATGAACACGGGGTTAAACCCGTTGTTGCTCTGCGCGATGTTTTCGTACATCGCGGCGGCGACGTCATTCGACGCGTGCGTCCAAATGTCGATGATCTTGTTGTAGCGTTCGCCGTCGGTCATCAACCCCATCCGATAGGTCTTCTGGACCTTTTCGACGTCGTGATTGGCCGATTTTAGCACGTCTGACTTATTGGGTGGCGACAACACATCCTCGATACCAATGGAGGCGCCGGACCGCGTGGCGAATGAGAATCCGAGTTCCTTTAGACGATCGAGAAACTCGACGGTCTGTTTGTTCCCCAGTTCTGAATAAATCCTGGAGACCACCTCTTCGATTTTCTTCTTCGTCAGCAGTTCATTCAGGAAGCCCATCTTCTTGGGAACAATCTCATTGAACAGAATCCGGCCTACGCTGGTGTCCAAATACGAATACATCGGCTGTTTCTCCGAATGACCCTGCCCGTTGATACGCAGTTTGATCTTGGCATGCAGGTCCACGACGCCGGCATCGTACGCGATCCGGACTTCTTCGGCGTTGGAGAATTTCATTCCCTCGCCTTTGCAGCCGCTACGCATTTTTGTGACGTAGTAGCATCCCAACACCATATCCTGGGATGGAATGGCGATGGGTCGGCCGCTCGACGGTTGAATGATATTATGACTGGACAACACCAGCATTCGCGTTTCAATTTGCGCCTCGTACGAGAGCGGAATGTGCACGGCCATTTGATCCCCGTCGAAGTCGGCGTTAAAAGCCGCGCAAACGAGGGGGTGGATCTGTAAGGCCCGACCCTCTACGAGGACCGGCTGGAAGGCCTGAATGCCCAGGCGGTGCAGAGTGGGCGCACGGTTCAGCATGACGGGATGTCCGCTGACAATCTTCTCAAGGATTTCCCAGACTTCCGGTCCCTGTTTGTCCACCATTCGCTTTGCGCTCTTAACGGTTTTGACGTAGCCCTTCTCGACGAGCTTTCGAATGATGAACGGCTTGAACAACTCGACGGCCATTTCCTTCGGCAAGCCGCATTCATGGAGTTTTAGCTCCGGACCCACGACAATGACCGATCGGCCTGAGTAGTCCACGCGCTTGCCGAGGAGATTTTGACGGAAGCGACCCTGTTTGCCCTTCAGCATGTCCGAGAGCGATTTCAGCGGTCGATTGCTGTCGCTCCGCACCGCGGCTGTCTTCCGGCTGTTATCAAAGAGACTGTCGACAGCCTCCTGCAACATCCGCTTTTCATTGCGTAGAATCACTTCCGGCGCCTTGATTTCGATCAATTTCCTCAGACGGTTGTTCCGGATAATCACTCGCCGATACAGGTCATTCAGATCGCTGGTCGCGAATCGTCCTCCTTCCAGAGGAACCAATGGCCGCAACTCAGGTGGGATGACAGGGATGACGTCGAGCACCATCCACTCCGGTTGGTTGAACACGTCCCCTTCCTTGTTCCGAAACGCATCCGCCACGCGCAGAAGTTTCAAAAGCTCCGTTCGCTTCTGTTGAGATACGTTTCCGTCTTTCAGAAGACGGCGGGCGTCGATCGCCATTTGCTCCACATCGCATCGCTTGAGCAGCTCTTTGACTGCATCGCCTCCGATCAGCGCGATGAATTTATTCGGATCGGTGTTGGGCATCGCGTCGTTCTCCGCGCCCAACTCGTCTTTGATTCGATACAGTTCCTCTTCAGGAATGATGTCTTTGAACTTCAATCCGCTTCGGCCGGGTTGTATCACGACGTAGTTTTCGTAATAAATGATCTTCTCAAGCTGCTTGATGCTCATTCCGAGCAAGCTGCCGATCTTCGACGGGAGGGATCGAAAGAACCATATGTGAACCACCGGCACCGCCAGCGTGATGTGTCCCATCCGCTCGCGTCGCACCGCTTTGAGAGTCACCTCAACGCCGCACCGATCGCAGATGATGCCTTTATAACGAATGCGCTTGTACTTGCCGCAATGGCACTCCCAGTCTTTGACGGGACCGAAAATCTTCTCGCAGAAAAGGCCATCCTTTTCGGGTTTGAAGCTGCGGTAGTTGATCGTCTCGGCTTTTGTCACCTCACCGTAGGAACGGCTCAGAATTGAATCCGGCGATGCAATCCCGATCGTGATGTTCGAAAAATGTTTGGCCAGGCTGGTATTGGATAAAAACGACACGTTAACCTCCAATGAGGAATGGTTTCTGATTTTGTTTGACTCGTCGGTCCGTCATCATTCGATCTTGACTTCCAGTCCGAGACCTTGCAATTCCCGAACAAGGACGTTGAATGATTCCGGTACACCAGCTTCTGGGAGGTTATCGCCTTTGACGATCGCCTCATAGACCTTCGCGCGACCCGTGACGTCATCCGACTTGTAGGTCAGGATCTCCTGCAATGTGTATGCGGCGCCATAGGCCTCCAGTGCCCACACTTCCATTTCTCCGAAGCGTTGGCCGCCGAATTGCGCCTTGCCGCCGAGCGGCTGCTGGGTAATCAACGAATACGGTCCGATCGACCGGGCGTGGATCTTATCATCGACCAGGTGGTTCAATTTCATCATGTACATATATCCAACCATGATGTTCTGATCGAAGGCGTCCCCCGTCCGTCCGTCGGTGAGGCGAACTTTGCCCGTTGCCGGCAATCCGGCGGCTACGAGTTCGTTCTTGACATCGTCGATCTTGGCGCCGTCAAACACAGGGGTGGCGTAATGTTTGCCCAATCTCTTGCCTGCCCACGCCAACGAGGTCTCAAACAATTGCCCCAGATTCATTCGGCTGGGCACGCCCAGAGGGTTGAGTACGATCTGCACCGGCATGCCGTCATCGAGGAAAGGCATGTCCTCCTCCGGAACGATCTTCGCCACGACGCCTTTGTTTCCGTGTCGGCCGGCCATCTTATCGCCCACACTGATTTTCCGCTTCTTGGCCACTTGCACTTTGGCGAGTTGGACGATGCCGGGAGGAAGTTCGTCACCGACCTGGAGCTTGTATTTTTCCGAATTGTATTCGGTCTCCACCTCTTCCAGATTGCGCTCGTAGTTGTCAAAGAGGAAGTTGGCCATGTCATTCGTTTCGTCGTCATCGGTCCATTTGCTTTCGTGCAAATTGATTTCGGACGGATCGAGATTCTTGAAATGGTCTTCCGAAAACTTCCTGCCGCGTTTGATAAACTCCGTACCGTCTGTGTAGAGGACTCCCGCCGCCGTCTTGCCCACCAGAAGTTTTACCAGTTCCTCGCGCAGCGTGGTTTTCAGTTTGCGATGTTGTTTCTTGTACTCATTTTCCAGTTCCTCCAACTTCTTCTTGTCTTCTCGCTTGGATTCGGAATCCTTCTTCTTGCGGCTGAAGAGTTTGGTGGAAATGACGATCCCCTTCATTCCGGGAGGCGCTTTCAGGGACGCATCCTTCACGTCGCCCGCCTTGTCACCAAAAATCGCTTTCAGGAGCTTTTCTTCCGGCGTCGGGTCGGTCTCTCCCTTTGGGGTGACTTTGCCGACCAGGATATCGCCGGCGTGGACCTCAGCTCCAACGCGGACGACGCCGTTTTCGTCCAGATCCTTTGTCGCTTCCTCGGAAACGTTGGGAATTTCCCTCGTGAGTTCCTCTTCACCCCGTTTGGTATCCCGGACCTGGATTTCAAACTCCTCAATGTGAATGGATGTGAAGTAGTCGTCTTTCACCAGTCGTTCGCTGAGGATGATGGCGTCCTCGAAATTGTAGCCGCGCCATGGCATGAAAGCGGCAAGCGCGTTACGGCCGAGGGCCAGGTCGCCCCGATCCGTAGAACAGCCATCCGCGATGATTTGGCCGGCCTTGACTTCATCGCCTATACGGACGATCGGACGCTGATTGACGCACGTGTCTTGATTGGTTCGGAAAAACTTCAGCAACCGGTACGTGATCGTATCGGATACTTCGCCGCGGCTCTTCCGGGTATTGCCCTTCTTTCGGATGGTGATCTCCGTCGCCGAGACATCTTCTACGACGCCATCGATGTCCGACACCACGACGGCACGCGAGTCGACCGCCACCGTCCGTTCGAGTCCGGTACCCACCAGAGGCGCCTCGGGTACCATCAGCGGTACCGCCTGGCGCTGCATGTTGGAACCCATCAGGGCGCGGTTGGCATCGTCGTGTTCCAGGAAGGGAATCAAGGCGGCCGCCGGACTCACGATCTGCGCCGGGGAAACGTCCATGTAATCGACTTCCTCCGGAACGACGACAGGGAAATCGCCCTTGTTTCGGGCCTTCACAAACTCATTGAAGAAATGACCTTTCTTGTCGATCGACTCGTTCGCCTGGGCGATTGTTCGATTGTCTTCATCGCCGGCGGTGAGGAATTCGATGCTCTCCTGGACCTTCCCCTTGGCCACTTTTCGATAAGGAGTTTCTATAAAACCGTAGCGATTGATTCGAGCGTACAGACACAATGACGAGATCAATCCGATGTTTGGACCTTCGGGGGTTTCCACCGGACACAATCGCCCGTAGTGCGTGTAGTGCACGTCGCGAACCTCAAATCCGGCTCGTTCCCGCGTCAGGCCGCCTGGCCCGAGTGCAGACAGTCGGCGCTTGTGTGTCAACTCCGCCAATGGATTGGTCTGGTCCATGAACTGCGACAACTGGCTGGTACCAAAGAATGTGTTGATTACGCTGGAGACCGTCCGCGCATTCACCAGATCCTGAGGCGTCAAGTTTTCATTGTCACGCAAATTCATGCGCTCCTTGATCGTACGCGTCATGCGCGAGAGCGCGACGCTGAACTGGGATGCCAGTTGTTCGCCGACCGTCTTGACGCGCCGATTGCCCAGGTGGTCGATATCGTCGGTGGAGCGAACGCCATTCCGCAGGTCGATCAGCGCTTTGATGATGGCAATGATGTCTTCTTTGGTCAAGACAGTGATCGATTCGGAGATATTCAGACCCAACTTCCTGTTGATCCGATTGCGTCCGACGTCGCCGAGATCATACCGCTTCGAATTAAAGAACTGTCGCTCGAGCAAGCCGCGAGCGGTCTCCAGATCCGGGGCATCGCCGGAACGCAATTGACGGTAAATCTGCTCCAGGGCCTCTTGTTCACTCTTTGTAATATCTTTGCGAATTGTATTCGCAATGACCTCGGGAATTTCATCTTCCGCCTTGACGAGATCGACGTATTTGATTTTGTGTTTCTTCAGTTTGGCAATCAGATCCGCGTCGACCATGGTTTCCTTGTCGGCCAGGATCTCCCCCGTCTCCTCGTTTACGATTTCCAGTGCGAGCCGCCGTCCCATCACTGCATCGGATGACACACGCCCAATCTCCACCTCGTCAATCACACCAAACAACTTGAGCATGTCGCGATCGGAGGAATATCCCAATGCGCGGAGGAATGTCGTTACGGGGAATTTCTTTTTGCGGTCGATATAGACGTACATGACGTCGTTGATGTCCGTGGTGAATTCAATCCAGGAGCCGCGGAAAGGTATCACGCGGGCGGAAAACATCCGCGTGCCGTTCGGGTGCAACGATTCGTCGAAAAACACGCCCGGGGACCGGTGCAATTGACTGACGATGACTCGCTCCGCGCCGTTGATGACGAAGGTGCCCTTGTCCGTGATGTACGGCAAGTTCCCCAAATAGACATCTTGTTCGATGATCTCCGGATGCTTGTCGTCTGCAGATTTCTTGCTGCTCAGCCGCAGCGTGGCCTTCAGAGGGACGGAGTACGAGACACCTCTTTCCTGGCACTCGCGAACATCGTATTTGGGTCGCTCGACAAAATATTTGACGAATTCGAGACGAAAGAGATCTTTTGCGTCTTCAACGGGAAAGGAACTCAGAAACACATTCTGCAATCCCGTATTCGTTCTCTTGTCGTGATAGACGTCTTCTTGGAGGAAATCCCGGTAGGAGGCGATTTGGATTTCCAGCAAATCCGGCATATCAATCGCGCCCGGATTCTTGGCAAATGAAACACGGTCAATGGTGCGAAGCTCGTTGTTCAAGGAAACCTGCCTTTTTTCGTGAAAGGTTGCCGTACGAATGGAACGCAACGGCTTCTGCGTTCCGTGTTTCAAAAATCCATATTCTCGCCTGGATTTTCTAGACGGGGGCGAATCGCTTCGCCCCGATCAGAATTTCAAAATTGGAAAAGAACGATCAAAAACGATTACGCAATCTCAACCGTTGCGCCCACTTCAGCGAATTTGGCCTTGATCTTCTCGGCCTCGTCTTTGGAGACGCCTTCCTTCACGACGGCCGGCGTGGCATCGACAGCGTCTTTGGCCTCCTTCAGACCAAGGCTCGTGATTTCGCGAAGGACTTTGATGACCTGGATCTTCTTGTCGCCGGCATTGGTCAGCTTGACCGTAAATTCGGTCTGCTCTTCTGCTGCCGCTGCGCCGCCGCCCGAAGGTCCAGCGCCGGCAACTGCGGCCACTGCGACGGGTGCTGCCATTTCCACGCCAAAACGGCTCTTGATTTCTTTTACGAGTTCTCCGATCTCGATCATGTTCGCGCTTGCGAGATACTCGAGAACCTCTTCACGGGATGCTGCCATGTTCATGACTCCTTTTTCGGCTGTCGGTCACCCGACTTTGCGGATGATAGATTAAGACAGCCTTGGTTTATGGTTTACGAAATTACGCTGCTTTCTTGCTTTGAAAGGACTCCAAAATTCCGACCAGGTTCTGCATTGGAGAACTCAGCAATCCGACCAAATTTTGCATCGGCGAGTTCAACAGACCAGCCAGTTGACCCAGCAGGTCATGCTTCGTCGGCATCTTGGAGATGTCCTTCAACTTGGATCCATCAAAGATCTGCCTCTCCACGATACATACCTTGACCTTCAGACAATCATTTTCCTTGACCTTCAGAAACTCCTCAATCGTTTTCGCCGGTGCAATGGCATCGTCATAGCCAAACGCAATCGCAGTCGGACCCTGAAAGTAGTCCTCCAGACCGATCTTCAGGCCCGCTCTTTCCAGCGCCAGTTTGGCCAGCGTATTCTTGACAATCTTGAATTCGCTCTTGGATTCCCGAAATTTCACGCGCAATTGCTCCATTCGCTGCACGTCCATGCCGGTGTAGTCCGTCAAATAGAGACTGCTCGCCTTTTGAAATCGATCGCTCAACTCGGCGACGATTTGGTTCTTTGTATCTTTTTTCATGATTCTGTCTTCTTTCAATTTTCGTTAGACCAGTGAACCGACTTCTTGCGAACTGACGCGGATGCCTGGACCCATCGTTGTCGATACGTATACACTCTTCAGATAATGACCTTTGACTGATGCGGGGCGCATCCTCAGGATGGTCGTCATCACGGACTTGAAATTTTCCTCAAGTTTTGCCGCATCGAACTGAGTCTTGCCAATACCGACGTGAACCGTTCCCTGCTTGTCGACACGGAATTCCACGCGTCCAGCTTTGACTTCATTGATGGCCTTTTGTACGTCGGGGGTGACGGTGCCGCTCTTGGGGTTTGGCATCAGGCCCTTCGGACCGAGTACCTTGCCGACTTTGCCGAGTTCGACCATGGCTTCCGGCGTCGCAACGATCACATCCACGTCGGTCCACCCGTCTTTGATCTTCTGCAGGTAGTCATCGAATCCAACGTGGTCGGCACCCGCTTCCCGCGCCTCTTTTTCTTTTGTTTTGGTGATGACGAGCACCCGCACTGTCCGGCCATTGCCGTGAGGCAGAAGCACAGTGCCACGAATCGCTTGATCCGCGTGTTTCGGATCGACACCCAAATTGACAGCCACATCGACAGTTTCATTGAACTTTGCTGTGGCTGTTTCCTTGACAAGCCGGAAGGTGTCCGCGATCGAATAGTCTTTCTTCCGATCTACCTGCTTGTCTGCTGCTACGAAGCGCTTGCTTCTGGATTTCATGTTTCTCCTTCGAACCTTGTTACCGGTTCTCCCACCGAGGGTGGTTCTGTGATACGTGTTTCCTAGTCGACAATTTCGAGTCCCAGACTCTTCGCTGTCCCTTCGATCATGGACATGGCGCCGCGCAAATCTTTCGCGTTCAGGTCGGGCATCTTGATTTCAGCGATTTCCTTGATTTGCTTTCGGCTTACTTTGCCCACTTTCGTTCGGTTCGGCATGGCAGATCCACTCTCTAATCCAATCGCCTTTTTCAGGAGAATCGCGGCTGGAGGAGTTTTGGTGATGAATGTGAACGAACGGTCCGAGTACACCGTGATGATCACAGGGATAATCAACCCCTTCTTGTCCTGGGTTTTCGCGTTGAATGCCTTGCAAAATTCCATGATGTTGACGCCATGCTGACCTAGCGCAGGGCCGACCGGCGGCTGAGGATTGGCGCTCCCCGCTGGAATTTGCAACTTTACCTGGGCAACTACCTTTTTCATGAAGATTCCCTTGAAAGTCGTGTAAATGAATGATTAACGTGGATTAACAGATTACTGCTCAAGCCTTACCTGCAAGAAATCAAGTTCCACCGGCGTCGACCGGCCAAATATACTGACCATGACTTTGAGTTTGTTCTTTTCGTAATTGATCTCGTCGATGAAACCGGTGAAATCAGTGAACGGCCCGTCAATGATCCGAACATGATCACCGACTTTGAACGGCACGCTATAGACTTCGACATCCTTCTTTTCCCGCATGCGTCCCAGCATCCGGTCCACTTCGTCCGGCCTCAGAGCCTGGGGCATGTTCTTGGGACCCACAAAACTAACGACCCCTGGGGTATTCTGTACGACATGCATGACCTTCTTGTCATCCGTCATTTCGATGACCATATAGCCAGGCAGGAAGGAACGCGTCTTCTCCTTCTTCTTGCCGTTCTTCATCTCGATGATCGTTTCCGAGGGAATCAAAATGCGGAAGACCTGATCCGCGAGCCCTGCGATCTGCAACTCGCTCAGAATATGCTGCTTGATCTTCGCCTCCTGTCCGGAATAGACGCGCAGGGTGTACCATCGGACGTTCTCCGGCCGTTGTCGATCGTCGACGATTTCTTCTTCTTGGCCGGACACAGGTTCCGACGAGTCAGGACTTTCTTTCACGTAATCCTCTTTATAGGAGTAACTGCTTGACGACATATTGCAGGATGTTGTCAGATGCGAAAATGTACAGTGAGAGCAGAACCCACACGACCATGACCACACCTGTCGACCCAATCAGTTCGTCACGTGTCGGCCAGGATACCTTTTTCATCTCTGTCTGGACGCTGGAAAAAAACTCTGTGATCCTTGCCATTCTTTTTACCTTTACTTTCGCAGGGGAGACAGGACTCGAACCTGCAACCTACGGTTTTGGAGACCGCCGCTCTACCAATTGAGCCACTCCCCTAACCATTACTTGACAATCTTCGTTACGACGCCGGCGCCGACGGTGCGACCGCCTTCGCGGATCGCAAAGCGCAGACCTTCTTCCATCGCGATCGGCGTGA
>CAZRTJ010000035.1:0-23046 GCA_964602985.1 uncultured Bacteroidota bacterium
AAAACTCTCCAACTTTTGAACCCGATATTTGTTCGGTTTGAAATGGGATAAACATGATGCCCTTGAGTATTATCACAGTCTGTTCAATTCGAACTATGGGTACTTCAACTGGAATACGAACCTGTACTCTGAAGATAACCTTGTTTCGTATGGACTGCTCCTTGAGAGCCTTTCCAAGGCTTGCGCAATCAGAAATATTCGGATAGTGGCAGTTTTCACGCCGGACAATGCGGATCCGATCTTTAGAGAAAGATTTGACAAGTTGATTCCGCTGTTTTCCCGGGCACAAATCCCTTTCCTGGACACGTATCCAGCCATTCACGAGAAATTCAAAGACGTGAATCCGCGGACGTTATGGGCGAATCCAGGCGATGGGCATCCGGGTTCCGACGTCACAGACGTGATGGCAAGCGAAGTTTTTCAATATCTGATAACAAAAGATCTTCTTCCGGATGAATCCAGGCCGTAAGTTTTGTTGGAGATGCGTCCCGTCGTGAACACTCGAAAGTACGTCCACAAGGAGGCGTTCGACGTAGTCCCAGAAAAACTCTTCCTCGCGCTCCACACTCCGAGCGCGATCCGCTCCTGGTGGGGAGCGTCGCGTGCGATCGTCATCGCGCAGGAAGGCGGGATGTGGGCGGCCGCGTGGGGCGATCGAGAGGACGATCCGGACTCCATCACCTCGGCTGTGATCGCGGCCTTCGACCCGCCGCGGAGACTGGTGCTCGATAATGTTCGTTCCTATGTCCGTCAAGGTCCCCTTCCCTTCGAGGTTCTGTTTGTGACCGAATTTCTCGTGACCCCAGTTCCACATGGCTGCAACCTGAAAATTACACAGGATGGATTTCCCATGGGACCCGAAGGAGATGAATTTCTCGAATCATGTGCGCGTGGCTGGATGGAAACCTGTCAGCGGCTTCGGGATTACCTGAACGCGATGAGTTGATCCATTCCCGATCCGCGGTGGTCACCGACCGACCGAAAGCCGCCGCTCACCGACCCGACAGGGTGTGATTCCCGTCTGCTTCTATATTTTACTATCATTACTTAGTATTTCATTTCCGGAGATTCGTTTGCATAAAAATGCGAGATCGTCTACATTGCACGGCTTGAAGGAAATGGATAAGGAAATCATGAAGAAAACGGATTCCAGTGCGGTGATGGAAAAGATAGTCTCCCTCTGCAAACGACGCGGGTTCATCTTTCAATCCAGTGAAATTTACGGCGGACTCAACGGATGCTGGGACTACGGACCTCTCGGAGTCGAGTTGTTAAGAAATTACAAAGACGCGTGGTGGCAATCGATGACCTATCGCGATGATGTGGAGGGTCTGGACGCGGCCATTCTGATGCATCCGCGCGTGTGGGAAGCCAGCGGGCATGTGGAGAATTTTACCGATCCCATGGTCGACTGCAAAGAGTGCAAGGCGCGTTTTCGCGAGGATCAGATCGAGGAATCGTTGTGCGGCAATCGGGCGTATCAGGGCCGGAAAGCATCCAAATGTTTTGCGGAAGGCAAATTTACGGAGGCCCGGCAATTCAATCTGATGTTCAAGACGTATGTCGGACCGCTCGAGGACAGTAGCGCGGTGGTCTATCTCCGTCCGGAAACTGCGCAGGGCATTTATGTGAATTTCCACAATGTGATGTCCGCGTCTCGTCAAAAGCTCCCCTTTGGAATCGCGCAAATCGGAAAGGCCTTTCGCAACGAAATCAACACCAGGAATTTTCTGTTTCGCACCCGTGAGTTTGAGCAGATGGAAATGCAGTACTTTGTGAAACCCGGCGCAGACATGCAGTGGTTTGACTACTGGATGGAGGAGCGAAAGAACTGGTACCTGAATCTCGGATTCTCGGCTGAGAAATTGAATTTCCACAAGCACGAGAAACTTGCTCATTACGCGGCGGCGGCCTTTGACATTGAATTTCTATTTCCGTTTGGTTGGGGCGAAATTGAGGGGATCCACAATCGCACGGACTACGACCTTCGTCGTCATCAGGAGTTCTGCGGAAAGAGTCTCGATACCTTTGACGAAGAGACGAAGGACAAATTCATTCCCTATGTGATCGAGACTTCTGCGGGTGCGTCCCGCGGCGTGATGGCCACGTTGGTGAATGCGTATCACGAAGAGGAGGCGCCGACGGGCGAGGGAGGAACGGAAATTCGAACGGTCATGAAATTTCATCCGAGACTGGCGCCGGTGAAGGCCGCAGTCCTGCCGCTCGTCAAGAAAGACGGGATGCCGGAAATCGCCAACCGCCTGACCGAAGGAATAAAACGACAGTTCAGAACATTTTATGATGAAAGCGGAACCATTGGGAAGCGATATCGTAGACAGGATGAAATTGGAACACCAATCTGCATAACCATAGATTCCGAGACTTTGCAAAACCAAACGGTTACGGTCCGCGACCGAGATGAGATGAAACAGGAACGCATAGCGCTCGATGCCGTGAACGCATATTTGCAGACGAAGTTGTCCTAGATGGAAGTCAAGAACAAAACTGTCGATCTCACGTCCCTCCGAATTGATCGCACCGAATCGCCTGAGGATGGTCCCGCTCGTTCCTGGACCAAATGGTTAGTGGCGGCCGGCATGGTCGTTGTTCTTTTGGTTGGATGGCTCGTCGTTCCCGCGTTGTGGAAGAGCAAGGCCGCCGTGAAGACGGTGACGGCTTCGTATGCAACGCCGTCGTCTGCCAATGCGATCCTGACCGCGAGCGGTTACATCGTTCCGCAGCGGCAGGCGGCAGTGGCATCCAAGGGAACCGGACGACTGATCTACCTGGCCGTCGAAGAAGGGGACCACGTGCAGAGAGGACAAGTCATCGCGCGACTGGAAAGCAATGACGTCGATGCACGGTTGCAGCAATCCAAAGCCGGCCTCGAAGTGTCCAAGGCGCAAGTGATCCAGGCCGAAGCAGAGCTCGCGCGCGCCAAGAGCGACTTTGACCGGAACAGGACTTTTCTGGAAAACAAAGTCATCACGCAGGCGGATTTTGATTTGATTCAGGCGCAGTATCGTACGGCGGAGGCTGCCGTCGCGTCCGCGCGGGCCAATGTCGGTGCGCTCGAGGCGTCCGTCCGAGCGGCGGAAGTGGAAATAGAAAATACCGTGATCCGCGCACCGTTTGACGGAACGGTTCTCACGAAGAACGCAGACGTCGGCGAGATTGTCGCGCCGTTTGCGGCGGGCGCCAATTCCCGAGGCAACGTGGTGACCATTGCCGACATGGCTTCTTTGCAGATGGAAGCGGACGTATCGGAGTCCAATATCGATCGGGTCAAAGTGAATCAGCCCTGCGAAATTATTCTGGATGCGTTTCCTGAAAAACGATATCGCGGGACCGTGTGGAAGATCGTTCCGACGGCGGATCGTGCGAAGGCTACCATTCTGACGAAAATTAAATTTGTCGACATCGATTCCCGTGTGCTGCCGGAGATGAGCGCGAAGGTGACCTTTCTGAGTGAAGCAGTGTCCGACAGCGCGGCTCAGGCAGAGCCGAAACTGACCATTCCGCTGTCGGCGATTGCAAAGAACAGTTCCCGGAAGTGGGTGTACCGCCTTCAGGGAGATCGGGTGGAAGAAGTAACGATCGAAACGGGCCAGATGGTGGGAGAGCGAATTGAAGTTCTGCGCGGTCTGACCAGCGGAGACAAACTCGTCGACCGACCGTCGGCGGACCTGGCCGACGGCGACCCGGTGATCATCGAAGCCAAGTAACAAGGAGAACACATGGCGTCCATCGTGGAAGTGCAAAGCGTGACGAAAACGTACGGACGGGACGGCCTTCAGGTGCCGGTCCTAGAAAACATCAATCTCTCGGTGCCCGAAGGAGAATTTCTCGCATTGATGGGACCGTCCGGATCCGGCAAGACGACGCTGCTGAATCTCATCGCGGGAATCGACAGGCCGACCAAAGGATCCGTCACCGTGGCAGGTACCAACGTGGCGCAGCTCAGCGAAACGGCGCTGGCCAAGTGGAGATCCAATCACGTCGGATTCATTTTTCAATTTTATAACCTGATGCCTGTGCTTACCGCATTTGAGAACGTGGAACTGCCTCTGCATTTGACAAATCTTTCGAAAAAGAAGCGCGAGGACCACGTGAAGCGCGTGTTGGATATTGTCGGACTCAGCGATCGACTGAAACACTATCCCAATCAGTTGTCCGGCGGACAACAGCAGCGAGTGGCGATCGCCCGGGCCATCGTATCGGATCCGACGATTCTGGTCGCAGACGAACCGACGGGCGATCTGGACCGGCATTCCGCGGAAGAAATCATGACGCTGCTGGAACGTCTCAACAAGGAACTGCACAAAACCATCATTATGGTCACGCACGATCCGCATGCCGCGGAAAGGGCCCATACCCAACGTCATTTGGACAAAGGCTCGCTGAGCTAAGGAGACGATCATGCTGATCAGAATGATGATCAAGAATTCGATGCGGCATAAATTCCGCACCTTCCTGACGATCCTGGGCATTGGCATTGCGGTCGGCGCCTTCGGTTTGTTGCGGACGGTGATCACGTCCTGGTATGCGGCTGTGGCAGCCACGGCCAATGACCGACTGATCGTACGGCAGGCAGTATCGTTTATTTTTCCCCTTCCGTATTCCTACAAAGAAAAGATTTCTCAGGTTCCGGGCGTCGGGACAGTGACGTATTTCAACTGGTTTCAGGGCGTCTACAAGGACAAGTCGGAATTTTTTCCGAGAATGGCCTGCGATCCGGAAACCATCTTTGATGTGTATCCGGAATTCCTCATAACGGAAGAAGAGAAGCTTGCATTCCAACGGGAGCGAAACGCGTGCGTTCTCGGCAAGGACATCGCGGAGAGACATAACTTAAAGATTGGCGATGTGATGTCGATCGAAGGGGACATCTATCCCGGTCAGTGGGAATTTGTTGTTCGCGGAATTTACCGTCCGAAGACGAGCGCCGTCGATGGAACGCAGATGTTCTTTCATTGGACTTATCTGGACGAGAGGATGAAGAGAGACATGCCCGGGCGCGAAGGTCAGGTGGGATGGTATGCCGCAAAGATTGCCCGCGCGGAGGACGCGTCGGAAATTTCAGAAAAAGTTGATGCCGTGTTCAAGAATTCGAGCGCCGAAACAAAGACCGAAACCGAACGCGCCTTCAATGAAGGATTTATCGGAGCCTACAGCGCGATCATTACGGCGATCAACGTGATGGCGTTCATGATCATCGGAGTCATTTTGCTGGTTCTGGCCAACACGATGATCATGTCGGCCCGTGAACGGAATGTGGAATATGCCGTTATGAAAACCCTGGGATTTGGTGGCCGGCACATTTTTTCGATTGTGGGCGGGGAGTCGATCTTCATCGCCCTCATCGGAGGAGTCATGGGCTATGGCCTCACCTTGATGTTTGTCGGAGCCTTCGCGGCGGTCGTGCCGAAGAATTTCTTTCCGGTTTTCATCCTGGATGGCAGCACGATCCTCCTGGAGTTCGTTTTTGCCATCGCGGTGGGCATGGCGGCCGGGATTATCCCCGTATTTCACGCGGTGAGAACACAAATAGTCGAAGGCTTGCGATTTGCAGGATAAGAGGTGATTATGAATTTTTTCAAGATGCTTTTGCCGAATGTGCCGCTGAAATACATGATGAGCGGCTTCCGTCGCCGGACGTTGACCACGTTTATCACGGTTGCGGGTTTCGCGCTTGTGGTCTTTGTGTACACGGCGGTACTGATGATGTCGTACGGTGTGGAGAAGACGTTGGCCAGCGGAGGCAGTGAGAATAACGCCGTGATTGCGCGGAGATCGTCTCAGGGAGAAATTTCCAGTATCATTACGGGAGAAGCCGTCAATGTGATTGCGACTCTGCCCCACATCGCTAAAGGAAACAACGGGCAGCCGCTCCTGTCGGCCGAGCCCGTCGTCGTGATTAATCTGTATAAGCGAAACGGCGGGATGAGCAACGTGAGTGTCCGGGGTGTCGATCCCGCTGCCTTCGAACTGCGGGGACAGATTCAACTGGTGGAAGGACGCACGTTTGAATCCGGTTCGCGTGAAGTGATTGTGGGGAAGGCGATCACGGAGCGATTCGACGGCGCTCAAATGGGCAGTCGCATCAAATTCGCCAACGACGAGTGGATCGTCGTGGGAGTCATGGATGCAGAGGGAACGGCGTTCGAGTCGGAAATTTGGGGCGATGCCAAACAACTCCAGGCCGCTTTCAATCGTCAGAATTCCGTTTCGACCATCGCCGTGCGCATGGCAGACGGAGTGTCGATCGAGTCTTTTAGAAAAGCGTTTGATGAAGACAAACGGCTGAACCAGTACGAACCCAAGACGGAAGTTTCCTTCTACAAGGAGCAATCGGAAGGGCTGGCTACGTTTATCTCGGTTCTCGGCACCGCGATCACGATTATTTTCAGCATGGGCGCCATTATCGGGGCCGTGATTACCATGCACACCACGGTCGCGACGCGCACTCGCGAGATCGGTACGCTGCGGGCCGTCGGATTTCGGAGACGGAGTGTTCTTGGAACTTTCCTGCTCGAGAGTCTTCTGATCTCGGCGACCGGAGGCGCGATCGGCGTGGCGCTCTCTTCCTTCCTGCAATTCTTTTCCATTTCGACGATTAACTTCAATTCTTTCTCCGAACTTGCATTTTCTTTTTCAATCTCTCCCGCCATCATCGTCGACTCGATGGTCTTTGCATTGCTCATGGGTCTGCTCGGCGGATTTTTTCCGTCCATTCGCGCGGCGCGATTAAAAATCGTCGACGCATTGCGCAATGCATGAAGACGGAACCTCTCCCCTCACAAAATCTTCTTGCAAATATGACAGGCATCGCGTAGACTACATCAAGTTTCACGCGTCTTTTGGTTTCACCAGTACTGTATCACGACCACTCGTAAGGAGGAGAGAAGATGAAAGCAAAAAGCCTGATGTTCGCTTGGGCGGCCGTTTCCATGTGGCTGTTCGCGGGATGCTTCCAGACGGAAACATCGACCACGATCGACGCCAAAGGCGGAATGGAGCGCAAAGTTGACATTGCTATCGCCGAGGCGAGCAAAGACCAACTGAAGAGCAAGAAGGAAGCATTCGAGAAGGACGGCTGGACCGTATCCGACGAGACCAAGGAAGGCAAGTATCATGTGCTCGCTTCCAAGAAGTGGGACAATGCCAAGGACTTCGTGGATCCGTTCGGCGACACGAAAGTTACGGTGGAAGTCAAAGACAAGAAGGTTTCGTATTCAGAGGAGTTCAATGCGAAGAAGTCAGCCGGAATCACGGACACCAATCGCACACAGTGGGCAGAATTGAAATATACGTTTAATCTGACGATGCCGGGCAAGATTGAAAAGAGCAACGCCGACAAGATGGAAGGCGGCAAGGCCACTTGGGTGTGGGACTACAATGAAGTTTTTGATCAAGGCACCTTTACCATGACTGCCGAATCCAGCGAAGGCGGCGGCATGTGCGGAACGACGATGTTCGTCTCCGGACTCGGTCTCGGCGCCCTGTTGTTGATCATCAAGTTTCTATTTGGTTTTGCTGTGGCGGCTCGCCGACGTGCGAATGCCGTCCCACAAAACTGATGGATTACACGGCAAAAAAAGGCTGTCTGAAAAGACAGCCTTTTTTATTTTCCGCAATCGAGAGGAATGTCCTGAAGAATTAGATTTCGATTTGTTTGGTGCGGGCTAACCGTTTGACGTTGCGGAAGGCCTCCGCTAGGGATTTCGGTCGCACCAGCAGATACCGTTGCGTGTAGCAGGTTGTCCAGCATCCGTCGCATTGCTTGTATTCCTCGATCCGCTTCCGATATTCATATCCTGAGAAAATATCCTTCAGACGCTGGCGAAAAACGTTGCCGATGGGATTGCCCTTGCACAAATGGACGTCTCCATTCTCCATAATCGTCGTTCGTGTGGAGAGATAGGGCGATTTCACAAATGGGCACCAGTTCAGATTCGGATCCTGCACGTACGGCGGAATTCCGCGAATGAACGAATCCAGGTTGAGGATGTCCGGATTTCCGTCCAGGAAATGAATGACGCGGTCCAAACGCTCTCCCGGATGCACGATCATATCGTCGTTGTAGCGCGTCGAAAAGGTCAACGTGTGATACATTCCGATGGTGGATTTCCATCCGAGGCTTTTGACGTGCGCCACCAGCTCTGGAATCTGATCCAGATTCCGGTCGCTGATCACGGTATTGGCATACAGCAACGATTTGCGCTTGGAGTTCTTCTGGATCTTCTTTCGCAGACCGGCGATGAGTTTCATGCGATCGCCGACGACGTCGGCAAAATTCTTGACTCCCCGCAATTCGTCGCCGATATCGCCCAGTCCGTCAAAGGAGGTCTGGATGTTGATTCCGTTTTCCAAACAGACCGTGGCGATTCGCTCGATCGTTTCGGGCTTGTTGTAAAGGCCGGTCACGAGGGTCGTCGCGTATGCAAAGGTACGTCGAGCCTCCACCAGCATCTGTTCCAGGCCCTCCACGACCGTCGCTTCGCCGCCGGAAATAAATCCAACGTAGGCTCCGTACTCACGGAGATTTTCCATCACGCGGGCAAATTCGTCTACGCTCATCGTGTGCGTGTTTTTGAACGGGATCACGCACTGACGACACCGCTGCGTACACTTGTACGTGACGCGGACTTCCGTACTGGAGTTAAACGGGCGCCGGGCCGCGAGATTGTTGAGGATCTTGAACATTCGGTGTTACAGGATAAACAAGACTCCGCCACTCAAATAGGAGGCTTGTTTGTCGTTGATGTTGATTCCAAACTCTCCGATGAAACGCATCTTGCGCTGGAACGGAATCTGGATACCGCCCACGAGATTGAAGATAGTGACGTCGGTGGGATCGATGATGAAGCGAGTTTCCATGCCGCCGTACAGATTGATAAGCTTGAACTGATTTCCCACGACGCCGGCGAAGTTGATACCACTGCCATCTCCGTCGCCATTCATAAACGCACCCCCGCGGATCAAGACGCCGACCGATCCGGGTCGATCGTGGATCGCCTGATAGTCAACGCCGGCGCCGAAATAGAATCCGCCGCGATTCACGCCGAGGTCGGCATCGATCTCAAAGCTCGGCATCAGTCCGTAGCGCAAGTGTCCGAGGACGCCGAATTTCTTGGGACCGTCGAAATACAGCTGTGACTCGGCGGCGATGACAAATGCCCCCTGCCGGACAACCGCCGCGGGATTGAAAATGCCGGGATTCATTTCCACAGCGGCTCCTTCGTCGCCTCCGCCTGCCCGCAGGCTCAGAGCCGGAACCATCATCCACAGTGTGATCCAAGTGCGCATGAACAATGTCCTCCTGTATTAATACACGGTTACAGCGATTTGCAGTAGGGCTCAAACGGAATGCAATATAGCGGAAGAACTCTTGGGAGGAAAGGGGAAATCTCGCGGCAGGCTATGGCGTGTCCTCAGGCTTCCCAAAAAGACATTCCCTTGGGCCCTGTCGTCCTTCAGCCCGATTGCATTCCAAACCGATGTCCGCTATATTCGGCGTGATGATGGAGCATACGCCCGAGACAACCCACACGGAAACCGATTTTCAGAATGAGATTCGCCGCAAAGGCATTCATTTCTTGTCTGCGGGAATTCCGATCGGCTATCATCTGACGGACTATCCCACCGCGCTGTGGGTTGTCGGCTGTCTGTTGGGTCTGGCCATCGGGGTGGAGTACATCCGGATGAGTGTCCCGACTGCCGGTTTGTGGTTCCAGCGCTGGTTTGGTCGGATGCTGCGAGGTCATGAGTCGAAGGGAACCTCAGGCGCCACGTATTTGCTTCTGGCCGCATTCCTCTGCATTCTCATTTTTCACAAGGACATTGCCATTTTGTGCCTGTTCTTCCTGATATTCGGCGACGGCGTGGCGGCTCTCGTGGGCAAACGGGTCGGTCGTGTTCGTCTCTTTGGCAAGAGTCTGGAGGGCACGTTGGCCTTTGCGGCCACGGGCGTTTTGATCTCACTCTGGTTTTCCCACATTCCCTTCACCATTCGACTGACAGGCGCGATCGGTGCAGCGCTCATCGAGCTGCTGCCGATGCGCACCAGCGATAATCTGCGAGTGCCCATCATCAGCGGCAGTCTCATGGAAGTGATGTACGTTCAGTCGCTCCGCTCTCTGGACACCTCTGTCGGGGACCGCACGGTGGTGGAGACGGTGCTTGGATTTGTTGAAGATCTCGCTGGATGAAGATCCCTCAGTCAACGATCGAACAAGTCAAGAGCGCGACAGACATTGTCGATCTGATCTCGACATACGTCTCATTGAAATTGCGCGGAAAAAACTACGTAGGGCTCTGTCCATTTCACCAGGAAAAGACACCGTCCTTTTCCGTGAGTCCGGACAAGCAGATTTTCTATTGTTTTGGATGTGGCGCGGGCGGGGACGCGATCAGTTTCGTACGCCAATATGAAAAAGTCTCGTACCCCGAAGCCATCCGCTGGCTGGCGCATCGCGCGCACATCGAGATTCCCACGACGGAATCGGACAGTGGCGAGCGCGACGACATCGAGGCGATGTACTTTGCGGCCAAAGCCGCGGCCCGTTTCTATTTTGAGCAACTGCAGAGTCCGCTGGGCAAGAGTGCGCGCGACTACCTGATCGCCCGTGGTTTTTCGGATGTGATTTGCCGGGCCTTTGGTGTGGGGTATGCGCCGGACGCCTGGGATGCCTGGCTTCAGGCGGCGCGTGGACAAAACCTGGACCTGACGATTGTCGAAAAGGCGGGACTGATTGTCCCCAAAGCGAACGGACATTATGACCGGTTCCGCCACCGGATCATCTTCCCGATCATCAATCCCAGCGGGCGCGTGATCGCTTTCGGCGGGCGGCAACTGGTGGACGAAAAGAATTCTCCCAAGTATCTCAATTCCCCGGAAACGCCGATTTTTCAGAAAAGCAAAACACTGTATGGCTTGTATCAGGCCCGGGAGAGTATTCGACAGACGAGTGTCGCGGTTCTGGTGGAAGGCTATGCAGATTGTCTGTCTCTGCATCAATACGGATTTGGCAACTGCGTGGCCTCGTGCGGAACGGCGCTGACCGGGGAGCACGCGTATCTCTTGCGGCGGTACACGTCAGACGTCATCCTCCTGTACGATGGAGATGAAGCGGGACGGAGAGCGGCTATCCGGGGCGGAGCCATTCTGCTCGAGTCGGGTCTGAATGTGCGCGTCGTTACGCTGGACAGCGATCAGGATCCCGACTCGTACCTGAGGTCGGTCGGCGCCAAAGGATTGGAGGCGCTGTTCGATCAGGCGCCGACGTTCGTCCATTTTCGCCTGGCGGCTGGAGGCAATGTTCATCAGCAGTCGGAGGCCATCCACGACCTGATGACGTCGATTGCCAGAATCTCCGATGCGATCAAACAAAATCTGTATCTGAACGAAATTGCGCGGGCGCTGGGGATTGCGGAGTCAGCGGTCATGCAGGAGTGGAAAAAAATCTCAGAAAAATCCGCCATCCAGACTCCCGATCCCGTTCGCAGGAACATTGCCAAGAAAGACCTTCCCTCGCACATTGTACGGGCGGAACGGGATCTTCTGAAATCTCTTCTGACCGGAGGGCGCGGGCAGGCGGAATACATATTTCGTTACGTGCGGCCGGATCAATTTCAGAACGATGGAATTCGCACAGCTGTATCGGCGATCTACCGTCTTTTCCTTGAATCGGAGACGTATCAGCCGGATGCGATCTTACCAGAGATGCCGGAAGAAGTTCAGAAGGCAATTGCCAGAATGATGATCGAGGAAAAAGACGAGCCGTATTCTGCCGAGGACTGCATCGCCGCCATTCAAGTCGACGAGTTGGAGCGGGAGCGCGAGGACTTGCGCAAAACCATGCAGACAAGAGAATCTTGCGGCGAAGACATTCAGCCTGCTCAGAAAACCTGGAATGAACTGACGCGAAAAATCACCGAACTGAAACAAAAACGCCGACTGCTCCGCTCGGACCCGTCTGAATGACGGATGTGCATGTCCCCGTACCATGCGAATAATGAGGTATCGGTGAGAACCGCAGACTTGCCCGGCAGGTCTTTGCGATGAATAGGAATGCCCTGGAATAGCGTGTCATGCATGCGAATTCCGTCGGGTCATCGATTTCGCGAATACGCTGAGTACGGGCGATTCCACAGGTGGCCGTGCGTGATCGGTGCCCCGTCTAGTACCGCCAATATCATCATCAGGAACCACACCTAGACAGATCGGATGACTCATGATTCGTTACTCCCGGCTGTCCAATCCGTACATCGCGCGATTCACCGGCGTGTCATCGATCAATCGCCATGTTTCGACCTGTTGTTCGTGTACAAGGGCCAGCCAGATCAGGTGAATCTCTTTCTCTTCGTGATCAGGGAGTCCACGGTGCGATCCGGTCGTATGACCCAGGATGGCAACCCGGGCGTCACAGCATGCGATTCGCTCCGGATGGATCACATACCTCGGGTATGCGTCCAGGTAGGCGCGCCATGCCGCTCGATTGGCGTCGCGTCCGATGACGGGCGGCGCATCGAATACCTCCAGCCGGTGATTGCCGGACATCAGGGCAACCAGGGACTCAAGATCTCCTCGATTGATGCAATCGACGAAATCCAGCGCGATTGAGGTGGGGAAATCTCGTTGTGTATGTGACGTCATGCGTTTGGGATTTTGTCACTTCACCGCCACTGAATGCGGTCAAGGTACGCCAACGCATCCGGGAAACAAAGAGTTTGTCTGGAAGAAAGAACTCGTGAAATCTTGTCGGAAGGGCTATCTTGTTGCACCATGTCGGGAATGGTATACACCTCGGTCCTCTTCCTTTCCGCGTTCTTGTCTGGCGGGGTCGCGCAGGATGACGATTGGCAAAAGCGGGACGAATGGCAGAACGTGTCCGGGATACTCTATGCGATGGGCATCGACTCATCGAGTGTCGTTGCGGATATCGGATGCCAGGAAGGATATCTCACGGTGCGACTGGCGCCGCGCGTCCGACAGGTATTTGCCGTCGATATCGATGCGACTGCGCTGAAGAAACTGCGACAACGATCGATTCCGAATGTGACGACAGTGCTGGGGGGCGTGGACAATCCCAACTTGCGCACCGATGTGATCGATGCGGTCGTGATCCTCAATGCGTACCATGAGATGGATAAGTATGAAGCCATTCTCTCGCATGTGTTTTCATCGTTGCGCCACAAAGGCCGCCTGGTGATCGCCGAACCCATTTCTCAAGACTCTCGCAAGAAAAGCCGCCGCGATCAAACGCAGGATCACAAAATCGGCATCGAATTTGTCCGTCAGGAAATTCGTTCAGCGGGATTTCGCATCGTGGGGGACCGGGACCCGTTTGTCGAGCGCAAGGCACGGGGCGATCAGATGTGGATTCTCGTTTCCGAAAAACCGTAACTCACAGGAGTGCGTGCCGTCCTTCTCCAATCACCCGGTCAAACATTCGCTCCAAGGGCTCATTCGTTCCGCGAATGCCCGCAATCACGCGCTCGGTCCAGTCGAGGTACTCGCGTCGTCGCTCCATCGTCCAGTGGACGGGTGGAGCATTCACGACGTCGCGAACGTTGCAGATTTTGTCGCCGAGTTTGATTAATCGCGCCGCCAGACTCTTCATGGGCGCCTGCTCGATCTGCAGTCGCTTGCGCTCGTGCTTGGGCAAACGCTTATCGTCGGTCACTTCCAGGACGATGCGCACAATGTCTTCGCCGAAGAGTGTGGCGATTTCTGCCGGGGACGTTTCCGTGTCCTCAATGGTGTCGTGCAGAATCGCTCCGACCAGCACGGCGACCTCGCGTACCCCTCCGACTCGGAACAATACCTCAGCGACCTGAATGGGATGATTGATGTACGGGGATGCGTCGGCGTCTTTGCGCCGCTGGTTGCGGTGTTTCTCTGCCGAGAAGGCGATCGCAGTCAGCAATTGTTCGACGTGTTCCTCGCTGAACATGATCTAATCCGCCAGCAACGTTCGAATCTTGGTCATGAGAAGGTCCACGCCTACCTGATTTTCCACACCACGAGGCAGGATGATGTCCGCGTGACGTTTGGATGGCTCGACGAACAATTCATGCATGGGTCGCACGATATTCGTGTATTGGTCAATGACCGACGGCAAGGTGCGTGCGCGATCCTGGACGTCCCGTTGCAGGCGCCGGATGAATCGAAGGTCGGCATCGGCATCGATAAAAACCTTGATGTCCATCGCATTGCGCAACGTCGGATCGTGCAGAATGAGAATTCCTTCCAGAAGAATCACCCTTCGCGGCTCGACCCGGTGCGTGGTGGCCGCCCGACAGTGTGTTCGGTGATCATACATCGGTACGTCCACGGGCTCTCCATTCCTCAAGCCGTGCACGTGTCGTATCATCAGGTCCGTGTCAAACGCATCCGGATGGTCAAAATTGAAATTCATCCGATCCGCCGACTCGACGTGTGAGAGATCCCGGTAGTACATGTCTTGCTGAATCATGGCCACGCGCTGGGATCCGCCCAGATCGTGATGGATTTTCCTGGCGACACTCGTCTTTCCCGAAGCCGTGCCACCCGCAATTCCCACAACAATATTCTTCATGAAACACTCACGGACAGGATAAGTCTGGACAAAACGAGAATCGCCAGATGCGTGAGACAGAATATCCGGATCGGGCCCAAGGGTGCGGCACTGGATACGCCCACCACGAGCCCCTGTAGAAATGTGCTCACCATTTCTTGAAAACGAAAAACACTGCGAGAATCATAAAGGAGAAGCCGACCAGATAGTTCCACTTCAATTCTTCTTTGAGGTACGTCACGCTGAACACACAGAAGACAACCAGTGTGATCACTTCCTGAATCGTTTTCAATTGAGCCGCCGAGAATCGAGCATAGCCGATTCGATTCGCCGGCACCTGCAGGCAGTATTCGAAGAATGCAATTCCCCAGCTTGCCAGAATCGCAATCCATATGGGGGAACTTGTATTCTTCAGGTGCCCATACCAGGCAAAGGTCATGAAGATGTTGGAAGCGGTGAGAAGGAGAACGGTGTCCATAATCAAGGGCCTGCTGTTGTGTGAATGAATGAGGATGGTTGCTTGATCACGACCGACTGCCTATCGCCCAAGCAGGTTCGCCGGACCGATACGGAACGGAAGTTCGTACTCCTGAACGTCGTCAACCATCTCCATGACGATCGTACCGCTCGGTGGCCAGTTGCGATCTGCGACATATGCGTACCAGATTTTATCATCCGAACCCGACCAGGATTGCTGTTGTGCGGCAAATGGTTTTCCCTGTGCGTCCCGGAAGGAAATGGTTTTCACCAGGTGAGTAGGTCCCGAGAGTTCAAAACGCAGGACGGAGTCATCTCCCTGCTGTTCCACCGCTTCGATTTTGATTCCATTGGGTCCGTCGGCATTGGGTTGAAATGCGACGGGCGACTCCACGATTTTGGTCTTCGTGCCGACGACGTACCGCAGAATCCCGCTCACCTCTTCGATGCCGTTGGCGCTTGCGGAAGGGAGTTTCAAATGAACGTCAAACTGAACAAAGTTCTTTCCCTGCGACAATTGAGGCCAGTTGATTTCCCTGTCCCAATCGCTTTCCGGCATCAGGTCCTCCCCATTGTCAGCGACAGCCGTGCGGAGTTCGCCCTTGGTAATCTTCAACACGGAACCCGGCAACTCTCCAAGCAGGGTGAGTTGGTATTTTTGGGACGTGCCGAAATGAACGTACCCGTCGTCCTGGATATCGGATAGGCTGACCTTGGCGATTTTCAAACTCTTGAAATCTCCGCCTCGGGCGATTCGGACGGGGATCAGCGAGGTCATGCCAATGCGGGTGAGCATGGATTCGTAATGGGTTTTTGCAAACTCCACTTCCCTGGGATAATCAAATGTATTCTTCTTCAGACCCTGGACTGTGGCCTCAATGGGTCCATTCTCGCCAAACAGCCTCTCGTTCATCCGATTGCCCGAAGGAGATGAAGATTCAATATCGTGGCCGGCCTGGATCTGCTCTTTCAACCACGCATCGTCCGCCATGAGTTGATCCAGCGTGGCCATCATCTTTTCGCCTGCAAATTCCAGGACGAGTCGATCGCCGGCCTCTTTCTTCAAATTCGAAACCTTCTGGATCTTTCCTCCTGTTTCGATGATGAGGGTCGATTTCATGCCGGCGAGAAATGCGGTCAGCATAGGCTTCATCTGATTGTACTTGGCCCGCTGACCTTCGATCGTCAGTTCGTCTCTCGTTGTCGATTGTTTCTTCTTTGAATCCTTGTTCAAGATAGAAATGCGTCGCGTCGTCTGATCGACTTCTTCCATTCGAACCTTGAAGTCGTCGGCATTCTTGATTTGCACGTCTTGGATATTCTGAAAATATGCCGTTCCGCGAAACTGAATCCGACCGTCCTCCAGGGCTCGCACGTCGACGTCGGTCCACACCTCGACGCCGGCGCTGTTCTGCAGCATTTCCTTGACCGTTGTCTTGAGCGCTTCGTCTCCGCTTTTCATGGAACTCATTTTGACTTCGACCATCACCTTTCCGGATCCATCCGGATTCAGGAGATAATGACGTTTGCTCTCGATACAGGAGGCGAGCAGTACCGTCAGAACAAGAAAAGCGGTCCATTTCATAAAAGAGATTCCTCGTGGTTTGACTCCGAACTGTCAGATGATTACAGGAGCCGATATTCCTCAGAAACGATCGGTAGTAAATACTTTGTATCACGGTAGGTTTGTTCCCGCAACATCGCACGAAACTCTTCTTCCGTCAGCCAGCGCTGCTCATTCTCCTCCCCCCGATCGTACACACTGTGGTTCAGGTAATGCTCCAGGAATTTCTGACAGTCGGCGTGCCAGGTGATGGTTGTTCCACCGTCCACGTCGGCATAGGGAAGGGGTTTGAAATACTTTTTTCCGCTCTTCACTGCGGCAAGGAGGGAGTCCGCCTCCGCCGCCGTCACATGTTCCTCCGATATTGACCGCCCACTTCGTACAGCGTGGTGCTGATCTGACCCAGCGAGCAGCACTTCACGGTCTCCATTAATTGTTCGAAGAGATTGCCGTTTTGCAGAGCGACATCGCGGATTTGATGGAGGTGCGCATTGCACACCTCTTCGTGGGTCTTCCAGAACGCCCGCAGGTTATGGATTTGCTGTTCTTTTTCCCCGGCGGTTGAACGGATGAGTTCTGTGGGCTGAGACACGGTCTGCGCATGCGGGTTGAGGAAGGTATTGACCCCAACGATCGGAAGTTCGCCGCTGTGCTTCAGGCTCTCATAATAGAGGGATTCTTCCTGGATCTTGTTCCGCTGATACATCGTTTCCATCGCGCCGAGGACGCCGCCGCGCTCGCTGATGCGGTCAAACTCGGACAAGATCGCCTCCTCCACCAGATCGGTCAGTTCCTCGATGATGAACGATCCCTGCAACGCATTCTCGTTTTTCGCGAGTCCGAGCTCCCGGTTGATGATCAACTGGATCGCCATGGCGCGGCGGACGGATTCCTCCGTCGGCGTCGTGATGGCTTCATCGTACGCGTTGGTGTGAAGAGAATTGCAGTTGTCGTAGATTGCCATCAGCGCCTGCAACGTCGTGCGAATGTCATTGAAGTCGATTTCCATCGCATGCAGCGAGCGTCCGCTCGTCTGGATATGATATTTCAGTTTCTGCGAGCGGTCATTTCCCTTGTACTTGTACTTGAGTGCAACCGACCAGATGCGGCGGGCCACGCGACCGATCACGCTGTATTCCGGATCCAAACCGTTGCTGAAAAAGAACGAGAGATTGGGCGCAAATTCATCGACGTGCATGCCGCGCGACAGGTAATATTCCAGATACGTGAATCCGTTGGCCAGGGTGAAGGCGGCTTGAGAAACGGGGTTCGCACCGGCCTCCGCGATGTGGTATCCGGAGATACTGACCGAGTAATGATTGCGAATTCCGCTGCGGACGTAAAATTCCTGCACGTCGCCCATCAGCTTGAGCGCAAACTCGGTTGAAAAAATACACGTGTTCTGCGCCTGATCTTCTTTAAGAATGTCGGCCTGGACCGTTCCACGCACCCTCTTCAGAGTGTCCGCCTTGATACGTTCGTACAATTCCTTGTCCACCAACCGGTCTCCGCTCGTACCGAGCGTACCGTATCCGAAAAGCAGTCCGTCGTATTTGACGGCCCGCGCGTAATGAGGATGTCCATGATCCACTTCCGGATGCCGCAGTTTGGAGGCATGGCCGTTTTGGCGCAGGTACTTCTCGACCTGTTGATCGATGGCCGTATTGAAAAACATCGCCAGGATCATCGGCGCCGGCCCGTTGATCGTCATGGAGACCGACGTGTTGGGATCGCAGAGGTCGAAGCCGGCGTACAGCTTCTTCATGTCATCGAGCGTGCAGATCGAAACGCCGGAGTTGCCGATCTTGCCGTATATGTCCGGACGATAATCAGGATCCTCCCCGTACAGGGTCACGGAATCAAAGGCCGTGGACAATCGCGCATACGGTTGATCCATTGAAACGTAATGAAAGCGCCGGTTCGTTCTTTCCGGCGTTCCTTCGCCGGCAAACATGCGCGTCGGATCCTCGCCTGTCCGCTTGAACGGAAACACGCCCGCGGTATATGGAAATTCTCCCGGCACGTTTTCTTTCATGATCCACAGGAGAAGATCGCCCCAGTCTTCAAATCGCGGCAACGCAACCTTGGGAATTCGCGTGCCGGACAGCGATCGGATGGACAAGTCGTTGACAAGTTCCTTGTCGCGGATCCGAGTGACCATCTGGTCCTGACTGTACAGCCTTTTGAATTCCGTCCACGACTCCAGTCGCTTTCGAAACTCCGGCCGCAGGCGAATCTGTAGATTCTCCATCATGCGGTCGATGGAACGGATGACATCGTCGACATTGGAGATTTTGTCAAAAGTGATTTTCGACGTTTCCCGGCCTGCGGTCGTCGTGATGTCGAAATCGCGCAATTGCCCCTGCTTCAAGGTATCCTGCTGAAGGAACGTATCCCGTGCTCCGCCCAATTGATACAACCGACGCGCCACGTCGGACTGTTCCCTGGCGAAACGGTAGTACGAGCGGATGGTGTCCGTGATCTCACTGAGATACCGGACGCGTTCCGGCGGAATGATATATTTCTTTTTCGACATTTCCTCCGTGATCAACAAGGAGGATTTCCATCCGAGCGGCAGGCGCTCATTGATCGTGGCCAGGATATGCGCATACAGCCGATTGACTCCGGGGTCGTTGAATTGGCTGGCGATGGTGCCAAAAATCGGAAGTATCTCATCGTCCGCTTCGAACATTTTGCGGCTGCGTTTGTATTGCTTTCGGACGTCGCGCAGGGCATCGAGAGAGCCTCGTTTGTCGAACTTGTTGAGCGCGATTATATCCGCGTAGTCGATCATGTCGATTTTTTCGAGCTGTGTGGCGGCTCCGAAGTCCGACGTCATGACGTACAGCGAGACATCCACAAGATCGACGATCTCCGAATCAGATTGTCCGATTCCCGCCGTTTCGACGATGACCATGTCATATCCCGCCGCCTTGACGATGGCAATGGCCTCGGCAATCGACTTGCTCAGGGCCAGATGGGATTGACGAGTCGCCAGACTGCGCATGTAGACACGGCTGTTGACGATGGCATTCATGCGGATCCGGTCGCCCAGTAGGGCGCCACCGGTCTTGCGCTTCGACGGATCGACGGAGATGATCGCGATGGTTTTGTCCGTGAAGTCGTGGATGAATCGACGGACAAGCTCGTCCGTGAGAGAACTTTTTCCTGCTCCGCCCGTGCCGGTAATCCCGAGAATGGGAGTGGTCTTGCGTTCGAGGGTGTCCAGTTGCTGTCGAAGTTTGTCCAGACTCCCATTGTCGGGCTCCTCGACGAGATTCTCGACATAGGTGATCGTACGGGCGATGACGGTCGGATCCTTCTTTCGGAGATGGGCGACCTCCCCGTTGAGCTCTTTGATGGTGGCAAAATCCGTCCGACGCAGCATATCGTTGATCATGCCCTGAAGTCCCATTTCGCGTCCGTCTTGGGGACTGTAGATTCGTTCGATTCCGTAGGCTTCCAACTCTTTGATTTCTTCCGGCACGATCACACCGCCGCCACCGCCAAAGATCTTGATATGCGGTGCGCCTTTCTGCTTCAGCAAATCGCGCATGTATTTGAAATATTCCAGATGCCCGCCCTGATACGAACTGACCGCGATGGCTTGTGCGTCCTCCTGGATGGCCGTGTTCACTACATCTTCCGCAGAGCGATTGTGGCCCAGATGGATCACCTCCGCGCCGGATGCCTGGAGAATGCGACGCATCACATTGATCGAGGCATCGTGTCCATCAAACAGGCTGGCCGCAGTGACGAATCGGATTTTGTGGTTGGGTTTGTAAATCTCGGTTTCCATGGGTGCCTTGACCATAAGGAGACTGGCAAATGTACGAAAAAACCAGCGAAAAAGGAAAGGAATGCTCGACCGCGGTTCTTCCGTGGACGGCCGCATCATGTCCCATTTTCGGAGTCCGCGATAGGGTCCATGGAGGCGCGGCCGTCAATAATTTTGCTTGACACCGTGGATTCTTTGGCGTATCGTGGGTCAGCTCGTTGAGATTGCTCAAGCAAGGCAATCGACTGAGTTTGGTTAGTTTCTTCCGGATTTCGTCAGAAAAAAGGTTAGCAAATTTCCAAGTCTCAAAGTGAATGGGCGCTTTGAGATTTTTTTATTTCCCATGAGTATTAACCAGGAGAATGAATGAATTCCAACAAACTGTATGTTGGCAACCTGTCGTATCAGGCGACAGAAGAAGGACTTTCGGAATTGTTTTCCGGAGCCGGCACGGTGTCCTCTGCCAAGATCATCACGGATCGCGCCACGGGCCGTTCCAAAGGATTTGGATTTGTCGAAATGGCATCGTCCGAAGAAGCCGAGAAAGCCGCAGAGATGTTCAACGGATTCAATTACGAAGGCCGCAATCTCGTTGTGAACGAAGCCAAACCGCTGGAAAAGAAGTCCTACAGCGATCGAAAAATGACCTGGCGCGGCTAAGCGGATTGTACAGGGTCTTTTTCAAAAAATCCCAAAGCCATTTGGGATTTTTTGTTTTCCATGCGGATTCCACGCCGGAAAAAAATCTTGCATTTCCGACCCATTCTCTTAAATTTCACACCCTGACGACAAGCCGGCAATGCGTGGCGTTAATGCGTTGAAAAATAAACACCTATGAGTATTTGAGTATTGGATATTTTTGAAAAAGAAATTGGAGAGTAAAGGAGAGAGAGTATGATTACGGTTACAGTCGGAGACAATGAGCCTTTTGATAAGGCGTTGAAGCGCTTCAAGAGGAAATGTCTGCAGTCGGGTCTGATGCGGACGTTGCGAGAGACCACGCATTACACAAAGCCGAGCGAACGGAAGAAAGCCGATCGTCTGCGTGCCATTCGGAAGCAGCGCCAATTGCAGGCCGAGCAGGGTTAGCCGGCGAGTCAATTTTTTTGAAGGACCATCCGAACGGATGGTTTTTTTATGCCCATTCGCAAAGACTATGTCATCCTTCCCGTCTATCTGCGTATGCATGCGCCGGAAGCATATACAGGCCGCGGGGTCACGATCGCCTTCATCGATAGCGGCTTTTACCCGCACCCGTGCCTGACGCAGCCTCGGGATCGTATCCGCGCCATCGTCGATGTCACGCAGGAGAAACTGAGCGGTGAGGATTTTCGCATGGTCCATGCCTCGAGCTGGCATGGAACCATGGTGGCCTCCGTCGCGTGCGGGAGTGGTCACTCTTCCAAAGGGTATTACCGCGGCATCGCACCCGGTTCGGATGTCGTACTCATCAAGGCTTACGATGGACGACGGATCACGTCAGCGAACATCGCCAAGGCCCTGCGCTGGGTCATCAAGAATGCGCCGTCCTTTGGCATTCGAATCGTTAACATCAGTCTGGGCGCGAACAAAGAAAAGAGCGAGGCCATTTGTCGCGCCGTTCAACAGTTGACTGAAATGGGGATCGTCGTGATTGCGGCGGCCGGGAATTCACGCCAGGCGCCCGTGCCTCCTGCCAGTTGCACTCACGCCATCACGGTGGGCGGAATCGTGGATGGAAATTCGAATGACGCGCGCCTTATGTGCGAATACGGGTCGTCGAGAGGGCCCGCCGTCGATGGTACGCACAAGCCGGATATCGTTGCGCCCAGTCACCTGTTGCCTGCTCCCATGCTGCCGAACAACTCCGTCATTCGAGAATCGGAACTATTGCACCGGCTGGTCAAGATTCCGTTGAAACGGCTGATTCCGGAGCTTGCCAAGGTTCTGGGCTACACCCATCTTGGAAAAGACATCGTAAGAAAATCGCCACGCGAAATTCGTCGAGCCATTCGGGACCGCATGCACGCAGAGAAATTTTTTGCTCCGTATTACCAGCATGTCGACGGGACGTCCTTTGCGGCGCCGATCGTCTCATCCATCGTGGCGCAGATGTTGGAAGCCAATGGCGGCCTCAGTCCGGCATTGATCAAATACATTCTGAAGACGACGGCAAGACGGTTGCCCGACATTGATCCGATGGCGCAAGGAGCGGGTCTCGTGAATGCGGCGGAATGCGTGCAGTGGGCCCTGGCCGAAAGAGAAGACATTCGCCAATTCCCAATCGTACGCGAGGGGCGAATTACATTTTCGTATTCCAACTCCAAGGCCCGGACTGTCGAACTCGTCGGCGATCTGACCGCGTGGCAGCAAGGAGTTCTGCGCATGCACAAGGTTGACAACGTATGGCGGGTCGACATTCCCCACCTTCGTTTCGGAAAATACGCGTACAAGTATCTCGTGGACGAAACGCATTGGACCAAGGATCCGCACAATCCTCATTCGGAAGCGGACCCTTTTGGTGGTGAAAACAGTCTGCTGAAGTTGGAGAGTCAGGGGTATCCGCAGAAATGAACGCTGACCGAGATACGTTGACTGCCTTCACGGAGCGCTGGCTGGATTCGTCTCAAACGCCCTGACGCGACGCACCGACATCACTTCCTGTCCACAAGTGTGTTCGTTTTTCA
>CAZRTJ010000036.1:0-22213 GCA_964602985.1 uncultured Bacteroidota bacterium
GTGTATCGCGGTTGTTTTGCCCGTCCGCGGCGATGATCCGATAGAATATTCCACTCGCTCCCACGGCACTGCCCGGGATCGTCGCTGAGTAGGTATTACCTGACGCAGTCATGTTCTGACTATTACCGAATGACGTTTGCGTGCCCGAGCGGTAGTCCAGGGTCGCAGCGATTACGGTGTTATTGTCGGTAATTGTCGCAGATATCTGAATCGCATTTCCCGCGGTCACTGGGTTCGGATTCGCGGACGACGAAGCAATCTGAGGCGCGATGTTGTCCTGCGCGGTTGATTGACTGCCCGTCAGTGGATTTGTTGTCAGATAATTGGTTGTCGCACCGGAGCCGTTGTAGGCGAAGATCGCGTAGTGGTAGGTCTGTCCGCTTACAAGGCTTGAATCGACAAAGCTCAACTCCGGACCTGTATGAGCTATGGTTCCATCGCCAACGACATCTCCCCTGGAATAGAGTTGACCATCGATCGGAATAGCGGTGACGGGCAGCCCGGCTCTTCGCAGCGTCACATATCCCGACGGATTGCTATTGCCCGCGCTTAAAGAGATGCCTAACGAAGACAGAGATGGCGTAATGACCAGGTTCACGGGCTGTGAAATGGGTTCGACGGATAAGGTCGTGACGCTACCTCGCAGTGGATTTGAGGTGAGATAATTTACTTGGGTGCCTGAACCGTTGTAGGAAAAAATGGCGAAATGGGTTGTGGTCGCAGGCGTCAATCCCGTATCCACAAACGTAGTAAAATTTCCAATCAGCGAGACAATCCCGTCTCCAATGAATCTCCATTGGAATAAGACACGCCATCACTCGGTGCGAAGGAAGGAGCCTCGCCATCTCTTCGCAAGACGAGATATCCATTTGGGAGTCCCACGGCTCCCGCAAAGGCCAGCGTGACAGTAGACGGGCCTACCAAAGAGAAGACAAGTGC
The DNA here is from genome assembly GCA_964602985.1 of uncultured Bacteroidota bacterium. GTDB lineage: Bacteria > CLD3 > CLD3 > SB21 > SB21 > CAYZJB01. Next base: position 940 of record CAZRTJ010000036.1, read on the forward strand.
CGTTGGTTGGAATCCCGGCTCGGTAACCAATGTATACCTATGAGCAGACGCAGCAGATGACGCATAATTGGTCGACGCACCGGATCCGTTGAATGGAAATACATAGACGTAGTAATCGTTATTGGCAGCCAGCCCGTCGATGGCAATAGCTGTGCTGTCGCCGATGTAAACAACTGAGTCCGTCATGCTCTTCACAGATTGTCCAATCGAATACGTACTACCGTCGGTAAGGGATAAGTTTGTCACGGCGCCAATTGACCTCACAACCACGTAGCCTTCTGCCGTCCCTGAAGAAGGACTGTAGCTGAGTGTCAATGAATTCGCGCTGATGTTTGAGAATTGAATGGTCCCCAGAACTGCGGTCGGGGGGGCCGCAAACGTCGTCACGCTTATTTCGGAAGAAACAGCGGAAGCTCCAACTGCGTTGACGGATTGAATCTTGTAGAAGTAGTAAGTGCCCGGTGACAAACCGACACTATCGATTGACGTCAGGTTCGGATGAATAACGGAATCAACCTGCGTGTATACTCCGTTGGAAGAAACAGATCTCAATACACGATATCTCAGCGGGAGACCACCCGTTCCGGAAGCGTTCCATGATAATTGAATGGACGAATCAGAGTACCCTGTCGCGCTCGAGATGGTTGGAATTCCCGGGACCGCTTCCGCGATAACCGAGATCACGGAGCTGGGAGTAGCGCCGGAATCGTTAACAGCCTGGACGAAATAATAATAACGGGTGTTCTCAACAAGGCCGTCGTCTCTAAACGATGTGCCCGAAGTAGAGTCGATTTGAGAGAAACTTGAAGAGTTTGTTGAGCGACAAATTCGATATCGGTAAGGACTTCCATATTTGCTCGCCACCCACGATAGGTCAATTTCCTGGCTCGTCACAGAAATGCCCTGTAACGATGTTGGCGAGGAGGGAGGAAGTTGGCGCATATCATACCTAAAAATTCCACTCCTTGAATCATCATCGTACTCTGGAAAGTAGCTTGAGACAACCAACGTGCAGTCATTGTTTGTAATTGCAGTAATGACTCCCCTGTCCGACCAGCCCTGAGGTCGGAGCGTGACGCCTAGATCTCCTGAAACATAGAATTCAGCGTTATCGGACAGAAAGAAATAGGTATCTACGATATGAATGGGACCTCCTCCAGTACCATTGGTGGTTGTCCAGTTGATTCCATCGAGCGATTTTGATAATGGCGATCTGTAAAATGAAGAATCTTTGACAAGCACGTGGTAGAATCCAGAGGCAGACGACCATGTTTGCCCTGCATCTGTTGAAGTCGAAATTTGATAATTGCGAACTCCACCTGGAACTACACCACTGATGATGACTCTACTCCCTTCAGCGGAAATCCCAGCCCCAAGCAACGGACCTCTTATGTTCTCCCAGAAACCGCTAATCTCATCCAGTCGATACACGGCATCTGCTCCGGACGCGTACAGATACTCCCCTCCTGAAGCGACGTTGGAAGCGCTTGGGACGCCCATCCCACTGTTCGATACAAACCACGAGGAACCTTCGTCAGTAGATTTCAGAATGCCCTCGCTTTCGCTGGCTACATAAAGAGCCCCTTTATGCCTGGTGATTCCGTAAACATTGCCCTTGTTAATTCCGTTGCTCGCCGAGAACCACGATGCACCAGAATTCGTCGATTTCATGACGCCAAGACCGTAGACCGTACAATACCCTTTCGTACTATCCACCAACACAGCCTTAACATATGGAAATTGCATACCCGTACTCGAGTGCTGCCAGTTCGCACCAAGATCGGTGGATCGATAGACCCCGCCGTAGTCTCCGCCAGAAAACATCTTGCTTCCATTTCTTTTCATAACACGAGGGCCAAACGCTCGAAACCCGGTATTGATAGAATGCCAACTGGTTCCCGCATTGGTGCTCCGAAACAATCCGTCGTAAGTGGCTGCGAAGAGCATGGTTCCTGAATCTGAGAGTGCCTCGACGGCAAGCGCACTGCCGGTTAGACCCGAGTTACATTCCACCCAGGAGTTCCCGTTGTCCGTACTCTTGTAGACACCACCTCCGCCAAAGCTTGTGAATACTGTATTGCCAATGAACGCAAAGTCGGATAAGGAATATCCCGGAAGACCTGTGCTTTTTTCAGACCAAGTGCCGCCCGCATCTGTTGATAGGTATACCTTACCCCATCCGCCGACATACCAATCTCCGCCATTTCTGGAGACGACCGTGCAGTAACTGGGCAGTCCTGCGGAAGAGCTTGCCCACGCAAGGCCGCTATTGGTCGATTTGTATACTCTGGCCGATTCATCGTATGAGCGCGGTTGCCTGAGTACAAGCAAAACTGCATTTGAGTCGGCAATTTCGACAGCAATGCCATCCGGCAAGCCGTTGTTTCTTGCCTGCCATGTTAGGCCCCTGTCGGCAGAGACATACACGCCGCTGTCTGTGCATGCGAACACATTCGAACCCACGATTCGGATAGTGTTGGTCTTGGCGTTGATTGTCTTGGTCTGATTCATGTTTGACCAGGTTTGGCCTCCATCTACAGAGCGAAAGATTGAAAAGTCATCGGAGGAGCAAAAGAGGGTATCGCCCGACGGGTTCGAAATATCATGAATGGTCCCGCCATAAATTCCGGTTGCTTCCGTCCACTGCGCTGTTAGGGGCCTTGACACAAGAGCCAAAAGAATGGCTGATATGGTAAGCAATCGCATGGTACACTGACCTTTCACGGCACTTGCGGCTCGCCCGGAGGGTTGCCAACAGTGGATGATTTGCCGGTTGATTTGCCGGATAACAGCAGTGCGCTGGCGCCTCCTCCGGCCAGGATCGCCGCCGTCACCCATAACCACGTCTTGCTCTTCGGCTGATAAATGCCCGTCAGTTTCTGCGCCAGCAGGTCAAACGTCTTGATCAGGCCTTCGGTCGCGCCGGAATATTCCTCGCTCGCCGTGCCTTCGACCTTACCCGTCGACACGTCCAGAATCCGCACCGTCACCGTATACGTCTCTCCGACCTTGCCCAGATCTCCCGTGATCATTTTCTCAGCGGCCAGCAGTTGCCCCACCTGCACCGCACAGTCTTCCGTATTGCACAGATCGCTCATCGAAAAATCCTGCTCCTTCAGGATCGTCTCCATCTCGGAGCGCTCCAGCAGGGTGAATTTTTTCGTCTGGGCGAGCGAGGAGCGGAACTTATTGGTCAGCGCCGAAACTTCTTCTTTTTTCATGACTGTCAGCGCGCGGAAGTCCAGCACCGCCGCCGTTGGTTTCTTGATCTTGGCGGTGTCCGCTTCCTGAGCGCTGAGAACACTGCCGGCCATCGAAAGGAGAATCAGAAATTGCTTCATGGAGCCTCCTTCATGATTCATAGAGATTTATCCTTGCGCGGCGAAGATGTTTCGCCATCCGGAGATCACAAAAAGATCGCAGCCAGCTCATTTCACCTACCCTTTCTTCCCGGACACTCTGAGGAAATACAATCCGGAATCCAGAAAGTTGGATTCGTCCCGTGAGACATCAGGAGACCGTCGCCGCGGGCTTGCGCGTCGTGTCCGCCGTCTGCGGCCATGCCGCCGTCGCCATCAGCCATCCAATCAGCACGAGTGTCTTCATGTCGGAACTCCTTCGGTTGTCCTATCGTGAGATGTAATTCATTGTCCTTTGATCGTATTCATCCACCCGATCTGCACCTCGACAAGTCGAAGCAAAATCCGAGTCTCAATTTCGAGAGAAAGAATCACCATCAACCTGTGCTCAATTGCCACTATTTGATCAACAACATTTTACGTGACTGGACAAACGATCCGGCTTCGATGCGGTAAATGTAAATTCCCGAAGCTGCGGATCGCCCGGAGGCATCCCGGCCGTCCCATTGCACCTGTTTAAACCCGGCGGACTCCACACCACGCACGAGCGTTCGCACCTCCTGACCCAGAATGTTATAGACCTTCAGAATCACGTTGGTTGTGGTAGGTAACTCGTACCCGATGGACGTTACAGGATTGAAGGGATTGGGGAAGTTGGCCAGGAGGGCAAATCGCTCCGGCAGGACGACATGATTCGGGTTGTAGAACACCGCCAGAGGATATAGTCCGGAAATCGCAGTGGAAACCTGTCCGTCTCTGCCCTGACCACCTGCGTAAGTCCATGCTTCGCCCGTCCATTCGTAAATACCGATCTTATGTTCATCGACGTCGGGAATGGCTTCATAGGAGGAACTTGCCTGAATGGACGTACGTGAGGTGACAGTCATGCCGACAGCTTGTCCCAGGGGCGTCCAGCCCGCCGGTACGTGTTCGATAACCCGGTCGGATAAGATCAGATACCCGGCCTGTGATGCGCTGGTGAAGGCAAACCGGCCGAAGGACGTGCGTTTGCTGAGGAGTGTTACATGATACGTCGGAGAGTCCGAGGCCGGATTACCGCTCAGATCGGTGATCGAGATGTTGAGCGATATATCCCCGGTTGAATTCAGCGTGTAGTTGTTAAAATAGGCGTCACCGGTTTTGGTCATGGTGACCGACTGCGAGTTGACCGAAACCGTGGGTGTATTGATTGCTTCGTTAGCGGTGACGACGATGCGCACCCGATCGACGACCTCGCTGGCGAGAATGCCATGCGAGAGGACAGGTGCGACATTGTCGATGACGGTCACGCGGAACGTATCGGCAGTCGTGGCGCCTCCATCCGTGGCGCTGACGCGAATCAAAACCTCGCCCAGGAATCCGGTTGTACTGGTCACATAGAGGCTGTCGTTCGTGACGTCAGCAGAAACACCAGAGGACAATGCCGAATCGGAGTAAGTCAATACCGAATCATCGGGATCAGAAAAAACAGCAGGGAGATAGGCAATGAACGTGCGAGGGAAATTCTGATTCAACGTCGTGTCGCCGAGCGCGGTCACTCGTACGGGAGGTTGATTAGCATTCGCAAGGGCGAAGTCGGAAAACGACGTCAAGCCATTGACCAGTACCCACGGCTCCAGGTAGGCGACGGTTACCCCACTGATCGTTGAAGCATTCTGCCAAGCGGCCGTGCTGTCGGATCGTTTCAGAACGTTGAGGCCGTTGAAATCGACAATGCCGCTCAAGGAACGAGTGTCCAAAATGAGGTTGTATGTTCCCGTGAACGTTGCGTTACTGATCGTCCAGTAGCGGTCATCAAGCAGAGCGCCAACTCCTTGAGGCAGGCTGCCGAACGTTGATGGATTGGACCGAATTAGCGTTGTGATTGTGGAGGCCGAGCCCGAATTGGCGGCGACATGAATAATGGCGCCGCTCGTGTCGAGCACGTATCCGCCTGTTTCCGAGGATCCGACGGACGGGCTCAAATCGAGACTTCTTCGGATCGCGACCTGAGTGATCATATCTTTTTCCAGAATGCCCACGGAGCCGTCGGTCAGCACGATGGGAATTCGGTTTGACTTACAATCCATCATGTTCAGCGCCGTATTTGCTGAGACGTCCAGGAATGTGAGTTGGTTATTGTAGCAGTCCAGATGCCCCAGCGCCGTATTCACTGAAACATCGAGAGAAGTGAGTTGGTTGCCATCGCACTGTAAATCTATCAACCCAGTGTTCGCTGAGACGTCAAGTGATGTGAGCTGGTTGCTGCCGCAGCTCAAATTCGTCAACGCCGTATTTGATGAGGCGTCAAGCGATGTAAGTTGATTGCCATTGCACTGCAAATCCGTCAACACCGTATTCGCCGAGACATCAAGCGATGTGAGTTGGTTGTCATAGCAGTGCAGGAGCGTCAACGCGGTATTTGCCGACAGGACCAAAGATGGTAGCTGATTGCCATAACAGACCAACTGAGTCAACGCCGCATTTGCCGAGACGTTAAGCGATGTGAGTTGGTTGAAGTAGCAATACAAATTCGTCAGCGCTGTATTCGCCGAGAGGTCGAGCGATGTGATCTGGTTGCTGCCGCAGCTCAAATTCGTCAACGCTGTATTTGCTGAGAGGTCAAGCGATGTGAGTTGATTGCCATCGCATTGTAGATCCGTCAACACCGTATTCGCTGAGAAATCAAGCGATGTAAGTTGGTTGTTGTAGGAGTGCAGAATTGTTAGCGCCGTGTTCGCTGAGAGGTCAAGCGATGTGAGTTGGTTGCTGGCGCATCTCAAATTCGTCAACCCCGTATTCGCTGAGACGTCAAGGGATGTGAGTTGGTTGTTGTAGCAGTACAACGTGTCTAAACCGGTAAACGCTTCGATGCCGGTCAAGTCGGCAATATTGGAACTTGAAACATCCAGAAAAGTTATCGCGGCCGCTGTCGCCGGGTTCGTAATATTACTGCCGGCAAACGTAATTCCGTACGTGCTGCTAAGCTTGGCCCTGAAATTGGCGTCAGGGACGTTGAATTCTGACAGCAATTCGCCCGCCATCGCCAACTGATTTTGGATCGAGTCTGTAAATGCCGTCTTGATGGAGTCGGACACGGCCCGAAGGTTTAGAATTGCGTTCAGAGGCGTATCGGATTGACCGCCAATAATTGCGAAGACCAAATCCTGACTGGATCCCGGGGTGAGCTGAATGGGCCCCACGCTCAGCAGCACGCGTTTGTCTGCCCCCGCAGGATCCAAAACTCCGGAAGACGTAACAGGATCGCCGGGAAAATCGAATTTCCCGTTCGCACGATTACCGCCGCTCGTAGTCTCTCCTCTCAACATGAAAAGCCTCTCCTTGTTATCATTGGGATCGGTTCCGTTGATGTAAGACGTAGACGAAACAAGTCTTGCATTGATTCCACCCGCGTCGGTACAGTACAACAACCGGTACCCGACAGCGCGATTAAAAACGCCTTCCGACGCTGAATTGTAGCAGTAGGCCATGCCTCGACTGGTGTCCGTTCCGACCAGATCATTGGTGGCATTCCCCAGGTCCGGATCACTCCAGAATCCGAAGTAGGTGCTGTCATAGCTCGTGTTCGTTTTGTTGGTAATTCGGAAGCGAACCAAAACACAGTTTTGAAGAGCGGGACCGCCAAAGGCATAGCTACTTTCTTCAATTTGCAACCCCAAACCCGGATCCGGACTTACAGTCTGGTCTTCTTGGCTGCGACTTATGTCCAGATCGTTGAAAACGACCCAGGTGCGGGCTAATCCGATGACAGATGGATTGCCAAGAGGGTTCCGCGGGGCATCGATCGGCCAGTTCGTATAGTCACTACCCGAAAGCGTCTGGTCGATCAAGTATACCTGGCGTTCGGAAGACGACGGGTCTTCTGCCGTTAGCGACGAAAACGCGACATTGGAGTTGGTAATTCTTCCCGGTTGAAATTCCGTACTATACTCTGTCTCACTGACGACCGGAATTCCGTTCTTCTTGGTACCGACATGCAGTCCCGCAGCGAAAACAGCATAGTGTGCGGAGCCCCTTGGAAATTCACCTCCGGCGTTGGTGCCATTGCCGTCGGCATCCGGGGAGTCATAGAACAAGGATCCGTTGTTGCGCATCACGTACAACCACTGGTTGTACCCCACGAAATCGAGATCGATGATGCTCGTCTTCGCCAATTTCAGTTTGGTCTTCGACGAGTCATCTCCGGGAGCCAGGTCAAGAAAAAGTTTAGTCGCCAATGGCGACAGAAAAATACTGCAAAACAGCATCCCGTTTCGCATCAGCCTTCCAAATGGATAATGAATTCTCATAATCTCCCCTTTTGGATTTATGATGGACTATCAGTTATAGAAGTCGAACTACGAATACACCACGATGCATACTCACATGTGCTACCAGCCAATGAAAGTCCGACACAGGACCCGACCGCACGGACGAGTGAGAGGACGAACATCATGTGGGGATGCGGGAGTCGAAGATTCCCGGTCCTCATCATTGCGATGAAGCCAAAAGAATTGTCCCTAAAATGACTACGGTGGCCACGAAAGATCAAGGCACCGACAAAATGCTGCATGATTGCTCCTCTCCAGAATCATGACAGTTTTGGCAATCCGATGGGGGAAAGATCAAACCATCTTTCCAGTCGTCAGAAGCCTATACTTGCAAAAGCCGGGCAGAAGTAAAGCCAGTAGAGATAGGTTAATATAAGTGGTGATGCAGCCTGGCGCAACCAGAAAGGTGGATCATTGAAAAATAAGTGCAATGACTCGCTGGGAATGTCGGCGTGACATCGAGTCAACACGTTCGACCGACCACTCCGAAGTGCCCCCGCAGAGACTATCGTGCGCTTGCCCGGGTGTGGATTTCCGCTGTGTGTCTTAGGGATCGTCGAAGAGCGGAAGCGCGCCAACCCACAGGATATCCGCTATTCAGGCGGCAGGTCGATGATTTTGGTCAATGTCGCTTAGCAAATACGCTTCGACTCTCCAGAGCGTGGTCGTGCGAACTGAGGAATGTTCCATGTGGACCTGGCCACTCGTCATCTTCTGCGGACGCGAACATGCCGCCCATCAATCACAACAAGCTGGCCTCGAACGGAATCAGAGTCTTGCGAACGGAGAAAACGCAGGAGATGAATATGAACGTCAGACATGCAAGGTGTGTACGTTGAAGCCCTGAGATCGGAGCAGTCTTATAGTTTGACCGTATACACAGTGATCGGCAAGCAATTTCATGGAATATCAGGCGGTTAGATCCTCGTAGAACCGTATGTCTTCGCTCTTGACCAGCTGATTGGCGAATGCAATACAGGCATGAATGTCTTCAAGAGTTAGGTCAGGAAAAAAGTCGGGCGAGATGATTTGTTCCGGCGTAGTGCCTGCTGTCAGGAGGTCGAGAACGGCGTACACCGGGATGCGCGTGCCCTTGACGCAGGGTTTCCCCTGCATGATCTTCGGATTAATGGAAATGCGTTCGTTCAACATGGTGTTTGCCTTCAGACTTATTTGAGTAACTTAAAATAGATATACTGAAGGAGGTTGTCTACTGTATTTATTCGCCGGGGTATCGCTATCCCACTCCAGAGTCACGAGACAGGAGGTTCCAAAGCTATTGGAATTCTCACGCCACTCTTCTCGGAATAGCACCAGCCTTATCTGCCCAGCGTTTTCAGCAAGTCTGGCAATGTCGTGACTGTGACGCGCTTGTGGATTGGATAGGTTTCTTCACCCGGGTAGACGACGTAGGCTTTTGTGCATTGGAGGTCCTCGATCGCATGCCAAAAACCCTTCGTCAACTCGGGTGACAGAGAGAACTTTATTTCGATGGCCACACGCCCGCGTGACGATTCCAGAACAAGATCGACCTCGGCGCCGGCCTGGGTTCTGTAAAACGAAGGGGTGATATCCGATCCGATGGTTCCCAGCGCTTGTTCCATCACAAACCCTTCCCAGGAGGCTCCGGCAACAGGGTGTGAAAAGAGTTCATCCCAATTTCTGAGTCCCAGGATTGCATGCAGGATGCCTGAATCGCGGAAGTATACTTTGGGCGACTTCACGAGACGCTTACGCAGATTGGCATGAAAGGGACGGAGCGTCCGAAGAACGAATGTCTGTTCCAGCAAATCCAAATACCGGCCTGCGGTAGGCGATGAAATACCGAGACTGGACGCAATGCGGCTGGCGTTCCACAGTTGTCCGTGGACATGCGCAATCATCGTCCAGAATTTGCGCAATTGTGCGCTTGGGATTTGTACACCAAGTTGGGGAAGATCCCGTTCGAGGTAGGTCTTGATGAAAGCCTCGCGCCATGCGAAACTGGCTTTTTCTGTTGCCAGAAAGCTTTCGGGGAATCCGCCCTGAACCCATCGTTTTCGATGCTCTTTCGTGCCGGTTTCGGAAAGGTGCAGTGCGGTTAGCTCATGATACACGATCCGGCCGGCCAGAGTCTCGGATGCATCGCGAATCAGATCGGGAGCCGCCGAACCGAGAATCAGGAACCGCCCGGGTCGGCGATCCCGATCCACCAGCGCCCTGAGGAGCGGAAAGAGAGATGGCATGCGTTGGATTTCATCGATGATGACCAGCCGATCAGCCAAGCGTGACAAATACAGTTCGGCGTCTGTCAGTTTGGTCACGTCGGAGGGCAGCTCCAAATCCAAATAAATGGATCTGTTTTTTTGTTGCTGGCCGATGATTTTGGCCAATGTCGTTTTGCCAACCTGACGCGGACCGATCAAACCCACGACAGGAAATTGCCGGAGGGAGAATTGTAACCGAATGGTTTCGCGTCTTTTTATCATCCTTGTAAATTTAATATATACTGTTAAATTTACAAGGATAGATTTTGGACCCGATATCTGCGCCTCCCGCGTCACGGACGCGGCCTTGGCGATTCACGACTGCCTCCTGAAGACTAGGCTCGTCGGCCTTTGCGGACGCGAACACACCGCCCATCCATCACCACAAGCGGCCCTCGAAGGGAATCAGAGTCCTGCGAACGGAGCGCAGCGCTATTTCATGAGGGGATGGAACAGGAGGTAGATTTCTCTATTCAACTTGTTTCAGGAGCTTCGCCGCATATTCATCTGGATCTTCAATGATCGGATCGTACTCCGACCGATGAATTCGCTTCGATTCGAAGTCAATCTTGATGTCCTGGACAAATTTCTTAAAGTCGGCGTTTTGCTCGCACAACTTGTTCATCGTTTCCCAGTCCAAAGACTCCCGAACCCGTGCTGGAAACAAAATTCTAGATGAATCAATATCCTCCAATTCCAGTTCAACAATTCCAATCCCAAAGCTCATGGAGAGTCGTTCCAATTCAGAAAGAAGGTCATCGTCTTCTTGCAGATCAGCTGCAACGAGATAACCTTCATGAGCCCACGAAGAGTTGGACACAGCCTGAAAGAAGGCTTCGCGATAATTACCGCGGTTGAGCATCCGTTTTAGCTCAAATGAGTAGATTTTAAGAGAACTGTTATCTGAAATCTTGTTCAATTCAATCAGTTCTTCCTCCCAATCAACCAGGGGCAGATAGAATCCCACCATGTCGGGGTTTGTCCATTCAGACAGTCCGTCCTTCTTGGATTTTTCGTGGTAGATGGTCTTTGTGAAAATGCTCTTACCACGATTAAAAGTGAGGTTGGCATATGCAAAGTAACTGACAAGAGGATGTAACGCGCGTTCTTCAAAAGCAAAGTGAGGCTTCTTGGATTTTTGCCTGTCGTCAGAGGATGTCTCGATATCTTTTGGAATCTCTGTCATTCGGGATCGCAGAAAGAAACGGGCAGGGTTACGGCTGACCTTCACAAATTCTGACTTGTCATTGTCTCGAACGTCTACATAGAGCCGTGCACCCAGAGTCTGCCAAGGAGTTTTGCCCGAAACGCGGACCTTCTTGTCCAATCCTGCCTGAACTCCCTGTTCCCAAATTTCCTGATACGTCAGTGGCTGTTTGGCTATTTGCAAAACTTCTTTGCCGAAATCCAGGAACGTGTACGCCATTTAGCATGACTCCTTCGATTTGAGAGAATCCGGAACAGTCATCGCATCTCTTCCCCCCCCTCGCTTCATGACACAGTGTGTCTGGCCCGCACGGACAGGGCCATCGCGCCGGCGGCGATCGTCGTGACGACGATCTGCATCGTCAGGCTCATCGCGGATAACTCCACGCCCAGCCACCGTCCGAGCCCTCCGATGCCGATGGCCAGACCCAATGCGAGCCCGGAGGCAGTCGCCGGATGGCGCGGCAGAAGTTGACTCATTGCCCAGAGCCCGACCGGCGTTGCGGACTGCAGGATGAGAATGCCGACATAGAATAAGGGTCGCACCATCTCACCGACGGCCAGACACGGACCGGCCAGCGCCAGCGCCAGCGTTCCCCACATCCGAATGCCAAATCGATCGGCTAGATGTCCTCCCACGAATTTACCCGTCATGGCAAATGCCGCGATGATCAGAAGCTCTGCGAAATTTCCAAACAGCAATTCCTGATACACCATCCAGATGACCGAGCGAAGAGCGATCGCAAACAGCAAGACAATCATCAGCATTTCGTGACGATCCATTCCGACCGTCGTGGACACGACCGCCGAACGGATCTCCGGCCATCGATGAATCGCCACGGCGGACAGGATCAGGCACGCGGTCAGGTACGGCCACAACACCACGCCGGTCGCGCCGCAAAAACCTCCCAGCGTCAACCCCATGACGCCCGGAGCAGCGAAATATCCGCTGGGCGTCACCGTCTGCGTGTCCGTCACACAAAGCGAGCCGGCGCTCACGTGAAAACACGACGACGCTACGCCCGCACACGCGATGGCCGCCACCGGCGACACAAAGGACAACGGCAGCACAGCGGCCATTAACCCCAGACTCCCCTGCAACGCCAGACGCGGCCGACCGGTCGTATCCACCAGCCAGCCGGCAAGCGGCTGCATTCCGAAAGCGAGGAGATTGTACAAGCCTACATAGAGAATGAGGGTCTCGTACGGAAGGGACGACGTCGACGCGACCAGATACCCCGCCGTACCGTCGGAAAACGCGTGCGTCAGTCCGAGAAACAAAGATCGTTTTTGCGTCATGCCGAACCGAAGTTTTCTTCGAACGATTTGACTTTGTTCAGTCGGCGCATGTGCCGCTCGGCGCCGGAGAACGCCGCATTGAGAAAGGCCTGGATAACTTCGATCGCGAGGAGCGGGCCGATGATACGGGCGCCGAGGGTCAGCACATTCATATCGTCGTCTTCGACGCCCTGACGGGCGGAAAACGTGTCGTGGCACAGGCCGGCGCGGATGCCTTTGAATTTGTTCGCCGCGACCGTCGCACCGACTCCGCTGCCGCAGATGACGATGCCGCGATGGGCGCGTCCCCCGGACACAGCGAGCGCCACGGCCTGGGCGTAATCCGGATAGTCGGCCGGATCGGTGGAGTGCGTACCCAGATCGATGACTTCGTGACCGGCTTTCTTGACCGTGTCAATCACGGTCGCCTTCAGCGGAAATCCGCCGTGGTCACATCCGATGGCAATGATCATGACATCCTCCGCGTGACGAACAAATAAAAAAGGCTCTGATCAACGCAGAGCCTTCGGGTAAGTCATTCGTCATGTTACTTCTTAAACATGTCCGCGTTTTTTTGTATGAAGGGCTTCCATTTGTCCGGAGTGTTTTCCGCCGCAAAAATCGCTTCGACCGGACATTCCGGCTCGCACGCTCCGCAATCGATACACTCATCAGGATGGATGTACAATTGATCCCATCCTTCGGAATCGTAAATGCAATCCACGGGACAAACTTTGACGCACGCAGTGTCTTTGACGCCGATACACGGTTCCGCAATAATATAGGCCATGTTTCATTCCTTGAATTAAGTGTGGTCTTCGTACCGGCGGTAAATTATCCAGATTGAATGCGAGAATCAAGGAGACAGGAGGAATTTTTCTTCCCGTATAGAGGATGGACGCCCAGGAGTGGTGGGCCCATGTCGATCCTTTCGACACGTTCGAAGAACGTGTCGAAAGAGGTGGAGAACATCGACACATTGTCTTATCCTTCCTGACTGGATTCGCCGCGAAGCGGCGCTGGACAACCGACGGTCACCCCGCGTCGACTGAACGAAGGATCAGAATCTCGCATCACCCACGTTTTGGAAAGGAACCGACTGTGAAGAACGTTATTTTCCTCATCGCCATCGGACTGCTCGCATCCTGTTCGTCGACACCCGACGGACGCGAGGCCGCTCAGTCCATTGACTCCGCTGGAATCGCACAACACGTGGCCATTCTCTCCTCGGACGATTTCCAGGGGCGAAAGCCTTTCACGGACGGTGAAAAAAAGACGATCGAATACCTGAGGAATCAACTGACGTCCATGGGCATTCGTCCGGGGAATGGCGACAGCTATTTCCAGGAAGTGCCGATGGTGGAGATCCGTCATCTCCCCTTCACGACGGCGACGATAGCGCACCCATCGAAATCTCTGAAACTGAAGTACGGAGACGACATCGCGGTGCGCACGACGCGCGCAGAAGAGGAGATCGTCGTGCACGCTTCGCCGGTGGTGTTTGCGGGCTACGGGATCGTCGCTCCGGAATACGGCTGGAACGATTACGCAGGGCTTGACGTGAAAGGCAAGACGGTCGTCGTCCTCGTGAACGACCCCGGATTTGCTACGAAGGATTCGACGCTGTTCAAAGGCAACACCATGACGTACTACGGACGCTGGACATACAAGTACGAAGAAGCCGCGCGGCAGGGCGCGGCGGGGTGCCTGATCGTCCACGAGACCGCTGCCGCCGGCTATCCGTGGGGAGTCGTCCAAAACGGCTGGAGCGGGTCCAAACTATTTCTGAAAACGGACGGCCCCTCACATGCGTGCGCCGTGGAAGGCTGGATCCCACAGGCCACGGCCGAGCAACTGCTGAAAACCGAAGGCCACGAGTACGCCGCCCTCACCGCATCCGCCGCTCGAAGGGGATTCCGGCCGCTGGAACTGAAATCGACGTTTTCCATTTCCTGGAAAAACGAACTGAAGGAATCTGTTTCCCACAACGTGATCGGCAGGAAGCCAGGAACCGATCGCGGAGACGAAGTTATCGTGTACACCGCGCACTGGGATCATTTTGGGATCGGGCGCGCGGTGGACGGCGACTCCATCTACAACGGCGCCGTCGATAACGCCAGCGGTACCGCCGTCGTACTGGAACTGGCACGTGCGTTTTCGCAAACGCAGACTTCGCGATCCGTCGTTTTCCTCCTGGTCACGGCTGAGGAACAAGGACTGCTGGGCTCACAATATTATACGGAGCATCCGATCTTTCCCCTGCAGAAGACCGTGGCCGCGGTCAACATCGATGCGCTTGCGCCCCTCGGCAAAATGAAGGATGTCACTGCCGTCGGGTACGGACAGTCGGATCTGGATGAACTCGTGCACGAACTGGCCTCGGCGCAAGGCCGGTACGTTCTTGCGGATCCTCATCCGGAGAAGGGCTTCTATTTTCGCTCCGATCATTTCAATTTCGCCCGGCACGGGGTTCCTGCGGCCTATGTCTCGGGAGATTACGAACACGCGATGCACGGCATCGAATGGGTGCAGGAGAAACAGAAACTCTATACGTCGAAGCATTATCACCAGCCCTCGGATGAGTTCCATCCGGCGGAGTGGAATTTCGACGGCATCGTGGACGACGCGCGATTGTTCTTTGCCATCGGATTCCGGTTGGCGACGTCCTCGTCTTTTCCGCAATGGAAGGACGGATCGGAGTTCAAAGCGGTCCGGGACGCGATGATGAAGCCATGAAACAGCTGGTGATCCTCGGCACGGGTTTCGGAGGGTTCAGCGTTCTGAAGAAGATCGATCTGAAACAGTACGACGTCGCCGTGATCAGCGAACGCAATCATTTTCTCTTCACGCCCCTGCTGCCGAGCACGACGGTGGGCACGATTGAATTTCGCAGCATCATCGAGCCCGTTCGCCTCGCCCGCAAGAACGTCACTTTCTATCAGGCCCGCGCGTCGGCGCTGGATGTCCAAACACAGACAGTACGATGCGAGGACGTCATCGATGGGCATGTGTTTGACGTGGGGTACGACGTATTGGTGGTGGCGGTCGGCGCGGTCAATCATACCTTTGGCGTTCCGGGCGTGGAAGCCAACGCATTTTTCCTGAAGGAACTGCGTGACGCACGGAAGATCCGACAAAGAATTATCGATCATTTCGAACACGCGTCCATTCCGGGTCTGCCATCCGCCGAGGTTCAGCGGCTGCTTCATTTCGTCGTGGCGGGCGGGGGCCCGACGGGCGTCGAATTCGCGGCGGAGCTCGCCGATTTTCTGGAGGAAGAACTGGAAAAGGCCTTTCCGCATCTGGTCGGGACAGCTCGTATCACACTGGTCGAAGCGGGCCGGCATATTCTGAGTTCATTTGATCGGGAGATTTCTGAGTATGCGGTGAGGTTGTTCAATCGCCGCCGCGTGACGGTCCTGACCCATCAGGCGGTGGAGGAAGTTTCGTCGCAGCAACTCCGTCTTCAGGATGACTCCGTGATACCGTATGGAGTGCTCGTGTGGTCGACCGGCAATGCGCCCACGTCGTTTGTTCGCCAGCTTCCTTTTGTGAAAGACCCTGCCGGACGTATGATGGTGGACGGATATTTTGCCGTGCCCGAGACGAAGGATGTCTATGCGATCGGGGACTGCGCCAATCGTAAGGACTCCCCTCTGGTCGCCACCGCACAAGTGGCGGGACAAGCGGGCAAGTACCTTGCGCGGCTGTTGAATCGGATGGCCAAAACCGGATGTGAGCGGACTGCGTTTCGCCCGTTTGTATACAAACATCTGGGTATGCTCGCCTACATCGGAGATTACCGCGCCGTCGCCGATCTGCCCAAGGCCAAGTCCCGTGGATTTTCGACGTGGATCTTCTGGCGCTCCGCGTATTTGACCAGGCTGGTCAGCTGGAAGAACAAAGCGATGGTGATCTTCGACTGGTCCAAGGCGTTTCTGTTTGGTCGGGATGTGAGCCGGTTTTGAGGCGCGTCCATTTCCTTTCAATTCCCTTCACCTTGCATCCCAATGCCGAAAGTTTCATATTCGCCCCCAACAGGAGGTCGGTATGAAAACAGCAGTCGTCGTCTTCCCCGGATCCAACAACGATCACGACGTCTTGTATGCGTCGGGCGAACTCATCGGACAGCATTCCGAGTTTGTCTGGCACAAGGACCGGCGCGATCTCTCCGGCTTTGATATTGTGATGATCCCGGGCGGATTTTCGTACGGCGACTATCTGCGCACCGGAGCCATCGCGCGATTTGCGCCGATCATGCAGGACGTGGTCGACTTTGCGAGGTCCGGCGGATATGTGTTTGGCATTTGCAACGGCTTCCAGATTCTGACGGAATGCGGATTGCTGCCGGGCGTCCTCCGACGCAATGCGCACCTGAAATTCGTTTCCCGCAATGTGCATGTGCGAGTGGAAAACGCAGATACGGCGTTCACGTCCCATTATCGCAAAGGCGAGGTCATTGCGTACCCAATTGCCCATGGGGACGGAAATTACTATGCGGACGAGCATACGCTGAAAAGACTGGAGGATGACGATCGCATCCTGTTGCGGTATTGTTCGGAGAGCGGCGAACTCGGCGAGGCGCACAACCCCAACGGCTCCGTGCACCACATCGCCGGCATTCTCAATGACAAAGGGAACGTGGCGGGAATGATGCCGCACCCGGACCGATGCGCCGATCCAATTCTGCGCGCACAGGACGGAGCGCGGCTCTTCCAATCATTGGTGCAGCATTTTGCCGCGGTGGCCGTCTAACAGGCATCGGTCGTCGAGCGGGTGTTATGATTGGTCGTCGAGCGGGAGTCGAGACGACCAGGCTCCACGCAATGCAATAATCGGCCATCGAGCGGGAGTCGAGACGACCAGGCTCCACGCAATGCAATAATCGGCCATCGAGCGGGTGTTATGATCGGTCGTCGAGCGGGAGTCGAGACGACCGGGTTCCGCGCAATGCAATAATCGGCCATCGAGCGGGAGTCGAGACGACCGGGTTCCCCACTAAAACTTCTTCCTTTTCAGCTTTTCCATAAAGAAATCAATTTCCTGAAAAAGCTTATGCAGGATGCGCACGTCGCGATCCTCCATCGGAGTGCGCCCGAAAATTCGTCGAATGCCGATGATGTAATCCTCATTCGTCGTGCGGGCGGGAAACTCGATCGTATCGAGGAGCCTCCGGATGCGATCGTAGAGAATGTCCATCTCGTTTTCCTTGGCGAGACGCCACTCGAATGTCGGATTGCCGTCCAACTGCGCGCGAAAAAGCGAATACAGATACAGAAGCGCCGACTGGCTGATATTGAGCGACGAGTACCCTTCGTCGGTCGGGATGGTGGAGACGACGCTGCATTGATGCAATTCTTCGGTCGTGAGGCCATTGTCCTCTCGTCCCAGTACCAGCGCGATGCGCGTCTTCCGATCAATCTGACCGACACGCTTCGCGATCTCATCGGGCAGGAAGGTCGGGAAATGCGTGTCGCGGACACGTGTGGTCGTGCCGATACTCCAGCCGGTATCCTGCAGGGCCTCGCGCAGAGACGGCACGATGCGGGCGCTTTCCAGTATGTCCCGGGCCCGCACCGCAAACATGCGGCCTTCTTCCGATAGATGATTACACGGATTGACCAGCACCAGGTCGGACGCGCCAAAATTTTTCATCGCGCGGCACACGGAACCAATATTTCCCGCGTATTGCGGCTCCACCAGGACGACACGGAGATTGGAGAGATCGGGAGTGGAACGGGTCATGGAAAGACGGTTCAACGACGGAAGGGCATCACGCCGATTCCTCTTCGATTCGCTTCAGCTTTTCCTTGAGGCGAGCTTCGATATCGACCAGTCGGGAGGGAGCGCCCGATAATTCTACCGTGGCGACGTCGGACTCGGATCGTTTGCCTTCCTCCACCAATTCCTGCAGACATTCGATGACGGCCGTGATGCGCCGCGTTTCGCGACGACAGACGAGCGGGAGTTGTCGGTACATGCCTGCATCATTGGCCTGCTCGGCAAGCTCGGCCTTGGCGGAAATCACCGCCGCCGCGTTGCGGATGTGGTGGGACAGGGTGGTCAGACTCTCAACCATGGCTTCCAGGTGCGCGGACCGTTTTTCTTTTTGGATCAAGGCAAGCAGCAGTTTGTTCTGATCGGTAATGTCCTTGGCAATGACGGATACCGCGACCACTTCTTCAGTGATATCTCGTACGGGTGATGCGGTGACGTAGGCTGTTACCGCATTGCCGGCCTTGCCGGTCAATTCCAGTTCGAGATTCTTCAGCGTGCCTCCGTCCATCACTTCGAGGACCATCGACCGCATGAGACGCTTCTGATCGGGAGGCGAGAGCACATCGACGGGCTTACCGACAATTTCGTCGGGCCCATATCCGAGCAATTCCTGTGCACCGAGATTCCACGACAAAATACACTGCGACTTGCCGACGGTAAAAATGGCGTCACCGGCATTTTGAATGAGGTTCTGGATGTAGGCTGTCAGTTCGTCCATGATCGCTTGCTTCACAGGTTGTTCTGCTGGCGGCAATGTACTGCCTTGCAACGGCATGCGCCAACCGTATTTTTGTTTGTCGGAACGATCACGATCGAAATCCAATCACAGCCAGCATCCTTCCGGTTCGACCGCCACTCCGGCGATGCGAGAAGTACAGATCCGACTGGGTGGCCGTACATTGTCCGGTCACGAGGATGTGTTGGACGCTGGCGTCCGAAAGCTGGCGGTGATTGGCCTGCCACAAATTCAAATACACTCGACCGTCGAGCCGCGACACGCAGCTTGGATCAAAGTGCGACGCGACCTCGGGCCCCACTTCGTAGGCATCCGGCCCGATCGATGGCCCCACCACGGCGACCAGGTTGCGCGGATCGACGCGCAGCCGGCGTTGCATTTCCTGAATCAGTCTTCCTGCGATCCCCGCCGCCGACCCGCGCCAGCCTGCGTGTGCCGCACCGCAAGACTTCGACACGGGATCGAAAACCAAAATCGGTACGCAGTCGGCCACCGTGACCGTGAGGAAGACGTTGGGCTCTGCGGTCATCGTCGCGTCAACGTCTCCGCAGTACCCGCCGCAATCAACCGACCGTACGTCGACTCCGTGCACTTGATGCTGAACGACAACCCGGTCCTCCGGGATATCGATCGCGCGAAAGAATCGACGGCGGTTTTCTGCGACCGCGGCCGGATCATCCTCCGTCGAACGTCCCAGATTCAGCGTATCATACGGCGGTTCGCTCACACCGCCCTGGCGCGTCGACATTCGAACAACCAGATCGGGGAATTCATCCAAAGCGGTCCACCGCAACGTGCACACGTCACCGAGAGCGTCGAGAGCGGTCACGGATGCATCTCAGGATGAATAATCACATGGCGGACTTCGGGTAGCGTTTCGTAAATCCGATTCTCAAACGACGTGATGACCGAGTGGACTTCATTCAGCGGCAGGTCCGAGGCCAGTATGCAATTCATCAGTACCTTCTTCGCGCCGCGGATGCGCAACACCACAAAGTCGCTGCAGTCTTGAATCCGGGGCTCATACCGCGCCGCTTCGCGGATGGCGACGACCAGTTCGCCCGACTGTCCCGTGATGTTTTCGGCTTCGAAGACCCCGTCCCGCGCGTCCTCGATATGGGTCTTGACGTCGATGATCTCTGGAATCTTCTCCGTGAGTCGCCGCTCGATTCGAGAGGAGACCGCGTGCGCCTCCGCAAACGTCGGATACGGGTCGCACTCGAGGTGGAAGTCCACCACGTATCCCGCGGGCGTACGCTGGGCCCTCACATTATGACAGGCCAGACCTTCTTCGATGACAATCATGCGGATCTTATCAATAATACTCTCGTCGTCCGTTTCCTGAGGCTCCATATGGATGACGATGTCCGCGTTTGGAACGAACGCCAGGATTTCTTTTTCAATTTCGTCCGCCACGTGATGGGCTTTGTCGAAGGGATACGTGCGCTTGATGCGGATGGACGCGTCGATGAAGACTTTCGAACCGGATTGCCGGACGCGTAGATGATGGTGGTCCCGGACGCCCTCATGCTTCTGAAGCAGATCGCTCAGCTTGTCCGCGATGTCTTTGGGCGCAACGTCTGTCAGGGCTTCGATGGTTCGTTTGAGGAGCCGTCCGCAGATCAGCAGCACAAAAAGAGCCACACCCATGGCAGCGATGGAGTCTCCCTCCGGAAATCCGAAATAGGTACTGATCAATCCCACGACGACCACGAGGGAACTCCAGATGTCGCTGCTGAAGTGCAACGCATCCGCCTCCAGCGCCTGACTACGGTACTTGCGGGCGACTCTCAGCAGGGCCCGAGATCGAGTAAAATCCACCACGACGGAAACAAACAAGACGGCAAAGCTCCAGAACGTGACATCAACATCGTGGTCAGGCACGAGAAGCCGATCGATGGCGGATTTGATGATGAAACCGCACGTGAGAATGAGAATTCCGATCTGCAGGAACGCGGAAATGTTTTCAATTTTACCGTGACCGTAGGAGTGTTCGCGATCCGC
This sequence comes from uncultured Bacteroidota bacterium, assembly GCA_964602985.1. GTDB lineage: Bacteria > CLD3 > CLD3 > SB21 > SB21 > CAYZJB01. The sequence continues at coordinate 21,857 of CAZRTJ010000036.1, forward strand.
AGGTTTATCGGCGATTCGGACCGCCACAAAGGTAAGGAGAGCGGCTCCCAGGTCCAGCCCGGAGTGCGCAGCTTCCGATAGAATGCCCAGACTGCCGGTCATCCAGCCAACCGTCAGCTTGATCGCAGTCAAAAAAACGGCCGCGACAACGGACGTGAGAGCAACCCGGATTTTGTCCGCCTGCATTTGCCTGGAATACGTCATGGCGGGCAACATAACCATGTTCCGCACAAAAAAAAAGCGCCGGATCGCCTTGACTTTTTGAGGTCACCCGCATATTTTCACGCCACTTTGCAAATGCTCAGTAGCTCAATGGTAGAGCAATCGGCTGTTAACCGATGGGTTGTAGGTTCGAGT
>CAZRTJ010000037.1:0-22048 GCA_964602985.1 uncultured Bacteroidota bacterium
AATAAGACTGCATGAAGCTCTGTCCATCGTGCACGACCCAGAACCTCGATGAGGCGACCGAATGCGTTCGATGTCACGAGTCCTTTCCCCTGCGTAAACGAGAGTACGATTACCCACGAGATCACATTAGGAAATTGGAGGATCACCCCGCCGATTGGCTTGCGAAGTTGGGGGTGGGCCTGGCCGTTGTGTCGATGCTGTCGCTCTTCCTCATACCGATGTGCACGCCGATTCCGGGGCTGCTGAGTTTGGTCGCCGGGCATCGAGTCCAGAGAAATCTGAAGTCCAGGTACTCGTCCAAAGGCGAAACGTACGCCAACATTGCCGTGTGGTGCGGATGGATCTCCACGTCGGTCGGGTTGCTCTTATTGGTGCTGGGAATCAGCGTGACGGTCTGGTTCGTGCAGTGGTTTCGGGATGTCTTTTCGTACTGAGGCTCAGTACGATTCCTGATCGGAAGGAAATTTCCTGGCCTTCACGTCCTGCTGATAAGAATGGAAAGCTTCCTTCATCGTCTGGCCCACGGCGGCATATCGCCGAACAAATCGCGGCGTAAATTTTTCGTACAGACCCAGCATGTCATGACTCACCAGAATTTGTCCGTCGCAGTTCGGTCCGGCTCCGATGCCGATTGTCGGGACGCCCAGAGTTTCCGATATGCGTTTGGCCAACGCGGAGGGGATTTTCTCAAGAACCAGCGCAAAGATGCCAGCCTCCTCCAGAGACTTTGCATCGCTGAGGATTTTCTCGGCCTCCGCGGTGTCCGTACCGCGAGTCTGGTAACTCCCGTATTTGTTGATCGATTGAGGCATGAGTCCGAGATGCCCCATCACGGGAATTCCGACCTCGACCAAACGACGGATGACCGGAAGATATTCGGAGCCACCCTCCAGCTTGATAGCCTCCGCATTGCCGTCTTGCATGAATCGTCCGGCGTTGCGGACCGCTTCGTCCGTATTGACCTGATAGCTCATGAAGGGCATATCGGCGACGACGAGCGCCCTCTTCACGGCTTTGGTGACGACACGAACATGGTACAGCATTTCATCCATCTTGATCGGCAAGGTCGTGTCGTTGCCTGCAAATACCGTGCTTGCTGAGTCGCCCACCAAAATCACGTCCAGTCCCGCCTGATCCAACAACTCCGCCATGATATAGTCGTACGCCGTCAGGCAGGCGATCTTTTCGCCGCGTTCTTTCATGCGGCGTAATTGAGCGGTGGTGATTTTGGCGACTTCCGTGTGCGAGGACATGGGTCAGTCCTTTAGAGCGCGTTCGATGATTCCGCCGCCGAGCACCTCGTCTCCGTCGTACAGGACGACGGATTGTCCGGGAGTGACGGCAGGCTGGGCCGAATCGAAGCGCAGATGAATTTCCTGGTTCAGGATTCTTGCGACTGCCGGATGACCGGGGTCGTTGTAACGAATCTTGGCGGTTACCGAAAAGTGGGCCGGAAAGTCGCGGAGTACGTTGATCTGGCGCGCGATCAGGCCCCGGGAGAGCAAGTCCGTTTTCGGCCCTATGACGATGACATTTTCGCGCGCGCGAATTTCCGTCACATACACCGGCTCATTCATGGCGACGCCCACACCGCGTCGCTGACCGATCGTATAAAATGGATACCCGTCGTGATGTCCAACCTCTCTACCGTCCCGGGTCACAATGGAACCGTCTGCAAGGGACGTCTGAATGGCGGCGACCTTTTCTTTCAGAAACCGGTTGTAATCGTTGTCCACGACAAAACAGATCTCCTGACTTTCGGCCTTCTTCGCCGTTCGCAGACCGAGGCGGGCGGCGTGCGTCCGGACTTGGTCTTTGGTCATGTCACCGACTGGAAAGAGAGTCATGGGCAGGGCGTCGCGGCGAATTCCCCACAGCGCATAGGACTGATCCTTGCGGAGGTTGGAACTCTTGTGCAACGCGAATTGTCCCGTCTGTGGATCGGGGACGATACGGGCATAGTGTCCCGTCGCAATAAAACGCGCGCCCAGACTCCGCGACTTCGCGAGGAACGTGCCCCACTTGATGTGGCGATTGCACATCACACAGGGATTGGGCGTGCGACCGTCCAGATATTCTTGCACAAAATTGTCAATCACCGAGGAGCCAAACTCTTCCGAGAGGTTCCACACATAATGCGGAACTCCCAACTGATCGCACACGGCTCGCGCATCGTGAATGGTATCCAGCGAACAGCATCCACTTTCCCGATTCACTTCCCCTCCGCCCACCTCCGCAGTATCCCACAACTTCATCGTGACGCCGATGACGTCGTATCCTTGTTCCTGGAGCAGAGCGGCCGCGACGGAGCTGTCCACACCTCCGCTCATCGCAACGACAACTCGATCCTTCTGCATCAGTTCCATGACCTGCGATTATGAAGAATAATTCCGAGAATGTCAATCGACTCCGGACAAAACAAAAAAAGCCCACGCCGGGAGCGTGGGCAGAATCTGCGGCGTGAGCCGCTACCAATTCACATGAAATCCAAGTTGCAGGTTGTCGAAATGTCTTCGCTTGCCGAGGTGATGGGCGAACCGCAGTACCTGGTATTTGACGTCAAAACCGTACGCGCTGGGTCCGGGTTTTCCGAAATCCGCTCCCAAGCCGGCCAACGCTGTCAGAGCCACTTGCGTGTTGTCGTGATCGGCGGGCAATTCGCTCCGATCCAGATCTCCGTCAATGTACCACCCATAGACGCCGCCGGCTCCGATGGAAACAAACGGCCGAAATGTATTGGTCAATTGCTCTCCCAAAAATCGGCGCTTGAGAGTGAACGTCAAAGGAATCATCAGGATGGACTCGGCATTGATCGTCCGTCCCAGGTAATCGACCTGTTCATCTTTGCCGCGCACCCAGAAGAGATCCGCCGCCACACTCGCATGCGTGTACGGTGCAATCTTGAGGTTTCGGGCGCCCCCCAGCAGGAATCCAGCGGAGGAAATCTGGACGTTGAACGTCCAGTAGTTGGCAATCAGATTCTCGCCGCTGTCGTAATCGTATGGGTCCTTCGTCTTTTCTTGGGCCGACAAGACTGCCGGCAACAACGCGAGCCAAAGCGTGGTTACCTTCATATCGATCCTTTCATCCTTTTTCAACCTTCCTTGCGATCATGACTTCCGTCCCGTGATCCGTGATGTCAAACCGAACGTCATCCATCAAAGACCGAAGGATAAAGATTCCGCGACCGCTTTCCTTCATCAGATTTTCCGGGTCCAGCGGACTCTGGAGAGACGTCGGATCAAATCCGTTGCCTTCATCTTTAATATATACGCGAATGACGTCATTTTCACGGTAGAAGCTAATAATGACCTTTTTATGGTAGTCATAGTGGTTGCCGTGAATGATGGCGTTGTTTGTAAGTTCAGTAATGGCAATGGCGAGGTTGTCCCGGTCATCTTCAAGCAAATCAAGCTCCGTCGCCACCCGTTCCGTCATGGCCTCGACCTCGTTCAGCCTGTCCAGTTCACTGGGGATCACAAGTTGGTAATCCGGTGCACGATTCATTCCTTTGGGTATGTGCATGGTGTTTGCCGTCAGTGCGTTCCGTAGAGTCGGTCACCGGCATCGCCCAGTCCGGGGACGATGTACCCGTTTTCGTTCAATTGACGATCGATGCCGGCCGCGTACACTTCTACGTCGGCGTGATCCCTGGCCAGCCGCGCAATTCCTTCCGGTGCGGCCACCAAACACAAATAACGCAAAGACCGTGGTTTGTATTTCTTGATCATCGACAGCGCCGCAGAGGAACTTCCTCCCGTCGCCAGCATGGGATCGAGGACGATGGTCAGGGAAGAGGACAGGGCATCGGGGAATTTCATGTAGTAGGAAACCGGCTCGAGCGTTTGTTCGTTTCGATACAGACCGATGTGTCCGACCCGCGCGTTGGGGATCATCGAAAGCGCGCCATCCAACATCCCCAATCCTGCCCGCAAAATGGGGATGAGAACCACTTCCTCCGCCAACACACGCGCCGTCATTTTCTCCAGAGGGGTTTCCACTTCGATTTCCCGCGTTTTCAGATCTTTGGTAATTTCGAACAACATCAGCGCGGTCGTTTCGCTCAGCAGGGTGCGAAATTCACGCGGGCGCGTCGACTGATCGCGGAGAAAGGCCAGCTTCTGTTGGATGAGCGGATGTTGAATGACAATGGCCATATGCTAAAGGTAATACGCAAAATCCTTCTTGTTCAACCATTCTCCCAAAACACTCTGCAGAGATGAGTTCATGGAGCGCGTGCGGAAATGATGATCAAATACGGGAAAGCGAGGGCGAAGAGAACGGCCCCGCCGCTGCATGTCTCGCTGAATTTCCGCGAGCTTTTCGAAGGATCGGTCCCAGCGGAGACCATCGTATCCCTCGAACACGTTGTCCAGATCGTCGATCTGTGGAACGAGCGTGTCCAGCCAATTGCCCGGCGCGCTGGCGGGCATCGATACGCGGACGTCCGGCAGGACGCGCCGTGCGTACCCGATTAGCCGCTCCAGATCCTCGGCGCGTACGGGCGGATCGTCCGAGCCGACGACGTGCTGGAAAACAACATTTTGTATGTGGCGATATCGTCCATGCACCTCCGCGATGGCATCCAACGTGTCGATGCAGTCCTCGAGGTCTTCCCCCAAACCGAGCAGGAGGCCTGTCGTCGTCGGCCACTGGATGAGTCCGGCGTCAGACAGGCTTTCGACTTTGGCGTCCAGACTCTTTTCGGACTGAATCGTCTTGCAAAATTCTGCATTTATGTTTTCCAGGGACAGTCGGAAGGACGGAACGTATTCCGCCAGCGTCTCCATTTCCGGCATGGCCAGGGGCCCGATCTGCAGGGACGGGATGAGTTGATTTTCCAACACCAACTGACAGAGGTCCCGCACATAATGGACAAACGATGCATACCCGCGGTCCATCCATTGCTGACGAACCTTTGCAACGGCATCCAGCGATTGTCCGGACGCAAGCATGACTTCGCACAGGCCGGAATTGACATGGCGACGGATCAAGTCCTCCATCTCATCAAACGTGAGAAGGTGCGGGTCATCATTCTTGAATGTGCAATATTGACAGGAAGCCCCGCAGGAACGCGTGAGAGGTACCAGCAAGGTATGAGAATACGTGAGACTGGTCATGCCTTCCGCGATGATTGCCGGAGTGGGATCACGATGTGGATGGCGGCGCCTTTGTTTTCCCCCTCGCTCTCCGCCCACGCTCGGCCACCATGTTCCTCCACCGTGCCCCGGACAATCGTCAGACCCAGCCCGCTTCCACCGCCCATGAATTTGTATTTGCTCGTCCGATGCTGGTCTGCATCGCCGAGTTGATAGAAACGGTCGAATATTTTTTCGAGTTCGGATCGTGGAATGCCAATACCGGAATCGCGACACACGAGGTGGAGTTGATCGCCTTCCACCGTGCCGGACAACTCGATCGACGCTCCGTCGGAGGAATATTTCATCGCGTTGCTGAGTAGATTCATGAAGACCTGTCCAAAGCGGTTGGCATCTCCTTCGATCATCACGTCGGGAATGGTGTTAATGACGGTCTGCTTCCTCTCCTGGAGGAAGAGCCGGACATCCGAGATGATCTCCTCCGCTGTCTGCCGGACAGAGAACGAGGATACCTTCATGGTGACTTTGTGCGAGTCGATCCGCAGGACCGACAGCACGTCTTCGATCAGGTCGATCAACCGCGTCGTTCCTTTGTAGGCGTTGTGGATGATTTCGTTCTGATCGTTCGTGAAATCTCCGATCGCACCGGAAGAGAGGAGTTCCAGATTACCGCTGATAATGGACGCCGGCGTGCGCAGTTCATGACTGCTGATGACCATGAAGCGCGTCTTCAATTGATCCAGGCGTTTCAGTTCTTCGTTGTTTCTCTGTAATTCTTCGTTGATGATCTTCAGTTCGTCCAGCAGTTCCAGGTTTTGCTTGGACGTTTCGTAATGTTCGACCGCGCGTTTGACGGTCATGACGATTTCTTCACGGCTCCACGGCTTGGTCACGTACCGATAGACGTGACCCATATTGATGGCGTCGACCAGCGCGTTGATGTCGGTGTAGCCTGTAAGCAGGATGCGGATCGTCAGCGGATATTTCTCCCGGGCCTTTTGGAACAGCTCGACGCCTGTCATCTCCGGCATGCGCTGGTCGCTCACGATCACGGCGAACTCCCTCTGCTCCAGCAGGGACAACGCTTCCATCGCGCTGTTGGCCGTGGTGACATGATATTCCCGGCGGAACGTGCGGCGAAGGAGGTCGAGGTTATCGACCTCGTCATCCACGACCAGGATATGGGCCATCTGGTCTGAGGATCCTGGCGATGTGTTTTCGGGTGCCATTTGGCTCACGTCAATTTCCCATTCGTCAAAAAGTTAACCGGCAAGAGAGGCCGACGCCATCCGGCAGGGGATATCCAGCCAGTTCCATTTTGGAGTCGAACCCAAACAAATGGGCATCCACGTACGCGTCGACCATTCCCAGCAAGTGCGACAACGCAAAGAACCATCCATACAAATTACGGTCATTGAGCGCACCGTCCAGGTCCGCGGTCAGGTCATTGAATCGAGCCGTGAGGATGCCGGCCTGTGTCGGCGTTAAAAACGGGTTGTCGTCGGACAATTGGCGGTCGATTCGTTTGCGGGTTCGTTCGATCTTTTGGACTTTCCGATCTTTGTACATGTATAGACCCATCATGGACACGTCCGTAACAATGAAGAGGACAGATTTCTTGGGTGAACCATTGTAGAGCTGTCCCCAGCCCGGTATCAAGAAAGATCGTCCGACCGCTCCCCATGGAGATTTCAACAGCGAATCGCCTGCGAAGGCGGTCTGGCCTCGCACGCGCAACGTCGAATCAGAAAGCAGCTGCGCCTCTCCCCGGGGCGACGTCAATATTGCCAAAATCGCGAGAAAAAGCAACCTCGTACTACTGCGCATGTTCTTCCATAGCGAGGATGTGAACGGTCACGGACTCCGCGAGGGCATCCAGATGATAACCTCCTTCCAGAACGGAGACGATTCCTTTGACCGACGTGCGCTCCAAGGCGTCACACAACTCCCGGGTCAGCGCGCCGTACGCCTCTGTCGACAGGTCCATCTGCGCGAGTGGGTCTTCCCGGTGAGCGTCGAACCCGGCCGACAGGAAGACGAGCTCCGGGTCAAATTCGCAGACCAGGGGCAGTACCTGATCTTTCCATACCCGAAGATAGTCAGAATCCCCCGTGCCGCCCGGCAGAGGGAAATTACGGGTCGTACCGCGTCCGGAGCCCGATCCAGTCTCTCGACTCATGCCGGTGCCGGGATACAACGGATACTGATGCAAACTGATGTAGTAGACAAGAGGGTCTTCGTAGAAAATCTCCTGTGTTCCATTGCCGTGATGCACATCCCAATCCAGAATCATGATTCGGCGCAACCCACAGCGGCGAATGGCATGTCGCGCGCCGATGGCAACGTTATTGAAAAGGCAGAAGCCCATGGCCCGATCGGACTCTGCGTGATGACCCGGAGGTCTGACGGCACAGAACACGTACCGCAATTGTCCGCTCCAGACTGCATCCACAGCAGACATAACGGTTCCCGCTGCGACCCGTGCGGCCGCATACGAATCGGGATTGGTGTAGGTGTCCGCATCCAGGAGGGTGGGATCTTGAGAGGTTCGTGCGACGCGTGTAATCTGTCGCTCGGTGTGGCAGAGGCCGAGATCTTCGGGGTCTGCTGCCCTTGTCGGAATGGCGACCACCCGGGGGAGTAGATGAGCTGTCGCCAAGCCTCGATGGATCGAGCGTAATCGATCCGGACATTCTGGATGGGGGAAAGGGGCGTAATGCTTCAGGAAAATCGGATCAACTGCGAAGCCGACCGGCATGGGGCGGGCCGCTCATCAGGCGCCTTCGTGGAAGGACTTCACCGCGGCATCAACGCTTTCAAACGTCTTAAAAATCTTCAGAAGCTGGGTAATCATCAACAGGCTTTCCACTTTATCGGCGACAGAGGATAATCGAAGGTCGCCCCCCGAATTTTTCATCGTGGTTAAACCGGACATCAGGGCGCCCAATCCCGAACTGTTCATCCATTTTACGTTCGCGAGGTCGAGGACCACACGCTTGACTCCGACTCCGGACAGTTCCCGTATCCGATCGTGCACGGCTGTGGTCTCCGATCCACCCATGAGTTTTCCCTTCAGATGCAACACATAGGTGTCGCCATGCACTTCTTCTTTGAAACTCATACTCCTACTCCAAGTTAGATTCCGTATGGGGGCAATGTGCACACTGGAAGAATTTCAATCAAGGTTTTTGATTGACGGCCTGTTTCGAGACTCGTGCCTTGATAAACAGCAAAACGCTGATGCCGGTCATCGCCAAACCCGTGAAGAACAAATACCAAATCGTCCCATCCTGCCGGTCCACCATGCTGGTCGCTGACATTTCAAAATAATCGTGGTGCAGGATCTGCTCGACATCGTACGTCCACACGGTTGTGTCTTGGCGGATATCGCCGGAACTGGATTCGGTGATGCGTCCGGGCAGAATGGTGTAGAAGGAAAATTGCAAGTCGGCCAGTAGGACCTTGGCCGTCGCAAAGTCGTTTTGAAGGCCGTTGACTTCTACGTCTTTTCGAACCAGATTGGTCAGGAACTTGTTCTCAAACGAGATGTGACCGTCCGTTATGCGAATTCTCGTTGCGGCAAATTCGTCTGACAGATCACCCGATGTCCACGATTTTTCCGCAATGAGAAAATAATTCTCGCCATCCGGGTAGTCGTGTACAGCGTACTGCTGTCCCGCAAAAAACTGCCGTTTGGCGATTACCAGGTCTTTCTCATCGCGACTGTAATTCAGAATGATCCTGCGGGCGGCAGAGCCATCTTCGTAGACATACGAAAAGACCTCTGCCTTGTAGCTGGTGAGCTGACCCCAGCTTGTTCCATGCAGGAGCAGGAGGATCAACGATGGGCGCAAGACACGTAGGGTGATCATCTTGAAAACCGCTGAATATAAAGGCGCAACACCTTGAATGCAATACGTGAAAGGGAAGGACGATGAAACGCAAATTGCGTGCTCCCCGGGGAAAAATCCGGTTGAAGAAAGTTCCGACGGACAAGACCTACGGATTCAAAAGCGCAGAAGAGGCGCGCGACGAATTCAAGCGGCTCAATCTGCGGATGATCGAATTGCAGGAGCTTCTCTACGCCGAGAAGAAGCGAAGTCTGCTGATCGTGCTCCAGGCGCTGGACACGGGGGGAAAAGACGGAACCATCAAGCATGTGATGCGGGGCGTCAATCCACAAAGCTGCGTGGTCACGAGCTTCAAAGCGCCAAGTGAACTGGAGCGTTCGCACGACTTTTTGTGGCGGATTCACCGGGCGGTGCCTCCGCGCGGGTATGTGGGGATTTTCAATCGCTCGCACTACGAAGACGTGATCGTGCCCTACATCCAGGGTACAGTCAAATGGAAGCACCTGAAGGATCGTTACGATCGGATTAACGAATTTGAAGAACATTTGTGGGAAAACGGAACCCACATTCTGAAATTCTATCTGCATATTTCCAAGGACGAGCAGAAGAAGAGGTTGCGGGAGCGACTGGACGACCCACAAAAAACCTGGAAATTCAGCGTGAACGATCTGGAAATGCGAAAGCGCTGGGACGATCTGATGGAAGCCTATGCCTCCGCGTTCGAGCACTGTGATCGGGATCATGCGCCGTGGTACATCATCCCGTCCAATCACAAGTGGTTCCGCAACCTGGCCGTCGCCTCGGTGATCGTGGACACCCTGGAGGAAATGAAATTAAAATATCCCAAAAGCGATGTAGACGTGTCGAAAATCAAAATTGTCTGACGTGTTTGGAATTGACATTCGAACCCCTTTGGCCTATATTGCCCGCCGTATGGCAGTCACCGTGCAGGATGTTCACAAAATCGCTTCGCTCGCGCATCTTCGATTTACCGATGAGGAAGTGGATCTCTACACCGGACAGCTGAATCAAATCCTGGCCTACGTCGAAAAACTCAACGAATTGAATACGGACGACGTCGAGATTACCTACCATCCGATCTCCTACGGCGATGCATTTCGGGAGGACATCCCGGGGGAAAGCCTGAGGGTGGAGGATGCCCTGCGAAATGCGCCGGAGAAGAACTGGCAGTATTTCGTGGTGCCAAAAGTAGTCGGCTGACAACAAGGAGACGGTAGAGTCTCCTTTTTTTATGTACGCTTGATTTTTTTTCGGACGATCTCATGTCAAAACGACGACCCACAAAGTATGTGTTTGTAACCGGCGGGGTGATCTCCTCGCTGGGCAAGGGGATTGCCTCGGCCAGTCTGGGGATGCTGTTGAAAGCGCGTGGACTCTCGGTTACAATCCAGAAGTTTGATCCCTACATCAATGTCGATCCCGGTACCATGAGTCCGTACCAGCACGGCGAGGTATTTGTCACCGACGACGGGGCGGAGACGGACCTCGATTTGGGGCATTACGAGCGATTCATCGACGTCAGCATGTCGGAGAAGAACAGTCATACGACGGGGAAGATTTACAAGACGGTGATCGATCGAGAACGGCGCGGCGACTATCTGGGCGCGACCGTGCAGGTCATTCCGCATATCACGGACGAAATCAAAGAGCGCATTCGCAGTTTGTCCGGATACGACGTCGTCATTTCTGAAATCGGCGGCACGGTGGGCGACATTGAAAGTCTGCCTTTTCTGGAAGCCATCCGTCAATTTTGCCTCGAAGCCGGCCCCAGGAACACGATCAATATTCACGTGACCCTCGTGCCGTTTATTCGGGCGGCAGACGAACTGAAGACCAAGCCAACACAGCACAGCGTGATGCGATTGCGCGAGATCGGGATTCAGCCTGACATTCTTCTGTGTCGAACGGAGAAGGCCTTGTCCGAGGACATGAGGAAGAAAATCGGATTGTTTTGCAATGTCGTTTCGGAAGCGGTCATCGAAGCATCCGACGTGCAATCGATCTATGAGGTTCCGCAAATCATGTATCGCCAGGGATTGGATCAATTGATTCTCAAACGACTGGGGGTTCGTGCGAATGAAGCCCGACTGATGGAATGGACCCGGATGGTGGACACCATCTATCACACCCAGCGCGGCCTGAAGATTGCGATTTGCGGCAAGTATACGGGATTGCCGGATGCGTACAAGAGTATTACCGAATCGTTTGTGCATGCCGGCGTGGCAAATGACGTGAAGGTTCAGATCGAATGGATCGATTCGTCGACGGTGGAGCCGGAAAATTGCGCCGACCATTTCAGCGACGTCGACGGTATTCTGGTTCCAGGGGGATTCGGTTCGCGTGGAATTGAAGGAATGATTCTCGCGATCCAATATGCGCGGGAAAACCGGATTCCGTTTTTTGGGATCTGCCTGGGCATGCAATGCGCGAGCATCGAATTTGCCAGACATGTGTGTGGACTGGACGGCGCAAACAGCAGCGAGTTTAACAAGAAGACCAAACATCCGGTGATCGACCTGATGGAATCACAGCGTAGCGTCAAGGAGATGGGTGCGACGATGCGTCTGGGTGCGTATCCGTGCGTGGTGAAGAAAGACACGCGCACATTCGATGCGTATGGGGAGGACCTGATCAGCGAGCGGCATCGACACCGCTACGAGTTTAACAACGCATACATCAAGATGTTCGAAGAACACGGCATTGCATTCAGCGGCATGTCGCCCGACCATAAGCTGGTCGAGATGATCGAATACGCCGATCATCCGTGGTTTGTCGGAGTACAATTCCATCCCGAGTTGAAATCCCGTGCGATCAAAGCCCATCCACTCTTCCGGGAATTTGTCCGCGCCGCATGGAAGCACAAAGATTCCCAATCCCGCGAGATCCAGCTCACAAGAACGCAATCGGCAACGGCGCCTGTCGTCGTCTGACCCCATTCACATGTCGGTATCCGTAGAAAGCGATTTCCTGATTATCGGAAGTGGCATTGCCGGCCTTTCGACGGCGTTGCGATGTGCCAAGGTGGGTACGGTGACTGTGATTACCAAGAAATCAGACACGGAAAGCAATACCAATTATGCCCAGGGTGGAATCGCGTCGGTCCTTTCCGGTGACGATAGTTTCCAACTTCATATCGAGGACACACTGACGGCGGGCGCAGGGCTGTGCCACAGGGATGCCGTGGAGCTCATCGTGCGCCAGGGTCCGCGAGCCATCCAGGCGCTGATCGATATTGGCGTACGATTCACGCAGAGGCAGGGTGGGCTGGACCTCGGTCGGGAGGGCGGCCACTCACGCAATCGCATCGCCCATGCGCAAGACCTGACGGGCCATGAGATCGAGCGCGCACTGGTTCATACCGTCCAGGCGAATCCCAACATCCGGGTGTTTGAGAACCACATTACCCTGGAAGTGATCACGGACCATCACTGGGGCCTTACGAAAGAAGGTGGCATTTCTTGTTATGGAGCGTATGCGTTGGATACGTCGACCCAAAGGGTGGTCGCCTTTGGTTCGCGAGTGACGATTCTGTGTACAGGCGGATGCGGACACGTCTATCGCCATACGACGAATCCGCTCATCGCGACGGGCGACGGCCTGGCGATGGCCTACCGGGCGGGAGCGGCGGTGGCCAATCTCGAGTTCATGCAATTTCACCCGACGACGCTGTACCATCCGGAAGGACGATCCTTTCTCATCAGCGAGGCGGTTCGTGGATTTGGGGCTTTCCTGATCAATGCGGCGGGGGAACGATTCATGGAGCGCTATGACGAACGAAAGGAACTGGCGCCGCGCGATATCGTGGCTCGCGCCATCGACGCGGAAATGAAAAAGCGCGGCGACGCGTGTGTCTACCTCGATCTGCGGCACTTGTCGGCATCCGGTGTGAAGGATCACTTTCCGAATATCTATGAGCGCTGCCTGCAATACAAAATGGATATCACGCACGAGGTCATTCCCGTGGTCCCGGCCGCGCATTACATGTGCGGGGGAGTTGTCACCGATCTGGAGGGAGCGACCAATATCGATCGTCTCTACGCTTGCGGAGAAGTGGCGTGCACGGGTGTGCATGGGGCCAATCGTCTGGCCAGCAACTCGTTGCTCGAGGCCGTCGTCTTTGCCGATCAGGTCTTCCAAAGCGCCTCCCGTCGTGTTCGCCAATCCGATGAGCGACGCGAACTTCCTGCATGGGATGACAGCGGGACCTTCCGTACGGAAGAATGGGTGCTGATCGAGCACAACCGGGACGAGGTGCAGCAGATCATGTGGGACTACGTCGGCATCGTGCGTTCGGATTTGCGACTGGCGAGAGCCGAACGACGGATCGAACTGATTTCCAGTGAAATTGAAGATTTTTACAAGCGAACCAAGATCAGCGAGGGGCTGATCGAATTACGCAATCTGACCAAAGTGGCCAAACTCATCATTCGTTGTGGACGCCTGCGGAGGGAAAGCCGTGGACTGCACTACACCACGGACTATCCACAACGGGACGATTCCCAAGGACTGCGTGATACGGTCATCAGCACCTTTGATCGATAGACATCCCGGAAGGCACACCTCCTAGGGCGTACGCAACGTACGAACCTGATCCTCCAGTGACGTTCGCACCCGGTCGCAGATCAGATTGCACAACTGGAGAACCCACTTGTCGGTGACGCGATAGAACGTGAACAGGCCGTCTTTTCGGCGGCTCACAAAGCCGGCATCGTACAGAATCGCGAGGTGTTTGGAGACGTTCACCTGGCTGGTCTGGATCTGCTGGACAATGTCTTGCACACTGCACTCGCCGTCCCAGATGGTCTGAAGGATCCGAAGGCGAGTGGGCTCAGACAAGGCTTTGAATCTCCGCGCAACCATCTCCAGCGCGTCCGGGGGAAGTTTGCAGGCTTTCTTCATCCGCGAAACGTACGGGACGGCAACACCGAAATCAATAGTCTGTTTTCCTTTATGGTTATGCAGTGATCACGAGCGGATGCGTCACGATGCGGTACCGGACCCGATGAGCCCTTCTCTCTCCGGAGTCGTCCGTTTCTCTGGAAATGGACAAAATTCCTGACGTTTCTACTTGCCTGAAAACGATCTTGGCCGTAACATGGTCGCCCAAAACAAAGGAGAATGGATGTTCTTGTTTACAGCCCCCCTGGATTTTCGCGAGCTGAATGAACGGATTGACGCGTTAGAGGAAATGGTGGCGTCCCAGGAGCAGGGCAATCCCATTCGATGGTCGGACATGTGGACCTTGGTGGACGTGATTCACCGTGCCTTTCGGCGCGTACGATATCCGTTTCGGGAGGAACGCGAAAAGGCGTGGGAACGTTTTGCGTCTCTGCGGAAACACGCCAACGCAGCCTCCGCAAAAGATCGCGACATGCGCAAACAAACATCGGCGCCGATTCTGGAACAAGTGAACAGTCTCCTGCAAGAGGCCGTCGTCCCGGACACCGACCTGCGCACCTCCGACATGAAAATCCGCGGAGAGAAACTGAATCAGGCGAGAAAACTACTGAACGACAATCGACAACACATGCTGATGGAACACAAGCGGGCGTGTTTTGCGCACATCCGCGATCTGCAGAATATCCATGATGAGTGGTGGGCGCAGTTCCGTGAGGAAAGAAAGAAGCGGCAGGAAGAATACGACAAACGGCTCGGGGACATCGCGGCCGACCTGGAGGACACGCGAAAGAAGTGTACCGAAGCGCAGAGCCAGTTGGACGAGTATAGAAAGAAAGCGGAGAAAATACGGGCGCGGCTGGGAGGTCACCGCATGAGTTCGTGGACCGCCAATGCGGCCTCGTTGTTGTCGGAGTACGAGGATGAAATGCACACCCTCGAAGGTCAGGTGGCCGAATACCAGTCGCTCATTCGCCGTGTCGAACAGCGATTGCCCAAGACGTCCACCCAGACGTCGGTTTCCGACAGTCCCGTAGAGGAACCCGCTTCCTAACGAATCCATTCCCATTTGAAGTCGCCTCGTTGTGCGGCTCATTTCAGACAGGGTGCAAAAGGTCAGGTTGTGAAAAAAATTCTCTGGACACTTCTCTGGATGACGATCGGCGGTGCCGGCGTGTGGGTCTACGATTTGGTCACGTGTCGCCTGCCTCTGCGGGAGCAAGTGGCCGCCCACGCAATCGCTTTGGATACTGTCCGTGACAGTCTGATGAAAGTGCATGCCGAATCAGAGCAGTTGCAGGAGGAAAATCGATGGTTTCACCTGATCTTCCCTCCCGAAAGCGGCATCTTCTATCCCTCGAGCTTCTATCGTCAATTCTATCTCTACGGAAATACCAGGGGCAAATTCTTGTCCCTGTCGTTCAGCGCCAACAAATATTTCGAACATCGTCGTCGCACGCAAGGCACGGGATTTCAGCGGATTGCAGATGCCTCCACGCCGCACGAGACCTTCCTGTACGAAATTCTCGACAGTCTAAGGGTCGTTCCCAATGACTCCGCCCACAACGATCAGTCCGCACAGAAGATTCTCAATTTCGTGAACGGGATTCCATACCACGACAAGGAACAGTACTATGTGAAGATGCCGATTGAAACCCTGGCCGAAGGTCGGGGCAATTGTGCAGACTTGTCGGTGCTGATGCATTCGCTGATGATCACGGCGGGTTTGGATGCTCTGCTGTCCTTTCCTACCGAGGGCGATACGCTCGATCACGCGATGGTCGGAGTCCACGGCGATTTCAACGAAGACCGGACGCGGACGTACTTCTGGTATCCCGACTCAAACGGGAAAAAGTATTATCTCTGCCAGCCTACCGGAACCACCGATATGCGCTATCCCGTGATGCACAAAGTAGGTTATGCGGCTCGGTATCCGTACACCATGGTCTACAAGGACAGCATTTCGGTCGTGGAAAACAAAAAGGAATGGCTGAAACGGCCGGCCAAAAAGAAGAAATGAAATAGTTATTCCGCAGCGGTTCGACGCATCCGCGACCGGATGAACTCAATCACCGGCGGGGTCACCGACAGGATGATAATCGCGATGATGACCAGCGAGAAGTTCTTCTTGACGAATGGCAAGTTACCAAAGTAATACCCCGTGTAGACAAAGCCCGCCACCCAAACAACCGCCCCGGTGACATTGTAGAGCAGGAATTTCGCATACGTCATTTTCCCAATCCCGGCGACAAACGGAGCAAACGTGCGGATGATGGGGATGAACCGGGCGATGATGATGGTCTTCCCTCCGTGCCTCTCGTAAAACGCGTGCGCCTTCTCGAGATAGGCTTTGTTGAGAAATCGGACATTCTCCTTGTGAAAAATTTTGGGGCCGATCCGATAACCGACGGTATAGTTGACCGAGTCGCCGAGGATACCGGCGAGGACCAGCAGGAAAACCAGCAGGTGCGGGTCCAGCGAACCCAGGGCGGCCAGCGAACCCGCGGCAAAGAGCAGAGAATCTCCGGGCAGAAAGGGCGTGACGACCAGACCGGTCTCACAAAAAATCACGATGAACAAAATGGCATAGGTCCACGTGCCATATTCCAGAGTCAACTCGTGCAAGTGAACATCCAGATGGAGGAACAGATCAATCAAATGCGTAATGAATTCCATGCGTCACCCTGTGATTCAGGACGGGCAAGATAGCCATTCACCTGTGATTTCCAAACAGAAAAACCTTTTAGCCCTTTTGGGGGATTGGGAATCGGGGAAGTTGATCGTATACTTTCGGAGATGAGAAACCATTTTGTCCAAACGCTGTTTTTCCTGCAGGCTTGGGCTGCCTCCGCTGCCTTTTCTCAATCGGCCCAGATCAGTGGGACCGTCTATGATGTGGAGACGCTGCAGCCGCTGTCGGGTGTGGTCATTGTCCTCGAGGGCACGAAGATCGGCGCCGAGACCAATGAGTCCGGGACTTTCCACCTCTGGGCGCCGGATTCCGGTAACTTTATCCTCAGCACCTCCTTGGTTGGCTATGAGCGGACGTCAAGGATGCTGTATATGTCGCCCGGCGTCCGGATCGAACTGTCCATCTACTTGGCTTCCCTTGAATTCGTCGCTCCCCAGCTGCCCATCGCCCGTCGTTCGGAAGGGGACTGGCTGTTCCGCAGCCACACCCGCCATCCCGGCCGGCAACGGACTCCCTAGTTTCCAAACCCCTCCGGGCTCCACTCCGGTTTCCCATGAGTTCCAGAATCGATTTGATTTTGGAATCTGTGCGCCGGAAGTTATGACCAGACAATAGGATTGGAGGATCGCATGTGGCGCTTGAAACCGATCGGAACCATCCGCAGTCCGTACTTCACCACCGACCAGATTCCAAAGGGACCCGGCGCGAAACACGAAGTCGACGGGCGGCTGGAGTTTTTGCCGGAATTCGTACATGGACTCGTCGACATCGAGGGTTTTTCTCATCTTTTTGTCATCTGGGTGTTTGATCGATCCGAGGGATACGATCTGATGGCGCATCCTCCCACCGCATCCAGACCGCACGGTGTTTTTTCCACACGCTCCCCGAGGCGCCCCAATCCACTCGGACTGACCGTGGTTCGCCTGATGGGTCGCGAAGGGGGTGTATTGCAGGTTCATGGGGTCGACATGCTGGATGGCACGCCCATTCTGGATATCAAGCCGTACCTTTCCTCCGTTCCGGAAGCGGACATCAAACGCGGTTGGATGGACGAGGGCGGCTAGCGGACTCCGCGGCGCAGCCAGCGTAGAACGCAGGATCTCAGGAAGTTCGGAATTCCAGCCAGATAGAACTGCACCGGGCGAATGGCGGCCACTTCGGGTCTCTCATCCCGATCGGTTCGAATTCCCGGACACCCCACATCCACGAACAATTCATCGTCGATGCGATACCATGGATACTCACGGCATCCTTGGGGGCGGCGATCGTAGATGGAGCAGGATTTCTCCAACAGGCAGGAACACACTCCGCGTTCGGATCGAAGGAAAACGTCGGCGCCCTGGCGCACCAGACGTTCTTCTCCGATGGCCATGCCCTCCTCAGACGACACGACGACGCGCTCTCCCAGTATTTCGCAACACAGCCCACATTCGCCGCCGGGGCAATCCAGCCGCATCGGGCGATCGGCCTTCTGCAGTCGCAGCAGACCTCTTCTGCGTGCGCGTCGGATCGTGAGCATCGTTCTAAACACGGCGACCTTTCACAAATCCCAGACCCATGACGGCCGCAGACGCGAACAAACCCACGGCGGGGGAGAGAAAAATCACGGTCGAATCGTCAAGAAGCTTGCCGTACGCCGCGCAATACCATGCCGAGAAGAAACCCGACGCGATCGCAAGCGATGCCCACGGACCCAGCGACTTCTTGCGGGAGTCCGAGGCATAGAGCGCAATGACGATCGGCGGGAAAAGTCCCAACTGGGCGCCGTAGATCGCAAACACAAAGTCGGCGATGGAAAATCCGGCGGCAAACAGCAGATAGACCAGCAGGGTGGAGATCATCGCGCATCCGATCAGGATCACCCGAGACGTCATTAACTCCGATTCAGACGAACTCCTGTCCGTCCACGAACCTCGGGATGGTCGGCGCAGCACGTCGGCGTACAATGTGTGAGAAACGGCAATTAATTGCGTCGAGGCGGTGGACAGCATCGCGCTGTACAACCCAATCACGACCATGAAGAGCAAGACGAGATTCCATCCCGAGCCGGTCGCGGCCATCGTGTGGAGGACGGCGGCGAGGAGGTTGTCTTCGTCAAACGGCACGATCATCAGCGCCACGCATGCGATCACCACGAGCCAACTCCAACTCGCCGCGGCCGTCGCCACGCTCGACGCCAGCCCGCGCAACATGGCTTCGGGTTTGTCAGCGGCGCCGATCCGTTGCCACACGCTCATGTCGGCGATATACGTCGGAACATTGATGATGAAAATTCCGATGAGAAAAGCGGCGAGGTCCGTTCGCGGACCCAGACTCACGACCGCCGGCGGCACATTGGCCCACGCACTCGCCCAGCCGCCGTGAGCGCTGACAAACTCGAGCATGAAAATCGAAATGGCGCCCAGACAAAGCCAGATGGCTGCCATCTGCATTCGATCCGTGACAATCACCGCGCGGAATCCGCCGAATACCGTGTACAACAAGCCGACCAGCGCGAGCAGGACAACCGTCAAGCCCATGGGAGTGGACGGGATCAGACTGGACAAGAAGCGCGCACCGACCGTGAGTTCCACCGCAAATGCGCCAAGGTACCCCAGACTCGTGCAGACTGCGCCGACGAAGTAGGCCGTGTTCGAATCAAATTCGCGCCCCAGAAATTCGTGCAACGTGGGCCGGTGGTCGTACGATCGCATCCGATCCCAGATGCGCGGCGCGGTCAGTCGGACCGCCAGCAGTCCCATCGATGTGGTGACGACCGTCCAAAACAGCCACACGCCGAGAGAGGGGATCAGTTCGAAGAAAGCCAGTACGACCGTCGCCAGTGAAATCGTCGTGGCGACCGTCGCTGAAGAAAATTCAGCGGAATTCCGCACGGCCGCTTCGTGTCCCGGCCGCACGGGCAGCCAGTCGGCCAGCGTTCGACTCTTGCGTCCCGTGACCAATCCGACCGCGAGAAAAAGCAGAAACGCACAGACCAGGGCGAGGAGGACGGTGAGGATCATTTGCGGTGCAATCGCAGTTCGACGTTGACGCGACGCTTCAGGGGTTCGGGTACGTTCGGGAAATGGCCGTGCGCGATGTCCATCAGGACAGGCAGTTCCGAGCCGGGATACACTTCGACCTGCCACCCGCGTTCGACGAGAACGCTGAAGACGGCGATTTCCTCCATCAGATAACGCGTGGAAAGGGCAATGGCGGATTCGCGGTCCGCGACCGGCGACCGTTTGTTCCGCGCCTGACGATTGATGAATTCCACCGACGTCCGATCGATGGAGGCGCGGAATTCATAATTGCCGATGAAGAGTTCGTCCAGGACTCGTTTGGTTTTGTTGAACTCCGGCGTTTCCAGATACGTCATCCAGCGCGTCAGATGAAATTTGGATTTGGGAAATTTCTCAAAAGTCGCGTACGACTCCGCGATGAAGGCGTCGCCTGCGCGGATCGCCTCGAGACCTGCGGTATCGGCCTCCCGGACGGAAAACATCTGTTCGTTGTATCGCTGCAGGTAATCCCCGACAACGACCAGGCACTCGTCAAAATGATCGGCGATCCATTGCAGGAGCGCCCGCAGGCTCTCCCCGCGAAACAGCGGATTGCCAAGGCTCACGCCCAGGTAGCAGCGTCGGTGATGAAAAAGCTGCCGCTGCGTCATGCGAGGCGTGATCTCGGCGATCTTGTATCTCATCGGGCTTCGTTCCAGATGATTTCCAGAGACTTCAATTTTTGGATCGTTTCGCCGTAGGTAAAACTCGTGCCGTAATACAGAACGTTTTCGCGGGCATCGACCTCGTAGTTGTCTGCAAAGGCTACGACGTGACCGCCGCGCAATTTGTAAAACCACAGATTGTTCATCACCACGCCATCGCACAGGAACACCGATTCTATGGACGGGTGCTGGATTCCGACGCGCACGTCCAGTTTGGCAACCGCCGTCTTCATGTGCGCCAGACGAGGATCGTTGCGGCGGGTGGATTGTTGGATCGCTGATTTCAAATGGTCCTCAAATTCGCGGACGACGTCTTTCCTGGACGGAGCGGTCACCAGCAGACGAAAGGTCTCAAAATGATTTTCCCAAAGAAAACCGTAGACGAACAATTCGAAATTTTCCGGATGGGTCCAGGACCGGGAGTCGCGTATGATTCCGAGGACGTTCGTGATTCGGGATTTGTTTTTCTCTTCCCATTTGGCCAACTCCGTGGGGGAGACGCGAGGTACGTATCCCTGGAGATTTTCCAGCATGTCCACCGCTAGGTCGAAGTAGAAAGGCGGAGTGCTGTTGAGCAGGGAGTGGACGTGCGCCTGCAGTACGCCCTGATGATCCACGACGCTGGGCGATGGCGTGGTCAGGAAGGTCTCGAGCGCGAGATCGGTTTTTTGTTCGCGCAAGATCTCTCCGATCCGGCCCGGATCCTCTTTCTCCAGGACCGGCCAGACCGGCGCCAGCGCCTGAACCACGTCATGCAACTGCGGCTCGGCTTCGGACAGTTGGGTGCACGTCCAGCGCATGTCATCCGACTTGCCGGAACCCGACTCCAGCACCTGCAGGGCAGTCAGCAGTTTGCAAAGCGGTGTAAATTCGATCCGTTCAAAAACCTGAATCGCGCGGAGGGCCTTGCCCGGCTGAAGCAAAGCGGATCCGGCTTCGATCATGCGGTAGGACGATCCGCCGAGTCCGAGCTTGAGCGCCACCTCGTCGGAGGAAAGAACCGCGGCGTTTCGCATTTTCTGGAGGATCATCCCCAGCGCCTGCGCGAGGGGGTTCTTGAACGACCGCTCGACGGGTGTTGTTTTGTCCGACTTTTTCATGGATGGCGTGACCTTGAAAGTTCCCAGCCAACATAGTTTTTCCTGTCAAAAAAGTCAATTGTACCGACATGGAAAGGGTATGTTTTCGACAAGAAGTTGATTGCATCGACAGGAGCAGGATACGTGTTGAGAATCACTCGTAGAACCACCCCCTGCCCCCTCCTTGCTCCGGAACGTTGGTACGGAAACGCAGATTTTCTGGAGCAAGGAGGGGGAGTTCTTTAAGATATGTACTCTGAAAAAAATGCCCCTCCTTACACCCGTCCATACTGCAATTCAGCACACTTGGCTTGGCGTAAGGAGATTGCCCTTACAAGTCCCCCTCCTTGCGCCAGAAGAATTGTCCTGTTTAGAAAATCGAAGTGGCGTAAGGAGGGGCAGGGGGTGGTTCAAAGAGTATCCGATTTTCGGCCGCATTATTGCTCTCGCTTATCCCTGGCTAAAGCATGCGGTGATTCCGTGCGAAAACAAACGCTTGCCAAGACACAGGCTGTGTGATACTTTGGGGTATTCCAAGACAAATCAACGGAGGGCGGATATGAGATCGTATTCTGCATTATTCGCTTGGGCTATTCTGACCGGCGCATCAGTGTGCGCCCAGCAATCCCGCGGGCTCAAGCTCATCGCCAAAGACGCCAAAGGCATCCCGCAGGAAGTGCGTGTGTACGATAAGACGTATGCCG
>CAZRTJ010000038.1:0-21647 GCA_964602985.1 uncultured Bacteroidota bacterium
TAACACTTTACCCCATCAAAGGAAGCGAGACCTTCTTTTCTAATTTACCGGCTGAAAATCCCTGAGGGCCCACACGCTGCCTCGGAGAGCATCCGGGGCTGTATTTTTTTGGGGTTCTGCGCCAGCGGCGCATCAGCCTGTGGCTGAAAATCCCTGAGGGCCCACACGCTGCCTCGGAGAGCATCCGGGGCTGTATTTTTTTGGGGTTCTGCGCCAGCGGCGCATCAGCCTGTGGCTGAAAATCCCTGAGGGCCCACACGCTGCCTCGGAGAGCATCCGGGGCTGTATTTTTTTGGGGTTCTGCGCCAGCGGCGCATCAGCCTGTGGCTGAAAATCCCTGAGGGCCCACACGCTGCCTCGGAGCGCATCCGGGGCTGTATTTTTTTGGGGTTCTGCGCCAGCGGCGCATCAGCGTGTGGCTGAAAATCCCTGAGGGCCCACACGCTGCCTCGGAGCGCATCCGGGGCTGTATTTTTTTGGGGTTCATCCGGATTTGCCATGGATCAAGCGCTGAAGGTTGAAAATTCCTTGTTGAGTAATGACTGTGATGACAGTCTGCCTATTCCTCAAGGCGTTCGCCTTGAGATCGACAAGAAAAACGCACACCCCAAAAAAGGGGCTTTAGCTCTGACGCAAAACGCCCGGGAAAAAGACTATGTTGCCGTGAGTGAGAATTTTCTGCGCAAGGATGGATTCTGAATTGTGAAGAGGTGGGTCGATTTGGGCTAAAGCCCTGATTGATTACATCCGACATTCCGCTCCTGACGCTGAAGCCTGAGGGAATGATTCAAGAAGTCAAGAACTTGCCGACTCCGAAATCCTGAGAATTTCAAGACTGCCATTCTCTTTCATAGAGACAAGTTGCACCTATCCACAGTAAACCTTGATGTTTTTGGGGGTTCTGTGCCTAGACCGCGTGTGCCTATTGCGGAAAATCCTTGAGGTCCCATACGTAATGATGAGAAAGGCTATTGTACTGTCACATGCGACTTTGTTTTTGAATCCGAGTTGTTCTTTTTGTCCGTGTTTGCTATTCTTTACCACGGCGTACGAAATCCGTATCGTTCGGGTTCTTAACTATAATGAAGGAGGATGTGATGAAGCTTGCCCCGCTGGCCGCAATGCTACTATTGGCGCTGTCCGCCGACGCACAGGATCCGTGGTCGGGTTCCTACGTTGCAAAGGGATTTCGCCCCGGAGAATCGTACCAGTCCACTCCCAGCTACGTGATCGACTGTACGATCGAAAAGAATGGCGATTACTACACGATCCGATGGTATGAGCAAGGCAAACTGGCGTACTACGGTCTGGGAGTTCACGTAGACCACGTGCTGGGCGTGAGCTACCTCTCTGTTGATGGATCCGTTTATGGCACCGTTTCCTACCGTGATGAGAAGCAGAAAAATGGCTATCTCGTGGGCGCATGGTGCCTGGCGAAGACCAGTCCGAAGCAACAGGGCAACGGTAGTCTTGGCATGGAAGTGCTCTGGCCCAAGTAGCTTGCGTCGGGGCGACGGGCTATTTTTTACAGGAACGATTCGTTAGCATCCCCGGAGAAAGCCGGGGTTTTTTGTGATCCGTCCTCTGCCAGGTGGACCGGGACCTCCTGTCGGCCTCTCATTGACTTCCAACCTGATTTTTCATACTAATGGCAGAACATGGACTTAGTGGCAGGATTCATCTTATGCGTACATCCCTACTCGTATTGCAGACTCTCCTGATTGCCGGTTGCCAAGTCGCACGCAATCCGTACGTCAACAAGGAGATTACCAAAGAAGAACTGAAGTATCATATTGAGATTCTCGCGTCGGATTCGCTGCAGGGACGCGAGGCGGGAGGCCAGGGACACCGCCTGGCTGTCGATTACCTGGTCTCGGAGATGCAGAGTTATGGACTGCGACCGCTGGGGGACAGCGGACGGTACGAGCAGGATTTCGAGATCATCACCGGCGTTCGGGCGGGAGAGGAAAGTCATCTTGAGACGGCTGACCGCACCATGAAACTTCACTCGGATTTCCGTCCGCTGACATTTTCTGCAGACACGTCCGCAGAAGGCACGCCCATCTATGCAGGGTACGGTATTTCCGCACCCGCCGAGGGATACGATGACTATGCCAATCTGGACGCTCACGGAAAGATCGTAGTCGTCTCACGCTATGCGCCGGATGGGGACAATCCGCATTCGGCTTTTTATACGCATTCGGCATTGCGGAAAAAAGTTAGCGAAGCCGAAAATCGGGGCGCCGTCGGCGTGGTTGTAGTCAACGGCGAGGGTGAGGATACGCCGGTGGAATTGCGATACGATCGAGCAGGGGGAAATTACAAGATCCCCGCGATCTCGGTGACGCGAGAAGTGGCGGCGATTCTGCTGGGCATCCAGACAAAAAACCTGGACGCAGTCGAATCGGCGATCCGGGGCACCCGCAAGACGAAATCGCTGACGGGGGTCGGGGTCATTCGGATGAAAACCCGGGTGATCGTCGAACGAAGCATGACCAGCAATGTGGTTGGGATGATTCCGGGAACGTCAGACGAATACGTTGTAATCGGGGCACATGCGGATCACCTGGGGATGGGACAGAATAACTCGCTGTATCGGGGCGAACCCGCCATTCACAACGGCGCCGATGACAATGCGTCCGGCACATCATCCATTTTGGAGTTGGCTCAATATTTTGTGCAACGGACTCTGAAACGAAATGTGATCGTCATTGCGTTTTCGGCGGAGGAAATGGGTTTGCTGGGATCCAAGCATTTTGTCGAACATCCCCCGGTCGAGTTGTCCAAGATCGTCGCCATGTTGAATTTTGACATGGTCGGGCGCATGAAGGATCGAAAACTGGTTGTCTATGGCATCGGCACCTCTCCGGGGTTCCGGGAGATTCTGAATGCACACGCCGATACATCGCGCGTTCATCTTTCGTTGAAGAACGACGGGAACGGTCCCAGCGACTTTGCGGAATTCTATCGCAAGGATATTCCCGTACTGGCCTTCTTTACGGATCTCCATGAGGATTACCATCGGCCGTCAGACGACGCGGACAAGATCAACGTCGAGGGACAATGGGACGTGGTTCAGATGGCGGCGCGGGTCATCGAGCAATTGGCGCAGGACTCCGCGCGTCCGGTCTTTACTCGTGTGCAAGGCGAAACGTCGGGCGCCATGCGCGGATTCAAAGTGTCGTTGAGTGTGGTGCCCAGCTATTCCTTCGACGGTGAAGGAATGAAGGTGGACGATGTGAATCCGGGCGGACCGGGCGATCATGCCGGAATGAAAAAGGGCGACGTCATCGTCAAATTCGGAGGGAAACCGATCCGGAATATTTATGATTACACCTATGCCCTGGGAGAATTCAATCCCGGTCAACAGGTGGATGTCGTGGTCAGGCGGGGATCGGAAGAGGTGACGCTTTCTGTGAAATTGGAGGCGGCAAAACGGCGTTGAAGATCTGTTTTGTCTCTGACTTCTGTCTGAACGATTCTTCGGCAATCATTACTGGCGTCATGGTGCAGACGCACCTGCTGGCACGGACATTCGCGAAACGGGGCTGGGAGGTAGAATACATCGCGTCGACGTCCGTCGAACTTCCTGAGTCGTCGAAGGGCGTCCGATATCGCTTCTACCCGCGGCGACGATTCTTCCGATGGTTGGACGTTCTGAGGATTTGGCGCCGCCTCGCGCAATCGGATGCGGATGTATATTACCAGCGCGGACGGGATTTCTTCACTGGAATTATCGCACTGTACTGTCGCAGGCATCGAAAGAAGTTTCTGTGGGCAAGCGCAGGAGAGACCGGACTGGAAAAAAACAAGTTCCGGTCCCAGCTGGCACGAAAAAAAAGAAACGGGCTTGTCAAACTCCTTCTCTTGCCGGAGGCGTGGCTTCTGGATACATTGTGTCATGAGGGGGTAAGAAAGGCCAGCGCCGTGATCGTACAGACCGAAACGCAACAAGCCCGATTGAGAGAGACGTTTCATCGAGAAAGCGTGGTGATTCAATCCGGGCATGAGGCGCCGGCCGCGATCGAGCGCGCGCTGCCGTGGAAGGCGCTATGGATCGGCAGTTTGAAAGCGGTGAAGCAACCGGAAGAATTTCTGAAACTGGCGGAATTGTGCCAGGGCATGGAATGTGAATTCCTGATCGCGGGACAGATGGCCGATCCGGTCCTGGGGGAGAGAATTCGAGCGTCTGCGGCCCGTTGGCCACGCGTCCATTTTCTCGGAGCGATTCCATTCGAGAAGAGCGGCGATTTGATTGCTTCCGCACATGTGCTTGTGAATACAACCATCGCGGGATACGAGGGACTGCCCAATGCGTTTGTGCAGGCCTGGCTTGGAGGCACGGCCATCCTGAGTCTGTCCGCCGATCCGGATGGGGTGTTGGGTCGGCAGGGTTTGGGATTCCCATGCGCCACCGTGAACGAAATGGCCGCGCATCTCCAACGATGGATCGACCATCCGGAGGAATGGCGCCGCATCAGCGATCAGGCTCGCTCGTACGGAAAGAAATTCTCGATCGAAACGATAGCGGATCAGATCGCGGATTTGATTCACGTTCTTTGACAAGCAGACGGGACAATCGCTCCGCACAAACGGAGAGGAAAGTCCGAACTCCACAAGGCAGGATGCCGGCAGAGGTATCTCTGATACGCAATGCCGGGTGCGTGGGTCGAGAGGCCCCGTAACGGAAAGTGGAACAGAAAACAAACCGTCCCGGCGCAAGTCGGGATAAGGGTGAAATCGTGCGGTAAGAGCGCACGCGGCGGTTCAGCAATGTCCGTCGTGCCAAACCCCTTCCGGAGCAAGATCAAATAAGAATGCGTTCGCCTCGGCGAAGAGATCCGCCTGATCAATTCGAAAGGGCGCATTCGGGTAGATCGCACCGAAGTCGGTTCGTGATGCGTGCATTACGCGCCAGACGACGGATGGGTCGGCTTCGGTCGGCACATAGATAAATGATTGTCCTCGACAGAATTCGGCTTACACGTCTGCTGTTATTTGTTTCGGCGCCTGGGAAGGCCTGCGATCATGATGCGGTGAGTAATTCACTCAGCTTCCTGAAGACAAATCCCCTTTGCTTCAATTGAGGAACCAGTTGTTCCACAGCCGCAACAGTCTGGCCACGGTCAACGGCCGGTGTGGTTCCGCCGTCGTGAAGGATGATGATCGATCCGTTGCGGACTCGTTCCAGCACGCGGCGAACGATGACAGCCGTTCCGGGTCGGTGCGGATCGCGCGGATACACGTCACCCACTACGGCCCGATATTCGCAGGATTGAATCGCATCGAGCGTGGACGAGGACGCCAATCCCATCGGCGGGCGCATCAGTCGGGCCGCCCCCGGATCGATCGAACGGATGACGGTGTCGGCATCCATGATCTCCTCGCACACAGTCCGGGTGGAGAGCGGAATCAAGAGCCGGTGACGGTGCGTGTGATTGACAATCTCGTGACCCTCCCGGACGATACGCTCGGCCAGCGTCGCATGCCGCTCGGCGTGACGACCGATCAGGAAAAACGTGGCCTTGGTCTGATGCCGCGCGAGAATGTCCAGGAGTCGGGGAGTGTATTCCGGATGGGGTCCGTCGTCAAAAGTGAGCGACACGTGAGGCGATCCCGTCGGCCCGCGCCAGACGATTCTCCGAATCCATCGACTGGCAAAATGTTCGATCGATGAGTGGTAGCTGAGATGACTGAGCATGCTCTGAATTCGCCCGCCGTCAAATCGATGAATCCAACTCATGCCACACCCGCCAGAGTCAAATACTCGTCCCGATAACGATTCATGTCCTCGATCAAGAGTCTTCGTTCCCGACGCAGTCGATGCAGGAGTCCGCGACGCGTGATCAACAGGATGGACAGGGCGATGAGATCTCTCTCGGTGCGCATGATGCGGGAATACGTGAGCGCAAACAGCCCGGCAAACGGGAGGCTCACGAAATAGACGACGGCCGCCCACATGCCCCACTGGTAATGCACCAGCGATGTTTGAACGCCGTAGAACAAGAGGAACGCGGGTCCTCCCGCAAACAGCAATGCCGTCAGAATCTTCGTGCGTTCGTGCAGAAATTTCTTCGCCTGACGAACGGCGATCTGGTGGGGTAAGAAATTATTGGCGATGCCGTACAGGGCGATGGGAAGACCGGGGAGCGCAATCAGGAGTTTGACAAGACTTTTGCGAAAGGCCTTTCGCAAACGCAAGTCCTCTTTGAGCATACCGTCGTGGATGTGGAGCGCGTTTAATTTACGAAGATAGGCCTCCACTCTTTGCCGAAAGACCTGAACCCGTGCGGGCGCTTTGGCATAGAAATACTCCACACAGCCGGCAATTTTCTGCGTCGCGAGGAAGGCTTCTACGTTGGCTGAGGCGGCGTCGCCCTGTCGGGGGAGGGATTGCAGCAATTCGTCTTTGTAGATTCGTTCGACATCGCGAACCAGATCGTCGAGCTCGACATGCTGCAGGTGAATCGTCAGGGAGGCCAGGGCGTCCTGTATCCGCTGGGTGAGTTCCTGGACCGCAGAAACCGAATCGGTAACGTACTTCGGAAACAGGTCAACGAGCGGAAGGTGCTCGCCGATATTGATCAGGATCGTGGAGCGGAATCGGCTTCGGGAGAAGAAATGCAATCCGACCGGGATGACCCGCACTCCGAGTTGATTGTCGTTTCTGCGCTCGGCTTCCAACACGATCCGCGCGGCGCCGGTCTTCAGTTGTTTGACACTGCGTAACATGTCGCTTGTCCCCTCCGGGAAAATGCCGATCGTCTGGCCTTCTTCCAGCGCCTCGTAACACGCGGCAAAAGCGGCCGTGTTGTCGTGGTACTTGTCTGAGGATTCGCCCTTGCGGGTGACGGGGATGACCCCGCAACTGCGCAGGAACCGATCGGCCAGTTTGTTTCGGAAAAGACCGGAATGACCGATGTAATTGACCTTGCGTGAAATCGCGACGCCCATTACGAAGGCGTCCATAATGGAATTCGGGTGATTGGCGACAAATAGGATGGGTCCTCTGTCCGGGATCCGTTCCGCATTGCGAATTTCGATTTCCCGAAAGAAAACGGACAGGACAAACCTGCCGATCGCCCGAATGAAGCGGTACACCAATGGCCGAGGCTCGAACTGGTACGAAGGCATGCGCAGAAAATAAGCGGATCGACGGCCATATCCAAGTCTTGAAGAGATGACGGCAATTGACGAACTTAGCCGAACCCCTGAAGGAGGATTTATGGCAAGCGCCACATCGATCATGACCATTGTGTACCAATTGCCCCAGTTGATCATCGCCGTCATCGGCCTGGTGCTGTCCTTGCAGCAACTCCCCACGCATCGGCGGAAGGCACAACTGGCCGCGGGCGCATTTGCGATTCTGTTGGGGAGTGTGGTGATTCGAGTGATCATGAACTTCCTGACCTCGTGGATGGTGAACACCGGTTCTGGTGTCGCGAACGCGGCATTTAACGTGATGTGGCCCGTGCAGACCGTCCTTTCGATCGTGACGTGGGTCCTTATTCTCCTCGCATTGTTTCGGTCCGAGTGATCTCATGAATCGAAGTCTCTTGTCTTGCGAATCGACAAAATGTCCAAACAGCACACTGTGATGGGATGGTTTGCGAGAAAGACGAAAATGACCATTCACCCCGATCGTGTCTGGGCGACGGTCGAGCGGAAGATGAAAGCCGTCGTGGATTGCGCCACCTCCGAGGAACGCATCGTCGTTGCCGCTCACTTCCCGCAGTCCTACGACCAAGTGAGGAAGCTGCTGGAGGGGACGGGTGCGAAAGAAATCCGTTCCTCCATGGACATCCTGCGATGGATGCAGGGAGATTTCCCCAAAATCGGTCTGATGCTCATTCCCAACATCCTCCCACTCAGTGTATCGCCTCCGCAATCGGAGCCGCCGGATGTAAGGCTCGTTGTCTGTGAACGTCACCCGAGTCGAACGGACGAAGAACGATTTCAAGAATGGCTGTGGCCATTCGCCGGATATGTGACCTACTTCGAATCGCTGGACTCGCCCCTGATGCGGGTCTTCGGCGCCGAACGAATATTGTCGCTGATGAAGAGCATGGGATGGAATGAAGACGAGGCGATTGAGCATTCCATGGTGACATCCGCGCTGGAAGCTGCGCAGAAGAAGATTGCCGCGCGTGCGGTGGGCACCGGTCCGGCCCACTCTGCCGAGGAATGGTTTCAAATGTATTTTCCTAACGCCAAACTGTAGAGGTTCGTCATGATCGGATGGATTCTTCTCATCGGTCTCGCCTTGACTACGTCGGCTGAGGCCGGACTCAAACGCAAACCGCTGGTCGTGGCGCAGGACGGGTCAGGCCAGTTCAGAAAGATTCAAGAGGCCGTCGATGCCAGTCGGCCCGGAGATCAAATTCTCATCAAGGCGGGCGATTATTACGAGTCCGTGGTGGTCCAGGACAAGACCGATCTCTCGATGACCGGTCAGGGAATCGTCTGGGTCAAAGCGGAAGGAGACAACGAGATCCTGAGCATTCGAAATTCCACCCGCATCGCAATTGCCAACATCAAAGGAATACATATTTCCGAGGCGGGTTGTTATAACAACGTCTTTGGCATTACGGATTCCCGCGGCGTCGGAATTTACAAATGCGTAGCGAACGGGTCCGGTATTTTTGGATTCGATATTACGAACTCAAACGGCGTGATCCTGTCGGAGAATCAAATCACGCGCTGCACCATGGTCGGCGCGTCGATTTCGGAATCGTCCAACATTTCGGTGGTGCGGAATGTGTTTTCAGAAAACGGAGATTGGCGAACGATCAATGTCTCGAACAGCCAGCATGTGTATTTCAAGAACAATACCGTCGTACGAAACGTCGGTGTGCCTCTCGTGCTGTCAGCATGCATCGACGTCCAGTTCTACAACAACATCGTGGCCAACAACCGTCACAGCGACAACTCGTATGGCGTCCTGAACGCGACGGGCAGTAGCACCGAGTTGAATTTCCAATACAATGTTGTCTTCAATAATGAAAGTCCGCGTGGCACAGCCCATGTTTTTGACATGATGGGTACAGAGACCGTCACCGCCGATGCACGGGAAGTGGATCCTGGATTTGTCAACATCTCGTCCGGCAATTTCGGACTGCGGGCAAATTCACCATGTCTGAAAACGGGCTATGACCACGAAGACATTGGCGCTGTCTCTGCGGCTGGCAACGCCAAGGATGCGGGCAATTGGTTATCCCTGGCGGAACAGGCATTTGCCGTAAGGGATTTCGATCAGGTCTTGTTTTTCAATCAGGCGATCCTGGAGCGCACACCCAACGATCTCTCTGCGCACGTGGGCGCGGGAAACGGATATCTGGGACTGGGCTACTATCAAGAAGCGGCAAGTCATTATCAGCAGGCGTTGAATCTGGATCCAAACAACTCTGTCACGATGTACAATTTTGCCTGTCTGTATGCTTTGCAGAACGATCCCGGGACGGCCTTGGCATGGCTGGAGCGCGCCTTCCTGGCGGGGATGAAGGATCGAACGCTGGTCGACACGGATCCGGATTTGGCCAACCTTCGCGCCGACGAACGGTTTCAGGACCTCGTCAGCCGCTATCTGGGCGGGTCAGGCGGCTCGGGCGGATCTCGCTTTGACGACGCCGTGAAGTTGTATTCGGAGGGAAACGTCGCGGGGGCGGAATCGGCCTTCCGTGAAGTCCTGAACGGCAATCCGAATCATGCCGAAGCGCTCTTTTATCTGGGTCTGATTTGTGAACAGCGTCAGGATTTCCCTACGGCGCTCTCGTATTATCAGTCCGCGACTCAGGCCAATCCGCGTCTCTCGAACGCGCATCTCGCCGCGGGCAATGTGTATTATGCCTTTCAGAACTACACAGCCGCCGCGGAATCCTACAAGCGCGTCCTCGAGATCGATCCCAACAACGTCACGGCGTATTCCAATCTCGGAGCGGTCTACGCCGTTCAAAAGGACATCTCCACGGCCGAGCACTATCTGCAGTTGGGCTACCAGGTCCAGCCGAACGATCCGTCCCTGTGCTACAACCTGGCCTGCTTGTACTCGTTACAGCATCGGATGGAGGATGCGTTGAATTTTCTCCAACGCGCCTTCGAGAACGGCTATCGGGATGTTCAGCACATTCAGATGGACAGCGATTTGGACGCGATCCGCGACCATCCGCGGTTTCATGACCTGCTGCGACAATACGGAGGACAATGATGCGATTTGGTTTTCTTCTAGCTGCCTGCCTGGCGTTGCGTGTTGCGGCGCAGGAGGCAGTGGCTTCCCGTGACGGGAAGGGACTACGTGCCGAGGAGGGCTTTGTGCTGGCAGAATCGCGATCAGGGACAAAACGTCTTGCCTTCTCACCGGATGGAAGATTCCTGGCCTCCACGGTGACCGGAGCCGTGAACGTATTTGATGTCGATGCACGCAAACTCGTTTACACGCTGGACATGGTGTCCTCTTCCGCGGTCTTTTCTGTCGCATTCAGTTGGGATGGGAAGAAACTCGCGGCGGGCGCCAATGGTCTCATCAAAATCTGGGATTTGTCCGACGGGAGAATTCTGAAGGCCATCTGGACGCAGGTCGGTGCGCACCATTCGCTTTGCTTCTCACCGGACGGCGCGGTTGTCGCAGCGGGCAATAACGATCAATCCATCCGGCTGTACCACGTCGGCGACGGTCGGGAGACTGTGATCCTCCGCGGTCACTCCGCGCCTGTGGAGTCCATCGAGTTTTCGCAGGACGGTCGTCGTCTGGTCAGTTGTGCCGGAGATTATTCGGTGAAGATCTGGAACGTTCAGACGGGACAGGAAGACAGGATATTCTCCGGACATCTGAAGACCGCGTTGTACACACAATGGACGTCTGACGAGACCAAGGTCTTTTCCTCCGGAGAAGACAAAACCGCCCGCTTGTGGTCGGTGGAATCCGGAGAGGAAACCGCATCGTGGAAGGCCGTGCCGTCGGATCGCTCCATCCTGAGTCCGAATGAGAAATTTCTCATCACGAAAAAGTCGAAATCCATCGTTTTGCTCGACGGTGCGGGAGTCGTTGTCTTGGAAATTTCGACGGCCATTTTTCCAGGCATATTCACGGCATCTCCCGATGGACGATGGATTGCCGTATCCACCCACAGTGGGTCCGGCGTCACTGTCTATCCTATTCTGGGAATGGGAGGATCTGCGAAGTTCGCCCGTTTTGTAAAGTCCTCCGTAGAAGTGGCCGACAAAGTCCCGCCTGTGGTGACCCTGCTGGAGCCTCGCGGCCGCATGACGACAGTGCCAGAAAATCAAAAAACGTTCGTCTTGAAGGGTCGCGCAGAAGACGAAGGGGGACTCTACGAAGTTACCATCAACGGCAACGAAGTGTCCCTGACGAAAAGCGGAGAGTTCATGTCGGAACAGAAACTCGCGTATGGCGAGAATACCTTCACGGTTCGCGCGACCGATCGGTCTGGCAACGTCGGACAGGCCCTGGTCACCGTCACACGGCAGAGCGCATCCCTCCAGACGGCGAGTTCCGCCGGCCGCACCGGGAAAGACTACGCACTCATTGTCGCCATCAACGAATATGCCGAATGGCCCAAGCTCGTGAATCCGATTCAGGATGCGCAGGCGATCTCCAAAGAACTGACCGCGCGATACGGATTTGAAACGGACGTGATGACGAATCCGACGTTGCCGCAAATTCTGACGCGGTTGCGGGAGTACGCCGGCCGGACGTTTTCGAAGGACGATCAGTTGTTGATCCTGTTCGCGGGTCATGGACACTTCGACGAGATCTTCAACGAAGGCTATCTCGTCGCCCGAGACTCAAAGGTTAATGACGATGTGAAAACAAGCTATTTGTCCCATTCGAATCTGAGGACCGTTGTGAATAACATTCCGTGCAATCATGTTTTTTTGATGATCGATGCCTGCTTTGGAGGCACGTTTGATCCGATGATTGCGTCGCGGGGAGAGGAAAGCGGGGTGTCGAAACAGGATTTTATCGCTCTCAAGATGCGCTACAAGACGAGACGGTACGTGACGTCCGGCGGCAAGGAGTATGTGCCTGACGGAACTCCCGGCCACCACTCGCCCTTCGCGTCTCGGTTGCTCGACGCACTGCGAAGCAACGGTGGAGAAGATGGCGTCCTGACGATCAGTGAACTGGCAGGCTTTATCGAAAAGGTTTCACCGCAGCCGAGATTGGGCGAATTTGGATCCAACGAGCCGGGAAGCGATTTCCTGTTTATCGCAAAATAAACTCATCATCGCTGAAGTTCGACAACGCGCGGCGATCATGTCCCACAATGTCCACGAGGAGAATTGATATGAAAGTATGTGTATTCCTATCTGTCTTCGCATACGCCGTACACGCCCAGGTCATTGTCGAGAAGTTCAATATCCTCAGTGGACACACGGCGCAAATTGCAGATCTGACTTTCAGTCCCGATGGCAAGTACCTCGCGAGCGTGGGGTACTATCGCGAAGCCAAAATCTGGAGCACGGAACGAAAAGCTCTGCACAAGGACCTGCCACACGAAGAGCAGTTCTATGTTTCGAGCGCGGATTTCAGTCCGGATAGTCGTTTTCTGGTGACCGCGACCAAAGGGCGCAAGCTGATCACGGAGAAAGAAGGAGTCTTGTTCGTGTGGAATGTTCAGACCGGTCAGCAGGTGCGACGGATCGACGTGGGTTCGGGAGAGATCCACGACGTGGCCTGCAGTGCGGACGGCAAGTACATCGCTTGCGCAAACAAGGAGAAGACCGTCAGTCTCTACGACGGTTCCTCGGGTCAACTCCTGAAGACATTGGCGGGACACGAACGAAGTGTGGAGGCTCTGGAATTCAGTACCAATGGAAAATGGCTGATCAGCATGGAGGAATTTGGAAGGGTTGCCGTGTGGGATGTCGCGAAGGGAGAAGCGGTCTTCTTCGCAGATACCAAAGCGAGGAGTGTTCGCTCCGTAGACTTCACACATGATTCGAAGATCGCGTTTTGCATGGACATCGACGGCAAGTTCACCTACTGGACCGTGCCGGATGGGGCGCTGATGGAGTCCAAACTGGCTGTACAGCGCAAGAATTTTCGCCCCAAAGCCGTGAGCGCGAATCTCGGATATCTGCTGACGTTGCGACAAAATCTGATCGCTGTGTTTAACAATCAGGTGCCCGATACGCTCTTCCAAGTACGTGACTATCCGCGGCAGTTTGAGTCACAATTCACGTTCAGTTCCGACGGCGACCTGCTCGTCGCGGCTGACCGAAACGGTGCGATTGTGTTGTGGAAACTGGGGCCTGCCGCTTCACAAAGCGAGACGCTGAGACCGATGAGCGCAGAGGCTCAGTTCATGCCGCTTGGGGGAATCACGGCCGGCAAAGTGACAAAGGTCGAGAGTGTAGAGATTGAGACGAATGTATGGAAGCGGATGACGGGTCATGTGGGACAGGTGCGCGGGCTCGATTTTCTTGCCGGTGGTCACACACTGGTTTCATCTGGTTTTGACAAGACCGTTCGCGTGTGGGACGCAGACAAAGGGCAAGCGGTCCGAACGCTCACAGGGCATACCGCGCCTCTCCAGCATCTCACGACGAGCGCGGACGGCAAGTGGATTCTGAGTGGCGGAGGGGACGAGACGGTCAGAGTGTGGGATGCGGCGAGCGGACAACTCGTTCGAACTCTGCAATCCGACCGTGGCTATTCTGTGTTTTCCATTGCCATCAGTTCCAACAGAAAACTCGTCGCAGCCGGGTCGCAATACAAAAGGATTCTCGTATGGGACGTGACGACAGGCCAAAAGCTGAAGACCTTCGACGGAAGCGATCGACCGATCTACTCTGTGGCGTTCAGCGCGGATGCGAAGCATCTGTTTGTCGTGACCGGAATGGAAATCAAGCAGTGGGACGTTCAGTCGGGCGCCGAGGTGACCCTCAGGGGAAATTCGTACGCCTCCGGGCATCAGCATTACATCAACTGTCTGTCGGCGAGTGCGGATGGACGATGGCTGGCCAGTGGCGGAAATGACAAGCGGGTGGTGCTGTGGGATGCGGGATCGCTGCAGGAGGAACGAGACCTGAAAGGGCACTCGGGTGAAATCACATGTCTTGATTTTTCGAACGACGGGACATTGCTCGCGAGTGGCAGCTTGGACAAGACGGTCAAGCTATGGAGCACCGCCGATGGAAAGCTTGTCCGAACGTTTTCCGGTAACCCGCAATACGTGCGATCGGTGAGCATTTCGCCAGATCAGCGCTTTGTCGCCGCTGCCGATGAAGGCGGTGAAATCGTCGTGTGGGAAATTCCCGCGGGCGCCGTGTCTGGAAAAGCGATCGCAGATCGCACGCCCCCAACGATCACGGTATCGGAACCGACCGTCAAGCGCGGCATGCGTCAGACCGTTCCCGCCAAGGATCTTGTCGTGAAAGGAATTGCCAAAGACGAAAGCGGAATTCTGGAAGTACTCGTCAATGGAATCGAGGCGCGTGTTACGGCACAGGGAGAGTTTGCCGCAACGATCAAGCTGGCCGTCGGGGAGAATGTCATTACCATTCGGGCGACCGACACGAAGAACAATTCTGCCGAAGAAACTTTCACCGTACAACGAGAGACAGAAATGAAATCCTCGACCGCCGTGAAGTCGCTGGATCGACGCGATTATGCGCTGCTGATCGGCACGGATGATTACGATTCATGGAGCGATCTCGTCAATCCGATCAACGACAGCCGCGCACTGGAGAAGGAATTGACGGAGCATTATGGATTCCAAGTGGAGCGGGTGGAAAATCCCATGATGTCCGGCATCATGGCGAAACTCCGGGAGTACGCGCAGAAATCGTTTGGGGATAAAGACCAGCTGTTTATTTTTGTCGCCGGCCATGGGCAATTCGACGATGTGTTTAAAGAAGGATATCTTGTCGCCAAAGACAGCAAGCGCGACGATGAATTGCGTACGTCCTATGTATCACATTCCAATCTGCGCACGATCATTAACAACATCCCGTGCAAACATGTTTTCCTTGTCATGGACGTGTGTTTCGGCGGGACCTTCGATCCGCTGGTAGCATCCCGAGGAGATGAATATTCGCAGATATCGAAGGACGAGTTCATCGAGAGGAAATTGAAACAAAAGACGCGAAAATACATGACCTCCGGCGGCAAGGAGTATGTGCCGGACGGCGTCCCCGGGCGTCATTCCCCGTTTACAAGGCGATTGCTCGAGGCCCTGCGAAGTTACGGCGGAGCGGATGGGATTGTGACGATAAGTGAGTTGCAGTCCTTTGTCGACAAAGTCAGTCCACAACCGCAAAGCGGAAAATTCGGAAGCGACGAGGCGGGAAGTGATTTTCTTTTCATCGTGCGGTGACCCAAATAGCGGTCAAGATATGACGGTTCTCAGAATTTCATGCAATAATTGCTTGACATCGCTGGGGAGAAGACTGACCTTGGTCAAGAAGCGCATGAAAGAGGAGATGACCTATGAAATGGATTGGGAGCCTGTCAGTGATCTGGGGGATGCTCACCAGTGGGGGTCTCCATAGTGAGGTCGGGGAGCAGGAGATCGATCCGTCCTTCGATTACCGTCTGACCGCTCGATGGCAGGGAGATTCGAAGTCTCTCGACGTGCTCGGTGGCGGGAACAATAATCAGGTGATATTGAATTCCATCGGGCCACCGGCGGGGCAACTGTGGCGCTTGACTCCTGTTGGAGAATCGGTGCAGGATGTGACTAATCTGGCGCTGAGAAGGTTCTGTTCGACCAGCAGTCGATCACAGTGGTCTACAGACGAGCAGGGTGCGGTGGACGGGATCAAGAATGGCGGTTTTGGATTTCACACGGGCGTGGGGCCGGCATGGTGGCAAGTCGATCTGGGCGGAATGGCCACCCTCACGAATGTCACCATATTCAATCGCATGGATTGCTGCTCTGAACGGTCCCGCACTATCCAGGTACTTCTCTCCGGAGACGGCGTGAATTACTCAGTAGTGTACTCCCATAACGGAAGCGTGTTTGGAGGGATCAGTGACTCCAGGCCTCTGAATGTTCCTTTGAACGGACACAGCGCGCGC
Source organism: uncultured Bacteroidota bacterium (assembly GCA_964602985.1). Classification (GTDB taxonomy): domain Bacteria; phylum CLD3; class CLD3; order SB21; family SB21; genus CAYZJB01. Next base: position 16,043 of record CAZRTJ010000038.1, read on the forward strand.
TATGTGCGGCTTCAGATCACGTCCGGCGATCATTTTCACCTGGACGAAGTGGAGGTGTACGGCATTCCTGCAGACGGGAACGTCACGAAGTCAATTGCGGAGAATCATGTACTTGACCTGAGAGGCGGGTATCTCCACTGCGGAAATCCCACCAGCCTGCGATACAGCCAGTCGTTCACCCTCGAAGCCAGGATTTTTGCGCACTCTTGGACCGCAGAGAGTTGGAAGGGGTCGATCATCGGCAAGGATGATTGGGCAGATGGGTCGCGAGGGTTTGTCTTACGCACCGGCGATCAAGGACGCTTGTCGATGACGATCGGTCCAGTGGGGGACGCGGGGTGGCCGGAGGCGCTGTCTCCACCCATGATGAAACTACGACAATGGCATCACGTGGCGGGCACCTATGACGGCGCGACATTGAGGTTGTACATTGACGGCGAACCGGCCGGGAGTGCGTCTTACGGGGGCCGTGTCGCGGAATCCCCGTACCCGTTGAAAATCGGGTCCAGCGGGTATGACGACGCCAGGTTGTTTGATGGCCTGATTGACGACGTTCGGATCTGGAACCGGGCGCTATCTGCCGACGACCTGCGCAACTCAACGCAAGTGGCGGGAAACGAGAACGGGTTGGCCCTGATGTACGATTTTGACGAATCAGTGGGCGGAAAGGCCAAAGATGGAACGCCGTTTGGCAATCACGGAAAACTGACCGGCGCCGCTCAACTCGCGCCCTTGTCGGACGTCTCATTCCAAACAGTCCGTGAGGGCGGTCAGAAGGGCGGGACCTTGGGCGGCACGGCGCTGGATTACTCGAAATACAAACTGAATCTTCCGCAAGAAGTGGGCCTCCTCTTGACGATGGCCGGCGTCTCCCGTGACGATACGGACCTGGCGTGTACGGTTTTGGGCGCCGCTGCATACGTTATCCAGCACGGCAAGTCGATCTCCCTGAAGAAAGTCGACGTGCAGGACCTTCTGCAGAAGGTTCAACAATTGAAGGCGAAGAAAATTCAGAAAATACCATTCTTCAGGAAGTTGATCGACAACGGAGAAAAGGACCTGATGAAGCTGCTTACCTCCATGCAGTAGGCCACCCGAGTCGTCTGCTTGCCCATTGCGTTGCTTTGGCAACTCTCGAAACCGATTGATGATTCTCTCTGTCCAACGCAAGGACAGTACAGCGCCACCCAACCCGTGTGAACGGGCTTCGGGTTTGCCAGTGTTGCGATCTGCTCTTGCTTTTGCCCCCTTGCATTTACTGTACTTAAGGTCTATATTGTCCGCGTGTTAGTTCGCATACCAAAATATTTTCCCCGACATTCGATGATGATAATCAAACTAATATATTCATTAACAAGAATGCCCTCATGTTACAACAGCAATGGGTACTCAGTAACCATCACGACAAGGAGCGGGTAAGAAGTCTAGCACAGCAGATTAACGTACCAGATCTCATCGCCGGAATCCTCTTCAATCGGGGCGTGACCACGTTTGACGAGGCCAAGTATTTCTTCCGCGCTGAGAATGCTCCTCTGCACGACCCTTTCTTAATGGATCAAATGGATGTCGCCGTGGATCGCGTGGTACAGGCGATCCAGAACCGCGAATCGATCCTGATTTACGGCGACTACGACGTGGACGGTACGACCAGTACGTCCATGCTGTATCTCTTCCTGCGCGAGATTCACAAAGGCGAATTGTCGTACTACATTCCCGATCGGGTCAAAGAAGGCTACGGATTGGCGCCCACCGGAATCCGGTTTGCGAAGGAATTCGGGATCAACCTTCTCATTGCCGTGGATTGCGGAATCACCGCCATTAGCCAGGTGACGCTGGCGAATGAATTGGGAATGGACGTGATTATCTGCGATCATCACCATCCGGGCGATGTACTGCCCGATGCGCTGGCGATTCTGAATCCCAAGAAGATGGAGTGTCAATATCCCTTCAAAGAACTCTGCGGGGTTGGGGTTGCCTTTAAGTTGGCGCAGGGGATCACGGATCGGATGAAGCTGAATCCCGAAATTGTCATGCAACATCTCGACCTGGTTGCCATCGGCAGCGCGGCGGATATCGTGCCGTTGATCGGCGAAAACCGGACACTGGTGAAAAACGGGCTCCGGCTGGTGAGCGAGGCGAACAAGGTGGGCATTCGGCAGCTCGTGAAGAACGCAAACGTGTTCGGGAAACCGATTTCCACGGCACAGATCGTCTTCTCACTCGCGCCACGAATTAACGCCGTTGGACGACTCGGCGACGCCAATCGGGCCGTGAAACTCCTCATCAGCAAGAACGAGTTGGAAGCGGTGGAGTACGCGAGTGTGCTGGAATCCGAAAACCGAAATCGACGCGACCTGAACGAGGTCATGTATTTGGAAGCGTGCGAAGTGGTCGAGGAGGAATTTGATTTTGCCAATGACAAGATCATCGTCGTTTTCAAGGAGGGCTGGCATCAGGGTGTCATCGGCATTGTCGCATCGAAACTGGTCGAACGGTATTACCGGCCGGCCATCGTCATCGCCGAAGCAGACGACAAAGGAAAAGGCAGCGCTCGGAGCATCGAGAATTTTGACGTATTTCATGCCCTCAAATCGGTGGAGGATCTCATGGTCGGCTACGGCGGACACAAATACGCCGCCGGCCTCACCATCGAACTCAAGAACATTCCCGAGTTTCGCCGTCGCATTAACGACTACGCGCGCACGCATTTGTCGGAAAACGATCTGGTTCCGAAGATCAACATCGACGCGGAAATCACGCTTGACCAGATCGAGCCGCGACTCATTACGTTGTTGAATCTGTTCAAACCGCACGGCCCGTCCAATTTGCGGCCGATCTTCCTGTCGCAAGACGTCCAAATTGTCGGTTACCCGCAGTTATTGAACGAACGGCATCTGCGTCTCAAGATCCGGCAAAACGGAACTGTGTTTGACGCGGTCGGATTCAACATGGCGCAACATTACAACATCATCGGCGCCGGCGACAATACGCTGGATGTGGTTTATCAGATCGACGAAAACACGTGGCAAGGTCGAACGACGGTGCAGTTGAAGATCAAGGACCTCCGGATCCACCAGAACGGTGTCAACCGCATGGCGGTTTGAACCCCGCCGCGCGGACGTGCGCCTTCCGTGGATTCTTTTGTCCATTCTGTTGAGGCATCAGGATGAATGCAGAATTTCTTCCGGCCGTATTTCTTGATCGGGATGGCACGATCAACTCCGAAAAGAACTATGTGTATCGCGTCGAGGATTTCGAATGGATTGAGGGATCACTGGAAGCGATCCGGCTGTTCAACCTTGCCCGGTATCGGGTGGTGGTTGTGACCAATCAGTCCGGCGTTGCACGAGGATTGTATTCGACGCGGGATGTGCACAAGCTCCACGATTACATCCAATCCCTTTGTCATCGCGTGCGTGCGCATGTGGATGCATTCCTGTACTGTCCACACCATCCCGAGGCGGTCGTGGATGAGTTCCGACAGATGTGCTCTTGCCGAAAACCGGGTGTCGGTATGATTCGGCGGGCCATGTCCTTATTGGCGATTGACCTGCAAAAGTCCTGGGTGATTGGGGACGGCATTCCCGATATGGAAATGGCGAAGGCCGCGGGTGTTCGCAAAATTCTGGTTCGGACAGGACACGGCGAGCAAACAGCGCTGAAATCGTACGATTTCCAAATTGAATATCTGGCGGAAAATCTATACGATGCCTCCACTTGGTTACTGGGGAATCCCGTATGAATTATCGTTTTGCACAGGTCATGAGCGGCATCAAGTCATCGGCGACGGTGAGCATGGCGGATAAATGCCGACGGATGAAGGAAGCCGGTGAGACCGTGATCGATCTTACGATTGGTGAACCAGATTTTCTGACGCCTCCGCACATTGTCGAGGCCGCGCACCAGGCGGCCCTCCGGGGTGATACCAAGTATACCAGCAGTCAGGGGATCCTGCCGTTGCGGAAGGCCATTGCGCAGAAGTTTGAACGGGACTATCATGTTTCGTTCAATCCGGAAACGGAGTTGATCATTACCCCGGGGGGCAAGCAGGGAATTTTGTACTCGATCTTGTCATTGGTTAGTCCCGGGGACGAGGTTCTGTGCATCGAACCTTGCTGGGTGGGTTATGAAAGCTGCATTGCCATGGCGCAGGGGAAGTACGTTCCGGTGCGAACCTCCGCTGCGGACGGATATCGCGTACACGAAGACGCCCTTCGGTCGGCAGTAACGTCGCGAACGAGGGTCTTGATCACCAACAGTCCATCGAATCCCACCGGGAAGGTATTGACCAGAGAAGAACTGGAAATCATTTGTCGCGTGTGTCGAGACAACGATCTGGTTCTTCTGACTGACGACATTTACGAAAAGATTCTGTATGACGGCCGACGGTTTGCGACTGCGCTGCACGTGGAGGGGATGAGAGAGCGCACGATTGTATTGAATGGATTCTCGAAGGCGTACGCGATGACCGGGTGGAGGCTCGCATATTTGGCAGCGGATGCGAAGTTGATTCAGCAATTTAACAAGCTCCAGCAGTTATCGGCGACCTGTCCGTCTTCGGTCAGTCAGTGGGCCGGCGTGGAGGCACTCAACGGACCGCAGGACGGTCTCTCGGAAATGGTCCGCGCCTATCAGAGGCGTCGGGACCTGATCGTTGAGGGATTCAATAACGGCAAACTGAGGTGTTTCAAACCGGAGGGCGCGTTTTACGGTTTCTTGGACGTGAGCCGCATAGCGGCCACATCGGCGGAGGCCAGCGATATCCTGTTGGAGAGATGCCGGATCATGTCTGTGCCGGGTGACGCGTTTGGAGATGCCGGGCGGGGATTTGTTCGGATATCATTCGCTGCTTCCGATGACGTGCTGAAACAGGCAATCAAAAGTGTTGAGAAATTGTAGGTGGCCGTCTATATTGCGGCAGATCGGAATGTAGCGCAGCCCGGATAGCGCACTCCCTTGGGGTGGGAGGGGTCGGAGGTTCAAATCCTCTCATTCCGACAGAAAACAAACAGCGTACGGTACATTCGGCGCTGTTTGTGTTTTTAGGCAAAATCTGCCATGCGTATGGATCAAGAAAGTCGAAGGGGTCGGAGGTTCTGCGCCGTAGGCGCATGCGCCTTTGGTACAAAATCCTCTCATTCCGACAGAAAACAAACAGCGCACGGTACGACCGGCGCTGTCTGTGTTTTGAGGCAAAATCTGCCATGCGTATGGATCAAGAAAGTCGAAGGGGTCGGAGGTTCTGCGCCGTAGGCGCATGCGCCTTTGGTACAAAATCCTCTCATTCCGACAGAAAACAAACAGCGCACGGTACGACCGGCGCTGTCTGTGTTTTGAGGCAAAATCTGCCATGCGTATGGATCAAGAAAGTCGAAGGGGTCGGAGGTTCTGCGCCGTAGGCGCATGCGCCTTTGGTACAAAATCCTCTCATTCCGACAGAAAACAAACAGCGCACGGTACGACCGGCGCTGTCTGTGTTTTGAGGCAAGATCCGTCTGCTTAGAGTAAGAAGTCAAATAGGATGGGTCGGAGATTCTCCGCCAGAGGCGGATGCGCCCTTGTCTATAGAAAAGAATGTCAAGAAGAAACACTTCTCCTGTTCAGC
>CAZRTJ010000039.1:0-20191 GCA_964602985.1 uncultured Bacteroidota bacterium
GTACGGTGGTGTGAGAGGACGGCTGAGGAACTAATCCTCAGCCTCCTACTCGATCAAGGACGGGTTGAGTCACCCAAATCTATAGAATACGACATCGTTGACTTTGTAATGATTGTCCGATGTCTTCACACAAAACGTTTCCATCAAATTTTTTGCGCCACGATAGTCAATCGCGTACCGACTGCCGCACCGGTATACCTTATTTTCCAGGGTCAGTTTATCCAAGAGCTTCTTCAACATCGCTACGTTCTTTGGCGTTTCTTTCATTTGGAGCCTCTTGGCCACCACATTAGCCGAGGTCGGTTCCGAGTTCAAACCGAACTTAAGGACTTGCTCCTCCAAAGAAAAAACCGGCTGCTGGACTGTTTTTCCCTTCTTGGCGACCTTCGATTTTCTCTGCATTCTGCTCCTCCCGTTTGAATGACCTATTCTGTTTGCAATTATCCGGCCAATCAAGTAAGTCTAATAAAATCAATATGTATTTAGCAACTTGACCCCCTCTATGTGTTTAGCCATGATGCAAATGAGTTCCTGATGTATCAGTGTGAAACATTATCGTGATACTTGCAACTAACTTCACGATTGACAATCGATGACTTGAATCATAGATTTGTGGCAAAAACGATATTAACCAGTATACACAAGAAAGGAAACGACATGCTATACGATGAGAGACTGGTATCTCCTATGCGAGAGGAACTGGTGCTTGCGGGTTTTGTCGAACTGCGAACGGCAAAGGATGTGGATGTTTTCATGAGCAATTCAAAAGGCACGACGCTGGTGGTGATCAACTCCGTTTGTGGATGTGCGGCAGGGATGGCCAGACCGGGTGTCCTGATGGCTTTGAAGGGTAGCTCGAAGCCCGATCGTCTCGTGACAGTATTTGCGGGTCAGGATGTGGAGGCGACATCGGCCATGCGGGCTCACATCGGTTCGGACGTGCCGCCTTCCTCTCCTTCCATGGCGCTTTTTCGAGACGGCGCCCTGGTTTGGATGATGCCCCGTCACCAGATCGAAGGGCAGTCCGCAGAGCAAGTATGCGAGGGTGTCCGCGAAGCCCTCAGCAAGTTTTGTGTTTGAGTACCGGACGGATCGAACCCGATCTTCATCAGGGAGCGCCGGACTGGGTCTGGTGCTCTTTTTTTTGTGATTGATTGCGCCGATGCGTAACTTTCTCCCGTAGTCTGCAACTAATGCGAGCATAGGATGCAAGCCGTAGTTTTGACAAGTCCAGGCTCGTTGGATAGTCTTGTACTCCAGCAAGTTCCGGATCCAGTCCCGTCCGCAGGTGAAGCCGTCGTGCGTGTCCATTGCGCGGCATTGAACCACCGGGATCTGTGGATTGTCAGAGGCAAGTATGCCAAGATTCAGACTCCGGTCATACTAGGGTCGGACGGGGCCGGAGTTGTCGAGGCGGTCCACGACAAAGAGGACTCTGCCTGGATCGGCCGTCACGTTATCATCGATCCGTCGATGGATTGGGGAGCCGATTCTCGGGCACAAGGGGATGGGTACTCCATCCTGGGGATGCCGAAGAATGGGACTTTTGCTGAAAAGGTGTGCATCCCTGTTTCCCAGATTCATGAGATGCCTGCTCATTTGAATTTCAAACAGGCGGCGGCGTTACCGTTGGCAGGATTGACAGCCTTTCGGGCACTGTTCACGCAAGGTGAACTGGGTTCGGGTGACCGAGTCTTGATTACGGGCATCGGCGGCGGTGTGGCCGCGATGGCTTTGGCCTTTGCAGTGGCTGCTGGAAACGACGTTGCCGTTTCATCGAGGCATGAAGAAAAAATCGAGAAGGCGAAGGACTGTGGGGCGAGGATGGGTGTGGTCATTTCCGATCCGGAGGTGTCCGCCAAGGTTAAGGCGATGGGGGGATTTGACCTTGTGATCGACGGCGTCGGAGGTCCGATGATCCAGCCGATCTTGAATTGGACCAAGCCCGGAGGCCGAATCGTCGTCTATGGAGCGGAGGCGGGTCTACCGGAAGCTATCGACCTGCGCAAGATTTTCTGGAAGCAACTGACCATTCGGGGAAGTACGATGGGGACTCCGCAGGATTTTCGCAAGATGCTGGAGTTTGTCAATAGACATCGCATCCAGCCCAGGGTCGACACGGTGTGGTCGATGGCGGACGTTCGTTTGGCATTGGAACGCATGGGGGACGCACTGCAAATGGGAAAAATAGTGATTCACATCCAGTCATAAAACCGGAGAAAACGATGGAAACTGCAGAGACACCACAGACGTTGGGGCTTATTGCCCGGATTGCAAATCTCATTGCGAGTCCGACGCGCACCTTCGCCAGTCTGACGCAGAAACCGGATTGGATCACTCCGATCCTGGCGGTGGCTCTTCTCACAATTTCCTTTTCGCTTGTGATGAAAGATCAGTTGATCGAAGTGCAGTTTGCAAAAGTTCGCGAGCAACTATCCAAGAATCCGCAGATTTCCAAGGATCAGGTCGAACAGAGTCTTGGGATGATGAAAAAATTCTGGGTAGTCGGAGCGGTTTTCAGTCCGATCGTTCCCGCAGTTCTGTACTTCATTTTTGGGCTGTTTTATTGGCTTCTTGCAAACGCCTTGCTCCGCTCCAAAGTTACCTATTTGCAACTGCTTTCGGTGTACGGATACGCGACGATGATCGAGTCCATTGGGGGAATCATGAAACTGCCGTTGATGGTGATCAGTGAATCCCTCCGTGTCGACATGGGACCGGCCATTCTATTTCCGGATGAGCCATTTATGAGCCCATGGTATATGCTCCTGTCGCGGTTCGATCTGTTCGCATTGTGGGGCACCGTCCTGATGGGGCTCGGCCTGTCGGTGTTGTACAAGAAGCCGGTCGGCGAGGTTGTGAAAGTCGTTGTCCTCATGTGGATTTTGACGACCCTTGTGACCGTTGGGATGAGTTCGCTGGGATAGAAAACTCTGCAACCTTTTCGCATAGGCTGTGTCTCGTGAGAATAGCTGAAAACGCCTGAAACATTTTGATAAAGAATTCGAATACACCCATATGTCAAATGACCCAAAACGGGTATCTGTGCAAGAGGAGTGATATGAGAAGTATAATGACCATTCTGACCATCGCGGTTCTCCCTATATCGGTGATAGCTCAAGAGTCCGCCAAGCTCTCGCTGTCGCAGGCCGTGGCGAGCGCAATGAAGAATAACATCCAGGTTATTCAGGCGGAGAATGCGTATAACCAGACAGCCGCCAATGTGCTTCCGGCCACTTGGGGAAATAACCTCCCGTCCGTCAGCGCCAATGCAAGACTGAGTCAGTCCAATCAGGAGGTATCTTTCCTGACCAATGATGGGCTCAAGAACAGTTCGACGACCTATTCCTATTCCGTGGACGCCAATTACGTGATTTTTGATGGATTGAAAAAGTTTGCGAGCATCACCTCGGCTCGCGCAGATGAGCAGTCTTCTGCCTTCGACTTGGACCGCACGAAGCAAACGGTCGTGCTCCAGGTCTACAATGCCTACTTCACTGTCTTAAAAAACAGGCAATTGCTTCGCATCAGCGAAGAGAATCTCAAGCGCAGCGAAGAGCAGTTGAAACGCCTGGAAGAGCGCAATCGATTGGGGGCGCAAATTCTGTCCGACGTATATCGGCAGCGTGTCCAGGTGGGTTCCGATAAACTGGCGCTGAATCGTGCGAAAAACAATCTGGCCACCTCGCGAGCGACTCTGAACAGCCTGATCGGTATCGATGTACAAACGGAGATGGAATTGGAAGACGTGGGTTTGAATGTCGATCTGGATCAGGTGAACGCGCGCGCAGAGGACGACCTTGAACAAGTTCTGACGACTCGAAAAGACTATCGCGCCGCCGAACGGCGATTCCACAGCTCCAAAAGCGATCTTCGCTCCGCGCGTTCGGGATTCTATCCGACCCTGAGCGCATTTGCTTCGTATAGCTGGTCCGACGGGTTCTTTCCGAAATCGTACACGGAGTACAATACCAACGATCGATTGAATGTAGGTCTGAATCTCAGCATACCGATTTTCAACGGATTTCAAACCTCTTCTGCGGTCGATCAGGCAAATCAGAGAATGCTAACTGCGCGGTCGAATATGGAAAATCTTCGCCGACAGGTTGCCTTGGATCTTCGCATCGCCCAACTCAATCTTCAGACCGCCGTCGAGAACGTCCAACTGGCGGCCGAGAATGTGAAATCGGCCAAAGAAGATCTGCGCCTGGCGACGGAAAGATACAATCTCGGCGCGGCGACGATCCTCGACCAGATCACCGCGAACGCGAATTTCACTTCCGCGGAAGCCAATCATGTGCAAGCCGTTTACGATTATCTGTACGCAAAAGAACAATACAACCTGGCGCATGGCCTGACAGCCACACGTTAACCCTTACGATTGTACTAGGAGTATCCCATGTCAAGAAAGAAAAAGATCCTGCTCTTCAGCGGTTTGGGCTTGGTGGTGATCGTTTTTGCCGTGCTCAGTCTGTCCAAGAAGAAAGAGGATTCCGTCGAGGTAACAACAGAAAAAGTCAAACGCGGTGACGTGGTCAAAACGGTCAGTGCATCGGGGAAAATCCAGCCGATCACCGACGTCAAGATCAGCTCGAATGTCAGCGCCCGCATCATGCGTTTGCATGTCAAGGACGGTGATCGAGTGTCACGCGGCCAATTGCTGGTCTCTCTGGATCGGACCGTGTACGAAGCGGGTGTCGGACAGGCCAGAGCCGAGGTGATGCGCGCCAAGGCTCAAGTGCTGTCCGCTCAGGCCAACTATGAAAAAGCGCAACAGGATTACGATCGGATCAAGGGACTCCACGCCAAGAACCTCGCTTCTGATAACGAACTGGAAGCCGCAGTCGCCTCGCTCTCGACGGCGAAGGGATCGCTCGGAGCCGCAGAGAGCAGTGTGCAGGCCGCGGAGGCCCAATTGACACAGACGACAGACAATCTCAGCAAGACAGAAATCTATTCTCCCATTGACGGAACCGTCAGTCAGCTGAATAAAGAAACCGGCGAAATTGCGCTGGGGTCCCAGTTTTCGCAGGACATTATCATGGTCATCGCGAATCTGTCCAGCATGGAGGCTCGCGTCAACGTGGACGAGAACGATGTGGTGCACGTCAGTCTCCAGGATTCAGCCAAGATCGAGGTAGATGCGCTCGCCGGTATGGTGATTCGCGGAAGGGTCACCGAGATTGCAAACAGCGCCAATGTTCGTGCCGCGGGTACCCAGGAAGAGAAGACGGAATTCGAAGTCAAGATCGCGTTGGACGAGAGTGTATCCCAGCTTCGACCCGGGATGTCGACGACATCGGATGTCACCACAGACGTTCGCACCCATGTGTTGAGCGTTCCCATTCAGTGCGTCACGGTGCGGGAGCCGGAGAAACTGAAGAAGAAGGTGTCGGTGGAGGACAATACGGCGATCGCGGATGATTCTTCGACGGATCAGTTTAAGCCGAACCAGGATGGTGTGGTCGAGCTTGTCTTTGTCGTGGAAAATGGAAAGGCCGTCGCACGCGCCGTCAAGACGGGTATCCAAAGTGATTCTCACATTGAGATTGTCGAGGGCCTGAAAGAAGGTGACGAGGTTATCACCGGAAGCTATCGTGCCATTTCGAAACTGCTGGAAAACGGTTCGGTGGTCAAGGTGAACAATGAGAAGCCGAAGCGAGATCGCTCTGATAACGCTGACAACGAATCGAACTGAGGCAGTCATGCTGATTGACATTCAAGATATCACCAAACTATACCGAATCGGGTCCGAAGAGGTTCACGCACTGAGCGGCGTTTCGCTCCGCATCGATCGCAACGACTACATTGCCCTCATGGGTCCTTCGGGTTCCGGCAAGTCCACGATGATGAATATCGTCGGATGCCTGGATACGCCGACGTCAGGAGCGTACATGTTCGAAGGTACAGATGTGGCCCTGATGACCGACGACCAACTGGCCGACATCCGCAATCAGAAGATCGGGTTTGTCTTTCAAAACTTTAACCTCATTCCACGATCCGACGTGTATCATAACGTGGAATTGCCCCTGATCTACGCCGGGTTATCCCTATCGGCTCGTCGGCAAAAGACATTGGATGCGATTGAAAAAGTCGGTTTGACGGCACGCATGAAGCACAAGCCCAATGAATTGTCAGGCGGCCAACGCCAGCGCGTTGCCATTGCACGCGCGTTGGTCAACAGCCCGTCGATTTTGCTCGCGGACGAACCGACCGGTAATCTGGATTCCAAGACCGGCGAGGAAATCATGTCCGTCTTCGAGGATTTGTACAAGACAGGCCAGACGATCATTCTGGTGACCCATGAAGAAGACATCGCCTCTCATGCCCGCCGGATCGTTCGTCTCCGCGACGGTCGCATCGAGACGGATGAAAAAGTGACCTCTCGCAAAGTCTTTAAGAAAGTTCTGGTCGACAGCGCTCATGGTTAGAAACTTCTTTAGCGAGTGGATGGAAGCGTTCCGAATGGCGATGACCGCCATTCGAGCGAACAAGGCTCGCGGGATTCTTACGACCCTCGGCATCATTATCGGAATCACGGCCGTGTCGACGACGATGACCGTGATGGTGGGTATGGAGCGATCGTTCAAATCGCAGTTGTCTGCGATCGGCACTGATGTACTGTATGTATCCCGGCGTCCCTGGATCATCATGGACGACTGGTGGAAATACCGCAATCGTCCCCAGATCACGATGGCGGAGGCGGAGAAATTGAAAGACCTCATGGGAGACCGAGTCGCCGCGATCAATCCCAGCGTCGGCGCCGTGCGAGCGGTGAAATATGAATCGGAAACGATGGAAGATATTACCATTCGGGGGACGACGGATCAGGAGTTGAAGACCTCGACCGTGCTTCCGGAGATCGGACGGTACATTTCTGCGATGGATGTCGATCATTCGCGATTCGTCTGTGTGATTGGCGCCGACATTCGGGAGAAGCTATTCAAGAATTCCGACCCCGTCGGAAAGCGTATCAAGATTGGAGGGTATCGATTTCGAGTCATCGGTGTGATCGAAAAGCAGGGACGATTCCTCGGAGCGCTGGGTGGCCCGAATCTGGATGCGCAGGTTGCGATACCGATTACAACTTTCTTAAAGTGTTTCGGGAGGTCATGGGGCCTGCAAATGGCCGTCAAGGTCAAGGACATCAAGGCCATGGAAGACATGGAAGGAGAACTGACGGGCGCGATGAGGCGAATTCGAAAGCTGTCTCCGACGGAGGAAGCCAACTTCGCGATCAACAAACAAGATATGTTTACGAAACTCTACGACAGCATCATGGGCGTGGTTGGAATTGTCGGAGTGATGATTACAGGCATTAGCTTGTTTGTCGGGGGGATTGGAGTGATGAACATCATGTTCGTCTCCGTCACGGAGCGGACACGGGAGATCGGCATTCGCAAGGCGATTGGCGCCAAACGGAGAAGTATTTTGATTCAGTTCTTACTCGAGGCCTCCATGATCTGCCTGATCGGATGTGTGATTGCGTTGGGAATCTCATACCTGCTCAGCCTGGTCATCAACATTTTCTTTACGGCAACGCTTTCGATTGGGGTCATTGTGCTGGCCGTGATCATTTCGATCCTGACGGGAGTGACGTCCGGTTTCATGCCGGCGCTGAAGGCGAGCCGTTTGGATCCCATCGATGCGCTTCGCTATGAATAAGGGATTGCCATGCGTCTAGAGCTCAAAGAAAACATCTTGATGGCACTGAATGCCGTGCGGGCCAACAAACTTCGATCGTTCCTGACGCTGGTGGGAGTGGTGGCTGGAGTGGCCTCCATTATTGCCGTGATGACCGGCATTCAGGTCATCCAAAACAAGATGGAATCCGACATGAGCCAGCTCGGTTCCAATGTCTTTCAGGTGCAGAAATGGCCTGTCATTGGTCGCGGTCACGACCAATGGAGGAAGATTCAGAAGAGAAAGCCATTGACCATGGAACACGTGCTGTTGCTTCGAGAGAAGGCGAAGGGGGCGGAACTTGTCGGTGGGGAACTCTGGGACCAAGTCCAAATCACGCACGAAGATTTGAAGACCAATCCGAATGTCAACTTCGCCGGCGGCACTCCGGAATTTCAGATCAACAACAATCAGATGGTCGGTTTTGGACGATTTATTTCCGAAGAAGATGTTCGTGTTGGCCGAAAAGTAATCGTGATCGGGTCCAAGGTCGCGCAGAAGTTGTTTCCGTTCAAAGATCCAATCGATCAGATTGTGAAAGTCAACGGGATGAAGTTTACCGTGGTTGGGATCTACGAAGAACTGGGAAATGTCGCGTCGGGCGCTGGGGATAATAGCGCGTGTATTCCCATTTCTGTATTCATGCAAATGTTCGGGCCCAAGGATCAGATGGGTTTCACTCGGTCCTTGAATATCACCATCAAGGCGAAATCCAGCTACAAAGTGGAGGATGTCCAGGAAGAGGTACGGGGAATTCTGCGTGTGGCTCGGGGCGTAAAGCCGTTGGACGAGGATGATTTTGACATTTTCTCAAACGATTCGTTGATTCGTGCCTTTGACGAAATGACGGTCGTGATTCGTTTGGTGGCTGTTGCCATGGGGAGCATCGCACTTCTCGTGGCGGGGATCGGTATCATGAATATCATGCTGGTTTCCGTCATTGAACGAACCAAGGAAATTGGAATTCGCAAGGCACTGGGCGCCAAGCGCAAAGACATCCTGGCTCAGTTTCTCGTTGAGGCTGTCGTGCTGTGCCTTATTGGCGGTTTCATTGGTGTTATGGTGGGAGTGGGGCTGGGGAATATCGTGAGCGCGTTTGTGAGTGTGCCGATCACCTTCCCCGTGGGATGGGCTTTTGGCGGAATGATGTTCTGCATGGCAATCGGAATCATTTTCGGTATGTGGCCGGCATCCAAAGCCTCCAAACTGGATCCCATCGAGAGTCTCCGCTACGAGTGATCGCTTTTCCATCCGTATCGTATAATCCAGTGTAGGCCGTGACCCTCAGAGGGGTCAGAATCGCCTTGACAAAGCTTTTGTATTTCTTTACCTTAGCTACAATTGCGGTTTATTTTTTCTTTCACAATTCCGTCTTCAAATGCCGGAGGATTGGCAATGAAGTTTTTGAGATGTTCCTTACTCGTCTTGGCCGGGTTGTCAGTGATTTCTTCGGCACACTCTCAGGTTGGCAATGGTTTGGGGACCGGTCGATACGGTACATTCAACACGTACTCTGCCTATTCCATTGAGCCCGGATATCTGAGCGTCTACAATCAGGGACGGGTTTACGCCGTCGCGGGACTGTCTGGTTTTACGAATGCCAAAGCAATTAATCTCTTCCACGCATCCAACAATATGACCGTAGCGTTTGGAGTCGTGGACCATGTGGATGCGTTGATATCGATCATTACCTATCAGGATCTGAATCAGCGTTCGCAAGTGAACAAGTTCTCGACCGTCCCGGGCGATTTGTTTGGGATCATCCGGGCTGGTGGGTTTGAATTCATGGATGGTAAGGTAGTCATGGGAACCTCCATTGGCACCCGGATCCCGACTGGGGGGGCGCGTAACGTTCCTTTTGAAGTCTACAAGTCAGAGTCCTTCGAACTGGGCGCATCGGGCCTGCTGTCCTTTTATGGCAATCCTTACTACAAGGAGCAGGGCTACATGATCAATGTGAATGTGGGCGGGTGGTACCATAATGACAAGAGTAAGAAAGTTGGCATCGCTTCCAATACCAAGAGCGACAAGCTAAGCGTGCATGTGAACTATGGATTGGGTTTTGCGTATCCGGTGCGGAAACTCAGGCTATCTCTGGATGCGTATGGACTTGCATACGTATCTCAGCCGGTAGAACAAGTGTACAGCCGCGAGTCATTTGCTTACATCGCCCCGGGATTGAATTACCAGGTTCTGCCGTGGTTATCCATTGGCGCGTATTTCGACTTGCTCGTTGCCGGATCGTCTGACGAAACAGCTTATGATACAGACATCCGTCGTCCTGGACAACAGGCTGGAGGAACGGGTGGAGCTCCGAACTATGCGAAGTGGCGTCTCGGTACGAGCTTGTCGATGAACATTCTGCCGGTGAGCTTCTACAGTGGAGCCGCGGATCAGAAGCGAAGACGTCTGCTGGAGAGACTCCTGGAAGAAGAGCGAGGAGCCCAGCGGGCATCATACCAACTGGAAAAAATGAAGCAGCTTCGCGTTAATGCTGAAAAAGAGCTTGAAAAGATTCGAAAGGAATTGGAAGCCGGGAAATCCGGGAATTAGTGAAGAAGATCGAAGCGATCATCCGACCATTCAAGCTGGATGACGTGAAGGAGGCGTTGCTTCAGATCGGCGTAAAAGGAATGACGGTTTCGGAAGTTCGGGGTTTTGGGAGACAACACGGTCACACGGAGCTCTATCGCGGAAATGAGTATCGAATTGAGTTCCTGCCAAAAATAAAACTTGAAATCATCGTGGATAATTCTATACTGGACGAAGTTGTTGACGTGATCATGAATTCCGCCCGCACCGGTCAGATCGGAGACGGGAAGATACTAATCAGTTCGCTGGAAGATGTTATTCGAATACGAACGGGAGAGTCTGGAGATGAGGCGATTTAGCGGTCGCTTCAGGTTGAAGAAGCGCCTGCTGGTTTTGCTGGAATTAGGCGCCAGCGCTGAACCCTAGGGATTTTAGCCCCTTTCCGAAATGGAAAGGGGCTTTTTGTTTAAATCATTGCACTACCGTTGGAACCATTCATCAACAAGCAATCAGGGAGTTGACATGAACAAAGAGGCAGCAAAAAGGGCAATGGATCTTGCCAAAGAGAAGAATGTGCAGGTCGTAGACTTCAAGTTTATGGACCTGGTGGGCCTGTGGCAGCACTTTGCCGTTCCGATCGAGGAATTGACCGAAGAAGTGTTTTCAGAAGGTCTGGGTTTTGATGGATCCAGTATCCGCGGGTGGAGAGCGATCAATGAGAGCGACATGCTGATCATGCCGGATCCGGACTCGGCCTTTATTGATCCGTTCTCCGCACTCCCGACCCTCAGTCTGATCAGTGATGTTCATCTCCCGGTGACCAAGACGCGGTTCAATCGATGTCCGCGAGGTATCGCAGTTGCGGCTGAAAATTATCTGAAATCCACAGGACTTGCCGACACTTCTTATTTCGGCCCCGAGGCAGAATTTTTTGTTTTTGACGACATTCGGTTTGATCAAACTCAAAACGCAGGCTTCTATTATATCGACAGCGTCGAGGGCATTTGGACGAGGGGACGAGAAGAGAATCCGAATCTTGGGTACAAGACACGGAACAAGGAAGGCTACTTTCCGGTTCCGCCCACGGATCGGTTCCAGGACCTGCGCAATGAAATGATGATGACGTTGCAAGAGTGCGGTATCTCGGTCGAACGTCAACACCACGAGGTCGCCACTGCGGGTCAGGCCGAAATTGATTTTAAGTTTAACTCGTTGACGAAAGTCGCCGATCAGCTGATGCTTTTTAAGTATATTATCAAGAATACCGCATTCAAGCATGGCAAGACGGCGACCTTCATGCCGAAACCGTTGTTTGGAGACAATGGGAGCGGGATGCACGTGCATATGAGCCTTTGGAAGAATAATCAGCCGTTGTTTGCCGGGAATCAATACGCCGGACTGAGTGAAATGGCGCTGTACTTTATCGGAGGAATTCTCAAGCACACGAAGGCGCTCAATGCGCTGACCAATCCAACGACCAACTCCTACAAGCGCCTGACTCCTGGTTTCGAGGCGCCCGTCAATCTGGCGTATTCGCAGAGCAATCGCAGTGCGGCTATTCGAATTCCGATGTATTCGCCCTCTCCGAAAGCAAAGCGAGTCGAATTTCGCTGTCCCGATCCGTCGTGCAATCCGTACCTGGCGTTTGCCGCCATGCTGATGGCCGGCCTCGATGGGATCGTCAACAAGATCCATCCGGGCGATCCACTGGACAAGAATATTTATGACATGAAGCCGGAAGAACTGGCCAATGTCCCGTCCACGTGCGGTTCGCTGGAGGAGGCAATTCATTCACTCGAAAACGATCACGATTTCCTCCTGAAGGGAGAAGTCTTCAGTGAAGACATCATTGAGACCTGGATTCGGTACAAGACGGAGAATGAAGTCAACGCTCTTCGACTGCGACCGCATCCGTATGAGTTTGCCTTGTATTACGATCTGTGATCGTTGCACGCAAGATTCCAAGCCGGGCTAAAACGTCCGGCTTTTTTTTTGACTTTACAGGACCTTTTCTTTACTTTGCCGCCGAAAAAGTGGGAGTACTATGATCACGGTTGGTGAATTGAAAGCACGCCTGGAAAAGATATCGTCCGATGTCCTGGATATGCGGAGGTTTCTTTGAACTCGATCGGCGTGAAAGAAGGATAGCCGAACTCGAACACGAGTCCGTGAGCGAGAATCTCTGGCAGGATAATCAGCGGGCCCAAAAGGTCATGCAGGAGCTTTCCACAGAAAAGTCGTGGGTCGAGTCGTGGAGTGACCTGGATCGCCAGACACGCGACATCCGCGAATATTTGGAACTCGCCGCCGCTGAGAAAGACGACACCGTCCTATCCTCGATTGAATCTGACGTTCACGCATTGGAGAAAAAAGTTCGGGAACTGGAATTGCGCGCGCTGTTTGTGGCAGAGGAGGATCAGCGGACGGCGATCCTGACCATTCATCCCGGTGCCGGCGGCACTGAGTCCCAGGATTGGGCAGAGATGCTGATGCGGATGTACCAGAAGTGGGGCGCCTCCAAAGGGTATGACGTCGGAATTATCGACATCCTGGATGGTGAGGGCGCAGGAATCAAGAGTGTCACGATGGAATTCCGTGGCCCGTATGCGTATGGGATGCTGAAGTGCGAAAGCGGAGTGCACCGGCTGGTTCGGATTTCTCCTTTTGATTCGAATGCGCGACGACACACGTCGTTTGCGTCTGTGTTCGCCATTCCGGAGTTAGACCAGGAGGAGGCGAAGATCGAAATCAGTCCGTCGGACATCAAGATGGACACCTACCGATCCGGCGGAAAAGGCGGACAAAACGTGAACAAGGTGGAGACCGCGGTCCGCCTCACCCATCTCCCGACGGGGACGGTGGCTGCCTGCCAGAGCGAACGCTCGCAGTTCAAGAATCGCGAAATGGCGATGAAATTGCTGATCTCCAAACTATACCAGTTACAGAAGAAAGCCGAACGGGAGCGTTTGGATGAAATCGAAAGCTCCAAGTCGGACATCGCCTGGGGAAGCCAAATTCGATCGTACGTCTTTCATCCCTATAACCTCGTCAAGGATCATCGAACCGACACGGAAACGAGTGACACGGAATCCGTAATGGCCGGCGACATTGACATGTTTATTGAAGCCTTCCTGAAAAGCAAAAGCAACTGACCATGCGGACCTACCTGGATCAAGCCCTTCGCAACGCATTGGACAAACTGGGAATACGCGCCCCAGGCGAGATTCCGTTCACGCGCACGAAGGATCCTAAGTTTGGCGACTTGGCCACAAACATAGCCCTGATCGTGGCTAAGAGTATCGGACAAAATCCACGGGTGCTGGCGCAGTCCATTGCGGATGGCATGGACACGGATACGAAGCGGATTTCGAAAATTGAGGTAGCGGGTGGAGGGTTTATCAATTTCTTTTTCAGCCCGGACTACTTCCACGAGCGAGTCCGCGAGATCGTGCGAAACGAAGCCGCATATGGTCGTTCGGACACCGGTACCGGGATGAATGCAAATGTCGAATTTGTCAGCGCCAATCCGACAGGACCTCTGAGTGTGGGACACGGTCGTCAGGCCGTGTTGGGGGATGTCCTGTGCCGGATACTGGAGAATAGCGGATATCATGTGACCCGTGAATATTACTACAACAATGCGGGCGCCCAGATGAAGAAACTGGGGGAATCAGTACGGATACGATACCTGCAGGCGTTGGGTGAGGATGTGGTTTTGCCGGACAAATACTACGAGGGCGAGTACATTCGCGATATTGCCGAGCAAATTCAGAACCAGCATGGGGATTCCTGGAAGACCCTGGATGCGGCGAGCTTTCTTGCATTTGCGGAACCGATTTTGTTCGCCAACATTCGAGATGTGCTTTCACGAGTCGGCATTCAATTTGACGTGTACTTCAACGAAGATACCCTCTATCGGGAAAATCGGCTTCAGACATTGATCTCACGCTTTCATCAACAGGGGATTACGTATGAAAAAGACGGTGCGACGTGGCTCCGGACCGGGCCGCTGGAGTATCGCCACGGCCCGAAGCCCGATGTGGACAAAGTGATTGTCAAGTCGACAGGAGAACCCACCTATCGCTTGCCCGATATGGCCTATCATATCACGAAATTCGAGAGAGGATACGATCGAATCATCGACGTCTTTGGCGCCGATCACGTGGCGGAATATCCTGACGTCTTGGCGGCTCTGGGTGCGCTGGGCTACGATACCGCACGGGTCACCATTGTCGTTCATCAGTTTGTGACGCTGTCCAAAGAAGGCGAGATCCTCAAGATGTCTAAACGGAAAGCGAATTTCGTCACGATCGACGAACTCGTCGATGCGCTGGGGAGCGACGTGTTTCGATACTTCCTGATCATGAGGAGTCATCATTCTCACCTGCAGTTTGACCTCGAGCTTGCGCGCCAGCAGACGATGGAGAACCCCGTTTACTATGTTCAGAATGCGCACGCGCGGATTTGTTCCATCGAAGCCAAGGCAAAGGAAAAAGGAATTTCCTGGGAAGATCGGGAGGTTGATCTATCGGTTCTGACGTCCGCCGAAGAGAGGGACATCGTGCAGAAGCTGGACGAATTCCCCGCGCTGTTGCGGCGGTTGGCGGAGGTTCTGGAAGTTCATCCCGTAACCACGTATCTTGAAGAACTGGCGGGATTGTACCACCGGTATCAGACGGCCGGTAAGAAGAACGACGCACTTCGTGTCGTGACAGCGAATGAGGTCACCACGAGGGCGCGTTTGTGGTTGTGCCGCGCGACACGGATCGTTTTGCAAAGAGGATTGGATATTCTGGGTGTTTCCGCGCCCACCTATATGGAACGAAGAGAGGAATCAGACGAGGAGTTGAAATGAGCATTCTGGTGGTGGGATCGGTTGCGCTGGACAGCGTGGAGACGCCCTTTGGCAAGGTCGATGATGCGGTAGGCGGTTCAGCGACGTTTTTTTCGACGTCGGCCAGCTATTTTGCGCCGGTGCGTGTCGTCGCCGTTGTTGGCGAGGACTACCCGATGCAGGAAATTGCATTCTTGAAGGATCGGGAAGTCGATTTCGCTGGGCTTCAAATGGTCAAAGGTGGGAAGACATTTCGATGGGGGGGTAAGTATAGTTTTGATTTGAACGATCGGGAGACGCTGTATACTCACCTGAATGTGTTTGAGAACTTCCGCCCCGTATTACCCGATCGTTACAAGGACTCTCCGTATGTTTTTCTTGGGAATATTGACCCGGATCTGCAATGGGACGTGCTGCAGCAGGTCCGATCCCCCAAGCTCGTGGTCTTGGACACGATGAATTTCTGGATCTCCGGGAAGCCGGCTTCCCTCCGCCGTGTCCTGTCGAAAGTCGATGTATTTGTTCTCAATGACTCCGAGGCGCGGCAACTGTCGGGACAACCGAATCTCTTTAAAGCAGCACGAGAGATTTTTGCAATGGGACCCCGGGTTCTTGTGATCAAGAAAGGCGAACATGGGGCTTTGCTGATCACCAAGGAGGGGCTCTTCTTCGTCCCGGCGTTTCCGTTGGAGGAAGTGTGTGACCCAACCGGAGCGGGAGACACGTTTGCGGGTGGGTTTGTCGGGTATTTGGCCAGCGTGGGCGACCTGTCAGATGTGAGTCTCCGGCGGGCGACCGTCTACGGCAGCGCCATGGCGTCTTTTTGCGTGGAAGATTTCAGTCTTCGGGCCTTGCAAAAGCTCACGCCATCGATTATCTATGAGCGGTGTGAAGCGTTTCGCCGACTAAGCCATTTTGATATGAAATAACCCATATTGCGGTTTTGATCCACATGAAACTCAGCGACATACTCACCGAAAATCTTATTCAAATTCCGATCCAGCACTTCGAGAAGAAGGCGATCCTGGAAGAAATGATCGATCTGGCTCATGCCTCCGGCAAAGTCCGGAATCGCGACCAGGTCCTGCAGGCGGTCGTCGAGCGGGAGAACATGATGAGTACCGGGATCGGCAACGGTGTGGCCATTCCGCACGGCAAGTCGGCCGGGATGGATGATCTGCTTGTGGCGCTGGGTATAACCAGTCAGGATGTCAATTTCGATTCGCTCGATGGGAAGCCGGTTCGGATCGTATTCCTGCTGATCGGTCCGGAAACAGCCTCCAGCCTGCACATTAAGATGCTCTCGCGAATTTCCCGCCTTTTGAATCAAGCCGTATTTCGACAGAAACTGATTGAGGCGAAGTCATCGTCCGATGCTATGAGGATTATCGTTCAAGAAGAGAAACTACTGGAAAGTTAGTTTGGAAGCTTCAGGACCGGATGCTCATGATGTGGTTTGTAGAGCAGAAAGTTCTTTCCGATGATCTGAACCAGGGCCGCGTCCGTTCTTTCCGCTACTTGGCTGGCCAGCTCTTCCAGATCCTCCATGCATCCATCCTGGACCTTAATTTTCAGCAGTTCTTTTGTGTTAAATCCGTTCTCGATGGAGCGAGCGGTATTTTCTGAGAATCCGTTCTTTCCAATCTGGATGGATGCCTTGAGGCGTTGACCCAAGGAGCGGAGGTAGCGAAGCTGTTTGCCTGTTAGCGAAGTCAATGATGACGATTCCTGACGATTGCGACCGCGATTAGAATAATCCCGGCCGTGATGAAAATCAACGGCCAACTGAGCGCGCGGGCATTTACAAACCAGTCATAATCGACCCAGCGTTGTTCGCGGGCAAGCCACAACCATCCGACGGCATTCAGGACCAGACCACACAGGAGTGAAAACCACCGGGAAGGTCGGACGACGAAATTGAGCAGACAAGCCACTCCCGGGATCAGGAGGTAGACGGGCCACAAATCGCGGATCGCTTGATATGGCAATCCGTCGAGATACAGGTGAAAGCATCCCGTCCCGAACAGCACGACGCCCAGGAAGAACCGATATCTCCTCCGGTACAGGGTCCAGCTTGTCAGGGCGAGACCCATGACAATCAAGCCGTATCGTTCGAACCAATAACCATCCAAGACGTCGAGATTCCAGAGTAGGAAGAAAGTGCCAATCGCAACCAGCGTCACGCCCCACGTCAATGCGGGCACGCGTTTCGAAGGCGCATTTTCGACCTGCGTGACCGTGTTGATATCGCTGTTCATGTTAGGACTCCGTATGAGGTTGTTTCTTCTCCGCATTCTTGCCGATGATGCGGACGCCCATTTCGTCCGCAAGGAGTAAGCCCAGAACGAAATATCCGAAAAAGCCGAGCGGAAATATCGTGAGCGTCAGCGCCACCCAAAGCAATCGAACGAGGGTCGGATCCGTCCTCATGTGAAGCGCAATCCCGGAACATACCCCCATGAGCTTCTTTCCGCCGCTATGTCGCCGGATGTCCGGCCATATCAGCGCGCGGAATGCCTCCTCCAAACGGCCGAGTACTTTGGGTTGGACGATTATCACGATCCCGATGCCAATCAAAAGGCACGGAAGAACGATACCTGTGTCGAGATATCGCCAGATGCGAAACATCGAAAAGAGATGGAATTCATCCAAAAGCAGGAAGAGACCCGCCAGGGTCAGGGTGACACCCACGACGAGTCCCACCCGCATTGAACCGGGCGTTTGCGGTGTGGTGTTCACGCTCCGAGGCATGAGGATCGCAGCTGCGACGTACAGGAACAGTCCGAATCCCCCAAAAAGGACGGAGGCGGCCCAGACGATGCGAACCACAGTCGAGTTCCATCCGAAATACTCCGCGACTCCTCCACACACGCCGTCCACGATTCGATCTGAGGTCGACTTCTGGAGTATGGTCATAGCTTATTCTCCCTTTCCCATAGCACGCACAGTAACGTGTCCACTCCCCGAAAAGTTGCACGGAAGACGAATGCGAAACGTTGACAAAAAAGGATGTTTTGGCTACATTCAGCGCCGTTGAAAGGAGTATCTGTTTGTCGGAAAGTCGTGAAATCCTCATCCTAAAACATATCGTCCGGCAGTTCATTGCATCGGGCGCACCGGTGGGATCACGCACACTGTCCAAGCTGCTTCCGGTCGAGTGGAGTGCGGCCACGATTCGTAACGTCATGGCGGACCTGGAAGAGAGGGGTCTTCTCGGGCATCCCCACAAGTCTGCGGGGAGAATCCCAACAGATCGGGCCTACCGTTTCTTCGTAGACTCGCTGATGGAAGCTGAGGACCTGACGGCCATCGAAAAGAAGCTCTTGCGTCGAGCGATAGACCAAATCGCGAAGAATGTGACCCGGCTAGCGGACGGTATGGACGAGGTGCTCTTTCACACCTCGCGCGCCCTGGCCGCTGTGTCTCAAGAGTTAGGGATCATCCTTGCCCCCCGTTTTGATGCCGGTGTTGTGGAGGCCATGCGGCTGGATCGAATCTCAGATGATCGGGTCGTGGTCGACTTATCCTTGACCAACGGGTTGGTGAAAACGGTTGTCTTGCAGGTCAGACGCCGGATTGAGCCACGGGATCTCCATGAAATGAATCGACTGCTTGCCGAACGTCTGTCGGGTCTGACGGTGCGAGAGGTCCGTGAAACGCTGGAGGCCCGCCTTTCGGATGCCCAGGCCCGCTTTCGGGAGGACGCATTGATTTTCGTCCGGGTGCTGATCGAGTCGGCTGTCCGTTTGTTTGATTTTGAGCCTAAATCCCCGGTCAATTTTGCGGGTACGCAAAACATTTTGACGAAACCGGAATTTGTGGGTAATGAACTTGCCCTTCCCCTTCTGCAGATGTTGGAAGACCGTCAATCGATCGCGCGCATCTTGAGTTCGAGGAACCCGGATGTTCAAGTGACAATTGGCGAAGAAAACGAGGGGATGAGCCAATGCAGCATTATAACGGCTCCTTTCTTTCTGGGAGAACAATGCGGTACAGTGGGCATTATCGGTCCCACTCGCATGCCGTACGCGAAGATGGTGTCGCTGGTTCAGTATACGGCGCATCTGCTGGAAACTTCATTTAACCAAAATTAGTTATCGATGAACGAAGAAAAGGACGAAACCACGCAAGACGCTACGCTTCCCGTCGTTGAAGAGACGGTTCCCGTCGACGCGGACGAGACAAGTCGGCCCGAGGCCGTGACCGACGAAGTATCTGCGGTCAAGGATCAATTGTTGCGCACCCTGGCCGAGTTTGAGAACTTCAAGAAGCGGATCGCTCGTGAACGGGAGACGACAATCCAGTATGCCAACGAGCGGCTGATCCTGGACATTTTGCCGATACTAGACGATTTGGAGCGGGCGATGAAGGTAGCCGGCCAGATTGAAACATCGGATGAAAAAATCCGACAAGCGTTCCAGGGGTTTGACATCATCTATCGAAAGATGGTCAAGATCTTGGAAGAAAAGGGCCTGCGGGCGATACAATCGATCGGGCAGGAGTTAGACGTCGATTTGCATGATGCGCTGATGCAGATCGAAGCAGATGGACAAGCGCCCAATGTCATCGTCGACGAGCATGAGAAGGGATACTTGCTCGGCGAAAAGGTGATTCGGCACGCGAAGGTGATCGTGTCGAAGTGACATTCTTAAGAACGTTGATTTTGTCGGTGTGTCCGACTATTTTGGCGACCCAATACGGGTTGCCCTTGTAGCTCAGTTGGATAGAGCAGCAGTTTCCTAAACTGTGGGTCGTGCGTTCGAGTCGCGCCAAGGGCACTTACGAAACTCAAGGAGCCAGTATGCTTTCAGCCAGAAAGAAATTTACACGCAAGGAATTGCATAAAGACCCGTTGCTCGAGAAGATCGCGAACGTCACGGATTATGCGAAGACCAATCAAGATCAACTGACGAAGATCCTGACGGGTGTGGTTGTCGTTATTGCTGTCGTGTGGGGATACATGTATTATCGATCCTCGATCAATGAAGAATCGATGAACCGTCTGGTGTCGGCGGAACAGGCCTATCTGAGCGGCGACCACCGAGAGGCCATTC
This sequence comes from uncultured Bacteroidota bacterium, assembly GCA_964602985.1. Lineage (GTDB taxonomy): Bacteria > CLD3 > CLD3 > SB21 > SB21 > CAYZJB01. Next base: position 20,104 of record CAZRTJ010000039.1, read on the forward strand.
GGCGATTGGCAAAGTATCTGACGGAATTTGAAGGTACGAGCGGCGGAGGGCTGGCCACCTACTATCTCGCCAACTCTTACTATCAGAC
>CAZRTJ010000040.1:0-18945 GCA_964602985.1 uncultured Bacteroidota bacterium
AAGCCGCAAACGAATGCAAGTTTTGGCGCTGAAAGTAAACAAAGGCCTCGAGCGGATGTCCGAGTACTTCGAAGCCGGAAAAGTCGTACCGGTGATCGATCACGTCTTTGATTTATCCGAGGTGGCGAATGCCTTTCGGTATTATGAGGAAGGAAAGTTCTTCGGCAAGATTGTGATTCGGGTGGCCGGGGATGGAGGGTAGCGGTAGCCCATCCAAGAAGAGGACAACATGAATTATCCCTTTGTCATCGCAGGCGCGATTCTCGTGCTGGCGTTTTTCGCTCACCTCCTGATTGGCAATCGGGAATCGCTGAGTACGCGTCCCGCGGCGGAAAAACCCGTCCTGGTGAGAAATTGGGTGCAATCGATGTGTGCGTTTCAGATGATTACGGTGGATCTGTTGCTGCTGGCTGTTCTTCTGTTCTTTCTCGGAATGTCGAATGGGATACCGTTCAAACGCGAAATGGCGCTGGGCGTATCGGTTCTTTTTGCGATGTGGGGAATTGCGTGGTTGATCCAGATGATCCTGCTCAGACGGCCGGGCCGGGACTATCTACTGCTCGGACAGTGGATCGCATGGTTCGTCTGTTCTGCTCTTCTCTTCTGGGGAGCGCACATCGAGACCCCGTGAGGACTGGTTTTTCGCCGACAGGATGTGTATAATGCCCAGGTATGAGAAAGTTTGACATCCCCCCCTACTATCGCAGTTCTTATGTCACCGCGATCAAGAATCTCCGACGGCAGCAGGACACACGGAAGAAAGACTTTTCACCCACACGGCTCGATTTTGGTCCCGTTCGGTTTTACCTCGCTCGTCATTTTGGGTTTTGTTTTGGCGTTGAGAACGCAATCGAAATCGCCTATCGCGCCATCGACGAACATCCCGACCGCAGGATTTTTCTATTGTCCGAAATGATCCACAATCCGGACGTGAATGCCGATCTCCAAAGCCGCGGAGTTCGATTTCTGATGAAGACGAACGGAGACACGCTCGTCGGATGGGATGAACTCACTCCCGATGACATTGTCATTGTTCCGGCTTTCGGCACGACGATCGAAATTCAGGAAAAACTGAACGAAATAGGAATTGATCCCTACGGCCACGACACCACGTGTCCATTTGTGGAAAAAGTCTGGAACAAGGCTTCACAAATTGGGAACCGCGAGTACACGGTGGTGGTGCACGGCAAACCGTCGCACGAAGAGACCCGAGCGACGTTTTCGCACAGCCGGCAAAGCGCACCCACGGTCGTCGTGAGGGACTTGACGGAAGCGCAGAAATTGGCAGAAGTCATCCTGGGCCATCTGCCAAAAAAGGAATTCTTTGAATTGTTCCGTGAACAATACTCGGAGGGCTTTGATCCGGAAAAGCATCTGGATCGTATCGGTGTGGTCAATCAGACAACCATGTTGGCCTCCGACACGCAGGAAATTGCCGACTATCTGAAGCAGACCATGCAGAAAAAGTTTGGCGTGGAGGATTCGGCAGCCCATTTTGCGGACACACGGGACACTCTTTGTTACGCGACCAATGACAACCAAAATGCCGTGTATGAATTGCTGAAACAACCGGCGCATCTTGCGATCGTCGCCGGTGGCTATAATAGTTCGAACACGTCTCACCTGGTCGAGCTGTGTGAGCAGAAATTGGCGACTTACTACATCTCATCGGCAGAAAAGGTGGTCTCTGCAAACGAAATTATGCATTATGACCTCCGTGCCCGTGCGGAAAAAAAATCGGTTGGATGGTTGCCCAATTCGCGTCCTTTGGATATACTGGTTACGTGCGGGGCGTCCTGCCCAGACTCAGTGGTCGAAAGGATCATCGTGCGTGTGACGTCGCTCTTCGAAGCAGATCGAACATTTGAGGACATCATGGCGAGTCTGCCCGCAGTATCGGCGTGATGGCAATCACTGCGAGGTGATCTCGAAAGAACTTATAATGAACCGGTATCCGATCTTCAGAATCAAGAAAACAATGAGTTACGGTGGAGATGTCATATGAAACGATTTGCACTGATTGGTTTTGTGCTGTTGTTCGTCAGTTGTGGCGACGATAATCCGCTTGATGTGGCCTGGCAGAAATTCAGAAATCAGGAATATGTCGAGGCGCATGCGGCCTTCACGGAGCTCATTCCGAGCGAGGGGGGCCAGGCATACATCGGCTTGGGTTGGACGACCCTGAAGATGGACAGTATTCCGGAAGCGGATGGCTACTTCAGGCTTGCGATTGTTACACAGGATTCCATTCTCGAAGGAGTTGCCGGGATTTCGTTTTCTTCATGGGCACTGGCTCAATACAACAGTTCGATCATTTCTTCGGAGAACGTGATTCGTCGTCGTCCGACGTTTGTCTTCACCCACGACCGTACGGTGACCTACCATGACATGTATGTTCATCAGGCCTACAGCGAGTTTCGTCTGTCCCGTTTTTCCGCTTCCTTGCAGACCGTGCAAAGGTTGCAACCCGGTTACACGCTGCCGTCGGCGGATACGGTGGGCGGCTTGCTGGCGAAGCTGGACTCCCTGTATGACCAATACAAGTAATCATTGCGCGACCTCGAAAAAACCTCCTTCTGGGAGGTTTTTTCATTTTCCACCTGCATGACGGAAGTCATTCATTCCTTCCGGCCTGCGATTACTTTGCTTCAACAGAATATTGATTCAGTGATTATGCGAAGCCTCATTCGGTTCTTCTTTCCACCGGACAATTGGCGTTTGCCTGCGATTTTGGTCACCGGCGCTTCCTTTGGAATCGGGTTGTTTGCGCTCTATATCGGCAACGTCCTCTCGTATCTGTCTGACGATCCGCGCGCCTGCATGAATTGTCATGTCATGGCCCCGCAGTTTGCAACATGGGAACGCAGCAGTCACGCACGGGTTGCCGTTTGTAATGACTGTCATGTGCCACAGGACAATTTTCTGGAGAAATACTGGTTCAAAGCTCAAGACGGTCTGCGGCACGCGTCGATGTTTACCCTGAGAATGGAACCGCAGGTCATCCAAATCAAGGACGCCGGAATGGAAGCCGTCCAGGACAATTGCGTTCGTTGCCATGAGCACCTGAACTCACGTGTCGCCACGACCAGCGCGACGGTAAAAACCGCTCCGCACGGAGACGGACGTCTCTGCTGGCAGTGTCATCGCGAGGTTCCGCATGGCAGAGTGAGCAGTTTGGCGTCGACTCCTTTCGCGCGCGTGCCCCGGTTGAGTCCGGTCGTCCCGGAGTGGATCCATGAACTCATGAGAGACAAGATTACGAAATAGGAGAGCCCCATGAAAAGCCTGGTGCAACTGATTCAGGAAAAACCAAAACTCGGATGGATCGTGTTCTTCATCACCGTCGGAGGCGTCTTTCTGGTTGGTCTATTTGCACACTCCATTGTCGAAAGACGGAACGAAGAGAAATACATGTTTCAAATGGTCAAGCCCATTTCCGACTGGGAGCCGCGTAACGAGGTATGGGGTGAGAACTTCCCGCGGGAGTATGAATCCTACATGCGGACTTCGGATACCACCTTCCGGAGCAAGTACGGAGGGAATGCCTCTCGTGACCTCCTCCACGAGGATCCGGATATCGTTATTCTGTTTGCCGGTTACGCGTTTTCAAGGGATTTTCAGCAGGCCCGGGGCCATTATTACGCCGTTCAGGATGTGCGGCTGACATTGCGGACGGGCGTTCCCCAGCCTGCTACGTGCTGGACCTGCAAGAGCACAGACGTGCCGCGCGTGATGAACGAGAAGGGAGTCAAAGAATTCTACAAAACCAAATGGATCGACATGGGCGAAGAGATCGTTAACCCGATCGGATGCCAGGACTGTCATGACAACAAGACGATGAATCTGCGTATCACCCGTCCGGCCCTCGTCGAAGCGTTCGAACGACAGGGAAAAGACATTCGCCAGGCGTCGCGTCAGGAGATGCGGTCCCTCGTATGCGCACAATGCCATGTCGAATATTATTTCAAAGGCAAAGAAGAGAAATACCTGACCTTCCCCTGGGACAATGGCTTCACGGTTGAGCAAATGGAGGACTATTATGACAACGTGGAACATGTCGATTGGGTGCACGCCATTTCCAAAACGCCCATGTTGAAGGCGCAACATCCTGACTACGAAATCTATCTCACCGGTGTGCATGCCGACCGTGGCGTCTCGTGCGCAGATTGTCACATGCCCTACCGGAGTGAAGGCGGCGTAAAGTTCACTGATCACAAGATCCAAAGTCCCTTGAACAACATCGCAAACAGTTGTCAGGTGTGTCATCGAGAAAGCGAGGGAACACTGGTGCGGAACGTCTACGAGCGGCAGGACCGTATCCTGGACGTGCGCCAGCGTTTGGAAGAGGCTTTGATCAAGGCCCATGTGGAGACCAAGGCCGCGCTGGACGGAGGCGCGACCACGGAGGAATTGAAGCCAATTCAAAAGTTGATCCGTCAGGCGCAATGGCGCTGGGATTATGTGGCGGCGAGCCATGGGGGTTCTTTTCATTCTCCTATTGAGGGGGCGCGAGTTCTGGCGGCCGGCTTGGAAAAAGCCCAGGAAGCACGGGTTCTCCTCGCGCAGGTCCTGAGCGGCCATGGAGTGAAATTACCTGTCGCCCTGCCGGACATCTCCACGAAAGAAAAGGCGCAGGCGTATATCGGATTGGACATGGATAAACTGCGCAAAGAAAAGATCGAATTTCTAAAAATCAAGGTTCCTGAGTGGGACGCCAAGGCGACGGAAAGACAATCGAAATATGATGTTGTCAAAGAGGAGGCTCGAAAATGACAATCAGATGGAGTTTGGTTCTGGTGTTTCTTGTGCAGGGTTTGCTGATGGCGCAAGACGAGGAAAGTCCGAAGATCAAATGGAGTTCAGAGATTCGACTGAGGTCGGAAACCGACGGTCGAGACTTCAACAATAAGACAGATATCAATAGCTACACCTATCTCCGGGCGCGCGTCGGAGCCGCTTTCGAACCGCTCGAACACGTCCACGGTTTCATTCAGATTCAGGACTCGCGGGTATTCGGAAAAGAACCGAATACGCTCTCGAATACGGCCAATCTAGACCTGCATCAGGCGTATGTGACGTACGAAGGGTTCTTGTGGAAGAAATTGGATCTCAAGCTGGGGAGGATGGAGGCCGCATACGGCGATCAACGTCTGGTCGGAGCCGTCGGCTGGAGCAACGTGGGCCGCTCCTTTGACGGATCGATCGTGACGATCCGCTGGACGGAAAAATTCAAATTGGATTGCTTCGCATTCGACCTCCAGGAAAATAGCGCGCCGGCTTCCGTCGCCAGTCCGCCTGCTCTGGCCGGGAACGTGTCCGACGAAGAAGATATGTATTTCTCAGGGCTCTATGGCATGTACAAGCCGTCGGAACGCTACGCCGTCGATTTTTATCTGATGGCCGAAATGGACGGGACCGAGAAAGTTTCCGACGGGAAGGACACGCTCGCCCGACTGACGCTGGGCACGTATTCGCGGGGAGAATTCGGCCCCTGGGCGTACAAAACCGAATTGGCATACCAACTGGGAAAGAATGGCGAGAACGACATATCGGCGTACATGTTGACAGGTTCGCTCTCGTATACCATGCGGGAAGCCGGGTGGAAACCCGCGATCACTTGTGGCGCGGATTTTCTGTCCGGAGACAATAAGGCCGATGACAAAATCACGAGTTTCAATACCCTGTATGGCACGAATCACAAGTACTACGGCTACATGGACTATTTTGTCGACGTCCCTTCTCAGACCAAAGGTCTGGGTCTGCTGGACGCCATGGCCAAAATCAAACTCGTTCCGCATGAGAAGCTCACGTTGATGGCCGACGCACATCATTTCCGCTCTGCCAAGAAATCCACTGCAAGTGGGAGCATCTTTGGGACTGAGATTGACCTCGTGGGAGTGTATCGGTTTAACAAGCATTTTGCCTGGGAAAGTGGGGCAAGCCTCTTTGTTCCCGGAAAACTGATGAAATCGTTTTTTGGTTCGGATGACGTGGGCTTGTGGAGTTACAGTATGACCACGTTTACGTTCTGATTGTCTGGGCGTTCGTGCACGGAAAGAAAAAAGGCGGGTTGCACCCGCCTTTTTGATTTCAGATCTCAGCGTGTCTGGTACGGATTGATGTATTCGACCAGTCGCTCTTCCGACGGACGGAGCTGGGCGACTTTCTTTGGTTCGCCGTTCACATCGAGATACCAGGCGCCTTCCGCTGGCCGATACGTCAGGATCGTGGTTTTACCTGCGTTCTCACCCGTGAGTTGGACAATTTCCATGCGATTTTGAGTGGCGGTGACTTCGTATTCGTTTCCCTTCATGGCGACGAGTCTCGTCTCCCGTTCTCCGGGTCCCATGGCCATCGGGTTGTTGCCGGTCCAGAATTCGATCGCATTGAGTGCGATGAAGTCGACGAATCCTGCGATCTCATAGACCGGGATGACGAAGAGGACGAACATCACGATCGAATTGACCCACTTGTTTCCCAGCGTGCCGTTCCACGTATACAGTTTTCGGGTTAACATGAATTTGCCGTAACAGCCGGATGCCGATACGGAAAACAGGAATGCCAACGTCAAGGCGACGAGACGAGCCCAGCGAGACATACACACCTTCCTTTCTGATGAAGTCTTGGTTAGGATGACGAATCAGCGATGGACGCAGATTTCTTCAGCAAGCGAATGGAAAAGACACCCAATATCAAAATGATCGCGAGAATGGCCACCCACAACCAAACCTGATTCTCGAAAAGCGCTGACGCTTTTTCCCGCGCCTCGGCCATGGACATTTCGTCGCCCATCGCTACACGTTCCACGCGTTTCGGAATGCGATCGGCGAAATACGCCAAATCGTATTCCGGCGACACGGCGAGGGGGTTGCCGTACGCCAACAGGTACCGTCGGCCGGGGCGAAGTTCTGCCACCAACTCGGATCGAACCGCCAGAACAACCTCCCCTTGCACATCCAACGGCTGATCGTCCCGGTTGGCAATCTCCATGCGAAGTTTGCGCGTCTGCAGAGTTGCGAAGGTGAAGGTCGACGGTTCCACCGACGACAACACGGAAGACGACACGGTTTCCCAATCCTCCCACGGGCCTTTTTCGGTCTGGATTGTGCTGCGCAGCCTGAGAATCGAGAGACGGCGGTGATAATCGCGGTCGTGATTGACGCGGAGGATGATCCGACTGACCGGCAAAGAATCCGGCAACGTGGCCGTGACGATCGTTGTCTTGTCTTTGGTTTCCGTCTGCCAGTGGACACCGGATAGCGTGTCGTACGAGGCCTGAGATCGCCGATCGTCGTACATCGCGGCGCTCAGAGATCCGACCGGTCGCGCGATGCCGAGAACAGTCAGACGATAGAATGGAAAATCCGAATCGTCGAACCGAAGAGACGTGTAGTGGTATTCGATATATGGATTGGTAATAGCCAAAATACGTGCATTCGGCGAGAGTTCGACCCATTCCTGACGATTGACGCTACCTTCGACTCGCACGCGCCAGTCGAAATTGGATTCTCCGACCGACAGGTCGATCTGATTGGCTACCTGGGCTTTGTCCAACGCCAACATCAGTTGGTATCCCTGCGTGGTCATTCCGCGGTTGAGGATACGAATGGGAACAGAAGTTTGCTTGTAATACTCTTCGTGCGTCCGGATCAGGAACGGCGTTTCAATCGTATCCGCTGATCCGATTTCAAACAAGCGAACGTCATCCATGCCTCGCGTCATACGCTTGCGAATATCGGGCGTCAGGGCGATCGTGTAGTAACTGTCTGCGGGAACGGCGGAGACCTCGCGGACATACTGATAACCCTCGAATTGCGCGAACGATGAGTTGGCGCCGGTCAGTAACGCAATGCCGATCCAAATTTTAGACAGGCTGATCCTCCGCAAAGAGCACCTTCTTGAATTTCTGGTAAAGGAAGGAAATGGTCAGAAGCAGAATTCCCAATGCAATGAAGGAAATGATCTTTCCTCCGGTCGAAATGTCGGCGAGGTCGAAGATGTACAGTTTCAGCAGGGCCAGCGTAAACAGTCCGATAGCGAAAAACCGTATCCATTTCTGACGCCGGGCGATGCCATACACAATAAGTGCCAGCGAGTACACTCCCCACAGGATTGTATACCCCATTCGGGAAGCGTCGTATTCCATCTCCTGGAATTCCGAACCCGCCATCAGTCCCGCGACGTTGAGCAGTTCATGGCTCAATAGGATCACCACCACGGAGTGAATCAATAGATAAAGAAATCGATGAATGGGGAGGGATATAGTGGCTCGCAGCATCGCGAGGAGAGCCATCAGGACGGCGGCGAAGCAAGCGTATCGTATCAGGATGTGGCGCAATCCGTACACGTAATACGGGCTCCCCTCCAGATAATAGTGCCGCAGATTGTTAAGCTTGTCGAGTCCGCCGAACAAGAATCCTATCAACGCCAGCGCCAGGAAAGACAGGGCGATCCAGTTAAATACAGCGTTGCTGCCTTTGCGGCGAATCCAAGCAAACGCCACGGTCAGGAAAAGGAAAGTGTACGTGTAGACCCAGGCCGTGGATAGGGCGTTGACGCTGTAGTCGTACGCCGTGTAATCCGTCGTGACCTCGCTGCGGACGAACGCCAATTGCCAGTGCAACTCGATTTCCTGAACGACCGCAAAATAGGCGACGACAATCATGAATCCCGCGATCACATATCCGCAGATCCTGGAGAACAAGGAGCGCGCGACCGGATCGTACTGAAAGCGCGGAGAAAACTGCAGCCACAGGATCAACAGGAGACTGCCGAACGCTACACAACTCGTCAGAAACGTCGTGTTCAGAAAAATAGACCACTGCAGTTCGGCTGCGGGATAGTTCGTATATAATTCCCCCCAATCGTTCAGCAGGCTGGTGACGCTCAGCAGGACCATCACGTAGGCCAGTCGCTCGTAGAAGACAGTTTTCTGTGTGCGCCCGATCGCAAAGAGAATCACGCTCTGCAGGCTCCAGATGATGGTGACCCACTCGCCGTCCAGTTGAACCGGGATGGACAAGCTCAGGAAGGACAGGACCAGACCGATCTGGAGGAAGAAGAACCGACGGTCCGCAATTCCCGCCCGGAATGCGATGAGCGCAAAGGGAAAGTGCAGCGCCGCCGTGACCGCGGTGAACAACCCTTGGTACGCGCCATTGTCCACGTGTGTAAGGGTGTCGACTCCGATGCCGTAGAAGAAGAAACTGTTGAACGACAGGATAACAATGTCCTTGATGTGAAACGGTTCTTTCTTGCGAAGTTTGTATGCCATCACCATGGTGTAAAACATCAGAAAGAAGAGAAATTCGAAACTCGCGGTGAGGATGGCGTGTTCCTCAAACTGGAACCGGTCGGCATACCACGCAAAGAAGATCAGCCAGGTGAAAGAGAATGCCAGATAATTCAGCCAGTTCCAATTCTTGCGGAACGCAAGAATCAGAATTCCGAAGTTCAGAACCGTCATGTAGGTCAGCAGGACGGCAATCCTTCCTTCGTCTTCACTTACGAGGAACGGAACGGCATATGCGCCGACCAGGCCGATGATCCCGATCACCTGCTGGTCGTACATCACAGCCGCGAAGACCGTGAAAGCGGTGAGAACGAACAACAAGACAAAAGCCAGTTCCTGACCCAGGAAGTGATAAAACGCATAGGCCGCGTACACGGAGAAGAACAGGATGGCCATCCCGCCGCTCAACAAGACCGCAGAAAATCCGTGGTATTTTGGTTTGAGCTTGAAGGCGAACCCGAGAACCACTCCGCCTGCGACCAAACCGATCACCACGCGCGTCAGTTCGTTGATCCAGTCATTGTCGATGGCATACTTGAGGAGGATGGCAAATCCAATGACCAGGATGACAATGCCGATCTTGTTGATGACGTTGCCGCCGATGAATTCTTCCAGGTTGCGTTTCGGTTTGGGCGGAGTCTCGACCGCTTTCGAGGCGGCCGGTTTCACCGGAGGAGGCGTGGCTGTAGTCAGAGTGGTCTTGGCGAGGACCGGTGTCTCCTGTGTGACGGTTGCCGGCTTCAGGGCGTCGACTTCTTTGCGCAGCCGCTGGATCTCAGTTTGCACCTGGATCAGCGTGCGCGTGATGTGTCCCTGTCGCTCCTCCAACGCGTGAAGGCTCGAAAGCACGTCGGTTCCGTGACCGGGTTGTCCCTTCAGGACGTCGATCTCGGTTTTGACGACGGCTAGTTCAGTTTGTACGGCGATCAACGATTGTGTCAGTCGCGACAATCGTGATTCAAGATCGGTCAGATTTGGCATGTCAGGATGGTTTGGAGACTAGTCCAATCTGCAAAAATCACCGCGCCGGCGCAAGGCTAATTTTCACAGCCACTGCCGAAAAATGAAAAAGACCGGTCGAGCCGGTCTTTTCTTGTGTCGGGAGAATTGTTAAGAGGCCTTCTTCCATTTGATCGTACAGCCGATTGCTTTCGTGAAAGGGACGGCGGGTGTCTTGCCGGCCCTCAGGGCCGTGATCGCGTCTTCCACGTACCGGTTCCTGGCGGCGAGAGGGGTCTCCACGTTATCGTCAATGGCTCCTATATACGCGACGGTGAAGTCGTCCGCATTCCGGGTCAGAAGATACACATGCGGCGTCCGCGTGGCTCCGTATTGGGTGGCGATTTCCTGGCTTTCGTCCCAGAGATACGGGAAGGGGTATTTCATGTCCTTCGCCCGTTCGACCATTTTGTCAAATGAATCTCCTGGCTGTTTGACCGGGTCGTTTGGATTGATCGCCACGACGGGATATCCCTGCCCGGCGAATTTCTGATGCAACTCGATGATCCGCTGTTCATACGCCTGGCTGTATGGACACGTGTTGCATGTGAAGATGACGATGACGCCATTCGAATAATCCTTCAGCGAGACGATCTTCCCATCGACATTCTTCAGGGAAAATCCGACCGCCTTGTCGCCTACCTTCAATCCTTGCGCCTGGGAAACCGCGGCAAGCATTCCGAAGACGATGACGGAAAGTAACAGTCGCATACACTCACCTTTCTGTTGATTGGGTGATGGAACGTATGGTTTCAACCAATTCGTCGTACGTAAATTCCCGTTCAAAAAACATCCGCTTCCGCTTGGCCGGATGTAGGATGAGGGTGGCGGGGATGGCGCCCGACCACTCCGGACTGACCCGGTCGATGTACGAGTTGGCGTCCGTCTCATCCAGCAGGAGCACCGGGGACCGGATGTTTTTCTCACGGATGAAGGGGCGCACCTTGCTTTCCAGATGACTCTTGAAGTCCAGGCTGACCAGGTAGACACGCACGGTTTTAAACTCGCGGCTCACTCTGTCGAAGTGAGGAAGCTCTTTGACGCATGGACTGCACCACGTCGCCCAGAAGTTGATCACATACGCTGTGCCGCTGTCGGCGCCGATCCGATGCACGAGTTCGTCAAACTTGACCACGTCGATTTCTTGGGCCGCCATCGTGCCTGCCACAACGAACAATCCCAGCAAGATCCACTTCATGCGATCATACTCCGAGATGAGTCCATCACGACGCGGCCTTGAGCGTCTCCTTGTCGCGTTGTGCAGGGTCGATACGATGAATGGTCCATCCTGTGTAGCCGAGGATGAGGGACACGAACGGGTTGATAATATTCAAAAAGCAGTATGGCGCATACGTCCACGTGGCGACGCCGAGGGTACTGGCCATAAACTGTCCACACGTATTCCATGGGAAGAGCGGTGACGTGAGGGTTCCAGCGTCTTCGAGCGCGCGCGAGAGGTTTTTGGGGTGGAGTCCTGCCTTCTCGTACGATTCGCGGAACATCCGTCCCGTAATCACGATGCTCAGATACTGATCGGACGTTGTCGCATTCATGAACACGGACGTGCCGAGCGTGGCGGCGATCAAATGACCGGTTTTCTTTGCGCCCTTCACGATGGCGTCTGCGATTCGATAGAGCATTCCCGAGGCCTGCATGATGCCGCCGAACGCCATGGCCGAAACGATCAGCCAGATCGTCGGCAGAATCGCGCTCATCCCGCCGCGTGACAGCAACGTGTCGACTTCCGCGAGTCCGGAATTGGACTGGAAACCCGTTGCGCAGGACAACACTGTTGCTTTGAACGAAGCCGTCGCATAGTTCACATCCGCCCCGCCGAATTCCTGCACTATCTGAGGCTGGAAAAGCACGGCGAACACCGCGCCCAACAGCGCCCCAAACAAAATGGCCGGAATCGCCGGCGTCTTCCGCACGACCATCCAGATGACGGCCACAGCGGGTACCAAAACAAAAATGCCCGTGTTAAATTTCGCTTCCAGCGCCGAAATGACGGCATTGATTTTTTCCGAATCGTATGCGCTGAAGTCCAGTGTAAAGCCAAAAATCAGGAAAATTGTCAAAGCAAGAATGAGACTGGGCCCCGTGGTATACACCATATGACGCACATGCGTGAACAGGTCCGTCCCGGCCATGGCGGGGGCCAGATTGGTCGTGTCCGACAGCGGCGACATCTTGTCGCCGAAATAGGCGCCGGAAATGACGGCTCCGGCGGCCAGGCCTATGTTGATTCCCATGGTCTGGGCGACGCCGATCAGGGCCAAGCCGACTGTACCGGCGGTCGACCAACTGCTTCCAGTAGCCAGCGAAACAAAGGAACAAATGATGCAGGCGGTAAACAGAAACATCGACGGGGAGAGAATCTTGAGGCCCCATACGACCAGGGTGGGCACGATGCCGCCCAGAATCCACGTGCCGATCAATGCGCCGATCAACAACAGGATTAGGATTGCCTGCATCGAATCGTGGATGTTCTTGATAATGGCGTGTTGCATGTCGTCCCACTTGCATCCCTGGGATAGGGCGAACAAACCAGCGATCAACGACGCCAGCAACAGGGCGATCTGATTGGGTCCGCCGGACACCGCATCGCCGAACAAGCGGACGGCAAAGACCAGCAAGAGTATGAGGATGAATACAGGTGCGAGGGATTCCAGTAATCCAGGTTGGCGTCGAGCAATCATGTTTCTACTTTCGGTTTCGTCCGGATGTGTCGGCTATCATACAGATAATTTCATGGGATCGCAAGGTTGGAGTTCGGGAGGAGAGGTCTAAACGTTGCACCCTGTCATTCTAACAACGAACCGGGAACCAGTGAGGTCGATTACGGTTCACCTGTTAGTCTGTTCGAGAGAATCTATACTTCCGATGCAGACGTAACCACGTCAAAGTTTACGTTCAACGACTGGAAGTGCTTCCGACCGCATTTGATCTTGTCGGCTTCGAGATTTCTTAGTTGTTCAAAATTCTTCGTAGCCTTTGTTTCGCGCACAAGGTAAATGGTGTTATCATTGTGCTTCACAATCGCCCAATCGGGATTGTATGTTCCTATCGGCGTTTCGATCTTGAACCACTGCGGGAGTTTTACAAAGAGCTTTATGTCTTCACGCCGTGCCAAATCTTCGGCAAATTTTCTTTCCGTATCGCTGTCGTATACAACGGCATCATAAACAGATTTACTCACTTCAAGACGATTGGTTAAATAGCTGAGCACTTCTTCATCTTCGAAAAGCCGCATGCTCCATTCTTGATCCGCAATTTTCTCATACTTGATTCCGTCGATCATAAGCCGGTGGAGTTCCCTTCTTAAGACGGCAGAAACCGCGTCCATAAATTTTTGAGGATTTACGGCAAAGTCGTTCAGTCGGCCGGATTGAACTAAAATCTCAACGATGGTTTTGCGGGTTAATTCCGTCTCACGTTGTAAATAAGCAATGATGTCCGGCAAAGAGCCTTTGAAATCCACAACGTTGTAATTCGCACGTGTTTCACGGACGGCAAGCCCTTTATATTCCACGTCAAGCATGGCTTCGGAATAGAGTACTTTGACCGGTTCAATCGCTTCCATTTGATTGATACTCTTTACGCAGTTCCGAATCAGTTCTTCCGTTGAATATCGCACCTCGTAGGTTGTCTTGTGCTTTATGCGATTCCAAAGAGCTTCAAACTCAGGATCAAGGTAAACCTGTTTATTGATCCGAAGTCTTTTTGGTTCTTCATCGCGTTTGATATGCCGTTCGATCTGATAAGATTGTAATAGTGAAACAACGTCAGCTTCAATATCCTTAAACTCTGTCGAAAGTTCTAATGAGAAACCTTCTTTCTGTGGCTCAAAAGCGGGTAGTATCTTTCCGTTGTTGTCGATAAAACCCTTTTCCTGCAAGCTATTCCACAGTTTCTCAGATAATTCGCGGCCGAGAGGAACTTCCTGTTCATCAATGATTCGAACAAGCTGAGAAAAACCGGATCGCTGAATTTTTCCAAACGTTACTCCACAGTCTTCCTCATATTCGGTTTGCAGATTCTTGGCGAATTCCTCATAGCTTTCGTTGGCGATCACCGTGAGTTTATTGATGTGCTCATCGAAGACACGGTCGCCCGTTTGGTTAACCGGCAAGCGCAAACCCCGGCCAATTTCCTGACGTTTTTTCATCACGGAACGGGTTTCGTTCAACGTACAAATCTGGAATACATTCGGATTATCCCACCCTTCACGTAAAGCCGAATGCGAAAAAATAAACTTCAATGGCTCGTCAAGTGACAAAAGCTGTTCTTTATTGCGCATTATTTTAGCATAGGTATCGTCGTCAGCCTGTGTACTTCCGGTCGTATCTTTGAAAACGCCTTTCTTATCCTGAGAGAAATAGCCGTCGTGAATCTTGTCAACAGAAGTTCCGGCCAATTCTTTGTACTGAGGAAGCTTAATCAGATCGTTATAATGTCTTTCAAATAAAACAGCATACTTCCCTTTCCCCGGTTTTCCATCGGTCTCGTAGGTTCGGTAGTTAGAAACACGGTCGATGAAAAAGAGGGACAAAACTTTGATCCCCTTGCCTTTGAGTTGCAGTTCTTTGTCGAGATGTTTCTTGATGGTGTTACGAATTTGTACTTCCGCCAGGTCGTCATGAATTCCGCCGCGCTCTTGCCCAAGATACAGGCGGCCGGAAGTGAAGTCTATGAATTCGTTTCCGGGTTCCGCGCTTATGTCAAGCACTTCAAACCCGTTTTTGTATGCGTTTCGTTCATTGGAAATCGCAAACAAATCGGTGTTCTGCTTTACCCAAACGTCTTTTTCTTTGACCTTGCCAGAGGCCTGTATCTGTAGCCGTATTTTAGCACGAATGCCTTTTTTGTTATCAACGGCTAATAACTTCACATACGCATCGTTGTGCGCGTCGGCCCCGACGACCGAAGCCACCATGACTTGTTTGACCAGCTTTAACTGAAACGATCGGACTGGATCAAGTTTGTAGACTTGATTATACAGATTTTTATGGGTCGCTGAATAACGGAATATGCAAAGCGGATTCAGGGAACGGATAGCATCTTGCGCGCGTGGTGTCGAATCCACGCTCTGCGGCTCGTCTATGATGACAAACGGCCGTGTCGCCTGAACAAATTCTATAGGCTTACGGCCGGATAATTTATCGCTCTCTTTAAAGATCACATTACTTTTCTTTTCATCCTCGCTATCTGAAAAATCTTTACGGAAAGCGTCGATGTTGATAACCATGATCTGCAACTGATTGCTCGTAGCAAACTGACGAAGCATATTGGGCTTTCGCCCGTCATAAACAAAATGATTGAATTCGATATTGTTGTACAGGGCTTTGAAGTGGTCACGGGTAATTTCAATGTTCTTCAAAGTACCTTCACGAATGGCCACGCTGGGAACAACGATGATGAATTTCTTAAACCCGTATCGGTGGCTCATTTCAAAGATCGTTCTGAGATAAACGTACGTTTTTCCGGTCCCGGTCTCCATCTCAACGGAAAAATTCATTCCGTTTTTGTGAAATTCGTTCTCTGGTAATCCATCCAAGTCATTCTTCAACTGAATTTTATGAAGGTTTTTTAGGATGGCTTCGTGATTCAGGATAAGCTGATTTCCAATGCCCAATTCACTCTGGAAGATACTGGCTTGCGATGATCCATCGGTAGAGATTTCAATACTGAAATCGCCTTTGTGCAAGGGCTGACCGTCGAAGAGGTCAACAATGCTATGGATCGCGGCTAATTGGTATTCTTGGGAACTGTCAAATTTGAGTTTCATAGATTGTCTGAATCAGAATTTACTGAATTTTAGAATTTTCAGAATTGTCCTTAGAGTTAAATATGAGCTTGTACTCAAGGCTTCGTGCGCCGAAATTGATCAATAATCCTTTTGGGAAGTCGTAGGCAACGACATAATTCTTCGCTTGGGCAAGATGAACATCCTCCAGTGTAATAATAGCTTTCAATTCAACGACGACCTTGCCTTCAACAATGAAATCTGCCCGTCGTGTACCTACCTCAATCTCATCATAATATATCGTCTGTTCCTTTTCTCTCTCATACGACAAATTGGAACGCTGCAATTCAATGGCTAAACATCTCTGGTAGATGACCTCCTGAAATCCATTTCCCAATTTGCTGTGCACTTTCATGGCGCAGCCGATAATTTTGTATGTCAGTTCGTCTTTAATCATAAAATATTGTCTGAATCAGAATCTACAAAATCCTAAATTTTTCAGAATGAAAACAACCTCGAATCATACGAGTGTCCCATTCTGTTAATTCTTGAATTCTGAAAATTCTGATTCAGACAGTTTGAAATTTTACCACGCCTTTGCTTTTCATGATCTGCACGGCATTGGTTTTTAATTGATCGTTATTTTGAAAACCTTCGTCTAAGCATATCACACGGGTAGGCGTGCGCTCGGCCATAGCTTTGATAAGGTTATGGGTTAATTCTTTCTCAAGGCAAATGAGCAGTTCGCCTTCAGCAATGCTGAAGACAGTTTTTCCTTCGACAGTGAGCTTTTCAATCCGTGTCGTCAATTCAAAACCGGACTTAAGCAGTAATTCATACAAAATCGCTTCTTGTGTCGCTTCGGGAGAAATATGATGGATGTGCATCTGCAATTGTTTACCGATTTCTTCCGACGTTTTTTCCGCACTCGAATCCCATAAACTGAAATTGGATTTGGTTAGCTTGAAGACTTTGAAACCCAAGTCAAGCTCGTTCAGGTCGCCTTTAAACATATCCGATTTGTTACCATGCTCATTTTTTATTTTTTGAATAGCCCGGCGTATTCGCTCTTTTCCAATATCGGCAATGGTATTAAAACCGGCTCTGAACGCCTCGCTTTCGGTATCTGTTGGCTCAGGAATTTGAATGCAGATATAACGTCTTCTTCCCTTGTCTGTCAAATTGAGTTCATAAGTCGCGTCCGCCGTTGTCGCAACACCGGCAAAAAAATCCAAGACTATATCATCTTTGCTCATCCCGATTGAAATCATGTCTTGAATAAGTCTCAAGGGTTTGGGATTGTCGAATACTTTTGCGCCAAACAAATCCTTAATCTGACTAGTCCCGTTGCCACTGCTATACTCAGGTTTGTAAAAAATTGTCTTGGGCTTCTTGGACGGTAATTCACCGATTTCTGGCCTCTGCTTCTTGTAAATCGTGACCTTGCCTTAACTTCCCACAACGATAAGGTCAGTCTTTATTTTTTCCAAGTTAGCCATGTTATAACCCCATCGCCACCGTCCGAAAGTATTTTCATCAACCATCGGCCAGATTACAGTCCACCCATCTTGTTCATATTTTTTTGATAGTTCTCGTACAAAAGTGTCATCAAAAACATTCTTTTGAGGATTATATATTTTTTGAAATTCAGTTTCACTAATCGTGGCACACACATTTTGTTTGTTGAGGATTGGATAAAACATCAATGGTCTGTCCTCGCGTTTTGACTCTTCCCCGGTCGCTCTTAATGGTGCGCCTTTCTTGAAAAGGCCATATTCATCTTCTTCCCACTCCTCCATTTCTTCTTCTACGATATTAAACTCATTAAACGCTGATTTATCCTTCGATTTAGAATACACCATCGTGTATTCATGAGTGCCTGCAAATGCAAATTGATCGTTGTTTCCTTTTAAGTTCATTATTGTGGGTAGAGAAGCAACAAAATTTTCCTCTCCAAAAAGATCGTTGCAAAGTAAACGTAGATTGTGCACCTCATTATCGTCAATCGAAATAAATATCACCCCGTCATCCCTGAGTAAATTTTTCGCCAGAAACAACCTCGGATACATCATATTCATCCACTTGCTGTGGAAGCGGCCGTCGGTTTCAGTATTGGTGCTGAACCTACGCCCTTGCGCATCGATCTGGCCTGTGTAGGCAAGATAAGTTTCAAGGCTTTCGGAATAATTGTCAGGATAGATGAAATCATTTCCTGTATTATAGGGCGGATCGATGTAGATCATCTTGATCTTGCCGAGATACGATTTCTGGAGAAGTTTCAGGACTTCGAGGTTATCGCCTTCGATAAAGAGGTTTTGAGTCGTGTCAAAGTCAACGCTTTCTTCACGCGCGGGCACAAGCGTTGCGATGCTGGGCTGTTGAATTGTTTTGAAGCAATCGGCTTTGCCGGGCCAATTCATTCCGAAACGTTCTTTGCCTGTATCGATTTCCGCACCGAGCGTCAGGCGCAGTTTGTCCCAGTCGATTTTATTTCCCTCTGTGAAAACTTCAGGGAAAAGCTGTCTGAGCTTTTCAAGCTGGTGATCGGGGATACTCATGGACTTTAGATCAAGTTTTTCGATGTCGGACATAGTTTGGTTCCTATGGAATATTATTTAAATCCATGTCATGGTTCGACAGGCTCACCATGACAAGCCACACTTGTCACCCTGAGCCTGTCGAAGGGTGACATTGGGCATTTTGATTCAGTCTTAGACAAGCGTTCGACGTGGCTCACGATGACAATGAGCGTTTGAGTCATGCTTCGACAGGCTCAGCATGACAAACCACACTTGAGTGCACTTGTCACCCTGAGCCTGTTGCTGTTTTCTCCGCCTTCTTCCATAAATGCACTTGTCACCCTGAGCCGCGAGTTTGTCACCCTGAGCCGCGAGTTTGTCACCCTGAG
>CAZRTJ010000041.1:0-13192 GCA_964602985.1 uncultured Bacteroidota bacterium
GGTTTGGCACCTCGATGTCGGTTCATCGCATCCTGGGGCTGGAGAAGGTCCCAAGGGTTTGGCTGTTCGCCAATTAAAGCGGTACGTGAACTGGGTTCAGAACGTCGTGAGACAGTTCGGCCCCTATCTGTTGCGGGCGGAGGATACTTGAGAGGCCCTGCTCTTAGTACGAGAGGACCGGAGTGGACGAACCTCTAGTGCATCTGCTGTATTACCAAATGCACGGCAGAGTAGCTATGTTCGGATGGGATAAGTGCTGAAAGCATCTAAGTACGAAACCCACCTCAAGATTAGGTATCCCGGGAGCTTCGGCTCCCCTAAAGACTCCACGGAGATGACGTGGTCGATAGGCTACAGGTGTAAGCGCAGTAATGCGTTCAGCCGAGTAGTACTAATCAGTCGTGAGGCTTGATTTATTTATTTTTCGACGTATCTCTCGATCCTGGATCGAACAATCTCAATTGTCAAAATTTTATTTCCGGTGACGATAGCGACAGGGTCACACCTCTTCCCATTCCGAACAGAGTAGTTAAGACTGTCAGCGCTAATGATACCATGTGGGTAACTGCATGGAAAAGTAGGACGTTGCCGGGATTATTTGGAAGCCCGTCTTGAGACCATCAAGACGGGCTTTTTGTTTTCCGTCATGTTGCCAATAGAAGCCGGTCGTGAAATTCAACGATCATCGAAACGCTGTGAAGCGCTTGTTTTCCAACTCCCCAAGATGCAAATTTTCGCATGACCAATCACCTGAAGGAACTCTTGCTGGCGCTCGCACACGCCAATGTCCGCTTCATTGTATGCGGAGGCGTGGCCGTCGTCCTGCATGGAGTGGAGCGCATGACCCTGGACCTGGATGTCTCGGTATGGCGCCGGATAACCTGCGACAATTCCTGGTCGTCGAGTCGGGTGGAGAATATGAGCAAAGAAAAAAATGCTCTGGTTTTTTACGTTCTTCGATTTGACCTTTTCGCCGGCTGGATCTTTTTCAGACCGCTGATCATTCGTACCGCACACTGAGCCCGTTACAACAACCATCGATCTGGACGGTCGAGAGATTCAGCTTCTGACCAAGAACAAACTCTTGGAAATCAAACGCTCCATTCATCCGCTCCGCGATAAGGACATTGCGGACATTCAAGCGCTGGAAAAAATGCCATGCCGACGCTGACCGACGAGGAATTTCGGCGACTCCTGGAGAAATGTTCGGATGAGGATTTTGACGGACATACGGAATTCGCAAACTTGACGCCGGAGCAGCGGCTGAATTGGCTTTCCCAGCTTGTTCAATTTTACGTCGAAAGCGCCGGCATTGCCCAAGCCGTCAAGTGTTCGCAGGATTCGCTTTCGTCCGGCGAAGATGGAGTCCAACGATAGTCGTCGTGCCGATTAAGTGTGGATGCTGAATCGTGATGCAGTGAATCGATTTGGGCTAGAGCCCGGACTTCATCACTTCCGACATTGCATTCCGCAGGCCTAAGCCTTAGGGAATGACTCAAGGACAGTGCCGGCTTGCATCGAACCCTCTAGACGCACCGGTTCCTACGACTTCATCCGTTGCAGCCGCGCGAGGCGGGCCTCGGCGATCATCCGCAGAGGATCGTTCTTCGCGGTTGTCTTGACAATATCCTCCCACATCTTTTCCGCGTCCGTCGCTCGCGAATTCTTCTCATACAATTCCGCGAGGATCAGCCGCAGATTCAGACGCGCATCCTGCGTCGGATATTGCTTCCACACCTCTTCGTACAACGCGATCGCCTGAGCCGCATTGGACTTCAGCAAGTCCGAGGCCTGAATGCACAACTGATCCGCAATCTGAGGCAAAAACAAACTCTGGGGAAACAAATCCCGGACGCTCCGATACCCGCTCAACGCCACATCCGTTTTGCCGGACTGCAGAGATTGGGAGATGCGGAATAGAGACTCCTCGATGCGATAGGACTTCTGCGGATGATCCTTGACCTTCGGCGCCAATTGTGCCATGAGCCCAAACGCCGCGTCCGTCTTTCCGGCGCCTTCCAGTTGCCGCGCGATCCGGTACAGATACACGTCGTTCATCCATTTGGACGTCGGACTTCGTTTCATCAGGCTCGCAAAACCCGTCCACGCCCCGTTTGCGTCGCCTTCCTTCAGCTTCGTCAATGATGTCTTGAATTCAATCCAATCGGTCAGATCGGCATACACCGCGACGGTCTTGTACAATTCCCGCGACTCGGCAAATTTCTTCTTCTCCCACAGCTTTTCTTCCTGCGCGAGGACATTCTGGACCATCAGTTTCTTGTCGCCCTCGCCGCTCGATTTGCGATAATGGAAACCCTTGTTCGTCCCGATCCAGATGCTCTCGTCCTCCGCAAAAATCACCGCGCGCACGTCATTGGAAGGCAACCCGTCTTCTTCTGTGTAATTCATCCAAAACGTCTTGTTATGAAAACTCAAACCCTGTTTCGTACCCACCAGGATTTTCCCACTGCCGTGTCCGACCACACACTGGACGTCGTTGGAAATCAATCCGTCCGTAGTCGTGTATTGTTTCCACGTGCCGTCGAAGGTCACGACCCCGCGATCGGTCGCGAGCCACTTCGTGTCATTCGCATCGACGTACATGCCGCGTACGTCGTTGAACGAAATTCCGTCGCCGGTCATGATCATCTTGGGTTCTTTGTACAGTTCGACCAGTTGTTTGCCGACGACCATCCACAGGATTCCCTTGCTGTCTTCCTGTGCGAAACGCACCTGATCGGAGGGTAGACCGTTCTTCGACGAATAGGTCTTCGAGCCGCCCCCCATAATGATGAGTCCCTGATCCGTCGCCGCGATGATCGACTTGGTGCTCTGACGATAGATGATCGCGTTGACCTGCTTCGTATTGAAGGGGCTTCCCATCGGGACCCACTTCGTCTTCTTCTTCGAATACTGCATGTTCAGCAGGGAATTTTTCGCGATGCCGTTGACGATGGCCCAGATGTCGTGATCGGCGTCGATGTACACCTGGCGGATGTTCTGTCCGGTCAGGCCATCGTTGTACGTCGTGTATGCGTTTGCGCTGATATCCCATTTGAGAACGCCGCTATTTTGCGTGCCCAGCCACATGTCCGTGCCCTCGAGGAACATGTAATTCACTCCCGATCCAACGTCGAAGGACTTCCACTCCAGCGTACCTTTGAGGTCGGCCATGACATCGCGTCGGTGCTGCAGGTCGTACACATCGGCGAGTCGGGACAAGACTTCAAAGTCACTGGCCGATGCCAGAATCTCCTGATGCAATTGCGCGGCCGCATCCTTGCGGCCTTGCTTTTCTTCCATGTCGGCAAATTTCAACCGGATTTCGTCGAAGTGAACATTCTTGGGAAACTTGTTATTCAGCTTCTGATAAAATCGCGAGGCTCCAAACGTATCGCCGTCCTTCTCGAGCAAATTGCCCATTTTCCAGAGAATCTCGGCCTGCCGATCGTCGTCTGGATAATTGTCTAAGTACAATTGATAATGCTGTTGCGCTTCGGCCAGTCGTTTTTCCTGTGCCGCCAGGTCTCCGAGCGAAATCAGCGCATCCTTGACCAACGCGTGTTTCGGAAAGAGTTTTGTCAGTTGTGTAAACAGATCTTTGGCGCCCGACGAATTGCCTTGCGAGGACGCCATTTGTGCCAGACGAAAGTACGCGTTGGGAGATTCTTTCGTCGAGGCAAAGTACGCGCGATTCAGATACAGGGAGTAAAACCGTTTCGCTCTCACGGGATCGCGAAGCAGACGCAATTCCTCGGCCCGTCGAAAAATCGAGGCTGACCAGAGTTCTGCGGAAGAGGCATCGCTGTGACGATGCAGCCCCTTGGTGGTTCCAAACCACACGTCGCCGTGATCGTCCGTCCGTACGGCCAGGAGTTCTTTGGAGGACAGGCCTTCGAGATACGGTGTTTCTTTGCCGCCGCTGATCCGCACCAGACCTTCATTGCGCGTGGCCGCCCACGCCTGACCCGCGCGATCCGTCGCAACAGCCGAGATTTCCTTTCCTTTCAGGAAGAATTTCCACGACTGGTTGATGAATGCACCTACGCCCTTGGGGGTCGCAATCCATGCCGAGCCATCCTCTGCAACGGTGAGGTCGCGAACCTCGTTCGACAAGAAATTCTCCAATTCTCCGCCGAACTTCTTCCACTTGTCTTTGTACACCTGTGCGATGCCGTCCGGTGTGCCCACCCAGATGGTCCCGTTCCAGTTGGAATGGATCGACGTAATTTCGTTCGATGGCAGGACTTTCGACGTGTTGTCTTTGGTGAAGACCGTCCATTTGTTCTGAGCAAATCGCGCGAGACCCGATGTGGTCCCGACCCACACAATGCCGTCGGCATCGATGTGGATCGCCGTGACGTCTTCCGTCGGCAACGCATTCTGATCCTTCAGAATGTGCGTCATCTTCTTGCCGTCCCAGCGGCTCAGACCTTTGTCCGTACCGATCCAGATGTGGCGGTCGGCTCCGACGGCGACCGCGCGAACGTTGTTGGTGGTCAAGGCGCCGTTTTGTTTGTTGAACGGCGTTTCGCTCTTTCCGTCGTAACGGATCACGCCTCCTTTTTCCGTACCCACCCAGACGATCGTGTCGTCAAAAGCGATGCACGTGACTTTGGTGATGTCGCCGTCGGCATTCCTGGGCGTCCACGAATCGAATTGTCCATAGAGATTCGACGAACCGGCGAGAACGAGAAGCAAAGCGATGCAAGGTAGAGTTAACCGATTGTGTTTCGGATAACGCATAAGGGTCCCCTGTGTTGGTGATGGGGGTACCTTAAGAAAACGGCAGGAAAATGCCAAGAAAAACGTGGAATTTCATCTGGACTCTGGTTGCAGAGCGTTGTACTATCTTTCAAGCCACTGGGGATTCTGAACCTGTTCCCTGGGACGGCGATTGTTTCCGACACGCAAGGATTTCACGCACAACACAAGGAGGTATCCGTGAGAACCATCCTGCTCTTCATCGGTCTGGCGGGACCCGGACTGATCTGGGCGCAACACTCGGTCCGTGGCGTCGTCAAAGACGAAAAAGGCGAAGCGTTAGCCGGCGTCAATATCGTAGAAAAAGGGACGTACCGCGGGACGACGACCAATCGTGAGGGCGGGTTCACCTACCGGGCCACGTCCAAAACAGCGACGCTGGTCTTCACCTATCTGGGCTACGAAAAGAAGGAAGTTCCGATCGGAGGCGAGTCGGAAATGGAAGTGGTTTTGAGTGAGAGCGCGATTCAATTGGGAGACGTACAGGTCGTCGGTACGCGCAGTTACAGCCGTACGGCTGTGGAAACTCCGGTGCCCATCGACGTGATCGACATGCGGGACATTCCGAACAAACTCGGCACGATCGAGGTGAACCAGGTCCTGCAATACATTGCGCCGTCGTTCAATTCCAACAAACAGTCCGGCGCGGATGGAGCCGATCACATCGATCCGGCCACACTTCGCGGTTTGGGCCCGGATCAGACGCTCGTCCTCATCAACGGCAAGCGACGCCATCAATCTTCGCTGATCAACATATTTGGAACACGAGGACGAGGGAATACGGGTACCGACCTCAATTCCATCCCTGCCAGCGCGATCGAACGCATCGAAATCTTGCGCGACGGCGCCAGCGCACAATACGGATCAGATGCCATCGCGGGTGTGATCAATATTGTCTTGAAATCCTCCGTCGAAGAATTCTCAGGCTCCGTTGGCGGCGGGTTCAATCGCG
Source organism: uncultured Bacteroidota bacterium (assembly GCA_964602985.1). GTDB lineage: Bacteria > CLD3 > CLD3 > SB21 > SB21 > CAYZJB01. The sequence goes on from CAZRTJ010000041.1 coordinate 5,717, forward strand.
CCGATCCGGGCTCCTCCTCCGATGTAGAACTCCCGAAGGGATACGACTGGGATGGTGAAACGAAGAATGTCAGCGCCAATTACGGTCTGCGTCTGGGGGAGAAGGGATTTGTCAATGTCACCGCCGATTATCAAACCAAGGAAAAAACCAATCGACCCGCCGACCCGAACGAATTTGACATCTATCGTCAGCAATTCGGAGACGCGAGCGGCAATAATCTGGCTTTTTACATGAATTCCGCCTATCCGGTGGACGAGCGAACCAGTTTCTATGTGTTTGGCGGGATCAACCATCGATACACGGATGCCTATGCCTGGACACGCACCGCAGACGAAGAGCGGAACGTGATCTCAATTTATCCCAACGGATTTAACCCGCGCATTACTTCGATCATCGACGATCGATCGGCGTCCGCCGGCATTCGAACGAAACTGGGTAAGTGGGACATCGACTTGAACAACACCTTTGGTTCGAACCGGTTCGATTATACGATTAAGCACACGCTGAATGCCACGCTCGAGGGCGCCTCGCCGACGCGATTCGATGCGGGTGGTTTTCAATTGTGGCAAAACACGTCGAGTCTGAACTTCACGAAATTCTATCCCGCGATCAACAAAGGCCTGAACGTCGGAGTGGGCGCGGAATTCCGAATCGAGAACTATGAGATCTTTGCGGGAGAAGAAGGCTCGTGGAGAGACTACGGACCTGTCTTCTTTGGTATGGATGGAAGCGACTCGATTTTCCGGCCGGCTGGTTCACAGGGATTTCCTGGCTTCCAACCCAACGACGAGATCAGCAAATCCCGGAATAATTTTGGCGGTTATTTGGATCTTGAATGGGATATGAGCGAGCAGTTAATGTTCGGCTCTGCTCTTCGGTTTGAACGATATTCGGATTTCGGAACCAGTTTGACCGGCAAGTTGGCCAGCCGATTCAAGGTAAATCCGAATGTAACTGTGCGCGGCTCGCTCAGCACCGGTTTCCGGGCTCCGTCGCTCGCGCAAATCTACTTCAACTCGACGTTCACAGACTTCGTGTCGGGCGTTCCCATAGACAAGGTTATTGCGCGCAACACGAGTCAGATCGCAAAGGACCTGGGTATTCCGAAACTGAAGGAAGAAACCGCCACGAACGTGAGCGGCGGCTTTGCAGTGAAATGGGAAGACTTCTCGGGTTCTGTGGACGGTTACTTCGTGACGATCAAAGATCGCATCGTGCTCACCGGGGCGTTCGAGGATACGGATCCCGACATCGGCGCGCAGTTACAGGCGCTGAATGTCGGCGCGGCACAGTTCTTCACAAACGCTTTGGACACGAGGACGCTGGGCGTTGATATTGTCATGAACCACACAGCGTTCATGGGCGAACACCGCCTCGTCACCACGTTGGCTGGTAATTTCAACAAGATGGCCGATATCAAGCAAAGCGATATTCACACGACCCCGCAACTGCTGGGCAAAGAGGATATCTACTTCGGGACCCGGGAACAGCGATTTCTGCTGGCGTCGGCGCCTGAGAGCAAGGTCACTCTCACTTTGGATCACAAGTTCCGTCAATTCAGCGGCAACTTGCAGTTCATCCGTTTTGGCGAAGTGGTACTGGAGGACTGGTTAGGGACGCTCGACAAGTATCCTGCGAAAGTGGTTACCAACGTCACCGCCGGCTACGATGTGACGAAGAATATTTCGGTCAATGTTGGTGCCGCGAACTTGTTCAACGTCTATCCCAAGCAACAGGATACGGAGACGGAAACGGGCGGTCTGTGGGACGCCGTCCAGATGGGTTTCTCGGGAACCTATTATTTCTCTCGGGTCAATTTCCGGTTCTAATTCATTCTACAATGACCTTTCAAGCCCGCGTGAATACGCGGGCTTTTTTATCGTCGATTTTCCGTCATTTTCTTTCTTGAGTCCCACCGAAAAAAAAATCAACTTAGGCCCGCACATTGCTCACCAAAGACAAAGGTCGTTGGAAATGAAATCCTTCCTCTGGCTCCTTGCATTCCTTACCGGAACAGGCACCGACAGTCTGCGCATCGAAAATGACCACGTCATGGTCCATGCGATTCGGACAGAAGCGACGGACAGTTCGCAAGTCATGAATCTGGCGTTCTGGATGTCCGAGGCCTTCGGTCCCCGCTTGACCAATTCCACGGGATACATCAAGACGTCCCAGTGGGCCGTCGACAAGTTGCGGCAGTTTGGTTTCAACTCCCGACTGGAGGCGTATGGAGAATTTGGCCGGGGATGGGATCTGAAGTCCTTTCGGATGACCATGACCGCGCCGTACTCCATGCCTCTGATCGCTTATCCCAAGGCGTGGTCTCCGGGCGCATCGGCTAAGGGCGCTGTGGTGTATGTGGGGCGCGATTCTCTCGGCGAGGTGCGGCGCAAGTGGGAGGGGAAGTTGAAGGGGCGGATCGTGCTGGTCGGCGGCCCGACGGAAACGGTGAAATCGTTCAAAGCATTTGCGACACGATATGCGGATAGCGTCCTGACCGAGTTTGCCAACGACAAAGGAGATCGCGAAGCCGGCCCAAGAACCCGCAGCGGAGACTGGAGGAAGGCATACACGGAGTATTTGAAACTGCTGACCTGGCTGAACGGCCAGAAACCCGCCGCCATCGTCGAAGGCCGGGACCTGCAAGCCAAAGGCGCGCACGGAACGATTTTTGTACAAGGCGCCAGTCGCCCGCTCACCGTCAACGAAGATCCGTTTTCAGATGAGAATCCGCGTGTGTGGGCCGCGAAGTCTCCGCTCCTGACGCCGCAGATTCTGGTGTCGACGGAACACTACAACACGATGGCGCGATTGTGCGATGCGGGCATCCCGGTGGAAATTGACTTTCAGCTGTCCGTGAACTTCGTAGACAAGGATCTCCAGGGCTATAATGTGATAGCGGACTGGGAGGGAACCGATAAAAAGGACGAGATCGTGATGGCGGGCGCGCATCTGGATTCCTGGCAAGCCGCTACCGGCGCGACGGACAACGGTGTGAACTGTGCCACCGTGATAGAAGCTGTACGGATTTTGAAAAAGCTCGGCGTGCAGCCGCGACGAACGATTCGCATTGCCCTGTGGACAGGCGAAGAGCAGGGATTGCTGGGCTCACGCGGATACGTGAAGAATCATTTTGGAACCAGGACAGAGCCCACGGCAGACCATGCCAAATTGAGCGTCTACTTCAATCTCGACAACGGCGTGGGACAGATTCGCGGCATCAACACGCAGAAGAACGCAGACGCCGTCCCGATTTTTCAACAGTGGTTCGAACCATTCAAAGACTGGAGCGCGTCTACGGTGAGTCTCCGCACCGTCGGATCGACCGATCATCAGTCATTCGATGAAGCGGGTCTGCCCGGATTTCAGTTCATCCAGGATCCGCTGGACTATTTCGCACGTACTCACCATTCCAATATGGACAATCTCGACCGCGTGATGGCGGAGGACGTACAACGCAACGCGGCAATCCTGGCGCACTTTCTGTACATGGCCGCGCAATCGGATGAGTTATTTCCCCGCAAAAAGGAATAGTCAGCGCTTTCGGTATTTGAAGCATCCCTCGACGTGATCGTCCACCATGCCGGTGGCCTGCATGTGGGCGTATACGATGGTCGAACCGACGAATTTGAAGCCTCGCGCTTGCAGGTCGCGGGATAGGGCGTCCGATTCCGGAGACGTCGCCCGGATGGTCCGGCGCGTGACGCGTTTTTTTCGGAAAGTCTTGCCGCCAACAAATTGCCAGACATAGCGGTCGAACGTCCCGAATTCCTGCTGGACTTGGAGAAATTTCTGCGCGTTGGTGATGGCAGCCTGTATTTTCAGGCGGTTTCGAACGATCCCCGCGTCTGCCATGAGGCGAGAGACGTCCTGGTTGTCCATTCCGGAAACGCGAATCGGATCGAAGTTGTAAAATGCGGTTCTGAAATTCTCGCGTTTCCGTAGAATCGTGATCCAACTCAGTCCGGCTTGAAAACCTTCGAGAATCAGCATTTCGAATATCTTGCGATCCTCATGGACGGGCACGCCCCACTCCTCGTCGTGGTATCGGACATACAGCGGATCGTCTCCACACCACCAACAGCGAGATTTTGGTTGAGTCATGGCTCTGCTTTCTGTTGCCGTGTCATCGTGTCGGGTCAAAAGTCGTACAGTGCGAAGGCAAACTCAAGGACGAACTGCCGCCGGTGGGTGAATGACGGTCGCGACGCATGCCGTTGCGATACAAAAAAATCTTTGTTTTTCAGCCATTTGCCTTGACTTTCCATACCTCGTCGTATATATTCGGCACTCTCAAAAAGAGACTCACCCTGCCCGTTGGAAAGTGAGAGCCGGCAGCGCAGGCAATGATGATGAAATCCTCACAGAAATAGTTTCGATTCAGTTTCAGTAAGCGTTTTTTAAACAATAGTTTAAGCCTAGGAACTTCGAATGCCGACGATTCAGCAGCTGATCCGAAAAGGAAGAAGCCCCAAAGTTTGGAAGACGAAATCTCCAGCTTTGGACTCATGTCCCCAGCGACGGGGCGTTTGCACGCGTGTCTATACGACGACCCCCAAGAAGCCGAACTCCGCGCTTCGCAAGGTCGCGAAGGTCCGTTTGACCAATAAGATCGAGGTGATCGCCTATATCCCGGGCGAGGGGCACAATTTGCAGGAGCACTCGATAGTGTTGATCCGTGGCGGTCGTGTGAAAGACCTGCCGGGTGTGCGTTACCATATTGTCCGTGGCGTACTCGACACACAGGGTGTCCAGGATCGGAAGCAGGGTCGCTCCAAGTACGGCACGAAGAAACAAAAAGCAGCAGCTAAGTAAGGGTCGGGAATATGTCGAGAAGAAGAAGATCTCTCAAGCGTTCGATTTTGCCGGATCAGAAGTATAAGAGTCTTTTGGTCGCGAAGATGATCAACTGCATGATGTGGCAGGGCAAGCGCGGGACGTCGGAACATATCATGTACGGCGCCCTGGGGATCGTGGAAGAGAAGACAGGCAAGCCGGGTTTGGAGATTCTCGAGAAAGCGGTGCGCAATGTTGCGCCGTTGCTGGAAGTCCGATCCCGTCGCGTGGGCGGCGCCAATTACCAGGTGCCTGTCGAAGTCCGCGCCGAACGGCGTCAGACACTGGCGATCCGGTGGCTCATCGGATACGCTCGTGAGCGAAGCGGTCGCAGTCTGCGAGCCAAATTGGCGGACGAAATCCTGGCGGCATCCAATAACGAAGGTTCCGCGGTGAAGAAGCGGGAAGACGTTCACAAGATGGCGGAGGCCAACAAGGCGTTCGCTCATTTTCGCTGGTAAACAGGATCAATCAGGATATATATGCCGAGACAGTACTCTCTCGATAAGACACGCAACATTGGAATCATGGCTCACATCGACGCCGGTAAGACGACGACGACGGAGCGTATTCTCTATTATACCGGTCGTTTGCACCGCCTGGGCGAAGTCCATGACGGCGCGGCGACTATGGATTGGATGGAACAGGAAAAGGAACGCGGAATCACGATCACTTCCGCCGCGACCACCTGCTTTTGGCGCAATCACCGCATTAATATCATTGATACGCCGGGCCACGTCGATTTCACGGTCGAAGTCGAGCGTTCCCTGCGCGTATTGGACGGCGCGATCGCGCTGTTTTGCGCCGTGGGCGGCGTCGAGCCTCAATCGGAAACCGTCTGGCGCCAGGCGGATAAATACGGCGTGCCCCGCATTGCATTCGTCAACAAGATGGATCGTATCGGCGCTGATTTCTTCAATGTCGTGAGCATGATGAAGGAACGTCTCGGCGCTCATCCGGTGCCGATCGTGATGCCGATGGGGGAAGGCGACATGTTCAATGGCCTCATCGATCTGATCGACATGAAGGCGATTGTCTACGATGAATCGTCTCAGGGGATGAAATTCGACGAGGTGGAAATTCCTACGGATCTGATGGACAAAGCCCTGGGCGCCCGTCAGTTCATGCTCGAACAAATCGCGGACTTCGACGAAGTGTTGATGGAGAAGTATCTCGAAGGCCACGAAATTTCCAAACAGGAAATCGCTCACGCCCTGCAGGTCGGCACACTGAAATGTGAAATCACGCCGGTGTTGTGCGGATCGTCGTTTAAGAACAAGGGCGTTCAGCGGTTGCTGGATGCGGTGCTGGCGTATCTGCCCAGTCCCGTCGAAACCCCGCCCGTCCAGGGACATGATCCCGATGACAGTTCCAAAATGCTGGATCGCAAGGTGGACGATAATGAGAAATTTGCGGCTCTTGCCTTTAAGATCATGACCGATCCCTACGTCGGTCGGCTGACATTCATCCGCGTGTACTCCGGCATGCTCAAAGCCGGATCGTATGTGCTGAATGTGAACACGGGCAAGAAGGAGCGGATCGGGCGCGTTCTTCAGATGCACGCCAATCACCGGGAAGACATCGATGCCTGTTACGCGGGCGATATCTGCGCGGCCGTCGGATTGAAGTTTACCAAGACCGGCGACACGCTCTGCACAGAAGATTCGCCGATTGTTTTGGAAAAGATGGAATTCCCCGAGCCCGTGATCGAAGTCGCCATTGAGCCGAAGACGAAAGCGGATCAGGAAAAACTGAGCGAGGCGTTGCAGAAACTGGCAGAAGAAGATCCAACCTTCCGTGTTACGACCAACGAAGAGACGGGTCAGACGATCATTAAGGGAATGGGCGAACTCCATCTGGAAATTATCGTCGATCGTATGTTCCGCGAATTCAAAGTCGAGGCGAATGTCGGCAAGCCGCAGGTGGCGTATAAGGAAGGCATTACCAGGAAGGTTGAAGTCGAAGGAAAATTTGTCCGGCAGTCCGGCGGTCGCGGTCAATACGGTCACGTGTGGATCGAGGTCGAGCCAAACGAGCGCGGCAAGGGCTACGAGTTTACCAATGCCATCGTCGGCGGCGTCATCCCACGCGAGTACATCAAACCGGTGGATGAAGGAATCAAAGAAGCGATGAAGAATGGCGTCATTGCCGGCTACCCCGTCGAAGACGTCAAGGTTCGCTTATTCGACGGTTCCTACCACGACGTGGATTCAAGCGAAATGGCCTTCAAGATCGCGGGAAGCATGGCCATCCAGGATGCGGTGAAGAAAGCGGGGCCAATCCTCCTCGAGCCGATCATGGACGTCGAGGTAGTGGTGCCCGAAGATTATCTGGGTGCGGTTATGGGCGATCTGAACAGCCGTCGCGGTCACATCATGGGCATGTCTCAGCGCAAAGACGCGCAAGTCGTGCACGCGCATGTCCCGCTGGCCGAGATGTTCGGTTATGCGACGTCGTTGCGCTCCGCGACACAGGGCCGGGCGATCTATACGATGCAATTCCATCATTACGATCCGGTTCCCAAGTCCGTCGAAGAGCAGTTACTCGAAAAAGTCAAAGCATAAGAACCCTTCAGGAGGATACACATGTCAAAGCAGAAGTTTGAGCGGAACAAGCCGCATGTGAACGTGGGAACGATTG
>CAZRTJ010000042.1:0-11742 GCA_964602985.1 uncultured Bacteroidota bacterium
TGTCGTTACGGACGATCCGTTTAAGCGCCAGACCATAGAAGAATTTGCCGAGATCATTCGTCGCGAGTTGAACATCAAGGATATTGAATTTCTCTCCGATGCCGGATCCGTCGTCACCCGCAGGGCCAAGCCGAATTTCAAAATCCTCGGCAAGCGCGTGGGAAAACAGATGAACACAGTCGCGGCGGCCATCAAAGGATGGACCGACACGGAAATGACGTCCTTGTTGCGGGGCGAGTCCGTGCGGGTTACCGCTCAAGGCGAAATCATTGACATTGCGCGTGAGGATGTAGAAATTGAACACGACGAAAGGGCAGGACTCGCGGTGGAGTCTGACAAGGATCTGACGGTGGCACTCGAGACAACATTGACCCAGGACTTGATCGACGAAGGGCTGGCGCGCGAATTTGTCAATCGCGTGCAAAACCTGCGCAAGGACGCCGGCTTCAAAGTCGTCGAGAGAATTCGGATCACGTATGAAGCCGCTGAGGAGCTTCGACATGCGATCGACAAACAAATGAAGTATATTATGTCCGAAACGTTGGCGTTGGAAGTCCGCCACGGTTTGGAGAAACAGGGAGACCGACATTCCGTCGAAATTAACAATGAAGAAGTCCGAATCAGCGTTCGCGCAGTCGAATAAACGCGGACGCAACATTCAAAGAGGTGCGTTATGAAGAAGAAGGATCTTGAGTACTTTCGGAAACTCATCATCGAGGAACAGAACAAAATTCTGAAGGACATGGGCTATCTCAAGGAAACCCTGATGGATTCCACCATTCGAGACGCCTCCGGCGATCACTCCGCGTACGCCTTTCACATGGCCGACCAGGGCAGCGATACCTACGATCGTGAGAAGAGCTTCTTGCTGGCTGCGCGTGAAAATAAATATCTTCAGGGACTCGTCGAAGCCCTGGAGCGCATCGACAACGGTACCTACGGAGTTTGCCAGATTTGCGGCAACGACATTGAAAAGGAAAGACTGGAGATGGTGCTCGTGGCCAAATACCACGTCGATTGCAAGAAGAAGCTGGAAAAGGCAAAAACCAAGGACACACAACTTAGCGAATAGGACGGTTTGATTTGAAAGTCTACGTATTGGCACTGCTCATTATCGCATCGGATCAGGTCAGCAAGATGGTTGTGAAGGGATCGATGACGTTGTATGAGAGCATCCCTGTTTTCGGCACAACCCTACAGCTGACGTACATCGAGAATCCCGGTATGGCCTTTGGTATACGTTTTTTTGAGGACCACCCGTTTTGGGGCCGCTGGTTCTTTTCGATCGTATCGGTGATTGCATCGATCGGTCTGATTTGGTACATCCGTTTGGCCAAGAAGGAAAGCCGCTTGTACCGAGCCTCGCTGGGCATGATCCTGGGCGGGGCCGTCGGTAACCTCATCGACCGAATCTCCTACGGTCGAGTTGTGGATTTTGTCGATGTGGATATCCCGGACATGATGGGCATGAGTCGATGGCCTGTGTTCAACGTGGCGGATTCCGCGGTGGTTTGCGGGATGATCCTGATGACGTGTTACATTCTGTTCGTCAAACGCTCCGACCCCAAGTCGGAGGAGATTGCTGTCACTTCCCGGGAATAAGGGGACGCGGCACATGGTTATAACAAACAAAATCAGCAAACCGGTATCACCCAAAGAAGGAAAAAGAGATGGCCCATCCGATTGCATTGACCGATGATTCATTTGAGAATGAAGTTCTGAAATCTGACAAGCCCGTCGTGGTGGACTTTTGGGCGACGTGGTGTGCGCCATGCCGCATGATAGCCCCGGTCATTGAAGAAATGGCGAAGGAATACGATGGCCAGGCAAAAATCTGCAAAATGGATGTGGACGCCAATCCGGTCGTTGCTTCCAAATTTGGCATTATGAGCATCCCGAGCGTCCTGTACTTCAAGAATGGCCAACTCGTCGACAAAGTTGTCGGCGCGGTACCCAAGAGTCAACTGGTCTCCAAGCTCCAGGGAGCGATCGCCAAGTAGCTCGCACGCAATATTTCGTCCGTGAGCCCTTTGTCGCATGACGAAGGGCTTTTTTGTGCGTTGCTTGATTCACTTTCACAAGAACGCTATATTTTTTAACGCTTTCGATCAACCTGGACAAGGAATACTGCATGCCTGCTTTCGATTTTACAGACGACGAGAAACGACTCCGCGCTGAGGTACGGGAATTTACCTCACGCTTCATCGAACCCATGGCCGGTTCATTGGATCAATCATGTGAATTCCCTGCAGAGAATGTTCGGAGAATGGGTGAGCGCGGTTGGATGGGCATTCCCTTTCCCAAACAATACGGTGGGTTGGGTATGTCCTCGGTTGCCTACTGTCTTGCGGTGATTGAAATTTCGAAGGTCTGTGCGTCTCACGGGATCACTCTGGCGGCTCATACCGGAATTGGTTCGGGACCCATCCATCTATTTGGGACGGACGAGCAAAAGAAGAAGTATCTGACTCCTCTGGCTCGCGGCGAAAAGATCGCATCGTTTGGACTGACGGAGCCTTCGGCCGGCAGCGATGCCGGTGGCACCCGGACATCCGCCGAGCGGGTCGGTGACCATTACATCGTCAACGGATCCAAGATCTTCATCACGAGCGCCGGATTTGCCGAGACCTTCGTCATCACGGCCGTGACGGATAAGAAGAAGGGCAAACACGGAATCAGTTCCTTCATTGTTGAAAAATCATTTCCCGGATTCCTGGTCGGAAAGAAGGAAAACAAAATGGGATGGCGCGCCTCCGACACGCGCATGCTTCACTTCGAGAACATGAAGGTCCCCGCCGAAAATCTCCTCGGCAAAGAGGGAGAGGGATTCAAAGCCTTTCTAAAAGTCCTGGATGGAGGACGAGTCGGAATGGCGGCGCTGTCGCTTGGAATTGCGATTGGAGCATACGAAGCGGCACTGGCGTTTTCGAAAACGCGAACGCAGTTTGACCATCCGATCGCAGACAATCAGGGTATTCAATTTTACCTTGCCGACATGGCCTTGGGCATCGAATGCGGCTGGCATCTGGTGATGAACGCCGCTCGGCTCAAAGACGCGGGCCGGCCGTACTCCGTCGAGGCGGCCATGGCAAAACTCCAGACAAGCGAGTTGGCCATGCAGGTCACGACTCGCGCTGTGCAGCTGCACGGTGCGTGGGGTACCACCTCCGACTACCCGGTCGAGCGCTACTTCCGAGATGCCAAGATTTGCGAAATTGGCGAAGGTACATCCGAAATCCAGCGTATGGTCATTGCGCGTCACCTCCTATCCGACTTTCCGGCTCCATCGACATGAAATCATCCCGGAAATTGCACCCGTACCTTCCCCTTCCTCTGGACCGTCTGTGGCGGCGAATTCACTATCTCGTTCGGCGGCGCAATTACCTTCTCGTCCGATATGCTGCGCTGGCGCTGATGATCATCGTGCCCACCCTTCTGTTTCCGAGTACGGAGTTCACGTACTATGCCGAATTCAAAGTGGGTACCATCTCCCCGTCCGAAGTTCGGGCGCCCCTCACATTCCCCGTTTACAAAAGTCTCGATCAGCTGGCGCGGGAACGCAACGACGCTCAAGCGCTCATCGCGCCTGTCTTTGAGCGAAGCGAATCCATCACAAAGGCGCAACTAGCAAATTTGGATGAACTGATTTCGCTCTTCTACATGTTGCGGAAGTCACCGAAACCGTTTGTCTACACCGACAACGATGGAAAGACGCAGACGTACATTCCGCAGTCGTTTGATTCCCTCCGAAATTCCATCAACAAGAAGTACGGACTCAATGTGCTCGAGGACCGCTGGCACATCCTGATCGGCAAAGAGCAGATCACGGATCCCGTCTCGCCCGCGCGCATGGATACGATGCGGCAATTGCAATCCCAGACAGTGACCCGCTCCCTCACGTATCTCCAGTTTGAGGAATTCGCGCGCAGTCTCTCGCGGTTCTTGTCGGACCAGTTTGCCGTGGGGATCGTCAATGTCGACAAGAATTCGTTCAAGAGTCCCATCTCCCCGATCGGAATTCGTGACGGACAAAAGGAATCGACCGAGTTTGTCAAAAGCGTAAACGACCTCGATGAGGCGCGCTACCGTGTGCAGGATATCTTGCGCAATGGGTATCGGGATCCGAAACTGATCAATCTGTCCTACGAGATCCTGACTCTCTTCCTGACGCCGAATCTGATCTACAAGGAGGACGAGACGAATCGCCGTCGGGCCGATGCGGTCACCGGCGTTCCACAAACCTACGGCTTCGTACTCGCTGGCGACGTAATCGTCGGCAAGAACGAAAGCATCACGCCCACCATCCACCAGCAATTGATCTCCCTGGAAACGGCGCTGGCAGAAAAGCGCGAACTGGAAGGCGGCATCAACTGGTTCCTGCCGTACTTGGGCCGGGGACTGCTTGTGTTCACATTGATGTTCTTCCTTATGGCGTACGTTTTCTTCTATCGAGAAGACATTTTCTATGACGTACAGAAATTTACACTGCTGGTGTCACTCGTGTTGCTGGAAATATTCTTCTACTACGTCGTTATCCACATTTACGCTTTTCCCATTTTTGTCATTCCGATTGTCTTTAGCAGCGTTCTGGTAACCGTGCTCTTTGACGTCCGGCTGGGTCTGATTGCGACAGCTTCGTTGAGTTTCCTGATCGGCGCCATGCAGGGCAATGAGTATACGACCACGATCGTACTCGCATTCGTCGGGGCCATCTCTTGTGTTGCCGTCTTTCGCATTTCGCGTCGCAGTCACGTTTTCACGTCGATCCTTTGGGTGTCCCTGGCCTACGTCTTCATCATTATCACCATGAGCTTTGTGAAGTACACCGATCTGACCGAAGCGATCCTGACACAACTTCCGTACGCGCTGATCAGCGGGATCTTGTCGATGTTGCTGGCGTTTGGGTGTCTGGTGCTGTTTGAGAGCATCTTTGACGTCTGTACGACGTTTACCCTCATGGAACTGGCCGACTCCAATCACCCGTTGCAACAGCAACTCGCCTTGAACGCACCCGGCACGTACCATCACAGCGTGATTGTCGGTAATCTGGCGGCAGCGGCAGCCGAAGCGGTCGGAGCCAATCCACTGCTGGCAAGGGTCGGCGGTCTGTATCACGATATCGGAAAATGCGAGATGGCCGAGTACTTTGTTGAAAACCAATTCGGCGCAGACAACAAACACGAACAGCTGACGCCTCGGATGAGCGCAATGATTCTCCAGCGCCACATCACCAAGGGCCTGGAAATGGCACAAACCCACCGCATCCCGAGAATCATTCAACATTTCATCCCGGAACACCACGGGCATCAACTCATGACGTATTTTTACCACAAAGCTCTGGAAAAGAAACAACCCTTGGAAACGCTTCTGGACACTGACTTTCGGTATCAGGGTCCTCGTCCGCAAACGAAGGAATCCGGGATCCTCATGCTCGCCGACGGAGTCGAAGCGGCCACGCACAGCATCAAGGAACCGACGGCCGACAAAGTCCGAAGCATGGTGTCAACCATCGTTCAACTGCGGCTGCAGGACGGCGAACTCGATGAGTGCGATCTGACGATTGGCGATCTCAAGAAGATCGAAAGCGCCTTTATCCCCTTGCTGCAGAGCATTCACCATGTCCGTCCGGAATACCCAACTCCCGTCGTGGAATCGGTGACCAAGCCTCTCGAGGTCGCGAGATGATTGAGATTGTCAGGACTCCACGGACTCCCGCACTGCCCGTTCAAAAAATTCTGCGCTTGGGCAGGGAAATCCTGGAAGGGGAAGGAATGCGTCGAGCGGGAGATATTTCCATCGTCTTTCTGAATGACCGACGTATCCGAACCATCAACAGGCGCTACCTGCATCACGACTGCGCCACCGATGTGATCACCTTTCCGCTCCATGAGACGCCGTCACCGACTGTGGAAGGAGAAATATACATCAGTCACGAACGCGCACGGATCCAGGCACGCCGTTTCAATGTGACGTTCGAAAATGAAATCCTGCGCCTGGTGGCGCATGGATTGCTTCATTTGCTCGGCTACACAGATACATCCAAATCCAACCAGCAGCGGATGCTTCTCGTCGGCGATCGCTATGTGGAGGCTATTTGTTGAGTATCGATTCCTTGCTCTCTCTGGCCGCAGAGGAAGATATTGGCGGTGGAGATATCACCAGCCGCGCTACCATTCCCGAGCACCAGCGCTCCGTGGGCATCATCCTCGCGAAAGCGGAAGGAGTTCTTTGCGGAACGGAGGTGGCCACGGAGGTCTTCCAAAAACTGGGCGGCCCTGTCGACCTGCAATGGGTGGAGCGGGACGCGGCGCCGCTCCGACTAGGCACAAGAATCGTGCACCTTTCCGGTTTCACGCGTGATATCCTAACTGCGGAACGAATCGCCTTGAATTTTCTCCAACGCCTGAGCGGTGTCGCCACCTTGACGCGCAAGTACGTCGACGCCGTGACTGGAACCGGCGCGCAGATCTTGGACACACGCAAGACGACGCCGGGCTATCGAATGCTCGACAAATACGCCGTGCGATGCGGAGGCGGAACCAATCATCGGATTGGATTGTTCGACATGTTTCTGATAAAAGAAAACCACATTCTGGCGGCCGGGGGTGTGGCTCCCGCAATCGAACGTTGTCTGTCGTCGAATCGAGTGTTTGCGAAACCGCTCAAGATCGAGGTGGAGACGCGGACGCTCGACGATGTCCGGGCGTGCATGCCCTATCCGATCGCGCGCGTGATGCTGGACAATATGCCTCTTGCGATGATGGCCGAGGCTGTGCAAATTGTTGACAAGCGATTTGAAATCGAGGCTTCTGGCGGCGTCAACCTTCAGACCGTGCGGAGCATTGCGGAAACCGGAGTGGACTACATTTCCGTCGGTGCGATCACCCACTCGGCTCCGGCGCTGGACCTCAGTTTGCTGTTGACGGAGAATCTATGAAGAAACTGCTCACAGAAAAGATGGTCAACGAGGCTGCCAAAGCCGGCCAGACGATTCGCCTGCAGCGAGACACGATCCTGACTCCTTCTGCCCGCGACCGGATCAAAGAGCTCAAGTTGACTGTCGTGATGATCGACGAAACCGGTGAACCCCACGTCCCGAAATCCACGTCCAGGAAGATCGCCATCGGATGTGATCACGGTGGATACGCACTCAAGCAATTTCTCAAGCAGAGGCTGGAGGCGATGGGCGAAGCGTGCGCCGATGTGGGAACCTACGGCACGGAATCCGTCGATTACCCCGACTACGCCATCAAAGTGGCCGAACTGGTCCAGACCGGCGAATGCGGTCGCGGCATCATGATCGATGGCGCAGGTATCGGTTCCTGTGTGGTCGCCAACAAGGTACCCGGTATCCGGGCCGCCATGTGCTATGACGTCACGACTGCGATCAACAGCCGTGAACACAACGATGCCAACGTCTTGACATTGGGAGCCAGGATGATCGGCGAACAAGTGGCCGAACAGATCGTGAAGGCTTGGCTATCGACCGAATTTGCGGGTGGCCGCCATCAAAAGCGGATCGACAAGGTTGCCGAAGCCGATAAGAAGTATCGCAAATAATTATCCCCCTGATTTTTTTTTCGCCACACTGACAGTATCGACCACTTCCAATCCGTACCCCTCCAAGCCGACGTATTTCTTGAGGTTGTTCGTGATGAGGCGAAGCCTCTTGACGCCGATATCTACGAGGATTTGACATCCCACTCCGAGGGTTCGCCAGTCTTTCGATGTATCCTGCGTATGATGACTGTCCAGAGACGTCTCCAGGTCATACGGCGTCATGGTCAAACCTCGGCTGTCATGCCCGCGCAGATACAGCAACACACCGCGTCCCTCCCGCTCGATCATCTCCAGACAATCCCCCACGTCGCTCATTTGATCAAAGTGCCGCGAACCGAAGACGTCGGCGAGAACGGATTGCGCGTGGACGCGCACCAGTACGGGTGAGCCATCCCGAATGTTGCCTTTGATCACGGCCAGATGCTGATCGTGGTTCAGAACATTCTCATAGACCCACGCCGTGAATTGACCGTATCGGCTGGGCAATTCCACGTCTCTGAGAATCGGGCGCACAAAGCGTTCCTTGCGAAGACGATACTCGATCAGATCCTTGATGGTGATGATCTTGAGATCAAATTCCCTGGCGAACTCTATGAGTCGCGGTACACGCGCCATGGAACCGTCGTCGTCCATGATCTCGCACAACACGCCGGCAGGATATAGACCGGCCATTCGCGCCAGATCGACCGTCGCTTCGGTGTGGCCCGATCGTTCCAGCACGCCTCCGGTACGAGCGACCAGCGGAAAGATATGTCCGGGTCGGGCAAGATCTTCGGGTGTACACTGCGGATCGATCACCGCACGGATGGTCGTCGCTCGATCCATGGCAGAGATGCCCGTCGTCGTGCCCTTCTTGGCATCGATGGTCACCGTAAATGGCGTCGCATGCAGGGCCGTGTTTTCGTTGACCATGATGTTCAGGTCCAATTCCTCCGCACGCTGAGCCGTAATGGCCATGCAAATGAGTCCGCGACCGTGCTTGGCCATGAAATTCACGTGGTCGGCGGTCACTCGCTCGGCTGCCAGGATGAGATCCCCTTCGTTCTCACGATCTTCATCATCGACAACGATCAGCATGCGGCCGGCTTTGTAGTCGAGAATTGCGTCTTCGATTGAATTGAACATATCAGAATCCCTTTTCCTTTAGCCATTCTTCCGTGATCACCGAGGATGGACGAAAAAGCTTTTCGACATACTTCCCGATCATGTCGGTTTCGATATTAACGGTATCTCCAACTCGTCGTTTCGACAGATTCGTACGTTGCCACGTATGCGGAATAATCGAAACAAAGATTGTATCTCCTCTCACGTCGGCGGCCGTCAGACTGACACCGTCGACAGCGATGGACCCGACTGGAATCACGTATCGCAACAGTTCGGTGGGAATTCGAATTCCCATCCACCAACTTGTCGTGCGTTGGTCGATCGAGCGGATCTCGCCCACACCATCTACGTGACCAAGCACCAAATGACCTCCCAGTCTGTCGGACAAACGCATGGCACGTTCCAGATTCACTGCGTCACCCTTCTGCAATCGCCCGGTGGTGGTCTTCGACAAGGTCTCTTCCACAGCATCGACGAGGAAAGTATCCTTCCCCACATCAACTGCGGTCAAACAACATCCGTTGATCGCGATGCTGGCATCTACAGCCAGGTCCTCCAGCGTCTTCTCCCCTTGGATCGTCAAGCGCCGTCCCTGTCCAAGCGCGCGAACGTCCTGAACGACGCCGACTTCTTCAATCAAGCCTGTGAACATGCTACGCGCTCTTCACGTATTTCTGAAAAATATCCTGAAGTTTTCGCAAAGAGGCTTGATCGAGGTCCTCATCGTCCTTGACGCGGTTCCAGAGTTTCTTGAACTCGTACTCATCGTCCCGACTCAGCTTGTGACCGGCGTAGTAGTCGATGTCTTCGCACATCCGACGAACTTCCTCAAACGTCATCTCAATCTCCGTGTTTCCGTACCATGCTCTCCAATGACCAGCGCCCGCTTCCTCCAAACATCGTGGCCAGGCATAGGACCATCAATTGCGCATCTCGTTCGATCGCCCCGTACCCGTGTCGATACGCAAACGCAACCACGACCAGCATGAGAACAAACAAAAGCAAGCTCGCTTGACGGGTCAGCAAACCCAGCCCGACCATCAAACCCCCGGCGAATTGGATACCGCCGGCCACCTTGGCGAATAGCGGCGCAAACGGAATGCCCATCGCGCCGTACTGCTGAGCTGCACTGACGGGAGCGACAAAGAGATTCACATACCCGTGGTACACAAAGACCATCGCAACCGCGATGCGCAAACAGACCACGCTGAGGTGACTATTTCTGGAAAGGAATTGGAACATCGCTACATGTTCTTGTACACGGGCCCGCCTCCGCCTTCCGGCGTGACCCAGTTGATGACCTGATACGGATCGGCGATGTCGCAGGTCTTGCAGTGAACGCAATTCGAAAAATTAATTCGCAGGTTCGTCGGCGAGCCGGGTTCGGGCTCGACCATTTCGTACACTTGCGCCGGGCAGAAATGCTGACACGGATTGCCAAATTCCTCCTTGCACCGTGTGTTGCAGATGTCGGCGAGAGCCTGGGGCTCGATCACGAGATGACACGGCTGGTTTTCCTCGTGTTTGGTGCCCGAGTAATACACGTCCGTTAACTTATCAAACGTGATCTTCTCATCGCCCTTGATCTTTGGAATCGGAGGACCAGCGTCTTTCCTCTTCTGCATGTGTTTGTAATCCGGCGCCAAAGGCGTCCGCGACTTGGTGCCGCCACCGGTGAGGAATAACTGAAGTCCGGTTTTCAGACCTCCCACAAAAAAACCTCCCGAAAAGTTCTGACGGTAATTGCGGACACCCCAGATCTCTTTGTGCGCCCAGCTCATTCGGAAGAGATCGTCGTAGCGTTTCAGGCTGGATGCTGCAGTATCGCCTCTTTGCAAGGCCTCGAAAGCAGCTTCTGCCGCAAGCATGCCGGACTTGATGGCCAGATGAATTCCCTTCAGGCGGGAAATATTAATAAATCCTCCCGATTCGCCGATGAGCATGAGCCCGTCCGCATACAGTCTCGGCATCGACCAGTAACCGCCTTCAGAAACTGTTTTTGCCCCGTAGGTGATCATTTTGCCGCCCTGGAGAAGGCCGCTCAAAAAAGGATGCGTCTTGAATCGGGTGAAGACCCCGTGCGGATCAAACGTCGGATTGGAATAATCCAGGGCCGAAACAAATCCCAGCGAACACGTCGTGTCACTCATCATGTACAGCCAGCTTCCGCCATAGTGACTGGACGGCAAAGGCCATCCGGCAGTGTGCAATACAGTTCCTGCTGTCAATCGACCCGGCGGCAGTTCCCAAATTTCTTTGATACCCGTTCCGTACACCTGATCGTTGCGGTCGCGATGGAGACCCAGCCTTGGGACAACTTGTTTGGTCAGACTGCCGCGGGGTCCTTCCCCGAGAACTGTGATCTTGGCATGAATGTCCACTCCCGCTTCAAAACTCGACCGTGGATTCCCGTGCTGATCAATTCCTTTGTCGCCGGTCCTCACGCCGATCACTCTGTCATTCTCGTACAGCAATTCCCGCCCCGGAAATTCCGGAAAGAGATTGATGATGTCGGCAAATTCCGATTCGATCTGCGCGTGCAGCCACTGGGCCACTTTGTTCAGCGAGACGATGTAGTTCCCATGATTCTTCAACGGAGGAGGAACGATCGGCAACTTCCATTTGCCCGACGGCGTCAGATAATAGACTTTCTCGCTTTTCACCTCCGATTCGACGGGAAATCCCTTTTCGATAAAATCCGGGATGAGTTCGCGGATCGCTACCGGGTCCATCACCGCGCCGCTGAGCAGGTGATCGCCAACGTTTCGCGACTTTTCCAGTATGCCGATCCCGTTCTCGATCTGAATCTGCTGACCGCCGTTCTTGGACGCATGCTCATTGTGTCGTCGGATCAGCGAAGCCAGATGATACGCGGCGCTCAGAGAAGAGGGACCGGCGCCGACAAAAAGAACATCCATTTCCATTACGTCGCGTTGAATCTCGCTCATTTTCCATTCCCGTTAGTGAGTAAACTGGGCAAATATAAATCTTTTGAACTTCTGCGGCAAACCATAAACAGTACAGATCGAGTAGGAGGCTGAGGATTAGTTCCTCAGCCGTCCTCTCACACCACCGTAC
>CAZRTJ010000043.1:0-8874 GCA_964602985.1 uncultured Bacteroidota bacterium
TGAGTCTCCAACTTTTGAAACGCTATTTTGTTCGGTTTGGTGTTAGGATAAGCAGCGTAAACCTCGATCAAGTTTCATCATTCACACTTCATCGAGTCTTGAATCATGGCTACAGTGGCCCCATGATCGATTATCCGGTCACCAAGATCGATGTGTTCGATGGATACAGTCAGACCTCAAGTGAATTTGAGTATACAACTGTCTCGGCAACCTATGATCCGTCCGGGACGGTAGCCCAATACAACGAAGTCATATCCAGTACATTGCGTGATCAGGAAGAATATCCCTACGGTCGGACGGCGACTTATTTCGTAAATGGTCTTCCTGACAACCTTACTTCCAAGACATTTCCCGGCTCAACCCTGGACCTTACATACAGACTCTTGAAGGGGCAGGCATACTATTCGGCGACGTACGCCGATGTTGGAGTTAATCCAGTCAGCGAATCGACGGTCGATTTCAATGTGTTTTATCGCACTCTTGGCTCTCTGGAGCAGGCATCCTACTACAGGCAAACATCTGTGACGGAAGTTATCGATGGTGTTAGCAAGACCTCTACGTTTACGTATGATGCAAATACGGGCCTCTTAACGCAGACGCAAACTTCCATTTATGACGCGAACGGAAGCCTTGACCAAGTCTATCAAAACAACAAATACTGGTATCAGGAGTATGACCCGTCTCGTGCACTACATTTGCTGTCTCCCGTGATTCAATCCAAGTCCACTGTGAATGGCTCTGTAAAGTCTGTGACTGCGACAACATGGAAGGATTGGGGTTCAGGCAAATGGGCGCCGCACAAGTCTTACATATTTGAAGGAACCGGGGGCTCCGATTTCAGTTTTGCGTCTTGGTCGGGAAGTGGAGAGCCTTCTTCGGGTTGGCTTAAAACAACCGAGATCGGCTCGCGCACATCCGACGGATTTGTGAAAATGACCAAGGATGTTGATGGGGTTTATTCTTCTGTCCTTTATGACAAGCAATACATGGCGCCGATTGCTTCATTTGGTAATGCGCGAGTCAGTGAAACTTCTGTAGGGTCCGAAGCCAGCTATGTAGGTTTTGAAAGTAACTTAACGACATCTGGAATTGTTCAAAACGATTACTGGACAATATCGTCCGGTAATGCATTTTCGACGGAAGCCAATACCGGGTTACTGAGTTTGAAAATTCAGGGGGGAAGTCCGGCGTACGGTCCAATTCGCGATTTTTGTCCACCGGATCTGACCGGCCAACAGCGAAAATACATCTTGTCGTGCTGGGTCAAAACACAGCCCGGATTCGCAAGCGGTCAAGGCTGGATTGTTTTGCATTCGAAGCATAATTCAGATTCGGATCACTCGCTATATCCTAATGTGTCCGGTGCGAGCGTCGCAAAATATATCGGCGACACACAGGGAAGCTGGGAGTACGTCGAGATTGTATTGGATCTGAGTTCCGTGCGTCAACTGGGCGGGATTTCAAGCGGGGAACTTCTTCGTCTGCGGGCCTACTTTGCAAACTATGATCCTTCCCACTACATGCTCGTCGACGACATTCGAGTGTCACCATTTGAAGCTCCGTTTTCTGCTACTTCGTACGAGCGAAAGTATGGCTTACCCATTGGTTCAGTAGGCGCCAGCGGTCAGTATTCGCGAGCTTATTACGATGATTTTCAACGAACAGTGGGTTCGGTAGGCAATGACGTGGTTGTAAGTGGATTTTCCGCCGCTTACTTGTCCCGTAGCGGAAACTCAGCCTTCTCGGCGACCGATCCAAATAGTTCTGTTTCCGTTTCGTCAAATGAAACAGGATGGGCCGCCGATTTTAACGACGGCGATGCGAATGGTTGGGCCTTGACCGGGGCCAACTGGTCGGTCCAAAATGGTGCCTTAAAGAATATTGGGACCAGCCAAGGCGATTTTGCGACTAGAACAAACGCGAATCCTTCGATTGCCGTTCGAGCACGAGTCTCTTATGTAACCGGCTATGAAGATTATGGCATTAAGATCGGCAATGTCTTAGTGCGACGCAGCGGTTCGCTCTGGCAACTGATCAACTATGGCAACAGTGATGCGCCGACATTTTCT
The DNA here is from genome assembly GCA_964602985.1 of uncultured Bacteroidota bacterium. Lineage (GTDB taxonomy): Bacteria > CLD3 > CLD3 > SB21 > SB21 > CAYZJB01. Next base: position 2,070 of record CAZRTJ010000043.1, read on the forward strand.
GCGGGGCGAGCCAAGGATTGGTTGTTTGTAATACAGGATAAAACTGTACTTTTCTATGCAGATGGGCGAATGCTTTTTGCCTACAAGAATTCAACTGTTGTTGCCGGCGATGTGCAGCTTTATACCGGCGAGCCGGGCACGGAAGTTCTTTTTGATAATATTCTTGCGGTAAGTAGCCCAAGTGTTGCCATGACATTTGCCGATGGATCGGGAAAGACTATGCAAACTCAGGTCCTCGATGGTGATTCAATCATAGTTACAGAAAATGTCTATGACGTCATCGGCCGTCCGGCAGTCGTCAGCAAACCTGCACGTGTGGGTGCACTTTTTGGGTTTCGCGGCGGCTTTTGTGACTTCAGCTGGACAACGCTTTCTATGTCAGGCGAAGTGGCTTCATATCATTCGGCGGACAACGGATTTTGTTACAGCCGCACCCTTTTTGACAATTCACCGCTCTCTCGCGTCATCGAAAGAGGTTTGCCGGGTAGTGAGTTTAAAATCGGTTCAAATCACACTGTACGCACCGGGTATGGAAAGAATGTCGCCGGCGACGGCTTCCGTGACGATCTGCCTGCAGGAAAATACTACGAACAGACCATTACCGACCCGAATGGTGTCGTCAGCAAAGTCATGACCGACGTGGCCGGACGAACCATCTCGAAACGATCGGGTCCGATCACGGCGCCGGGTGGCATCATGAATAGTCAGTTTACGGTCTCCAACGAAGGCGTGGCATTGTATTCTGCTGATTCCGGAAACGGCTCCAACTCCCGGCAAGTCACTGCCGGCTATACCACACAGAGCTTTACTGCGGCATTCACGCACACCGCCTCTTACAGCTACGCCCTTCGAGGCGGACAATACTGGACCGGTTCCAAGTGGCTGAATACGACAGCGACGTTCACTCTCAGGGAAAACGGCAACACGCTCGTTACGTTCAGTAGCACAGGTACGACGGCTGTTTCGGATGATGGCACGTTTCAGGCAGTCCAGGGAAGGACATACACTGCCAGCATATCGCTCAGCAATTCTTCTTCGACGGGTTTTGGCTCTGCGACTGTCAACTATCAGGAAGTCGGCGAAACGCCGATTTATCCGACGCTGTCGTATGAATACGACGACGCCGGGCGTCTGGTCAAGACGTATCTGCCGAATTATTACAACCATCCAACCGGGAACGGCAGCGCGTTTGTCATCACGCAGCAATACGATTATCTCGGCCGGTTGACGCAAAAAACGACGCCCGACGCCGGTACGACGAAATACATGTACGACCGGGCCGGACGGTTACGATTTATGGTCGACGCCAATGGCGATGCCCAGAGCCCCGATAATATTTTTTACTACAAATACGACGTCTACGGCCGCAAGATCGAAGAAGGCTATTACGCGACAAACTGGTCCTCGTTGACATCGACCCTCGCCAACGATCCCACATGGCCATCCACTCCGTCCACCTGGCGGAAGAAATATTTTTACGACGTTCCGCCGGGCGGCATCCCGAGCGGAGTCGAGGGAAGCGTGGTCGAAGGGGACACCCGGTACGCGAAAGGCCGCCTCGTTTTGGTCCAGACGAACAACGACTCGGACAATGACCTCGAAGTCGAAGAAACCTTCACCTACGACATCTTCGGCCGCCTGATGCAAAAAACAAACCGTGTCACGGATTTTGACAATCAAACCTATGCGACGGGATACGAATACGACTTCGCGGGCAACGTCACGAAGGTCTTTTATCCACAGAGCGTCGTATCGCTGGTCAATCAAACGCTAAACGGCACACAAACGCTGTCCGGGGACAGTGTTTTCGCGCAGGACCTGACGATCAACACGGGATCGAATATTACGATGCAGGCGGCAAACGGTCTCCGTCTCAAAGCCGGGTTCAATTCCAACGGTGCAACGGTATCACTCAAAGCCGGCGTGGGCGGAGGTGGGGGCGGATACGTCCCTTCCATCGTCACTTACACGTACAACACGCTCGGCCAACTGACGTCGATCGGTACGCCTGCCGATCCGGACCAGTTTGCCTCGTACACGTACCATACGACCGGAGCCATCAAGGAAGAAAAATTGAATAACAACGCATTCGTCAGTACGTTTACGTACAATTCGCCCGGATGGCTGACCGGTATCGCCAACAGTTATCTGACGGAGTCGATTTCGTACACCTCGGGCGGTTACGGTGGAGCCGGATATTACAATGGGAACATCAGTAAAATCAATTATGACTATTCCGGCACGTCTTCCGATTATGACTATTCATTCAAATACGACAATCTGAATCAACTCGTGGTCGCGGATCACTCGGGCAATGCAAACGGCGACATGGGTGTGGGACAGGAGAACAAATACGATGCGAACGGTAACTTCTGGTCGGTCAAGATCGGTTTGACTACCAAGAATTACACTTACAATGCGAACACGAATCGAGTAAAAAATACGGATGGGACGATCAATACTCACTACACGTACGACAACATCGGCAACGTCACCCAATCCGTGCCGAAGTCGGTCAATTCACTGACCTACGACCCCTTCGTCAACCGCACGAAGACGATTACGATGTCGAGCGGGAACAACATGAATTTCTCCTACGACGGGACGGAGAGGCGTGTGTATAAAAAAGACGTCGTCGGGAGTACGACGACGGAGATTCTGTATCTTCATGACGGCATGAACGCGATCGTGGAGCGGAACAAGACCGGCACACCGACGGAGTATATTTACGGCCCGACGGGCATCATCGCGATCAAGACGACGACGTCGATGCATTACGTGCTCAAGGACCACTTAGGCTCGACGCGAGTGATGGTCAATACGACCGACCTGCCGTATGCGATCACGACGTACGACTACAGCGCGTTCGGGACGATTCTGTCGACGCCGTCGAGTTCGGCCTATCTCTACACGGGCCAGGAATGGGACCAGACAAGCGGGCTGCATAATTTTAAGGCGAGGATGTATGATGGGGAGTTAGGCAGATTTTATGGAGATGACCCGGCAGGCCAGTTTGCAAGTGGTTATGTCGGTTTAGGGAATAGCCCACCGAATGGGACCGATCCCACTGGCGAAATTTTCGGAATTGATGACGCGCTATTTTGGACGTTAGTGGTCTCCGGTGCCTATGTTGGAGGGAGTACGTCAAATAAGAACTGGAATCCGACAAAATGGGATTATTCCAGTGGCAAAACCTGGTCCGGACTTGGAATTGGAGCTGCATCAGGTGCATTCTTAGCTTCAGGGATTGCCGTAGGCGGTGCGTACGGTACAGCCGTGGGAAGCGCTGCATTCAATACGGCTCAAGGTGCTATTTTTGATGGCGCACAGGGAACTGACCTTTTGAAGTATGCTGGGGTTGGGTTTGTAACGGGTTATTTTGGTGCTACTGGCGGCTTTGGGTTATCTGGCACCGAAAAAACCGCAAGGGCATTGAGAGTTGGAGGAAGGTTGGCAACCCAGATCATATCAACCGGTAGCAGATCTATCGGAAACAATTGGGCCAATCCGCGAATCAAGAACAAAGATATCTTCAGCAGTTTTGTTGTAGGAGTCGGACCAGTCAATCTTCGGGCTGGAACAAGTCACGGCATTAAATTGACAGCACGTGACAACGTATTTAACATACTATCAAATGGAATAGGTCTACTAACCGATATTTCGGCGCGTATCGATTCTCGATTCGAATCGGGTACTATCGAGTGGGATTGGAACAGTCTTTCATTTAACTACCAGAATGAAATTCTAAGGGACATTCATAGAAGTTTTGCTAGTGCAACTGGCGCTTATTCGATCTGGAATGCTGCATCAAATGAACTTGCAGAGGAAGGAGGACATATCTGGCAATCAAGATATTTCAATGAACTCTTCCTACCCGTTTATTTTTGGAATTCACTTATTGGTCGCTTGGGCCCGCATGAGGATTGGTATATTGGAAATTTCTTTGAGCGCCAAGCGAAAGGCTTAAAATGAAAAAAATTATGCTATGTATAATAACACTCTTTACCAGTTGCGAATATTACTATTTCACACGACCACACTATGAGACTGCTAAAACGGAATCGAGTCAATTCGTTGATACCTTGTACGTTGTAAATTCTCTCTTACGAACTGGGAGAACCGGAGGAAGTCGAACGGGTATTTCTTTTGAGATCACCCTTGAAGTTAAGGCAAAAAAAGAATTTATGTGGCATCTGAACCAAAGTGTTTTAATTGACAGCTTGGGAAGATCATATTCTCCAGCACGCTTCTATCCAGAAGACGTCAGTAGGTTCAATGGAGCCACCAATCACAGGATCTTCATTCGATACCATAGTGGTATTTATGAAAACAGAGATTTCTTTGCATTGCCGCTAAGGTTGGAGTTAGCCCCGTTATTTTTTGCAGATAAGACTACTTATAACCCTAATGCTATAATTTTTGATTGAACCGTACGTTCCAAAACCGCATTTAACAATTTCTGGTCGGTGAAGCTCGGATCGAGACTAAAAACTACGCCTATTACTCCAACACCAACCGCGTGCAGAACACCCACGGCAACGGCAATGACTATGTTTACGACAACATCGGCAACGTCACCCAATCCGTGCCGAAGTCGATCAATTCCCTGACCTATGATCCGTTTGTCAACCGCACGAAGACGATCACGATGTCAAGCGGGAATAACATGAATTTCTCGTACGACGGGACCGAGAGGCGTGTGTATAAAAAAGACGTCGTCGGCAGTACGACGACGGAGATCCTCTATCTCCATGACGGGATGAATGCGATCGTGGAGCGAAACAAGACCGGCACACCGACGGAATACATCTACGGCCCGACGGGCATCATCGCGATCAAGACGACGACGTCGATGCATTACGTGCTCAAGGATCACTTAGGCTCGACGCGAGTCTTGGTCAACACGACCGACCAGCCGTATGCCCTTACGACGTATGACTACAGCGCATTCGGGACGATTCTGACCACGCCGTCGAGTTCGGAGTATCTCTACACCGGCCAGGAATGGGACCAGACGAGCGGGCTGCATAATTTCAAGGCGAGGATGTATGACTCGGATTTGATGAGGTTTTATGGTGGTGATCCAGCTGAACAATTTACATCTCCCTATTCGTACGTCGGAAACAATTCGATTCTCTATACCGATCCAAGTGGTGAGATCGTCCCTTTTTTGGCTGTGGTAGGTATTTACACTGCTATTCACGTTGGAGTCGACGCGGCGCAGGGCAGAATTGATTCATGGAAAGATCTGGGAATATCAGCAGCTACCGGAGCCGTTTCAGGGGCGCTTGCATACTCAGGATTTGCGGGTGCGACACCACAAGCATGGCAAGCAACGACAGCTTTGGATGTCGCTGCTGCAGCTGGCTCGGCTGAACTGTCCTCCCGATTGCCAAGCAAGTCTTTTGGGTCAGGACCTGCTGGCTTGACCATTAGCCCTACGTTTGGTTTTGGTAGTGAGGGCACTTCGTTTGGAATGGATTGGTCGTTTTCGGCTGGCGCAGGAAATGGTGTTGTGGGTATTAGCCGCGGATTTAGTGTGACATCGGGTTCCAGTATGGCGAATGGACTAAATGGAGGGTTTGTACGAGATGGTGTCTTCGGTGGATATGCTGGCAAACACAGTTCTCTGATGCTCTCCTCAGGTAGGTATGCAAATGGGTCAGATGCAGATTTTAATCAGACTATCAATACAGTACGAGTTACAAACGGGAACTTCAGTCTTGGGTTTGCTAATGATTCCTGGCTAGGAGGTGGCTCAGATAAAGGCAGGACAGCGTCTGTTGAAATTGGTTGGGGAAGTCGCATCATGGGTTTTAATACCTACACGTCAAGGGGAGGTGAAGCAATACAAGATGAAACAGCATGGAACGACACATTTTGGTCAAAGATGGGCCTTCTTGGTCCAAACCCGAAAGGCGCTTATAACAACGCTACTGTCTACGGGAGTGCATTTTATGTTGGGTATAGAAACCATGAGCAAGTCTACCGTGCAGGTATCAATTCGCCGTGGGTTCAGGACGTTATCCAAAATGGATGGCACCGAGCCCCTTGGGTAAAGGCTCCTTATTTCCCCCGAGGCAATTATCGCACTCCCTTCTATGGACATTTTGGTACCTACAATCCATTTGTTTATTAACACGACGAATCTAATGACAAAATACCTTTGGCTTGGCGTGATCATTTCACTTTGTACCTGCATTTCAGTCGTTGACAAGGATCTGTGGGAATTTTCAGGGAATAAGCAAGCGGAAAGTACTGTACCGATAAGGACGGATGGCTATTATCGGTTATCTACAGATCAACACAATGAGACGGCTTTGGCAAATTACCTCAATTTCTTCCAGAGCGGATACCTAGTTGCCGCTGGACCGCCAACTTTCTGGTCAAGGTTCTCCGAGAAAGAACTGGGAGGTAAGGAGCTTGGAAAGTGGGGCAGGTTTGCAATAACAAAGGATAGTATACTTTTCCAATACTTTGTTGACACCGGTCCCGCTGGAAGTTTCCTTCCAAGAATTCAAAAATTCACTGTGTACGAAGGAAAAGGAACAATCGTGAATGACAGTACGATCTTTATTTCCGATGTCAAGTATAAAATAGCCACTGAAATTGGGAATCAACGACCAGGAATCTACGAGGAATACCATAACCCTCCACTTGAATTCAATTTCATTCGATGCGACACAATACCGCCGCCCAATAACTGGCTGATGGAGGAAGAGCGGAAGAGGAAATGAGGCAGTCTCCAGGGCGTGCTTATCCTAACACCAAACCGAACAAAATAGCGTTTCAAAAGTTGGAGACT
>CAZRTJ010000044.1:0-8723 GCA_964602985.1 uncultured Bacteroidota bacterium
CCTCGATGCCGTTCGGAATCTTTTTGAAACCGACGATTTCATCCAGGATTTCTTCAATATCGGTTTCTCCGGCCTCAAGCCGCCCGATGTCCCCCGTCTCACCGTTTCCCCCGGCGACGGTCAGATTATCCTCACCTGGCAGAACAACGCCGAATACTCCGAGGATGGTTTCGGCGAGGCACTGAATATTACAGCTGCCAATGGCTACACCGCGGATTATGTCAAACATGACTTCCAGGGGTATCGAGTGTATCGCTCCAGAACCGGGCTAATCGGTTCGTTCGAACTCCTGGCCGAATACGATATCGATGACACACTGGGCGTCATCACCAATCGAACGGTCGGACCCAATGGCAATCTCCAGATCGAAGACGTGGAGTTAGGACAAAACACCGGGCTTCGATATTTCTACATCGACAGTACCGTGACCAACGGCCAGACGTATTACTACTCGGTCACCGCTTACGACGCTCAGCCGTATATCGCCGGGCCGGGATCGATGAGCCTTGGTGAGAATAATACCGTGATCCGGGCGGAGGCTACGGCGGCGCTTTTTGCCGATATCGAATCACCGAAATTCGTCTATGGGGATTCTATGGTTGTACTGGACTCCGTGTCCACCGTCAACGGACAATTCCCCTACCTCGGTTTTATCACTCAGATATACCGCCCCGACTCGGATCCGACGACTATCCTCGGGGATACCCTGCTGGTCACCGCCTGGGTGGACACGGGATCTGGCCCCTCGATACAGGTCACCCACGCCTACCTGTGTACGTCCAAGCAAGAACATCAAGCATTCTACGATCACGATGAGATTCGTCACAAAGTCCAATCTCCGGTAGTCGGGCAAACTTTCATCGATAATCGTATTCTCTCCGTCGGCACTCGTACCGCTCAGCGGGACTACACGTGGACAATCCAAGACATCATCACCTCAGGATTGTCCATTCCGCGTCCGGCCGGCATTCCGATTTCTCTGGAGTCTCCGATCGCAGTAAATATAGGTTCTGCCGTCCCCCAGCAACAGCCTTTTGATCGAGGACAAACCGCCTCGGTCGATAGCGCCGTCCATGCCCAGGGACAAGGAGACGGCACTGTTACCATCTCCGTCGTCGATCCGTCGCAGGTTCGTGAGGATACGTATACGATTCGCTTTGTGGTGATCCCTACCGACAGCAATGGCGCGCCTCTGGTGGGAGTGTCGTTACTACCGGCGGATCGTGTGGTGTATGAGATATTGAATTCCACGGGCATCCGTCCGATTCAAACCCGAGCGGACGATCCACGGACATTCTACGATGGCAACGCCAATGGTGTGTTCGACGGCTCTGACATCCCGCTTGACGAATCTCGATTCGGAACGGTCATTAACCCGATCAATGCCCTGATGACTGAGACCATCCTGGTCGACGGGCTCATAATCACGGTGACGGGACCCCGCCCCGGTGTCAAATTCTTCCAGGTCGTCGCAACAGGTGGAGGCACCTTGGCAAACCCAGACATGGGCGCCTTTGCATTCAATGCAAGCGGCTTCCCAACCATCGATGGACAAGCCGCAGGCGGACCGTACACGATCGTGACCGCGGATGATGGACTGAACGATCGTCCCAATGTGCCGAATCTTCTGACGACTGTTGGTTCTGCATCGGTAGCCAACGGTGGGAAGTGGGGAATACACGTCGGTGGTGGCACAACTGCATTCAACAATGGAAGCAGCACGTCGTTTGTCGCGCGCGTTTTCCGAAGCGACAACTTCAATCGCTTTGTTCCCTACGATTGGGAAATCCGTTTTACGGCTACAGGCGGACTGGGAGCCATGGCCTTCACGACGGGATCCTTTGTTAGTGTTCCGTTCGAATTATGGCGCACGGGCATCAACACGCCAAACGACGTGTCCGACGATTATCGGTGCATTCCCTGGATCTTTGATGAAGATGGTGATGATGCCTTCGGCCTAACGAGGATCGATCACGCGATATCTGGCGGCGATAATGACCCCTTTACTGACTGGATTTACTTCCGATTGCCCGAGGATTTTTCTACATCAACTTCGGATTATGATGCTTGGGCAGCGGGAGAAATGTGCGCCTTTACCTGCGTGTATCCTGAAGTAATGGCCAGGACCGTACTGGTCAATTGGAACGGAGGTTCCGTCAGCGACGCCGCCTGGCCATCGAATGTCAATCAACTCATGCCTGCCAATGGAACCGTGTTTCGTATCGTGAGTACCAAGCCATTGTCGGCGTCAGATGCTTTTACGTTTTCGACGCGCACCGTCCCTCAGCACATTTCCGAGAAAAGCCTTCGCTCAGCGATGCAGAATATCCGCGTCGTCCCCAATCCCTTTTATCTGACGGCGTATCAGCAGGGATCAAGCTTCAATAAAGAAATCAAATTCACTCACTTGCCCGGCGCATGCACGATCCGGATTTTCACCGTGGCAGGTGATCTGGTCACGATCATCCAGCATCATGCCGCGTCGAATAACAATCGCCCGGGATTCAGCCCGTACTCTGGGGACACCGCCACACCTCTGGAGACGTCCCTCGAATCATGGGATTTGCGCAATGATCGCGGTAAGCTCATCGCTTCGGGCATTTACATCGCCGCGATCGAAGCGCCGGGAATTGGAAGAAAACTGGTCAAATTTGCGGTGGTGAAGTAAGTCACTTACTGGAGGAATAAAATGAGAAACCTAATCATCTATATTGCGGTCTTTGCCGTCGTCATCGCCTGTGAGGACAAGGACAACAATAAACTGTCGTGGACGCTGGTCAGATTTCAGGACACCACACTTTTCGCTATTGAGGGACGTGAAAATGTGATGATGATAGGATCTCATCTGCACGGACTATTCTACTCTGCTGACAATGGGATATCCTGGAACAGTCGAAGCGATGGTATGGCGGAACCGTTTGTTGAATCTGTCACCTTTGATTCCTCTGGTAACCTATTCGCAATTGCAGGCCCGGTAATTTACAAATCAACAAATCAGGGCCTTTCATGGTTCGCATCCAAATCGGTCGGAGGAAGTTCTGGTCTTTCCGACCTCGGAACTGCTCCGAGCGGAACGCTTTTCGCTACGTTTGAACGAGCCGGCATTTCTTTACTACGTTCGACAGACAACGGCGTAACGTGGGATTCTCTCAGGGTAAGTGATGGATTACGTAGAATCGCCTTTTCATCGACCAACAGAGTCTTTGTTGGAGATCGTCAAGGTAATCCCATCCAAAGTGATGATGAGGGGTCAACATGGAATCCTGTTAACCTGCTGGGAATCGATGACTTCAGTTTCATTAGTGAGACGCATCTTCTGGCTGTCGGCTATGCGAATGCCGGCGTCTTTTTGTCGACCAACGCGGGATTGACGTGGAATGAAGTTTCCGACGTGGGGGGTAATGGTTGGTTACGAGTCCTTCGGGTGGACGAAAATACAGCAGTCGCAGGCGGTAACTTCAATCCGATTATTCTGTCTTCAGATCAAGGCCAGACGTGGGAATCTATTGGTATCGTGCCAGGGCAAGTTTTCGATTTGTACGTCGACTATTCCGGCTATGTATTTGCAGCAACTTCCAACGGTTTGTATAGATCATCCCAATCCCTGACGGAATAAAGATTGGAGTATGTCATGAACAATTGCGCTCGTTTGAGCGTTTCACTCCTGTCGACCGATTCCGCTCTCTACGCCGGTGAAGGTCGCGGTGAAGCGGGCTGGATGCTCTTGAAAGTCCCGCTGGGCGCACGAGGGACGTCGCTTGGCTGGACGGGTCTCACCCAAACGTCTGGTGCGGCCGCGATCGAAGCGCCGGGGGTCGGAAGAAAGATGGTCAAATTTGCGGTGGTGAGATAGGAGTTCTCATGAAAATCGTGCCTGTCGCAGTGGTATTCTGCGTCAACATGATGAGTTGCAACACAGACAAACCATTGGTTTCGGAGCCTGACCCTGAACCCGATCCATCCAGTACATTCACTACGACGGTGAGACTTGCTGATGACAATATCGGTTACAGAGTTGAGCCGATGATGGACGGAGGGTTTGTGGTCTCGGGGAGTTCTGGTTCCGCTTTGCTCGTCATTCGTTTTGACAAAAACGGAGACACTCTGTGGACTGCTCGTCCTGGCTTTACAAGCGCATTTTTTGTGCGACACCATGCGACAGGTAACATCCGTATCGCCACGCTGGATGGCACATGGCTTACGCTGGATGCCGCTGGCTCGACGCAAAGTGTATCCTCTCTCGCGACGGACGCTATTCTCGGGGGCGTATCCAGCCAATTCGACGGATACTGCCTTACAGGCTACAAGAACTTCGCGGCCAGTGTCATCCGGATAGCGGAATCCGGCGATACCTTGTGGAACCGGCCAATTCAAGTCGCACGGAACGTTCCTATTGAATATGACGAGGGCTGGGCGGCCGTCGAGACCCATGATTCCTCGTTTGTCATCGCCGGTTTAACCTATTACGCAACTGAGCCCGTTGGACTACCTTTTCTTGCCTGTCTGGATGCCGGAGGAAATATCAAGTGGAGCCATTCATACAAGACACCCAAGGCCTTCGAACTTCGGATCAGCCAAACATCCACAGGATATCGCATTGCGGCGGTGGGTGGTGTCGGCCAGTCGTTCTTGTTGGCGGTAAGTCCTGATGGAGACAGTCTGAATTACCAGGAGCTGGACATCGTAGCCGAGGACATATCTCCCACGAATGACGGAGGCTTTGTGGCCTGCGGAAGGGATAGCGCAAGCGTTCGCCTGTGGAAATTCGATGCAAACGATCACCTGCAGTGGACACGATCATTCGGAGGCGCGGATGCGTGGTCAGCTGTGCAGACAGGGGATGGGGGTTATGCGATAACGGGCTACACGACGGTCAGCGGCAACAAGGACGTGATCCTGATAAAGACCGATGAACTCGGACAAATCGATAAGGCACTATCCATCAACGTTCTACGAATCACACCAAACGAATTTGCAGTTGACGAAGAGTTACTACCACATCGCTATAGGAGATTACCATGAAGAGAATATTTGTCCTCCTTGCAACTGTCCTCAGCTCACTCCACGCCGGCGAGGGTCGCGGCGAAGCGGGCTGGATGTTCTTGAAAGTCCCGCTGGGCGCACGAGAGACGTCGCTTGGCTGGACGGGTCTTACCCAAACGTCTGGTGCGGCCGCGATCTTCTGGAATCCGGCCAACGTCTCCCGCGCCGATGGACCGACTGTCTCCCTCTCTTATCTCAGTCACTTTGCCGGAATTCGATCCAACTACGCGGCCGCGTCGTACCCTGTACGGGAAACATTCGTTGTCGGCGTCCACCTCAATTACATGAACTATGGCGACTTCGTCCGAACGACAGAGACGGCCCCGGACGGAATCGGCAATTTCACGCCGTACGACATGGCGCTCGGATTCACGATTTCTCGGGAATTCCTATCCAATCTGCATGTGGGACTGACTGCCAAATATCTCCATTCGAAAATCGACAAAGTCTCCGCGAGTGGAATGGCCTTCGACCTGGGTGTGTCGTATGACTTGAGGATGCGTAACGCCCGTGTGGGAGTTCTCCTGAGCAACATCGGTCCCTCCTCACGATACAGCGGCGAGGGTCTGGTGCAAACCGACCCGGTCAGCGGCGCCGCAGTGAGATACGGTTCGACTGCGTTTGAATTGCCAACGTCATTCGCCATCGGGGCAAGCGGGGATCTCTTTCGCAATGAAGAAAATGCCATCACCGGTGTCGTGGAACAGCAGGTCAATTCCAGACAAGTCAATCGAACGAATCTGGGCGCCGAGTACGGATTCCGTGACATGTTCTTCGGACGCATCGGATACACGACGGCATTTGAGCGGGACAAGGATTTCCGTTCCGGGGATGCCTATCTGGCCGGTTTGACGCTGGGCGCCGGCGTGAAGTATCCTTTTGCAGAAACGCTGAACGCAACGATGGACTATGGATATGTGAATCTCGGCAAGAGCCTCGGAAGCACGCACAGATTTTCGATCGGAGTCGCATTCTGACAAGGGGGTAATCCATCCGCCGCCGGAGCTCCGGCGGTACAACAAAAGGCCGTTCGTGGGAACGGCCTTTCTCTTTATTTTACTTTTTCTTCAGAATGGGCCTCTTTGGGATGAACGAACGCAGACCCTTTGGCGGAGCGGATACAGAAGTCGGCACAATAATTTCTCCTTCAGCTTTGGAGAATCCGGTATCGATCGAGTTCGCCCTGATGTCATCCACGTACGCCCCCTCCATCGTTGTCGAGCCGTCTGACTCAAAAACCCACCGCACGTACACCACGCTACCCCCGCTGAACCACCACTGATACCTTTCCCACCCGTTGCTGGTGCTGTCCAATCGATCCAATTCTACCCAAGCCAACCCGTTCCAATACTGAAAGGAAGCAAAATCGTAATCCGGCTCGGTCTCATACCAAATTTTATAACTGACGACAAGTCGTTCTTTTCCTGTGTAGTCAAAACCATTGACGGACTCGAAATAGGCATACATGTCGTTGTCATATTTCAATTCGGTCACGTCGGCCGTACCGGCACAATAGAGACTCCAGTCACCGGAAGACACTCGCGCTCCGGAAGATTTTGATAAATCATCCCAATAATCCTCGCCGGAATTCGGATCGAGATCTCCTGTTTCCCAATCAGCATTCGGAATAGTTTGTGTTTCGAAATCCAAATCCTCGACAATCGTTCCTGCGGTGGTTGTAAATGTCAAAATCTCGCTGGCAATTGAATTGTAGTCGTCCTCGCTTTGCACATACCAATAATACTTGGATCCCGGTTCCAGTAAGAAAGTCGGCTGATAACTCGTCCCGATCAAAAGCCGTGATTCCCCGTAACTGTACATCGAATCGTACTTGGATGAGGGACCAAAATAGACGGAGTAAGTGACGGGGTCCGCCTCCGGGTCGCTGGCTGAAGTCCAAGTGAACGTGGGTCGCAGAGATACATTGGATGCACCATCGGTGGGTAAGGTCTGCGTCACGATGTCCGGGGCTCCATTTTCCGGTCCTGATTCGGATACGGACCCGCATCCGGCACTGAACCCTATCAGCATGAACGAAATTAAAAGTCTGTAATTCATGACATCCTCTGATTAGAAGTAGATAATGGTTGATGCGTTGACTGCCATACGGGTGACATCAACTTTAACAGTTTTTGAAAATCCCAATTGATCCACATCGTCATACTTGTAACTGTAGGCGCTTCGCACCATCGCAATATCCAATGCAAATTTTGAAAAAATGATTCCGCTGCCCAACGACAGAGCTGTACCGGCAATTTGGTTGTCCTTATTGTCTCTCGCCAATGTGGGAACCGTTTGAAATCCAGCGCGAAGCGGAATCACGGCAAAGTCGCTGACCCATAGATATTCGGCACCAGCTCGAAACTGATTCAAATCATCGTCGCCCAAATCGGTCTTTTTATATTTCCGGGTCTCAAAATCAGTCGCGACGGTTAAATTCTCTCCAAAGCGATATGAAGCCCCGAACCCCATCATGACCGGAATTTTCAATTTGTTGGTCGAGCTTGCCACATTGTCATAGCCGCCCTTTTCCTTCAACTTGAACGGAGTGCGCATCGTGAATCCGACCTTGAGGGGTACCGCCGATGCCAAATTTCCAAAGTCGAGCATCGCACCAATCACATGGTTCACGCCGGAATAATCATAACTTCCCTTGCCAAAATTTTCCTCGGAGAACTCCGTTTTCCCAATCCATACGTTGGACGCCATACCAATGGAGAGAATGGGAACGACCTGAACTGCCAAAGATGGAGTAAATGAGTCCACCCCCCCCTCTCGCAATTGAACCGCATCGGAGTTCAGCAAGTTAATCTTGCGATACAGATCAAATTGCCGTTGATAGGCTCCCGCCAACACGACCTTTCTTTCCCCCCATTTGATCGGGTATGCAAAACTGACAAAATTCAGAAGCAGATGGCTGTTGTCCACATCCAGCCGGTCAATATTCGTATACGAATCGTCGGTGTAGTCTCGGACGTCATAGACTTGGCGGCCGACGATGGAGGCTTCCATCCGATCCAGCGTTGTCAGACCGGAGGGATTCCACACGACCGCTGTCGCGTCGTCCGCGACCCCGATAAACGCCTGACCGATTCCAGCAGCTCGTGCTCCGGCTCCGGTGATATTAAAATCCACCGCTTGGGCAAATAGAGCAGTGTGCATCCATGCAATGGCACATAGCACCCGTATCCTGTTCATACGCCTCTCCTTGAATGAATGAAGGAACCAAAGTGACGGCGAAAAGTTAGCCTTTCCACGCCGCCAATGCAACATGGAAAAATCACAGATCCAACTGGTCCTCGGGTCGTCTTGCGAGTTCCGGGTCCATTCTTTCGCCGGGTGCAGTGGAGCGGCCACTAGCGGAACGCCGAAACAGAATCAGATTCCGCGCCTTCAAGATGGAGAACGTGGAACAGATATAGCAAACAACCCGTCACGCGCCAATTATATAGAAGCTTGTTTTCCGCCACCGTCAAGCGAACACTGACTCCACCTGCAACCTCCACCTGAAAAATCAGGCAAAAGTGGGAGGTCAAATGTCTTTATTTAACCAACAACATCTTCCTCGTTCTCACCACTCCGTCCGCGTTCAGCCGGTAGAAGTACACGCCGGACGCAATCCGGGCGCCTGTCTCCGATCTCCCGTCCCAGATCACATCATATCCACCCGTCGCCTGCAC
>CAZRTJ010000045.1:0-7540 GCA_964602985.1 uncultured Bacteroidota bacterium
ATTAAAGGTGCGAAGAGCCGCTTAAAAAATTTCCACAACTATTGACATTATCTCCATACAGTTTCATCCCGACGACCTCGACAATCTTGAATTTCGGTCCTTATTCCGACAATTCCGACATCCGGTGGCGCTTTCTCGGGGATGAAGGTGCGAATCTCGCCGTCGAAGGAAGCGGTTGGGACAACAATTACACCAATCTTCTCGCAGACCGTTATTCCAGCAAAAAACCGGTTCCGATTATCGATTCGGAAACTGGAAAAATCACCGGATTCCAGGTTATCGAAACGGACGGCAAAGTCTATGAGTTCATGCAGCCTGTATTGAACGCGTTTCAATATTCGAAAACCATAGACCGTGTAGGAACATCCGACAAAACGAAATACGAGACCTACAATATCCTCGGATCGCCTTATGCGACAAGCTGGTTCATCACAGCAATCAAAGGGCCGGACTATGTGGACCGTGGCCCTGCGGGCTTCGATGCGTCGGACTGGGGGTACTGGGTAAAATTCAACTACGAAAAATCGACGGACATGCAACTCTGGCGAAGTCCGTACCGTGGTTTCGGTCCCGGAGGGTCCAACGATCAGATGGAAAATTTCTCGACGGGACTGCGTGAAGTCGTTTACCTCCAATCCATCGAAACGAGTACCCACGTCGCCATTTTTAGAACGTCGATCGCATCCGATCGGCTTGGAACGGACGATTTTACCGAAATTGAATTGCACAGCAGCAAAAAAACGTGGGGAGATCCCATCCAGGTCCGGTTTTTGGGCGACTGGACAACTGCCATTCAAAACAGCACGCGGGACTCTTTATTCTACTTTAAAATGCGAGGGTATAGTACAAATGGTTTTTTGTATGATCAGGCATTTTACTTCGATAAGAACGATGTCAGTCTATCTTACGATCAAGCCACAAACGAAACGATTGTATCGGTTCTTGCCAATATCAAGAGTTGGACGATTGGTCAGTATACCTACACTGCGATCAAAAAGAAAAACATCCGGCGCGCTGTATTTTACCCGGATAAAGTCCTGAACGGCAGAACGCAACTCGCAAAAAAACTGGACAGGGTCGATCTTTATTTGAAATCTTCGCCCGGAGTCAGTCAATCCAACGGTCAGTGGTCTACATCCGGAGGCGCTACGTCGCTCAGGTCTGCTCAATTCGGATACAACTACACACTCTGCCCGGGTACGCCAAGCTCGACCGTCGGGGGAAAACTGACCCTGTCAAAGGTTACGTTCAAAGGTGTCAATGATGCTAATTATACGCCATCGTATCAGTTTACATACGGATTCAATCCGGCGTACAACGAACACGATTGGGATGCCTGGAGTTCGTACAGAGACGCAGGAGTGAACAGTTCCGACCGTGGACTATACAAACACCAGACGCCGCAGGATAAAATTCGTGCGGATCGCGCGGCCGCATGGCATTTGACCAACATCCTGACACCAACTGGCGGAAACATCAACATTGAATATGAAGGTGATGATTATTTCGCGGTCGGGGATTTCGTGGACTTAGATAAGTTCGGGGCCTATTACAATATATCCAAATCGACGGCAACTTCGTTCACGAGTACTAACTCCAGTTTCGCGCAGATAACACCGGGACAGTACGTGTGCGTGAAGACCAACTACAGTCACAATGAATACAGAAATTATGAGACGATTTGTATCGGGGACCACGAGTCTTATGTCGTTCGAAAGGTGGCCGGTGTCTCTGTGTCCGGAGCAACCACGACGATTACGTTGGACGAGGCTGTGTCGTGGACGCCAAACAATTCCTGCAATCGGACGTATTCGGCAGCCATCTATCCCAAAAAAGTCTACGGCGGCGGTGTCCGTGTGAAAAGCATCGCGAGTACCGACGGAGCCAATACCTACAAAACGGTCTATTCCTACGAGGACAATAATGGTTTCTCAACCGGCGTGACGGCAACATTACCCCCGCTTTACAAGGATTTTCCGGAATGGATCGACGACGACCTTGACAAGGATCAAAAAGAGAAATACGAGAAGATTCTCATGGACCATGATTACGCGTATGGGGCTCCGTCTCCCGGCGTGATCTATTCCAAAGTCAGCATGTGGAACGTCGATGCATCCGGAAATCCCATCAATGGCAAGACCGAATTCGAATTCATGACCGCCAAAGATCATCAGTTTACGGCAACGCACACAGACGGAAACTACAATCTCGATCAGCTCAAGATCAATGATAAGTCCGGTATCTACGGACGGCCCAAAGCCACGCGCCAGTACGAACTCACGCCCAACGGACAGTTTCGTCTCGTGGCGGAGAACCTGCAAGCCTATGATTTCAGTTCGAGTCTGTCTGCCCGAACGCGCGTCGTCAAAGAAGGCAACGTGACCGTTTCGACGGCGTCGCAGCCCCTTGGCATGATTTCCGAAAAATACATGTTCCGGAACAAGTACGACGACGACAAAGTCAAGATTCGCTACATGACAAAGGAATTTGAAAACGTTTATCTATATGAGACGCAGGCCCGGTCGTATTTCTATAACGACGACGTGTCGTTGACGCCTTCGGGGAGCATGAACGTCGTGAATCGTAATTTCCTTCGAGACGCGCTCACCGGCCAGATTTTAGGCAGTGCGGTCTATAACACTCGCGGTTACGCCGACGTCACGCGGGTCGAACCGGCCTACTGGCGATACACGGGAATGAAAGACAAGAACATGCTGACCCCGATCGCGCTGGAGGCGACGTACAAGTCAAATATTTCTCTGTTCGCCCTTCCTTCAGAACTGCGCGACTACTCCTTCTCGTCCGACGACCTCCTCGCGGCCACCGCGACGACGTGGAGTAACCAATTCGACGTCAATGGCGACGGCCAGGCGGAAACCGGCATGTGGCGGCAAAACGATACATGGACGTACAACAAACAGCTCGACCGCGCCGGCGGAAGTGCGTATTCCGATTTCGCAAACTGGAACTATACGGGGACGAATTACCCGAATGTCGACGCAAACCAACCCTGGAAGATGACGTCCAACATCACGCGGTACGACGCGTATGCGCATCCGGTCGAAGAAATCGGCATCGACGGCAATTACACGGCCGCGATTTTCGGATATGAAAACTCGCTTCCCATCGCGATCGCGCAGAATTCGAAACTGACGGACTTGAAATATTACAACTACGAAAAAACGGCGACGGCGGAATACAAAACCGGGCAGGGATGCGGCACCTACACGTCGGGACAGGCCGTGCGTGACGAAAACAATACGATCATCACCGCACCTGCCGGCACGGGACCGTATCGCGTGACTGCATGGGTCAAACCGACGGGTGAATCACAGTGGCAATATTTCGAAGCGACGTTGAGTACGGGTCAGCAATTGATCGTCTCCGGCACGTCGGGTCTGATCGACGACATCCGGATCCAGCCCAAAGGTTCGACGATGTCGACCTTCACGTACGATCCGCTGACGTGGAAAGTCACGGCGATCATGGACGCCAATAATATTGCGACGTACTACGAGTACGACACGGGCGGCCGTCTCGTGAAAGTTCACGACCAGGACCGAAATATGATAAAAAAATACGCGTACCAGTATAAACGGACGAATTAGAATCAGCCGTCAGCTATGAGCTTTCAGCTTTCGGCCGAAGCGAACATACGGGATTGGCCGATCGCCGAAAGCTGACGGCCGAGAGCTAACGATTATTTCAAGGATTGATAAAATGACCAGGTACCTCACCCTCTTAACGCTTTTGCTGCCATTGAATGCCGCCCTGGCCCAGGAAGGCGAAGGCCAAAACGCGGATTCGCAGGCCGTCAAACAATTGTTGCCCGGTGATGATGAAGGAGGCGGAGGGGGTGGAGGAACTACATACTACATCGATCTGGGAGTAAAAACGGTTTCGGTCGCCAATTCGACTACTCTCTTCATGACGGCATCGATCTTCACGAACTATTCTGCAAGTACGATATTCACGTGCACGTGGAAGGTCAACGGCATCGCTCAGTCTTTTACGGCGACGAAAAGTCAGCTGGCATCGGGCGTCTATCTGAATGTCGGATCGCATGGTCTCGTGCAACCCAATTTGTACCATCTGCAACTCACGGTTGCCAATGGCTCCGTAACTACAGGTATCGACGATTTGCCGTATTCTTTTTATTTCATCTATCTGCCCCCGACCGGCTTGACCGTGACATCCTACCCGTCCGGCGCCGTGTCGCCCAACAATACAACGGCGTCCTTCACATTTTCCAATGCGGCCGGATCGAACTATTACAAATGGCGCCTCGATAACGGCGCATGGAGCGGCGCTATCGCCGTCGGAACGCCCCTGAATCTGAGTGGACTGTCGTTCGGATCGCACACAGTCTCGCTGGTGGGCGGATGGCTTTCGACCGACGTTGCCAATAACTGGATGACGACACCCGTCAACTATTCCTGGACCATTGCCAACCCGACGGTAACAGTCATCGCGCCCAATGGAGGAGAGAAGTGGGGAAAAGGCGTCACGAAAACGATCACTTGGACATCCAACTATTCTGGAGGAAACGTGAGCCTTGCCCTCTCCTACGCGGCAGACTCATGGTATACTATCAGCAACGGTGTACCCAACTCCGGCAGTTATTCATGGACCGTACCTGCGTCTCTGGCCGAACGATCCGACTACAAAATGAATATCAATGGCGTCGAGTTTAACGCGTACGACATCAGCAATACGGCCTTCACAATTCAGACGGACTATCTTACGCTGAACTCACCCGGAGGAGGACAATATTTTCGAAAAGGCCAGTCTACGAACATTACATGGTCGACCAACGTCTCGGGAAACGCGATCATCGAACTTTTCAATGGTTCGACCTATTCATCGATTGCGACCGTATCGGCCGTCTCGGGGTCTTACACTTGGACGATCCCTTCCGGGCAGGCGTCCGGAAATTACAAAATCCGATTGAGAGCGACGGACAACAGTACTCTGTCGTCCATGAGCGCTAATTTTTTTGCCATCAGCGATCCTTTCGTGTCGATCGGTGCACCGACGTTCTGGAACAAGGGATTGGCTTACACGATCGGATGGACCGACAATATCGATGAGAACGTCAGAATCGAACTTCTGAAATCAGGGTCGGTGGTCAAGACGATCACGCCGTCGACACCAAGCAACGGATCGTTTTCATATACCGTGCCGTACGATATTCCCGATGCTTCCGATTACGCCCTGCGCCTGACGAGTGTTAACAACGGTTCGATCACACACACGGGACCTGCATTTTCGATTCGCCAGGCATATACCTTTATCAATCCTATAGCCGGATCTGTTTTTACATCGGGCCAGGGAGGGGTCGTGAGATGGAATTCAGACCTGACCGACCCGGTGAAGATCGATCTATACAAGGGCGGAGCCTTTGTCAAAAACCTGGGCACATCGGTGATGAATGGCGGAACCAACTGTGACCCGGATGAGGGATGCCGCTATTTGTACTGGAACATGGGTGGACTGCAGGACGGGACGGATTATCAAATTCGTATTTCCCGCCAGTCGGACGCATCCATTTACGGTGTCAGCGGTACCATTACGGTCATCACGCCTGTCATTACGCTGGGGACTATCCAGAGTCCGAACGGTTGGGCAAAAAATAAATCGTATAGCATCCAGTGGACGGACAATTTTTCTGAAAGCGTTGTCATTTCTCTGAAACGGAGCGACAATTATGTCGGGGCTTCCGAAACGACGGAGAGTGATGGGTCTCACGCCATGCTGGTGCCCTCTACAATTCCCGATGGAATGTATCGCATCGAGGTTCGGCGTGCCAGCGCAGCGGATCAGGTCCCGGTCTACAGTAACTATTTCAGGATCGACGATCTTATTCTGATAGAGCCGGCCGGGCCCGGAGTACTTTATCCCGGTTTATCGACCCGAATTTCATGGGAATCGGCATTGAGCGGCAACGTGCAGATCAGGGTGAGTAATGAGCCCGACATCATCTCCTATTCGGGTTCGCAGACCGCAACGATGGCTTTATTGCCATGCGAAGGCGATTGTGAATTACCCGGCGGCGGTGGAGACGTGCCGACGGTAACGGATTCGCTGATCGCAAACGTTCCTTTTTCGACCGGCGCTTATACATGGGACATCCCGGAGTCATGGCCGCTGGGAAATTATCTTTTCAAGCTGTCCAATACATCGGGAACCGAGCTCGATGTCAGCCAGGAGTTCAATTTTCAGGAATCTCCGGTTGCTCTGTATGCACCGGACAGCGGAGAACGATGGAGGGTCGGCAAAACGTTCATTATTTCGTGGCGCAACAGGGTAGGCGGACCGTCGCTGGTGGAACTCTTCCGGTCGGGCGCCGTGGTGCAGCAATGGACGACGAGCGATTCGTCGTTGTCATGGACAATTCCATGGGATTTTCCCGTTGGTAATGATTACAGTGTAAAAGTGTCAAGCGTCAACGATCCGACAAAATACGACCGGAGTGACCTGGATTTCAGCATCCTCGCACCCTACGTGCAGATGCTGTCTCCGAATGGAACGTTTTACAAAAACCAGCAGGTCGAAATCCGCTGGGATCACAACCTCGATACGGACGTCAATCTCTATCTCAAGAAAGCGAATGATGCAAATATTAATCAACTGATCGGGATCTATCCATCCACACAAACCAGTGTAACGTGGCAGGTGCCGTCATCGCTTGCCGACGGCGATCAGTACTATATACACGCCGTCAATAGCGCGGATAATGTACAGTCCAACGGGCCACAATTCTCCGTTTCGACCAGCATGATCGACCTCTTGACGCCGTCGCTGGGAAATCTTTATAATCCCGGGCACCGGCTCTCAATCCAATGGACGACAAATACGACCGATAGCATCAAACTCGAATTGTATCGAGAAGGAGTGAGGGTTCAAGACATCGCCAGCAACCTCCCTTGGAACGGAAACGCGACCGTCCCACAGTGGGAACCGGACTTAGCGGAGGAGGAGTGGTTCCTTCCACTGTACGTCTGGACGGTGCCTTCGGGTCTGGTAAATAGCGACGCGTACACGATCCGGATCACCAAACGGGGTTCGATTTCAAGCCAGGACGAAAGCCCCGTCTTCTCAATCGCCGAACGCATGAACTCAATCCATTCGCAGACGTTTCTCAAAGAAGGCGTGACCGACGGTTCGATCCCGTCCCTTCAAGACCACGAGATCATGCAGACCACGGCGTATTCCAACGGGCTGGGAAAACTCCTGCAAACGATCAACTGGAAAGCCACTCCGTCGAAACAGGACATCCTCACGGTCAATGAGTACGATATCTTAGGTCTGCCCGCACGAAGTTTTCTTCCGTTTACCAAGGCGCACAATTCCGGACTTTTCAATCAGACGGGCATACAGGATGTACTGGCGTTTTACAACAACCCGCCGGCCAATGTGCCTCAGTCCGCCTATCCATATTCCGAACAGAAAAAAGAAAAGAGTCCGCGGCTCACCGTTCTTGAACAAAGCGCACCAGGAGAAGTGTGGAGACTTGGCAACTGGCATACGGTGAAGACGA
>CAZRTJ010000046.1:0-7056 GCA_964602985.1 uncultured Bacteroidota bacterium
AAAACGTGTTCGCGCAGAATGGCACGTATACGCAGAACCCGTCCGGTCAAACGTCTGTTTTCTATTCTGGTGACGAAGTCGTTCTGGATCCTGATTTCCAAACATATGACGGACAGGAGGTGGTGGTAGGACCTCAGAGCGTTCCCGGCGGGTCGGTGCAGAGCGTGACACACAATGTCGCCTGGCTAACCTCGGTTTCATTCTACGATAAATACGGCCGCGTCATTCAAACCCAAAGTAACAACAGCTTAGGGGGAACCGACATCTCCCACACCGAATACGACTTCCCGGGCAAAGTGCTGAAGACGAAGACGGTACATCAAACCAGCGCCGGAACCGTCACGGTCAAAAAGCGCTTCGAATATGACCACGCAGGACGGCTCATCAAAAGCTACCAGCAGAATAATTCCGACAGCGAAATCCTACTCGCCCAGAACACATACAACGAACTGGGAACACTCGTCGAGAAGAAACTGCACTCAACAAATGGTGGAAGTTCAGTTTTACAGACTGTAAATTACTCATACAATATCCGAGGTTGGCTCACCAAGGTGAACGATCCGGGTAATTTGAGCGGCGATCTTTTTGCAATGGAACTGAAACACGAATCGGTCGATGCGAACATCGCAGGCGCCGCGCAGTACAACGGCAATATCAGTCAGCAAATCTGGGCGACAAGCACAACGGTGAGACATGCGTATGGTTACAGCTACGATCAGCTCAATCAGCTTTCGAGCGCGGCCTATGAGAAATATTCCGGCGGATGGAACCAGGACGCAGGACGCTTCAATGAATCAGCGACATACGACCTCAATGGTAATATCATGACGATCGTGCGAGGCGGAAAGACCGGAGAATCGACGTACGGATCGATGGACAACATCACGATGTCCTACGCCGGTAACAAGCTCATCGGAGCCAACGATGCGGTCACGGCAGTGACAGGCAATTATCAGTTTCACGAAGCCATGGTATCCACAGTCGTAGAAAGCAACACTTCGACGCACGAATACCTCTACGACGGCAATGGGAATATGATTACCGACCTGAATAAAGGAATTACGGTCAGGTATAACTACCTGAATCTCCCTGTTTCGGTGGTGTTTGCAGGCGGTGATTCGATTAATTGGGTGTATTCCTCATCCGGTGCGAAGTTGAGAAAGACCGTGTATGACAATGGTGTAATCTCAACTACAATCGATTACGTTAACGGTGTTCAATACACGAATGGCTCGTTGGACTTTATGGTTATGCAGGCCGGTCGAGTGAAGAAGACCTCATCCGGCGCGCTCCGGTACGAATACAGCATTACTGATCATCTTGGAAATTCGCGTGTAAGTTTCGCGGACACGCTGGGTAATGGAACGGCTGTAATATTACAGGAAGACCATTACTATGCCTTCGGTTTGCGGATCGAAGGACTGTCAAGCATGAGCAAGGATAACAAGTTCACGTACAACGGCAAAGAGTTGGAAGATGATCACGGCCTGAATTGGTATCACTATGGCGCAAGGTCCTATGATCCGCAATTGGGACGCTGGCATGTTGTCGATCCAATAGATGAGTTTAACTCGCCGTATACTTACGTCGGCAACGATCCCATTAATTTGTACGATCCTGATGGAATGGGAGCTGATGATCCGCCCGAAAAAGTTGCCTTGGACGCAGGACACGGTGGTAAAGCGAGTGGCGCTGTGTTTGATGGAATCATGGAAAAGGATTTAACAGCTATTATTACACAAGGCGCAGCAGCATCTCTTGAGTTACAAAAGATTGATTATGTCAGAACGCGTGAAGGTGATAAGGTTGAAAAACCTTTCGAAAACATGTGGCGCCTGACGAAAGCCAAAGATGCGGGAGCAACGATGTACGTTTCGTTCCATATTGATGCAGCAGGTGAAGGTGAAACAACCAGAAGTGGTCTCACTGTTTTCTATAAGGCTGGCGATGAAGAGTCGAAAGTCTTGGCTCAAACAATCGCGAGCGTTCCTGCGCTTCAAAACTATTTTGGAAGTGTCAAAGCACAGGAAGCGAAGTATAACAGAGACGGAGATCCAAACTGGCAGCCGTACATTCGGCATTTCAATAGCGGTCCAGCAGTCCTCATTGAAGTGGGTTTCATCAATAACCCTTCGGATTTAAAAACTGTACAAAACTGGGGAACTGATATCGGAATGTCAGTGGGAGTCGGAATTGGCGATTACGTAAGATCACAAAAAAAGTAGGTTATATGAGAAGTATTATATTCGCTTGGCTTTTCATTTTGATGTTTGAAAAAGCCTGCGGTCAGGAAATTAAAATAGTCAATCCAGGCGCTGGATTAGGATTCGGAAAATCACTAGCCATCGATCAAGGTTTCTTATTGATCGGTGCAGATGATGCAGTGTACGTTTTTAAATTCCAAGACAGTCAATGGATACTTGAAGACAGACTCACGATTTCATCGAAGGGCAAACATCGATTTGGCTCAAGTGTTGGGCTAGCCTTTCCATATGCGATCGTTGGCGCTCCTGGTGAAAAAACAGCATATATCTTCAAAAGAGAAAATGACAAATGGAGGTTGCAATCAGTACTTTTTTCGCCAAATAATTCAGATGATTATTTTGGATCAACTGTGGCGGTATCGGAAACGTTTGCGATAGTGGGTGCCGACGGGGATTTTGGAGATTACGTAAACGCTGGAGCCGTCCACATATTTAAGAACACGATTGGAGCGTGGAAATATGATACAACTTTAACAGAGAGCACCTTACGAGCGAACACATATTTTGGTGCCTCTTTAGCGTTGCAAGGTAGTCGTTTGGTTATCGGTGCTCCTCATGCGTTCAACGGAGCCATTCATATTTTTCATCTGGAAAACAATAAGTGGATAAAAGAGGTAGCGATTTCAGGAAAGAAAGGAAGTTTTGGCTCAAGCGTATCTATTGATTCGAACGTTGTAGCAGTTGGCGCTCCAGAAATGACTTCTGAGAAGGGACAGCGTGATATCCATGTTTATGAGTTAGAATCTAGTAAAGGGTGGTATGAGAAAGAGCGACTGCCTGACCCCATAAAATTTTCTTATGTGATGTATGGATCATCTTTATCTTTGAAAAATAACTTTATCGCTGTTGGTTCAGGCGGTGAGATGGATCGAGTTCCTGTTGTGCTTTACAGTAAAGAAGAATCTGATTGGCGTATGAAAACAATTCTCAAGATAGACGAGAAAGCCGATCCGGGATTTTTTGGTCAAGAGGTCACCACCGATGGAGAATGGCTTGTTGTTTCTGCCGCTGGAGATAATGATTTAAAGGGTGCTGTTTATCTATATCGTCTTTCCTCTATCAAAGAATGAGTGGTTAAGTGCCAGCCCGGTCACGAACGACTTTGAAAATCACTCGGCCTCTGCCCTGCCCGATCCGAATAATCCCGCTTCCTGGGAATATCTCTACGATGTGAACGGCAACATGGTCGAAGATAAAAACAAAGGCATCACAGTCGTATACAATTACCTGAACCTCCCGATCCAGGTCAATTTCGGACCGAATAACCGAATCGACTGGACGTACACAGCGACGGGAGCAAAGCTTCAGAAGAAAGTGTACACAAACGGAAGTCTGACGCTGACTCAGGATTATGTGAGAGGGTTCGTTTACAAGAATGGATCACTGGACTTCTTCTCAACTGAAACCGGCCGCGTCAAGAACCAGTCCGGAACCCTGAAATATCAATACACGCTCACCGATCACCTGGGCAATACGCGCGTGATGTTTGCCGACACCGGCTCCGGTACGGCCGTGGCGATCGAGGAGTCGCACTACTATGCATTCGGTATGCGGATCGAAGGGCTGTCGACCTCGAGTCCGGATAATAAGTTCACATACAACGGCAAAGAGCTCGAAGACGATCACGGGCTGAACTGGTACCACTACGGGGCGCGCTTTTATGATGCGCAGATAGGACGGTGGCATGTGGTGGATCCGAAGGATGAGTTCTATAGTCCATATACATTTATTAAGAATAGTCCGATTCTGTTCACTGATCAGGACGGCAGGGGACTCGGTGGAAATGCTGCTGGCCAAGATTTGATAAGGGCGATGGTCGGGGCGGAAAATCTGAAATACGTCACTTTTGACGAGAGCGGGATGGTTCATATCGGATCTGGATATGATAAGAACTCATCCTTTGGTGCCAGCATAGTATACCTGGTGGCGGTTGAACTCAAGCAAAACATTCGATTCGATGTTAGCGATGATCAGATTCCCACGCTGAATAGCAGTGGTTTTGCGGGGTTTAAACAGACTGCCTTGGAATCAAATGGCGTACTTTCCCTTGTAGACAATGGAATCCAAACTTTTGAAATGAACAAATCAGTATTGGATCCGAACAGGGGGAATTATTCTGCTCTTCCTGTTATGCCGAAGCCTGGAATACCCGGATATGAGGCCCACATTGTCATTGCGGAGAGTGGTCTTTTTATTAGTAATGGTGTCGGACAGTCACGAACAACCGTCGGAATTCACGAGTTGGGGGAAGTGTTCGCGATGTTCAAGTGGGGCGTACCTCGTAATGCCGAGACAGGCAATGGAGGCCACGAATGGATCAATTCCGTTTTTCCACAGGGCGCTGGAACCTTTACTTTCATCCCAACTCAGAATACTGGTCCAACACCCGACCAGCCAGGACCGAGGTAATTATGCGGGTTTTTGTTCTCTTCATTTTGAGCACTCTCATGATCGATGGCGTCCTCGCTCAGGCACGCATCGGGCTATTTTACCAAGATTCGACTTGCCGAGTGAACATACAGTCGATTGACACTGTGGTAGCGAAAGGAAGTCGTTGTTCGTTACTGTTAGAGATTACCAATCTGAGATCTGAGGAAATCTTTGTTGTGAGCGATTTCTCTTCGGAATGGAACCAGTACGAATCAGACAGCAATGTCGTGGAATTTCACAAGGTTTTTGAGCCAAGACTGGAGTATTCATTTCCACGCTTCAGGTCTATTGGTGCGAATCACAAGGACACAACAACCATTGTACTTCGAACAAAGGAATTAAAATCGTTTTCGAAGAGATTCGTGGCATTAGTCGACATTGGTTTTTCCTTGTTTCTATACTCTGATTTTCTTCGACGCTGTTCATTAGAATCGCGGTTGAGTCCGACCCTTAGTGAATACGCTGAGGTTTACAAAAATTATCGTGGAGTGCGTTTGCGCTACCTTCCAATTCGGATATCTGACGAATAGGAGGCAATGTGTTCCAGAGGGACCTTATTACAAGAGAATGTTGGAATTGAAATGGGGATTTTGCTATTTTTTGAAAAACTAAGGGAAGCGGAATGGGACCCATTGAAGTAGATATAGCCGAAGCGAAACTCAAGGAGTTGCTGAAGAATATTTGGAAAGGCGAAGAAGTCGTCCTGACGGATCATGATGTCCCTGTTGCAAAGCTGGTGTCTCTCAAGATGGGAGCGGCAAAGCCGCAATTTGGGAGCGCGAAAGGCCTGGTTAGACTCACCGATGATTTTGATGCACCCCTCGAAGATTTCGAAGAGTACAGCGCATGAAAATTCTTCTTGATACGCACAGCTTCCTTTGGTTTATCATGGGTGACAAGAAACTGTCAACAAAGGTACAGGAAGCGATTGCCAATCAGGACAATGAGAACTATCTCAGCGTGGCCAGTGTGTGGGAGATGGCGATCAAAAACAGTTTGGGCAAATTGATCTTAGAAAGGCCGTTTGAGGCTTTGATTCCCGAGCAGATTCGGATCAACAATATTCGCCTGATGGATATCAAACTGGAACACGCCTCAAGAGTGGCATCGTTGCCCTTCCATCATCGGGACCCGTTTGATAGGTTAATTGTCGCTCAAGCACTAACAGAGAATGTAGCGGTAGCCAGCGTCGATGAAACGCTGGACCGATACAGTATAAGCCGATTCTGGTAGCCTTCGAGATTTTTAAAGACCTGCATGTACCGGCATTTTTCGCTTTTTTGACCAAAAACCACGGTACCACTGTTGATATTCTACGATGTCAACGGCAACATGGTCGAAGATAAAAACAAAGGCATCACAGTCGTATACAATTACCTGAACCTCCCGATCCAGGTTAATTTCGGGCCGAATGACCGCATCGACTGGACGTACACCGCGACGGGTGCGAAGCTTCAGAAAAAAGTGTATACGAACGGCAGTCTGACATTGACGCAGGATTATGTGAGCGGGTTTGTGTACAAGAACGGTTCATTGGACTTCTTCTCAACTGAAACCGGCCGAGTCAAGAACCAGTCCGGAACCCTGAAATACCAATACACGCTCAGCGATCACCTTGGCAATACGCGCGTGATGTTCGAGGAAACGAGCGGCACACCTACGGTTATCGAAGAATCGCACTACTACGCCTTCGGCATGCGCATCGAAGGACTGTCGACCTCGAGTCCGGATAATAAGTTCACATACAACGGCAAAGAGCTCGAAGACGATCACGGGCTGAACTGGTATCACTACGGGGCACGGTTCTACGATGCACAGATTGGGAGATGGCATGTGGTGGATTTGGTCGACGAGTTTCATTCGCCATATACGTTTGTAGGCAACAATCCCATTAAGTCCACGGACAAGGATGGCATGTGGGAAGATCCGACTACAATAGCTGAAAGCATGGTAGGAAAATACAAGTACGGGAATGCTCAAGAATACAGTTGGAAAATAAGTGAGTGGGCGGACAAATCACCACAGCTTCAATGTAATCAGCTCGTTGTTGTAGCTTTCAGAAAGGCAGGCTACGGTGACATGCCACGAGACAGGGGCGGTATGAGAGATTGGTTCAAAGCAAACGGTGAAGTCTATGTCCAACCTTGGACAATCGAGAATAAATTGGGCTGGAGAAACCTCGAACGTAATGATGTTGTTAACTGGGGTGGTTACGACGACAACGAAGGTCATGTCATAATTATTGCGTCGTCGCTAGTAAAAGAAAAAATGGGCGACAAGGAAGTTGAAGGATATTGGGTTGTTGAAGCGTGCTTATCCTAACACCAAACCGAACAAAATAGCGTTTCAAAAGTTGGAGACT
>CAZRTJ010000047.1:0-6871 GCA_964602985.1 uncultured Bacteroidota bacterium
CTTCGGTGGCGGTCTTCATCGAGACGGCGATGTCCAGATGATCGAGTTTTGGAATTTCTTTCGGCAACATCGAAAGCTGCAACTGACGGGCTTCTTCCAGCTCTTCGGATTTCCGTCGGTTTTCTATTTCAACGACTTGTGCCTGAGCCTCCGCTGCCTTGGCTTGCGCTTCTGCCGCTTGTGCGCGAAGCCGGGATTCTTTGATTTGCGCGTTTTTCAATTTCCGGTTCAATTCAAATCGTCTCACGCCGTACAGTGATGCAAGGATCGCCAGCCCGTACAGACTATACGCCCACCACGTCTTCCACGGCGGAGGTGTGATGAGGATTCGAACCGATGTACCTTCTTCATTCCATACGCCGTCGTGATTGGAGCCCTTCACACGAAACACATACTCACCATGGTCAAGATTGGTGTACGTGGCTTCGTGCTTGGTTCCGGCGTATATCCAATCACGATCGAATCCCTCCAGCTTATACGAGTATTGATTCTTCTCCGAGGCTGAGTAACTCAATGCCGCAAATTCGAGGGAAAAAACATTCTCATCATAATTGAATACCAGATTCGTCGGTTCCGCGAAACCCCACGGCAGGGGAACCGGCTTATTGAATTTTTTCAAGCCCGTGATGAAGACCGGCGGGATGTAAGGATCATCGCGAATGCTGTCGGGATGGAATTCATTAAAACCCTTCGCGCCGCCAAAGAACATGCGTCCGTCCTTCGACTTGAAAAAACCGCCAAGCATAAATTCCTTTGACTGCAAGCCGTCCGATACGTCATAATTCCGAAAGATGACAGGCGTCGAGTCGGTCGGGGGAGTGAATTTCGATATGCCGCTGTGAGTACTCAGCCAGAGATTGCCGTGGTCGTCTTCCAAAATACCGTACACAACATTATCCGGTAAGCCGTCCACCTCGCGATACCAGGTGAACTCCTCCGTCGCCCGATCAAATTTATTCAGACCGCCGGGCGTGCCAATCCACAAAACTCCGGATTTATCTTCATATATGGTATAAGTGTGGTTATCACTCAGGCTGGATGGATTGTGCGGATCGTGTTTGTAGGCTTTGAATTTCTTCGTAGATGGGTCAAATCTGTTCAGTCCGCCGCCACTTGTACCGATCCAAAAGACCCCGGACCGATCTTCTAAGATGGAAAAAACTCCCATCTGATACTGTGTAGGATCGACTTCGTACGCTGCAATAACCTTTCCCGCTATCGGGTCAAATTGGATGATCAGCCCGGGGATTTGCGTGCCGATCCAAAGATAACCCTGTCTATCCTCACACAAAGCCATCAACCAGTAAGCGCCTATGTCGATTGACTCAAGCTTCCCTGTTTGCCGATCCAGTTTTTTCAAGCCATCGCCGAATGTCGCCAGCCACAGGGCTCCGTTTTTGTCCTCATGGATCGAGGAAACAAACATTCTGTTCAAATTGTAATCATTTTCAGTTTTCAACCTTTGGGCTACCCCGCTGTTTTTGTCGTGGCCCCAGCGACTTAATCCGGAAGTAGTGCCAATCCACAGACTGCCGTCTGAATCTTCACAAATGCTCCTGGCCCATGAACTCGTCCATTTTAGACGATCTTTTGCAGAGTCCGGCGTACTGTAAACACCCAGATGAGCAGCTCTAAATTTTTCGAGCCGTCGGTCCCATAGAGTGAGGGCTCCGGAAGCTGTGCCAATCCAAATCACACCCGCTTTGTCTTCGTAGAGCGCTTGAGCCGGGGCGGCGCCAATTCTTTCCGGTTGATCAGGATGCTGTTTAAAAGTCTTGAATGTTTCAGTCTTGCGGTCAAAATGATATATTGCCTTGCCAGTACTAATCCAGAGCGTACCGAACCTGTCCTCATGAATCGCGTCGACGACATTGCCGTATGGATCGGCGGGGTCGGGTTTGTATGTTTTGACTGTTTCATTTGCCCGGTCAAAAACACGAAGACCGCCATGAGTGCCAAACCATAATGCGCCCAGCTTGTCTTCATAAATGCAGGTAACCCACCAATGGCCGTATGTGCGGAACGTTTCTGTGATCGGATCGAATCTATTCAGTCCATTCACTGTTCCAATCCACAACACGCCCGTCCTGTCTTCGTAGATTGATAAAACAAAGTTATAACTGATGCTGGCAGGATTTGTGTCATCATGCTTGTAGGTCTTGAATTGTCCCGTCATGCGGTCCAGTTTACACAATCCATCACCGAGCATTGCCACCCACAAATTGCCGGATTTGTCCTCGTAAACGGAGTGGACAACGTTGCTGCTGATGCTGTGCGGATCATCAGGGTTATATTTGAAGGCTTTAAATGTCATGGTGCGTCGGTCGAGTCGATTTAATCCACCACCGTATGTGCCGATCCACAGCGTTCCCGCCCTATCCTCATAGATGGATACGACCCGGTTATATGAAAGTGACTGGGTATCTCCCGGAACACTCTTGAATACCCGAAACGTGTGACCATCGTAGAGATTTACGCCGTCCATCGTCCCGAACCACATAAATCCTTTGCTGTCCTGAAGAATGCTGTGCACTACGCTGTGAGACAGACCGTCCTCGGTCGTGAGATGCCTGACTTTGATGTCCTGCGATTGAGCAAGAACGCTGGATGCCGCGAGGAAGGAAACCAAAACTCTGGTCAGAAGATTCATTGCATGTTCAATGCTTGTTTGACTCGCCATGCGTGTGAATTTTGCGTTGCAACTCGCTGACATTTATTCTTACCTTCGAATCAAGAAACGGAGCGAGTATGAATTACATTCAAATCCCAAAAGAGCATAATGCCAAGGGTTTCTATGTTCTCATTCGTCAAAGCGCGCTCCTGGGACCTATTCAGTGTTTTCCTCAGGACACATATTTGGTCAACGCTGATCACATGGAGATGCTCAAGCAACACAAGATTCCCTTCACAATCCTCTCCTCTCAGCATCTGAGTATTCAAACTCCTTAATGACCAAAGTCGAAATCTATCTGCCATTCACGTACAATGACGGCTCATTGATTGAGATTGAAAAATTTGAAGAAGTTCAGCATGAACTTATTTCGATGTTTGGCGCTTTCACTGCGAGCTCCTTGTTGGCGCCCTATAAAGGCGTTTGGAAATATGGCGGAGTCGAATATCGAGACGATATCGTTATTTTCCATGTCGTGACTCCCGGAGACCAACAGACAGACGAATTCTTCAAATCCTACAAAGAAACTCTCAAAGAACGTTTCAGACAACTCGATGTCCTGATCACGAAGCAAATCATTCAAACTTACTGACCAGTTACCCTCACCACCAGCACCGTCATATCATCGACCAGGGCGCGGCCGTTGGACCAGTTATTCGCGGCGAGGTGGAGGCGGTCGAGGAGGGCGTGTGCACGACCAACCTCCCCCCTGCCCCCCTCCTTGGCAAGGAGGGGGATAGAGGGGGTGGTTCGCAAGGAGGGGGGCAGGGGGGAGGTTGTGCTGCACGCCTTCTCGAAGATCTCCATCGCTCTTTCATATCCTAACGTCTCTCCCGTATCATTCGTCAATTCCGGGAATCCGTCGCTCATGAAGAGGATCGTATCGCCGGTGCGTAATTCCACTTCTCTTTCCTGATACTCGACGTTGCGCATTGCGCCGAGGGGCAGAGCTTTGATCAGGATTTCGTCTACGCGTTTCTCGGCATGTCTGTAGATCAGCGCCGGCGGCATCGCGGCGGAGGAGAGATGCAACCTCACCGTCCGTTCTTCATTCTCGGGAACCTCTTCCTTTCCCCCTCCTTGCAAACCACCCCCTGTCCCCCTCCTTACCAAGGAGGGGGTAGGGGGAGGTTGTATCCTCGCCATCATCAAACACATCGACAGCCTCGACAGATGCATGTCCTTGATACATCGGGACATTTCCGATAACGTCACAGCGACACCATTGCTTGCTGCATACGCATTGAACAGCCCCTTGACGGTTGACACCATGTGTCCGGCTTTGAGTCCGTGGCCAGTGGCATCGCCGAGCACGATCGTCAGCGTCCCGTCCGCGGAGAGGTGGAAGTCATAATAATCGCCGCCGACTTCGGTGGCGGTCTTCATCGAGACGGCGATGTCCAGATGGGGGAGTGTCGGAATTTCTCTTGGAAGCATAGAGAGTTGCAATTGGCGGGCTTCTTCGAGTTCGGCCGCGCGTCTCTGATTTTCGACCTCAATAATTTGCGCCTGAGCTTCCGCAGCTTTCGCCTGGGCCTCAGCTGCTTGCGCTCTCAATTCGGATTCTTTGAGACGTGTATTTTTACGCTCCCGATTTAACTCAAATCGCCGTGCGCCATAGAGAAATCCTACAAGCGCGATTCCATAAAGGCTATACGCCCACCACGTCTTCCACGGCGGGGGAGTGATCGTGATTTTCAGCGACGTGCCCTCTTCATTCCACACGCCGTCGTGATTGGAGCCTTTTACTTGGAATGTGTAAGTACCGGGGTCCAGATTTGTGTATGTCGCGAATCGCCGTTTGGCAGATACGTAGTTCCACTCTTTGTCAAAGCCTTCTAACTTGTAGGCGTATTGATTTTTCATGGATTGCACAAAGTCTAAAGCTGCGAATGACAATGTGAAAACGTCTTCACGATATGACAAGATGAGTTCATCGGACTCCGTGATCGACACAGGCAAGGTAAAACCGCCAACGCTTATTCCGGGCTCTGCAGGTTTATTGAATATTTCAAGCGCCGTAATTACGATGGGCGGCACGTTGGGATCGTCCCGAATACTGTCCGGATGAAAAACTGTGAATCCATAAATCCCTCCGAAATACATCCGTCCGTCGGCGCCTTTGAAATAGGCCCCCTGATTAAATTCGTTGTCCAGCAGTCCATCGGTTACATCGTAATTACGGAACGTCATGGTCGAAGCACGAAGTTGCGACAGGCCATTGTTTGTGCTCACCCACAAGTCACCGTGATTATCTTCCAGAATTCCCCACACAACATCATGGGCGAGCCCGTCCTTTTGACGATATGAGGTAAAGCTCTGCCGAACCGCGTCAAAGAGATTCAGACCGCCATTCGTTCCCACCCACAGCCGTCCCTCATGATCTTCATAAGTTGAAAAGACAGTATCATTCGACAACGAGGAGGGATTCTGCGGATCGTTCTTGAATGATTGAAATGTTTTGGTCTTTGAATCATAAAGATTCAGACCGCCATTCGTTCCCACCCAGAGCCGTCCCTCGCGATCTTCATAAATTGACCAGACGGTATCATGCGACAATGAGGAGGAGTTCTTTGGATCATTCTTGAAAGATTGAAACGTTTTGGTCTTTGCGTCAAAGAGGTTCAGTCCGCCCCCGGTTCCCACCCAGAGCCGTCCCTCGCGATCTTCGTAAATTGACCTGACGGAATTATTCGACAACGAGGAGGGGTTCTGCGGATCATTCTTGAAAGATTGAAACGTTTTGGTCTTTGCGTCAAAGAGGTTCAGCCCCCCGCCCCGCGTTCCTACCCACAGTCGTCCCTCGTGATCTTCGCAAATTGACGTTACTAAATTATTCGACAACGAGAAGGGATTCTGCGGATCATTCTTGAAAGATTGAAACGTTTTGGTTTTGGTGTCAAAGAGATTCAGACCCGAAGTACCGGCAGCCTCCCTAAAGTCGCCGGTTCCTACCCACAGCCGGCCCTGATGATCTTCGTAAATTGACGAGACAATCCACAAGGAGGACGGATTCTTCGGATCACTCGTGAATGATTGAAACGCTTTGGTCTTTGAGTCGAAGAGGTTCAGGCCCCTGCTCCGCGTTCCCACCCACAGCCGCCCTGCGCGATCCTGATAAGCGGACGGGACGTAATTATCTGACAAAGAGGAGGAGTTCTGCGGATCATTCTTGAACGATTGAAACGTTTTAGTCTTTGCGTCAAAGAGGTTCAGCCCCCCTCCAACAGTTCCCACCCAAAGATGGCCCTCGCGATATTCGCAAATTGACGTTACAAAATTATTCGACAATGAGGAAGGATTCTGCGGATTATTCTTGAAAGATTCAAATGTTCTGGTCTTTGAATCAAAGAGATTCAGCCCCCCGCCCCACGTTCCTACCCACAGTCGTCCCTCGTGATCTTCGCAAATTGACGTTACTAAATTATTCGACAACGAGAAGGGATTCTTCGGATCATTCTTGAAAGCCTGAAATGTTTTCGTCTTTGAATCAAAGAGATTCAGACCCCCGCCCCCCGTCCCTACCCACAGTCGTCCCTCATGATCTCCATAAATTGAATTAACAGTATTATTCGACAACGAGGAGGGGTTCTGCGGATCATTCTTGAAAGATTGAAATGTCTTGGTCTTTGAATCAAAGAGATTCAGACCACCATTCGTTCCCACCCACAGCCGTCCCTCATGATCTTCGTAAATTCGACCGACAGCATTATTCGACAACGAGGAGGGGTTCTGCGGATCATTCTTGAAAGACTCAAATGTTTTGGTCTTTGAATCAAAGAGATTCAGACCACCACTCGTTCCCACCCACAGCCGTCCCTCATGATCTTCGTAAATTGACCAGACCCAATTATTCGACAATGAGTAGGGATTCTGCGGATCGTTGCGGAAAACGGTAACGCTGTAACCGTCATATCTGTTGAGTCCTCCGTTGGTTCCAAACCACATGAATCCTTTGCTGTCCTGAAGAATGGGCTGCACTGTGTTGTGAGACAGACCGTCCTCGGTTGTGAGATGGCTGAATTTGATGTCCTGCGACTGCACGGGCACGCCGCACGCAACGAATAGGAAGAATGCGAGTTGCCAAACCACCGTACATCTGAATCGACCCATTTCGCAAAAACCTATCACGCTCGTCGAACCGTTGATTTTCATTGATGGCAAAGACCAATCCCGAAGGGATGGCACTCTTATAGTACC
>CAZRTJ010000048.1:0-5786 GCA_964602985.1 uncultured Bacteroidota bacterium
TTTTTCTACCCTATTTTATGGGCGTTGGAATTTCCACAACATTTGAAGGTAACTCACTGTATGCGGTGTACTCCTTCTTCAATTGGGCTTTGTTTTCACTCTTATGTCCATCCCACAACATGTACGGATCCTTTGCAAACGGCATGAATGAACCGTTCGCACCCTGAGCCGCAATGCTGTAAAAGTCCTGACTCGAGTAGAGGTATTTGTCCTGAACATGACGTTCGAATTTTTTGGAGTCCTCGTCGTCTTCATCTGCGTGATAAAAAGCCTGGTGGATGTAGCCGTAGCCATCTTCGACGAAGGTTTCATTCAATCTCCATTTCCAGACTGAAAATCCCAGGCTTGCCCAAAAGTCACCGGGGAGGGGAATCAGAATCGTGAGGCCGGCCATGGATACTTTTCCGCCGTTACTCATCGACATGCTACTTATTCCAATTCCACCTATCGAATAATTGGCACCACCACCCCCGGAACTCAACCCAAAACCTGCTAAGCCACGTAATCCGGAAATGGATTGGCTGAACCGAACACCGTTCGTTCCAAAGCTCACGCTACTTGATGTTGCAGCCCATCCACCTTTTGATTGAGCTCCAATTCCCATGTGAGCAGAAATACCCTGAGTCCCAGCACTCAATCCTATTGAACCGCCAGCAAAAGGAGTTATTTTTTGAGATGCACCGACATTTGCGGAAATACCATTTGTCCCAGCAGAAAGTCCGGCATCAACAAATGGAGTGAGCTGTTGTCCAAGAGTTGCATTCGCTCCGAATCCTCCATGATTGTCAAAATTCATCGACATCCCGACCGGGCCCCATCCAAGGGCGATCTGGGCGCCCCATCCACGTTTGGTTTTTGCCCAGTAGTGCGTTTCGACCTTGTCTCCCTTGTAATCGTCCGGATATCCCGCCACCGTACGATTGATCGCCCCTGGATTCAGCGACCATCCCAATCCGACCCACGTCGCTTCCTGATTTGTCGAGACGCCGGAATGATAACTCAGGGAAATGGGATAACCCGCTTCCGGTCCCGGCACTTCCATTAGAGGCAGGTTGTAGACGAAGTCCCCGGTCGAGAGATTGACCAGATCCGTCGTGTCGACCGGCTCGAATTGCGTCGCTTCCGGCTGTGCCGGACCTTCGCCCAGCGCATACGCAGTCCCTGCAAAAAGCTGCACGAACAGGAAATTCGCCAAGGTGATGGCAATTATTTTTCTCCACAGGGCAAAACGAGTCATGGAATTCCTCTTAGCTATCGGCCGTCAGCTATCAGCTATCGGCCATTCGTTATTTCTAAATTCTTGCACAGACCGCTTTCCGCCGTCCGCCTTCCGCTTTCCGCAGATTAGCGGAGAGTGTAAAATTCAAAATTTCAATCCGAGACCGAGATTGACTCTCGAATAATCGACAGACACGTTATAACCGAATGCTTCGAACGTACCGCTGTTTTGGGAAAAACCGACTTCAAGAATCGCATTTCTGAATTCCAACCCGCCGCCGATGTTAAAATAAGCGCCTCCGGACAGCTCGCCCTCGCCCCCTGTATAGTCGTCATCCCCGAAGTACAGGCCGTAACCCGCACGAACACCCAGGTAAGGTTGAACGCTGGCCCCACTGCCGACATAAACCCTTGCGAGCAGATAGATCGGTACGAAATTAAACTTCCCCTCGAAACCCTTGACTTCACGTGGGATCTGAAACTCGACGCCCGCACCCAGCCCGAGCGACTCGATCCGTTTGACCCCTTCGGCGGCTATCGTAAAACCGGCGTTTACATCGTCACTGCCGCTTTCGCCTTCAAAGGATGCTTTATGGCTTCCGGCAAGGTCGCCGCTCACACGGATAAATTTCTGCGCGAAAACCGTCTGGCTTCCCAGAGCAATTAGCAGCATTAGAAATACACGACTCATTTTCGTTTTCCTTGATAGTTTATTATAAGTTATGGCTTTTCGCCGTCCGCCGTCAGCTTTCAGCTGTCGGCCATTGGTTATTTCTAAATTCTTGCACAGACACCTTCGCTATCCGCCGTCCGCCTTCCGCAGATTTTGGCGGATAGCAGATAGCGGAGAGCTGACGGCGTAGTTGTTATTCCAATTCATCCACATCCCATTCCACGCGTTGCTTACCGATACCGAAGCCGAATTCTTTGAACTCCATCCGGACGAATTCAGACTCCTCGCTCAAAATCTCCGTGCCGTTGAATTCTTTCGGAAAACACACGAGCATTTTCCGATGTTTGGTGTAGCCATAGGTGCGTTCGAAGTCGTAGACGCTGAGTTTTATGTCGGAGTTCGTTGCGGTTTCCAGATGTATATATTCGCCCATCCGGAACAAAAATTTCTGCAGTTGCGCAGAATAGTCGCTATAGTTGCCGATCCGCTCGTACTCGACGTCCCGGTTCGGGTCCTCGTGCGCCAGCGTGATCATGAAGTACAACCCGCTGTCGTACTGTGCGGCCGCCTCTTCCATGGCCTGTCGTCTCGAGTCCTCCGACGCCTGCTGTCCGAGCGCAACAAGGTGCCGGAGTTCGAAATACCGCAGCGGAAGGTAATTGACCCGGATGATGTACCCGT
Source organism: uncultured Bacteroidota bacterium (assembly GCA_964602985.1). Taxonomy (GTDB): domain Bacteria; phylum CLD3; class CLD3; order SB21; family SB21; genus CAYZJB01. The sequence goes on from CAZRTJ010000048.1 coordinate 2,573, forward strand.
TTCGGCGGATTTCACGATACGTCTCTGAATCCGACGACGTAAATTTTGACAGTTGTTCTTTTTCCGTATCCAGCGGAAATAGAAACCACGCCGCGATTGCGCCAATACCCAATATCAAGAGACTCAAATGTTTCATAGTCGCACTGAATTCATAATTCTGAATTCAGAATTATGAATTCCTCCTTCCGTTTTTCGTCGTCAATATGATGCTTGCCAGAATTCTACCAACCTCTTCACTGTCACGTAGAAGCGACCGGCTCATGTTCGTGTCGATCATCTCACTGTCGCGAAGCAACCGTATCCAGTAATGTGTTTCCTTGCACTCTTTGTTCGCCATTGAAAGCTTATGAACGAAATCCGCTCGCGATTCGGCCCCGATAGCTTCTTCAACGCTCGCACCAATTGCAGTTCCGGACCTCAACACCTGCCTCGACAGCACAAACTCTCTCTTCTTCACCAGACCCTGGTACAACGCAATCGCTCTAAGCGCGAGCCGGTACGTCTTGTCCTGAATGACATTGTCCTTCTTCATCCAACCCCTACAAGAATTCAGAATTCTGAATTCAGGATTTTTCAATCCACCGCAATACTGATGTACAGTTTATCGGCTGGCATAACCGACCTGTTTGTGAAATGGTCCGTTTTTGAAAATTTCGTTCGCCAGACCATCGATGACGCTCACCCATGTTTGTCTGGTCATCGCAAATAAGACATTTGCACCGATCTCGGCCCTGCCGTAGCTGACCGCCTTTGTGGTTTCATTGTCCCAGAGTGTGTAGGAAACCTCATGTCTCAGTTGTTCGGACTTCCCGCCCGTGTGGGCCATGGTGCCATTGGGACCGGGAATCCAGAAGCCGGGCTCGCCTGGTTTTCGATACACGTCCAAGACGTTGAATATCAGGACAAATTTCTCGTCTATGTTCAGCTTCTGCCCCGCGTTAGGCATTCTTACAATCAAGCTTTTTTCGCCGATCGTCATCTCACTGCGGTCGATCTGAAACGAATCCGGCAATGCGTACCGGTTAAGTTTCTGGAAGGTTGAATGCTGTCGTACGGCGACATGAAAAACGGAGTCAAAGAACGCCTTGTACACGGTCACAGAATTCTCGCCCGTTCCAATGTCATCTTTGACGTCATCGAGATTTTGCAGGTTGATTTCCGATGTCCGAAGATCCACGATGGCCAATGTGCCGCCAGACAGGGTCTTGCCTTTGTAGTCGGGATCGACGAACTGGAGCGAGGTTCCACATGACGCAACCAGCAAGACGAGCGCCGTGAAACGAAGGATCTCTTTTGTCATTGCGCTTATCTCCCGTTGAGATGTGTGAGAACGGCGTCCGTTATATCCACGGCATTGTCGGCATAGACGATATTGCCTTCGATAGTCCCGAGCACCATGCTGTAGTTATTTTCGCGGGCGTAATCCGCCACGGCGTTGTTGATCTCACTCAGAACGGGCGCCAATAGTTCCTGTTGCCGTGCCGCGGCTTTTTGCTGAACGGCTTGAGAATAGCGGTTCAGGTCCTGTTCTTTTTTGCGCGCGTATGTGGCAACGTCTTTTTTCTTGGTGAGGCTCCAGAGTTCGCTTTGATTGGCAAACAGAAAATTCAGCGAATCCAGTTCCGCCTGCAGCGTGTGAATGTTATCCTCCCATTTCTTGCCTTCTTCTTCCAGGCGTTTGCCCGCTTCGATGGCGCCTTTGTATTGTTGAAGAAGCGAGGCGGAATTGACGTAGGCGACCTTTGACGAGCCGCCGGCAAGCCAGATCGTTCCGACCGCTGCAGAATAGATACTCAGGACGAGAATGAACGCCAAAATCAGGCGATTCCATGGGATCGAGGTCGTCCGGTTGATGGGTTTGATGGGTTTCATGATTTCTATTTGTCCTTAATTTGTTTGTTTATTTCGTCGATCTGATTGGCCTGGCGTTTGTTTTCCTGGTGCAATTCGATCACATACAGGGTGAGTTCTTCGATTTTTTCCAAGAGCTTTGCCTGCATGGTTCCGAGATCATGACCGTCGTCTTCTACTTGCCGGGCGGACGGGATTCCTGGAAGACGCCTGTTCTTCCGAATCGATTGTTCGAGTTCGTCGAGAGGCATCAGTTTATAACTGCTGTCAAAGACATAATCGGCCCATCCTTGCTGCGTCACGATGACTTTGCGTGTGCGGATCGTTCCGTCGACCGTTAGTCGTTCAGACCCCGCCGCGACTCCGATGCCGACATTGCCGGTCGTGAATTGGATGTTGGATGCGTTTTGCGTCCAGGATCCGGAACCCCCCGATACAGGTGACCCATTAACCAAAATCTGCGTTGCATTGATCGTTCCCGCGACGTCGAGTTTGTATGTGGGGTTCGCTGTACCGATGCCGACATTGCCGGAGCCATCAATACGCATGCGTTCGCCATCATTCGTGAAGAATCGCATGGTTGGTGTCAGGCCGTCCCCGCTGATGATGTCGCCGAGATCAAAGGTGCCCGAGGAGTAGTTCGCAATTTGCTGACCGGAGAGCGCCAGACCGCCGTTGATATCCAGGCTGGCTGTCGGGGTGAGTGTTCCGATGCCAACCTTTCCTCCCACATTAATGACAAGGTCGTTTCGCGTGCCGTTGGAAGAGAGAATGAGTTTCTTATCAACATTGTATATTTTTGTATCAGTAGAGCTGACGGTCGCAATGCGCAATGGTGATGTACCGGCAAACTCATAGTAGGCTCCGATGAAGCTTATTTTACGCGTCGTTGCATAGGTGGAACTACCAAAATAAATGCTGCTGTTGTCGATTGAAAAAAGCGTTCCCCCCAGCGATGTGTTCCTCGGGTCAGTGACTCGGATGGCGGTCGACGAACCGCTTGGAAAAGCAATCATTGTCAAGTCCCTGTCGACATTCGTGTTATCTTGATATTGGAATGTTAGAGAATTAGATGACTGTTGACCACTCGCCGAAGAGCTTTTTCTGATCCTCATGGAACCCGCAACATCCAGTTTGACCGATGGTGTATCCACTCCAATCCCGACATTGCCGTTAGTGTACACGATCCCGTTCGCCACTCCAGTCCATGAGTCTCCGACTGCACCCAGCAATGAACCATACGCTCCACCATCATTCGTCTGCTGCCCCTGCCCCATCTGCCCGTTCGAAATTACATTCCCCTTCACGATCAAATCCCCTTCTACCGTCACTGAGTTCGGCTGTAAACTCAGGATCGACTGCG
>CAZRTJ010000049.1:0-5501 GCA_964602985.1 uncultured Bacteroidota bacterium
GTGTATCGCGGTTGTTTTGCCCGTCCGCGGCGATGATCCGATAGAATATTCCACTTGAGCCCACGCCACTGCCCGGAATGGTCGCCGAGTAGGTATTATCTGACGCGGTCATGGCCTGACTATTACCGAACGCGGCCTGCGTGCCCGAGCGGTATTCCAGAGTGACGGTGTTCACCATATGATTGTCCGTCACGGTCGCCGCGACCTGAATGGCACTGCCCGCCGCGACAGGATTCGGGGTTGCAGAAGGCGAGGATATCTGAGGAGCGACAACATCCTGCTGGCTGGACTGACTGCCGACCAGAGGACTGGTCGTACGATAATTCCTGCTCAAGCCGGTGCCGTTGTATGCAAACACCGCATAGTAATAGGGCGTATTTTCTTCCAATCCCGTATCGGTAAACGACGTACTGCTCCCGACATACACGACGGTGTCGCTTCCCAAAACTGTCCTAACCGCATACGACGTGCTGTCTACCGGAACACCACCCGGCGATGATCCTGCTTTGCGAAGTACCAGATATCCCGCCGGTGTGCCCGACGCCGCCGTAAACGATACCGTCATAGAATTTGTTGCTATCGCCGAAAACTGCAGATTGGATGCCTGCGCTGAAGGCTCGACGGCAAGTGTGGTACGGTTCCCTTCGAGATAACTCGATGTCAAATATCTCGTGCTGTCACCTCCGCCATTGTATGAAAATACCCGGTAGTGATAGACGGTTCCCGCGTCCAGATTGCGGTGCACAAAGATCGTATCGCTTCCAACATACACCACCGTATCTGATCCGATGATCTGACCCGCAGAGTAAAACGTTCCATTATTCGGCGTCGCCTGCACGGCGCTTGAGCGAGCCAGCACGATGTAACCACCCGGCACATCAGCCGCCCGGCGGAACGACATCCTCAGCGTGTCGTCGCCTGCCGAGAGACAGCGTAGCTCCGACGCCGCCGATGAAGGCGATAAGGCCAGAGTGGTTTGGCTGAGCTTTGGAGCATTCCCACCCAGATAATTCTCCTGTCCCGCGGAACCGTTGTATTCGAACATCTGCACGTGATACACCGTCGAAGAGTTCAGCCCAGTAATCGTCGTCGAATTTCCTGCGCCGTTGTACACCACATATTGCCCAGACAGCATCTGCGAACCGGATCCAAAAGCGCCGGCAACATACGACGCGCCATCGTATGGACTTGCGGTCACCGCTGATCCCGCCCGCATCACCACGATTCGCGCCGACCCATTCCCCGATGTCCACTGGAGTCTGAGCGTGTCATCATCCGGTGGATCGACAAACAGCGGCGCCGATGACTGCACAGTGGGTTCATTGCCGGGCGGCACATCGCTGACGATAAAGTCCGTCTCTCCCAGTCCGCCATTGCCCTGCAGGTAGATCCAGCGACTGTAGGGCTGTACGCTCGTCACAGTGCGATGTCGCACACGCATACGAACTTTGTATCGTCCTCCGCTGATCAGCCCCGAGAGAGTCTGGGAGACTACACTGCCGCTGAGGCCTGCGTCCGTCCAGGAAGTCTCGATCAGTCCGATGCCATCGAAGGCTGTTCCCAGCGGCTTGACTTCAAACACAGCCTTCGCATCGGCGCGTCCTCCAAATCCAGTCAGTCGGATCGCTCCACCCGCAGAGGACGACGAGTGCGTGCGACCGACAGGTGCAATCGGAGTGGCAAGATCGCTTCGATAGAGCTGGGGCCTCAGCGAGACACCCCCGCCATTGCCGTAATATACAAACGCCCGACCTTCATCCGACTGGCCGTTGTCATAGCCGTATGCCCCCACGATAACATCCGAATATCCATCGCCATTCACATCCCCCGCTGATGCCACGCTGAAGCCAAACCATGCGCTCGCCTGATCACTCTCGGCCGTCCAGTTTGATGTGAGCGAGAGACCGCTCGCGCTTCCATGATACACATACGCCCGGCCTTCATCAGTTTGACCGTTGTCGTAGTATAATGCACCCACAATGACATCTGAATATCCATCGCCATTCACATCCCCGGCAGAGGCCACGTTATAGCCAAAGTTTGCGCTCGCCTGATCGCTCTCGGCACTCCAGTCTGATGTGAGCGACAGACCACTCGCACTGCCGTGATAGACAAACGCCCGGCCTTCATCCGAATCGCCGTTGTCGTATGCATCAGCACCTACAACTATATCGGAATATCCATCGCCGTTCACATCGCCGACCGAGGCCACGCAGACGCCAAACCCCGACTCTGCTTGGTCACTCTCGGTTGTCCAGTTTGATCTGAATGAGAGGCCACTATCACTGCCGTGATAGACAAACGCACGACCTTCCAATATCTGCCCGTTGCTATATTTGGATGCCCCTATGATCACATCTGAATAACCATCCCCATTCACATCTCCGGCCGATGCCACGCTGTTGCCAAAGAATGCGCTTGCCTGGTCACTCTCGGCTGTCCAATTCGATGTGAGCGAGAGACCACTCGCGCTGCCATGATAAAGAAATGCACGGCCCTCATCTATCTGTCCGTTGTCGTAGTAGTATGCACCCACGATGACATCCGAATATCCATCGCCGTTGACATCCCCAGCCGAGGCCACGCTGGAGCCAAAATATGCGCTCGCCTGATCACTCTCGGCACTCCAGTTCGATGTGAGCGAGAGGCCACTGGCACTGCCGTGATATACAAACGCACGGCCTTCATTTGATTGGCCGTTGTCATACAAGTATGCACCCACGATAACATCGGAATAGCCATCCCCATTCACATCTCCGGCCGAGGCCACGCGACGGCCAAATTCTGCGCTCGTCTGATCGCTCTCGGCTGTCCAGTTTGAACTGAGCGAGAGGCCACTGGCGCTGCCGTGATAAACAAATGCACGGCCTTCTTCAGTTTGGCCGTTGTCGTACCAGAATGCCCCCACGATCACATCTGAATATCCATCGCCATTCACATCCCCCGCCGAGGCCACGCTGGAGCCAAAATATGCGCTTGTCTGATCACTCTCAGCTGTCCAGTTCGATGTGAGCGAGAGGCCACTGGCACCGCCGTGATAGACATACGCCCGACCCTCATCCGATTGGCCGTTGTCATAGAGGAGTGCCCCCACTATGACATCTGAATATCCATCGCCATTCACATCCCCGGCAGAGGACACGACGATGCCAAACAATGCGTAAGCCTGATCACTCTCGGCTGTCCAGTTCGATGTGAGCGAGAGGCCACTGGCACTGCCGCGATAGACAAACGCACGGCCTTCATTTGCTTCGCCATTGTCATAATACGGTGCCCCCACGATCACATCGGAATATCCGTCTCCATTCACATCTCCGGAAGAAGCAAGACTACTGCCAAACCCGGCGTTTTCTTGATCGCTCTCGGCGGTCCAGTTTGAAGTCAGCGATAGGCCACTTGCACTGCCGTGATAGACAAATACCCGGCCTTCATCGCTTTCGCCGTTGTCATAGCTGTATGCACCCACGATAACATCGGAGTATCCATCGCCGTTGACATCCCCGGCCGATGCCACGCTGGAGCCAAAGTATGCATCCGTCTGATCACTCTCGGCTGTCCAGTTTGACGTGAGCGAGAGGCCACCGGCACTGCCGTGATAAACAAACGCGCGACCTTCATCATCTTCGCCATTGTCATACAAGTATGCCCCCACGATCACATCCGAATATCCGTCACCGTTCACATCCCCTGCCGATGCCACGCTAATGCCTTCTGCATATGCCTGATTACTCTCGGCACTCCAGTTCGACGTGAGCGAGAGACCGGCTGCACTTCCATAATACACAAACGCGCGGCCTTCATCCGGCTCGCCGTTGTCATATTCGGATGCCCCCACGATGACATCGGAATATCCATCGCCATTCACATCCCCGGCGGAAGACACGACGATGCCAAAATACGCATCTGCCTGATCACTCTCCGCGGTCCAGTTTGCAGCGACAGAGAGGCCACTCGCGCTTCCGTGATAGACATACGCCCGACCCTCATCCGACTCGCTGTTGTCATAGTGGTATGACCCTACGATCACATCTGAATAGCCATCCCCGTTGACATCCCCAGCCGAGGCCACACTACTACCAAATCGTGCATCTACCTGTTCACTCTCGGCCGTCCAGTTGGCTGTGAGCGAGAGGCCACTTGCACTGCCATGATAGACAAACACACGGCCTTCGTCGGTTTCGCCGTTATCATAGTATGATGCACTCACGATGACATCCGAATATCCATCTCCGTTCACATCTCCGGCTGAGGCCACGCGGGCGCCAAAATATGCACCTCCCTGATCGCTCTCGGCTGTCCAGTTGGCGGACGTTGACAATGGGTCGATCAGGACGGGATATCGCGCGTCTTCGTCATTGACCACGATCTCAAGATCTTCACCCTCCCGCTCCATCGAAGCGGCCAGCTCACGCCCCGTCGCGTCCGTCACATGCAATCCCGTATACCGATACCGGAGTTGTCCCTCCCCATCCGAGAAGCCAATCCCCTTGCCATCTCCCTGGACCTCAAAGTGCAGTCCCGACTCCACATCGATCTGAAGCCGCAGATAGCCCTCCCCATCCGGTCCTTCCCGAATCAGGAAATCCTGACGCATTCCTTCTTCAGAGTTCACATACGTGATCGTGATGTCTTCCCCCTCCGCCATCGCCCGATTCCCTTCGGCTGTCAGCCTGCCGGGCTCATACTCTGTGATTTCCTCGCGTCCATGCCCGATCACCATCATGGACACCTCCCATGACTCCTCCGTCCTCGGTGTCACACGAAAACCACGATCCACATACGTAAACCGCAGATTCTGCGCGCGATTGGGCGAACGATACACGCCCTCCTGCGGCCGAATCTCGTATTCCGATTTTGAGATATCCTTCTGTACCTGCGACCACCAGTCCTGCGACACACCCACCGGCACAGACTCCGCTGGCGCGTTTGTCGCGGTATCCCGGTTCATATCTGTGTGCCTGGTCAACGTATCGCTGTGCCAGACGATCAGAAGTAGAAACGGAATGCCATTCAGCAGAGATGTTTTCATGTTACCCTCCTACATTCACTCGACAGTTGGGACACTCGTTTCGATTTTAGCGATCCTCCCTACGGCACTTGCGGCTCGCCCGGAGGGTTGCCGACGGTGGATGATATGCCGGTTGATTTGCCGGATAACAGCAGTGCGCTGGCGCCTCCTCCGGCCAGGATCGCCGCCGTCACCCATAACCACGTCTTGCTCTTGGGCTGATAAATGCCCGTCAGTTTCTGCGCCAGCAAGTCAAACGTCTTGATCAGGCCTTCGGTCGCGCCGGAATACTCCTCGCTCGCCGTGCCTTCCACCTTTCCGGTCGACACATCCAGTATCCGCACCGTCACCGTGTACGTCTGGCCGACCTTGCCCAGATCTCCCGTGATCATTTTCTCAGCGGCCAGCAACTGCCCGACCTGCACTGCGCAGTCTTCGGTATTGCACAGATCGCTCATCGAAAAATCCTGCTCCTTCAGGATCGTCTCCATCT
>CAZRTJ010000050.1:0-5392 GCA_964602985.1 uncultured Bacteroidota bacterium
ACTCCCTCGGCCTGCAACTGACTCGCCCACTGTATGTTTGCTTCTTCGTCAAACCGCGCTTTCAACTCCATGACCACAGTCACGGACTTGCCGTTGCGCACGGCGTTGAGCAGTGCATTGATCACGTTGGAGGTGCGCGCCAATCGGTACAACGTCATCTTGATCGACGACACGGACGGATCGATGGCCGCCTCCCGTAGGAAATCAATGATGTAATCGAACGTCTGGTAGGGATAATGAAGGAGGATGTCCTTCTTCTGAATGATCTCCAGGATGCCCGATACGGTCATCAGATCCTTGTGCATCAGGGGCGGTGCCGTACGATACGTCAGATGGCGCGGGCCGACATTTGGAAAACTGTAGAAATCCCGAAAGTTGTGATAGCGCCCCCCCGCAATCGGAGCGTCCACCAGCTGTTTTTGTTCTCGCAAGCGACCCAGGATGAACTTCAGTAGATCTTCCGGCATGCGATAGTCGTACAAGAATCGGACCGGGGGCGCAATCTTTCGCTTCACCAGACTTTTCGAAATCTTTTTCACAAAACTCTCGGAAATGTCATCGTCCAAGTCCAGTTCCGCGTCCCGCGTCAATTTGATCGTGTACGCCTCGAACTGGTCGTATTCAAACAAACTGAAGACGTCGTCCAGACAGAATCGAATCACGTCATCGAGCAGGACAATGTATTTCTTCTTGTCCAAATCAGGCAAAATGACAAATCGCGGCAAGGCCTCCGTGGGAATTTCGATGAGCGCATACTTGAATTTCTTCGGATTGCGGCTCACGTGCATTCGGATGGCCAGGTATATGGCGTTGTCCTTCAGGTCGGGGAATTCGTCGATCTGGTCAATCATCAGGGGGATCAGCCACGGACGGACTTTCTCGCGAAAATAAATTCGCACATACAGCGCGTGTTCCTGCGCCAGCTCTCGTTCGTTGACGATGGTAATGCCCTGGGATTCGAGTTCATGTCGAATCGTACGATACGCCGATTCAAATTCCGCCTGCTGCGAAACGACGATTTCGTGTATGCGCTTTAGAATTTCCGACGGCGAGTCACCGATCAGTTTGACTGCTTTCTTGCCCAATGCTTCCAGTCTGCGTAGGGTGGCCACACGGACGCGAAAGAACTCGTCCAGATTGGACGAGAAGATTCCCAGGTACCGCAGGCGTTCGACCAGCGGCACAGAGGGATCGGCCGCCTCCTGAAGCACACGGGCATTAAATGAGAGCCAACTGATTTCCTTATTGAGCAGACGCAGTTTCATCACGACCGGACCGGTTACATGTCAGCGGCCTGAATATGCGAAGTTCTGACGACAAGTGCCTCAGTAAACCTCTTTGATGAACGTCTGATCCGTAATGGGCGGGCGCACGTATCCGCCCCGGCGTCTCTGACGCGGCGGCAGTTCCATAGGTTCCGGCGTCAGATCCTTATACGGGATCAGATTCAAGAGATGATGGATGCAATTCAGCCGTGCCGCTTTCTTGTTATCGGCATTCACCCCGTACCATGGCGCCTGTTTGATGTCCGTGAAATTGAACATCTCGTCCTTGGCTTGTGAGTATTCGAGCCAGCGGTTACGGGAATCCAGATCCATCGGGCTGAGTTTCCAGCGCCTGGTCGGATCGTGCAAACGCTTCTGAAATCGCCGCTCCTGCTCTTCGTCGCTGACGGAAAACCAGTATTTGATCACGATGATACCGGACCGCACAAGCATCCGCTCAAACTCCGGACAGGATCGGAGAAATTCCCGATATTCCTCGTCCGTGCAAAACCCCATCACGTGTTCGACACCGGCGCGATTGTACCAGCTTCGGTCGAACAACACCATCTCTCCCGCCGCGGGCAGGTGCGGAACATACCGTTGAAAGTACCACTGGGACTTCTCGCGCTCTGTAGGCGTCCCCAACGCAACGATCCGGCAGATTCGGGGATTGAGGCTCATGGTGATGCGTTTGATGACGCCTCCCTTGCCGGCCGCGTCTCGTCCCTCAAAGATCACAACAACCTTTAGTCCTTCGTGCTTGATCCACTCCTGAAGTTTGACGAGTTCGATCTGGAGCCGTTGAAGCTCCTTTTCGTAAAGCTTGTTGGAGATTCGCTTTTTTTCTTTCGCTTCGTCCTTCTTGCCGTTGTGGCGCTTCCCGTTATGTTTGTGTTTCACTTTTGCCTTTGGATCTTCCGCCGTCGCGTCGGGAATTTTGTCGGGCGCAGAAGCAGGCGCTTTTTCTTTGTGCTTCATACCAACCTCCCATGATTGTGCTTATGAGTCAAGGTCACGGCTTCCGAAAGCGCATGCAATGACGGCAATCAAGAATCCGGGAGGTGAATTTCGCGAACCCCCTGCTGGGAGGAAATCAGACAATAATGTCCAGAAACGGCGTTTTTTTCCTTGACTCGGTACCATGGTACCGCGTTTATATTAGAATTATGGATGAAAGCCGCAAAACCTCGACATCGGTCCGGCAAGACAGCGTGCTCACTTGTCCGCTGTGCGGCCATGCAAAGGAAGAGATCATGCCGACGGACGCTTGTCAGTACTTTTATGTCTGTGAGAGTTGCAAGGCGGTACTGAAACCGCTTCCAGGGGATTGTTGTGTGTTCTGCTCGTATGGCTCCGTCCCCTGTCCACCGATTCAACAACACAGGAGATGTTGTGAATGAACCGATGACCATCGGTCGCCTCGCCAAGAGCGTAGGCGTGCATGTGCAGACCATTCGTTATTACGAACGCAAGAAACTCTTGCCAAGCCCGCGAAGGCGTGAGGCGGGTTACCGTCAATACGGCCCTGAGGATGTACAGCGCCTGCGATTCATTCTTCGTGCCAAGAAGGTTGGCTTCACGCTCAACGACATTTCCGTTCTTCTGGCCTTGCGCGTCAACCCTCGCACCGGATGTGAGGAGGTTCGTACCATTGCGCGTGAAGCCCTTCGGCACATTGAAGAGCGAATGCAGGAATTAGCCCGATTTCGGTCGGCACTCAACGATCTGTTGGCCCAGTGTTCCGGCAAGGGTCCTTCCTCCGATTGCCCTGTTCTTGAACTTCTGGAGAAAAATTCGTGAAAGGGATCGTATGAAAACCCGTTCCTTCACCGTGGCCGCTCTGGTCTCGGGACTCATTGCGTCTTTATGCTGCATTGGACCCGCCGCCGCGGCATTGTTTGGAATCGGCACGCTTGGATGGTTGAGTGCACTGGAGATGTTCAGGCCCTACTTGATCCCATTGAGCCTCGGTTTTGTCGCATTCGCATTTTACCTCTCACACAGGGCTCGCAAGAACTGTCGGGATGCGACTTGCACCACCGACCCAACCCGTTCGCCTCGCGGGGTTTGGATCGGGGGAATCCTGACGATCGCGTTACTCGCTTTTCCATTCCTTCCCCTCCCAGGGAATTCGGAGGTTATTTCAAAGGCCACGGTCATCGACGTGGAAGGAATGACGTGTGGCGGTTGCGAAAAACTCGTGGAATCCGTCGTCGGCAAACTGGAAGGTGTGACTGCCGTTCGAGCCAACTCCTCAGAAGGCAATGTACACGTTTCCTTCGATTCGGCTCGAGTCAATGTGTCGTCCATCGTCGAATCCATCAATCGCGAAACCGCGTACAAAGCACATATCCATGAACCTTAAGAAAGGAAATAGTATGAAGACGATTCTGGCCGTCCTTGCCGTGGGGACCTTACTTGCCTCCATGTTCTTCGCGTCTCCTCGCGCAGCCGAATGCCCACTCAAAGGGACGCCGGCCTGTCCACAATACCCGTCCTGTTGTGTGAAATGACGCGATGAAGTTGGGAATTCTCTCAGGAGAGTTCGTCAATCACAGGTGGTGCAACGGTCAGAAGCAAAAGAATTTAGCGCCCAGAATTGCAGGACACGGATCGTGTGCATGACGCCTCTCAGGATGGATCTGGTTCCTAAGAGTATCTTAATTCACCCGCGCAATCTGAGCGGCTTCTTCCCGTTCGACCCATCCATCCAGCAGATGGATCACGCGCGAGCCATAATGGGCAAACTTGTCATTGTGCGTCACCTGGATGATGGTCACGCCTTCTGCATTCAGTTTCTTGAAAATGTCCATGATCTCCTCACCCTGCTGCGAATTGAGGTTTCCTGTCGGCTCATCCGCCAGGATCACGCTCGGCTTTCCGATCAATGCCCGCGCGATCCCAACCAATTGCTGTTGTCCGCCCGAGAGCTGATTGGGAAAGAGATCCTTCTTCGCCACGATGTTGAAACGATCGAGCATGTCGGCCACAAGGCTCTTTCGCTCCGATCCGGATGTCTTCTTGTACAGCAACGGAGTTTCAATGTTCTCATACACCGTAAGCTCGTCGATCAGATGATAACTTTGGAAAACAAATCCGATGTGCTGCTTGTGAAACTCGGTCTTCTGCTTTTCGGTCAGCGTGTGAACCCTCTGATCCATGAAGCGATACTCGCCCGACGACGGCTCGTCCAGCATACCGAGGATATGAAGGATCGTGGACTTGCCGGAGCCGGACGGGCCCATGATCGAAACGAATTCGCCCTTCTGAATGTCACACGAAATGCCCCGCAGGACATAATTCTTCAGGAAGCCGGACGAATAGTACTTTTCAATTTTCTCCAAACGTATCATGACAGCCTTTCGTTTGATGAATCGATACGCAGACGGAGCGTATTCGTTTCAAGTCTTTTTTTTGCTTCCATACGCCCTTACGCGCGAGGTTCCCCCGCCTGCCGAAACAGGATTTGCACGCTTTTTTCAGTCGCTTGTCCAATCTGCTGCAAGCGCCATCCTTCTTCGTACTTGCCGATCATGTCGCGCAGGCAGTCTGCCCGAGCCACGTATTTTCCCTCGCAGTCCTCCCAAGCAAACACTTCGACGCGATAGTGATACACCAGCCGCTCTCCATTAATCCGGGCTTCCACTTCGATGCGATCATGCGGTTTGACATTGGGAATGTTGATCACAATCTCTGCCATACAATTTCCTTTGGTTTACAATTCCTTGAGATAGAACCGGTTGCAGCCATAGTGGCCTGTGCGACCCATGGCCTGAGGGATACGAACAAATCCGTTTTTCTGATACATACGTTGTGCCGCCTCCATCCCTGTGAGGGTTTCCAGATAGCAACGTCGAAACCCCAACTCTCTGGCCTCCGACAGACAGCGCGCGATCAATTCCCGTCCCAGTCCCCTGCCTCGCAATTCCGGTAGAAAGTACATCTTCTTGAGTTCGCAAGTGTCGGCATCTCCCTCAGTCAGAGGCCCAATTCCTGCGCCGCCTTTGACAAGGCCGTCTTCCTCTACAACGAAGTATGCACACCGGAGACGCGTGTAGGCCGAAAACATGTCATTCACTTCTGCGTCATGAATCGCGAAGCCGGGTCCGTCCGCGCCAAATTCCGGC
>CAZRTJ010000051.1:0-5235 GCA_964602985.1 uncultured Bacteroidota bacterium
ATTATTGGATTAAGCGCACTCAAGCTCTACATTCAAGCTATGCGAGGCGTGATGAGAAATAATCGTGTGTATGTGGATACGTCGGTGTTTGGCGGCATGTTCGATTCGGAGTTTGAAAGAGTTACTCAACGTTTTTTTGATGAGATCAAGCAAGGCCGTTACCAACTCGTCGTCTCATCGATCGTTACGCGTGAAATTAGCCCGGCGCCGGCTCAGGTACGGCAGTGGTATGAACAGATGCTGCAGTATGCAGAGTTAGTGGAGATTCCCGGCGCGGCTCTTGCGTTAAGGACCGCTTACGTAGATGCAGGTATCGTTTCGAAGAAATTTGCGGATGATGCGCTGCACGTGGCGCTGGCGACGCTGTCCGGCTGTGCGATGATTGTTAGTTGGAATTTTAAGCACATCGTGCACTATGACAAGATGCGATTGTATAATGCGGTCAATGTGTTGCAGGGCTTTGATGAGATTAATATTTTTTCTCCATTGGAGGTGATTGAATATGAAGAAGACTTTTGATTGTGTCGAGATGAAACGCCAGGGCGCCGCACGGGTCTATGAAGAAATCAAAGACATGACGTTGGAAGAGGAGTTAGAATACTGGAGAAGGGCAACTGAAGTTTTAAGAAAACAAATCGAGGTCGCCAAGGCGAAAGCACAAGAACCAGTGCATTAATCGACAATCTTCCCGTCGTAGCTTCAGACTATCCGGGTCAGCGACTTCCTGTGAACGTCATGCGAGAATTGCTCTACCGCGAACCTCCCAATTTTACAAAACTGCGATAGTTCCTCGTCATGAAATTCTCATGGACTTGTGCGGCTCTGGCGCAAAAAAGGTGTTTGTACGGAAATTTTTGGCTTTAGGGTGAAAACTTGTGCACGACCGTATTTATTCTACGATAAATACGGCCGCGTCATCCAAACCCAAAGTAACAACAGTTTAGGCGGAACGGATGTTTCCAATACCGAATACGACTTCCCCGGCAAAGTCTTGAAAACGAAGACTGTGCATCAGACCAGCGCCGGAACCGTCACGGTCAAAAAGCGCTTCGAATATGACCACACGGGACGATTGGTCAAGACGTATCAGCAGAACAACACGGATTCCGAAATCATGCTCGCCCAGAATACGTACAACGAACTGGGCACACTGATCGAGAAGAAACTGCACTCAACAAATGGTGGAAGTTCAGTTTTACAGACTGTAAATTACGCCTACAATATCCGAGGCTGGCTGACCAAAGTGAACGATCCGACGAATCTGAGTGGTGATCTTTTCGCGATGGAACTGAAATACGAATCGGTGGATGCGGACATCGCAGGCGCCGCGCAGTACAACGGCAATATCAGTCAGCAAATCTGGGCAACAAGCACGACGGTGAGACATGCGTACGGTTACAGCTACGATCAGCTCAATCAGCTTTCGAGCGCGGCTTATGAGAAATATTCCGGCGGATGGAATCAGGACGCAGCCCGCTTCAATGAATCAGCGACATACGATCTCAACGGGAATATCATGACCATGGTCCGAGGTGGTAAAACCGGAGCATCTTCTTACGGATCGATGGACAACATCACAATGGCCTACGCCGGCAACAAACTGATCGGCGCCAATGATGCAGTCACGGGCATTACCGGCAATTATCAATTCCACGAGGCCATGGTTTCCACAGTCGTAGAAAGCCATACCTCGACTCACGAATACCTCTACGATGTCAACGGTAACATGGTCGAAGACAAAAACAAGGGCATCACTGTCGTCTATAACTATCTGAATCTCCCGATCCAGGTCAACTTCGGGCCGAATGACCGCATCGACTGGACGTACACGGCCACTGGAGCTAAACTTCAGAAGAAGGTATACACGAACGGCAGTCTGACGCTGACGCAGGATTATGTGAGCGGGTTTGTTTACAAGAATGGGAGCTTGGACTTCTTCTCAACTGAAACCGGCCGCGTCAAGAACCAGTCCGGAACCCTGAAATACCAATACACGCTCACCGATCACCTGGGCAATACGCGCGTGATGTTTGATGATGCTGGTACATCGATCGAGGAATCGCACTACTATGCCTTCGGTATGAGGATCGAGGGGTTGTCGACTTCGAATCCGGACAATAAGTTCACCTATAATGGGAAAGAGCTTGAGGACGATCACGGGCTGAACTGGTATCACTACGGGGCGCGGTTTTATGATGCGCAGATTGGGAGGTGGCATGTGGTGGATCCTGTTGATGAGCTTTCGAGTCCTTACTTGTACGGAAAGAACAGTCCGACAAAATTCATCGATCCGGATGGAAAAGATGTAACAATCAGCAAAGTGCTTTTTGACGATTCCAAGTTTAGGAATTGGGCTGAAAGCAGCTTTTCCTTTAAGCTTATGGTCGGTTTGTTTGGTAAGGGAGGACCATTGGAGAAGTACAATGTCGAGTTGCAGGATTTCAAACCATGGCCCATGCCTATCCCCGGGCAGTCGGATGTAATTTACGATGGTAAACCTTTGCCGATGGATGTTTATCAGGTAGACAAAGAAGGTAACTACAGCTTCGTAATGCGATTCAATACGAGTAGTGAGTTCATGGATCGGCCGGGAGAAGCAAAAACGGGTGATCACGAAGTATCTCACACACTCTACAGTGCGTTGATGATTGTCAAAGGGAAGCAAGGTGAAACTGCCATTCTATTGACTGGAGACCTTCAACACGAAGCAGTTCCGAAGGGAACTGAGCAATCAGCGGCATTGTTTGACGCAATTCTCAATACACTTGGTAAAGACAAAATAAATCTACCGCAAGGCACATTGGAACAGATGAAAGCTGATGGCTTCATCCAAATTCGCGATGACCGTTCTGGCTTTGAGAGGCTGTGGGATGGCGTGAAAGCCTTCTTTGGGGGCACAGACGATGAGAAGTAGGCCGTTGATGGCATTTTTAGTGGTGATGAGCTATTGCTCTGCATGCTCGGACTCTATGCAACGGATCCAACTGGATAAACTACCAGACAAGTTTTCACTTGAATCATTGCAAAAGGAAGGATTTACTGTTGAGGTTATTGGATATACCCTTGAAAACAAGCCTGAATACAAAATCCATAAGTCAAGTGTTGGATATTCAATTGGAGATTGGAAGTTCAACGCTGGCTTCACAGGTTACACCTTCGATGATGGGAAGTGGTCATTTTTCTACATCACAAATTGTGATTCAAGTACAATTGACTCGATCACGCATCACAACGAGAAGGATGGCGCAACGCCCTTTGTTTTACGGTACAATTTATCATCTGCAGAAAGCGTAAGAGAGTATTTAGGTGAAGAAATTGTCTTCGATTCCAAAGCGGGCCTCAAGTTTATTGTCAACCGTCGGTCAAATAGAGTCTATGTTGCCAAGATATAGCGCTATAATGCTCCTAATGTTACTCCTTCCCGCGTGTCAAGGCTCTATCATTGATGATGTCGTGGACATTGAGGACTGTTCAGCGCCGTTGAATGTTGACGACTTGAGATCTAGCGGATTCATCGTTGAAAAGGACGATGAGGGAAATTATCGGTGTTTAAAAGGAAACGTTGCGATCCGGTTACGCGACATATCCTTCAATGGCAACATGGTTGTTGTTATGGACGGCCGAGACCAAATGCGATCCTTTGAGACTGTATTGGATACGACGGTTGCTTATAACCTGTTGCGTAACTATCGATCTTCACTTTTTGTACATAGTTACCCTCTTCAAAAGAATGCTGAGCTTTTTCATAGTACGCAACTCTCTCTAATTATGATCCTTCGAGTGGATACTTCAATGGTGATGGTTCGGAAGTTCCTGTAATAGGATCTAATTTTGAAAAAATCTAACACTCGTATTTATCCGCCCCTCCCTGCGCCTCCGTCTCGTCGAGGAGTGGAACTTTTTATTGCTGAATTGTCTCTCGCCGGCTTGTTGCACGGCGCACGGCTTGGTCAAGTTTATCCGCGCTGTCCGTTCCACTTTACAGTGCGATATTGCGCGCGCTTGGGTTGTGTGTGCCCGTTGGCGCTCGGGTTATTGAAAGCTTTGTCTCGCGCCTGCCTCACTTCGGGCACCATGGCTAAGCCAGGTGCCGTCTTGCTCGTCACCACTTCGCACTTTTGCCCTCTGTTCCGCTCTCTCCCCGTTCGCTCTACCTTCGGGTTTATTCATTCCAAGTTGTGGGTCGCAGCGGGCCTACCGGTTCCCTCGCTCTCTTTCTTCGCCTGGTCGTCCCGCCGTCGTCGGCCTCCTGGAACAGGCTTGTTGTGGCGCTTCCGCTAATCGCGGGCGAGTCGCGCCGGTTAGTGATATCGAAAAAAGTGCGCTGCGCGCAAGCATTGAGTTGGCATCGTCCTTCGTGGCTCGTGCAAGCTCCCGCATACTTCGTTGTGGTTCGTCTATTCTTCGTGGGTTTTGGCTGACAGGGAGAAAAGCCTTCCGGCGGTTTATCGGAGCCAAGATGAAGGGGGTGGGCTTTTCTTATGTGGGGTATAAAATGAAAAGCCCCGCGGGAGCGGGGCACAACTTGGGTATCAATTGTCGCGTTGTTCTGTGGCGTGGTGTTCAAGTAATTTGAGCTTGTCCTCCAGTAGGCGGATTTTTTCAAATTGATCCCGCAATTCCTTTATCTCTTTATCTCGTTTGGCAGGATCACCTTGTTCGGCGGACTCAGTAGTTGTTTTTGGAAGAACAAAATCTATTTTGCCACCTTTCTCTGTGAAGTTGATCAGATTTTTGATGGCTTTCTCGAGGGCCGTTGCTTTATCACCTTCACTGCTCTTGAGTTTGAGCGCTTTAGTGAGTTCCTCAGCAAGCTGCTTTATGCCTTTGTCTTTTTCTTCATCTGCCGCTTTTTCAAGCTCAGCAGCGAGCTTGTCGTTGTTAAGTTTTAAGCCACGGACTTCTTCAGCCTTTTTACGAATGTCAAGCACTCGAGCGGCAACGGTTAAAGCAGACAAAATGATTTTGCTAATGGTGTGAGTGACGGCATAAACCGCAACAAGTTCAATGATTATTGAGCCTCGGGTAGCTCCAACGATCCGCACGTCCTCCGGGCTCAAGTTGTGTGCCATTGCAACGCCACGGCCGATATCATACCAAAGCAAACCCCAGCTTTTTAAGTCTGCAACGTTTTTCATAGCGGCTTGACCCGAGAAATTTACGCGCATCAGTGTTTATCTCATTTCAAACCGAACAAATATCGGGTTCAAAAGTTGGAGAGTTTTGTTGGTTTAG
>CAZRTJ010000052.1:0-4746 GCA_964602985.1 uncultured Bacteroidota bacterium
GAAAAAAAAGAAATGCATTCCGAAGAATGCATTTCATCATGACGTGGATGTAAAGTCCCGACGGGGTTTGTCGGATCAGGGTGTCGTACGATGTCTGGTTCGCTCGATGCGGCATCATTTTCCTTGAAATTTCGGAGTTCGTTTTTCCACGAAGGCGTGAAGACCTTCCTTCGCATCGCCGCTCTTGAACAGCAGAGATTGCAACTCGCGCTCCAGCGCCAAACCCTGTTCCAGCGGCAAGTCGATGCCCGTCTGTACGGAACGCTTGATGTGACCCACGGCCATGGCGGCTTTGTGGGGAACGCAGAACTGGCGCGCATACGCCTGGATTTGGTCCATGAAGTCCTTGCCGTTGCCTTCATATACGTAGTTGACAACGCCCATTTCTTCTGCTTCTTCGTATGAGAATTTCCGTCCCGTCGTCATGAGTTCAATCGCGGCAGAGCGCCCGACCAGCCTGGCGAATCTCTGGGTACCACCCGTTCCGGGTAGAACTCCCAAAGCAACCTCCGGCAAACCGATTTGTCCGGAA
The DNA here is from genome assembly GCA_964602985.1 of uncultured Bacteroidota bacterium. Taxonomy (GTDB): domain Bacteria; phylum CLD3; class CLD3; order SB21; family SB21; genus CAYZJB01. Next base: position 533 of record CAZRTJ010000052.1, read on the forward strand.
TTCTTACGGGCAATTCGGATGTCTGCGGCCATGGCAATTTCCAATCCCCCTCCCACGCAATGCCCATTCAGCGCAGCAATGACAATCTTGGGCGTATGTTCCAGTCGCAACAACGTTTCATTGGCATGCAGACAGAAATAATATTTCCACGTGGGGTCCGCCTTGCTCAACATATCGATATTTGCGCCTGCGCAGAAGAATTTCTCGCCCAAGCCGGTGAGAACGATGGCGTTGACACTCTCGTCAAAACGAGCCTTCAGAATACACGCATCCAGTTGAACCATCATCTCATGCGTGTAGGTATTGGCCGGGGGATCCTGCAAGGTCAGAATGGCTACGTGGTCTTTGACTTCGTAGTTGACCAGAATTTTCTCGGACATACGAACTCCTTCTACGGGTTAGTGTTTCTTGTTCGCAACAAACTCAAAAATTCATTTCGCGTGCGTGGATCCTCTTTGAACGATCCGAGCATACAGCTGGTGGTCGTCCAGCTGTTCTGCTTCTCGACGCCTCTCATCATCATGCAGAGGTGCTGGGCTTCCACGATCACCCCGACCCCGTCCGGTTTGATCGCTTCCTGAATTGCATTGGCGATCTGCACCGTCAGGCGCTCCTGCACCTGCAGTCGTCTGGCGAACACGTCCACCACGCGTGGCAGTTTGCTCAACCCAATGATCTTTCGATTGGGCACATAACCAACGTGACACTTCCCAAGAAAAGGCAACATGTGGTGTTCGCAGAGACTATACACCTCGATGTCCTTGACAACCACCATTTCATTGAAGTCCTCCTCAAACACGGCAGAACGGACGACTTCGAGCGGATCCATTCTGTATCCGCCCAGTAGATACTCGTAGCTTCTTTCCACGCGGCCCGGTGTTTCTAACAGACCCTCGCGATCGGGATTCTCACCGTAGTTCTTCAACAATTGTCGGATCAGTTCTTGTGTCTGCATATCCATCCTAAATGAAAAAACCCTGAAACAACTTCATTTCAGGGTTCTCAGGTTGTAGATCGGCCGGGCTTTCGCACGGTTGCATCTTGAGTTCTCAACCACTCCCGACGGGAGCAAGATATCTTCATGAACAAACTTCATCCTTTTTCAAAGAAAGTGGTCGCAAGATATTCGAACGGATGCACTTATGCAAGAAGAAAGAGTGAGAAAGGATGGAAGCGTTGGCAATGATAGCGTTGGAAAAATGATGACAAGTCTCATGAAGTATCAAGCGTCCCGTTGTTCGTGAACCGGGACCGGTATGGTCAAGCTCTCGAGACGATCCAGACGTCTGGTTGATCCGCTACGATCCGGGTTTATCACATCCCGCGAAAGGCCGGTCGATCGGGGAACTTCGGCGAACGGACACGCAGGATGATCACATCTCCGCTTTCGTTCCGGGAGGCAGCAGTGAATATTTTCCACGAGTAGGAGAAGTCCTTGCCCCGCTTGGTGCCGATATCGTTCGTGATAACGCGGTCCGGCGTGTAACCGGTCACGACGACCATGTGATAAATGGGACCCGGTGGGGTAAAATAGGGATTGCCAAGCATGCGTCCCGCGGTTGGTATGATCACGGGAAAGCCCTGCGCGATCAAACTCTTTAAGGTGTCCTCACTTGCATTGCGAATAATCTGAATTTCCTCATCGGCAAAACCGAAGTAACCGGTCGCCAGCATTTTGACGGAATCGGCGTGCAGATCTTTGTGAACCCCCCAGTTCTGCATTTGCCAATCGATCATGTCGACAAGCTGATCATGGATCTTGTCCCGGTTAACCTCTCGCCTTCCGACCAAGTGGTACAAAACCATAAGCAACGCGGCCTCCTCACAACTTTCCTTGTGCACTTTCCAACTGTCCGCATTTTCATGAGGCGCCTGACAGAACCAGGGCACATCGATGTATCCCTTCGGCGGCAGCACCGTCAGCGAGTCGGTCCGCCCCGCGATAACATCCTCACGGCCGATCTGTTGAATCGTAAACTGATTCTCGCGGTCCACGGTCTGGCGATCCAGATAATCCGAAACGCGTGGAAACATAAGGAGTCCAGCCAATACCAATGTGCCCATGCCTCCTCCTGCCCAAGTCAATGTTTTCAATCGCATCACTGAACTCCTGCGGATAAAAATGCGCCCGGAATAAATTCGATGAGATCGCCGGCAATCAGTCCACGCTCGGATCGAACCCGGACCGCCAAATCACCGGCCAACCCGTGCAGAAACGCTCCTGCAAAACCAGCCTCTACCGACTTCAATCCCTGCCCCAGCAACGCAGCGATCATCCCTGTCAGTACATCGCCGCTCCCTGCTGTGGCCATTCCCGGATTGCCGTTGGGGTTAACGAAGATCTTGCCTGACGTATCCGCAACAAGTGTCGGAGAGCCCTTCAGTAAGATCGTCTTCTGCAGTTTCTTCGCCGCCAACTTGGTGAACGTGGGCCGGTCGGCCAGGAGTTTTTCCTTCACTGTCCCGGACAACATGGCGAACTCCCCGGCGTGAGGCGTGAATACGACATCTGCCCGGATGTTCTGGATGAACTCAAATGCGCCGGCCAACGCAAGGATGGCATCGGCATCGACGACTGCAGGTGCGGCCAATTTCGCTAATACATCCTTCACCAGCGCAACCGTCTCCTCGTTCTGCGTCAAACCCGATCCAATACCCAAAGCGTCCGCCCATTCGAGTTGCTCCAGAATCGACGGAAGGGCGCTTCGGGCGAGGCTTCCGGTCGAGGTCTCATCCAAATCCACCGTCATTGCCTCGGGCACCGTATGCCGCACGATGTCCGTCACTGACGGCACGCTCGCCACGCGTACGAGGCCCGCGCCGCTCCGCATCGCGGAGCGCGCCGCCAGCACGGCGGCGCCAGTCATGCCGCGCGAACCGCACACCAAAAGAACTTTTCCAAACGAATGCTTGTGCGCGTCATGACGGCGCGGGCGCAGGCGCTCGCGAATGTCCGACGTCTCTACCAGCTGCGCATCTCCCCCCACCGTCAACTCAAGCGGAAATCCCAAATCGGCTACGTGCAACTGCCCCGTGTAATTCTTACCATCCCCAAAGAGCAAACCCGACTTCGGAAGCCCCATCGTCACGGTGTGGTGTGCGATCACCGTCATGTTGCCCGGCTTCCCCGAGTCTCCCTGGAGTCCCGATGGGATATCCACCGCGATCACCTGCGTGCCGTCGTCCCGCCATTCATTGATCGTGCGGATCATCTGATAGATCGCGCCACGCAATTCACCCTTTCCACCCGTGCCAAGCAGAGCATCGATGACCAGATCCGGTCGCTCAGTCTCTGGTGTGAACCGCTCCTCATCCACAAATTCCGGCTGAATGCCCGCTGCGATCATCTTGTTGTACGGTACGAGAGAGTCCGGGCGCATCGCCTGCACCGAGCCGAGAATGTAAACAAACGGCATGGCCCCCGCCTTCCTGAACATCCTCGCGATGACAAATCCGTCCCCTCCGTTGTTTCCCTTCCCGCAAAAAACAACAATCCGCATGGCCGCAAATCCGGGGTACATTTTGGCTATCACGTCAAACACGGCTTGCCCGGCGTGCTCCATCAGGACTTCGCCCGCTATCCCGTGTTCCTGAATGGTCTTGCGGTCAATTTCCTGCATTTCCGCAGGCGTAACGATACGTTTCATGGACGGTGAGTACTGGATACGTGCTGTGTCAATTAATGTCTTTCCCGCGTTGGAATCAAGCATGCGCTTGGAATTTGCCAAGCGGCTCGCCTGGCCATTATGAAAACCGCTCCACCAACGCTGGCCCACCTGGCAAACTCTTTATTCCATTGCGCCGCAGAAGATTGGCTTCTACGGGATTTGCTGTCGTGGCCTGATACCAACAAAAATCAGGAACCCCTATCCGCACGCTCCCAACGCCGGTTACCGAGACCTCAAATCCCATCCACTGACAAGCGCAATAAGCCATCGGAACGCGACTACGTAGAACACAAACAGCGCCGGATGTCCGAGCGCTGTTTTGTTTCGTCGGAATGAGAGGATTTTGCGCCAAAGGCGCATGTGCCTTTGGCGCAGAACCTCCGACCCATCCTATTTGACTTCTTACTCTAAGCAGACGGATCTTGCCTCAAAACACAGACAGCGCCGGTCGTACCGTGCGCTGTTTGTTTTCTGTCGGAATGAGAGGATTTTGCGCCGGTAAATTAGAAAAGAAAGGTCTCGCTTCCTTTGATGGGGTAAAGTGTT
>CAZRTJ010000053.1:0-4509 GCA_964602985.1 uncultured Bacteroidota bacterium
TTCATAAGACAATCTCCTTAAAAGGTTATAAGATAAGCTGTGTCGCATAACGTCCGGCCGGCACACGGCGGCGACCGGAGTCCCGATGAAATCGGGACGAGGACGACGAGTGCGGGGCGCCCTTGGTAAACTCAAATCAGCGAACGAACTCAAAACTTTTCATCTCTCAAACCTCAATCTATGCTCTCACCGCGCCCCGCACGAACGTGTGACGGCGTGTTATGCGACGGACTGCACTGTCAATTGAATAGAAAAAAACCAATGTAATCCCAACTTCCTGTTTTAACGAAGCATATACTTTTCTTACTTAGAGGCCGGTCATTGATTTTGATTCCGTCCAAATGAACAACATACGCTTCATTCTTATCAAACGTCTGGAGGTGATAGCTAATACTGATAATTCCCCAACGACACGCGTTTAGGTCATAAGATCTAGTTAAGAATGAGTCTACGCAGGGATAGTTGAAATCATGATTTCCAGACAGCCTTGTTGGGACCATGATCGGTAATTGGGTATCAAAGCCTCCAACATTGAACGTAATCGATTTGTCATCGTGAGAATATTTGTCACCCTCAAGATTAATTGAATCGGGATCAAATTGAACGACTGTACTCGTATCAGGGAGGCCTATCTTTATCTCAAGTAATAGATCACCAGGAACCCGCATGTCAATTGCTCCCAATAGGAAAATTGGAAGCACGGGAAGAAGTGGCGGCCCAGTTAGCAAAGCTGATCCGCTATGTTTTCCGAGCTTGACGGAAATGTAATAATTGGAGTCGAGGTAAGTGGCTATGTTTGGTTTTGTGTTTTCCAAACGGAGCATTTCTCCGTGATAGCTATTATTTCGTCTATAGTCGTTTTGAAGGTCCATATCACCTTCAGATACCCGAAAGTATTCTGACCGGCCCAGCATCGAACATGATTGAGCAGATAGAAGTATCACAGCAAGTGATACCGCTAAAGTGAATGGACTCACAGTGCAGTCTGTCGCATAACGTCTGGCCGGCACACGGCGGCGTCCCGAGGACGACGAGTGCGGGGCGCCCTTGGTAAACTCAAATCAACGAACGAACTCCAAACGTTCATATCACAAAACCTCAATCTATGCTCTCCCTGCGCCCCGCACGAACGTGTGACGGCGTGTTATGCGATGGTCGCGACGATAATCTACTGTGTTTTGTAAGCAATATAGTGTGCTGTCAGTGTAGCGGCGAAAGGTAACCCTAGCGGACCTATTACAAACATCCAAGCGCCAGCCTCTTCATCCAGAATTGAAACAATTAGGCGAAGTGTTAGGCCAAGCGCTAGAGATGCCGCTTGTGACACAATTGCACCACCGACCATCAGAGGCCAATTACCACGCCCATGATTCGCAATATAGACAGCTGACGCGCTTGTAATAGAAGCCCCTACAAGGACGCACGAAACTGTTCGTACAGTAAGAGTCGTGTCTTTAATACCCAAGGATCTCAACAAGAAATAACTTCCAACTCCTCCTGCCACATAACCTACTAATCCAGATCCAACAACTACGTCGTTAGGATCTCTTTTCACTTCCGATTCCGCAAATGAGAACGGAGCAATAACATTCTGATGAGCACGCGAGTATTGACCTACGACATCCTTTGATGGAATGGATAGAACGATTAACGGAAATAGACTTTTTAACACTTTCCACGAGCCTTTTTATTTGTCGCGACTATCGCATAACGTCCGGCCGGCACACGACGGCGCCCGGAGTCCCGACGAAGTCGGGACGAGGACGACGAGTGCGGGGCGCTCTTGGTAAACTCAAATCAAAAAACGAACTCCAAACCTTCATATCACAAAACCTCGATCTATGCTCTCACTGCGCCCCGCACGAACGTGTGACGGCGTGTTATGCGTCGTCTTGTCCGCGCATTTCATTTTACTCTTATTGATCTTATGATGTCCTTCGCCTGGCTCTCTATTTGTTCGAATGTGTCCTCTGTTGCGTCAACAATGATCTGAATTCCATAATCTTTGTAGTTGGATGTCACATACATCAACCGATGCATATCCCCGTTCGGATAAGCGGCTTTTGCATAACATCCTAACGATGAAGGAAGATCATTAAGAAAATCGGCGCTTGTGCTCGCAAAGATTTGAAGGTCCTGAAAATTGAAGGCTGCTCGTTTCATGGTAAAATACATGATTGGATTAGCAGGGCCGCATTTTTCAATGACTATTCCAATTGTCGGGACCACACTTCTTCCCTGTCCATCCACAATGGTAGGAAATCGGAACACTTTCATTAAAGAACCGTCGCCCTTTTGTTCATCACCTTTTATTTCATCGCTCGGTATGGTCAATGTGAGTGTCAATTTGTCAAACTTAATCTTTTCGGTTTTATCACCTGCCTTTAACAGCGACGGAATCATAGTAAAACACAGAGCGACGAGAGAAAGACTGCTTTTCATGGAAGAATACTCCCTTTAATATGATTGTATATAGCGCGGACAAAATGACGCATAACGATCTGCGTATAACCGCCGTTTGCTATTGATAAGTGTAAGGCAGAGCCGTTGCTTGCGTACATAGATGAATTCTACAATATTTGCAAATGGCGGTTTATACGCGTGTTATATGCCGTTTTGCTTGTGTTGCCATTCAGCCGATTTTTGGAGCAGGAGGCAGTTGCTTGATCTCTTTGATTTTTTCACTTTGCCCCCTAAGGATATTGGATGTCGAGATTTTAATCGCACTGAGATTTTCATGTAGCGCATTATAATGTGAATATCTGGATTTCCAAATATTGGTATGGCTCTTAATTTCTTTCTTTAAGATGTCGTACACCATCCGAGTGCGGTAAATTGAATCTTCAACACTATTCTTAAACGAGTCCCCCTTAATAAACTCTAGAAGTAATTTAGCTCTTTTTTCAATTTCACCCGGCCGGACGCGAATAGAGTTGAGTTCAACCAATGAATGTCGCAATAACTGCGCTACATGAACTACCCCGAATGGATGAACGACAATGATGTCTTTTTCAACCCAGAAACCTGCGGTGCCTCGTTTGGGGGCAAATGTGACCAAAATGCCGTACGTAGCTTTTCTTTGAGCGACAGCTCTTTTCGTTTGTGCTACATAGCTATTGCTGAACTTCGTAGTCTTCTTGCATTCGTACAGAATCGAGGCGATGATCTTGTTTTTGAACAGTATGCCGTGCATGATGTCACCAGCTTTGCCAAAATGTTCTATCTTGTCATCTGGAAAAGTCTTTCGCAATTCTTTTACAAGGTCTTTCTCGAAATTGAGACCTTCCTCTTGGGGCGTGCTTCCCCGTTTGAGCTGCTCTTCAAGCTCTTTTATCTTAGCATTCAAATCCTGAATGGTTTTGGCCTTACCTTGAATCATTCGAGAAAGCTTTTCAGTCCGCTTCTTCTCTTTTTCTTGACCTTTCTTCATCGCCTCGGCTTCAGCTATTTTTGACTGACGACGAATTCTTCGTCTTTCGTCAAGCAACTGCCGTCTCTCCTGCGCTAGTCCAGTCAGTTTCCTTTGCAAATCAGCCTCGAGTTTTGATCTTGCATCCCAGACACCAACAATTTTAAGGTAACGGCTGCTTGGCAACACGCTGCCACAAAGTGGACAGACAGACTTGGGTTTAGCCATGATATTACCCCCGATTCAGATTAGCAAAATGGCATATAACGTCCGGCCGGCACACGGCGGCGCCCGGAGTCCCGATGAAATCGGGACGAGGACGACGAGTGCGGGGCGCCCTTGATAAACTCAAATCAATGAATGAACTCCAAACCTTCATATCTCAATACCTCAATCTATGCTCTCACTGCGCCCCGCACGAACGTGTGACGGCGTGTTATGCGAGGGTGTGGCGCTTAGAATAGGCCTCGCCCCTTGGTTTTACGAATGATTTTCTTCAATAACTCCTTCTCATCAGTTGTCTTCGAGCGAATTGTGATATTACTGCCTACTTGACCTGACTTAATTCTTTCAGAAGCACGAGCAATCTTTTCATCGAGGTTTGGCTTTTTGGAAACGTCATCCTCGGTCCGCTCGTCGGCTACTTCTGTTGTGTTGCTCGATTTATGAAGGAAGGCGACTTCATAAATTTCAACCATCCTTTCGATCTCATCAAGCCCATTCGCTTGCCGAACCTCTTCAAGGTGAGCGATAAGCGCATCGTACAGCTTCTGTATAAGTTGCTGATCGCCCGGTAGTAAACCGACGCCTTCTTTCGTGCCTTCGAAGATGTATTCAGATAAAAGAACAAATTGCCGGACGCTTAACTCGAGTTGTCCACCAGACTTTTGTATTGTCGAGATCAACATTTCTTGTACTGGTGTCGTGATTTCACCGCCACCGTAGTGCAATTTTGTCGACTGATCCTTAATGTAGCCGACGAGCCGCGTGGATTGTGTTGGAGTCAACGATAGTCGAATCATAGCTCAGTTTCAGCGCCACACTCTCGCATAACGTCCGGCCGGCACACGGCGGCGACCGCAGTAAGGCCGCAGGCCGCA
>CAZRTJ010000054.1:0-4165 GCA_964602985.1 uncultured Bacteroidota bacterium
AAAACTCTCCAACTTTTGAACCCGATATTTGTTCGGTTTGAAATGGGATAAACATACGCCTGTACTGCATGTTAAGAAGATATTCGATCCGTGCATCTGTAAAGGCTGGTATTTATGGTCATATTGAAAGTCGGGCGACATGGTTAGACCCGATAGATTGGATCCAGAGGGGTTCGGGTAGCCATTCTTGAGATCATGAAAAGTCATGCCCAGAAATACGTGACTTTGGCCAACCCGTATTCTAGGGTCTGTCGTCGCGAAAGATGCGCCTGAAGGCGGATAAACGTTCCAAGTTCCAAAAGGGGTACGACGCAAGAATTTGACTGGACCGCCGTTATAAAATGGACCGGAAAGAAAGAAATCATTACCAGGGCGCACGATAGAGCCTGTAGTTCCGCCATTATTCCACGATTCGAGTCGAAACGTGCTAAAGTTTGGATCATAGGTAAAGCAATTGAACGCGCCCGATGTATTAATCTGATTGAGCGAAAATGCCACGAAATCTGGCCCTGATCCGATACTGTGGCCATTGGACGAATTGGTGTCCTTTCGAACCCAAATGCCTCCGTCGAAACGCAAGAATATGTGAGGATTCCCATTTTTTTCCGCGATTGCAACTTTGGAATCATCAACCAAAACGCGTGATTCATGATCGACATTATTCAAGGAAAGAGGCGCCTGTCCGACATTAAAATCTTCGTCCCACCAATACACTCTCTTATTGACCCCTTCTGGAAACGCTACTCCAAAGGTTGCCCCAGGATGCCAGTATACTGGAGTATTATTTCCGCCGCCGGTGTTGAAGTTATAAGCGGAATTCAACGTGCGACTGACCCAGTTCCCAAATTCATCCAGGAAATAGAACTTCGTTATGTCTTGGTCGTTGACCCAATTGCCGCCGTTCATGTACTCATTCTGGTCATGAACAATGAAGTAATTGTATCCACCGCTTCCCCAGAAATGATTCCTGGAATCGGAGTGCAATTGTACATCCTCAGTCAGACTCCACGCTGTTCCTGTCCATTTTAACCTGAATAATTTTCCGGATTCGGCACCCAGAACACCCACGTATCGTTTTCCGGAAAAAAAACGAACACCATCGTTGTCAATATTGACTACGTTGAGTGTGTAATTGCTGTGCAGCCAATTGTCACTTCGCCCCGGGTCACGACGAAAAATGTGCAAATATTTGTTCGACCCACTGTTTGCCGTCTCCGCTAGTAAGGCAAAGAACTCCGATTGGACCTCGACTTCAAAGTCTTGGCCCTCCGTATCATTTCGTCCAATTCCGCCTAAACGCAGCAATTCACCGCTTGGAACCCACCGTCCATCCCAGACGTATGCGAACACCACAAGAGAGTCTACATCATTGCCCTTTCTCCATGTCACAACCACATAATCGTCGCTGATCCACGTACGAGGCTGGATAAATCCGCCCGGTGGAGCGTCGATCTGAAGGTCTCGGTTTGACAATGCGGGCGTAACGGTTGAATAGGTATATGTTGCATGACCCCCCGATGGCAACGTGATGTTCTCCATTGCGTATTTGTTCGGATTGGCGTCACGGTACGTGAACTGAATATTGGGTAAAGACTCGCCGCGCGCATTTTTTTGCGTAATGCTCGTCAGCACACGTTTTATCGTTTCAGCATAACCCTTATAGCCATATCCGAATTCTATCGTCATCAACAATGAATCAGATTCATTTACAAGGTTGATTGCGGAAAGAAATAGGGTTTCATAGCGTTCCTGGTATGCGTCAGGTTCGGAAATCTCACGATGCGGTTCTACATACTCATTTGTATCCTTTGCGCTGTATTGAAACGTGACTTTCCTGCCGTACGTATCGACGATTTTTTGCAGGTAACCCGCCTCCGTGTGATATTGACCACCGCTACCAACACGGTTCTTACTTTGCAGATATTCAAAACTAACTTCATTTCCGAGTAGGTTTCTAATCTTGGACAGATTCCACCCAGCCGCATACTGCTGTTGTCCGGTTGTCAACGCGCTGTTTCCGATCCAATTTCCCCATTTGACTCCCCATTGGACGGATTCACCCTGGCCGTGTTTGCCGTTTCCGTCAGAGGTTAACCCACCACCAAAAATATTCGTAGACCCATCTTCTTTGACAATTTCCCACCTTTCATCTGTCGGATAATATCTGACAATCCAAAATTGATAATTCTTTGTCTCGTACAGATACGCGCCATCGGCCGCAGTTCCAGTCCTTACCAGCAGATTGCTTGATCCGCCCGAAATAAGGTAGAATTCATCATCGTGTCGCGATCCGGTATTCTTATGATCTACGATGATCTTGTCATAGTCCATGGACCAACCAAGACCAAGAATCCCGGTCGGAGCTTCCGTGTTCCAAGTATCGACAATGTGCTGAATATTGGAGGAGTAGACAATCGACAGACTGACATCGAGGCCATTTTTTCCGGGAAGGGATGCAAGATTTAGCGGAAGATTCAAATCACCGGTGAACATATTGACACTGTTCCCCACAAGCCCCTTCAAATCGGGATTCAGAGTAAACGTGTTGATTTTCGGCGCCGATGAACTATTTTCATTTTGACCTAAAGCTGAGCTTAACATGACCAAAAGAAACAACATGCTCTTTCTCATATCCATTCCGACTCTCTTCAATTCTTGGATTCTAATTGACGTTTGATTTCCGCGTTTTCCTGAATAAGGCGCTCAATGTCGCTTCGTTGACGTTCTGACTTTTTCTCCTGCTCGATCATATACAGCGTCAGCTCTTCAATTTTTTGCAAAAGCTTCGCCTGCATATCGACGACGGCGACGCCGTTGGCCACGACGTCTTTTTCGGATGGGATGTCCGGCAGGTGACCTTTTTCTTTGATGTGTTGTTCGACTTCCTTCAGCGGACGGAGCTTGTAGTCTTTCTCGAAAACGAAGTCGGACCAGCCCGTGGTGATCAAATACAACTCATGGGCTTTGATTTTGCCGTTGACGTTCAGTTTGTAGTTTGCGTCGGGTGATGTCGTACCGATCGCCAAGGAATTACTGAACAATCCATTTCCGGAGCCATCGACAGAAAAGTTTGTGTACCACTGTCCATTCTGGTAATACGTGTACCCGATTTGGAAGAGGCTGCTCGATTCATCTCCCATTCGTAGTTGAACCTTCGTGTAATCCGGCGAGTCATCGACCCGGTACAGAGCCGTGTAGTCGCTATTGCTGCCGTACGTGTGATGCGTCAATTCAACGGATCTAGTGCTAATGTTGTGAAGGATACCATTCCCATTCACATCCAGCTTGGCTGCTGGAGAGGTCGTCCCGATCCCGACGTTGCCGGATGCACCCTTGATAGTCATGAGATTTGCACTTCCGCGTGCCTCAATTTTGAAATCTATTGGCGTTCCATTTGAAGCGTCTGACAATCTCGCAAGATCAATAAGAAATCCATTCTCGGTATTGTGATAGACGACGGTCTTGTTGTACGTACCGCTTCCAAGAGAAGAAAATGTCATTGGGATTGTTGAAGAAAGACGAATGTCTCCTGCAATGTCAAGTTTGGCTCCCGGATTTGTTGTACCGATGCCGACATTGCCGGAGCCATCAATACGCATGCGTTCGCCGTCATTCGTAAAGAATCGCATGGTCGGCGTCAGACCATCCCCGCTTGCGATATCGCCCAGATTAATAGAGCCTGAGCCATAGCTGCCGATTTGTTGACCGCTCAGAGCCAGTGTGCCATTTACGTCAAGCTTTGCCGTCGGCGTGGCTGTACCGATTCCGACGTTGCCAGCTGAAGTAATTGTTAGTCGTTCGATACCGGCTGAATTGTCATAAAATCCAAGGCTTCCGCTGGCCGCGGAATAGAGCTGCCAGTCGCGTTGACTTGTCTTTATTGACAGAGCTGCGTTGTTAGAATTGTAAACTTGCAAGACTCTCGACCAAGGTGAATTAGGGGCATTGGTGCCAACACCCACATTATTCGAATAATAAATTCCCCCAGTCGCCTCCAACCAGGGATTATTGACTGGATCTCCGACTGCTCCCAGCAACGGACCGTATCCACCTGTCTTTCCTTTCTGAGTTTGGCCTACTTGACCAGACGCTATTACGTTCCCCTTTACAATCAAATCCCCTTCTACCGTCACTGAGTTCGGCTGTAAACTCAGGATCGACTGCG
>CAZRTJ010000055.1:0-3806 GCA_964602985.1 uncultured Bacteroidota bacterium
CCAAATCTCTGCACTGTCCAGCGTCACGCGGTATGTCTGACGGCGTGTTATGCGAGGTGACGGTCACTTGATTGTTTTCACTAACCAATGATTCGGATAAAGCGATTTCAGAACACTGAGCCAAGTGCCCCTGAGTCGGTTATCGGATTCCAACTTGTAAATGTAAAACATCGCAACAGCACTTCCCTTTAATTCGTCATGCATTTCAGAGAAGACAGCGCGTGCCTCTGAGCCTTTGCGGGCATTCATTAAGCTTTCACCTTCGTAAAGATAGGTCAGAGGGTGCCTTTCGCCCCACAACAGTTTTGTCTCTTCAGTCAATGCACGAATCCATTTCAGGGCCTCTTCAGGACTTGCTATTGAATTCACATATTCCGCAAGAAGAACCGCTACATGATGGTTGGGTACGGCTGGATTACTTGAGTAATCGGAGAGCCTTGCATAAGCAGAAAGCATTTTGGGATTCGCCAAGCCAAGATCAGATTCAAATGATTCATAGAATTCGTCAAGTAAGACTCGGCACGCGCTGTCTGTAGAAACGCGTACAGCGTTTTCTCGAATGTGCAGAATTTCTTGATCAACGTTTTTCGATTGGGCGCACAAACCCAGGGGCACGATTAAGACGAACAACAATTGTTTCATGGAAGTCCTCAACAATGTTTGTCATAAGTGACCGTCATCTCGCATAACGGTTCCGCGCTACACGACGTCCCGCGCTACCAAAATAGGCGCGCCACTGATAAGGAATGGCGCGCACTCCAATAAATCGCGGGATGTGTGAGGGCGTGAACAGTCATAACTATTTGTAAAAACGAATCTATTTGTAAAGTGCAAAACCATTTCAAAAGTTCAACCTGCCCGAACGCACGTGTAGCGCGGTGTTATGCGTAGTTTGGCGCACATCATATTTTTGGACGGTATCGTTTTGTTTTTTGAAGTCGGCGCTTGCTCACGTGTGACAGTAAAATTGTTCCGATCGCAATGAGTGCGGCATTGACCCAAAAGATTGCCCGATAATCTTCTGGATGCAGTAATGCCGCAAGAGCGGATACAGTGCCCCAAGACAAAGCAACCAGCAGTGCGTTAGGTCCAAGCAACTTGCTCAGAAACTCCCAGCGGTTGTCTCGAGTCCAAATACGATTGGCTTGCTGATATAGAAGAAAGGAAAGCATAAGCCAGAGAACCGAATAAATTGTGCCAGCTAATAGAGCGCCTGGTGGTGACAAAATAACTGAAAGTATGAGATACTCGGAAACGGACTGGAGCCCAGCGAGAGCATCTTCTCGAAAGACACCCTGATGCTGGCTGAATGCAACAAAATAGAGCCTATCCAGGGACTCTGGAGTCTTGCTCGCTTTGACTCCTGCCAATGCGCGGAGAAAGCCTTGGTCAAACCTTAGAAAGGCTTGGGAATCTCCACCTCGGTGCGATGTGGAGCCGAGTGCTGCCAGTCCGACCGATCTCACAGTCGGTTGCAAGTTGTCCATCGAGTATCCGATAAGTCTTCGAACTGCAGTCTCAACATTGAGTGCAAGGCGTGATCGCAACTCCTTTTCTGACATGCGGTTAAGAAATAGAGTTGGGTCAAACAATGGAAGGGCTGCAAGGTACTTGACCCCTTGGTCACGAAACATCTGAGATCTGTCGAAAGCAGCCCAGACAAACGGAGTAATCTTGTCTCCTGCGCATGGGTTATCGTTCCCGGAACGCGTCAAGAAACAAGCAACAACCTCACGGCTTTGTTCAAGCGAGACAAAGAGGTTATGCACAAAATAATGAAACTCGGAAGTGTCTCGGGACGAATGATAAAGTGCAGAGTTCAGCAATGGATTGGTGACGAGAACATTTTGGCCATCGACCTCAATGGGGTCGAAATAACAAGTGACCCCAACAAGATCGAACCCAATGTCACGTCTCGTACGCCGTGGGGCGAAGACATCACCGATCATTAGATGTATTTCAACGCTGTTACCCGAACCAGTGACAAGAGAGCCGCCTTTGATGCTTCCGCTGCTTTCGATTTCTTGTATAGTTGGCCGGAGAGCCAACACAACAAGATAGGGTGCAAGCGCCGACAACAGAAAAATCGGCCAAAATACGAGTTGTCTCTTCATCCTCATAGCGAAAGTTTTGAGTGCGCCAAATTACGCATAACGGTGGCGGCTATCTGCCGTGCTGCCGCGCGAGGTGTCTGTAAACCCTTACAAATCGTGCCTCGCGCGGCAGTATGGGCGAGGCGTCGCACACAATCTCTCTATCGTATCTCAAACGCGACGCCGAGCGAACAGATCAGCCGCGTGTTATGAGCGGTTGCTTTGCCGTTCATTTCTTTTCTGTGCTAATCAATAACTGACTGGCCATTAATTTAGTCAACTCCCAAAAGAATTTCGCCTCTCTTGTTTCAATCTTGATGCGGTGCGAATGTTCCTTATACGGATGAATAAAATTGCGGTAATCCATCAATACACCGCTAACGTTTTTTTCCGGTTGCGATATCCATCCCAACTCGTGAGCAACTTCAATGTAATTTTTTAGACCCCAGTCTCTCAAGTCAAGAGACTTTCCTGTTTTATCCTTAGGAACACTTGTCGCTGCAAATATTACTGCTTTGTCCCCCTGATTATATCTAGCTAACAACAATGATTCTAGCAACCCACCCATCATCACCGTGGCCGCCAAGGGCGCGTCGGCTGTTACACATTTCACACACTCTTCCCACCTTCTAGCAACAATTCTTTGCATGTCAGCATCCCTCACAAGAGGCTCAAAACTTGGCGGTCTATCGATTGTAATACTAATGACATTATTTGTGACATCAAGTATGTTTTTTGTCATCAAATCTGTCAGAGAAAGCTTGATTGCCTTGATGAGCGGGCTATACTTTTTCCGACTAGTACTCTTTTCAGAATATTTCAACAGCTCATTGTACTGTTCGTCAATTTGGACAAGCTTGTTATTGCCCAAAACAGATTGCACCATGGGTCTATTATTATTAAACCACGACAAAGCGGTGGCCTTAACAAATTGTTTCTCTTCGCGACTTTGGACTTGTTGCAGCTGTGACTTTTTGAGATTCGCTTTTAGCTTGTCTAATTCTTTTCCAGCCGCATCAATTGATTGTTGTGGATTCATCAGAACAACTATTTCTTCGCCTTCTTTACTTTTCTAGCTGCTTTTTTGATTTTATTCTTCTTTACGCCCTTCTTATCCTTTCCTGGACGGTCAGGTAAAGTCATAGCAACAAGGTTTTCTCCAACAGAATTAATTCTATAGGCACCTCTTTCTGCTTTATCAAGCAGGCCAGCATGATATGCATTAACGAGATTTTGTTCTGGTCGTGCCAATCTATGTCTATCAGCAAGCCGGCATGCAACCAGAAGATCTTCCTTCGTAATACTTTCCTTTCTTTGATTTTCGGGGGCAACAAATCGATGAAAATAGGCCACCGCGGCAGCAAAATGATTGTCAGACTTGGGGTCCTTTTGCGCCAAAAACTCCTTGATGTCCTTGGCTGTAGCTTGTGATTCTGACGACGCGCCTTTTATTGGCGTAGTTGGAGAAACTAAGTCAGCAACTAATCCAACCTTTTCTCGCGCCCACCGAATTATTCGTTCTTGTTCTTCCTTGCCGAAGGGTTGCAGGGTCTCTACTATAATTCGCACCGCATCAAGATCGTCTTTTTCACTGGCCATAAATTCCTCCGTTTAGGTTTTTATCAAACAATGATTTAACAACAGGCAAAGCAATCGCTCATAACGTCCTGCCGGCAGACATCGGCGCGCGGATGGAGGCCGCAGGCCGACAGA
>CAZRTJ010000056.1:0-3128 GCA_964602985.1 uncultured Bacteroidota bacterium
GATGGAGATCTTCGAGAAGGCGTGCAGCACAACCTCCCCCCTGCCCCCCTCCTTGGCAAGGAGGGGGATAGAGGGGGTGGTTCGCAAGGAGAGGGGCGGGCGTGAGGTTGGTCGTGCACACGCCCTCCTCGACCGCCTCCACCTCGCCGCGAATAACTGGTCCAACGGCCGCGCCCTGGTCGATGATATGACGGTGCTGGTGGTGAGGGTTACCTAACGATGAGACACGCGAAGACAAACGAGTACAAGCCCGAAGGGCCGAAATAGAATGGCAGGAACATTTTCCCAGCTCTGCGTCTTTTTGAAAGGATTTCCTAATATCACCCCTTCGGGGTTTCGATACGCTGCAACGACTGGTACTATAAGAGTGCCATCCCTTCGGGATTGGTCTTTGCCATCAATGAAAATCAGCGGCTTGACGAGCGTGTCTTCCGCAGCGAGTGGGTCGAGATGCATTTTGGTCTTGCCACTCATGTTCTTTCTACTCGTTGTCTGCGGCGTGCCCGTACAGTCGCAGGACATCAAATTCAGGCATCTCACGTCAGAAGACGGCCTGTCTCACAACACAGTGTTCAGCATTTTTCAGGACAGCAAAGGATTTATGTGGTTTGGGACGCAGGCTGGCCTAAATCTCTACGATGGTCATACATTTCGAGTATTCAAGAATGTTCCGGGAGATACCCAGTCACTTTCATCTAACCGGGTCATGTCCATCTATGAGGATAGGGCGGGAACGCTGTGGATGTGCACATACGATGGTGGATTAAATCAACTCGACCGGCGCACCATGACGTTTAAGGCCTTCAAACAAAACCCGAATGATCCGCACAGCATCAGCAGCAACTTTGTCCACTCCGTTTACGAGGACAAATCCGGCGTCTTGTGGGTGGCGCTGCCGGGCATGGGGGGTGGATTGAGTAAACTGGATCGCGCGACGGGACAATTCAAAACCTACAAACCTGATGACACAAATCCTGACAACTACGACAACCATTTTACGGTAATCTGTGAAGACAGGACGGGCGTCTTGTGGATTGCAACAGCGAATGGACTGAAAAGGTTCGATCCGATCACAGAAACGTTTCACACATACGGCAATTGGGAAGTCAGGTGCGTTCATGAAGACAAGCTCGGAACATTATGGTTTGGCACTTTCGGCGGTCTTCATGTTTTTGATCGGACAACTGAAACAGTCAAAACATACAAACCCAACTACCCCGATTCGTCCGGCTTGTGGAGCAATTTCGTCGAGGCAATTCATGAGGACAGGTTCGGGACGCTCTGGATTAGTACTTACAAGGCCATATATCATTTTGACCGCAAGACGGAAAAATTCAAGACCTTTAGACAGCATCCTATTCGACCGGAGAGAATTGGCTCCGCCCCGGCTCAAGCTCTCTACGAAGACAAAGCGGGTGTGATTTGGATTGGCACAACTACCGGAGCACTCACTCTATGGGACCGACGACTCGAAAAATTTAGAGCTGTTTATCAGGGCGCTTACAGTACGTTGGACTCCGCAAAAGATCATCCAACATGGAGGAGTTCCGCGGTTTCGAGCATTTATGAAGATTCAGACGGCAGTCTGTGGATTGGCACTACTTCCGGATTAAGTCGCTGGGGCCGCGACAAAAACAGCGGGATAGTCCAAAGGTTGAAAACTGAAAATGATTACAATTTGAACAGAATGCTTGTTTACTCGATCCATGAAGACAAAAACGGAACCCTGTGGCTGGGGACAGGGGGTGGCTTGAAGAAACTAAATCGGCAAACAGGGAAGCTTGAGTCAAGCGACATAGGCGGTCACTGGGCCATGGCCTTGTGTGAGGATAGACAGGGTTATATTTGGATCGGCACGCAAGAGCTGATCCAATTTGACCCGATAGCGGGAAAGGCTATTGCAACGTACGATGTCGATCCTACACAGCCTGACGTGGGAATTATTTCCATCTTAGAAGATCGGTCCGGGGTCTTGTGGATGGGAGTATATCCCGGTGGCGGACTGAACAGATTTGACCCGTCTACGAAGAAATTCAAAATCTACAAACACGATCCGCATAATGCATCCAGTCTGAGTAATGACCAAGTTTATACCATATATGAAGATAAATCCGGAGTTTTGTGGATTGGCACGGCCGGCGGTCTGAATAAATTTGATCGGGCGACGGAACAATTCACCCGGTACCGCGAGGTGGACGGCTTAGCCGATAATGTTGTGTTGGGTATTTTGGAGGACGACCACGGCAATCTCTGGCTGAGTACTTACAACGGTATATCGAAATTCACTCCCCCGACCGACTCGACGCCCGCCATCTTTCGGAATTATGACGTGTCGGACGGTTTGCAGTCAAAGGAATTTATGAGCTTTGGCGCCTATTTCAAGTCGAAGGACGGACGCATGTTCTTCGGCGGTGCGAAGGGTTTTAATGAATTCCATCCCGACAGCATTCGCGATGATCCTTACATACCGCCGGTCTTCATCACGGGCTTGAGATTATTCAATAAACCGGTTCCCCTGCCGTGGGGTTTGGCAGAACCGACGAGTCTGGTTTTCAATTATGATGAGAATGTTTTTTCCCTCGAATTTGCGTCGTTGAGTTACTCAGTCTCAGAGAAGAATCAATACGCGTATAAGCTGGAGGGATTCGATCGCGACTGGATATACAACGGAACCAAACACGAAGCCACCTACACCAATCTCGACCATGGTGAGTATGTGTTTCGAGTAAAAGGCTCCAATCACGACGGTGTGTGGAATGAGGAGGGAACATCGGTCAAGATAACGATCCTTCCGCCGCCGTGGAAGACGTGGTGGGCGTATAGTTGCTACGGACTGCTGACGTTGGGTTTCTTGTATGGACTGCGGCGGTTTGAACTCAACCGCAAACTGCAGAAGGCTCAGGTGACCGAATCAAGACTGCGCGCCGAAACTGCCGAGGCGCACAGTAACGCCGCAGAAGCGCAAGCCAAGGCCGCCGAAGCTCAGTCGAAACTGATTCAGGTCGAGAACGACCGGCGCGCCGCCGAACTGGAAGAAGCCCGTCAGTTGCAGCTTTCGATGTTGCCGAAAGACATTCCAAAACTCGATCATCTGGACATCGCCGTCTCGATGAAGACCGCCACCGAAG
>CAZRTJ010000057.1:0-3045 GCA_964602985.1 uncultured Bacteroidota bacterium
CCAAGGAGGGGGTAGGGGGAGGTTGTATCCTCGCCATCATCAAACACATCGACAGGCGCGACAGATGCATGTCCTTGATGCAGCGTGACATCTCCGACAGCGCACTGGAAACCTGGCCGTTGCCGGCATACGCATTGAACAGTCCCTTGACTGTGGAAACCATATGTCCGGCTTTCATGCCGTGCCCCGTTGCGTCTCCAAGCACGACCGTCAGGATTCCATCATCGGCGACGTGAAAATCATAATAATCTCCTCCCACTTCCGTCGCCGTTTTCATATAAACCGCAATGTCCAGAAAATCCAATTTCGGAATTTCTTTCGGAAGCATGGAGAGCTGCAATTGGCGGGCTTCTTCGAGTTCGTCGGCGCGCCGGTCATTTTCGATCTGAATGACCTTCGCTTGCGCTTCTGCCGCTTGGGCGCGAAGGTGTGACTCCCTGACGTCCGACTTTTGGCGTTGACGATTCAACTCAAATCGCCGTGCGCCATAGAGCAATCCAATTACTGCGAGGCTGTAAAGACTATACGCCCACCACGTCTTCCACGGAGGAGGAGTGATGATGATTCGAACCGATGTTCCTTCTTCATTCCATACGCCGTCGTGATTGGAGCCTTTGACGCGAAATACATATTCGCCGGGGTCGAGATTGGTATAGGTGGCTTCGTGTTTGGTTCCATTTTGAATCCAATCACGATCGAATCCCTCCATTTTGTATGCATATTTGTTCTGCTCCGAAAGCGAGTAGCTTAATGCCGCGAATTCGACAGAAAAGAAATTCTCGTGGTAATTGAATTCGAGACTCGTCGGCTCATCTAATCCCCACGGAAGCGGAACCGACTTGTTGAATTTCCTGAATCCGGTGAAAGCGATAGGTGGTACGAAAGGATCATCGTGAATGCTATCGGGATGGAATTCATTAAAACCCTTCGCGCCGCCAAAGAACATGCGTCCGTCCTTCGATTTAAAGTATGATCCAAAGAGAAACTCCTTGCCTTGCAAACCATCCGATATGTCATAATTCCTAAAGATGGCAGGCGTCGAGTCTGTTGGAGGAGTGAATTTCGATATGCCGTTGTAAGTGCTCAGCCAAAGATTGCCGTGGTCATCCTCAAGTATGCCGAGTACAACGTCACTTGGCAAGCCGTCCTCTTGTCGGTACCAGGTGAACTTTTCCGTCGTCCGATCAAATCGATTCAGCCCTCCGCCATCAGTTCCAATCCACAGAATGCCGGCTCTGTCTTCGTGGATGGATCTGATGAAATTGTTGCTCAGGCTCGACCGATTATTAGGATCGTGCTGATAAGCGACGAACTTTTCCGAATTCTTGTCAAACTTGTTCAAGCCCCCCCCATTTGTGCCAATCCAGAGAATGCCAGAGCGATCCTCCAAAATGCGAAAGGCCCCTCGATGACTTATGCCATTCGGCTTCCTCGGATCGTGCTCGTAGGTCTTGAGGATTCGACTGGCACCTCTGTCAAATTTCGTAAGCCCTCCGCCTTCCGTCCCGATCCAAAGATAACCTTGTTGGTCCTCGCACAATGCCCTGACATAGTTAATGTTTAAATCATAAGATTCGATTTTACTTGTCCGTCGATCCAGTTTAACGAGCCCGTTGCCGTATGTTCCAAGCCACAGGTTTCCTGCTTTGTCTTCATGAATCGACGAAACAGTATTCCTGCTCAAATTGTAGATGTCTCCCGATCTCAAAGCGTGAGCTACAAAGCGCTTTTTGACTCGGTCCCAGTGGCTTAGTCCGCTTAAGCTGCCAATCCATAGAACGCCATCGGAATCTTCATAAATGCTTCTAGGTGTTGAGCTTGTCCATCTTGCCGGGTTGTATACAGAGATCGACTTTGTTAGAAACTTTTCCAAGCGACGATCCCATAAACTCAGACCACCGAGTCCAGTCGCTATCCAGATCACACCGGCGTTATCTTCGAAAATATCCCAAACGACGCCAGGGCTTAGGCTGTGTGGCTGGTCGGGATCATGCTTGTACGCCGTGAATTTTTCGCTCTTCCAGTCAAAAATGCATACGGCAATTGACGTCGTTGGGATACCGGGTATTACATTAGAACCAATCCATAACTTCCCGGATCTATCCTCATGAATCGCTCTCACGGTATTGCTGCTTAGACTTGATGGATCCCCGGGCTTGTGGAGATACGTTTTAAATGTTTCAGTTGTCCGGTCAAAACAATGAAGACCGTCATCTTGAGTCCCAAGCCATAAATTTCCATACTTGTCTTCGTGGATCACGGAAACATGCCATTCGTAATTGAACACACGGAACGTCTCCTTGATCGGATCGAATTTGTTTAGCCCGTATGCTGTTCCGATCCATAGAAATCCTTCTTTATCCTCACAAATTGACGCTACGTAGTCATTACTGAGACTTGTTGGATTTGCACTTTCATGCTTGAATGTCTTGAATTGACCGGTTCTTCGATCCATTTTGCCCAAGCCACCCGCCCCCCACAGGGCAACCCACAGAATCCCAGATTTGTCCTCGTGAACCATTGAAACGATGTTACTGCTGATACTGTGTGGATCGGCGGGATTGTGCTTATATGTTTTGAATTTCTGTGTCATACGGTCAAACTGACTCAGTCCGCCGCCGTGGGTGCAAGTCCATAAGATTCCTGATCTATCCTCGTAAATGCGTCGAACGTGGTTATTTTGCAAAGAACTTGTATCCCCTGGAATGTTTTTGAAAACGCGAAATGTTTGGCCATCCCACAAATTCAGACCATCGTATGTCCCGAACCACATGAACCCTTTGCTGTCCTGCAGAATACTCGTCACGTTGCCGTGGGAAAGTCCGTCCTCGGCCGTGAGATGTTTGAATTTGATGTCCTGCGATTGTACGGGTACGCCGCACGCAACGAATAGGAAGAATGCGAGTTGCCAAACCACCGTACGTCTGAATCCACCGCTTTCGCGAGAATCTTCCACGCTCGTCGAACCGCTGATTTTCATTGATGGCATGGACCAATCCCGAAGGGATGGCACTCTTATAGTACCAGTCGTTGCAGCGTATCGAA
>CAZRTJ010000058.1:0-2973 GCA_964602985.1 uncultured Bacteroidota bacterium
ATCAGCCGCGGAAAGAATTCGAGGGAATTCTTGCTGCGGACTCTGTCGCATAACGTCCGGCCGGCACACGGCGGCGACCGGAGTCCCGATGAAATCGGGACGAGGACGACGAGTGCGGGGCGCCCTTGGTAAACTCAAATCAGTGAACGAACTCCAAACCTTCATATCACAAAACATTAATCGATCCTCTCACTGCGCCCCGCACGAACGTGTGACGGCGTGTTATCTGATGTGCCGCTCCACATTTAAACGTTTGGGGGCCGCTCGAAGTCTTTTCCGTTCTTGAGATACTCTCTTTCTCGCTCTGAATAGAACACTCCAGCATTTAAGTAGAAGACCATAGCTTCGGCATCGCCACCCGCTAAGATTTCAAAACTGTTTTCCGCATCAAAATAGTGAGCCTCAATCAGGTTTAGAACTCGGATAATTCCGTCAATGGCCTGCTGAGTTTTGGCCCGAGAAATGTCGGGAAGCGGATTTGCCTGTTCGTTAACCAAATCTAGATCGAGATGTGCCAGTCTACGATTTCGCCAATCTCTTACAAACTCACATGATGCTACCGCGCCATTGACTATTGGGTCTAGTTTAGTGGCAAATGCCGGATCAGAATCAGAAATAGGCGATAATAACGCACGAATTGTCAAGTTTGTGCGACCTGTGCTCTTAACAGAATCTGTTAGACGTGCTAAACCAAGTAGGATGTCTTCCCACAAAATAGCCTGCAGGATTCCAAAGAAATACGGAGCTGTCTTATTTAATAACCCAATGCGTTCGGGTGATTTGGCATATATTTTTCTGTACTGCAACCATTTTGAGTTGAGGAAAACCGTTTCTTCAAGCAAATGCAGATATAGCGGCCCCAGAGCTTCGCCCAGCTTGGCGATATACTTTAATTTGACCTCATCATTGTATTTGAACCGGTTCATAGATTCAAAAAACTAAGGAGCGGCATATCAGATAACGTCCGGCCGGCACACGGCGGCGCCCGCAGTAAGGCCGAAGGCCGCACGAGGACGACGAGTGCGGGGCGCCTTTGGTAAACTCAAATCAGCGAACGAACTCCAAACCTTCATATCACAAAACCTCGATCAATGCTCTCACTGCGCCCCGCACGAACGTGTGACGGCGTGTTATGCGATAGCGCTGCGTTTTTATTGGATCTCATAGACAACCTTTACGTGGCGGCGCAGATAAACGATTTCAGGAAATGAGCTTGTCGTATACATCCAACCCGATTTCGAACTCTGATACTCATACTCCGTCGTACGGACGTCAGAGATTGGATTAGTCATATCCTCAATTGAGATAATCTTAACAAGACTCAATTTGTGTTCTGTAGCGAGCGCGGCGGCACTCTTCACCGCATTAGCCGTTGCCAATGACAACGCTCGCTGTTTTAGTGCAAAATCGTCACGAAGCCGATAATGAATATCTGATACGTCGTCGACCTCTGCACGGTTGAAAATCGCCAAAGCTTTTTCGAGTAGTGTGAGATCACTCAAAATAACTTTAAGTCGAATCACCGCCTCAATTTTATTGGTCGAAAAGAGCTTAAAAAGCTTTTCGTCAACTCTTAATCTCGACTGCTGTATCGAATTTGAATCCAAGCCAGTCTTTAGAAGATCCGAAACTATGGAGTTAGAGTATTTTTGGACTTCGGCATATGCCCCTTCAAGGGTCTTACCATCTTTTCGCAGTGTCACTGTAAATTCGGCAATATTAGCTCGTTCGCTTACCTCAGCTTCGCCGACAACCGTAATCGTTCGCGTCTGTGCCGCCGCGCTTGCGGTTAAGATTATGACCATCAGAAAAGTCATTTTGTCCATCATGTACTTATCCTTTGTAGTACGAAACGCAGCGCTATCGCATAACGGCCCCGCGCTACACGATGCGCCGCACAAGCGGTATCAGATATTTATTACAATTAGTTCCGCGCAGTGCGGCGTATGGGAGTCCCGCGACACAATGCCTCTATCGTTCAAATCATTCGTCGCGGGACGACCGAACGTGTAGCGGCGGTGTTATGCGATGTGACAGCCGCATTACGTAAAATGTTGCTTCTTGATTCGTTTCTTCAGTTCATCAATTGACAATGGACGCTTAACACGATGAATCATCGCGTGGCAATTAGGGCATACAGGACGTAGGTCTTCGTGCGGATTCAACTCATATTCAGCACTGATTTCAGAAAGCGGTTTGATGTGGTGCACATGAATATAGTTGCGTCCCAAGTTACCATAAATACTCTCAAAATTGAATCCACATACAAAACAGTTTAGGCCGTAAAAGTCAAGGCATTTGCGCCTCGCCTCGGAATTTCGTTCATATATGTTGACCGAGATTTGTTTAACCGAACCTTCGGTATATGTATCTTTTTCGTCAACCTCGCCTGGAATTCTTAGAGCATCATCCTCAATCGAAAAGCGGCTCATTCGCGGATGACGCGCAAGAAATGCTGACCAACGCTTCTCAACTTCTTGGGCGATGTCGTCATGAATTGCAATTCCTGAAACTTGCGTATCCCAGTGTACCTGAGACAGAATGCCATCTTCTAATTCATTCCTTGGAAGTAAAGGCTCCAAATCTGGGTCTAAAATAACATTGAAATTCACGTTCACATAGATAGCCTGCTTGCTTTGCTCGGCAAGTGCCTCATCCCAATGAGTATCTTCAAAACAATCGGAGTCAGCCCATCCAGAGGCGCAAATGCCTTTTGGGGGTCGTCCTTGTCGAAGTAAGAATACGCGGTCGCCTCTTGCAATGCGCTTGTTCCGACCGGAACTCCATCCGCCAGCATGCCATCCTGTTTTTTCAATATCAGCTATAGCGTCCTGTATGTCCGTCCATTCCCAACGATTAGGATTCCACGTTAATAAGTAAGTTGGCATCTAATTTCTCGATGTCCTGCGGCTGTGATATCGCATAACGTCCTGCCGGCAGACATCGGCGCGCGGATGGAGGCCGCAGGCCGAC
>CAZRTJ010000059.1:0-2492 GCA_964602985.1 uncultured Bacteroidota bacterium
TCAGCCGCGGGAAGAATTCGAGGGAATTCTTGCTGCGGACTCTGTCGCATAACGTTCCGGCGGCACTACGCAGTGCCCAAAAAATGAAGCGTCAGTGGAATGTTTGGGCATTGAGTGAGCACTATAATTTTTCACACGGCTTTGATTTTGCCATATCAAACGAGCGAACGTCGTAGTGCCGCCTGTTATGCGCAGGCAAAGTTCTATGAATTTGAGGTTTGCGGCACACATCAACAGAAAGATCTCTAATGGCTGCACACAACTCTTGAGTTTGTAAACCTTCGTCGTGTGGATGAAGAGCATAGTCAGTTTGCCGCAAGAAAAGTCCGTATAGCTTTCAAGACTTGATCACGATGCGAGATGAAAACGTAATGATGAGCGTTGTGAATCTCGAGCACCGTTGCGCTTGTTGTCTCTTTCCTGAACTGAACGATAGACTGACGAGAATATGATCGCCAGGCTTCAAACGATCGCCTTGCTAGCGCCTGCCCTGCCGAATCAAGAGAGCGGTAAAACGGAAATAGTATCTCGACGGAGTCGGCAATGGCATAAACAGAAAGAGAAGGACGCCGAACACGACGATAGTTGGGTCGTTGTAGACGACCGAGAATTGGATAAGCAATCGAATCAGGGGTGACGTCGCTGACATAACGCCCTGTGGAGTCAAAGACCAAGACCATCCGCACCTCTGTAGGGGGATATTCAAATCCGAATGTGCGCACTGCATATTGCCGAACAGCTTCCGGCGAGGACGAGTCGGCGTGAGTCATGGGTGGGAATGCTGGATAAGGATTCTTCTGTAGGAAACTCAAAAATCCACTGCGATCGTATGCTGCATCCAAATAGACAAGCCCTCGACAGTTTTCAGGATGTATGCCTGCAAATGACGTCATCTCCTCTCCTGCAATTGAGTGACCGATAAGGAAAACAGGTCCGACGGCGAGGGAATCTACGACAATCTTCAAGTCTCTCACTAGCGCATTGATGTCGTTGGCAGGCGGTTGACTTGATTGGCCGAAGCCTCTTCGCGTGATACCGAAGACGCGAAAACTGTCTGTCAGAGCCGGTGCGAAGTCATCGAAAATGTGCGCTGTGTTATTCAACCCAGCGAGGAGCACAATCGGTCGACCGCGCCCACCCCAATCCAAGATTTCGAGCATGTGGTTTGGCCCGACTCGGACAAAACGAGTTGAATGAGGTGATGGATCCTGCCATGTGGTAGATGTCGGTTGCCTTTCTTCCCGACAACCGAGGAATAGTAGAAGTGTTATGATGAGTGGTGTGAAACGCATAAACCCTCCTTCATGAGCTTGATGTGTGCCGCAAAACGATCTTTCAAATGAATCTTTGCTTGCGCATAACGTTTTGCAGCTACACGCAGGTGGGGACTTTTACCACTGAACTTCATTAGAATTACAGAACTTTGATTTAGCACTTCACTTTCATAGAAGCACTGAACCCCCACTTGCGTGTAGGTGCTGTTACCTGCTGGCATTCTTCGTTCGTCTGTCATTTATCGTCCAAATAATTTAGATAAAAATCCTTTCTTAACTTGCTTTTCAATTCCCCAAATTAATTCGGTTTCGTGACGTTTTGCTTTGTCAATGTTCGGTCCGAATTTTCCCCAAGCAAATCCACTTTGATTTTGTTTGTTTCTCAAGTCGGCAATCACAAAATTGTCAGGAAGAGATAAAGCGAAGTTTTTTAAAGTCGCGTCACTTGATTGTCTTGCGGTTTCAATTTCAATAAATCCATTGTCTTTACTCCAAATGTCCATAACCACTTTTTCGTGAATTATGTCAAGGTTTGATTTATTTCCATTTTTCCCAAAGTCGTTAACGTGTTCAATAAATTGCGTTAAGTTGTCCGAATGTTTTACAATAACTGCTGGGTCGTGGCACACATAAAACACGCTTCCCCAATTTCCATTTTTGTCAATGTCTAAAATCCAAAAGTTCCCAAAACCGTCTCCCGCAAGTTGAACTGAATGAGTAAAAAATTCTTCAAATCCAAACTGTCCAACTCCATCAAATGTAATTTCTTCAAGTCCGAAAAATTCAAAGCCACTTGTAAATTTTAGTAATTCTCTGATTTCGGTCGGAACTTGTCCTGTCGGAAGTCCTTTTGCTAATTCGTCTATTTGTTGGTCGGTCAAACCTTCTTTAAGTTCAACTTTGTATTCGTCTCCGTCTTCAGAAACATATTTTTCGGTCAATATAGATTTCAGTTTTTCTGTTGGCTTCATATTTTCTGTTTTGTCGTTAGTCTTGTTGTTACATCCAAGGAAAAATGTCAAGGTTAAAATGGTCAATATTTTTGATACGGTCAGTTTCAATATGCTTGCAGGTAACGTCCTGCCGGCAGACATCGGCGCGCGGAATCGCGCAGCGATGAGCACGCCGAACGCGTGACGCCATTGATAAAACTAAATCAGAAATCAAACGCTTACGATTCATAGCACGATCCCAAATCTCTGCACTGTCCAGCGTCAC
>CAZRTJ010000060.1:0-2197 GCA_964602985.1 uncultured Bacteroidota bacterium
CTGATAATACACCCCGTCGATTGCACGTATTCGTATCCCTGTATCGAAACCAGACTCGGTATCGTGACCACCGGCACACTCGGCCCCATCGCCTGCACGTGACTGCCGTGGCATTCGCAATTCGTATGATCCTCAAACCCCAGCGTCGGCGAATAGCTGGTGTAGGTCGCTGGCCGCTCCACCCTGACGCTCAGACCCTTTTCCAAATTCTCCGCCCTCGTGTGCCAGCATCCGTGACTGAGACTGCAGCTATTCGGACGCGCATACATCGCCAGGATGTACGGCTTGGGATCGTATCCCGCCTTGATCGCCACTTGCCCGCCCCACACATCGGCGGCAAACTCCTCGCTCGCTCCACCCCGACCGCTGTGATTCAAAATCTGATGGCCAATCTCATGACCCAATACAAACGCCCAGCTATTCAAGCTCTCCCTCTTCATGGCCGTCGGATGAGCATAGATCGTGGCCACCGAACCGTTCCAGGTGACCGCCGCATACCCGCGCGCCATCGCCGCATCCACCACCAGAGTCTGCGTCACATTCGGGATCCCCGCCGCCTGACGAAGCTTATCCAGTAGCACGCGAAGCTCACTCTCCGACACCTCCGCACTCGCCCACCCGGGAAGAAACAACATCCAGATCAATATCTTAACGCAATTCAAAATCTGTCTCCTTAATACGCTTTTCGCTGTCCGCTTTCCGTTGTCCGCCATCCGCATCTGTCTTTGGCGGAAAGCGGACGGCGGACAGCGGAGAGCTGTTACTGTTCAAACAACCTGTATTTGAGTTGATTCTCTTTCTTCTCCAGGTCCTTGTGAATCTTGTCCTGCTGCTTGACCAGATACTCCCTGCCGACGGGCATCCAGGACATCTTCATTTCAGCCGCCGGTATCTTGATCGTCGTCTCCCGTCCGTCATAGGCGTATTTCGGCAACTCCGGTTTTTCGAAGCTGGTGTAGAGGACCAGATAATCCGTCGGACCATATTGCATGATCTGCACCTCGACCACCGACTCGGTCGGGAGCGCCGGCAAGTCTTCGAATAATCCAAATTTCTGCCGCAGCATCTCGGTCATCTCCCGTCCCACCGCCCGATCCAAAACCAGCGGCTCGACATTCGGATTCAATTCCAGCGACTTCTGCGAATGGCGGCTTCCATACCACGCTCCGGCCAAAAACCCGAGCGTCGCTCCAGCGGCGGCTCCGGCGATTTGATTTTCGTTCTGCTTGAATTTCTCCCACTGGCGGGAAAGGACTCTGGAACTCACCAGTTGACCCGTCAGCCAGCCACCGGCGGCCGTCACTGCAGAAACCGCCGACGCTCTTACCATGGAGAAGTCGTTTCTCTCCAGCCTCGATATCGCGCGGAGCGGAATCTCCTGCACGCGCTCCCCGGAGCGAAGGATCAGACGATCCCCATCCATCCCCGTCAGTTCGCATTCCACCGAGAGATCGCCAATGTGCACCGTCACCGGCTTCTGCAGGTAGTCCCGAAGCGCGTCTTTGAGCGCGTAATAATCGTAACTCCCGTCCCGATCGCTCATCAAAGCGCGCGGCGAGGAACAGCCAATCGCTAATACGGCCAGCCACAGCACTGAAACTTTCATGGAGTATCTCCGTTTGTAGTTCACGTATTCTGATTCGTCGTCTTTTTCACGTGCACAAAAAAAAGCCCGTTCGACAACACAGGTTGTCGGACATCGGAAGGCTCAATCTTTCTTTTCTATCTCCAGACAGGCAGGCGGTATCAGCGACCTGCTCATCTGTTCTTATCTATAGGATATGATGATCATGGAGCTTTCAGCGCCAAGGCATCACGAACATCCTTTGTAGATACTCCGATCCTTTTGTCGGATATTTCCGACCGGATGTGAAGTACACAGAATTTTTCCTCAAGAGGTTTTGCCTGGGCCTAACTACCCACCCCAGCAAAAGCGAGAGGGACATACATCCGCACACCCCCACTTGTCAAGGGCAAACAATCGGGATTACAAATTATTATTAATTTTCTTCTGCGCTCACCAGCTTTGCCCTGCCTTTCTTTCCAGATTCTTTCCGGATTGCCTGCTTTGTTTTTCTTACACTTCGTTATTTTCGCATCGCCATATTCATATTGCTCGACCATCCATCTTGTATTACATTAGCGCGCAAACAAAAAGCCCGTTCGACAATGCAAGTTGCCGGACATCGGAAGGCTC
>CAZRTJ010000061.1:0-2176 GCA_964602985.1 uncultured Bacteroidota bacterium
AGTCTCCAACTTTTGAAACGCTATTTTGTTCGGTTTGGTGTTAGGATAAGCACCAAATAATCCTGCAATTGTCTTGGATTTACCCAAGGCGCAAAATTTAGTTCCGCGGTCGCTTTGGCCCGGGCCAATGCTGTATATGAGTATGGATCCTGTTCCACAAACGGAGCTATTGCTTTGACATAAACGGCAAATAAGTGCAAGTCTTTATTGTCATTGTAAAGATCAAGGATCAAATCAAAACTCACGTCCGCAAAGAAATTTGCCTCAATACCGTCATCTATGTGACCAATGAACTCGCCTTTTCTGTTGTACCAATCACTAAAGAGACCGTCAGGATCAATGAGATTGATAGGATCATTTCCAACGTAAGTGTACGGAGAGTAAAACTCATCCACCGGATCCACCACATGCCATCGTCCGATCTGCGCATCGTAGAAGCGTGCCCCGTAGTGGTACCAGTTCAGCCCGTGATCGTCTTCGAGTTCTTTTCCATTGTAGGTGAACTTGTTATCCGGATTGGACGTCGAGAGTCCTTCGATGCGCATACCGAAGGCATAGTAGTGCGATTCCTCGATCGATGTACCGGCATCATCGAACATCACGCGCGTGTTGCCAAGATGATCGGTGAGCGTGTATTGGTATTTCAGGGTTCCGGACTGGTTCTTGACGCGGCCGGTTTCAGTTGAGAAGAAGTCAAGTGCACCATTTTTATACACAAATCCTGACACATAGTCTTGAGTCAGCGTCAAATTGCCATTCGTATACACTTTCTTCTGGAGTTTCGCCCCCGTCGCCGTGTACGTCCAATCGATGCGGTCATTCGGCCCGAAGTTGACTTGGATTGGAAGATTCAGGTAATTGTAGACGACCGTAATCCCTTTGTTTTTATCTTCGACCATATTGCCGTTGACATCGTAGAGGTACTCGTGCGTCGACGTGTTTCCTTCTACGACAGAGGAAACCATGGCTTCGTGATATTGGTAATTACCGGTAATGCCCGTGACTGCGTCATTCGCACCGATGAGCTTGTTACCGGCATACGACATCGTGATGTTGTCCATCGAGCCGTACGTCGAACCGCTGACTAAACCCGAGCGCACCATAGTCATGATATTACCGTTCAGATCGTACGTCGCGGATTCGTCAAATCGGCCGTCCAGGAATTGCGCCTTCTTCAGTTGATTGAGATCGTCATACGCATACGCATATGCCGTCTGAGCCTTGCCCTTCACATTCCACACCTGCTCGGAGATGTTGCCGTTATACTGATTCTTGAAGTCGGGATTGCCTGACCCAATTCCGGTCGTGCGAGATTCGTAATTTAGACGGAAACCGAAGAGGTCATTGGGATCCGTCAGGTTCTCATCATTCATGCTCTTGAGCCACCCTCGGATATTGTAGCATATTCGCGGTTGTACGCAACTTTTCAAAATTTTTTCTAGGGCACGCATATCCCGGTCAGCTCATTCGTCTGAACAAAAGATCAAACGTTTTATCGGACTGCCATAGACTCCGCGGACTTTTTCGCTTTCGCCGCTTCGATCTCTTGGCGCAACAACTCGCCCTGTTCCTGCCAGTATTTCAACTGTTGTTCGCGGGTCATGTCCTTTATCTCTTCCCAGATTTCTTCCTGAGCTTTGCGCTTCATCTCGACGCAATCAAACGTCTTCGTCATAGTGAATCACCTCCTTCGGTGAAAAAATCTCAATCAAGTCATAGCCCTGCATCAGGTTCACCGCGTGATAAACCGGATTTTATCCGAATGAACGATATGCCGGAAGTTCCAGCTCACGATCTTATCACAACGGCCGACCGTAGCCAGAGCGACATGCAGCGCGTCATCGGAATATTTTGGCGTCACGATCCCGGCTTGAACGTATGCCTCCATCAACTCCATGGCCTCGTCTGTGACCCCGATGACCTGCGAATACGTCAATACATTCTCATACCATGCCCGTACGTTCCCAGGCGCTTTTAACACCTCCCGCCGAACAATCGGAGAAACGAACGGGATAAATATGCCCAGTTTCACTTCTTCAAAAAATTGCCGGCTCTCTTTTTCAAACTCCGGATCAAATACACCGCCAAATACCGACGTATCGACATACACACGATTATTTTTCATCACGCCTCGCATAGCTTGAATGTAGAGCTTGAGTGCGCTTAATCCAATAAT
>CAZRTJ010000062.1:0-2063 GCA_964602985.1 uncultured Bacteroidota bacterium
CCCTGAACGAATAGGTGCTAAATTGGGGCTTGGCGTAAAACCGCTTCAAACCGCTTAAAGTCCAGATCTTGATACTGTTTTCATCGCCACCGGCATAAAAACCATAAACAGCGCGATCATCGCCTTTGTAAACAAAATCTAACCAGGTATGAGCCTTATTGGGCACGTCAGGAATCAGGTAATAGACAACCGTGCGGTATAGCCCGCCGCCCCCGGTCGAGAAAAAATACCAACCAAAGACCGCTAAACCAAAAGTTAAAACTACTACGGACAGAATAATAGCCTTAAACCGGCTCATGAATTAACAATAGCACATCCCCAATCTGCTGTCACTCTTCCGGGTTGAATAGCTCGAAAACTTGAACTACCCCATCGCTATCAGGCCAATAGAATGCAAAAGAATATTCAATCTTTGCCGGTTGGTCCCATTCCGACACAAAAAACCCCCAACAATTGCCGGGAATAGATCGAAACGGAAAACCAATTCTATGCCGACCCACTCTTGGATGCAAACCCGCTTTTGGAGCCCGGTTAAAATCTAAATCACTTCTCCAGGCTTCAAAATCTCTATCCATGACATTGGTTCCGGGCGGAAAATCCGTTTTTTCGCAGTCGCCGGTGATTTTCAGGCTGTTCTCGACGATCTTGGCGATCAGGTTGGAATTCCAGAGGTTGGTATTGGGCTCGTAAATTTTTACCCCGGCTTTGTCAAAGGCGGCAAGGTTGCCGTCCGCGTCGGGCGCGAGCGTGTAATCCGTATCCAAGACCAGGTTGAGTTTGCCCATCTCCTCCGCGGCGATTTGGGCGGGGTCCGGGGTCGGCGTCGGCTCGGGGGTGGGAGTCTGCGAGGGGGTGGGGGTAAATGTTACGGTTGGGGTTGCCGTCAAGGCGACAGTCGCCTCGGGGGTGACTGTCGCCTGCGGGGAGCAGGCGGAGAAGGTCGAAGCGATAAGGATGAACAGCGCGATTTTTTTCATGACGGACTCCCTGAACAAAATCAAGCGAACGCGATGACCGGCAGGCGAAGTATAACAGGCGGAGCCGTCCGCGAATCCTTCGACTGGGTTTCGACCTCAGGGCAGGTTCAGCCGCGAATACCCGAATACGGATGAGCGCTCATCGTTTAGTATGGCGCGCGTCAAGGATTCGTGTATTCGTGGTTGGTCTTATTCGAGGATGGTTTCCGGCTGTAATAAACCCTGCCACTCGCCCAGATCAAAATAAACTTCTTCACTATTTAAACCCGATTGTCCCCCGCCTTGCTCTAACCGGCGCACCACGGCGCAGGTATCCCGGAAATAATAAGTGCTGAAACGCTCTTTAGCGTAAAACCGCTTCAACCCGCTCAAAGTCCAAATCTTAATGCTCTTTTCATCACCACCGGCATAAAAACCGTAAACAGCCCGGTCATCACCTTTATAAACAAAATCAAGCCAGGTATGAGTTTTATTGGGAACATCATCAGGAATCAGGTAATAAACTACAGTTCGATACAGCCCGCCGCCCCCGGTAGAGAAAAAATAAACACCAAAAACCACCAATCCTAAAAATAAAACTGCTACAGACAGAATAACAGCCTTAGCCCGGCTCATAAACTAACAATAGCACATCCCCAATCTACTGTCACTTTTCGGGGCTGAACAGCCAGAAAAGTTGAACCACTCCCTTGCTATCCGGATAAAAGAAAACAAAAGCATGCTCCATATCTGCCGCTTGACCTGGTTCTGATACACCAAATCCCCAACAATTACCTGGAACAGATCTAAATGGAAAGGAAATTCGATGACGACCATTCTTAGGTTTTACTCCAGCATCTTGCGCCCGGTTATAAAATAAATCTTTTTTCCAGATCCCAAAAGCCTCATCCATAATATTTGTTGAAGCCGGAAAATCCGTTTTTTCGCAGTCGCCGGTGATTTTCAGGCTGTTTTCCACAATCTTGGCAATCAGGTTGGAATTCCAGAGGTTGGTCGAGGGTTCGTAAATTTTCACCCCGTCGGCGTTAAATGCGGCAAGGTTGCCGTTTTCGTCGGGCGCGAGCGTGTAATCCGTATCCAAGACCA
>CAZRTJ010000063.1:0-1997 GCA_964602985.1 uncultured Bacteroidota bacterium
GATTTCAAATTTAGTTCGTTCCAGTTTAGTGTAGCGATGCACATGTCACATAACGTCCGGCCGGCACACGGCGGCGCCCGGAGTCCCGATGAAATCGGGACGAGGACGACGAGTGCGGGGCGCCCTTGGTAAACTCAAATCAATGAACGAACTCCAAACCTTCATATCACAAAACATTAATCGATCCTCTCCCTGCGGCCCGCACGAACGTGTGACGGCGTGTTATGCGACGCTCCTGCGACTACTTCTTTTTTCCTGACCCGCCCTTGGGAGGCCGCACGGGCTGTTTCTCAACTTTGGTCGGTTTATACCCTTCAGATAACGGCTTGTACCCACTTCTTTCATTTGCTTTAGGGTTTGTCTTGGTAGTCTTTTTTTGATTCATTTTGTTCCTCGTTTTGTGGAATTGCAAGAAATTCCATGAATGTAAAAGAGCCTTGATCTATCCAAAGCCCTTGGGAATCGGGGACTTTATTGAGAAAGTGACCCGTTTCATCAATTTCCCATACTTCATTTAGATAAATATCACGTTTTTGCGGGTGTGACGACGCGTAGGATTCATTATAGAAAAGACCGCCAATTTTACCTCCGCCTTTCAAATGAACAATTACGAAACAGGGTTGCTTCATGGCAAAAAAGAAATCCCAAGATGTTGGAAAAGGATGCAGAATAAATTTTGAAATCACTTGTGAGGTGCGAAGCTTCCATAGTAAAACGGGCCAAATCATTGGAAAAATGAATAAGATCGCGAAGACGCAAACCAGATAAATTACGTAGTGATTCTTTTTAAGATCCAGGTCGTAGGCAAGAAGTATTATCCATGAAGTGAGTGCTAAGTTCAAGGCACCGTAAAATGCGGCCTCCAAAAGGCTCCCGGAGAGACTCTTTTCTTCAGTCGCAACTAACATGCCCCACAATTTCATTGAAATGAAACCGGGTACCACGAAAATAACGAATAGAGAAAGCCTATTTTGGTCTAGAACTTCCATTTACAGCCAGTCGCAGGAGTGTCGTATAACGTCCGGCCGGCACACGGCGGCGACCGGAGTCCCGACGAAGTCGGGACGAGGACGACGAGTGCGGGGCGCCCTTGGTAAACTCAAATCAACGAACGAACTCCAAACCTTCATATCTCAAAACCTCCATCAGTGCTCTCACCGCGCCCCGCACGAACGTGTGACGGCGTGTTATATGCCGTGAGGGCTGCCAGTTCAGAACTTTAGTAAATCTCCAATTGTAAGTGCATCCGGAAAAGCCATTTGCAGTAAGAAGCCTGACGTTGCCATCAGAACAATCAAAATGGTAAAGTATCGCCAAGTTAAGCGCACGCTTTCCATAAAGATACTGCCCTGCGATACTCTGCCGATTCTATGGGAGAAGCTTGTCGTCAGAACGACGATCATTAATAATTCCGCAAATAGAACTGGTGCGAGCCATATTAAGATAACTGCAACTGCGAAGAGTGGTAAAAAGATCAAGAAAATCACTGCCACAATTGAATTCTCATCAACGGATAGATCTACAACATCTTTTACGTCGATGCTTACGTCAGGTAGATCGTCGTATTGTCGAATATTCTTCCCAGTTCGAACGGGGGAATCGATCGAGAATGCATACTGGTCAATTCCTTCGAGCTCAAATTTGTTCGGCATCACATGTTTCTGACTCCGCAGTCGACTAATCCAGAAATATACGGTTGACAAGAAAAACCCGTAAGAGAGCAGGACGCTGATTGGATACCGAACTGCCATTGAATTGACATGTGCCAATTCAAACAGCACTTTTGAAGTTATAAAGCCAAAT
The DNA here is from genome assembly GCA_964602985.1 of uncultured Bacteroidota bacterium. Lineage (GTDB taxonomy): Bacteria > CLD3 > CLD3 > SB21 > SB21 > CAYZJB01. The sequence continues at coordinate 1,804 of CAZRTJ010000063.1, forward strand.
GTTCCAGTACATAAGAGGATTAGAAACATGCCACTTCGAGGCGATGAGTGCTTTTCGAGGCTCTTCCGTAATCTGTATTTAAGATCATGTCGAAGATATGTAGTAACGTCTTTAAACCTCACTGGCAGCCTCATGGCATATAACGTCCTGCCGGCAGACATCGGCGCGCGGATGGAGGCCGCAGGCCGACAGAG
>CAZRTJ010000064.1:0-1993 GCA_964602985.1 uncultured Bacteroidota bacterium
AGAAACCGTTCCGACCTGTGCCCCAAGTTGAAGCAAGAGGCTCTGTTCGGCGCGAAATCCCAATCAGCCGCGGAAAGAATTCGAGGGAATTCTTGCTGCGGACTCTGTCGCATAACGGTCTCGCGCTACACGATGCGCCGCACAAGCGGTATCAGATATTGTTTGCAATTAGTTCCGCGCAGTGCGGCGTATGGGAGTCCCGCGACACAATGCCTCTATCGTTCAAATCACTCGTCGCGGGACGACCGAACGTGTAGCGGCGGTGTTATGCGTAGTCGTCGTTGCCCAAGAAAAGTCCATTCACAGTGTGTCTGAAGGTTCTTTCTGTTCGTGTCGGATAGCAATTGAACCGAATTGGTCAAAAAGCATTTCCCTTCGAAGTAAATACAAAAAGATGGACATGTTTATGAGAATGTTTAGAATCATGTTAACTGAAAGAAACGATGTTTCCTCCTTCCCGACTACAAATCCGAGGCTGATATTAACAACTGTCACTATAGCAGACAAGTAGAGTAAGACTATGCGAACAACGTTTTTGTGCATGAAGAGGAGAAGTGCACAACTTAGTGATACAACGCAATTGAGGGTCAAGAAAAGCCGAGCAAACAGGTCTTTGGTGACGAAAAGACCAGGTATAGAGGAGAATGCCACCATTATCATGTAAAACATCAAGAGAAAAATGTGAACTTTCTTTACAGTATGATGAATCGAATTTTCAAATTTGTGATCCAAGTTTTTGACATTCCAATAAAGTAGCGCAGGCAAGACGAGCAAAGCCACTAATAGTTCAGCGACCTGAGGAAGGTCCGACCCCGGTGAATGTAGCGTCCAAAGGTTCTGCACAAAACTCAGCAGTGTGTCCGAGTCGCTGCAAATAATATCTCTACGTGCCCAAGTTAGCCATGTGACTACGAAGAAGTTAAAGAATAAAAAAATCATGGTGTAATGTAGCGGTATTTCATCAACTTTATCAAATTGACGGGCAATGATGTGATAAAAAGCAAGGTATGCTAAAGATGCGAGACTCCACGTTGAAAAATTTATTAGTACAAAAACCTGAAAATCGTGTTTCCCAAATAATGAGTAAACAATAAAGTCAATTATTACGATGACTCCAAGAATATAGGTCGTCTTTCTAAATGCAAGTCTAAGCCAGTTATCTTCGTAACTCAGCTTCTCTTTAAGAGAGAAGTGCTTTTGAAATACAATGGACAATACAGCTAACGGCACCAATAGAAAGAGATACTGCACCAAGTCATCTATCGTCTTGAAGAAAAGGGGCTGAATAAGCTTGCCAAGATTTGAATTTCCACCAAGAAATTTAGATAGTTCGTTAAGGAAATCCCATGATCGTGGTGGAGCCTTGTGAATAATGGAATACAATAGGGATGTCGCGTTTAGGCTCATAAACATAATAATGATATGGTCAAGAAACCTTCTTACGAAAAATATTGCGATGAGTAAAGTGATTGTACCAATAATTGAAGGAACAATGCTACTTGATGACAGGACATAGCCAACTGCATACCCAATTATGAAAGATGAAATACCGATTAGGATTGTGATGGCTATCTTGTAATAGCGATAGGCTAAGTATGCCCCAACTACGCCAGCAATAACAAATCCCCAGGGTGCGTAGCCAAAGTTCCTTAAATCGCGCAGTATGATTGCGGCTGCAAGTGCCCCAGTTCCTAGAAACGCCCACAACGAAAGATATATCCTAAAGATTCTTAGTCCCCACAAGGTGAGGCCTACAGCGAATACTATTGGAATAAGGTTAAAAACAGAGAGACTATGAAAGCAGTCCATAACGTCTCCTCAGGTAATGTGATGAAGTCAAGTTACGCGATAAGTATTTATTTGGTGGTATCAAACGACGACTACGCATAACGTCCTGCCGGCAGACATCGGCGCGCAGAATCCCGACGAAGTCGGGATGAGCACGCCGAACGCGTGACGCCCTTGATAAGACCAAATCAAAACTCAAACGCTT
>CAZRTJ010000065.1:0-1980 GCA_964602985.1 uncultured Bacteroidota bacterium
CTCTGTCGGCCTGCGGCCTCCATCCGCGCGCCGATGTCTGCCGGCAGGACGTTATCTGCAATCACGCCGCTTACTTTGGAGGATAAATGAAATTCGTTCTGACTATTTTACTTGTCTTGCTTCGAACGGCAGCCGTATGTCCACAAATTTCAGTGACAGAAATAGACGGCCTCTATAACTTCGCTCCACACAAATTATCACGGGACGAGCAAAAGGACAAATTGCCTGCGTTGGATGATTTCTGGGAGAAAGTTAAGAAAGATACATCCAGACATTTAGCTTCCTTACGGGAGGCGCTTCTATCGGAAGGCCGCTCACCATATTTCTATTACGATGGTGCTAAATTGTTACTGTCGATCAGTAGATCGGAAGCAGATCAATTAGTCGCGCTGTCTGCAATTGAAAAGTGTGATCTGAAGGATATTGAAGGCAGCGATTATGTTCGTACGATTAATTGGATCGCGGGAAATCGACTAAATGTCACGAGAGCGGCTTTAAAGATTCTTGAAGAAGAAAAATTCTCCGCTTTCATACCACAACACGCACTCACCTTGCCAAAAGAATATTGTCTCATGTTTCTCATGTTGCCAATGCATCACGATCAATATTTTGAAGAATTAAAGCATTCATTTTCAACGCTCAAGTACAAGAATTCAAGAACCGCTGCTCTGACAGTATTGGCTCATGTTCCAACATGTGCTGCTGATTCAATGATTCAGTCGATAGCTAGATACGATACATCATTGACTAGGTTTATTACGAGCCTTCAAGATAATTTGGTTTTGAAGGATGAGGAACAACTAAACTCTAACGAGTATTTGAAAGAATATGTGGCGCTCTATTCATCAAGAACGCTTAATGAATTGATAGAATTACGATGTCAAAGCGCTCGTCGCGTAAGTGATGAGGCGTTATACGAAATCGCACTTATAACTCATTATATGTTAAAGCGGCGTGACTGCAGATAACACGCCGTCACACGTTCGTGCGTGGCGCAGTGAGAGGATCGATTAATGTTTTGTGAGATGAAGATTTGGGGTTCGTTTGTTGATTTGAGTTTACCAAGGGCGCCCCGCACTCGTCGTCCTCGCCCCGATTTCATCGGGACTCCGGGCGCCGCCGTGTGCCGGCCGCACGTTATACGACAGCTGGCAATGCACGTTTAACTTAACATTTATGAAAAAAGAAGTTCGTTATATTCAAATGGCGATTTCTATTTGTGCAATCGGCTTCGCACTTATTCATATAATTTGGCCCGAACAGAAAATCGATGCAATCACATTATCTCTTTTTCTAATTGCGATTGTTCCTTGGCTTGCTCCATTGATAAAGACACTCAAACTTCCCGGAGGAACTGAAATTCAGTTTCAGGATTTGAAAGACGCGAAGGATCGTATCGAAAAAGCAGGCCTTTTATCTAACGAACCGCTTTCTGACGAATATACCTTCCAGAATATCGTTGAGGACGATCCCAACTTGGCTTTGGCCGGTCTTCGAATTGAAATTGAAAAACGCCTTCGTCTGATCGCATCACGAAGAAATATTGAAGTCGATAAGCGAACTAGCATCGTACGATTACTCGCAGTACTTTCAGACCGGAAAATTATATCGTCCGAAGAGCGGTCCGTTTTAGCTGATTTGAATGGACTTCTAAACGAAGCCGTTCATGGAGCAAATGTGAATAGTAGTGCGGCGCTTTGGGCTATGGATGTCGGGCCAAAATTGTTAAAATCACTTGATTCAAAATGACGTTTGCCAGCCGTCGTATAACAAGGCTGCTCACGTGCGTTGCGCCGCACAGTTTAGTTTTGTTCTTTGTTTGTGAATATTTTTTCTGTGCGGCTCCACAGATCGCGAGCCGGCGAGAGAATCAGTTGAAAAGTTTTCAGATGCTCGCCGTCTCGCGACCTCGTGAGCAGCCGGAGCGTTATGTGACATGTGCATCGCTACACTAAACTGGAACGAACTAAATTTGAAATC
>CAZRTJ010000066.1:0-1882 GCA_964602985.1 uncultured Bacteroidota bacterium
AAACTCTCCAACTTTTGAACCCGATATTTGTTCGGTTTGAAATGGGATAAACAACCGGCAATTATCAATTCCACGAGGCCATGGTTTCCACAGTCGTAGAAAGCAATACCTCGACTCACGAATACCTCTACGATGTCAACGGCAATATGAAGGAGGACAAAAACAAAGGCATCACAGTCGTCTACAACTATCTGAACCTCCCGATCCAGGTTAACTTCGGACCGAATAACCGTATCGACTGGACCTACACGGCGACGGGGGCGAAACTCCAGAAGAAGGTATACACGAATGGAACTCTGACGCTGACACAGGATTATGTGAGCGGATTCGTTTACAAGAACGGTAGCCTGGAGTTCTTCTTTACAAGTCAAGGTCGCGTCAAGAAAACTCAGTCGGGCACGCTTCAATATGAGTATGACTTCAGTGATCATCTTGGCAATACGCGGGTGATGTTCGCGGATGCTGATAATAATGGAGTTGCCGAAGTGCTCGAAGAGAGCCACTACTATGCCTTCGGTATGCGGATCGAGGGGCTGTCGACCTCTTCGCCGGATAACAAGTTCACGTACAACGGCAAAGAGCTTGAGGATGATCACGGGCTGAACTGGTATCACTATGGCGCACGGTTCTATGATGCGCAGATCGGACGGTGGCATGTGGTGGATCCGTTAAGCCAGTACTTGTCACCCTATCAGTATGTTGGTAATGATCCCCTAAACTATCACGATCCTGATGGGACATGGGGTGATCCAGATGACGAGGGAGGTTTATTTAGTTCCCTATTGAGCGCAGTTGGAAATTTCTTCAGTTCTTCCACACAACAAGGCCAAGAACAGAACGAAGCGCTTCAGAATGCGGCCCAAGTTGACAGATCTGCCAATAGGATATTGTCCAATCAGGTTGCTGTAAATACTGCGCTGGTTGAAACACATAACACCGTTGAATCCGTAAAGGAAACGGGTAGTACCGTGATGCAAGCCACGAGAGAATTTGCGAAGACTCATTCGACAGTGGCCAAAGTTGCTGGAGTCATCATAATAGCAGGCGGGGCAATCGCAGAAAATCCTGTTATTGTAGGTTACGGTGTTGACATGTTTACCGTTGCGACCGCAAGTGACGTTATTGCTGCGACAGCATCGACAACAGATGCCTTGGTGTTTAACGGTTCAGCAAGTCAAGCTGGTGAAGATATGACCGGAGTTGGAATTGATCTTGTAGCCGGAGGTTTAATTAATGGCGCAGCTGCGCGGTACTTGGGAGCATCTAATGCAATGATGTTGCCTCAAGATGCAAGGGCCCTGATTAGAGTCACTGGTCAAGGATTAGTTGAAGGAATTAACGCGGCCGCGGGTGCGGTGATTTCTATACCCGATATAAAGAAATAATGACTGAGGAAAAATGGCGGCAAAACTATCCGAGTTTCTTGGCGAACTGGGAATTGATCCTCTCTACTTTGTTACTCTGATCGCAATCGTAATCTCACTCAGTTATTTGAGGCACTGGGACGACTGGGATTCATTGGCGGGTTATCGAAAGAGATGGATTGGAACTGTTCTTATTACAACAGCCATACTCGTTTTCTTTAGTTTAGTGCGATTTGCATGCAATAACATGTGACCGTTTTTTCAGCAGTTTCTTGTCGCCCCGCCTGCTGCCGTGACGCGGAGTGGGGCGTTTTCTTTTTCCGAATTGTCTCTCGCCGGCCGGCCGCGGGCCGTCACGGCTCAGTCAAGTTTTATTCACGCCTCCCGTTTCACTCATGGCGCCCCTCCGTTCGTCGGGGTTGCGCGCGCTTGCCCGTCAGCCCGGCCCCGTTGGGGTTTTGAATCCCGCCCACTCGTCTAAGTTCCGCTACACGCTGGAGCCTTAGAGGACATCCCTC
>CAZRTJ010000067.1:0-1575 GCA_964602985.1 uncultured Bacteroidota bacterium
CGGCGTATCCACCCATCCAGTTCCTCGAACGTGCTCTTCACCTCCGCTAAGCGGAAGTACTGAACCCATCCTCGGACAATGGGGTTAAGTTGTTCGATGAATCGTCGAAGGTTGCGACCTCTGCCTTGTTGGAAGAGTTCCCGCAGTTTGTCCTTGAACCGCGCGACGGACTGTGGAGCCACTTTCAATCGTGCGTTCTTTTCCCGTGTCATCGAATACCCGAGGAACTTGAGCTCCCAAGGGCGGCCTACACAGCTTTTCTCTGCGTTGACCTTAAGCTTCAGTCTCCGTCCCAAAAACTGGGTTATCGATTCCATCACTCGTTCTCCGGCGCGCTTGGACTTAACATACACGTTACAGTCATCGGCGTACCGGCAGAACTTGTGACCTCGTTTCTCCAATTCCTTATCCAAGTCATCCAACAGTATATTGGACAACAAAGGAGACAGCGGACTGCCTTGCGGCGTGCCTTCGGATCGGGCGTTAATAATCCCATCCGTCATAATACCCGCCTGCAGGTACTTGCGGATGACCCGCAATACCCGCTTGTCCTTGACCTTGCGGGCGACTCGTGCCATCAGAATATCGTGATTCACTCGGTCGAAGAACTTCTCAAGGTCTATATCCACGACCCAGCGATGCCCCTCGTTCACATACTCCCGCGCTTTCAAGATCGCCTGATGGGCTCCTCGCCCCGAACGAAATCCATAACTCGACTCGGAAAAGTCCTTGTCAAAAAATGGTTCCATCACCTGATGAATCGCTTGCTGGATCAGTCGGTCTATCACCGTAGGAATACCAAGCTTGCGTACTCCGCCACCCGGCTTGGGTATCTCTACCGCTAACGCCGGTTGTGGAATATACCGACCTTCCAGCAACTCCTTTCTGATACGCGGCCAGTGCGCTCCCAAGTAAGCCTTCAGTTCTTCGACGGTCATCCCGTCAGCCCCTGGGGCTCCCTGGTTCGCCATCACTCGTTTGTAGGCCGCCATCATGTTCTCGCGTTCGACCACCGCTTCCATTAACTCCGCTTCACTCCGAGGGGAGTGTCCTTGCTTTCTCGTAACGCTTGACGCACCAGCAGCAATACTTCGCGGATTCCGTCCGCTATCTCCTGCGCCGGGTTCGGGCATCTCAGCCATACTATCCTGCGTCTCCTTCGTCATCGAAATTCAAGCTTCCTCTCTGTTACTTCACGTTCCGGCCTTCAGTTCGGTCGATGAACTTACTATGCCTTCTGCTGACTTCTGCTCATCCTTCCTGCCATCTCTTGATGGCCGTAGCCTACGGCGGATGATCAGATCTCCCCGGGTAATGCGCACCCACCTTCCAGCTTATGCCTGTCGCATATACGCTCATCTGTTCCGTGCAAGTTTTGGACTTTGAAGATATTGGCCTTCTCATCCCAGATGCTTCGCCTCCTATGCGCTTCTTGTTCATCAGACCAGCCTTTTGCCTGCGGCTTCCTTCGGATTTGGTCTCACAACCAACACCCTTGCCGTCCAGCTAACGCTTCCCCTTGCCGGGTGCGTAGGGAACTTCCATCCCCAAGTGAGAGCGCCCTGCCGGGCGCAC
>CAZRTJ010000068.1:0-1549 GCA_964602985.1 uncultured Bacteroidota bacterium
CGCGGGAGACCGCAGCTGCACGCAGGCCGATATCCGACATCGACCGCGGAAGGAAGAACCTCTCTTTTGGTTTGCCGAATCGAGCTCCGATCTCAATTCGCCAGCGCGTCTCAACACTTCCCGCTCGCTGAAGGAATTTGGCGTTGTTCAAAACAGATCGGTCACGGAATTAGAAGAAGCAGATGTTCAATGAATCCCGAATACAGGAATTCGAGCGTGGTTTCAAAAGCGGAGCTTCGATCGGCATTTCTGCAGGGCGGTCGACGTCGGATATCACGCGTGCAGCTGGATGCGGCGCTCGCACAGGTAACAACGATAGAGCATATAGTGGCTCGCGCCGCCGGCTCCCTGCGCGCCAGTCTCTCAGAACGAGCGAGGTCAGGCAGTGACTCGGATCACGAATGTTGCATTCCATGGACGGGCAGTTTATGTTTCATGTGAACGGAGGAGGTAGCCCGTGCGGATGAGGAGTCACGAGAAAAGGGAACCCTGGATCGCGTTAATGCTTGGCCTGACCTCGCTTGTGCGAGAGAGTCACGTTTCGAATATTTTCTCACGTGATGTGTGGCGCGCGGGAGGCCGCAGCTGCACGCAGGACGTTATCCGAGAGCGCTGCCAAACGTTGCACCGAAAAACAAGGAATGAACTTATGGCCATCCCAAGATTGCTTTTGCTTTCTCTTTTTGTGAACCTGACAGCCGCCGCACAAGAAAGGGTAATCACAATTATCGGAGAAGCTGAACTATCCGAACCTGCAAATCGTGCAGAATTTACATTTCAGTTGGAAAAAGACGGTAAAACACTGGACGACGCATTTGCAAATGTTCAAGCGAAGTTGAGTCCTATCGTTAGGAATTTAATCCAAATCGGAATTGACAGCAATTCAATTGAGCAATCTCGTCTTTACGTTGATGAAAAGTTTTTCAGCCTCTTCTCCTCGAACAAGATTCAAGCTTCTGTTCAAGTTAGAGTAATCATTGACGATCTCAATTTGTTAAAGAGCGTTCTAAATATTATGAGTACATCGCAAATTGAGAAATTAACCTTTATCCATTTTAAACTTCGCGACGATCGCTCTTTGATTGGACGAACTTTATCGCAAGCAGTCACAAATGCTAAGGCGAGTGCGGCGGCTGTCACACAAAGCAACGGACTCGAGCTTGGAGGAATAGTATCCATAGTTGAATTAGAACCGCCAAACATAGCAGCAGTGGCTGAAAGGCCAATGTTCATGATCAGGGGCGGTTCCATTGGATCTTACACGTTCCCTGAAAAGATATTTCTAACCAAACGGGTCAAAGTAACGTTTGAGCTCAAGTAAAGGCAGCGCCCTCGGATAACACGCGTGCTCACGTTCGCTCGGCGGCGGCACGGATATTTAGTTTCCCTCGTTTTAGTTGTGTGCCGCCGCCTCGCACATGGCGCACCGCGCGGAGCGTCAGAGAAAAAGTTTATTAGATACCTCGCGTTGCGCCACGCCGTGAGCACGCCAACCGTTATGCGACAGAGTCCGCAGCAAGAATTCCCTCGAATTCTTCCCGCGGCTGAT
>CAZRTJ010000069.1:0-1541 GCA_964602985.1 uncultured Bacteroidota bacterium
ACACTACATCGCTTACAAGCATTTTATCCTCGCCGCGCCGCATCGCACCTAACGTCCTGCCGGCAGACATCGGCGCGCGGATGGAGGCCGCAGGCCGACAGAGCACGCCGAACGCGTGACGCCATTGACAAAACTAAATCAGAAATCAATCGTTTACGATTCATAGCACGATCCGAAATCCGTGACCTCCACAGCGTCACGCGGCATGTCTGACGGCGTGTTATGCGAGGTATGCGGTCATTCGAGCAGGTTGTCTTTGCGAAGCTGTAGAACTAGTTTTCGTGCAAGCAATCCAAATTCGTGCGGTTGAATATCACCAAAATTGTGTCTTTCAAGCGAGAGGTTAGCTCTCCAAATCGCTCGCCGTTCGTCAACGGCAAGAATAGTCGCATTCAAAACAATGACCGACTTTTTCTTACCCCCATATGCCCCATACGTTTCTGAGGAAGAAGTCTGGTTAATAACAAGGACGTATGGGTGTGTCGGAGGATATTTGCTGACCAAGTGTTCGAAATCAATAGCCACGTCGGGGACCGAATACGCATCACTCGATATGCTATTCTTTTCGAGTTCATGATGTAATGAGTCAACAAGCATGTAGAGGCCTCCATCGGTAAATCGGTAAAGGATGTCTATGCTAGTGAGGGCCTTATCGTAATGAACATCCTTGTTTGACTCAATGGATGTTAGGGTGAAACAGGAGAAGAGGGAGAAGCTGAGAACAGAAAGGAGTAGCTTTTCCATTTCTATATCTTCCGTAGAATGTTGTGCTGTTTGGCCGTTGCCAGTAATTGTCTAACAATTTCATCAACGTCAGCGTTGGTCAATGTGCCTCCAAAAGATGTCTTAACCGTTATGTACGCAGTCCACAGTTCATTGTCCGGGGCTGATGGCGAGAACAATGAAACGCGAAATTCGTTGGTAAAATCTCCACCGACAGATATACGCCGTGCAAGCGCAATGGTCATTACAACGTCCGGATGAAAAGCGACAAGTTGTTTGGAAAAATCCTTCTTTTGTGAAGTCAAGTCTAGACTATTTGGGTCATACGCTTGTCCGTCTACGAGAATGCTGAGCTCTTTGTCGTTATTTAGTTTTGCAAACGACTTTTCAAAGTGTAATATGTTCCTTTCGAATGACTTGTCGACAAAAACCACGACAAACATTCTGGCTATAGGTCCCAACTCAGGAGAGGGTTCATTTGACTTAACAGATACGCTGGTGCAAGAAGAACAGATAATCAGTGAAAACAGGAATAGCTCTTTCATATATTAACTCCAGTGCAATTATGGCTGGTCCCGCATATCTCGCATAACGTCCTGCGTGCAGCTACGGCCTCCCGCGCGCCACACATCACGTGAGAAAATCTTCGAAACGTGACTCTCTCGCACAAGCGAGGTCAGGCCAAGCATTAACGCGATCCAGGGTTCCCTTTTCTCGTGACTCCTCATCCGCACGGGCTACCTCCTCCGTTCGCATCCAACATACTCTGCCCGTCCATGGAATGCAACATTCGTGATCGGAGCCTGGGCCTGACCTCG
>CAZRTJ010000070.1:0-1536 GCA_964602985.1 uncultured Bacteroidota bacterium
ATGCGCCCTTGTCTATAGAAAAGAATGTCAAGAAGAAACACTTCTCCTGTTCAGCTTTTTTGAGCTGTTTTTCTTCATTCGGTCGAGCTTCCTTAAGTCGTGTTCGAGCGTTCATGGTCATGCGGCAGACTTTCTTTGCTCGATTTTGGGTTAAAGATATTGTTCTATTCGTCTATCTGAGCTTTTTCACAGAAGCTCGCAGCTTCGGTAAACGCTACGGCAAATTATAGAATCAATAGGAGAGGGTTAACCGGCGCAGTGTTATGTTGAGCCGTGGGGCTCACTAAACCAGAGGCGTTGAACTCTCTCTCCAATCTAATCAGTCTAATGCTTCAAAAAGAACACTCGCACGTTGGATTCAAGGGATCAACCGAGTATGTCAAAGTAAAGGTTACCCTTTACGGTTTTCCCTCCAACGATAGGGTTGATATTTTTCACCGCTTTTGAGCATGGCATACGTAATGACCGCGATATAACGCGCGACCGCGTGACGGGCGTTGTGCTCAGCCACGCCTTTTTGGCGCAAATAATCATAATACTCCCGGATCGGATTTTGTCCGTTGAGGGCCGCCATCGCAGCCGTTTTATACACCTCCTTGAGCACGCGAGAATACCGGGTGTCTTTTTGACCGTAACTCTTTCGGCCACTGATGCGGTAATGTTTGACCAAACCGCAGTAGCTAAGATAATGACCCTTATGCCGGAAGCGTTTGGCGTCAATGACCGTAGCCAGAATTTTCACCGCCGACACTTCCGCAATCCCTGACACATCTAAGAGGTTGTTGAGCAATCGGTCCTTCTTACACCAACCTCTAAACAGCTCCTGATAGGCCCCGTGATGCTCCTCATACAGCGTCACGTGCTTTTCCATCTGTTCATCGATAAAACGAAAAGTTTTCGGAAGTTGCTCCGATGAACCGCTCCTGGACATCCCGTGGCTCTGATATAAAGCCGTACGTTGATTCTGAATGCGCACACCCATCTTGATTAAGTCCTGATAGGCGCTCACATACTTGCGCAGTTCCCACCGTCGCTGGGTCGTATGATACACTTCCTTGAGTAATCCGCTTCGAAGCAAAAGACACAGTTTGCGGGCATCGATCTTATCGGTTTTGGCGCCTTCACTCAAAAGCCTATTGCGAAGCGGATCACAAATGATGATCCGATCCACATGCTCCCGCAACTCGGTAAAGAGCCAGTGGGCGGTGGTGGTCTCCTCAATGGTCAATATCTTACGTCCGCGTAGATTACTCAAAAAATGCTTTAACGACTTCAGGTCACTTTCCGTGTCCATCACTTTTGGCTCTCGCATCTGAGGGCTCACTCGCGCAACGGCCATGTTCACTTTCGACCAGTCCACCGCAATGTAGTGATCAAACGCTTCCACCAAATCCGCGTTGTTCTTCTTGATTGCGTTTCTTACTTTGTTCATACGAAGGTCTCCTTTCTTTTTTGAGAGGTCATTGTTAAGTGTTTAACCTAACACTTTACCCCATCAAAGGAAGCGAGACCTTTCTTTTCTAATTTACCGGCGCA
>CAZRTJ010000071.1:0-1532 GCA_964602985.1 uncultured Bacteroidota bacterium
CTAACGCAACGTACGAGTAACTCGCTGGCTCATTATGCAAAAGGCACGCCGTCATTCCGACGAATCGGAACTCCGACCGCTTGTAAGCATACGGTTTCAGGTTCTATTTCACTCCCCTCGAAGGGGTTCTTTTCACATTTCCCTTACGGTACTATTCGCTATCGGTCACAAGAGAGTATTTAGCCTTGGATGATGGTCCACCCAGCTTCGCACAGGATTTCTCGTGTCCCGCACTACTCAGGATACCCACGCGCTGCTTTCCGTTTCAGTTACAGGGCTGTCACCTGCTATGGCGTTGCTTTCCAGACAACTTCACTTACGTACTCACAGATCACTACAAGGGTCCTACAACCCCATGGTGCATGCACCATGGTTTGGGCTGTTTCCCGTTCGCTCGTCACTACTTGGAAAATCTCTTTTGATTTCTATTCCACCAGGTACTTAGATATTTCAGTTCCCCGGGTTGGCTTCGTCCTGCCTATGAATTCAGCAGGAGATCTGACGTCATAACACGTCAGGGGTTGTCCCATTCGGAAATCTGCGGATCAACGGCCGTTTGCGCCTTCCCGCAGCATATCGCAGCTTGCCACGTCCTTCTTCGCCTTCTTGTGCCTATGCATCCTCCGTATGCCCTTAATAGCTTGAATACATTTTCATCAACTATTCAAACGTCTTAAGTGTAGAAAAAATAGTAGCGATCTCTCGATCGAAGATTGTAGTCTTCAATTTTCTAGATCATAACAAATCTCAATTGTCAAAGAACTTTGGCCGATCTCAACGATCGGTTTCTAACATTTTTGCGGCTATTTGCCGAAATTGCCAAAGTCGAACAAGTTTACCCGTCATGCGGGTTCAGCCGGAGGTTTGGCGGAATGCGCGTCTGTGACTCAAAACCTCCAACCCGCTACAAGCGGGACGCTCTCCCAAACTTCCGGGGCCGCGGGTGGAGCTTCAGCCGGAGGCTGATCCGCCTTTGGCGGAAAGCGGGTTTTGACTCTCGAACCGCTAACCTTCCCGCTTCAAGCGGGACGCTCTCCCAAACTGCCGGGGCCGCGGGTGGAGCTAAGCGGGCTCGAACCGCTAACCTCCTGCGTGCAAGGCAGGCGCTCTCCCAAATTGAGCTATAGCCCCAGATGATTGCGAACACTGCCCCTGATGAAGCAGTGGGCTTGGATGGAGTTGAACCATCGACCTCACGCTTATCAGGCGTGCGCTCTAACCACCTGAGCTACAAGCCCGAGGGTACACTTGTCAAAAGAACATTGCCCTCCGCAGAAGGCAAAAAAATAAAAGAGAGTATGCACGAGTCGATCTGGCGAGTTCAACCGGTCTATGTGGGAATCTGGAATTTCGCCGAAGCGAAAAACAGGTTCTCCAGAAAGGAGGTGATCCAGCCGCACCTTCCGGTACGGCTACCTTGTTACGACTTAGCCCCAGTCATTGGCCTCACCTTCGGTCCATCTTGTGACGGAACTTCGGGTGCTACCAACTCCCATGGCTTGACGGGCGGTGTGTACAAGGCCCGGGAACGT
>CAZRTJ010000072.1:0-1431 GCA_964602985.1 uncultured Bacteroidota bacterium
GAAGAAATCCTGGATGAAATCGTCGGTTTCAAAAAGATTCCGAACGGCATCGAGGCGATCGGCGCCCTCGGCCCCGACAATGGCGAACCAGATGTCCTGAGAGGAATCTGCAAGGAGGGTGAATGGGCCCGCGGACAAAAGCATGCGTTGATCGGCCGCGTTATTAATGTTCATCACGTTTGGATCAGAGGATGCATTCGGTGCCAATGGATCGCCACGGTAGGAATAGTAGTCGTAGTAACCAGGACCGCCGCCTTTTGGTGCACCATTTCCAAAGCGACCAGATATAAAGAAATATCTTTCTTCATTATCAGACGGATCTGTGCCACCGGCATAATCTGAAAAAGATGTTGCGCCCAATGAAAGTTGATTCGCGGGGAGGGACTGTTTCTTGAAGCCTCCGAGTTCAGGGTCATAAACGAGAATATGATTATTGCTCTGAAATTTTGTGATCTCTTTGGATGGCAACTCTGAATAATTCGCGACGGGGCCTTGAAGAAAATCAAAACCAACCGCCAACGACCTGTCTGTGTTGTTTGCATTGTAACAGAATCCCAGGCCTCGTGTCGTATCAACCCCCACGATGTCATTTCCTGCATTAATAACGTCGGGATCCATCCACAGACCGATATAAGACTGACTATAGGTTGTGCTGGTTTTATTCCGAATGGTCATCCTCATAAAAACCGCGTCACCTAATTGCGAGTTACCGAATGCATATGATTGCAGTGTTATTTCAATTCCAAGTCCCGGATCGGGGCTGACAACTCGACTTTCTTGCGTCTTTGAAGTATCCAGATCGTTGAAAACTGCCCAGGTTTGAGCTGAAGCAATCAAAGCAGGGCTATCAGACTGATCTCTCTCCCCGGGCCATTCTTGCCCATCCTGTTCGGATGAGTTTTGATCGAGCACATACACCTTTTGAGTTGCTGCATTCGGATCTTCCACCTTGAGGGAATCCCACGGCAGATTGGAATTGACGATCCTGCCGGGCTGGTATTCGGTTGCAAACTCGACCTCGGAGACGACCTTGTTCGTTCCTTTGATAGTCCCGAAGTAGAAGCCGCCTGCAAAAACAATCGCCGTATATTCAGAACGCGGGAAGATCCCGCCGGCGTTATTCCCGTCGCGATCGACATCCGGCGAGTCGTACATATAGGATCCGGTATTGCGCATGACATAGCGCCAGTTGTTCACGGCGATGAATTTCAGATCGGTGATGTCGGACTTCCTGAGCCGGGCGCGGACGCGCTTGTTGTCCCGGTGATCGCTCCGTGCCGAGTCGAGGTAGACCCCGATAAACACCAGAGTCAGTAGAAGTAGGCTTGTCCATGATTTCATTGTAACACCCCTGCCCTTTGTAAAGACGCTGTCGGTATGAAGGCTCGTCATTTCCTATATAGTGCCTCTAAATCGGAAAACATTACATCC
>CAZRTJ010000073.1:0-1312 GCA_964602985.1 uncultured Bacteroidota bacterium
CGCCTGTCTCCGATCTCCCGTCCCAGATCACATCATATCCACCCGTCGCCTGCACGCCAGACACCAGCGTCCGAACTTTCTGACCCAGCGTGTTGTAAATCTCCAGAGTCACCTTCGATGTCCGGGCCAGTTCATACCGGATCGTCGTCACCGGATTGAATGGATTGGGATAATTCTGCGACAACCGGAATTCCGACGGCAACTCCGCCTTCGCTTTCGCAAACTCCGCATCCACATACTCCGCCGTACCGATGAACACCTTGAACACCGTCTCCATCTCCACGCGATTGCGAACCGTCTCTCCGCTACGCGTGACTTCCCGATTGTTGCTCACATCCAGAATCCGCATCACATATCCCGACGGCAATTCCCCCGCATACTCCAGCAGAGATTCCTTGCTCCGCACATTCGTCTTTGCATGCATCGTCCACACATGCCCCTCTCCATTCTTCTGCCGGACATCGATCGTCTGCGCCCCGTCCTCGCGATCAAACCACACGCTCACATACTCTCCGATCACCGGCAACTCCGGCATGTCATGCCGGTCCTCCTCATCGAGAGCGTCGACCGCCTCCCCGATCACGTTCCACGCATCTGCCTTCGTCCCACTGCGCACGGCAAACTCCATCCGCCAATCCAGCATTGCCCGCTTGGCGATGCTCTTACTCAGGCTCCCCGACGGATCGATCGTCAGTACCACCGGACTGGAGGAGGCGTTATACACCCAATACCCATCCCACGGAAGAAGCTGGGTGAACGGCGTGGGATCGTTCGGCGCATCCACCTGCCCGATTCCGATATACTTATTGCCGTCGTACTTCACCGGTCCTTTGATATTCGAATTTTGATCGGCGTCGGTGTCCGTGTTCCAATCGATCGCGAACGTGAATGGATTGCCGATCTGGTTCCACCCGGGCTGGAGTGTGATCTGTCCATCCGTCAGGGAAGCCGTCGTGCCTCCGCCCAGCGTGATCTGCTTCCCGCCGGGAATGTGAATCTGCTTGAGCCAAAAGGCTTTTCCGATCGCAAACGCACCCGTCGCACTCACGTCATTGGATTTCGCAAACAGCCTCCACGTCTTATCCCCCGGCGCCCCAAAGTCCGCCAGCACGGTCGACGCCGCATCATCGTCCAGATTCAGCGGAACCGATATCATGCGCCACGCGCCGTCGGGGAATCCCGAGGTGTACGAACCGCCGGATGTATTCTGGGTAGAAACGGAATTGGCCGGCACACTCACGCCGACGCTTCCGATCAGTGTATCGCGGTTGTTTTGCCCGTCCGCGGCGATGATCCGATAGAATATTCCACT
>CAZRTJ010000074.1:0-1251 GCA_964602985.1 uncultured Bacteroidota bacterium
GAGTTACCTTCAAATGTTGTGGAAATTCCAACGCCCATAAAATAGGGTAGAAAAAAAGCGGCGCATCCGTACCTTAAGGTAAAGGTTTCCAAACAATAACCTAAAGGAGGACACGCCGATGGCAAGGTATCGCAGAGCTCGTTCACGGTCAAGGAAAACAAGAAGGAACGCAAAAGCATTGCGGCATTATGTTTATTCGCCTGTTCAGAAGCTGGCTCGTGAGGCGATTGAGGAAAAGTTCCAAGAGGCGCTGGAAGCCGAGCGCGATGAACTGGTCGGGCGGGCGCGATATGAGCGC
Organism: uncultured Bacteroidota bacterium; assembly: GCA_964602985.1. Lineage (GTDB taxonomy): Bacteria > CLD3 > CLD3 > SB21 > SB21 > CAYZJB01. The sequence goes on from CAZRTJ010000074.1 coordinate 299, forward strand.
TTGGATGAGCCGGTGTATCGTAATGGATATCACAAACCACGGCAGTTCGTTTGTGGTTGCGGAACGGTTCAGATACAGGTGCCCCGTTTGGAGAAGGCCTACGAGTCCCAGATCGTGCCTCGTTATGAACGCATGACACCAGAAATGAAGGCGTTGTTGCCGGAATTGTATTTGCAGGGTCTTTCGACGGGTGATTTTGAACCTGCCTTGGGATGGCTCTTAGGAGAGGGCGCGCCATTATCGCCCACGACCATCGTTCGCTTGAAACAAAAGTGGGAAGAAGAGTATCATCAGTGGAAGCAACGTCCGCTGGAGGGAGATTACCTCTATGCCTGGGCTGATGGCATCTACCCCAAGGGTGGACCTCTGGATGAGAGCTTGTGCTTATTGGTTGTGGTGGGAGTGACCCGTAGTGGTCGAAAAGAGGTCTTGGCCCTTGCCGAAGGTTACCGGGAGAGCGAGGAGTCATGGAAGGAAGTTTTTCGTGACTTAAAGAAACGCGGGGTAAAGTGGATAGGTCTGGTGATCGGTGACGGGATGAAGGGGCTCTGGAAAGCCGTTCGAGAATGTTTCCCTCGATCCTTGCGTCAGCGTTGCTGGGTCCATAAGATGCGAAACATTCTGGATAAGGTTCCCGATAAGGTCTATGACGAAATCCTGGCGGCCCTAAGGGAGATTTACCACGCCAAGTCCGAAAAAGAGGCGCGGGCCTTAATCCAGGCTTTTGTTGATCGCTATCGTTCATTGTATCCCCGAGCCGTGCGGTGTCTGCAGGATGATATCCATGCGCTCTCAACCTATTTTTGCTTTCCCCGAAGTCACTGGAAAAGCATCAAGACGACCAACCCTATTGAGTCCCTTTTTTCTGCTGTCAAACTCCGCTCCAAAGCTGCACGCCGTCTTCGCACTCGAGTGTCAGCGGTGTGTTTAGTATTCCAAGTGCTCCGCAATTC
>CAZRTJ010000075.1:0-1200 GCA_964602985.1 uncultured Bacteroidota bacterium
TGTCAGCTTCCCCGATTTTAGGACAGGTTTGAAGTAGAGTTTTTGGTGTTTTGTTCAAGAAATGCCATTGGTGTTAAATGGTTCAAGCTGTCGTGTGGTCGTTCCTGGTTATAGGTTTTGATCCATGATTCAGTCGTGTCCCGTACTTCGTCCAGCGTGTCAAACGCATAGCAATCCAGGATCTCTCGCCGATACGTTCCGTTAAAGCGTTCGATGTAGGCGTTCTGCATCGGCCGTCCGCGCTGGATATACACCAGCTCAATGCCATGATTGCGGCACCACGTGGTGATTGTTTCGGCAATAAATTCCGGTCCGTTATCGACACGAATTTTCTCTGGCCTTCCTTTGGTTTGAATGAGTTGTTCTAAAACCCGCACTACGCGGTGGGATGTGAGCGAGGTATCGATTTCGATGTGCAACGCTTCCCGGTTGTAATCATCAATCACATTCAACGTGCGAAACCGTCTGCCGTTCCACAAGGCATCCGCCATAAAATCCATCGACCAACTCCGGTTCGGACCTTCAGGAGTCACCAGAGGCTGTTTAACGCGCTGGGGAAGTCGTCTCTTGCCCTTACGCCGAAAGTTGAACCCTAGTGCCTTATACACTCGGTAGACGCGCTTATGATTCCACACATGCCCTTCGGCCCGTACTTTCCTGACCATCTTCCACAAGCCCCATCTGGGATGCTCTTCGGCTAATTGCCGGAGCCTTTGTTCCACCTGCAAATCGGACTTCTGGAAACCTCGGTAATAAAACACCGAACGTGCCATGCCGACCGTCTTACAGCCCTGAACGATTCCAAACTGCCACTCGCTGTGCATATACCTCACCGCGTCCTTCTTCTCGCCAGGGCTTAGAGTTTTTTTGTGAGTAAATCCTTCAAAGCCCGGTTCTCCAACGCCATATCCGAATACAGCCTTTTGAGTTGCAAATTCTCCGACTCGAGCTCCCGCATGCGTTTAACATCCGACACATCCAATCCGCCATACCGGCTCTTCCATTTGAAAAACGTGGCCGAGCTAATCCCATACTTCCTTGCGATCTCATCCACCCGCACGCCCGCCTGTTGTTCCTTCAAAATCTGCACGATCTGGGTCTCCGAATACTTGCTCCTTTTCATAAAGGACCTCCCTTTCCAAGGTTAAACATAAGTAGATTCCTCTACTTATACCTGTCTAACTTTCGGGGAAGCTGACA
>CAZRTJ010000076.1:0-1154 GCA_964602985.1 uncultured Bacteroidota bacterium
CCGAAGGCGGGAAGCCCGGCGGCTTTGTAGAACTTGTGGAATACGGCAGGCAACCCGACCATGCTAAAGAAGCCGAGAACGTACACGACCACATCGGCGGCTTTCTGCGCTCCCTCATTCAGCCCGGCAATACTCACATCAGGCGCGAACAACTGCAAACCGACCATCGCGGCAAAACCCAGAGTCGACAATGCTAGCGCGATTTTCGACGCCGAACCGTCCGCAATCACGCCGAAATACTTGCCGACATTGACCAGCGCGGCAATGAAGGCGGCAACGCCGCCAAGACCCAAAAATTGTTGTAAAAGTTGTTCCATTTGTTTACTCCTTTTCCTTTGATTCTACCACAAGCCAGCGGGCATTGCTCCACCCGCCAGCATGTTTACACCAAACTTCGTCGCCTATTGTTACGAATTGGTAGCACGTTACCACGTCGCCCGGATGGAGATAGCACGGGTCGGCGCATGTCTGTAAATTTCCCGGCTCGACCCGGATATGCAGATCGCCCGTCGCCACCATCCGCACCGCGTACATGGACGGGGCGGGCGCGGGAAAATGAGACGGAAGGGTAGACTTTACCGATGGCAATGTCCCACACGCTAGGGATGCAAGAAGTAAGAGGGTAATCAGTTTACGCATTATGCTCCAATCCGTGACAGTCTTTGCATAGCGTCCGCATGGCGTCCCACAAGTTCGGGATAAGCCACCGCAGAATCGTATGCTTATTATGCCAACGGTAACTATCGTGATGCAATTCTAAACTTGTCAACGACCAGCACCGCCAGCACCTATCTTTTTTACGGATGAGTCGAGTCAGTTTCCAGCCCGGCGATACCAGGTAGAGGCGATAAATAAACTTATTCATTCAAAAACGCCTCTAGTCCGCGCTCCGCAAGTTGGCGCGGATTTTTCCCAAGTTTCTTCATCGCCTCGAACTGCTGATCGCTGAAACGAAAACGGAGTTGATGCGATCCGCCCTTATACACCGATGTCGAAAATTCCCGGAAACTTCCGTCAATCTGTATTGTTCCCTGAACAGTTTTCCCGCAATTGGCGCATACTCGAAATTGCACATGCGGATGCTTTCCGTGTTGGCGGGGGGAAGTTTTGTAATTGGATTTGGTATGACACTTCTTACACATTGGGACAACGGT
>CAZRTJ010000077.1:0-1151 GCA_964602985.1 uncultured Bacteroidota bacterium
CGACCGCCTTCGCGGATCGCAAAGCGCAGACCTTCTTCCATCGCGATCGGCGTGATCAGCTGGACGGTGATCTTCACATTATCGCCCGGCATGATCATCTCCACGCCCTGCGGCATCTGGATCACTCCCGTCACGTCGGTCGTACGGAAGTAGAACTGCGGACGATACCCGTTGAAAAATGGCGTGTGACGGCCGCCTTCTTCCTTGGTCAGCACATACACTTCCGCCTCATAGTCCGTGTGCGGCGTGATCGAGCCGGGTGCGGCCACGACCATCCCGCGCTCCAGTTCTTCCTTCTCGATTCCGCGCAGCAGCAGTCCGACGTTGTCGCCGGCCATGCCCTCGTCCAAAATCTTCTGGAACATCTCCACGCCCGTGACCACCGTCTCCTTCTTCAAGCCCAGACCGATGATCTCAACCTTTTCGTTCACCTTCACCTTGCCGCGCTCCACGCGACCGGTGCCCACCGTGCCACGGCCCTGGATCGAAAATACATCTTCCACCGGCATCAGGAACGGCTTGTCCACGTCCCGTTTCGGCAACGGAATGTAGCTGTCGACGGCCGCCATCAATTCCATGATGCACTTGGACTTGTCCGGATCCGTCGGGGCTTCCACCGCCTTGAGCGCCGAACCGCGAATGATCGGTATGTCGTCGCCCGGAAAGTTATACTTCTTCAGCAAATCCCGAACTTCCAGTTCCACCAGATCCAGCAACTCCGGATCGTCCACCATGTCGCACTTATTCAAAAACACTACGATCGCCGGCACATTCACCTGACGCGCCAACAGAATATGCTCGCGCGTTTGCGGCATCGGGCCGTCGGCCGCCGACACCACCAAAATCGCTCCGTCCATCTGCGCCGCTCCGGTAATCATGTTCTTCACGTAATCGGCGTGACCCGGACAATCCACGTGCGCGTAGTGACGCGCATCCGTCTCGTATTCCACGTGCGCGGTGTTGATCGTGATCCCACGCGCCTTCTCTTCAGGAGCATTATCGATCGAGTCATACGAACGCTGCTTGGCCAATCCCTTGTTCGCCAAAACCATCGTAATGGCTGCCGTCAGTGTCGTCTTCCCGTGATCCACGTGACCAATCGTTCCCACGTTCACATGCGGCTTGTTCCGCTCAAACTTCTGCTTTGACAT
>CAZRTJ010000078.1:0-1125 GCA_964602985.1 uncultured Bacteroidota bacterium
TATATATGGCGACATAAATAATTGCGCATGTGTGTTCTCTCTGTTATATTGTGAACAGAAAGGACAAGGTTATATGCGCAAACTGGAAATCCAAGATGCCAAGATCATGCAGATCGCTGTCCAAGAGGAGATTCTCCGGTCTGAGGAGTCGCGATACGATCATCGACTGCACGGAATCCTGCTTGTACTCTCTGGACAAAGTTGTTACCAAGTGGCGGAACTCTTTGGCCAAAGCCCTCGTACGGTGGAATACTGGGTTAGCCGTTTTGAAGAAAACGGATTTGCCGGACTTCAGGAATCGCCTCGTGCGGGAAGGCCGCCTTTGCTGGATGAGCCGCAACGTCGGAAGCTTAGTCAGGACCTTCGGCGTTCGCCGCGCGAACTGGGCTATCGACAAAACCTTTGGGATGGCAAGTTGCTTAGCCACCACTTGACCCGAAAGTATCGCACGACCCTCGGTGTGCGCCAATGTCAGCGTTTGTTTCATGAATTTGGCTTTCGTCTGCGGAAACCGCGTCCTCTCATTGCCCATGCCGACCCTGAAGCCCAACGGCAATATAAAAAAACTCCGGCGCCTGGCTCGAAGCAAAAACGTTGATCTGTGGTTTGAAGATGAATGCCATTTCCAACAACACGGTTCCCGATGCGTGATGTGGGTACCGCCAGAAATCGTTGACCCGATCCTTCTTCACGCTCCAACACGGAAAAGTGTGGCGGTCTTTGGCGCCGTCCGTGAGGCAACTGGCCGTTTGGTCGTGCGTCGTGAAGACAAGTTCAATGCTCAGACCTTCCAAACATTTCTTCAACAACTTCTACGCCACTATCAACGAGGAAAAAAAATGATACTTATTCTCGACAATGCAACCTATCATCATGCCTCGGCCCTCAAACCGTGGCTTACTGAGCACAAACAATTCATCAGCCTTGACTTCTTACCTCCTTACAGCCCGGAGTTGAACGGCATTGAAAGGGTATGGAAGGTCACCCGTCGGCTTTGCACGCACAACCAATACTTCCCGCTTCTCAACGAACTGATTGAAACCGTTTTCAGTCAATTTGATTCGTGGAATAAACCCAATCAAATCTTGCGACGATTATGCGCAATTACTTAAGACGTTCTATATA
>CAZRTJ010000079.1:0-1120 GCA_964602985.1 uncultured Bacteroidota bacterium
AACAACAGCATGCAGCGGACGGCGCTGCGCGCCGCCGCTGATGCTGGGCGTTAGGCTACCTACTGCAAAGCGCTCGTCTTGACACGTAGCAATATGGGACGTATATTCAATGTATATACGTAACAGAGGGACGTTCTCTGCTTATGAAAACACGTGTGCAAAAATGGGGCAACAGCTTGGCTGTAAGAATTCCCAAGTCCTTTGCAGAGGAGATCGGCCTGAAGGATGATACCTCGGTTGATGTTTCTCTTTCCAAGGGGAAAGTTATTGTTGCTCCGGTAACTTCGAAGTCTAAGCTCACACTCAGCAGACTACTGGCCCTTGTGACCAATGAGAACCTGCATCGTGAAATCGACACCGGCATAGCCGTTGGTAATGAGGCATGGTGACACACTCAGGCTATGTGCCCAAACGCGGGGATGCTGTTTGGCTGACATTTGATCCTCAAGCGGGTCATGAACAGGCCGGCAGGCGTCCGGCTGTTGTGTTGTCTCCCGAATCGTATAACCGGAAAGTGGGGTTGGCCATTTTTTGCCCGATCACACAACAAAGAAAGGGTTATCCTTTTGAGGTTGAGATACCGCCAGACCTTGAAATTATTGGCGTTGTGCTGGCCGATCAAGTAAAGAGTTTGGATTGGAAGGCTCGGAAGGCCAGTTTGATCTGTGCCTTGCCGGCCAAGACTGTTGCCGAAGCATTGGAAAAACTTGGCACTTTATTCACAAAATGAACGGGTAGCCTAACTCAGCGGCTTAAGCGGACTCTGAAGTCCAGTGGAAGTTTGGACATCTTGGGTCAGCCGCTTAGCCGCGTTGTTAGGAGCTTTGGAGAGCGTGGCTTTGAAAATTCACGATACCTTTGTCGAATCTCTCGGTTGCCCCTCGACTACCCAAGGCATTACACAATAAGGAAGATAAACGATGCGCAAATTACATTTACAAATGCAGGTGTCTGTCGACGGTTTTGTCTCAACGGGCCCCAACGATGAACAGAAATGGGTTAGTTGGGCTTGGGACGAAATCAAACAATATGTTCTGGATTTGGCGGACTCAGCAGACACAGAGCTATATAGAACGTCTTAAGTAATTGCGCATAATCGTCGCAAGATTTGATTGGGTTT
>CAZRTJ010000081.1:0-1050 GCA_964602985.1 uncultured Bacteroidota bacterium
ATCTGCCGCCACACCGTCGAAGAAAAGATCCTCGAACTCCAGGAGAGAAAAAAGGCTCTCGGGAAGGAACTCATTCACGACGAAGCCGCATTCTTCAAGACTTTGACAAAAAGTGATGTGGAGTATCTCTTCGATTGATAAAGGCGTCAGAACTCGACATCGCGAACGGAGAATCTGCAGAATGATTTCAGGGTGTGGTGAGACAACGCTCGCCGAGTGGGCCGGGAAGATTGTACCGTGGCGAGCGGATGTGTGGTTGTAACGTTTACCCCGCGCTTCAGCGCAGGGTAAATGCAAAGCAAAAAGAAATTGCGGGGCTTCAGCCCCAAAGACGTAGCGCGTGATGTTGGGCTAAAGCCCGAAAAGTTGGTGAGCGCTTTTTGATCCCCAGGCTAAAGCCTGGGGTAATGGCGTGAATGGACAAGAATGCTCGCCCAAATGAGAATAAAACCGCTTCTCGCCGAGTCGTCCTGAATTGTCAGGGCGTATCGAGCGGAGCAGACGTGCGGTCGTCTCGATACGTTGCGATGAGTCGGGCTTTAGAGGCCGGATGATTGAAAAAAACCTCCGATGTGTTGACATTATGCACACAGTGAGCCAAACGACGTGATGAAACGTTGCATCGGGGACAAAGGCCCGCCTGCTCAAACGGACGCGCGGGGTCAGCTTCGAGGATGTGGTGTTCTGCATTGAAAATGGAAATCTGCTGACGCCGGGTGCGTGGCGGTGCACGAACATGCAACCCCTACATGGTTGATTATGGGATGGCGCTACATCGATCAAATACATGGAACGCCTACGGCGTTCCTCGGAATCCGAAGACGTTCGAAAGAAAAGAGAAGAAAATCGCAATTAATTCCCTTGACATTAGGGGGCGTAAGGTATCACCATTTGGTGATACCAAAGCTAAGGAGCCTGTGATGTCCAAAAATATCTCCGTCAAGCTGGATGACGCGATCTACCACAAATCCGAAAAAATGACCAAGAAACTGGATAAGTCCCGCAACGCCTACATCAATGAGGCCGTGGATTTCTATACGCGCATGATGG
>CAZRTJ010000082.1:0-1039 GCA_964602985.1 uncultured Bacteroidota bacterium
CGCCGTCGATGACCTTCTGGTAGCCCTCGATCTCCGCCACGATCTCCTTCTGCACGTCCAGCGGCGGGAGGGGGATTTCTAGCTCGCAAAACTTGGACTTCGAAATCTCCGCAAACGTCCCACCCGTTGCCCAAAGTTTCATTGTGGGTACGAGTCGTGTGATTGCAAGCGCCACGTACTCGGGGATGGCACGCGCCGAATCCTCGATCACGACATTCTTGAAGCCCTGATTGGTGGCTAGTGAGATTCGATTGATGCCGATCCGACCGATGGTTGCGCGGGTGGATACGATCACGGAGTTAGCCGGAATCAGCTTTGCAGATGAATCGCGCAGCCCCTGTTCCGAAATCGTCCGCTGTGTCGATCTGATCTGAGAGATAAAGTCAGTTGCAGGAAGATCAACTAGCGTGACCCACGGAATTCCTCCGTTCCAGTACTCGTCCACGCCTGACTTGGGCGTGCCTCCGCTCTCAACTCGAAACAGGCTTGAATTACCCAGAGCGACCAGCGGGAATGAGTGATTCCGACCCCCATTCTCCCGATACCGCTCCCCGCTCAGGTTGTAATCCCCATTCGCAGCAATCCTCTCCTTCGGCACGATGAGCCCGAGCATCGGTTGGAAATCCTCAACCGACACCCGCGCCCGTAGGCGACGCAGGTACTCAGCGAAATCGGCGCGGGCCTGGGGCAGGTCGTTCTTGTCGATGGGGCGGCGCTGGGCGCCAAGGTTGAAGCCGTCGTTGCCGATCGTGAAGAAGGCGATGCGGTCGGTCTGTTTCGCCAGCGACTTGTCGAGGATGAGGATCGAAGTCTTGACGCCGGAGTACGGGTTGAACACGCCCGCCGGCAGAGAGACCACCGCGACCAGGTAGTCCTCGACCAGCATCTTGCGCAGTTGCCGGTAGGCGGTCTGGCTCTGGAAGATGATGCCCTCGGGCACGATGATGCCGGCACGGCCGCTGGGCGTGAGATGCTCGGCCATGTAGTCCACGAACAGCACTTCGCTGCGCTTGCTCTGCACCGAGAAGCGGTTGTGCGG